>CBFHMJ010000039.1:0-122233 GCA_965656875.1 Alteromonadaceae bacterium
TTGCTCAACTCAGGTTTACTCACTTCATTGATTTCTGTATTTCTTTGCCAGATATCAACTCATCGTGAGTACCCACACAGATGAATGATTACTTATTGTTAAAGAGCGTTCCTCTGGGCGTCTCCCCGAGGCAGGATGCGTATCTTACGCTTCCTATTTTTTAAGTCAACCTCTTTTTTAAAAAATTTTAAATCATTTTTTAAAGCGTCGATTCGACTTATAAACCCTGCCAAATTAGCAACTTAGCAGGCGATGCATTGTAAGGATTCTAAGATTTAAGTCAAGTTAAAAACTTACTTTTTTAGCAGTTAGAACTTTGAGATGATTTTCTCTTTTTCTTCGCTGCTCTCCCTTACAAGACGGGGCGCATTATAAGAGATGATCATAAAGATGCAACGGGTTTTTTGTGTTTTTTGGCATTTATTTCGTATTTTTGATTCAATCGCCTGGAAACCAAACAATCCTCACCTTGAGTGGTTAAAAACTACACATTTCCGGTACTTTAATCCATACTAAAAAGGATTGTTCACACATCACGATCAAATCTATGGATTTGTTTTGATCAAAAGTCTGATCACTACCGACATCTTGCAGAAGGAATAACAACTGCCTTTTTCAGATCCGAGTAATCGATCACGAACTATAGCAATGATCAAACGAAACCATTCAGACCGTGTGAATCTGATTTAGTGCTTCATCTATTCTTTGAGCATTACGTCTTTATATAGTGCTTATATAATAGTAGTCATCACAAACAAACCAGATCTACACAAATTAATAATAGTGAACCATCTTGATATTCATGCAGGGATACTTCATGTGACTAGTTTTCTCAGGGTTACTGATATTAGCGAAAACTAAATTCAGTGTAGGTAATTAGAAGTTGCAGTATAAGTAATACTGGTTAATATAGCCTTGCTATCTGTTGAATTTTCTTATTTTCTAAAATAGGTTTTTGATATGTCATCTATACAATCATCAGCCCTTTACGCAATTGGTATTGCTTTGGTCGGCTTTATCATTTTGTCTCTTGTGGGCGACTTAAATATTCCAGGAAACATACTGTTTGCAGCAGGTCTTTTCCTGGGTGGTATTTTTGTTCAGTTACTAACCAATAAAAAACAAACAACTCAAACCAGAAATACTAAGACTATATATGTAGGTAATTTACCTTATCGTGCAAACGAGTCTGCTATCAGGCAACTGTTTTCACAATATGGTGTTGTCCAGTCCGTACGTCTACTTAAAGATAAACAAACAGGAAAAAGACGTGGCTTTGGCTTTGTTGAAATGAACAGTGAAGACGCAGACAGCGCAATTAAAGCACTGAACGATTCCGAATTTCAGCAACGAACATTAAAAGTGAGAGAAGCTAAAGAACGGCAAGATAAGCCTGAGACGACTCAACTACAATCTGAATCATAAGTCCAGGGCGCACATTGTGCGCCCTTTTTTTACCAATCCAGCCATTTAACTAAATCTATTTTCTTATTTAATAGCAACTCAACTTCCCTCCCAGCCAATTGCTTTGTCGAATAAACACATACGTCCCCAGCAACCGTTTCATCGACTGAAGTCTGTAAATCATGTTTAAGCAGCAGTGAATTGACCCTTCTGGCAATCGCCTGGCCTGAGTCCAGAAGTGCAACCTCAGTCGATAACCATGTTTTCAAATGTTCTCTGATAAATGGAAAATGTGTACATCCCAGTACTATATGATCACAGTCCAAAAGTACTTCTTTTTCCTCACCGAGGATCTGATCAAGCATGTCAGAAGAGTAATCTCGCTGCCAAAAAACTGTTTCTGCAAAGCCTACCAACGCAGAACTACCGATCTTTGTTACTTCAATTCCATCAGCAAACTGAGTAATAAGTTGATCTAAATAATGACTGTCAATCGTAGCAGGGGTAGCGAGTATCGCTATAGAACGTGACATCGTCTGTTCCGCTGCTGGCTTTATGGCTGGCACAACCCCAACAAATGCATGATCATGAAAAGCACGCAATTGCTGCAATACTTGAGTTGATGCTGTATTACAGGCGATCACGGTTATATCGGGAGAAAAAGCTTTGATCGCTTTACCTATCAGGTAAGCTACTCGAGTCGATATTTGCCTGAACGTAAGCTTTCCATATGGAAGGAATTTATTGTCCATTAAATACCGTATCTCAAGATCAGGTCTCAGGCAGCGGATATTATCAGCTACAGACAATCCACCTATCCCCGAGTCAAAGATGAGAATTCTTGGCGTAGTACAGGATTTCAATCAAGATTACTGGTTAGTCAAAAGTGAGTGCATTCTGCCATTGAAATGAATCGGCACCAACTGTTATTCAATACAAAAAAGTTATTGGTGCCGATGTTTATCTTAGCTTTGCGAGTTTGTGTCAGATGAGGAATCAGGGGTATCGGAAGATACCTCACCAGCATTAGTATTATCGGCTGTTTCCCCAGCTGATGTATCAGAAGAAGGCTGTAACGCCGATGCTAAGTCCATTAGATGTTGATTAAACGATTTAAAGCGCTCCGCTCCTTCAGCAACCTGATCAGGCATTTGATTTTCCAGATACTTCTCCGATGAACGAGACATCAATTCGAATATATCTTCATCTGACGCGAGTTCTTTCCGGGCATCTTCAAGGAATTTAATAAAGTCTGCGAGATACGCTTCCACCGGCTTCATCAATTGCTGAGCGGAAGGTTGACCACCACCTTCTCCCGAAGGAATAGCATTAGCCTGATAATCAGCTATACCAGAAAACGACTGACGAACACTGACTTGTTCTACACGGGTCATATTCAATGAAAATCCTGATAGTTCAGAATCATCGAATCCAAGTTCCATCGCTTGTTCAAAAGCTTTATCTAAATCGCCATTAAAGAACTCATCAGCCAGCTTACCCACATCTTTAACTAATTCAGCAATTGCTTCCCGCTCGCCATCATCCAGCTCTCCGTCAACCGAAAATGAAAAACCGTTGGCTCGGTAGTAAGACGATTCTTGTTGCTGTACATATGAACCGCTTTCCTTTCCATCGCTTTGAGTGTAAGCCGCTGCCTGATGATTAGATTGTTGATAGCGAGTCATGTCGGCAAAACTAATTTGAACTTCATCGCCGTCACGCGTTTTAATCGTCAGTGAGCTTTCTTTACTAAGAGAATAATCAAGTTGCGAAGAGGCCACCGCCGCCGCCGCAAATGAGGAAGAGCCTGCGGCTGGTTGTACAGATGTGGATTGAGCGGGTTCATTATTGAATAGTCGATCGGCAAAATCAGTGAGGCCCTGATCAATTAATTCAAAGCTTTTATCAATACCTTCATTAACAGAGTCAGATAACTGCCCCATATCAGTCAGAATATCCCGAGCCTGAGAAAATCCCTCTTCAACACCTCTTCGGGCATCAGCCAACATAGTATTGAGCTTTTCATCAGAAGCTCCCTGCCCACGGGCTTTCATCACTGCTTTTTCAACAAACGATAAAACGTTTTTTGCGACCTCTTCATGATCAAACAGCTGATTGTTGTCATTTTTGAAGGCGGGCGTTGACGGATCCATATGTTGTAACTTATCTGCAACTGCGCGGTTCACGACAGAAAAGTTAAAAGAAGAGGAAGCCTTTCGCTGATAAATTGCAGACATTTCACCTGCACTGATCGGAGATTGCAGACTTTGCTGCTGACCTTTACCTTTCGTTGATTGGTTATCTGTAAACATTGAACTGTTTATCAGAGATTTGATGTCACCGACATTCATGATTCACCTCAATTGTGTCACCAGCTACTCGCCTCTGTATAAGTAGTTGGCATTTTTAGTATCCGCCCCGAGTCATATCGACTTTTGTACCATAGAACCGTTCAGAAAAGGTATCAAGTGAACATGGTACGCATTTAAAAAGATGACTCAGAAAAGTTATCGGCAAGTATTGATGATTATTTAGCACATTTTTTAATCTTTTCTATTCTTAGAACGCTGGACAATCAAACTAATAACAATAAAATGTCGCTCTTTTTATCTGACCTTTACTGACAGTAGTTACATTATGGCAATTGGCGTTATCGATACTTCCCAATACGACACACAGTTAGCTGAAAAGCTGACTCTTATACAATCACAGTTTGAATCACTGACAATTCCCGACATTCAGGTTTATCGCTCGCCAGTTAATCATTATCGCTACCGTGCTGAATTCAGAGTCTGGCATGACGGCGATGACATGTACCACATCATGTTCAATCCTGAAGATAAATCCAAAATTCGTATTGATCAGTGGGAACCAGCCGGGAAGACAATATTCAACCTGATGCCAGTTTTGATTGAGAAATTAAAATCTCAACCAGCCTTGCGCCGTAAGCTCTTTCAAATCGACTATCTGGCCACCTTATCTGGTGAGATTCTGGTCTCATTGCTTTACCACCGGCAACTGGATGCAGACTGGATGACTGCGATCCAACAATTAAAAGCCGAATTAAGTGAATCTCTGAACATCAATTTCATTGGCCGTGCCAGAAAACAAAAAATAAATGTTGAGCGCGACTTTGTTATAGAAAAACTTACTGTTCAGGATCGCGAAATTGCTTACCAACAAATTGAAAATAGCTTTACACAACCTAATCCCTTCGTGAATCAACATATGTTGACATGGGCTTGTGAAGTAACAGGACAATCCAGTAATCAGCAAAAAGATCTGCTGGAGCTTTATTGCGGCAATGGTAACTTTACTCTGGCACTGTCGAATAATTTCAAACGTGTTATTGCCACCGAGATTGCTAAGAGTTCCGTAAAGTCAGCTAACTACAATGCCAAACTTAATCATATTGATAATGTTACGGTGTTACGTATGTCGAGTGAAGAATTTGCAGAAGCCCGAAATGGTCGGGGCAAATATGTGAAGAAGCTGAACGAAATTGGATTCGATGACTATGACATAAATACCGTACTGGTTGATCCTCCACGAGCAGGACTTGATGATGAAACTGTTCGACAAATCAGTCAGTATGATGAAATTGTTTATATCTCATGTAATCCGGATACATTGAAAAACAATCTTGATGAACTTTGCAAAACTCATCGCATCGAGCACTTTGCTATATTCGATCAATTTCCATACACCCACCATATTGAATCAGGTGTAAAACTGGTTCGAAAGTAACCGTTTGTCGTTACTCAATACATATCAATTCAGAATGTTTAAGGAAAGTAGTGATTCGCTACTTTCCGTCCAACTTTGGTGATGACCTTTTGGAGAAATAGAGGCTGGACGCTCCTCTGGCAATAATACGTAACTGCTGAATGGTTTTTTCCGTTAATTCTTTATGTTTGGCTTCTGGTAAATCCAATGCTTCTGCCCCGGCAAAGAACACCATAGTTACCATAGCTTCAGCCTGGATTTTTACAGCATCAATGTCCATTTCTGTCTCTCTTTCAAGATAATCCACCAGCTCGGCAACGAAATGCTGGATCTCTCTTGCAACAGCCGCTCTGAATTCCGCAGATGTTCCTGAACGTTCACGTAGCAACAGACGAAAAATATTACTATTGCTTTTAGTAAACTCCATAAAAGTCTCAACTGAAATACGGATCACACTACCACCATCAGCAATACGCTCCCTTGCCTGTCGCATTAATTGACGGAGTGTTAAACCAGCCTCATCCACCAGTGTTAATCCTAATTCATTCATGTCGCTAAAGTGACGATAAAACGACGTTGGGGCAATACCAGCTTCCCGGGCAACTTCCCGTAAACTCAGGCTACTAAAACTTTTCTCCGCACTAAGCTGACTTAATGCTGAATTGATCAACGCTTGCCTGGTTCTTTCTTTTTGTTCTGCTCTTGAAGCCATCTTATATCCGTTTTCAACATATTAGAGTCACACCAGTCCGGCAAACTCTCAACTTACCACTTATTAATGAGTCGACTATTATTAATGAAAATTGACTGACCGCAATGAATGGTGAAAAAAATTTTCACACAATGAATTTTGTGTCATTAAAGTTTGAAGACATGCAACTCTGACAGTTGACTATATCCTGTTAGCCGTTAGAATCAGCGTACACTTGTACACTTAAAACTAAGTACATTAACTTTGTTATGAAAAAACCCCCATTAATCTGGACCAACGTACTGGTCTTTTCAATCACAGCACTAATAGCTGCTATTGGCGTACCTTTATATGCCTGGTATGTTGGTTTCGACAGTTTTCATATTATCGCAACAATACTAACTCTTGGTTACTGCGGTATATCGATCACAGCGGGATATCACCGTCTATGGTCACACAAAACTTATGACGCTCACCCTGTTTTGCAATTTATCTTTGCTTTAGGTGGCGCATTTGCCCTACAAAACTCTGCTCTTCACTGGTCATCAGATCACCGTATTCATCATAAACATGTCGATGATAATGATCGCGATCCGTATTCTGCAAAAATGGGCTTCTGGTATAGTCATATCGGTTGGATGCTAAGAGAATACCAGGCTCACCGTTATAACGATTACAATAATGTTCGCGACCTGCAACGTAATAAGATAGTAATGTGGCAACACCGCAATTATTTGGCTTTGACGCTGTTAATGAACTTTGGTGTGCCTATCGTATTAGGTTTGATTCATGGTGAGATGCTAGGCATGTTGTTGAGTGTTGGCTTTCTTCGCCTGGTTATTAGTCATCACGCAACGTTCTTCATCAATTCACTTGCTCACATCTGGGGCAGTAGACCTTATACTGACGAGAATACAGCGCGGGATAATGGTTTTCTTGCATTTCTGACATACGGTGAGGGCTATCATAACTATCATCATATTTTTGAATATGATTACCGCAATGGCATTAAGTGGTGGCACTTTGATCCAACTAAATGGCTAATTAAATCCTGCTCATTCATTGGGTTAACTAAAAATCTTCGCACCACCGCTGAAGATGCTATTGAAAAAGCTCGAGCCCTGATGCTGATGAAAAATACACAGGCTCGATTGAACGGCCTTCCTGAGTACAAAGCCAAACTGGAAACATTGCAAGCTGAATATGAAAAACTCATTACTCGTATGAACAATTATTACGATACGCGTAAACGTTTACTGGATTTGAAAAAACGTAAAGTGATTCAGCAATACAATAAATCTGAATTAATGTCACAGTACAAAGAATTGAAGGAACACTGGACCAATCAAAAGAAAGAATGGTTGGCCCTCAATGCTACACTGGCAGCATCCTGATATCTACACAGAGGCCGCTTCCAGCGGCCTTTTTTATGAACCCCAGATAACACAACCGGAGAACAAGACACTGCAAACGTTTTTAGCGTGAATGCAACGAGTCATGCTGCTATTATTAGCGGCATTCTGTCTTTATATCTCGTTGATTTCATGAACGCTAAATCGAAAAAAGCCCAACCTTCAGAAGTACCAACTCAGGACACTCCGGATTACCCAGTCTCAGCTCATTATGACGCCATTATCATCGGCACCGGTCCTGGTGGTGAAGGTGCAGCAATGAATCTCGCTAAAAGCCATAAACGAGTTGCTGTGATTGAAAAAAATCACTCTGTAGGTGGAGGATGTACACACTGGGGAACCATTCCATCAAAAGCGTTACGTCATTCGGTTAGCCGTCTTATTGAATATAATTCCAATCCATTGTTTAACAGCAATGCTCATAAATCAAAACTTACCTTTCCTGAAATAATGAATCACGCCGCTGGCGTTATTCGAAAACAAACACGTTTAAGAGCCGGGTTTTATGATCGAAATAATGTTGATATTTTCGTCGGCCAGGCCTCTTTTGTTGATCAAAAAACCATTCGGGTCTTTCGAGAAAATGGCACATCAGAATATCTGACCGCAGATAATTTCGTTATCGCGACCGGCTCACGCCCGTATCGTCCTCCTGGTGTTAATTTTGATCATGAGCGTATCTACGATAGTGATAAAATACTTGAACTCAAACATAGCCCAGAAAATATCATTATCTATGGTGCGGGTGTCATTGGCTGCGAATACGCCAGTATTTTCCGAGGTCTCACAACAAAAGTTGATCTGATCAACACTCGAGACAGATTACTCTCCTTCCTGGATGCTGAAATGTCGGACGCACTCAGCTATCACTTATGGAATAGTGGTGTTGTTATCCGTCATGGTGAAGAATACAGCCGTATTGATGCAATGGATGACGGTGTAGTGATAACGCTGAAATCAGGGAAAAAGATGAAAGCAGATTGCCTGTTATTTGCAAATGGACGAACAGGTAATACACAAGAGTTGGGGCTGGAAGGAATAGGCCTTAAATCAGACAGCCGTGGATTACTCATGGTTAATGAAAGCTATCAAACTGCGATTCCTCATATATACGCCGTTGGTGACGTTATTGGCTACCCAAGTCTGGCCAGTGCCGCATTTGATCAAGGACGGATTGCAGCAGATATTATCTCTGGTGGGAATGGCAATCATAAACTAATCGCCGATATTCCTTCTGGCATTTATACGATCCCTGAAATCAGTTCGGTTGGAAAAAACGAGCAAGAGTTAACAGCAAAGCGTATCCCTTATGAAGTGGGACGAGCTTCATTCAAACATTTGGCTCGCGCTCAAATTGCCGGAGCCAATGTTGGTGGTCTTAAGATACTGTTTCACAGAGAGACAAAAGAAATTCTGGGCATTCACTGCTTTGGCGAACGGGCTGCAGAAATTATCCATATCGGCCAGGCTATTATGCAACAAACGGGTAAAGGTAATACCATCGAGTATTTCGTCAATACCACGTTCAACTACCCGACGATGGCTGAGGCTTACCGGGTTGCTGCACTAAACGGGCTAAATCGATTATTCTAATCTCTCATGAGTGAACTGAATAAGCTGTTTGGCTCAATCCGTGCCTGCACATTGTGCCAGCAGCATCTACCTCACGGTGCAAATCCGGTTATCAGAGGAAGCGAAACCAGTCAATTAATGATCATTGGTCAGGCACCAGGTATTCGTGTTCATGACACATCTATTCCCTGGAATGATCCAAGTGGCGATCGTTTGAGAGACTGGCTACAGTTAGACAAAGAGGCTTTTTATAATGAGTCTCACATTGCCATTATGCCTATGGGGTTTTGTTATCCCGGAACAGGGAAAAGCGGTGATTTACCCCCCAGAAAAGAATGCGCACCAACATGGCATCAAGCAGTTACAGAACTCATGCCTTCTCGCAAGTTGACACTACTTATTGGGAAGTATGCTCAGGATTACTATCTGGAAGATAGTTTTAAAACGCTGACTGAAAATGTTAAACACTGGGAAAAATGGTTTCCCACCTTTATACCTCTCCCTCATCCATCCCCAAGAAATAACATCTGGTTGAAACGAAATCCCTGGTTTGAACAATCCTTATTACCTGAACTTCGTAACGCGATCCAGGAAGTATCGGCATCACTAAAAAAAACCGCCAGTATCGTAGATACTGACGGTCTTAATAATCAAGGATAACGATGTAACTTAGTCGTCGTCTTCGATGTGATATCCCTGACTTAACGTATGCACAGCATCAATAAAGACACCGGCATTTTCAGGACTCACATCCGGTGTAATACCGTGACCTAAGTTAAATACATGTCCTGAGCCAGAACCAAAGTTATCAAGAATTAACTGAACTTCTGATTTAATACGCTGAGGTGTACCGTGCAATACTGAAGGGTCCATATTCCCCTGTAACGCGACTTTATCACCAACGCGAGCACGGGCATCACCAATATCAATAGTCCAGTCCAGACCAAGCGCATCACAACCTGTATCAGCAATCATTTCTAACCACTGACCACCGTTTTTCGTGAATAGCGTCACTGGAACTTTGCGGCCATCTTTTTCACGAACAAGTCCATCAACGATCTTGCTCATATACGATAGAGAAAATTCTTTATAAGCACGTGGCGTTAAAATACCGCCCCAGGTGTCGAAAATCATAATTGACTGCGCACCAGATTCAATCTGCGCATTTAAATAAAGAATGGTTGAGTCAGCCAACTTATCCAGAAGTAAATGAAGCACTTCTGGCTCGTAATACATTAGCTTTTTAGTCTTGGAGAATGTTTTACTGCTACCACCTTCAACCATGTAAGTCGCCAGTGTCCACGGGCTTCCAGCAAAACCAATTAGCGGCACTTCACCTTTCAGCTCTTTACGGATAAGGCTTACCGCGTCCATAACATAACGTAAATCTTTCTCAGGATCAGGAATAGGTAACGCATGCACATCCATCAAATCTTCGATGGTTTTCTTGAATCTTGGACCTTCACCTTCTGAAAAATATAGTCCCATGCCCATAGCATCAGGGATAGTCAGAATATCACTGAACAAAATAGCGGCATCCAATGCATAACGTCTTAGTGGCTGCAACGTTACTTCACATGCCAGTTCAGGTGTTTTACACAAGGTCATAAAGTCGCCAGCCTGAGCTCTGACTTCACGATATTCTGGAAGATAGCGTCCAGCCTGGCGCATCATCCAGACAGGTGTTCTCTCGACAGGTTGCTTTAATAGCGCCCGCAGATAACAATCATTCTTTAACTCTGTCATTATTGAACCTCTTCTTGATGGTCCGCGAAGTATATCACCGAAAAATACCCCTCTAAAGCAACGCGATAGCTAATCCGGATATAAAAGTGAACAAGTTTGATTCTCAGCAACAAATCATAACCGGCACCATAATATCTGAGTGAGCTGGTTATAAGCCAAAACAGCAACTATCTTTAAGATAATCTTTCTATCGAACGTGAATTTAATACTTCAAAGTATGAATCAAGTTAAATACTTTGCGCGTTATTTTCTGCTGTTACTCCCAGTTTTTTACACACCGATAATTTCAGCCGTTGAAGTCAAATATTATCAAGATGGGGAATTGCACACTTATGAAGCGCAGATGAGCTATCGTGGTTTTGACAGTTACCTGTTCAACCCCGAGGCAACCAAAAAAGTACATTTATCAACATTGAACTGGCCACCCTATATTAGTAGCGGATTATGTGACAAAGGATGGGTATTCCAACTCACTGTTGCCATGCTGATTAGCAAAGGCTATCAGGTTGAAATTCAGTTTCTTCCATGGGCGAGAGCGATGAGAAATGTTGAACTGGGCCAGTCAGACATCCTCTTCCCCGACTATTTTATCGAACCTTCAGCACCATCGGATAATGTTAAAGGCAAAACACGGAGAGATATTCTTGCATTGTCTCGTTCATTTCCAGGCGGCATGGTTGGCTTTATCAAACGAAAACACGAAGAAACCAAATATAACGGCTTTCTAACCAGCATTATCAACGAAAGAATCGGTGTCGTCAGAGGCTATCAGAACACGCCGGAATTCGACGCGATGATGGATAAAGAGATGTTTTCAACCATTGGAGCTGTTGACGAACTTCAACTGGTGCAACTATTGACGGCCCGACGGGTGAATTTAATTATAGCCGACCCTAAAGTCGTGAAATTCGCCATTAAAATATCGAATATGCACTATAAAAAGAAATCCGCCATTCTTGATAGTATTGAGGCCATATTGCCCCCACTTCAATACAACCCTCTCTACTTTGCTGTTAACAAATCTGTTCCTGAATGGCAGCGAATAATGTCTGATATCAACAGCGCTTTAACAACATTTGAAAATAATGGCGAGATGAAACGGATCATTGAATCAAGCAAGGAATCACAAAACTGTTATAACTCACAGCCCTTTTAATCATTGGGCTGAAGCTAATTTCCACATTCTTATAAATTCATATTTATTCATTATCACTCGGCACAATTTAGAGTTTTTACTTTAATTATGTTGTTGCACCATTGTCTGAGCTTTGCTATAAATTTGCCGCGCTAGTGAGGAATAACACGAAGAAGCTTGATGTAACAAGCCCATGTACTACGAATTTATGCCACTCAATTTGAGTGGCGTTTTTGTTTTTAGCACTAATAAAAATTCACTTTTAAGCACGTGATAACTTTTTACTTGCAGATATTAACCTGCCTGAGAGTGTGCTCGCGGGTGGTACTTCCGGTAAATTGTCGTAATCGAACCATCCAGCTTCTACAATTTCTTCTCCGTCAATCAAAATATCGTTGTCAGCATGTTCAGCAGTAAACCCCATCATTAATGAGTGAGGAAAAGGCCATGGCTGGCTACCAACATAGCGAACATTCTTAACCTTCACACCAACTTCTTCCATGACTTCACGTTCAACGGCTTGCTCAAGTGTTTCACCTGATTCAACAAAACCAGCCAGAACAGAATAAAAACCTTCTCTGTGTCTGGGCCCTCTCGCCAAAAGAATTTTCTTGTCTTTACGGATAGCGACAATAATGCAGGGTGAAATACGCTGGTAACAACGATGACCGCAGGACTTACAAATCGTTGCCAGTTCATAATCGATTAACGACATTTTATTTCCACATTGACCACAAAACTTATGTGTCCGCAGAAAATGGGCAACTTGCCAGGCTCTTCCAGCCAACATGAACAATTGCTCATCAGCAGCTAACAAACGTCTGATTGAATAAAACTCTCCAGGTCCATCACTCAATGGATTCTCTTTTCGATTAGCATCAAGATCAATCAAATAACATGGATGATCATCGTAAACGCCGATCTCACATCCTTCAGCACCATGCAAATCATCCAGGTTTACTTCATCCAGTTTGCCAAATGGAATCGCAGGTTTGTGGTCATACATCATGATCTGGTTGTCCTTACAAACAAACCACCATGCCGTCATTTCTACAGAGATTGTAATGCTATGTTTTACCATATTGCTCCAGCCTAACCTTTTATTGCAGCACGTCTTAAATACCGATATCTGATATTACACCCGCAAAGGACAACACGCTCTAATGAATTTATGATGATCAAACAAGTTATCTACATCAATCGTAACAACATTTCTAATCGTTCACACAGGTCAGAGATCTATGACAAATCAGTTATTGTCTTATGTGCTATACTTTTTGTACCTTATTTGATCGGCGGGAATGCCTGATATTTTTAATGTGAATCAAGATTCAGGCAATCAGACAGAATGTATGGTTGATTTTTGGCGTAAAATTGATTGTTATATATTCCAGATATCTTCCGATACAACAGTAATTTACCTGATAGAGAGACTGCAATTATGTTGAGAAAACTCGAAAAAGCACAGCAACAATGGGGCGGCTCAATCGCAGTAATTGATAACTGGCTGGAAGAGCGAAAGCAACTCCTGGTACTTTACTGTCAGCTATCTGGTGTTCAACAATTTTCCGGGCATGATAATCAACTACCCGGCGAAGCAGACATCAAAGCATTCTGTCAGGTGATGATGGATTACATTTCCGCAGGTCACTTCGAAGTTTATGATCAAATCACATCCAAAAATAAATCGGATAATAATGAAGAAGGGGTCTCACTGGCTGAAGAACTCTACCCACAAATCACCCAGTCCACCGATGTCGCATTAACCTTCAATGACAACTACGCAGAAAAAAATGCTGATGAGTTAACTGAACAGTTTGACAAAGACTTAGCATCTCTGGGAGAAGCACTGGATGACAGGTTTGAGCTGGAAGATAAGCTGATTCAATCTCTTCATTTAGCCCAACAAACAACTGAATAAGCCCAGAATAAATAAAGTTTCAGAACAGCATCGAATACAAAACAGAAAGATACACGAAGTGCAGTATTCGACCACATAAAAAAAGAGGAGCTATACAGCTCCTCTTCTTCGTTTACTATTCTGTCAAATAGAATTCAAACGTAGATTCTTATGAACCACCTTTGATTTCAAGTAATTCAACGTCAAAGATAAGCGTTGAATTAGCAGGAATTTTACCTGTTGGACGGTCACCGTAAGCTAGCTCTGGTGGAATAACAAACTTGAATTTAGAGCCAACAGGCATTAACTGAACACCTTCAGTCCAACCTTTGATAACACGAGTTAGCGGGAATTCTGCTGGCTCACCACGAGCATATGAGCTATCGAATTCAGTACCATCAATTAACGTACCACGGTAATGAACTTTAACAGTATCAGCAGCAACTGGCTTTTTACCTTCTGTTGAGTTGATAACTTTATAAGCAAGGCCGCTGTCGGTTTTCTTAACACCGTCTTCGGTGCTGAACTTCGCCAGGAATTCTTCACCAATCTTGATCGCTTTCTCAGACTCAGCACGAGCTTGTTCTGATTTTTTCTTACGAATTTCAACATCAAGATTTTTCAATGTTTCGTTGATATCTTCTTCTTTAAGCTTGCCTTCGCCGTCCAGCAAGTCAACAAAGCCCTGACGGATAATTTCTTTATCAAGAATAATGCCTACAGACTCGTTATCAGATAAGTTGCTGGTAAGGAAACGACCAAATGATGCACCAACGCTATATGCTTGTTTTTCACGATCAGTCTGAAGTGAGATTTCTTTCTTAGGCGCCTGAGCTGTTTTAGCTTCTTCTTTTTTTGCATCTTGTTGGCACCCTGCCAATACAGATACACTTACCGCAAGAAGCGATAATTTAAATAAATTTTTCATTAAATTGATCTCCAGTTATCGCCAACAAATGAGATAAATCAATCTATTGACATTTTGGCCTGACCACGCGTTTTTACGGTGTTTTTTTGTTCAATATCAACGTAAAACGCCCGCAGACTCTGTTATTTTTTATTCGTCCGGTCGGCTATACTACATCGTTGTTAGCAAAGAGTTAAGGTGTTTTCGTAATAATGCAGATTTTTAATCTTTCAGTATTTTGGCTCACTATCGTACTGTTTTTACTCACTGGTTGCGGACCCACTTCAAATACGCCCAATACCTCCTGGGAGCATGCTATAGAAGGTGCTTACACCGCCGTTATTTCCGATGATGCGGCCTACAGTGTTGTTTCATCAATTCACCATGGTATTAGTCTGTGGGACTTAAAAAACAATGCATTGAAATATCAGTGGAATCACCAACAAGATGTAGACAACCTTGTCCTTACAGCACATATATCACAGAACAATTCACATGTTTTGACCGCCGACCGTAAAAACTTCACATTATGGTCGATAGAAACAGGAAAAGCAGAGGGCTACTGGCAGGTCAGAGAATCCGATATTCGCGACGTCGCCGTTTCCAACAACGGCAATCATTTATTAATTGGTAAAAGTAATGGCGTAGTTGTTCATATCACACTGGCCACGGGTCGCCGGTTAGAATTTATTGGTCATCAGGAGAAGATCAATAGTGTCGCACTGTCACCTAATGGACGATATGCCTTAACAGGTTCAAATGATTACACCGCTTTTTTATGGGATACCCAGTCAGGTCAGGTGATATACCGATTTACTCATCCTAGCCGTGTTACTCGCGTCGCTCTTGATCCTAAAGGCCGAATTGCTTTCACCGCCGATAGTCAGAAAAAGGCTCAAATCTGGGATTTAACAACAGGCAAACCAGTTTCAACACTGTCATATACCGCACGTCAACAAATTTTCAGTGCCGTCCGATTTAACAATGAAGGTACGTTACTGGCTACAGGCGCACCGACAAGCCAGTTAGCCTTGTGGGATGTCGCAAGCGGAAAGAAATTACAGTCATGGCGAGTAACACCTCGAAAAAACTCTCGCCCTAAAGGTGCCGTCGTGTATAGTGTCGCGTTTTCAAATAATGATGCAGAACTGATCACTGAAAGTTCAGCCGGTCTTGCAGAAAGTTGGACAATAGAAACGCGATGACAGATAAAACCACGGCGTTAGAAAACCGTATTAATGATCTGGAAAGCCAGCTGGCATTCCAGGATGACACCATTGAGCAATTAAACAGTGCAATATCAGCTCAGCAATTACAAATCCATCAGCTCAAAGATCAGATTCGCTTAATCGTTGAGAAATACAAAGAACTACAGGATAGCGCAAACAATAAAGGCGAGGCATTTCGACCTGAAGACAACATTCCTCCACATTTTTAAGAGTAAATTCACAGGATGCGAAGCTGCTTATTATGTCTCCAGGTTAAGCTAAATCGTTTGCTTATGGTTTGAAAACACCAATGACCTGTTCATTCGAACGTGCCTGTTGTTCGACATCTTCTCCCGGTTTCGCCATAACGTGGTGACAAGCCACGCATTCAACTTTCTCCACACCATTTTCCAGATACAACATCAAAGTATCCATTTCATTACACTGGCTACAAGTCGCACCCGCGATAAAACGCTTTTTTGTTTTCATTATGCCTCATTCATGTCCATGCTCTGGGAAATCGTCACGATTATCCCCTGCAAGTTTGTCTTACAAACCACTCATTTTATCTCAAACCATAATTAATGCCGAGACACATATCAGAAACAGTGAAAAATACCCTGAATCAGCTAACCCTTTACAGGCTATAAATTATTCACTTTAGGTGTACTTTTATTGCAACAGTTCCTCCAAAAGTATTACTTATTCAGTAGCTGCTAACATCTAAATAATAAATAGAAATTAGAAGTCTGAACTGGTAGTGTAATGCCCCTGTAAACAGGTAATTGTTTATAAAATCCATACTAATTATTGTTAAAGTGAATTACATAGATTTTTAGTTGGTTATGCTCTTTTTGTTTTTCACCTTTGAGTAAGAACGTCAAAAGTAGTCAAAATCAGTCTTAGTAGTATCAGACCAAATCTGTTTAAGTTAACAGGAGCGTAAAAGTGAGGCGAAATCAACAAGTTCAGGATCGAGAAGTTACCTTTCCTGCTGGAGAAAAGTTAATTTCACGTACCGATCTTCGTGGTGTCATCACCTATACCAATGACATATTCTGCAAAATCGCAGGCTACGAACGGGAAGAACTTATTGGCAAGAATCACAATCTAATCCGACATCCGGATATGCCAAAAGCCGCATTTAAAGATATGTGGACGAATCTTCAGGCCGGAAATTCATGGCGAGGAGCCGTCAAAAATCGCTGTAAAGATGGCAGCTACTATTGGGTAGATGCATTCGTCACTCCTTATGTGGAAGATGGTCAGGTTGTTGGTTACCAAAGTGTACGCAGTAAACCCTCAGAAGAATTGAAACGTCGGGCTGCATCTGCTTATGAACGTATTAATGCGGGAAAATCTATCACCTCGCCATTAGCTGAAATTGGTAATAAGTACATCGTCGCAGCATTCATCACCATTGCACTTGCGACAGTAGCTGGCCTATCAGGTGGATTGATTCCATTAATCTTAATGCTTGCTCTGGCTGGTGCCTTCAGTGCCATTTTCTGGAATGAAATAGTCACTGGACCAAAACTATTCACTAACTACCGTAACGATTATGACAGCGTATCGCGCTTAATTTATACCGGTACCAGCATGCACGGTATTCCCGAGTATCGCATCCAAATGCTGGAAGGTAAGCTGGCTACCGTTCTTGGCATGATAGACGAATCTGGATCAGCGGTTAGTCAAGTCGCAAGTAGTCTGATGGAAAACACCAGCCAGGTTAAAACCAGCCTTCATCAGGAAGCATCGGAACTGGAGATGGTTGCCAGTGCCGTACTTGAAATGTCAACAACCGTTGAAGAGATTGCGCGTAACACGACGGATGTAGCAGGTGACATTAACTCAACTCACAATGTCTGTGATGATGCGAAAAATCAAATGGGTGAAACCACGTCGATTATTCAAAATCTGGCAGATGAAGTTGAACAAGCAGCGAGTACTGCTGATCGATTAGCAGAAGAAGCTGAGCGGATTGGCGCTGTTATGAGCGAAATCCAGGGCATTGCTGATCAAACAAATCTATTGGCACTTAATGCTGCGATTGAAGCCGCTCGAGCCGGAGAACATGGTCGAGGTTTTGCAGTTGTAGCCGATGAGGTAAGAGCATTAAGTTCAAGAACTCAAAACGCGACTGTTCAGATCCAACAATCAGTAGACGAGATCAAACAAACGCTGTTGACCTGGGCAGAAGTAATGACGAATAACCAGCAACAGGCTGAAAAATGCGTTAATGAATCAGGCGTCACACAACAGCAGCTGGATCAAATCTACGATATGGTACAGTCAATCGCCGATGCGACAACGCAAATAGCAACATCTGCAGAAGAACAAGGCGTTGTATCAGGCCAGATCAGCAGCAATATTGAACGTATTGCTCAGGTGTCAAATGATAACTCTGGTCAGGCAAATAACGTCGAAGAAAACGTTACCGATTTACGTAAACAATCCGATCAATTAGCTGCACTGGGAACATCATTCTGCGGTTAATATTATAAATGTTCGTTTAAGAAACCGACCCTGATTATTCCTGGTCGGTTTTTTATTATCTGGTCTTCTGATTACGGGCTTTTTTCAGCCTCTCATTGCTATAATGTCCGCCACTTTTTCTCACGCTAAACATTATGATTCAACTTACTGACATTCAACTTATTCGGGGCGGGAATATCCTGCTGGATCAAGCCAACCTAACCATTTTTCCCAACCATAAGGTTGGCCTTGTCGGTGAAAATGGTTGTGGTAAATCATCGTTGTTTTCAATGTTGATGGGAAAAGTGCAACCTGATGAAGGCGATCTCTCGATTCCCAAAGACTGGGAAATTGCTTCTGTCGCGCAGGAAACGCCGGCGCTGGACAGAACCGCAATTGAATATGTTATTGACGGCGATGTTGAATATCGAACAATAGAGCAGCAACTGGTCGAGGCGGAAGAAGCTCATCAAGGCGAGTTAATAGCGACACTTCATCAAAAGTTAGACGCCATACACGGTTACAGTATCAATGCACGAGCAGGTGAATTGTTATCCGGACTGGGATTCAGCGCCGAGCAACTGAATTCACCCGTAAAATCTTTTTCCGGCGGCTGGCGAATGCGCTTAAACCTGGCTCAGGCGTTACTATGCCGTTCAGATTTATTACTACTGGATGAGCCTACTAATCACCTTGATTTGGACACGGTTATCTGGCTTGAATCCTGGTTGAAGTCATATCAGGGAACATTAATCCTGATTTCTCACGACAGGGAATTCCTCGATAATGTGGTAAAGCAAATCGTTCATATTGAACGAAAGCAACCTAATGCTTATACCGGCAATTACAGTAGTTTTGAAAAACAGCGTATTGAAAAAATGGTGCTGCAACAAGCCATGTATGAAAAGCAGCAAAAACAACGGGCTCACCTACAATCTTTCATCGATCGATTTAAAGCTAAAGCGTCAAAAGCAAAACAAGCACAAAGTCGGGTAAAAGCACTCGAGAAAATGGAAGAAATTGCACCTGCTCATGCCGATTCTCCCTTCAACTTTTCGTTTTACGAGCCCGCACAATTACCGAATCCACTTCTGACAATGGAAGATGTTGTCGCTGGGTACGGTGAAAAAATCATTCTGAAAAAAGTCTTATTAAATCTGGTTCCTGGCAGTCGAATTGGCCTGCTTGGTCGTAATGGTGCCGGTAAATCAACATTAATTAAGTTAATTGCTGGTGATATCACATCCATCGATGGCAAAGTCGCCGTGAATCCAGGTGCGAAAATTGGCTATTTTGCTCAGCATCAATTGGAAACACTCCATGATGATGAAACACCACTGGAACATATTCAGCGTTTGATGCCGAGTGAAACAGAGCAAGCATTAAGAACCTACCTGGGAAGTTTTGGTTTTCAGGGTGATAAAGCCCTGCAAAAAGTCGCTCCTTTTTCAGGTGGAGAGAAAGCCAGACTGGTTTTAGCACTGATTGTTAGCCAAAAACCCAATCTGCTTTTGCTGGATGAACCAACTAACCACCTCGATTTAGAAATGCGCCATGCATTGACAATGGCACTACAAGCTTTCTCCGGTGCAATGGTTGTGGTATCGCACGACAGAAGCCTGTTAAAAATGACGACGGACGATTTTTATCTGGTTGATAACGGGCAAGTGGACCGTTTTGAAGGTGATCTGGATGATTATCATCAATGGCTGGTCAATGCGAATAAGGCCGACAAAGCTGATAGCAACTCTTCAGATAAACCTGCATCGGAAAGCACAGCGATTAACCGGAAAGAGCAAAAGCGTCTGGAAGCTGAATTCAGGAATAAAGCTCGTCCCGTCAAAAAACAGGTTGAGAAATGGGAAAAGGAAATGACGCGCCTATCCGAACAGAAAGACGACATTGAACAACAACTCTCAGACGCCACGATCTATGACGCAGTTAACAAAGACAAACTAACGATGTTATTACAGCAACAGACCACATTGACCAAAGCGCTGAATGAAGCGGAAGAAAACTGGTTTGAAGCAACGGAAGAATATGAATCACTGGTTGAAGAATTTAATCAGGGTTGAAGATGTTTGATCCGCAAGCATTTTGGACATTCAGTCTGCAACAATACAGCAAAAGCAACGTACAACCGCTCATGCTGAAAGCGCAGAATCAATATGGTATCAACATTAACCTTGCCTTGTTGTGCCACTGGATGGATGTTCAAATGCTTTCATTAACAGATAGCCAGTTAACGTCATTAGCAAAGATTGCGGCTTCGGTCAGCCAGTCTTACACTCAGCCTCTGCGCGCACTCCGCACCACACTCAAACAACAATGGATAAATCAGGGGCTTGATGACGCTGATTATAATCGGCTCAAATCGAGCCTGCTTGACACTGAGCTTCAATTTGAACGCTTTGAACAACAGGAATTAATTCACGCACTCAATGCCCTTCTGCCAGAACCGATATCCGGCTCTCGTATTGTACTGAGCAGGTATTTGTCAATGCATGACATGCCAGTCAGTATCCAGTCAGAATTGTTGGATTTTTTAAACAGCTATTGATTCCGACAATACATTTGATCCAGGTCACAGAATAATACCCTTGTTTAGACTATGCTTATTACGTGAAAGTTACTCAGGCAATATATTGATTTAAATCAATGTATTGGAAGGGTTGGAACCTGATTTTCAGGCTTTCAATACCGTTGAAATGACTTTCGTTATCAGAGTGGCAACCGTTCAACCAAGGAGCTCATCATGATTACGTTACAAGAGTTTTTTTCTGATCCCGTACTGTACTTATCCTTCTCAGTACTTGGGTTTATTGTCTTGATGATGGGGTATATTTTCTGGATGTTTTATACCAAATCATCTGAAAATGAAGGTAAGAAGTAATTCATTACTGAGAACGTGCGTCGGTCTGCATAGTAGTCTCTCTATTGCAATTTTTTAAACTGTTTAACAGTTTAGTTAGTTCTCCGACACTTCTGACACCGGAAAAGCAGCGATGACTTTTCCGGTTTTTTTATGCCAGAAAAAAGGCAGCCCTCAGACTACCCTTCTCTGTTTATTGCTCGGTATGCAATATCACGACGGAAAAATACATCTTTCCAGTTAATACTATCGACCTGTGCATAAGCCGCCTCACGAGCTTCGGTTACAGTATCACCCAATGCAGTTACACATAATACTCGACCGCCATTCGTTGTAATTTGTCCGGCAACAAGACGAGTGCCCGCCTGGAATACTTTCACTGTATCCGTGCCATTTTGCGGAATGCCCGTGATGACATCACCTTTACGGTAGCTTTCCGGGTAACCACCCGCAGCAAGTACAACACCAACCGCAGCTCGACTATCAAAATCGATCGTCGCTTTATCCAGCTCGCCTCGAGTAGCCGCAAGACATAATTCAACCAGATCAGAATTAAGTCGCATCATAATTGGCTGAGTTTCAGGATCGCCAAAGCGGCAGTTGTATTCCAGAACTTTAGCTTCGCCATTTTTATCAATCATCAAGCCTGCATACAAGAATCCTGTGTACACATTGCCTTCAGCCGCCATGCCATCAACAGTTGGACGGATCACTTCATCCATGACCCAGTCATGAACAGCTTGTGTAACAACTGGAGCTGGTGAGTAAGCACCCATTCCACCTGTATTTGGGCCTTTGTCGCCATCATCACGCGCTTTATGATCTTGTGAAGATGCAAATGGCAGAATATTTTGGCCATCAACCATCACAATAAATGAAGCTTCTTCACCAACAAGGAACTCTTCAACAACAACCCGACTACCAGCTTCACCAAACTTGTTGCCTTCCAACATGTCGTCAATTGCAGCATCAGATTGCAATTTATCTTCAGCGATAATAACGCCTTTGCCCGCAGCCAGACCGTCAGCTTTGATAACAACCGGAAAGCCCAGTGTTTCAGCATATACTTTGGCAGGTTCTGGATCGGTAAATGTTTGGTAGGCGGCGGTAGGTATGTTGTGGCGAGCGAGGAAATCTTTGGTGAAAGCTTTTGAGCCTTCTAATTGTGCCGCGCCAGCTGTCGGCCCAAAAATCGCCAGATCTTCTGCATTGAATCGATCAACAACACCTTCAACAAGCGGTGCCTCAGGCCCCACAATCGTTAACTCAATGCCGTTATCTTTTGCAAAAATAACCAGACTATCGATGTCTTCAGCCTGGATATTAACGTTCTCTATATTCTCTTCTAATGCTGTGCCAGCATTACCCGGTGTAACAAAAACGGTATCAACCAAGGGTGATTGTGCAGCTTTCCACGCTAACGCGTGTTCGCGACCGCCACCACCAATGACAAGTACTTTCATCAATAGTTTCCTGCTTGTAGCTTAATCATTCGAATTGCGATGATGTCTGCGCCAATAATCTCGACGCAGAATATACACAAAAATAAAAGGTTGTGAATCCCCCTGAAGCTAAAATAAACACATCTGTATGCATTTCAGTTCCAGCTGTGAGCATTTTTACTCGCGACCACTTATTGTGGTTCTCTTTATCGTTTTTCTTTCTCAGTAATCATCAGCAACAAGCAAGGAAATTTTACATCATCATGTTGCTGGTTTAATGAACCTGAGAGTCATCCTGTCACTTTCGCCAATCGCAATATACTTCGCATCATTGCCATCATTCCCACGTAGACTCGGCGGTAAACGCCAGACGCCTGTAGGATGATCAGCTGTATCTTTTGGATTGGCATTGATTTCACTGCTTGCTTCTAACGTGAAACCAACTGATTGCGCTAATTTCACAGCCATACTTTGTTTAACGTAGCCAGATGCATCCCAGCTATCGATATCAAAGTTCTCAGGCATCCGATGTTCTACGACACCCAGTACTCCGCCAGGTTTTAGTACATCATAAATTCCCTGAAATGCTGTGCGAATTCCATCTTCTCCAAAGCTCTCATACCAATTGTGTAAATTTCTGAACGTCAGAACTAAATCCACTGTTCCTTTCGGTGCCATCTTCTTTACACTGTCACGCGTTGGATAAAACTCGGTGATCCGAACTTCTTCATAAAGGGGATCAGACTCCATTTTTTTAATGAAGCCTTTGCGCAATCCCTGCCAGTAATCACTCGGCGTATCATGTAAAAAATGTGCAGCGTATAACGTCCCTTTGCCTTTCATAGCCGGAGCAAGTACTTCCGTATACCAACCACCGCCTGGCCATATTTCGACAACAGTCATGTCATCTTTGAAGCCAAAAAATGACAGTGTTTCTTCTGGATGACGAAAGCCATCCCGAGCACTGTTTTTTTGACTACGATGCTTACCTGACAGCGCCTGCTTTATCGTGTTATTTTCTGCTGCCTCACTGTTACCAGGCAATATAGGCAATAACACCAATGAACAAACTATCAATCCTTGTTTAACTAATTCATGTTTGCTTAATTGCTGTAACGTGCTTTTAATTCGTTGATTCAACGTCACTCGAAGTCTCCTGCATACCGACTCATACAAAGGTTCCCAATTATATACAAACCAGATATGCAGGTTATAACGAATTTCCTGGTACTATCAGGTCATTGCCAGTTAGTGACGGAAATGGCGCATTCCTGTAAAGACCATCGCCATATTGTGCTCGTCGGCAGCAGCAATAACTTCTTCGTCTCTCATAGAGCCGCCCGGCTGAATGACAGCCGTAATACCAGCTTCAGCTGCCGCATCAATACCATCACGGAATGGGAAAAATGCATCAGAAGCCATAACAGAACCAGCTACTTCCAGTCCTTCATCAGCAGCTTTAATGCCTGCAATTTTAGCGCTGTATACACGGCTCATCTGACCAGCACCCACGCCTACAGTCATTTTGTCTTTGGCATAGACAATCGCATTGGATTTAACAAATTTTGCGACTTTCCAGCAGAACATCAGATCAGACAATTCCTGTTCATTTGGCTGGCGCTTAGTAACCACTTTAATTTCTTCGGCTGTGACCTGGCCTGCATCAGTATCTTGCAGCAATACGCCACCTGTCACTTGCTTAATATCCTTCGTGGTTTCTGACTTATTCCAGCTACCGCATTCCAACAAACGTACATTAGGCTTTGCAGATACTATTTGACGAGCTTCTGCCGTAACTTCAGGAGCAATAATAACTTCGACGAACTGGCGAGCAATAATGGCTTCAGCAGTATCGGCATCTAAAGCGCGATTGAACGCGATGATGCCACCAAAAGCGGACGTTGGATCGGTTTTGAACGCCTTTTCATAAGCCACTAAAGGTGATTCAGCCGTCGCCACACCACACGGATTAGCATGCTTAACAATGACACAAGCTGGTTCATCGAACGACTTAACACATTCCAGTGCGGCATCAGTATCAGCAATGTTGTTGTAAGATAAGGCTTTACCCTGAAGCTGCTCTGCTGTTGCAATAGAAGCGTCAGCAAACGATGCATCAATATAAAACGCAGCATCCTGATGAGAATTTTCACCGTAGCGTAAATCTTGTTTTTTGATGAATTGTTTGTTGAAAGTGCGGGGGAATTTTACAGGAGAGTCAGGAGAAGGTTGCATGTCGTCGGCGTCTTGATGATGGCCAGGGACCATAGTGCCGAAGTAATTCGCTATCAGGCCATCATATTGTGCCGTATGTTCAAATGCGGCAATGGCGAGATCAAATCGTGTCTGCCACACTGTTGAACCGTTATTAGCCTTCATTTCGGCAATGATATGGTCATAGTCGCTGGCATTAACCACTATCGCGACATCATTATGATTCTTTGCCGCAGAACGAACCATTGTTGGCCCACCAATATCAATGTTTTCAACCGCATCTGCCAGAGAACAATCTTCTTTAGCAATCGTTGCAGCGAATGGATACAGGTTCACGACAACCATATCAATCTCACCGATGCCGTGTTGGTCCATAATGTCGTTGTCTTTGCCTCGACGACCCAGGATACCACCATGAATTTTTGGATTCAGGGTTTTAACTCGTCCATCCATCATTTCTGGGAAGCCCGTATAATCTGAAACTTCAATGACATTGATGCCATGTTCAGCTAACAGTTTTGCTGTACCACCCGTTGACAGAATTTCTACGCCAAAAGTCGTTAGTTGACGTGCAAAATCAATAATACCCGTTTTGTCAGAAACGCTGATAAGCGCACGTTTGACAGGACGATGTGTATCCATTGTTATTTATTACCTTATTTACTGAGAGTTACTGGAAATTGGGGCGCTGACAAAAGTTCAGTATTTACAAAAATTGTTGAATTTTTATCTGCTTTCGCAGGTAAAGTCTGAAGGACTTTACAGTTGCTCAATATTTTACCGAATATGGTAATTATGGTTTCTAAAACCAAAAAAGCACCCTGAAAGGGTGCTTTTTTCGGGGCTGTTGCCCTGGCTTAGTTCATTCCGTATTTCTTAAGTTTCTTACGCAATGTCCCGCGGTTGATGCCCAACATAATAGCTGCGCGAGTTTGGTTACCTCGGGTATAAGTCATGATTTCTTCCAGTAAAGGAGCTTCCAGTTCAGATAACACCAGCTCATAAACTTCAGTTACGTCATCACCATTTAATTGCTGCAAGTAGTGGTGAACTGCTTTAGTAACTGCTTCACGCAGTGGCTGAGGCTTTTCTTGTGAGTGAACATTTGCGTTTGTGATAAATGGAGAAGTCACGCCTTGATCAAACATATTTATCTCTTTCTTAACTAATTACCATTGTTTCAAAAAACCTACCCAATGCCTGTAGTTGCTCCTTTGCATCTTCAATTGCATTGAATCTCTCTCGAAATTGACCAAACTGGTCATATTGCTTTAAGTACCAGATAACATGCTTACGGGCAATGCGAACACCCATGAAGTCTCCATAAAACTGGTGAAGCTTCGCAACATGATCATTGACCACTTTACTCACTTCCTCAATTGAAGGATCTGGCAATAATTCCAGGTGTTCTAAATAGTGTGTTATCTGGCGAAAAATCCATGGACGCCCCTGAGCTCCTCGCCCAATCATTACAGCGTCAGCACCGGTATAATCCAGCACCTGCTTCGCTTTTTCAGGGGTTGTGATATCGCCATTTGCTACGACAGGAATCGAAACAGCTTGTTTAATAAGCTTTATCGTGTCGTACTCCGCATTCCCCTTATAAAGGCATGCTTTGGTTCGTCCATGAACAGCGAGGCTTTGGATACCATTGCGCTCGGCTATTTTAGCAATCTCAACTCCATTCCTGTTATCGGGATTCCATCCTGTCCTAATTTTTAACGTCACAGGGACATCAACGGCATCAACGACAGAAGAAACGATCTCTTCGACCAGAGCCGGATGTTGTAACAATGCTGAGCCAGCCAGCTTTTTATTCACTTTTTTAGCAGGACACCCCATATTGATATCAATAATCTGGGCGCCGTTCTGCACATTGTGGCGTGCAGCATCTGCCATCAGCTCAGGATCTGAGCCAGCGATTTGTACAGCTCTTATACCAACCTCGCCACGGTGGTCCATTCTTGCCTTCGACTTTTCTGTGCGCCAAACCTTAGGATTTGACGACAACATCTCAGACACAGCAAGACTAGCTCCATGTTCATAGCAAAGCTGCCGAAACGGTCTGTCAGTGACACCCGCCATCGGTGCAACTATCACATTTCCCGGTAGTGAGTAGGGTCCAATATTCAAGTTGATTAAAAATGAATCGCTGTACGAAAAGGGGCGCTAAGTGTACGTGTTTTTTCAAAAAAATCAAAGGCTATAATTTAAACAAAACGTGTTTTTTTTGAATAAATTCTATTGACAATTGATAACGTACTTTTAGCTAACAATATTTGTTCAAGGTTCGACTGTTTGCCAACATGAACTATCGCTGAGAATCCCGTTAAACCTTCTTTGTTCCACTTACTCTGACCCATTCGTCCTGCTCAATGACCGGGTCTAAATCACAAAACTGTTGATAAAGTTCAGTGAGCTCAGATGCCTGATCTTCGAGGATTCCTGACAACGCTAGTTCTCCACCTGCTTTCAGATAACCCAGAATATTTTGATGAAGCGCTTTTAACGGACCCGCCAGAATATTCGCCACAACAACATCAGCCTCTAACGCAGGGGCATCATCCGGTAAGAATAATTCCAGTTGTTCAGCTACATTATTCCGTTTTGCATTTTCTTCACTGGACTGGATAGCTTGAGGATCGATATCAATACCAATCACACGCTTCGCTCCCAACTTAATCGCAGCGATAGCCAGGATGCCTGAGCCACAACCAAAATCAACGACAGTTTTACCCGTCAAATCCAGACTATCTAACCAGGACAAGCACAATGCTGTGGTTGCATGAGTGCCAGTCCCAAACGCCAGTCCAGGGTCCAGCATGACATTTACTGCATCAGGTTCAGGAACATCTCGCCATGAAGGGCAAACCCACAAACGAGAGCCAAATTTCATTGGATGGAAATTCTCCATCCATTCTCTTACCCAGTCTTTATCTTCCAGTTGTTCCAGCTTGTAATCAAAGGTTTCCTGGAACAGAGGCTGCGCCTCAAGAAACTTAATCACCTGATCGGTGTCAACATAGCCATCGAATAAACCGATTACAGTCGTATCTGCCCAATACTTAATTTCGCCGGGTTGTGGTTCATAGATTGGTGTATCTTTGGTATCCATAAACGTTACAGACAGAGCTCCTGCATCAGTTAGATAGTCACTGATTGTGTCTGCATTAGCTTCTGTTGCTTTAATCCTGATTTGAATCCAGGGCATAGTGTTCCTCAATGGCGGGGTAAAAAGTGGCGCAATTCTAACCTGAAGCAGGTCATTTATGGTATATAAAGCCCAATAATTTATAAGACAGGAATTTTTAATAATGCTATCTCACGCTATGCGGATCAAAGCAGCCAACATTCTGGAGAATAGCGACGACAATACGGATGAGAGTCGATGGATAAATATCTTTCTGATTTCACTGATTAGTCTCAATATTCTGGCGATCATACTTGAATCCGTGCCTTCTGTTTCCGCTCAATACCGCACAGCTTTTATCGCATTCGAAATTTTCTCTGTTACTGTCTTCACTATTGAATATTTAACTCGTATCTGGTGCATTCCTGATACGCCAGAGTATAAAGATTCAACCTCACCGACATGGCGTATTCGTCTCAGTTATGTTTTAAGTATTCAGGCGTTGATTGATTTAATCGCCATTCTGCCCTTTTTTCTGGCGATGTTTACCACGGTCGATCTCCGATTCCTAAGGGCATTCCGGCTATTACGAATATTTAAACTCACTCGTTACTCCAATGCGATGCAACTCCTGCTATCCGTTTTTAAAGAAGAGAAACAATCGTTATTCGCCGGATTTTTCGTGCTGTTTATTATTCTGATTACCGCATCCAGTGGTATGTATCTCATCGAGCATGAAACACAACCCGATAAGTTTGGCAGTATTCCTGATTCTATGTGGTGGGCAATGGCAACGCTTACAACTGTGGGGTACGGTGATGTCACACCGATTACACCACTGGGCAAGCTATTTGGCGGTATCATTACGATTGCCAGTATGGGAATGGTCGCGTTACCCGCCGGCCTGCTTGCCTCCGGATTTTCCGAGCAAGTTCAACGACGTCGCCAAAAATACAAATTGATGATTAAGCACGCATTAGCCGATGGAAAAATCACTGATGAAGAGTTACGTGAACTACAAAGTTTACGTGAATCATTGGGAATAGATTCAGAAGAAGCAGAACTTTTAATGGAACTTGCCTTTAAAAAATCCGGCAAATTGCCAACCCACTGTCACCACTGTGGCCACAAACTCAATTACAATTCAGATCATGAACATTAGGATTGGTTGACCTTTGGGTTCATTGAGTGCTGGAAAATTAATCGCTTCCTGTGTATCATCTTTCGCTGCCGGGCATTTCAGCCCGGCTTATTATTACGCTTAAGTAACCAACAACATATCTACAGAAATCATTGCATTATTGGAGATTAGTACAGTGAATTCACACACCCTTCTTTCGATCTAGCATTCCCTGACCCCAGATCAAATCGGTTGACCTGACCCAAGGGTTCAAGGGATTTCTTCAACCAAACAATACGGATTATTTGTCTATGACTGACATTCAATATGTACAGGCTCATCAGCTGTCCTGTTCATTTGAGCAGGCAAATCAGACTTTATTTAGCGATATATCACTCACAACCGGCACTGGACTGCATTGTCTTGTTGGGCGAAATGGTAGTGGTAAATCACATCTTGTTAAACAACTGGCAAAGCAAGTGCCAATCCAAACAGGCAAAGTAATTCACTTTGGCGATATTGGTTATCTCGGACAAACCAACGGCCAATCTACTGATTATTCAAGCATTGATGCCATACTGGCTGCACAACGTCGAATTAATGAAGGCCAGATTAATTCAGCCGATTTCGAATTGATGGAAAATCAATGGGACATCCTCGCTCGTCTGGAAAAAGCGCTAAAGCATTTTCAATTACCACATAATGCTCTTGAACTACCAGACCAAACACTCAGTGGCGGTGAGCAAGTTCGCCTCTCACTGGCAAAACTGGCAACTGCTCAGTTTAATTTCGTCATTCTCGATGAGCCGGGTAATCACCTCGATTCTATTGGAAAAAAACTGCTTATAAACTGGTTAAAGACGCTACCCGGTAGCCTGGTAGTAACGCACGACAGAGCCATTCTGGAACAAGCCGACGTCATTTATGAACTTGAACATGGCCAGCTGTTCAGAGTTCAAGGTAATTACTCGACCTGGCAACAACACCGAGAACAGCGATTGCAGACTTTTGCACATCAGGAGATGTTGGCAAAGCAGTCTTTACGGCAGGAACAACGGAAAAAGCAACAGCTTGTCGAACGCCAGGCGACTCAAGCAAAGCGTGGTGCGATATCTCGTGCGAATGCAAACCAGAGTAAAATGGTGTTAGATAAAGCCAAAGAATCTTCACAAACAACTCATGCAGCTAAAACACGGGCTGCCGACTTTGCATTACAAAAAGCACAGGAACACTGGACATCAATTCACGAACAAAAAACACACACTGATGCTCTACAATTTGATCTCGCCCCGCCGAAGAAAGTTAACGGTCCGGTTGTGCAGGCCAGACAATTAAAATTACCTTTCGGCACGAAAGCATCGATTGATATTCAACTACACCCAGGCGATAAACTGGCAATAACAGGAATGAATGGTGCAGGTAAATCCACGCTGTTAAAGGTCTTACAGCAAGAATTAACACCAGAACAAGGGGCGGTTGATATTACTCGCTCATGCCGTTACGTAGACCAGCATTTTTCGTTTTTGTCACCAACGCTCAGTGCGCTGGAGAACATACAACGATGTATACCTAATCACTCGGAAACACAGTACCGCACAGCACTGGCTCATGTTCGTCTACGTCGAGAAAAAGCCTTACAGCCGGTAGAAACACTCAGTGGTGGTGAGAAATTAAAAGTTGCGCTGGTATGTTTATTTTATGGCGAGCAATCGCCAGCCTTATTACTACTGGACGAACCAGACAACCATCTGGATTTAGAATCGAAAGAACTTTTAGAAAAAACACTGAAAGCCTGGCCCGGATCATTAATAGCCATATCACATGATCCGGCATTTATTACAAATTGTGGAATTACTGAATCCTTGCATCTACAACAATAACTCAACACAAAAACCGCGAGCTTATGGCTCGCGGCTTTCCTCCACTTTTTCATCACAAACGAAAGCCAGCATTGTTGCGTCACTATTCACCGCAAGACGTGAAATCTTCGTTGAACACTGAGCGGATACATCAACCCATGGCTTCCATTGAGCCACAGATTGCTGTTCTTTGCCCTGATAGTTCCACTTCAGCAACTGACTACCTCGTGCTGTAATCGCCGTTTTATCATCAACCCAGGTAAAGTATTCAGCCTCATAAGGCATCAATACTAACTTTATCAATTCATCTTTTTCCGGCGAGTACTCCACTAACCACCAACTGGATTTCTCCTGCATCATAAAGGTATAGCGATTCCTGGATGGCACATAACGGAATGAACGACCCGGATTGTCAGCAATCACTTTACCGTCTTTCAACAAATCACTGAAAAATTGCGCGGTATGAGGTTCGCCCAGAATAAACATCATGGCTTGTTCCTGTGGCCCCCACGCATGATAACCCACAGGTTCTGCTTCAGTCATTCGGCCCTGAGCAATAGCTTTGATACTGCCATCAGTCGTCGTAATTGCTGAGCCTTGCTGCGCTTGCCGAGGTTTTATATATGACCATAAATATTGCTTTCCGTCAGGTTCCACCACAACGGATGAAAATGCAGCACCACCATTGATTTCTGTCGGCGAATATTCACTAACGGCTGAGTTGGTTAGATTAGTATGTTGGCAGGTTGCGAAAGAGAATGACATGATATCCGTTTGCAACTCGCCATCCTCCCCTTGAAACTGTGCGGTGTAAAGCAAACCGCTACCATCCAATGAAAAGAAAGGCTGATTATCATAACCTCGTCGGTTAGTGATGTTCGTCACTCGTGACAAAGCATTTTGACCTGCGGCCATGTTCAACTGGGCCAGATACACATCTTGTGCCGGAGGTAAATCGTCCGCAGCCTGTACCACTGGGGCGGCAATGCCTGTAACCATCAAACATTGCGTTATAAGTTTTTTCATAGTGTTGTTGACTGCATTGTTGATTTTATTTTCCATCAAATAACAACCTGATTTCTCATTAAAATTGTTTGAAACGCTATCATAATCGATCGCTGCTGGATATCATTCACGACGATTGAATACATCAAAGTAGTATGTTCTATTATTATTTGCTGGTCACAGTCAGTTGTTCACCGTCATATTGAACCTCTTGTCGATCATCGTTACTTCTCGCTACTTTTACCATTAAAGGTATTTTGCATGTCAGTTAAGCACCCTATCATTGCTGTAACAGGTTCATCCGGCGCAGGCACAACAACAACAACGGATTCCCTTGCTAATATTTTCAGACACCTGAATCTTAATGCAGCAGTTATCGAAGGCGATAGCTTTCACCGATATTCACGACCTGAAATGGATGTCGCCGTCAGAAAAGCACGAGAGCAGGGAAAAGATATTAGCTATTTTGGCTCTGAAGCGAATGACTTCGCAGCACTGGAAGATTTGTTTTCCAGCTATAGCACCTGCGGTATGGGTAGTTCTCGTCGTTATTTGCATACATTTGATGAAGCCGTTCCCTACAACCAAATGCCGGGGACGTTTACGCCGTGGGAACCTTTGCCAGATAACACTGACTTATTGTTTTACGAAGGTCTTCATGGTGGTGTTGTTACTGACGAACATGATGTGGCACAGCACGTCGATCTTCTGATTGGTATGGTACCGATTGTAAATTTGGAATGGATTCAAAAGATAGTACGTGACACCAATGACAGAGGGCATTCTCGCGAATCTGTCATGGCGAATATTGTACGAGGCATGGAAGACTATATTACTCACATCACACCACAATTTTCCCGAACGCATATAAACTTTCAACGAGTACCAACGGTTGATACATCAAACCCATTCTCTGCAACAGATATTCCCTCATCAGATGAAAGTCTGGTCGTCATTCGATTTAAAGATACCAGAGATGTTAACTTCCCCTACTATCTGCAAATGATTGCTGGTTCGTTTATGTCAACACACAATACGATGGTTGTTCCCGGCGGGAAAATGGGGCTGGCCATTGATTTAATACTGACACCATTAATTGAAGCCATTATTGAAAAACGCAATGCCTTTATTGCTGAGCAAGCAGCGGCGGAAGGTAAGGAAGAATAGACGGTTAAGGTGAATTAATGATGCGGTGATTTAATGCGCCGCATCATTAATCGTAAACTAAACAATAAACCAACGTTTATTATTTAATATCTGGCAGGTTTCTACCGTAGAAAATTTCTTTCATTTCCCATTCAAGTCGGTGTGTAATTGAGGCTTTTTCTTCCTCTGATAAATCAGATTCCTTCACCCCAAACAGGTAACTCTCCAGCTCCTGATCCCACTCTTTCTTGATCATCTTGGTATGGAACATATTTTCCTGATAAACATTTACATCAATCATTTGATAGTTATCACGAGTAGGTTGATCCATAAAGTTTTGTATCGAATTGATATCGTGATCGATGTAATGCTTAACGCCATCAACATCACGAGTGAACCCACGAACACGGTAATCAATCGTTACTATGTCAGAATCGAAACTATGTATCAGGAAATTCAGCGCTTTTAGCGGTGAGATTAATCCACAGGTTGATACTTCAATATCAGCACGAAATGTACTAATGCCTTCATGTGGATGACTTTCAGGATAGGTATGCGCACAGATGTGACTTTTATCCAAATGAGATACCACTGCGGAAGGCAATGGTCCCGGACTTTCTTCAGTATCGACATCGCTGACATTAACAGGTTCTTCACTAACCAGAATGGTTACGCTGGCACCTTCAGGATCATAGTCCTGTCTTGCAATATTCAATACATTTGCACCAATGATGTCACACACTTCATTCAGAATATCGGTCAATCTGTCAGCATTATATTGCTCATCGATATACTCGATATATTCTTTTCGTTGCTCTTCATTCGTTGTGTAACAAATATCATAAATGCAGAAACTAAGACTTTTAGTCAGGTTATTAAAACCGTGAAGCCTTATTTTGTCATGTGATTGAACCACCAATATTTTCTCTCAAACTAACCTAAAAGGTACAAGATTAATCGTGCAAAAAAGCCTGTTGCTCAGGAGCCTGCTTTTTTTCCTTGCCGAACCTATAATCGACAGTTTTACCCATTAATTTTGAAATAAACGGATATGTAGAATCAAAAACCTGAACCTTGTTCAGTTTTTAATTCTTCTCTACTGAATTTAGCACTAAATGAAAAATCAGGATCGTGGATTATAACCACTTTTTTTCTATTGAAAACGCCTGAAATATATTAATTGAAAAAGAATTTATTGCGGGGGAAAAGCTGGTCAAACGATTTCCGAAAAGAGATCAAACAGCCCCGTTATAAAAGTATTTATGACGAGGCAATCATGAGATAAATTATATTTTTTATTTCAATAATTTATGTTCAAAGACTAAATCAACTTTTCCATTAAGCATCATTGCAACAGAACAGTACTTATCGGCGGATGCCATCACAGCAAATTTTGCGTCATCATCAGAAATATTTTCACCGGACACTACAAATTTCAGTACAATTTTCTTAAATACTCTTGGCACGGTATCTACACGCTCACCACTAATCTCTACTTCGCAGCTTGCTAACTTTCTGCCGTCTTTATCTAACATCATTACGACATCAATAGATGCGCATGCACCAACCGTCATTAGCACCATTTCCATTGGGCTTGGCGCTCCGCCATCAGGACCATTGCCATCAAATACAACGTTATGACCTGAATCAGACAGACCTAAAAAGCTTTTATCGCCAACCCATTTCACGTTTGTTTTCATAAGTTCACCTAATTAAAAATGGTTAATGCTTCAGATTGTTATAGACAAAAATAACGAGCATCAGCCAACGTGTGGTTGAGCAACAATCTGAGAACGTATAAAGCTGGTGACTCTGTCATACAGAATCAGCAAATCAGATGAGATGATATATCAGAAAGGCATAGCACCAAAGCGGCTATAGTAAGTGTAGATATAATAAAAAATATCAGACTGAATCAACAACAGCGAATTAAGGAGCGATACCTAATCCAGTAAGTCTGCAATTTCACTATCGAACAAGTTTTTGATCAAACCAGAGAACTCTTCAATAAACTCTCTTTGATGGACCGTTACAGGCTGTTCTAACACGCCAGATAAGATTTCTTGCAAATCATAAACAATACTGTCCACTTCCCTGACAATAATATTTCGATGATTAAATTCAAGCTCAGAATGCTGTGTACAAAGATTGTAGATGTTCGTTGCAATGATATCTTCAATCAATTCCATGACTGTAATACCACTAGGGTCTAACTTGCCGCCTGTTTCAAAAAGAACTAAGTTTTCAGTCAGATACATGATGAGGTGTTCATAACCCTCTTTATCTGTGACCATAATGATTTACACCCTGTTTGGACAATTCACAAAACCCTACCGATTTAAACAGATGCAGCTTTCAAACTCAATCCTTCAATACCTATAAGGTACAGAATTTTGAATAATCAAACATATCATCTGTATCTTCAGGGGATAACCAATAAATACCGTCATATAAATTGACTCTAAAAAGTATTGCCGAGAATATCAGTCTTGCAACCAATCTGGATCAATGTTGAGGATGTTCAGCATAAAAGCAACGGGGGAGTAATGTCCTGATGACTATTGCAATCAGGTGAGATACAGGAAGATTTACAACGGGAAAAAGAAAAGCTGACATTAATCGTCAGCTTTTCATCATATCTTTAGATCGTTAAACCAGGGCTTAATGATGCAGGTAATGCAACATTGTCCAGCTCAACAGATGCTACCGGATACGCACAGTAATCGGCGGCATAGTAAGCACTTGCACGGTGATTACCGCTGTCTCCGATGCCACCAAATGGTGCTGCCGAGCTTGCGCCGGTGATCGGACGGTTCCAGTTAACAATACCTGCGCGAATCAAACGGAAAAATGTATCGTACTTCGCCGCATCATCGCTCAACAGGCCTGCAGACAATCCAAAGCTGGTTTCATTCGCTTTATCAATTGCCGCTTCAAAGTCATCAAAACGGAAAACTTTTAATAATGGACCAAAATGCTCTTCATCCGGGAAATCAGCGATGTTAGTACAATCGATGATACCAGGCGTAACGAATCCAGTTCCTTCCTGCGTATGCTCAAGTGTCACTAACGATTCACCACCCAGGGATTGAAGTTCTGATTGCGCAGCAACCATTCCCTTGGCTGCAGCTTCTGAAATCATTGAACCGATAAACGGTTGATCTTCATCATCAAAGTAACCAACTTTAATCGCTTTGGTTGCTTCGATTAACGCAGCAAGAATCGCATCACCTTCTGCCGTTTTCGGTAAGAACAGCTTACGCGCACAAGTACAACGCTGACCGGTCGTTACAAATGCTGACTGAATTATGTCATGCACAGCTGCTTTGGTATCTGCAACGTTTTCAACGATTAGTGGATTATTACCACCCATTTCTAACGCCAGAATCTTACCCGGTTGCCCACCAAATTGTTCATGCAACATTTTACCCGTGCGCGAACTACCCGTGAAAAACAGGCCATCGATACCCGTGTGAGAAGCTAGTGCTTTCCCGGTTTCAACTTCACCCTGAACCAGGTTAATAACGCCAGCTGGTAAACCAGCCTGAAGCCACATTTCTAATGTTTTTTCAGCAACTTTCGGTGTCAGTTCACTTGGTTTAAATACTACAGTATTACCTGCCAGTAATGCTGGAACGATGTGACCATTTGGTAAGTGGCCCGGGAAATTGTAAGGACCAAAAACAGCAACAACACCATGCGGCTTATGGCGAATAAATGCTTTACCGACAGGCATCGCATTTTCAACCGTTCCCGTTCTTTCATTATAAGCACGAACACTGATTGCAACTTTGCCAATCATCGCACCAATTTCAGTACGCGTTTCCCAAAGAGGCTTACCCGTCTCTTCAGCAACAACAATTGCCAATGCTTCTTTGTTCTCAGTTAATTGTTCTGCGAACTTATTGACGATAACTAAACGCTCATCAAATGAAAGTTCTGACCAGGATTTAAATGCTTGTCTGGCGGCTTTAATTGCTGCATCAACCTGCTCTGCAGTGGCTGATTCACCCTGCCAGATAGTTTCATTCTTTGCCGGGTTCAGGGAAGAAAACGTAGCGCCCTGACCTTCAACCCATTCGCCATTGATTAGCTGAACGGTATTTGCCATGAGATATTCTCCTCGACAATGTGTTGCTGATTAAATTCCTGCGATTCGCATTGTGTCGCCAGCTTTCACTGACAATGCATCCGCTTCTTGTTGCGACAATACGATACTGTTCATATCACAATCATCGGCAAGCTTGATAACAGACGCGCGGAAATCGATAAGTTGTGTATTTGACACCAGGAAACTTCTGTCATTATCCGCACTGTCACGCTCACCTATGATGACTTCAACCAAACGGCTGTTTCTAACGGTGCGGATATTATTAATTTGTGACTCTACTGTCGGACCGCCATCAAAAATATCGATATAACCACGATTGCTGAATCCTTCTGATTCCAGTAAACGCAATGCTGGTTTCGTCTTATCGTGTACTTTGCCGATCACTGCCTGGGCATCACGACTCAGCAAATTAACGTAAATCGGATACTTAGGCATCAATTCCGCGATAAAGACTTTCTGACCAATACCTGTCAGGTAATCGGCTGTCGGGAAATCCATAGAGAAGAAATGCTCTTCCAGCCATTTCCAGAACGGAGATGCACCATTTTCATCAGAGATACCACGCATTTCTGCAATAACAGTCTCAGAGAAACGTTGCTTGTGAGTAGCAAGAAACAAAAAGCGGAATTTGGACAACAGACGTCCGTTATTTCCCTGGCGATGCGCTTCACGTAAAAACAGCGTACAGATTTCTGTCGCGCCAGTGTAATCGTTACACAGCGTTAATGTATCGACCGTATTATAAATATTAAGCGCACGAGAGTTATGAACTACTTTACCCTGGTGATAATGATAAAACGCATCATCCAGGCCAACTGCGGCTTCAATACCACTGGTACCCAGTACCTGGCCAGTTTCAGTGTTTTCCAGAACGAAAAGGTAACCTTCGTCTCCCGGGCGTGTCACTTCTTTCAAGAACGAACGCTCTGAACGTTCAATCTTCTTGTTCAGTAGTTCATCGTTAACAGGAAGAGATGTAAAACCATGTCCTGACTCTTCTGCGATTTTAAGTAATTCGGCAGAGTCATCTCTTCGGATTGGGCGAATAATGAACATAATCGCTTACTCCAGATTTTTATCATCGATATAAAAAGAAAATGGCGGCAAAGCCGCCACTATCGGTATGATTCGAAGCCGTTATTAGCCGTTTACAACAGCAGCAACAGCTTTTTCAAATCGGTCCATACCTTCGTTGATATCTTCATCAGGAATAATCAGAGAAGGCGCAAAACGAACCACGTCAGCCCCAGCAACTAATGACATCAGGCCATTGTCGATTGACGCTTTTAGGAATTCTTTTGCTCGACCTTTGTACTCGTCATTCAGTACGGCACCAATTAACAGACCGATACCACGAGTTTGTTCGAAAACGTTGTATTTTTCATTGATTGCATCAAGACGCTGACGGAAAAGTTCAGCCTTCGCTTTAACGCCGTTCAACACTTCTTCTGTGTTCACTGTATCCAACGCTTTTTCTGCTACTGCACACGCAAGCGGATTACCGCCATAAGTACTACCGTGAGTACCCATTTTAAGATGCGCTGCAATTTCAGTTGTCGTTAACATTGCACCGATAGGGAAACCACCGCCCAGTGCTTTAGCCGTTGTCAGGATATCTGGTGCGATACCGTAGTGCATGTATGCATACAGTTCACCTGTACGTCCAACACCTGTCTGAACTTCATCAAAAATAAGTAGTGCATTATGCTGGTCACATAATTCACGAACTTGTTTAAGGAATTCAGGATCAGCTGGAAGGATACCGCCCTCGCCCTGCATAGGCTCAAGCATTACAGCACACGTTTTATCTGAGATAAGAGCTTTAAGGCTGTCGATGTTATTGAATTCAGCGTGTTCAACATCACCAGGCTTAGGACCGAAACCGTCAGAATATGCCGCCTGGCCACCAACAGTTACTGTGAAGAAAGTACGACCGTGGAAGGCCTTTTTGAATGCGATAATCTGGCTTTTTTCAGCGCCAAATTTGTCAAGTGCAAAACGGCGAGCCAGTTTTAATGCCGCTTCGTTCGCTTCCGCACCTGAGTTTGCGAAGTAAACTTTTTCAGCGAATGTAGCGTCAGTGATTTTTTTAGCAAGACGTAACGCTGGTTCATTAGTCATCACGTTACTTAAGTGCCAGATTTTTTCACTTTGCTCTTTAAGAGTCTCAACAAGACCCGGGTGGCAATGACCAAGGCAATTTACGGCGATACCACCGGCAAAATCGATAAATTCGTTGTCATTCTGATCCCAGACTCTGGATCCCTGACCTCTAACTGGAATCACCGCAGAAGGTGCGTAGTTAGGCACCATAACTTCATCGAATAACTCACGGGTGACCGTCATTTGTTCGGACATTTAATTCCCCCTACATTCATCAGAGTGAAAGATTACTGGCAACAACGCCAGCAAATACACTTTCAATAGCGTAGTTGTTAATCATTAAACTACGCAAATAAGACAATTCAGGGGAAAGATTATTCCAAAAAAAATGTTAAAAGTCTCGCCATCGACCTTACAAAAACATTATAAAACAACGAATAAAGATAAGTTATCAAGTGAAATGCATAAATACCCAAGTTAAAATGGCGGAAAATCCAGCATATCTGGTATTAAATTTTATACTGTATTTTTGCTTAAGCTATTTAACGTGATTTTTCACTCATTATTCGCTAACTCTATAGCCTGGCACTGTAAATTCACCAGGTTGTGAGAAAAAGAGAGGAAACCTTTTCACAAATCACTAATTCTGATAGTCAAAAAGCAGGATTTAATCCAGTTAACATACCCGGATTACTGGCAATGAAATCTACACTGAATGATTATTTGAAAAAAGTTTCATGTTCAGTGCAGGTACAAATGAAGGAATTCCGGCATTAACACCGGAATCAGAGACAAGAAAGTTCAACAGACCTGATTTCAGGTTATTTTCAGGAACATTCCTTCGCTTCGAGGTCTGACCAGATCAAAGCCAAACTTCTTATAAAACGCGGGCTCATCGGCAACCATCGAGACATACGCACCGGGTGGAGCATGCTCGTTAAGATAGGCCATTATTTCTTCCATAATTAATCGACCATACCCATTACCCTGAAAATCCGGATGAACCGCAATATCCACAATTTCAAAATTGCAGCCTCCATCACCAACGATTCGTCCCATACCGATATCACGGCCTTCTCTCACCAATGTCATCGCAAACAGACTATTAGGCAAGCCTGCCTGAGCTGCTTCGGCCGTTTTCGGACTTAACCCGGCAATAACCCGAAGGTTGAGATACGTTGCAACATCGGGCGTGCGATACTCTATCGTGACTGACATCAATCCACTCCTAATGTCTTAAACCCGTACCATTTTTTAATAAGTACAGCGCTAAACAGTACAGTGCAATGATCAACCCAATAATGACACCAAATGCCGACATCAGGCTTATATCACTGACGCCCAGGAAACCATACCGAAATGCATTAACCATGTAGATGATAGGATTGATTTTGGACACGCCTTGCCAGAATTCAGGTAGCAACGACATCGAGTAGAACACACCGCCAAGATACGTTAGTGGCGTAAGAACAAACGTAGGAACTATGCTGATTTCATCAAAACTACGGGCAAAGACAGCATTGATAATGCCACCCAGTGAAAACAAAATTGACGTTAAAATCACTGTCAACGCGATAACACCTGCATCATAGATTTGTATATCAACGAAAAACAATGCAATTAATGTGACGATTGCCCCCACCATCACACCGCGAGCCACACCGCCACCAACATAACCAAAAATGATAATGTAGTTTGGCACCGGAGAAACCAGTAACTCCTCTACACTGCGCTGAAACTTCGCGCTAAAAAAGGAAGAGGCGACGTTAGAGAAAGAGTTAGTAATAATCGACATCATGATTAAACCCGGGACGATGAACTCCATATAGGTGTATCCACCCATGTCACCAACTCTTGAACCAATTAAACTACCAAAGATGACAAAATACAGCGTCATGGTAATGGCAGGTGGAATTAAAGACTGAAGCCATATTCGTAAAAACCGACTCACTTCTTTAAACCAGATACTCTTTAAGGCCACCAGCCTGGCATCTGGATTTACTTTGACTTTATAAGGCGTTTGCTCTGACATGCTAATTCGCCTCCTTGTTCTGTTCGATTAACGACACAAACAGCTCTTCAAGACGATTCGCTTTATTTCGTAAACTGTTTACCTCAACGTTTTGCTGATCAAGCTGCCTGAATAACGCGTTCAATCCGGCCTCTTTATCAACATCAACTTCCAGGGTGTGCGGATCGATTCGGCGGAAACCATAACCTTCTAATGCAATATCACCGTAATCTTCGGCCAGATCGAGAATAAAAGACTCAGTGTTTAATTTTGCCAACAGAGTCTTCATCGACGTATTCTCGACGATGGTTCCCCGATCGATTATTGCTATGTTTCGACACAACATCTCGGCTTCTTCCAGATAATGCGTGGTCAGGATGATTGTGACACCTTGATTATTTATTTCGGTCAGGAAATCCCACATTGAGCGCCGAAGTTCAATATCCACCCCCGCCGTTGGCTCATCCAGAATCAATAAGCCGGGATTGTGCATCAACGCTCTAGCAATCATTAAACGGCGTTTCATACCGCCCGATAATCCGCGTGATGGTTTATCGCGCTTATCCCATAAATCCAGTAGTTTCAGGTATTTTTCAGCCCGCTCAAGCGCAACTTTACGAGGTACTCCATAATAACCGGCCTGGTTAACAACGACTTGCAACGGCGTTTCAAATTGGCTGAAATTAAACTCCTGTGGCACGATGCCTAACTGACTCTTTGCCAGCTCAGGTTGCTCGTTTAAATCAATCCCAAAAATCTTTACTGCGCCTGCTGATTTATTTACCAGTGAACAAATAATGCCAATCGTTGTCGATTTACCCGCGCCATTCGGTCCCAGTAATGCGAAAAAGTCTCCTTGCTGTACTGACAAATCAATGCCTTTCAGCGCTTCCGTTCCACCTTTGTAAGTTTTCTTCAAGCCAGTAATGGCTAATGCTTCAGTAGTCATATTATTATTTTTAGTGATCATAGCCCCAACGGGGAATAAGTTGCTGGTCAACAGATAAGTGGTCAAGAATTCTGGCCACAACAAAATTTACAAGATCATCAATGGATTCTGGCTCATGATAAAACCCTGGCGACGCAGGCATAATCGTGACACCTAAACGTGACAGCTTGAGCATGTTTTCAAGATGAATCGCATTTAATGGCATTTCTCGCGTTACCAGGATTAACTGGCCACGCTCTTTCATTACAACATCCGCAGCACGTTCAATCAGATTATCACTGGCTCCGGTGGCTATAGCAGACAATGTACCCGTGCTGCAAGGACACACGATCATTTGTTTAGGCGCTGCCGACCCGGAAGCGACGGGTGAAAACCATTCGTCAGCCCCACAAACTCTGATTTGGTCGGGTGCCGCATCAGTTAGCTCAGTAAAAAAACGAGTCGCAGGTTCAACACCACCAGGCACTTGCAAGCTATGTTCTTTTGCCAGGACAACTTTGGCTGCTTTAGAAATCAGAATAAACACTTTATAACGTGCATTAACCAGTGTTTCCAACAAACGTATAGCATACGGCGCACCCGATGCCCCGGTTATTGCCAGTGTCATTTCACCTTGCCAGGCCTGTTCAGTATTCGCTGTCATCAATTAACCTGCCTTTGTCGTCAACGCATCCGTTAAACGGGTGTAAATACCACCAAAGCCACCATTACTCATAATAAGGATATGATCGCCTGGATTTGATATTTCAACCAGATTTGAAATCAGTTGGTCCAAATCATGGATATGATTGATCTGCTGACCTACACGACCGCCACCATCATCATTAAATTCCGATAAATCCCAATTCAGTAATTCCGGCGTGAAGAACCATGCTTCATCGGCCTCAGCAACAGCGGGTGCCAATGTTTTACAGTGATAACCCGATTTCATCGTGTTTGAACGCAATTCTGTGACCGCGATAATTTTTGCTTCACCAACACGTTTTCTCAATCCCTCGACCGTCGTTTTTATCGCCGTTGGATGATGTGCAAAATCATCATAAACGCTGATGCCATTGAATTCGCCCAACAATTCCAGACGACGTTTTGGCGAAATAAACTGGTTTAGCGCAGCAATACCATGTTCAGGTGTTACGCCTACATGGCGAGCCGCAGCAATTGCCATTAGGCCATTACATACATTGTGTTCACCGATTAACGACCAGTCCACACTCCCCTGAGACTGACCATTCACGGATACCTCGAATCTGCTTCCATCCTGTTCCAGCAACTTCACCTGCCAGTTGCCGTTTTCACCCATCACCGTTTCAACATCAGTCCAAATGCCTTTTTTCAATACGCGATCAATTGCATCGGATTGTTCAGGACGGATCACCAGGCCGTTACCAGGCACCGTTCGAATTAAATGGTGAAAAGAACGCTCGATATCATCCAGCGAATCAAAGATATCCCCATGATCAAACTCCAGGTTATTTATAACCAGTGTCCTTGGATGGTAATGAATGAATTTGGAGCGTTTATCGAAGAAGGCCGTGTCATATTCATCGGATTCAATGACGAAGAAAGGCGTATCACCCAGCCGGGCTGAAACCCCAAGATTTTGGGGAATACCGCCAATCAGGAATCCCGGAGACATACCGGCATATTCCAGAATCCACGCCAGCATGCTCGATACGGTTGTTTTACCATGCGTGCCAGACACACCCAGCACCCATTTATCTTGCAGAATGTTCTTTTGTAACCATTCAGGGCCTGACATATAAGGTAAATTATTATCGAGTATGTATTCGACCATAGGCATACCACGCGTCATCACATTGCCCACCACAATTTGATCGGGTTGTGAATCCAGGTGTTCAGGCTTGTAGCCTTGCATGATGTCGATACCGAGTGACTCAAGTTGAGTACTCATAGGAGGGTAAACATTGGCGTCCGAACCTGTGACTTTCATGCCTGCCTGACGAGCCAGAATAGCAATGCCTGCCATAAAGGTGCCACAGATGCCGATAATATGGATATGCACTGAGGTATAGCCTACTTCAAGGTTTTCAATTTAGTGCAGCAAAGGATACCGACACCCATTGATTAGTCAAATCAAACCAATACCGTGTTACAGTTCAACAGATTTATGGCTCAGTTTGCGTGTAAATATCGAATTACCCGCATATGTCAGGCTCTGACAGGCTTCTTCTGCTTATTCGACCCAACGCTAACTAAGAGATTTAAAAGCACGCTGTTGTTTGTTTTACAACAAGCATAAATGGACATGATGTTTAAAAAGGACGTGTTCAGGCAGGAAAGTTAGCCCATATCAACTGCTCATACGGGCAACTTCACCAGTTATTCAGAATAACTAACGAGACATATTATTACCGACAATAACACCGCTCTGTAGCATCCATACTGCGGCTTCAGTTCGCGTGCTCAAATTAAGCTTCCGCAACAAATGGCGAACATGAACTTTTACTGTACCGTAAGTAATATTCAATTCGTTGGCGATTCCCTTATTGCTCATGCCTTCGGCAATCAGCGCAAGGATCTGGTTTTCACGACGTGTCAGTTGTTCAACCTGACGAGACTCAGGTTCATCATCCTGCCTCAACGCACCCACCAGGGTGTTACTAATTTGGTCTGCAATCACCACATCACCCGCCATCACCGATTTCAGTTTTTGTAATAACTGAGCCGGTTCAATATCTTTCAATAAGTAGCCATCAACCCCAGATTTGATGGCCGACAATACGGCTGATGAATCATTAATAGACGTAACAATTACAATTTTTGCAGCTTGCCACGCCTGTTTCATGCTGGTAAAAACAGACTGCACGTCAACACGAGAAAAATCTGCATCCACCAGAACTAAATCAGGCGATACAGAATCATATGAAGCCGTTAAATCGTCTAACTGATCGAAATCAGCAACGACCTGAAACCCGGTATTGGGCGTCAGAAACGACTTCATTCCCTTACGAAAAATGCTTTGATTATCGATTAACGCAATTGAACTCAATGCACTCATACACAAACACCTTCTCACTTCGCCCCGTCTTACAAGTTGTAAGCTTGTAACTCCTGCGGGGATATGCATTGAACTCTGTGGCTGACAGGGTTCGCTTACCCTAATAACTAATATTCCAGATTAGTTACTCAGCCCCTCCCAAACAGGCGACATTATAAAGTTACCAGATGCTAATTATTAGTCGTTTTATCGCGTAATTGAGAGTTTTTTACAATTTATTTTGATTTAGAACAAACCTGAAACGGGGAATTGGAAACGCAAAGTGAGTAACACTTCGGTAATAGAAACAGAGAGGTGTATTAACACCTCTCTGATAGTTACGTACAAACACTAATCAATTTAGATAGGAGAGCCTGGTGGCAATGGTTGAATTTTAATCTGTGGAATCCATTTTCCATGATGGACATACCACTCCAACTGTTGGTACAAAAACAGATAATGAGCTTTGTCAGCATCTTCTACAGATTGTTGCGTCGCTTTATGTTTCAGCCACGGTTTTAATGCCTTAATTTGTGCGAAAATCGCTGACTTAACTTCTGGCACAACCTTGTCAGATGTCACTGTTTTCATCAATTGCTCTACAACAACCTGATCCACACGCAATTTAATGGCACTGGAAGCACCAAAGCCTGAAGGTTGTTTTATGGTTTGCTCCAGGATCTGACTAATCATACTATCCACAGATAGATGCTGATGATGTTGTCGTGACTGCATATGCAAACGATTCAATCGCTCATGTTGCAACATCAAACTTAAGGTAAAGCCTGCTGCGGATTCTGCCGCCGATACCGGATCAAAATTAAGGCTGGTACGTCCTTTAAAACTTTCCCGGTTACGGTAATGACCATACGCTTTTGGCACAATCAGATTCAGCAATGACTTATCAAGTGTCAGAAAATCAGGGGCAATTGTTTTCAACAAAGAATCAACGGCACGTTGCTGTTCGCTTTCGCTGACAACTCGATTTCCAGCAGCTCTTTTACCGTCTTTGATCTCATAATCGTAGTCAACGCCAGCAATTAGTTTAACGGCCGCTTCAACCTGGAAACGGTGTAACAAATAAACCGGCACCAAACGCTCTTCCAAATCTGATAATGCTGACCCGGAAGGTAGACTGTTCAAACCAAAATTCGACAACGCTGTTTTGCGCAATTTCATCAGACGATTTAGTTCTGAAACAGCATCAACACCGTTATCCCATAAATGCCCTTTACTATGGCTTCCACCTTTTACTCGTGCGTCAGCATCTGACATGTACAACATGCCTTTATCCTGAGTTTCAGTAATAAGCGCCGCTAATCCTTTCTTTTCAGCTTCAGCTGACGTGTAATCCTGATATCCCCAGGCAATAGTATATTTATCCCAGTCGCCGATACCTTTGTCATACGCGTGCTTTAATGAAACACGACCATTATCTAAAGTAACCAGTGGATGGGGATAATCCATCACGGAAGCTCTGTCGTTAACACTCGCAGCAAAGTTATGCGCTAATCCTAACGTATGACCGACTTCATGAGCAGAAAGCTGTCTGATTCTGTCCAGCGCCATTGCTTTTTGTTTACTGATATCATCCTTACCGTTATTGGAATAAGGCGATGTTAAACCAGCTGCAATAAGCAAATCTTGTCGAACTCGCAATGAGCCCAGCGTCACGTGACCTTTCAGGATCTCACCCGTTCTTGGATCAATAACACTGGCACCATAAGACCAACCACGTGTCGCCCGATGCACCCATTGAATCACGTTGTAACGCACATCCATCGGGTCAGCATCGTCAGGCAGTATTTTGACCTGGAACGCATCTTTGTATCCGGCCGAACTAAACGCCTGGTTCCACCAGCTTGCGCCTTCAATTAATGCAGTCTTAACCGGTTCAGGCACACCTGGATCGAGGTAATAAACAATAGGCTCTACCGCTTCACTAACGTTGGCAGATGGATTCTTTTTATTCAGACGATGGCGAGGAATGTAACGAACTTCCATCGGTTCACCCAATGGCGCTGAGTAGTCTTTATGTTCCACACTCCAGAAACCAGAATACGGATGAAAAGCACGAGGCTGATAATCATCATCCGGTAATTCAATTAACGAATGATGAAGATGAACCGTTAAACTGCCCGGATCAGGCGCAACCTGTTTAACAAATTCTCCAGGTTTACTGCCTTTAAACGTAACAACAGCTTCTAATTCACTGTTTTTAGGGAATGCTTTCAGACGCTTGTCATACACTGCGGAACGCGAATTGTCCTGCTTATAAGAACCTTGCTTTTTAGCCGTCAGTTGATCGGAAATACCGTGAATATCAGATGTTAGAAATGGCGTGTAATCGATCAGGTAGGACGACTTGTCTTTAGCTTTACTGACAATGTTGAAACCCTGAATAACGGAGCTGGCGAACGCTTCTTTTACTGATTGCTTTTCTGCCGGATTCGAACTACTGGCACGATAATGTGTGTTTAACTGCTTCAGTAAAACCTTATTACCAAGACGCTCAAACTGAACAACACGAGTCTGTCCTAATTGTCCCCGATCCAAACCGATATCATTCGAACCAATACCGTATGGCATGCTGCTCTGAAACAGGAAAGGTGATGACCCTTCTTCTACTTCGAGATAAACCTTGCCCGTTTCATCGTCATAATAGAAATCATAGTAACCATCATATCGAGTCATCGACTCAGTAAATTCAGCAATAGATTGTTTTTCTGCGGCAACAACCGGTTGGGCGATGGCAAAGAACACCCCTACAGATACCGCATTCATGTAATGTTTTAAACTCAACTCCGCCTCCTCAGGAGTTACTGTTGTGATATTAAAAACAAAACCTTGACCAGTTTTGTTTATGCACAACAATCAACCATCTCTTTTTAATTATCACCACCAAAGGTCAACAGACCCTAACGAAAATTCATTTATATGAAAACCTGAAATTTACGGCTAAATCGTCTAAAATTCGCCGCGACAACTATTTTTGCCAACAGTGAAGGAAGTAAATTTCATGCGTCGCCTACCCCCTGTACTTCGTGAAGACGGAGTCGACCTCGACCTGATATCGTTAATCCGCACCATTCTGGCCGCAGCAAAAGAAATATCTTTCCGCGTAAGTCAGGGCGCTCTTGCCGGCGTTCTGGGTTCTACACTGGATGAAAACATCCAGGGAGAGGTACAGAAAAAGCTGGACGTTGTAGCCAACCAACTCTGGAAAGACATCATTCTTGAATCAGGTTTTGTTAAAGCCATCTCATCTGAAGAAGAAGATTCAACCGTACCAGGATACGCCGATGGCAAATATCTGGTGACTTATGACCCACTTGATGGCTCGTCAAACATTGATGTCAATGGCTTGATTGGTAGTATCTTCTCGATTCTGAAAGCCCCTGAAGGTGCTGATCCATCAGATCCTTCAATGTTCTTGCAAAAGGGCGCAGAGCAAGTAGCCGCAGGCTATATCCTGTACGGACCATCAACCATGATGGCACTTACAACAGGTAATGGTGTTCGCTTGTATACGCTGGATAAAACACATGGTGGATTCCTCGTAACAAAAGACAAATTTACAATTCCTGAAGATACTCAGGAATTTGCTATTAATATGTCAAATCAGCGCTTCTGGGAACCATCCATGAAGGACTATATCGCTGACCTGCTACAAGGCGAAGAAGGTCCACGAGGAAAGCGCTTCAATATGCGCTGGATTGCAGCAATGGTTGCAGATATTCACCGCATTCTTTGCCGGGGTGGTATTTTCGCGTATCCGGGTGACAGCCGTAATCCAAATAAGCCATACAAACTTCGACTAATGTATGAAGCAAATCCGATGGCTTTTCTGGTAGAACAGGCAGGTGGCGCCGCACACACTGGAACGCAACGAATTCTTGATATCCAGCCTGAAGACATTCACCAGCGTGTGTCTGTCATCATGGGTTCGAAAAATGAAGTAGAAACCTGTGTTGGATACCATAACCGATCAAAATAAGGCTATAATCGGCTGATTATTTTCAATTAATTAACAAAGGAAAATCTTCAATGAGCTTACGCGAAGTACCTGCGGGTAAAAATATTCCTGACGAAATCAACGTTATTATCGAAATTCCTGCAAATACTGACCCAATTAAATACGAAGTAGACAAAGACACTGGCGCTATCTTCGTAGACCGCTTCATGGCAACGCCAATGTTCTACCCATGTAACTATGGTTACATCAATGACACGCTATCTCTTGATGGCGACCCGGTAGACGTATTAGTACCAACGCCTTACCCACTTCTTTCTGGTTCAGTTGTTCGTTGTCGTCCTGTAGGCGTACTGAAAATGACTGACGAGTCTGGTGAAGACGCTAAAGTTGTTGCAGTTCCTGTTAGCAAATTAACGAAAATCTACGACGATGTAGACGACGTTCATCACTTACCAGAACTACTTAAAAACCAGATCCAGCACTTCTTCGAGCGTTACAAAGAGCTTGAGCCTGGCAAATGGGTTAAAGTTGACGGTTGGGAAGGTGTTGAAGCGGCTAAAGCTGAAATCATGTCTTCTTTCGAACGCGCTAAGAAATAATCTGTTTCTTAATTAGCGTCGACATAACGAAAGGCGGTGTCAGGGTCTGTTGACCTCTGAAGTAACATCGCCTTTTGTTTATCTGAAACTTAAAAATACCCTTGTATTATCTATGTAATTTGCTGTTTACAGTGGCTTACAACCCATAGCTTCGAGCAACAACGCAGACTCTCACCCTGTAATCTTGATACCAACCCTGTTTTCCTCTACGCTGGGCGACTTGATGATCAACATGGTTTTTCCACTGCTTGATCGCATCTTCGCTTTGCCAGTACGACACGGTTATTCCGAGACCATCTTCTCCACGCGCTGATTCCAGCCCTAAAAAACCAGGCTGCTGCTGAGCGAGCTGAACCATGAGTTCAGCGGTTTCATCGTATTCCTGATCCTGTTGTGTTCGGATTGAGGTGAAAATAACAGCGTGGTACGGCGGTTTTGGTGTATCAGCCAACATAACAGTGTTGTCTCTTCGGTAAAGTAACGTTCAGCCGTTATATCAAACATATGAGCAAATTGCAGTTATGACTAATCACTCTTTCTTTAAACGTCCTGAGAACTTGTTGTTGATCATGGCATTCGTGATGCCCATGACATTCTCAGTCTGGAATGCACTGCTAAATAACTTTGTTATTGAAAAAGCTGCATTCACCGGTAAGGAAATTGGTTTACTGCAAAGTATTCGTGAGATCCCCGGGTTCCTGGCATTTACCGCCGTCTTCGTTCTGTTATTTATAAAAGAACAACGCTTCGCCTTATTGTCACTACTAACCATGTCCGTTGGTGTTGCCGTCACTGGTTATTTTCCTACTGCCATTGGTCTGTATCTGACCACACTTCTGATGTCGATTGGTTTTCATTACTTTGAAACGATTAATCAATCACTGACATTACAATGGCTGGATAAAGACAAAACAGCCGAGTTCATGGGTAAATCTCTGGCCGTTAAATCGTTTGCCTCGCTCCTCGCATACGGACTTATCTGGCTATTGATGGAATGGATGGACATTAGCTATCAACATATGTATCTACTGTCCGGTATTGCGGGTGTGTTAATCGTGCTTTTCATCTGGGCTGCTTTTCCGCTCTTTCCTCAACATCATCAACAACATAAAAAGATGGTGCTACGTAAGCAATACTGGCTGTATTACGGTTTAACTTTTTTAAGTGGAGCCAGACGGCAGATCTTCATGGTCTTTGCCGGTTATATGATGGTCGAGAAGTTCGGTTACAGTGTCGGCCAGATAGCCATGTTATTTGCGGTCAATTATTTGTTTAATCTGTTTTTCGCTGTTCGTATTGGTAAATGGATTGGGCATGTGGGTGAGCGAAAAGTACTGATGCTGGAATACATTGGATTAATTATTGTATTCGTCAGCTACGCTTTTGTAAGCGATGGAAAGGTTGCAGCGGCTTTGTACATTATTGATCATTTATTCTTTGCGCTGGCAATCGCGATTAAAACCTATTTCCAGAAAATCGCTGATCCGAAGGATATCGCTGCAACCGCAGGCGTTTCATTCAGTATTAATCATATTGCTGCGGTTGTAATTCCTGCACTGCTTGGCCTTGTCTGGCTCACATCACCAAAACTGGTTTTCCTGACTGGCGCTGGTTTTGCCATTTGTTCGTTTATTCTGGCTCTGAACATTCCTGTTAATCCAACTCGGGAAAATCAGGCTAATGTAGGGAACATTACGATTAAACCCTCTCCTGAGACAAACACTTAAATTTTAAATCAGGACACAGTGTCCAAACCTCTTGCTGGCTCAATGTTGAACCAGCAAGGGGATGACCTGCTCCACTGGCTGTGGTTTATAATATTTATAACCTTGTCCTTCCTGACAACTCAATTGTTTCAGATAGTCTTCCTGCTGAGCAGTTTCAATGCCTTCAGCAACAATAATCAAACCCAGTTTATGTCCCAGTTCAATTATCGTATCGACAAATAACGCACCTTCTGAACTCGAAATCTCGGAGATAAAATGACGATCAATCTTCAGGCGATCCAATGGCAATTGCCTTAGATAGCTAAGCGAGGAAAACCCGGTGCCAAAATCATCCAACGCAATGCAAACACCTTTTTCTTTGAGTTTGTTTAATGCATCAACCACTCTGGTTGGCTGATCCATCAATACACTCTCCGTGATTTCAAGTTCAATCATATCTGGTGGCACTTGATATTCGGCCAGAATCTTCAGTACATCATCCACGAAGTTGGCATGTCTGAACTGAGAAACTGAAACATTGACCGCAATCCTCACCATAAACCCAAATTCTTTTTGCATTCGATGCAGTGTTTTACAGGCTTGCTCAATGACCCAATAGCCAATACCAATGATGAGTCCTGAATTTTCGGCCAGTGGAATAAATGTATCAGGAGGAACAAAATGACCATTCTCTGATGGCCAGCGCAATAGCGCTTCCATACCAATGATACTTCCCTTTTGCAGATCAATCTGAGGTTGATACCAAAGCTGTAATTTATCCTGCTGAAAATCATTTCTTAACTGTCGAACAATCCCCAGCCGCCAGGTTGTTTCTTCTTCCATCTCAGGCACATAAAAAACAAAATTATGCTGTGCATTACGCTTGGCATGATTCAACGCAATATACGTTTGTTTAAATAAAACCAGCCCGCTACTTTGGGCATCAACATCTTTTCTGGCCCCGATATTGACGTCCAGTGGAATTAAATGTTCACCGGCACGAAACGGAAATTCGAAAATATTCTTCATCCGCTCTTCGTTTAATTCAGTATCAAAGCCTATCATGCCAAATACATCTGCACTGACCCGGGAAATAGTGACGGAATCAGGCAACTCATCACGCAAACGATCCGCAACAGAAATCAATAAGAGATTGCCAACTTCCTGTCCAAGTCCATCATTAATGTCAGAGAATCCAGCCAGATCCAGCAATACCACAACATTACCCGGCACATGTCCGCGTCGGAAATGATTCAGGATATTGATAAATTCAGTTCGGTTAGGGAGTGACGTTAACGTATCCTGGAAAGCTGCAACACGAAGTTGTTGCAGTAAATTTATGTTCTCAAAACCAACAGAGACATTTGTCAGTAACACTTCTATCAGATTGCCTTCCAGCTCAGTCAAATGTCGGTTTGATGCAATGTACACCGCAGCGCAAAACGCATTACCACCGAGGTAAAAACATATATCAGTGTCACCATAAATATGCTCTTCCCGGTTCAAACAGGTTGTCACCTGATTAATCACCCGATCATCATCCAACTGTTCCAGCTTTAACTGCTGCATTGATGAATAAATACCCGTTGCTCCGCGAACAATTAAATCTCTTGAGATCACTTCTTGTGAAGCCGCAGATCCTGTATATCTGGCACAAATCAATCCATTTGAATCAAGATGCAGAATCATGGCAATTTGCTGGATGACGGTTTCGCAAAACTCACTTAATGTACGCTTACACATCAAATGCGAGCTTAACTGAGCTATTTGCTCCATCGCCCGGCGACTTTCATTGATAGTGACGATTTGATCATAAGAGCGAATTGCGGAGAACAGCGTAGTGATGAGTCGTGACCGGGTCAGTTCAGTTTTGGTTTTGTAGTCATTAATATCATATTCCTTAATGATACGTTCTTCTGGCGCATAACCAGGCTGTCCGGTACGAAGAATAATGCGAAGTTCAGTCAAGTGCATGTCATCACGAATTTTACGAGCAACGTCTAAACCAGCTTCATCGTTTTCCATAACCACATCAAGAATAACCACAGCAAAATCATTTTGCTGCGTTAACACTTCCAAAGCTTCTGCCGCAGAATACGCATGATCAAACAACAACTCCCGACCAAGAATTGTAAGACCGGATAATGCCAATACCGTGACCGTGTGAATTTCTTCTTCATCATCAACAATCAGTACTTTCCACGGCTTAACGGCATGGCTGACCGGCTCTTCCGGCGAATCCGGACCTTCATCAGCAAAAATGTATTCTTCTTCGATATCTGACTGCCTCATACCGCATCCTTCAAGTTAAAGCGATTAACCCCCCAGGCGAGGTCATGCCCGTTATTGTCTGATGTACTTTTATTCATTATCTATCACTGACGTTTGGGCCGTTATGGAAAAAATTTCCATGTCGGCATCATTGTTGAAGCGCTTAAATCGTTCATTGCTGTAGCGAAATGACAACCATGTTACGGGGTATACCTCATCGTAAATAAAAGAGCCTACCCTTATGATTTTTAACCATAATTTCATCTCTGCTCTTACGACTGTGTCTACGGCGTGATATCCAACAAAATAAAGTATAGAACACATATAACAATTTGGTTTTTAGCGACTCTTTCATTCACTGTTCGATTGATCTGGCACATTAATTTTCAGCCTCCGATAACGCCCGCATACAGAATTTGCTATCTAAGCTCTCGTCTTTATTAAAATTTTGTCGAATAATAGCCAGGCAATGTTCAGATGCCTTTCATCGCGAAAAGGCCGTAGAAGAAAATTCACCTCTACACGAAGTACTGACAATCAGAGACGTCACCGTTTTACGCTGTTTCGATGACAAACATTAATAAAAACAACAGGTAATAGAAATATGACTACCGCATTGAAATACGTTCTCGCCATTACCGGCATTATCTTGATCATCGGTTTCATCCTGCCACAGGAATACGCCCTGGAAAGGAAAATATCGATAAACGCTTCACCCGCCGATATTCATGTATTCGTTGGTGACCTTGAAAAGTGGCCAGCATGGACCCCCTGGCAAAAAACTGATCCTACTATCAAAACAACAATGGGAGAGAAACACACCGGGAAAGGAGCATCACAATCCTGGCATGGAGAAAGTGGTTCGGGTGAGCTGACTTTTACTCACAGCTCACCCGAAAAAGGCATTAGCTATGACATGGTTTTTGATGGTGAATTCCCAGCGTCCAGTGACATGGTGTATCAGGTTAATGGTCCTACAACGACTGTTATCTGGAAAATGAACGGTGAAAATACCTGGCCAGTTGTTGGTGGCTATATGTCACTGATGATGGACTCGATGGTCGGTCCCATGTTTGATGATGGTCTTTCTAACTTGAAAAAAGTCGTAGAAAGCAAAAATTAATTTAAAAGGTAAGAAGTAAGACACCATGAATTTCGATAATAAAGTCATTATTGTTACGGGTGCATCTGAGGGTATCGGCAGAGCTGTCTGCCACGCCCTTTCAGCATGGTCCGTAAAGCTTGTTATTGCTGCGCGCAATAAAGAGCGCCTTTTATCACTACAACAAGAACTTTCCTCAACAAAAGCGGATGTGTTGCCGATAACCACTGATGTGACAGACCAACAACAATGTACTGCATTGATTGATCAGACAATTGCTCACTTTGGTCAACTGGATATTTTAATCAACAATGCTGGTATGACGATGTGGTCGTCATTTGAAGAGTTAGAAGATTTGAACGTTTTCCAACGTTTATATGACATTAACGTAATGAGTTGTGTTTATTGCACAAAAGCTGCAATTCCTCATTTAAAGAAAACAAAAGGTCATATTGTTGGAGTTTCAAGTGTAGCAGGGCTTACCGGGGTACCAACACGCACGGCTTATTCCGCCAGCAAGCATGCAATGATAGGTTTTTTTGATGCTTTACGTATTGAATTGCAGGATGATGACATCAGTATTTCCGTAATTTGTCCGGACTTTGTTGTTTCTGAAATTCATAAAAGAGCCATTGGAAAAGATGGCGGTGCGCTGGGCAACAGTCCAATGAAAGAAAGCAAAATCATGTCTACAGAAACCTGCGCAACCCTGATGCTGGAAGCAATAGCTAAAAAACAACGCCTTGCTGTATTAAGTAATCGTGGTAAAGCGGGACGCTGGCTGAAATTAATCTGGCCTTCTTTAATCGATAAATTAGCTAAAAAGGCAATATCTCAGAAGCATTAAGCGGTAATTGATTGTAAGTTAGACTATGGCAAAAATTTCAGATAACAGCGGCGAGAATAAGCTACTTAAACTGTTTAATCGAAATCTGGGTAGTGATTTCAAAAAAGCCGAAAAAAGTAAAAAAGCAGAAACGGACATCGAGCCGCAAGCCGTCTTGTCTCGTTCATCAGCGCACGCCAAATATAACTCGCTGGCCGACAAAGCAGGTGTTAACCAACAACCCATCTATAGTGCAGCCGGACTTAGCATCAACCAACGTGCGCAACGTCGCAAACAAATAGCCGAAGCCCGTAAGCAACAAAACATTGAAAACATCATGGCTCTGGCGTTGGATTATTGTTCAGAGAGTGCTGCAACTGGTGATGTTGACCCTGACTGGTTCAATCGCTTCATCCTGCTGGCCGAAGATATCAGCTCACCGGCTATGCAGGAATTATGGGGAAAAATTCTTGCCGGAGAAATCACTCGTCCCGGTACATTTTCCTACAAAAGCCTGAATACGCTGAAAGAGATGACAAATAAAGAAGCCATCGCCTTCCAGCATGCCTGCAATCTTTCCTGCATTAATAAAGTGGATGGTAGTAACCTGATTATTTACGGTTATTACAAACAACCTAAATTCTTCGAAGTCTTTAAATCGAATGCCACATCCTCCGTAAATTTGAGTAAATTTAGCCTACCTTATCCTGAAATTCTGACGTTAATGGATATCGAGCTGATATACCGGAGTGAGATCGAATCCGGCGAACTGGATAAAGGTGATTCGATTGAATACAGTTATGTTGGCAAGCCATTCAAGCTTACTGCCAAACGAGGTGGGATCGCGCTCAACTACTTTAAACTCACACAGACAGGCAATGAGTTAGCAAAATTATTACGAATAGCAGGAAACGAAAACTACATACAAGAAATTAAAAGTCTTTTACAGCAAGATTTTACGCTGGAAGATAGCTAAATCAGGCTGCAAACATTCTGCGAGAAGTTTGCAACCCATCAATGAGAACTTGAAATAATTTTCTGTACTGAAACTATCCTGCCACTTATGACTATTTTTCAGGCTTAACGAACCTGAATGCAAATCGGTCTTGATGTCCCTTAAAATCCCCCCAGGGTTTTGTATGATCATCTTTACTGTTTCTCAGCACATCAGATGTCTCTTCCAGGACAAATCCAGCTTTTTCCAGTTCTTTAATAACAAAGTTTTCATCAATGCGATGTAATGATTCCGTATATTTAAGCCCAGAATCTGGTTTTGCCGCGTTATCTAACACAATAATATGACCACCAGGCTTTAGCGCATCAAACATGGCCTGCATCACTGATTTATCCATTTCATTATTCAACCAGATATCATGAATAATGAAGAAAATAACAATGGCGTCCAGCTTCTCATCAGCAACATTGTTTTCCTTGAGTACTGTCTTCATCTCAAGCAAAGAATGATCTCGTAATTTAACAACATTCGGTAGACGATTATTCGCAATTCGCTGCTCATTGTATAACCGGTGGACATAGATATTTCCATTATCACCCACCACCCGCGAAATCAATTCTGTGGTGTAGCCACCACCAGCACCCAGCTCAAGGACTTTATCGGCTGGTTGTAAATGGGTAAACGGTAATATCTTTGTTGATTTTCTCATGTCATCGTATTTAACATCCGATGCCAAACGGTCCGGAGCCGACAATGCCCGTTGATAAACAGAGTCACCGGCATGCAAAGAAACTGACCAAACAAATGTAACCAGCATTAGCGCTGTGCGAATGAAGTGAGATCGTAGGAGGGTAAAGAATTGGTGGGCCTTAACGTTCATAATACATCCCTTATACTAGCAGTAGCAGATTTATATAATTTATTTAATTATCATCATCTTACTGTTAATTACTGCATCACACCAGACTCATGACAGATAATAACTGTCTACGGACATTCCATTGTCCGTAAATATGATCCTAGCCTTGTTTCAATAATTCATTAAGGTCTATCAAAGCAGCGTTTGCTCGAGAAATATAGTTAGCCATTACTAGTGAATGATTCGCCAGAACACCAAAGCCACTACCATTCAAAATAATTGGACTCCAAACCGTGTCTTGCGTCGATTCAAGCTCGCGAATAATTTGCTTCAAACTGACAGTGGCATTCTTTTTTGCCAAAGCCGGAGCAAAATCAACTTCTATCGCCTTCAAAAAGTGAATCAATGCCCAACATGCGCCGCGAGACTCATAAAACACATCATCTATTTTCCACCAGCTGGTCTGAATTAAATCTTGCTTCGGCGCTACCGTAGACTGTGTAGCTAACGCATCTCCGGCTAAGTCGGTATTAATCCGCTCCTGCCCGACACTGGCACTTAATCGTTGACTCAAACTACCTAAACGTTTTTCAACTTCTTTCAACCATTCAGACAAGTTATCAGCCCGGGCATAAAACTGCGCATCCGGATTTCCGCCATTCGCCAGAGCACTACGATAAATTTTCAGTGCCTCAATACCTTTCGAATATTCTGACTCGGCACTGGGCCACATCCAGGCACGACTATCAATATTGAACTGAGGTTGAGCAATCTTTAATTGAGCATTTTCAAGAGATTGTGACTGAGAGCGACTGAAATCTTTTCTCATGATTAGCGCCATATCTCTGATCATCTCCAGCGCACCAAATTCCCAGGCGGGAATATTATCCATGAACGCCGATGGCGGTGTTACATCATTTGACAGGTAACCACCGGGTTTGCTCAGCAATGTTTCCGTAGTTTCTATTAACACCGTGGTAGTCGCATATCCTGTTACTGGTTTCTCATTTAATTTAAATGACTTCTCTGCGACCAATTGTTCAACATTAAATGTGTCAGGTTCACTTCCCCAATACAGGCTTAGTCCCCACAAAGAAACGGCGACGGCAGCAAAACCACCTGTTATCCAGTTTGTATTCATATAAGCCTCTTTTAGTGATGTGAGTGGCTGTGGTGAGATTCATCCATCAAGGAATAAACCTGTGCTTTTATATTCACTGGTTTGCGATGTTTAAATCGTAATGTAACCACGACTTCATTATCTCTTTTCAGTTTTAATTTGGAGGGTTTAAACATCATCAGATGATAGCCCGAAGGTTCAAACGTGACCGTTTCACCAACAGGAATAGCAACTTCATCAACTCGACGCATTTTCATCATGTCATCACTGTAAGTATGCTGATGCAGCTGAACATCTTCGGCACAATCACAGGATGCCCCTGTCAGTGTGATGAGTTGAGTTGAATCGTTTGTTATTGAAAAATATCCCGCTGTCGTTTTCGCCATAGGCAAAAGTTCGCGCACTTGCATGTTATTCACCGTTACATCATTGGCAAATGCCATCGCGGAACACATCATGAGAAAGAAAGTTAATCTTGAACGTTTTAGAAACATTGTTATGTATTTGGTTCAGATAGAAAAACAAGAATAGTAGCTCATTCTACCTGAACCTACATTGATTTGCGGCAAATCGATTCAATCACTATAACCAAAGGTTATGCCCGGCTAGTTGACGAACCGCTGATAAGCCAAATCAAACCTACCAGTAACAACACAGGCCATAACACTGACAAGCCCGCCATAAATACAGCGCCAATCACACATAACACCGTAAACGCTATAAATCCTGCAATACCCAGAGCCAGACAAATTAAAAAGCAGATCACCAAAAATGTAATAATTGCAGTGCCCATAAAACCCTCCAGAATGTCACCACTCATTGAAAATTCAAAAAACGGCCATTGCTCAGCCATACTTACAAACAAATAACTAAAGAGCGCGACCAGTAAAACAAACTTGATGAAATCCTTCATAAAATCCTCCGGCGAGGGGGGATTCCCCCGCAAATTAATAACGCGTTGGCATAATCAAAACAGCAACAAAATAGGCTACCAACATAGGTCCTGGCATCATGAAAAAACCTAGCACTGCCAGCATTCTGATGAACCACCGGTCTACACCAACATGACGCGCAATACCGGCGCACACACCAAATAACTTCTTGTTCAGGTTGTCTTTTGCAAGACTTTCTACCGTTTGATGTCTCATAACAGCCTCCAAACTTTTCAAGATTTAATGTTAAGCACTCAATTTAGCTTTCAGCGCATTCAGCTCATTGTCGATTTTCTCATTGTGCTCAAGTTGCCAGAACTCTTGCTCCAGAGAAGGTGAAGATGTCATGTCATACGACTCAACTTCCGCTTCGATATTGTCAAGACGACGCTCATATGCTTCAAAGCGATGCATCATTTCTTCGACATTGTTGCTGACCAGTTGCTCACGGACTTTTAATCGTTGTTGAGATGACTGTTGACGAACCATCATTGATTTTTGACGCTGTTTAGCATCAGCCAGTTTTGCCTGTAACGTCGCGATATCAGCCTGAAATGAAGAAAGTACTCGCTCAACTTCAGCTAACTCTTTATTGACCTGCTCTGACTCTTCGGAAAGCTTTTGCTTCTCAATCAATGCAGAGCGTGCCAGATCGTCACGATCTTTTTGAATAGCCAGTTCTGCTTTGTTTTGCCAGTCGTTAGCCGCTGATTCCAAATTTGTTTGCTTACGGACCAATGCTTTTTTCTCTGAAAGAATGCGAGCCAAATCACTTCTTGCATCGACTAACGTACTTTCCATTTCTTCAATTAATAAACGGATGATTTTTTCAGGGTCTTCCGCTTTATCCAGCATTGCATTGATGTTCGAATTTACGATGTCTGTGAATCTTGTGAACATTCCCATGTGACTTCCCCTTTTCTATTCAATGAAATTTTAATTTTGCTTATCAGCATGATGAACTTTCATTATCAAGGGTTATGCCACACTCAAAAATTATTTATATCTACATGTTTTTATTAAAAAATTATTTTCAAGACGAAAAAAAAGCCATAACAACAAGTTGCTATGGCTTTCTCAAATTTGGTGATATTTACTAAATTTTTGTTGATTTAACCAGGCTTAAACTCTGTGATCAAGCACCATTTAATCATTAGAATTTACCGATCTTTTCAGGTGAAACTTTGTTCGGCTTCAATAGCCTTCAAAGGTCAGGAGATCCTTAGAATACCCATTAAATCATCAAGCAATGTACGTAACTGAAGAAACTTTTGCCTGTCTTCATCATTGTCCAATAAACACATTAACTGCTTAGGAACCTGCGCTGCCTGTTGCTTTAACGCCAGACCTTCCGCAGTTAAAGAAATATGCATTTCGCGGCCATCACGCAAACTGGGTGACTTTTTTACCAGCCCACGATTCAACAACCGTCTGAATAGTGGCGTCATCGTGCCGCTATCCAGTTGCAAACGATCACCCAAATCCCTGAGTGTTTTATTATCAGCCTGCCCCTCTGATTCCCATTGCCACAAAGCCAACATAATCAAATACTGGGGATAAGTTAATTCCAGTTTATCTAACAACGGCCTGTAAACACGCGTCACAGCCCGGGAAGACGCATAAAGCCTGAAACATAACTGGTTATCCAGGCTCAAAAGTTCATCAATGTCTGACATTAAGATTTAGCCAATAGTTGTTTTATATCCTGAGCAAAACTCTTTGGATCTTTATTAGGTGCATATCGTCTGACAACCTGACCACTTTGATCAACTAAAAATTTAGTAAAATTCCATTTTACAGCCTTACTACCTAGCAGACCCGGCGCTTTTTCTTTCAAATAATCAAACAACGGTAAGGCTTCTGCACCATTTACATCAACTTTGGCGAACATCGGAAACCCGACACCATAATTTAATGTGCAAAACTCACTAATCGCGCTTTCATTCTCTTTTTCCTGGTTAGCAAACTGATTACAAGGAAAACCCAGAATTTCCAGACCACTGTCTTTTAATTCGCTATACAGTGTCTGTAGCGATTCATACTGAGGCGTAAAGCCACACTTACTTGCTGTATTGACAATCAATAACACTTTACCTTTAAACTGCTCCATCGATACTTCTTCACCAAGAATATTGGTGCATTTAAAGTCATAAACTGAATCAGCCATTCTTCACCTCAGTTAAAAATCCAAAATCAAACTTTTCTCAAATCAGTACATAGGTTACCGATTATCTGACAGGATTCTATGAGAAATATAACTTGCACACAAGCTATTAATAGTGCCCTACATCTGAATATTGAATAATTACTGGACATTAGTGAGATTATTTTTAAGAATCCGTTAACATTTTGCAGCCGCATCCAATATTGTGGGAACACTTTTCACAATCATTTGATAACGATAAGAAGCGTGAAAATCGCCAGTCAGCAACAGGTATGATATGGACTCTTTTAATGAAAAACTGAATCGTTCAATTAGTCAGATTGGATTTGCGGCACTCGCCATCAATGGGCTTATTGGTGCCGGTATTTTTGCTTTGCCCGCAGCAGCCGCTGAAGCCAGCGGCCACTTCAGCCCCTGGATGTTCGTGATTTGTGGGCTACTCATGTCACCCATCATTCTTAGTTTCGCACAGCTATCCAGCTACTTTCGAGGAACCGGCGGTCCTATCGTCTATGCTCATGAAGCATTCGGACCAGCCACAGCTTTTCAAACAGGATGGCTACTCTATATCGGGCGAGTAACCGCTTTAGCAGCTAACAGTAACGCTCTGGTATTTTATCTTGCCACATTATGGCCTGTATTCAATGATGACATTATACGTTCTGTAACGATTACCTTAATTATCTTGCTACTTTCAGCTTCAAACCTGTTTGGTATCCGCTCAGCAATAGAAACCGTAAAAACCATTACCCTGCTGAAGTTGTTACCGCTACTCTTATTCACTGCTATGGGCATTAATTACCTTGATGCTGATCAGTTATTCTCAACAACCGACGCCCAACCTGACACCTTCAGCGCATCATTGTTGCTCCTTGTTTATGCGTTTATCGGGTTTGAAGGCGCTTCTATTCCAGCAGGAGAAGCACGCAAGCCGCAACGTGATATTCCACGCGCTTTAATACAGACATTACTGTTTACGACCGTACTCTATTTCTTAATCCAAAGTATCAGTATGGCAGTTCTGGAAAACCCGGCAGCCAGTGATGTGCCTCTGGCCGATGCGGCAGAAGTGATGTTTGGAGGGCCTGGTGCGGTCATTATGGTGGTTGCGGCAATAGTATCAATTTCAGGAAATCTGGCTGCAATCATGCTGGCAGCACCAAGAATGACGTATGCACTATCCATTGAAAAAAGCCTGCCAGCCTGGTTTGGCAATGTTGAAAACAGCAGTAAGGTGCCAAGAAACTCAATTTACTTCATCACCGTTCTTTCACTGGTGCTGGCACTAACAGGTTCATTTGTCTGGTTAGCCATCATCAGCTCATTAGCCAGATTAATTGGCTACGGTATCTGTATTGCAGCTATTCCAGTTATCGATAAAAAAGCAGTAAGAGACGATCATGCAATCAGATTACCCGGCGGTCTACTCATTCCTTTCATAGCATTTGGTGTTTGCTGTTGGCTGGCAAGTCAGGCAAATCTCGATAGTTGGTTATTGACGGGAGGCTTTATTATCCTCGGAACTATCTTTTATTTTATTGCCAGAACCCGTAATCGCTCACTTAAGAGTGACCCGTAATTAACTGTCCTGTCATTGCCAGTACAAATCCTACTACGGCACCTAATGGCGGTGCCCAATGCTTTTGAAGCTTTGCTTGCGGTGCAATATCCTGAAATATCAGATATAAAATTCCGCCCGCAGCAAAGATCAGAACATGGCCCAGTAATGCAGGAATGTCAGGTAGTAACCAATACCCTAATACGCCAAATAATGGCCCAATGAACACAACACCTGTCATTTGTAATAATACGGTCCGCTGGTTTTGTTGTTGGTCATTTGCCAGTTCACGATACGCATTAAATCCTTCAGGTAAATTCTGCATACCAATCAATATGGCTAATAAAGGTGCTGACGAAGCCCCCAATGCCGCAATACCACCTAACGCCAGGCATTCTGGAATGTAATCAAGCAGCATCCCGGTAAACTGCGGCGCTTCCTGACGTTTTAATCCTAAAAATCGCTCCAGTAGAAAAAATGAAATACCACCAGCCAGCATCGTCACAATCGCCAATCCGGAATAATTCATATATGACATACCAACTGGCACCAATACGATAGCGACAGCACCCAGCATGATGCCACCACCCAGAGCGATTACAAAATGTCTGAATTCATCTTCCAGCCAGTCAGGGACAAGATGAGGAATACGGGCAATAAAACCACCAATAGGAATAGCAAGCCCGGCAAGAAAGGTATAGAGGATAATATCAGTAACGACTGGATTCATAGATTAACTAACTGAACACAATGATAAATACGAATTACAGAACACTATTGTTTTATGAAGTAAGGTACTCGTCAATACCTGTGGCAACTGGCAAAAAATAAAAAACCCCGATTATATTCGGGGTTTTTTTCAGGCTTATGTATGTAGATTGTTACTACATTGGGTTAATTGTAGCTAAAAATATTACAACAACAAAGCCCTGACATTTATTTCAGACTGATGAATCACTCTTGTCTAAACTGGCGATCCACTATGAAACTTAAAATCACTGTCTGGTGACTGAATCAAATCTGCTTCTACCCGGCCAAAATGAGACACTCGATCCGAAATATCCTTACCCGCAATAAGCTCAGCAAGGCCCAAATAATCCTGATAGTGACGCGCTTCTGAGCGCAACAAAGACACATAGAACTTGTTCAATTCATCGTCAAGATGAGGTGCCAGTTTTGCAAAGCGTTCACATGAACGCGCTTCAATGTATGCGCCACAAATCAGTTTGTCGATAAGAATAGCGGGCTCATGTGTTCGTACATGTTTCATCATGCCGCTGGCATAACGACTGGCGGTGATATTTTCGTAGTGAATATCACGCGCTTCCATAATCTCAAGGACTTGATAAAAATGATGAAGCTCTTCTTTAATCAACAATACCATTTTATCAATCAATATCTGTCCAAAGTCAGACGTTGCCTTTGGCACAACCGATTTTGATAGCTTGTGATGTTCACCCAACGATTCCAGCGTCCCTTCTTTACGATAGACATACAATTCATAGGGTCGTAACCATTCCAACAATGCTTCACCACCCGTTTTATCTGCTGCATATTTACGGATTAACCACATTGCTGTCTGACCGGCCTTAAGCTCACAAATCAAATGATCAATCAGCAGCACCTTTAAATTTTCAGGTTTACTGGCTTCTTCAATCCAGGTATCCGGTGTTTCGCATTGAAGAAAAGAATGAATCGGGGCTAATAACGCTTGAATATCCACGTACTATCTCTATGGCTAACTAATAACCGCGCCATCCTACAGGAATTGCCCGATAACTAAAAAGACCTTGCGCAAAGAATTGAACAAATAGAGGCTTGCAAATAAAACTGTCAGGACAGTTCCGTCAAACAGCGTAATGTTTTTGCGGTAATGCGTGTTTCAGATGGATAACCAAATGCATTATTTATATAGGTTACACCGTCAATAGTGACATGCCGGTTCACATGACTGTGCCCATAAACATGCATCGTTGAGCCACATTGGCGAATTTGCTGATCAATACGTGACGAACCTAACACCGGATAAACACGTTGATGTTTTGGCGGGATGAAATCAGGTTGTACGTCTATGCGAGGTAAAAAATGTGAGTAAGTGATTACACTTCTTGCGGTATCCGGTATTTCGAGTTTATTTTGCGATAAAAACCAGGAGGTTAGCCAGGCTTCATCACGCCCCTGCCACTTACAGCCATAGAAATCCATCCAGGCATTACTCAAGTATTCAGTTTTTGGTCCAAAGGTGTAGTCATACCAGCCCAGTAATGGCAGTAAATATAAACCTTTCATCAATAGCGGTTGCTGGATAACACCTTCTTCACGGGCAATATGATTAACCAGCTTTAACTTTTCAAAAGAATCAGTTTCTTTCGAGCGGTGAACCCAGACATCATGATTGCCGGGAACAAATAAGACTTCGGCAAATCGCGCTCTGAGCAATTGAAATGCTTCGGCAAGGATGGCTGGGAAATCAGTGACATCACCGGCAAGAATCAGGATATCTTCCTGATAATCATAGACACTGAGTTGCTTTACCCAGTTAAGATTGGCTTCATAATCAACATGAATATCGGACACTGCAAAAATACGCATAATTGTTTATGCCTGCTTAGAAACAGCAACATCCTGTTCTTTCAATAAACGGATCACAGCATCTTCATTCAAAGGTCGGTGGAAGTGAAATCCCTGAATCGCATCGCAGTGAATATCCTGTAGCAATCGCTGTTGCTGGGAGGTCTCCACGCCCTCTGCCAACACTCGCTTTCCAAGACCATGGGCCAGTTGCACCATTGATTTAACAATCATAAAGTCCGAATCATTTAACTGCATTTCACAGATAAAACTTCTGTCGATTTTTATTTTCTCAATCGGCATCTTGCGTAAGTATGCCAGCGATGAATAGCCTGTGCCAAAATCATCAATAGAGACTTTCACGCCCATTTGTTGCAGTACGCGGATGGTATTTAGCCCTGCTTCAATATCTTCCATTGCAACATTTTCGGTAATTTCTAACTCCAGTAACCAGGGGGACGCCTGGTAGTGAACCAGTAATTTTCGAATACGCGGAACCAAATCATCAGACTGGAACTGAATCGGCGATAAATTAACAGCCACCGGGATATTAAGTTGAAAAGATTGCTGCCATAACGCAATTTTCTTGATCGCTTTTTCCAATAACAAGTCATCCAGCACTTTGGACAACTCAAGTTTCTCAACATCGTCAAAAAATGCTCCCGGCGACAAAATACCCCGCTCAGGATGATGCCAACGAACCAGTGCTTCCAGCCCTTCTAATCGACCATTCGTCAGATTAAGTTGTGGCTGATACCAGAATTCGAATTCATCCTGTTCAATAGCCTGACGAAGCGCCTTACCGACTTCAAGTAAACGGTTAGACTCCTCTTCCATTCCCCGTTCATAAATCACGTATGTATTATGACGTCGCTTTGCATTGTGAAACGCAATATTCGCTTTCTGAAGCATCGCTTCTGCGTTATCACTGTGCGTGGGAAATATAGAAAGGCCAATACTGGCGGTTAATTTGACGGAATGATCCGATAAAATGAAAGGTTTTTCCAATAGATGAAGCATAAATTCAGCACGCTGACGCCATTGCTGATCTGTATATATATCGCCAAGCACTAACGCAAATAAATCTCCACCAATACGAGCGATATGCATCGTATTTAACTCACTGGACTCTATTCGCCTGACGACTTCAGACAACACTTTATCGCCATGCTTTAATCCGAAGTTATCATTAATTAGTTTAAATCCATCCAATCCCAGTACAACAACGGTTAAGTAGCGTTTACGACTGCGATGCTCCAGTTCAGAGGTCAGCATTTGAATCAATGACTCTCTGTTGCCTGCGCCAGTTAACAAGTCATGTGAATCCAGATATTCGGCTTTCTGTGCAACTTTCTGACTGGTTAACCGAGTATCTTCCTGCAACCAGGCCATCAACCCAACTGCCAACATCCCAGAGAAAAACAGTTCTGCTGTTGGAAAATAAATATACCATTCGCTGTGACGCCAGGATTCATCCAGTAAACCAGGAATCAGTGTCACACTGGCCATCACGAATGCCCAGAGAAGTAATCCCCACGCCAAAAGTCGTGTGCCGATGTGCTTACGTTTAACTTTAAAACTTTGATAACTCGCCAATAAGAAAATAAATGCAACCGTACACGCTGCAACTAACGCTCGCAGATCATCCTGCAGCAATACATCAAAATCAGTAAATGAAAGCGGGATAAATATACACGTTGCCGCAACCGTCGTTACCATTGAAAAAATATGATGGTATCGCCAGGAAAAGCGTTTATTGGTGAATGCCTGAAACATTCCCTGTAAAAGCCAACAGGGATAAAACAAAACTGCAGTCAAAACAATAAACGACAACAATTGTAAAAAGAGAGGGCCTGACCAGTTTGTTGATTCAACGGATAAATAGAGCAAACGAACCGCTGCAGCGACGCCAAGGCTAATATAGGCATAACTCCAATTCCGAATGTAGTGTCGATGAAACACGCGATAGTGATGGCTAAACAGGTAAGCAAAACCTGTAGCCATGACTGCCTGGAATAACAGCAAAAAATGGGAATCAGAGGTTAGTAAATTGAGCAATTGTTAAATAATTCTTTTAGGTCTCGAATTAATGAAGCTAACAAAAAACCAGCCAAATGCAACAGATATTTAAGGCTATAAAACGAAGCTGACGACACAAAACTGTACATTACAACTATCGTATCATGCTGGTTTTTAACCATAAAAATTCCATCTTGTAGGAAAATCAACCGACTTACTGTCTAAAAAGAATGTACACCCCTTTTATTTCACCCGGCAATAACAGCAGGCAACGCACCAACATTTGCTTACCAAGCCAATGGTTCTTGAAAGTATTCATTCAAATGCCATCAATTATTCATGCATATTTAAACTTGAGTACCGACCTTTTCCCGTTATACTTGGACGTTGCTATTTGGACGTATTGACGTTGAAATTTTGTTTTATTTCAATACACTTTCATCAATACGCTCCTGCCTTAACAGATAAATTCCAAGGTGATTTCGATGGAATACAGTACTTCAGAGTTATGTGACTTATATCCGGATATGGTTGATGTTCTGGAACCATTATTAGTTAATTTTGGTGGAAAACGCTCATTCGCCGGCAGTATATACACACTTAAGTGTCACGAAGACAACAAAACTATCCGTCAGGTTGTTGCTGATGATGGCCAGGGAAAAGTACTTCTGATTGATGGGGGCGGCTCTACCAGACGCGCTCTGATTGATATTGATATCGCTGAAACCGCGATGGAAAACAATTGGGAAGGTATTATCTGTTTTGGTAGCGTCCGAGATGTTGATGCACTGGAAGAGTTAGAAATTGGCGTTCAGGCAATGGCCTCAATTCCTGTTGGCGCTGACAATCAAATGGACGGCGAAATTGAGATCCCCGTCAATTTTGGTGGCGTCACTTTCTTACCAGATGATTTTGTCTATGCTGACAGTACAGGTGTGATCCTGTCACCCGATCCACTGGAAATCGTTGATGACGATGATGAAAGTGAAGAAACCGACGAAGATTAGAGCCTGTTGACTTTTTTGGGTGAAATTTCATTCGGGTTTAATGACTACATAAACAGCGTGTGTGGCAGGTGACTAACTCTTCACCTGCCTCTTTCTTTTACTATCCTTCTGGCTTTACTCACTAAAATATGGTCATATTTACTAAAATTGTAAATATTCAGATCAACCAACCAAACCATTTTTTATTATCTAACTGAAAAATAAGATTTTTTATTTCTGGTCTGTTATTTGCTGCACTCCGTCTTCATCGGCACTAATCATCGCAATCAGTGAAAAAGGAATCAACGAATGACCGTTAAACCAGAAGATCGACCAATAGAAGCTATCCGTGAAGAAGTCATCGATCAGCTTATTATGAATTACAGCCACGGCATTATCTCTGAACAAGCATTTGAACGCAGACTCGATGTCGCCATGGACTCCTCTTCTCCTAATGAAATTCTTGCCCTGGTTGACGACCTTGAATTAAAAGCAGACAACCAGTACACCACACGTAAGCAAACTCAATTCAATACCAACTATTCTTCAGGCGGTAAAGACGTCGAATATATCGTTAATATATTTGGTGGTAGTAATGTTTCAGGACGCTGGGAAGCAGCAAAAGAAATTCGAATTTTCAGTATCTGCGGTGGTGCCGACATAGATTTTTCCGATACCGTCTTCCAAAGCCCAACAACCAAAGTAAAAGTCTTTTGCTTATTTGGTGGTGATGAGATTTACGTTCCGGAAAACATCAATGTAGTCTCAAAAGTTTTCTGTATTTTTGGTGGGGTAGATAACCAAACAGCTCCTGTCAGTGGTCTAAAAGGTCCGACAATCATGATGGAAGGTATTGTTCTTTTCGGCGGCATCGACATTAGTGTTAAACGAACGATAAAAGAAAAGTTCATGTCTTTTGCCAGCCAGATGAGAAATATGTTTAATCCAAAGGATATGTATTAACGTCTACACTGATACCTGTTGAACGATCTGTGCCGATATAAGTAGTGCTGATCAACAATAAAGCCGGAAAAATCCGGCTTTATTGTTTTGAGCGGTTCACCCGTGTTGTGAATGGAGTCGCTTGTCAGTAACGTCGATTGAAACGTCCTGCTATGACTGTCATATCAGGTTTTATTGCACCAAACTGGTATGACAATTCTGCAGGATTATCAATGTCCCATAATACAAAATCAGCTCGTTTACCTTCCTCTATCGTCCCTCTGTCATTTAATCCTAACGCTTTAGCTGCATTGCGCGTTACACCAGCCAACGCTTCTTCCGGCGTTAAATTAAAGAATGTACACGCCATATTCATCATCAATAATAACGAACAAACAGGTGAAGAGCCTGGATTCATATCAGATGCAATAGCCACTGACACCTGATGCTTACGTAATAAATCTACTGGCGGTTTTTGTGTTTCACGTAGGTAATAAAATGCACCGGGTAACAACACGGCACACATATTCGCTTCTGATAAAGCTTTCACACCAGCTTCATCAATGTATTCCACATGGTCAGATGACAAGCCGTTGTATTCTGCACAAAGCTCACTACCACCCAGATTCGACAACTGCTCAGCATGAAGTTTTACGCGCATTCCATAAGATGTTGCCGTATCTAAAACTTTGCGAGTCTGTTCAAGTGAAAAACCAATACCTTCACAGAAGACATCCACCGTATCAGCCAGGCTATCCCGATAAACAAGAGGGAGCATCTCTTTGCACACTAACTCAACATAAGCATCGGGATCTGTTTTATATTCTGCTGGAACTGCATGAGCGCCAAGAAAAGTGGATTTAATTGAAATGTCATTATTGCGACCCAGAGCCTTGATCACTCTGAGCATTTTCAATTCAGTTTCGGTATCAAGACCGTAGCCCGATTTAATCTCAACCGTCGTTACACCTTCCTGAATCAGCGCATTCAGTCGTCTTTGCGCACTTCGCATCAAAGATTGCTCTGAAGCTTCACGAGTTGCTTTCACCGTGGAAACGATGCCACCACCCTGCTTCGCAATCTCTTCGTATGATACGCCCGTCAGCCGCATTTCAAATTCATTAGCACGACTACCGCCATAAACCAGATGTGTATGACAATCAATCAAGCCTGGGGTACATAACATGCCCCGTCCATCGTGAATAGACACGCCGGACAAGTCATGCTCATGTAATTCATCTTCTTTACCAACCCAGACAATCTTGCCCTGACTTACCGCCAGCGCTGCATTTTTTATCAGTCCCCATGCATTTTCAGCAGATGGAGCCATGGTAGCTATAGTTATATTTTTCCAGACGCTTTCCCAATTCATGGCCATATTCCGGTTTATAGAACATACAAAAATGATAACAGGACAACTTGTATATACAACATTTTTGTGTCATTTTTTAATTAGTACGTGTAGCGATCAAGCTGCACATCGAACGAACAGTATGACACGACTTTTCTTTTACCCAAGAGTAGACTTGACATATGGCAGAGCCTAAATACCTGAAAATTAAAACATTTATTACTCAAAACATTGAGTCAGGAGCCTGGCCTGCACACAGTAAAGTTCCATCAGAGAACGAACTGGCAGACCAACATGGTGTTAGCCGAATGACTGCTCGACGGGCACTACAGGAGTTAACTGATTCCGGCGTGTTAAACAGAACTCAGGGCGCAGGCACTTTCGTCGCTGAACTAAAATCTCAGTCCTCTCTGTTTGAAATTCATAATATTGCCGATGAGATCGCTGAGCGAGGCCACTCTTATAAGGGTGTTCAAATCAGCAATGAAGCAGTACCAGCCGATTCTACTGTTGCCCAGCAGCTTAATATTGATGAAAACATCCCGGTTTTTAAGTCTGTATTAATTCACTATGAAGAGTCTCTTCCGATACAACTCGAAGTTCGATTCGTCAACACACACTTAATACCCAACTACCTGGCTCAGGACTTCACACAAATAACCCCGCACGAATACTTGTGCGCAGAAGCTCCACTGACTGAAGCCAGCCATATTATTGAAGCGGTGATGCCAGACAAAGACATCGCCGATTTGTTAAACCTTACCGACAGTGAGCCCTGCCTCAAATTAACACGCAGAACCTGGAGTAAAAAAGGCGTTGTCAGTTACGCGCTACTTTATTATCCCGGCTCTCGTTATCGTCTCGGCGGCCACCTTAAATTCTAATCTGGAGATCTGACATGACTGATCCTCGCCTGGATACAACCAGACATATAAAAGCGCCAACTGGCACTGACATTACAGCCAAATCATGGCTGACTGAAGCAGCAAAACGCATGCTGATGAATAACCTGGATGCTGAAGTTGCTGAACATCCACAATCTCTGGTTGTTTACGGCGGCATTGGCCGTGCAGCCCGTAACTGGGAATGCTTCGACAAAATCATTGAAACCCTGGATCGCCTTAACGATGACGAAACGTTACTGGTTCAGTCTGGTAAGCCGGTTGGCGTCTTCAAAACTCACCCGGACTCTCCACGCGTTTTAATTGCTAATTCCAATATTGTTCCTCACTGGGCTAACTGGGAACACTTCAATGAACTGGATAAGAAGGGCCTGATGATGTACGGCCAGATGACCGCTGGTTCATGGATTTACATCGGTTCCCAAGGCATCGTTCAGGGAACTTACGAAACGTTCGTTGCAATGGCTCGTCAACATTTTAATGGCGAAAGCAAAGGCCGTTGGATTTTAACCGGCGGTCTTGGTGGTATGGGTGGCGCTCAGCCACTGGCGGCAACTATGGCTGGTTTCTCAATGCTGGCTGTTGAAGTTGACGAATCACGTATCGATTTCCGTCTTAAAACTCGTTACCTGGACAAGAAAGCAACCAGTCTTGATGAAGCACTGGCGATGCTGGACGACGCGAAAAAAGAAGGCAAAGCCATTTCTGTTGGTTTACTGGCCAATGCAGCGGATGTCTATGCTGAACTTGTCAAAAAAGGCATTACACCTGATGTGGTAACGGATCAGACTTCAGCACACGATCCACTAAATGGTTATCTACCACAAGGCTGGACAATGGAACACGCTGCCGACATGCGAAAGCAAGACGAAGCCGCAGTAGTCAAAGCCGCAAAACAATCAATGGCAGTACAAGTTCAAGCCATGCTTGACCTGCAAACGGCTGGTGCAGCAACCGTCGATTATGGTAACAACATCCGTCAAATGGCATTGGAAGAAGGCGTTGAAAACGCGTTTGACTTCCCAGGTTTTGTTCCAGCTTATATTCGCCCTCTATTCTGTGAAGGTGTTGGCCCTTTCCGCTGGGTTGCTCTGTCAGGCGATCCTGAAGACATCTACAAAACTGATCAGAAAGTTAAAGAACTTATCCCTGATAATCCTCATCTGCACAACTGGCTGGACATGGCAAAAGAACGTATCGCATTCCAGGGTTTACCCTCACGTATTTGCTGGATTGGTCTGAAAGATCGTGCTCGTATCGCTCGCGCATTCAACGAAATGGTTAAAAACGGCGAGCTAAAAGCGCCAATCGTCATTGGACGTGACCATCTGGATTCAGGTTCTGTTGCCAGTCCGAATCGTGAAACAGAGGGCATGATGGACGGTTCAGATACTGTGTCTGACTGGCCATTATTAAACGCATTACTCAATACAGCCGGCGGCGCAACCTGGGTTTCTTTACATCACGGTGGAGGTGTTGGTATGGGCTTCAGTCAACATTCTGGTGTTGTCATCGTTGCTGATGGTACAGACGCAGCAGATCAACGTCTGAGCCGCGTACTTTGGAATGACCCGGGCACAGGTGTTATGCGTCACGCAGATGCTGGTTATGACATCGCTAAAAATTGTGCAGAAGAAAATAATCTCGACCTTCCAATGTTAACTAAGTAGTCCTGACTTTGGAGAGAAAACACTATGACAACAATTGAAATTAATCCGGGTCAGTTATCGCTGGCCCAACTAAGAACGATTAACCGTGAGCCAGTTAATATTTCACTGAGCGCAGATGCAATACCAGCAATCGAACGCTCAGCAGCTCTGGTTCAGGAAGTTATTCAAAAGAATCAAGTCGTCTACGGCATTAACACCGGTTTTGGTCTGTTAGCCAATACCCGAATTGCCTCTGAAGAACTGGAATTGCTACAACGTTCCATCGTGTTATCACACGCGGCAGGTACTGGCGAGTTAATGGACGATTCAACCGTTCGTTTAATGATGGTGTTGAAAATTAATTCTCTGGCGAGAGGTTTCTCTGGTATTCGCCTGTCAGTCATCAATTTATTGATCGACATGTTAAATGCAGGTCTATACCCATGCGTGCCGAAGAAGGGTTCTGTTGGCGCCAGCGGAGACTTAGCGCCATTAGCCCACATGTGCTTACCACTCATTGGCGAAGGTGAAATATCATGGAATGGACAAATCTATTCCTCTAAAGAAGCACTCGAACAAAATGGTCTGGCGCCTGTTACATTGGCAGCTAAAGAAGGTCTTGCGCTGTTAAATGGCACGCAAGCTTCGACATCATTCGCACTGGAAGGCATGTTTGCTGCTGAAGACTTACACATGGCAGGAACCGTCATCGGCGCGATGAGTGTAGAGGCTGCAATGGGAAGCCGTTCACCATTTGATGCTCGTATTCATGACATCAGAGGCCAGAAGGGTCAGATCGATTCAGCTGAAGCCTACCGTAATATGCTGGGCGATGATTCTGAAATCAGCAAATCTCACGTAGATTGTGAAAAAGTACAAGATCCGTATTCGTTACGTTGCCAACCTCAGGTTATGGGTGCTTGTCTGACACAAATTCGTCAGGCTGCTGAAGTCCTGCTGGTTGAAGCCAATGGTGTAACCGATAACCCCCTGGTTTTCGCTGAACAAGGCGACATTATTTCAGGTGGCAACTTCCACGCAGAACCGGTTGGTATGGCTTCTGACAATCTTGCGCTGGCCATTGCAGAAATTGGGGCATTGTCTGAACGCAGAATGTCACTGTTAATTGACTCAAGTTTGAGTAAGCTACCACCGTTTCTGGTTGAAAATGGCGGTGTAAACAGCGGCTTTATGATTGCTCAGGTAACATCAGCAGCACTAGCTTCTGAAAATAAATCAATGGCACATCCAGCCACGGTAGATAGCTTACCAACATCAGCCAATCAGGAAGATCACGTATCAATGGCAGCCTTTGCAGGTCGCCGTTTGAAAGATATGGCAGAAAATACCTGTGGCATTCTTGCCATAGAGTATCTGGCATCTGCTCAGGGATTAGACTTCAGAGCACCATTAAAAGCTTCCCCGCAAGTTGAGCAAGCAAAAGCCATTCTTCGTGAAAAAGTAAGCTATTACAGCGAAGACAGATATTTTGCACCTGATATGGAAATAGCTGAAAATCTGGTTCGGGACGCAAAATTGACAGGAATCATCCAAAATTACCTACCTTCTATAATTTGATTAAAATTAAATCACCAGTAAAACATTTGTTTTTGCTGGTGATTTGCCTCCTTCATATGATTAATCACTCTGCAATAATTACTTTTCCCTCTACCTCTTGCGAAATAGCCAACTACCACCAAATACCACCTGTTAAGTAGTTTTCGCGACCTGTAATGCACTTTATTTGTGCAAGTGTGCACTTTGCTTTATCTATTCAGAGCTAGTTATTCAGGATAAGAAATCAAATAATTACTAAATTTGAATATATAATTACGTTATTCCTTGCTTTACATTGGTGCGCTTTGTAATCTTGACTGACCAGTTAAATTTACAAATTTTTGCGGGATATTTTGTATGAAATTAAGGGTTTCTCACAAGGTTTACGCTGGTTTTGTAGTAATTTCCGTTTTAATTCTTATTCTTAGTATTTTTTCTACTTTGAATCTGTCTGCCATAGATGACTATGCAACCAAGGTTAAAGAAATTGCGGCACCAGTTCAGGTAAAAAGTAATCAACTTGAAATTAGTTTATTGAAACAAGCTAAGTTAAGTACACTAGGATTTAATGCTGATAACAAAACAGAAATTGAAGAAAGTCAGTTAGCTTTTGAAGCACAAACTAAAACATATAAGGAAACATACCAGAAGCTATATGGACTATTAGAGCAAGAACCTTCATTAAGAAAACACCTTGAAGGAGCTGCAACGAATTATCAGAATTACAATACTGCCGTTTCCAGTATGTTTTCTTCGTTAATTTCAAATATAGAGTCGCAAGCTCAGTTGCAACAAATGCAATCAACACTGGAGAACCATGTTGATGAGGCAGGCGCTCTGCTTTTAGAACTTTCCTATCTTGAAGCGCCAGGCAAACAAGATGTCGTAGAACGTATCTCAGGCGCAGCTAATCAGTTAGACAATTATTTACTGTCAACCATTACGTCTGGTCGTGAAATGCTTAGTTCAACCGATGCCAGTGCAGTAAATGGTGGTATTGAACAAGTCGAGTTTGCTGTTAGTAATCTCGATACTCAAATTGCATATTTATCACAACTTGCATCAACCATTGAGACTGACGGTTTACTGGATCAGTTCATGTCTGAATATACAAAGATTAAACGCTTACTGGCTGGCGATAACAACATTTCTCAGATGAAACTCCAGCAACTAAGCCATGCCAGCAAGGCAGCAAATTCTTTAAAGTTATCCGAACGTGAAGTTAATCTGGCCATTTCTCACCTGGATAATCTCCTCAACGACGCCAATCAGCAATTAAACATGCTGCAACAAGACGTCATAGACAATGTAGATACAGGTATTACCCGTACTTACATTATCGTTGCAGTACTACTAATTCTGGCAATAGCTATCGCCTATACCACCGTTCGCGCCATGCTGGTTCCGCTTAACGATGTGAACACAGCATTGCATGCAATAGCTGAAGGTGATCTCTCAAAACAATTAACAATCCGCTCTGAAGATGAGTTTGGTGAGCTATCATCGAACATCAACCGAGTTGCATCCGATTTGAGAAGCCTGATTGAAAATATAACGAATAATTCAGGTGAGCTTATCCGTTCAGCAGATCTCTCCGGTACAGAAATGGCTCAATTGTCTTCAGCGGCTGAAGTTCAAAAACAGGAAATCAGTCACGTTACACAAACTACGGCAGAAATGAGCAGCAATGCTAATTACGTCAATGAACAAGCTGACAGTGCAGTTTCCTTTATGAATGAAGCGCTACAACAAGCTTCATCAGCAGATCATATAGCTCAGGATAATAGTCAACGGATAATCGTTCTTGAAAGTAATTTAGAAAAGACCGAGCAAGCAATGCAGCGCCTCAAAACCGAATCAGATAACATCGGTGGTATTCTGGAAACCATTCGAGGCATTGCCGAACAAACCAATCTTCTTGCATTAAATGCTGCGATTGAAGCAGCTCGAGCAGGGGAGCAAGGGCGAGGTTTTGCCGTCGTTGCAGATGAAGTACGCTCATTGGCAGCAAGGACTCAGGAATCAACATCTGAAATTCAATCAATGATTGAAAATCTGCAAAATGAAACCAATACAGCAAGCCGGGATATCATCCAGAGTCGTTCCGAAGCATCTGAATGTGTGAGTCATATCAGCACATTAACGGATTCATTAACTCAGATTAATAGTGCAATCAACCAGATGCACTCTGTCAGCACTGAAATTGCGGCATCTGCACGACAACAATCTGAATTGAGCCAGGGTATCAACTCGCGTGTTAATGAAGTTGTTGTCATTGCCGAAGATAATGTGGGTAAAGCAGAAAAAACGCTCGAGTACAGTCACCAGGTATCAAATCTGTCTACCCGACTCAACAACGCAATTAAGCAATTCACCCTGTAACAACTTTCCTATTGTTCATAAACACAAAAGGCACGCTTTAGCGTGCCTTTTGTCATCAAGTAGCATTGATAATGCCAGAGTAATTTAAAACTCGCTCTCATCCATGGCAAATAATGAATCAGCACCAACGCGTGCTGTCGCCACCTTGCTATAAAAACGAGGAAGAACTCGCTCGATATAGAATTTAGCGGTTTTGAGTTTTGTTTTATAAAAGCTATCTGAGCTATCAGCGACCAAAGCTGCTTTGACCATTTCTAACCACATGTAACCATAAAGTACATAACCTGCGGCATGAAGATAATCAACCGATGCAGCGCCAACTTCATTGCCATCTTTCATCGCTTTTTCAACGATTTCGGCCGTTAATACTTTTAGTTCTGCTATCGCATCAAGTAATGGACCAGCGATAAATTCTGCGTCAGATCCTTTCGCGTCTGTTGCTGAATCTTCAATCAGGGTTAGTAATGTCGTCATGGTAGCACCACCATTTGCGACTACCTTACGTCCCATTAAATCCAGCGCCTGTATGCCATTCGTTCCTTCATAGATTTGAGAAATACGAACATCACGAACTAATTGTTCCATACCCCATTCACGACTATATCCATGACCACCAAACACCTGCTGTCCTGTAACACAAGTATCAAGACCCATGTCAGTAACAAATGCTTTTGCTATCGGCGTTAACAGTTCTGCCAGTCGTCCGCTGTCTTTACGTTCCTGTTCATCATCAGCAAACTTGGCTTTATCAAGCTGTAAAGCGACAAACGTGTTAAACGCACGTCCCGCTTCTGTCAGTGATTTCATGTTCAATAGCATGCGACGAACATCAGGATGTACCATGATAGATTCAGGACCACCTTTGCGATCACCATGAACACCAATACCTTGCAAACGTTCTTTAGCATAAGCCAGCGCGTTTTGATAAGAGCGCTCAGAACAACCAACGCCCTGGCTACCCATGCTTAAACGTTCATAGTTCATCATGGTAAACATGTTAGCTAAGCCCTGATTTAATTCGCCGACCAGATAGCCCGTCGCGCCATCAAAATTCATTACGCAAGTCGGTGAACCATGCAAACCCATCTTGTGTTCAATAGATCCACAAGAAACCTGATTAGCTTCGCCCAGCTCACCATTCTCAGTTACCATAAACTTAGGAACTACAAACAATGAAATGCCACGACTACCCGCCGGTGCATCAGGTAATTTAGCCAGAACTAAGTGAACAATATTTTCTGACAGATCATGCTGACCCGCCGTAATAAAGATTTTAGTTCCAGTAATGGAATAAGTTCCGTCTCCTTTATCTACCGCTTGAGTACGCATAATACCAAGGTCAGTACCGGCATGAGATTCAGTCAAACACATGGTTCCTGACCACACACCTGAATATAACTTTTCAAGATATCGAGATTTTAATTCTTCAGAAGCATGCTGATTTAACGTCAGCGATGCTGCTGATGTCAGCCCGATATATAACGAAAAACTAAGATCGGCTGAACACATCATTTCGTCGTGCATTGAAGCCAGTACTTTTGGCATTCCCATGCCACCGAATTCAGGGTTTCCGGTTAATCCAACCCATCCACCTTCTGAAATCGTATTATAAATATCTTTGTAGCGTGCAGGTGTCGTTACTTCGCCATCGGCAAACTTGACGCCATTTTCGTCAACTTCTCTCATATAGGGCGCGATTAACGTCTCAGTGATTTTGGCACTTTCGTCAAGAATTGCATTAGCCGTATCAACATCAACCGCTTCGCTTAACATTGACGAACGTTGCCAGAATTCATTGGCATTAAACACGTCATACATTAAGAATTTCATTTCTTTTACAGGAGCAAAGTAGCTACTCATGGTTAAACCTCATCAAGGTTAAAAAAACAAACTGGTCCGAACAGACGGTATAGAATGACTGAAACAATCATTAAATTCAAACATGTGTTTGAATAATTATATTTCAGCGATCTCTGATGACTGTACTCAGGCTTTTACGCTCATCAGACCAGTGGGGATTTTCTTTGCATGTATTACTCGACATTTTTCAGCATAAGGGGATTGAAAACTGCGCTACAGAGCACAATAAACCTGAATACAACCACTTTAGGAGAAGACCATGTCAGCGCTTTCACAGCAGCTTGAAGAACTAAAACTAGCTATGGCAGACAGACTGCCGCAAGAGATCAGAGACAAGTTTGCAGCGGCAACTGAAGCCCTGAAAAACACCGGCATTGAAGACACGATGGCTCATCCTGGTGAACAATTTCCTGATTTTTCATTACCGGATGCGACTGGCAAACAGGTCAGCCTTGATGAATTAATTGAAGAAGGTCCGTTGGTTGTTACTTTTTATCGGGGAAGTTGGTGTCCATACTGCAATCTTGAACTGAGAGCCTATCAAGATTTAATGGGTGAAATTACAGAGCGAGATGCCCGATTAGTAGCGATTTCACCACAAAAGCCTGATCAGTCTTTGTCCGCAAAAGAAAAAGAAGGATTGTCATTTGATGTACTGTCAGACACTGACAATCGACTCGCTGAAGCACTGGGTATCATGTTTCCTCTGGCTGAAGAACTACGATCTATATACGCCAACTTTGATTTGAATTTACCCGATATCAATGATGTCGATAACTGGAATCTCCCACTACCAGCCACGTTTGTTGTTGGAATGGATAAGACAATTGAATGGGTATCTGCCGATGCTGATTACACCAATCGGCCTGACCCGTCTGAAGTTTTGAATCACCTGTGATTTTTGAACAGAAGGAGAAGCATGTTTCTCCTTCTGTAACTTTATAGCTTCTAAAGAATTAATACTAAACAACAAACCTGCCACCTTGCTATCATCAGGTCACTTTCTCATGCTCATCAATGAAGTGGCTACTATGACAAATATAAAAAGAATCCTGGCACTCTCTTTAGCTTCCATTTGTACATTTTCATCCATTGCGGCTCAACCCGCATTATGGCGAAATGTTTCACCTGAAAACACGTTATATATGGAGTTAGATGCAGGTCGGGTTGTAATTGAATTAAACACAGACTTTGCTCCAAAGCATGTTGACCATATCAAGAAGCTAGTCCGCGACGGTTTTTATGATAATCGAACATTTTATCGAGTCATTGACCAGTTTGTCATACAAGGCGGTAATCCAATGCTCACGCCAAAAGACAAATGGGGCAATGTGAACATGCAACCTGAATTCGAACGAGAAATTCCAGCCAATGCCCCTTTTACTCTCGCCCAGTCTCCTGACTTATTTGCGGATCAAACCGGTTTTATCAATGGTTTCGCGGTAGCCCGGGATACCAAAGTAAAAAAAGAATGGCTTATTCACTGTGCTGGTACAATCAATCTGGCCAGAGGAATGGACCCAGCCTCTGGCACAACAGATTTCGCTATTATGCTGGGACAAGCTCCTCGTCACCTGGACAGAAACATGTCGATATTTGGTCGAGTTATATATGGAATGGAGCATCTCAATGCAGTTACACGAGGAGAGCGCGATAAAAACGGCATCATCTATGATGAGTCGAAACAAACTCGTATCAACAAACTATCAGTAGCAGCTGATTTGCCCGTGAAACAGCAACTAAAAATCAGAATGTTAGACACTGCTTCAGAGGCATTTAAGGGCAACATGAAAGCAAACAGGGAACGAAGTAACGCGTTTTATGTTAACAAAGGAACGGGGGCACTAGATGTGTGCTATCAAAAGGTAGATGTAAGAGTTCAGTCCTGATTGACCAGTAAATAACTAGAAAAAGTGATTAACGGCGTCGTTCAGGAAAATGCAAAACATTGTTGTCCGGCGCTGTAACATCCTCCAGATCCAACGTTTGCTCTCCTGCTGTTAATTTTTCTAAGTCTGATAAATAACGATTAACTTTAGATGCCCACAGCCTGTTTAATATCATTTGTGTTTCGCCAGGCTCCATATTCAGTATCGTAACCTTTTCCTGCAACAACTGATGTTGGCGTTCAGACATTTTATCTATCGTGACTTCTCTGAGAATAATACGATCTCTTGATTGCAAAAACAGAATCACAACGCCTGCCGCGATAAAAATCGATGCAATAGACATTGTTAACATTAAAGACTCCATTTACGAAAACCTCCGTCATTTCGTTTCGACACCCATACATTTTGCGCAAAAACGATAAAAGGTACAAACATTACCGTAATTATTAACGCAATATTGATCATTGGAATGCCGGAAAGATAAGCGTTCAAGAGATAGTCCGTCTCAAATCCTTCAATTTCGATATATCTTGCAGCATGCATTATTGAAAATACAAAGTAGCAAAATACCATGACATAGGCTGAGAAGCCGGGGGTAAGTCGCTGTACATAATGAAGCCGGGTGACAGCCAGAATCGCGCCGATGTGCGTCATTATTAGTACTCCATACCAGATAGCGTACTTCCAATGAGCCATATATGCATTTTCAGTCACCCAACTCATAAGTGGCTGTTGATACCAGCTAATCATCGCATTACAACTTAACATCATCAAAGCAACTATAAAGTAGGAACTTAATTGCCGTATGAGGAAAACTGCCAAAATGAACACCAAAAAGTTCGCTGGCAACACACCATCCTGTAGTAACAAAAAAATATGTTCAGAACTGGTATGCATTACAACTTTTTCACTCACCTGATTAATTTACCAATAAAAAATATGTATCTTTGGAACGTTTAATCCTAAAACACTATGTATCATTTCAGAAGCAACTTGTTGTCATATTGTAACTTTTACACACTAATCACTTGCAAAGCTCTTTTATCTCAACAAGTTACCCAAAACACTTTATATTTTGGTTTACGCTTGCTTAACTGACATTCTGAACAGGAAACATAATCGGTAAAATAAATCGTTTACGATTCAATTACCACTAGTGGGACATATTTTTAAACAGTTAAAAAGGTCAGTCAACATAGTTTATACGTTATGTTAGTCATATTTTTACATTTAACAAGGGTATTTCGATGACGTTTTCATATATCCAACAACAGACCCTGTAATGCAATAAAAATGGTGTTAAACAATAAGTTATAATAGAGACTTCTATATTTTTGATTTTATACACCAGTATTGTCTTGTTCTCAAATGGGGTATAAGAAACTAAGAACTGTTTCGTAATTCTTACCATGTCGCAAAGTAACTATTCAGGTAAATTAACTCTTTCTCTTTATGTCGCGCTGTGTATGACGACGACAATAGTGATCGCTGACGAAAATAAAAATGCCACTGTTGAGAGACTAACCGTGCAGGGTTCTCGTCATCAGGCAGGGCAAACACTGTCAGTATTCAATTCCAGGATCTCTCCCGCTCAGACAGATCGCTATCCTGTTTCAATAACTGATCTGGTCACTCAACTTCCTGGCATTGACTTTAATGGACAGGGCGGTCTGTTCCAGGTGTACTCGTTGCGCGGAGCCAGCCGATGGCGAGTAAGCTCAACACTGAACGGAATGAAGATCACGACGGACAGACGAGCAGGTACAAACGCGTCATTTATTGATCCATTCTTTATTGAATCCATTGATATTGTTAAAGGACCACAATCAGCGCTATATGGTCAGGGTGCTATCGGTGGGGCAGTAGACATGACAACGGCAACTTTTGACGGGTTTACCGGACGCATCGGATACGAAAGTGATTCCGGAGAGCGTATCATTCAGGGAGGTTGGGGAAATGAATTTTTAACCGTTGGGCTGTCTTCCCGAACGGCAAATAATACTGAATCACCAAATGGTACTGCCCTGTTTTCTGAATACCAACAACAATCTGCGCTGGTTAGCCTTCATACTGATATAAATGATTACTGGACTCTCGATTTTTCTTTTGTTCCCACAACTTCGTCGGACATTGGAAAAGCCAATAATGATGATTTTATAAATACCAAAAAAACGCAGTATCCCGAAGAGAGCCATGTCATTACGCAAATCAATCTCACCAGCGAACATGGCTGGCAAATTCAGGCAGGTCTGCATAACCAGCAACTTGATACTGAAGTCACACGCTACGAAAAGCGCATCAATGAGACATTTTCCAGCGCACGCGACCACTTTTTATCACTCAGTAAATCCTGGTCCTTTGACAATCAGCAATTAACCATTGGCAGCGATCTTCATAACAGACAAAATGTCTCGGTTATTGAGCGAGTTACCCAGCTATCCAATACATCAACAGAGCGTTTCCCTATTCTTGAGGGTGATGAAAAGAATCATTCAGTCTTTGCTACCTGGAATGGTTTCTATGATCAGATAGCATTTTCTGCGGGCGGACGATACAGCGAAAACGCTACGTCAAATCCACAGAACGGTGCACAGACGCTCTCAGCTGCCTCAGGATTTGCGGCCGTCGTTTACAACCTGTCCAGCCAACTTGATTTAACCGCATCACTTGGCTATGGCGTTCGATTTCCAACCTTATCTGAACGCTATTTTGATGGAACTACCGGCCGGGGAAAGCTAACAGGCAATCCAGCACTGGAAAAAGAAAAAGCCACAAATTATGAAGTCGGTATGCAGTATCGTTTCAATCAAACAACGATAAAACTCGCCGGTTTTTACAACGACATCACTGACTACATCGAACGAATAAACCTGACTGATGAGCATCAAAGTTTTGAAAACCGTGATTCTGGCTACATTCAAGGTATTGAGTTTGCGCTGTCTCACCAATGGACAGATTCTCTGAGTATTGATCTCTCCGGACACAAACAGCGAGGTATGGACAACAATAATCAACCTCTCGCAGATGTCAGTCCGGCTCGACTGTCATTAACAACTCGTTGGGACAATAATGACTGGACAGCATCCATGTCATTCAATCAACGATTTGGAAAAAATGATATTGCTGATGGTGAGCAGATATTGCATGACAGACTGGATATATCGGGGAAGATCGCCTGGTTTATCAATGATTCGACATCGATGACTGTCTGGTTAAATAATCTGACCGATGAACAATGGCATGTATCAGCCGATGACAAGAGCGCCTTAAATCGCTCTCGCCACATTGGGCTGATGCTGGAATGGAAAATACAATAGATGTAAGTTTTACATGACAGGCAGTCAAACACTTACGATTACTGGCTAAATTCGTGAAATGCTTCGACTGCTTCTGCGGCGTACATTAATGATGGTCCGCCGCCCATATATACCGCCATCCCTAACGTCTCCATGAACTCCGCTTCTGTCGTTCCCAATTCCACCAGAGTTCGGGTGTGAAAACCTATGCAACCTTTACAACGCGTTGAAACAGCAATACCTAATGCAACCAACTCTTTCGTTTTCTTATCCAGCACATTATCGTTAATTGCTGAATTAGCCATTGCAGAAAAACCCTGCATCACATCGGGTATCGCCTGACGTAACTTTGCTACATTCGACGAAATTTTACCGGTTAGCTCTGTATATTCCTGATCACTCATCTTTTGTGCCTCTATTATTCAGAAATCATTAGGGGTCTGTTAACCGTTTAAGGTGATTTTTACAGCAGCTTGTCGCGTGTTTATACAAGGCTTCTGGTTGCGTTGCACGTCATTGAACTCGAACAAATTTTAATCTAAAAAGGTTAACAGTCCCTAATTTACCAGATAATGATTACCCGCCTAGTTATAAAAATTCAGGTCTTATTCATAAAAGCGAGGTTAATGTGTTTACCCATCAGGCTAACCTGGGTCTGGCATAGTTTAAGCTTATTTTTATCAAGCTTTAGCAGATTACGTTCAAGCCGTATTCCAGAACTCATTACTTGCCGCTTGTTTAACACAGAGGTGATCCATGAAAACATATTTAACACGACTACAAAAAACTCTCGTCGCAGCACAGATCGCAGTGGTTATGATGATCGGATTTGCGTCTTCTGCACACGCTCACTCAGGTCATCACCACAAAAAAAAGCATCACCATTCTCATCATCATGGACACTCGCACAATCATGGACATTCGCATCACCACAAACCCAAACGTCAAAGTACCATTGTGATTTCTGGTGCTCATCATCACACCCAATGGTATTTCAGTTCCGACAACTATTGCCCGACTCACAATAGCTGGCACGTTCACTACAACCATAGTGCAAACCGTCAGGTTGTAGATAAGTGGTATGAACTCATTGATGGACGTTGTTACAAGGTAAAGGAATACAATGATGGCAGTGAAAAACGTAAACGCGTGAAATATCACAAATGTTTATAGTTTGAGGACAGCTGAAATTCGGCCTGTTAAATTTATTTCAACATAGTGTCATGTTCTGCAAATCAGTCATGCTCTTATGCTAAAAATGAAAGCTATTGAAGCGTTTTATAACTGTTCATCCATAGCATTAAAGCCGCTGGTCGATTTTACTACTCGGGAATAAGGCTTTCTGCTATGTTTGTCGACTGTTTATTAACAAACAGGAAACGTTTCATGAAAACCAAAATTTCTGTTGCATTAACGACAATGGCGCTGACTTTCTCTACCGCCAGTTTTGCAGACACATTAGAAGACAAGCTCAATAAAGCAATGTCGTCAGACATCAGGACAGAAAAAGAAATAGCCCGAGATGATAATCGCATGCCAGTGGAAACGCTGCGTTTTTTGGGTATTAAAGATGACATGAAAGTACTGGAGATGTTGCCAGGCGGCGGCTGGTATACAAAACTCCTGGCACCTTTGCTCACTGAAAACGGAAAACTATACGTTTCACTGGGCACAAGACGTGTAAAACAAAATCTTGTCGGTCAGCCTGGATTTTCTAACATGACCGTGCTGGAACCGGATACAACGTTACAATATAACCGTGAAAAACGTTTCTATGATATTAGCGACTTTGAATGGCAAAACGTTGAACCACTCGACGCAGTATTAACCTTCCGTAACTACCATAATTTTACAGAAGAAGGTCGTAAAACAATTAATGAAGCGGCATTCAAGGTACTGAAGCCAGGCGGAATTTATGGCGTTGTCGATCACACTCGTCGTCATATGCAAGGATTAAACGACGAAAACCGTCGTCGTTTCGATCCAGTATTAGCCATTAAAGAAATTCAGGAAGCAGGATTTATTTTTGTTGATTTTTCTGACCATCTATATCGTGCAGATGATGAACTACGTTACGAAGTAGGAAGAAAATCAGTAACAGGAAACACGGACCGCTTCACGCTACTATTCAAAAAGCCTGAATAAACAGGTGTACCACAATAAGCTGAAGCTATTGTCGAGAGCGCTTTTTTTCCTGGCGCTCTTTCTTTTGCTTAATCCGGCTTTTTACCGACTTAATAATCACAGATGATAATTTTTGATTTTTCTCTGCCCATTCCAGCAATGTAATCCCATCTCTTTCTTTTTGCTCTAATGTTCGCACTGCAAGATTTTTTACAATATGCAGCCCCACATCATCTGCTTCATGGTTAACCGCAAACCTGATAAGACTTTCACCTCGGCAAATACTGTCTTCATAAAAATGTCGGATTTTAATGCGGTAAACCTGGATGATTTTTTTAAAGCGAGCTTTGTTATTTGACTCAATAGATTCACAAAGTACATCAGAAAGTGATGATATAACGGGGAAGGCAGGCTTGCTGTAGCCCAGCAAACCTGAAAAAACGACGATCAGCAATGTAGTGAGAGCAACTTGCTTCATATACAAGGGTGTATCCATTTATACCCTGTCAGGGATATTTACTCATGCCAGGTTAACAGGCAAAAATGAAAAGAAAATGCTTTATTCAGCACACAAAGCACGACAACAGCTTTAAATTATCATTTTATTAACTTTTCATCAAATAATAAGAAAATATAGACCGGATTAATTAACCATTTTGAAAACACCCTGATATAGCTTTGTTTAGTCCCCTTTATTGATATGAACCGCGTAGTTTTCTTACTTCCAGCTCACATGCTTCAGATGTTGCGTTATCACCACGACGGAGATCACCGCAAATAATATTCACTTTTGACCAAAAACGTCGTTTGCTACGTGTAAACGCGCCTTTTCCTTCATGACTAAATATCGAACCCCAAAGTCCCTGCAATGCCATCGGAACGACTGGTACATCATTACTTTTAAGAATTCTGTCCATGCCGCCTTTGAATTCATTAATTTCACCGGTCCTTGTCAGCTTACCTTCCGGGAAGATACAAACCAGTTCACCTTCTTGTAATGCCTGATCAATTGATTCAAATGCCTTTTCTACAGTTTCAGGACTTTTACGATATGCACAGATGGGAATTGTGCCTGCAATTTTGAAGACTTGATTGAGGAATGGGATCTCAAAAATAGATTTTTCCATGACAAAACGAACAGGGCGTCTGATCGCGCCAGCCATCAACAGTGCATCAACATAACTCACATGATTACAAACCAGTAAGGCTGCGCCTTCATCCGGAATTTTATCGAGATCTTTATGTGTCACTCGATACAATGTGTGTGTCAATATCCAGATAACGAAACGCAAAACGAACTCAGGTAACTGGTAAAACACATAACCCGCCACGGCAATATTCATGATCGCCAGACAGAAAAAATACTGAGTAATCGTTAAATCCATCACACTGAAGAACAGCATGGCACTAAGCGCACTCAACACCATAAACAACGCATTAAAGATATTGTTAGCCGCTATAACTTGCGCCCGCTGTGACGATTCTGCTCGCTTCTGAATAAAGGCATACAAAGGAACAATAAAAAAACCTCCAAAGAAACCGATGAATAACAGATCAACGAGCAAACGAGAAAACGCCCCCTGCTCCATAAAATATGACAGTGATGATAATTCACCAGGAATCACCGATTGCCCGGCAAAAAACAGATCAACACCAAAAATGGTCATCCCCAGCGACCCCAGGGGCACAATACCCAGCTCAACTTTTTTGTCAGATAAGCGCTCACAAAACAATGACCCCAAAGCAACGCCTACACTAAAAGCAATCAACAAACTGGTCACAACTGAATTATTTCCACCAAGATACTCTCGGGTAAAATTAGGTAATTGCGTCAGGTAACCTGCGCCCAGAAACCAAAACCAACTGATCGCCATAATCGCCAAAAAAACGGGTCGATAACGTCTACCCGCTTTAATTACTTGAATAGTCTGGGAAACAGGTCGAAATGAAAATGAAGTCAGAGATTTTTCTGGTAAAGCTTCAGGTATTCCGCGAGATGACAAATAACCTGCAAATGCAATGACTACAACCACAGCAGACACGACGATAGCGGCATTGTCCAACCCACTAAAATAACCTCCCAGTATTGTCCCTGCCAAAATTGCAAGGAAAGTTGCCATTTCAATAAGTGCGTTACCGCCAACCAACTCGTCTGGCTCAAGCAACTGAGGCAAAATAGAATACTTAACCGGACCAAATATCGCTGATTGCGTTCCCATCAAGAACAAAAGGCCAATCAATGCCGGATACCAGGCAAAATAAAAACAAACTGCCGCCATTAGCATCAGGACAATTTCGAAGAATTTGATTTTTCGTATCAATGCTGACTTTTCAATACCATCAGCGAGGATGCCAGCACTGGCAGAAAAGAGAAAAAATGGAAGGATAAAAAGACCGGCAGCAATATTCATTAACAGATTGCTATCTATTGCCATCTGGCCGGATGCTGAAAAAAGCAGCATCAGCATTAGTGCGTTTTTAAAAATATTATCGTTTAACGCACCCAAAGCCTGTGTGACAAATAAGGGAAAAAACCGACGGGTTCTCAACAATCCAAATTGAGAATGTGACATAAAGACTCCTTATTAAAAAATCCTGATACATTAACGCCAGATGATGTTGATCTGACATCAGTATGAAATCTTAACACTCCTCTTAGAGTAATCTAAATTCAGATAAGTTCAATTTAGCCGAAATTAGCTTAAAAGTTCACGTAAATTGCTACGATTAACTGATCTTAACGGGTATAACCATATCCCGATTCGCATTGGCCTGTTTCAGTTTTCCCAGATAATCCTGCCACAACTGCACCTGATTTTGCCCCAAATGATGCAAATAGTCCCAACTGTAAATGCCACTGTCATGTTTATCGTCAAATACCAACTGGATCGCGTAATTTCCTACCATTTTCACGTCATTTATAACTACTGACTTCTTATTGGTTACCAGCTTTTCCTGCCCCTTTCCATGCCCTCGAACCTCAGCAGATGGTGACAATACCCGTAAAAATTCAGCACTGAACTCATAATGCTCATTATTATTGAAGGTAACATCCAGCACTCTTGTTTTTCGATGGTAATTAATGTGTGTGACGTTCAGTTTCATCGTTAGCGTTCCTGAATAAAAGAAAGGCCAGTATAAACTGGCCTTTCGCGAACAAAAACCAACGATTTCGCTGGTTCAATAATGAAATTATCTTAGAGAATAAAACGGCTCAGATCTTCGTCTTCCACCAGTTCATCCAAATACTTATCAACATACGCTGCATCAACGGTTAATGATGTACCTGGTTTGTCTGATGCTTCAAAAGACATCTCTTCCATCAAGCGCTCCATAACCGTATGTAAACGACGAGCTCCAATGTTTTCAGTCTTTTCATTGACTTGCCATGCCGCCTTAGCAATACGCTTAATGCCATCTTCAGTGAATTGAATATCCACACCTTCCGTTGCCATTAAGGCTTTGTATTGCTCTGTCAGCGACGCATTTGGCTCTGTCAGAATACGTTCGAAATCTTCTGCGGTTAATGCACCCAGTTCAACACGAATCGGTAAACGGCCCTGAAGTTCAGGAATAAGATCTGAAGGTTTTGCCATCTGGAAAGCACCAGAAGCAATAAACAAGATATGGTCTGTTTTCACCATGCCATGTTTCGTATTTACCGTACTACCTTCAACCAAAGGTAACAGGTCACGCTGAACCCCTTCACGGCTTACATCTGGCCCACTGCTTTCACCGCGCTTACAAATTTTGTCAATTTCATCGACAAACACGATGCCGTTTTGCTCAACCGCATCAATCGCTTTGTCTTTCAGATCATCCGGATTAACCAGTTTGCTCGCTTCTTCGTCAATCAGTTGTTTAAGCGCATCTTTGACCTTCATTTTCTTGGTCTTTTTACGCTCACCTGACAAATTCTGGAACATGCCCTGAAGCTGAGAAGTCATCTCTTCCATGCCCGGAGGAGCCATGATTTCTACACCAACATTGCCCTGAGACACTTCAATTTCAATTTCTTTTTCGTCCAGCTGACCTTCACGAAGTTTCTTTCTGAATACCTGACGAGTCGTAGAATCCTTGTCTTCTGCTTCGTCTTCACCACCAAATGGCGTGCGCGCTGGCGGAAGCAAACAATCAAGAATGCGATCTTCCGCTGCATCTTCGGCTTTATTGCGAACTTTCTTCATTTCCAGTTCACGAACCATTTTCACGGAGATATCACACAAATCACGGATGATAGTTTCAACTTCTTTACCGACATAGCCCACTTCGGTGAACTTGGTCGCTTCAACTTTCAAAAATGGTGCGTTAGCCAGTTTCGCTAAACGACGCGCAATCTCAGTTTTACCAACACCAGTTGGCCCAATCATTAAGATGTTCTTTGGCGTCACTTCAGTACGCAGCTCTTCTTCAAGCTGCATCCGACGCCAGCGATTTCTCAATGCAATCGCAACTGCTTTCTTCGCACCTTCCTGGCCGATAATGTGTCTGTTTAATTCGTGAACAATTTCTCTTGGCGTCATATCAGACATGATAGATTCCTATAATTCTTCGATTGTCTGGTTTTGGTTGGTAAATACGCAGATATCACCTGCGATTTTCAGACTCTTTTCGACAATCTCTCTTGCGGGTAATTCTGTATTTTCTAAAAGTGCTGTTGCTGCTGCCTGAGCAAACGATCCACCACTGCCAATCGCTATTAAGTCGTGTTCAGGCTGAACAACATCGCCATTACCCGTGATAATGAGTGATGCAGACTCATCTGCAACGGCTAACAAAGCTTCCAATTTTCTGAGCATTCTGTCGGTACGCCAGTCTTTCGCTAATTCGACCGCTGCACGCGTTAAATGCCCCTGGTACATTTCCAGCTTTGCTTCAAATCGTTCAAACAAGGTAAACGCATCGGCTGTACCACCTGCAAAGCCAGCAAGCACTTTTCCGTTATATAAACGTCTGACTTTTACAGCGTTTCCCTTCATCACCGTATTCCCTAAAGAAACCTGGCCATCTCCACCAAGAACCACATTTTTGCCACGGCGTACTGATACAATTGTAGTCACAAGCCTTACCTTTTCACTTATACAATTAAAATCTGTTGATTCAGAGTTCTGTAATTGGGTTTATCTACCGAAAAATCAAGACCAGTTCCAAATTTTACAGCCACTAATGCTCTGGCGTTTCAACTTGTGGCGATCTTTTTCAGCCAACCGTTTAGTCTCATAAGGCCCCAGCACCACGCGATACCAGATACCATTTTTGCCATTACTTTTTCTGACCTCAGCTTCCAACCCCATGAAGGCCATTTTTGCTTTCATCGCTTCAGCTTGTTGTGAGCTTCGGAAAGAACCACACTGCATCAGATACGGACCTTTCTTCTCAAGCTCTTTTACTTCAACTTCAACAGTCTTATTCTTCAATTCTTCAATGTATTGCCACTTTTCTTCTTTTGGCGGTGGCGGAATCGATGACTTTTCAGGCTTCTTCTGAATTTCAGGAGGCTTAGACTCAATCACAGGCGCATTGTCTGAAGAACCATTAATGGCATATAGAAAATAGCCAAACCCACCAACAGCTGCCAGGGTTAAGGCTGCAATCAACTTTGTTTTTAAAGATACTGAAGGAGCTGTCGACGCCGCTGGCGACTTTTTTGTCGATTTCCGCGGAGCAGCTTTACGCGTTGCAGGCTTCTTTGCTTTCGCTCTGGGATTACCCCGTTTTACATAGTCTTGATGGGCCATTTCTTACTACTACAAGTTGATTGTGCGGCCGATTTTACCGCTTCCAAAAAAAGTTTAACACCCGATACATCTTAACGTCGTGGCGTTATGTCCTGAAAATTCATCAGGCAATATTAAATTGGTATTACCTGAATCTCATGTTAAATCAATGTTCTCTATTCATATGGCCTGGACGTTAGTACATATCCATTGGATCAACATCAACAGACCAACGAACGCGTCGAGCGGTTGCCGGGTTAACAAGTTTGTCGCCCAGTTGCCGTAAAATAGCCTGAATATAACTGCGCTTTGCCGACTGAATCATCAGTTGAAAACGGTATTTTCCTGCCAGTTTTTCCATAGATGCGGGCAAAGGCCCCAACAATTCAACGCCTGGATACTGTTGCAAAGTTTGTTTTATCTCCGTTAACAGCTCCATAGGGAAACGTCCGTTGTTTGCCTCAGCCCGGATCATCACCATTTGTCTCGCCGGAGGGAATTCAGCCATTAAACGTTCGTTCAGTGCCTGACGTGAAAATGCCATATAACCGTTATTAATCAATTCTTTTAGCAAAGGATGGTCAGGAAAATGTGTTTGCAGAACCACTTCACCCTGTTTCTTTCCTCGGCCTGAACGCCCTGCAACCTGAACTAACAGCTGAGCCAGTTTCTCCGGCGCTCTGAAATCAGCACTATATAGCGCACCATCAACATCCATAATTCCCACCAGGGTAACACCCGGAAAATGATGGCCTTTTGCTAACATCTGGGTGCCAACGATAATGCATCTGGATTCATCATGAATTCGCTGTAATTGTTCTGCAAATGCGCCTTTTCGCTGCGTGCTGTCTCTGTCAATTCGGATCACTGGCATGTCATCAAATGTTTGCGACAGGAACTCCTCTATTTGTTCAGTCCCCTGCCCAACAGATACCAGGTTAGTACTGCCACACGATTCACATTGTTTTGGTGGCGGCTTTTGAGATCCACAATGATGACAGACCAAACGAAAACTCTGCTTATGATAAGTATAAAATGATGAACAACGCTGGCATTCCGTTAACCAGCCACATTCATGGCACAGTAATGCCGGGGAATAACCGCGTCGGTTAATAAACAGCATAACCTGCTGACCATCATTCAGATGCTGTCGAATTCGGTTAATCATTGGCACAGACAGACCACTTTCTAATGGCTGCCCCTTTATATCAACAACCGTGAATACCTGAGCATTGCCAGAAATTCGCTCGGTCAGTTCCATATGGTGATAACGTTTAGACAGTGCATTATTCAACGTTTCAAGCGAAGGCGTTGCCGTACCAAGAATAATTGGGATTTTTAGTTGAGAAGCGCGAAATACCGCTAAATCACGCGCATGATAACGAAAGGTATCTTGCTGTTTAAACGACAAGTCATGTTCTTCATCCACAACTATCAAGCCGAGATGTTTAAAGGGTAAGAAGATAGATGAGCGTGTTCCAATGATAATAGACGCAGAATGACACAACGCAGAGAGCCAGACTTCAAACCGTTCTGTGTCATTAAGCCCAGAATGAATTTCAACGACCGGACAATTAAATCGACGACGAAATCGTTGCAATGTTTGTGGTGCCAGGCCAATTTCAGGCACCATCACTAACACTTGCTTTCCTTTCGCCAGCACTTGCTCAATCATTTGCAGATAGACTTCTGTCTTACCACTTCCTGTGACACCTTCCAGTAAAACAGGAAAAAAGCTGTCCGCCTTTGCTGCAAACGCACCTACCGCTCTGGCTTGCTCTAAATTAAGCCTTAATGGTTCTTCATTGAGTAAAGCTTTGGCGTTTGGAATCACGGCTTCCGGCATCCTCTTTACCGTTTCTATATAGCCTTTTTCCACCAGGGTTTTCAGTACCGTACTACTCAGATTTTCTGAGGCAAACTGCTTTCGAGTTTGATAATCGTGTGCTTTAAGTATTGAAATAGCTCGCCACTGTTTCTCCGAACGAGAAAAATCAGCGCCTGTGGCCAGTTTTCCCGCATCCGTCAGCGTAAATTGCTCAGGTAATTTATCATCTATCTGCTTATTCTCTCGCAAAACTGCAGGCAAGGCTGCTGACATTGCTTCACCCGGTGGACAATGATAGTAATCAGCCGCCCACATCACGAATTTAAACAATTCATCGGAAAAAATCGGGGTTTCATCAATGATTGATGTTACCGGCTTTAACTTATTGATATCAAAGTCTGTCTTGTCAGATGTCCGATGAACAACAGCAACCAGGGAACGATTACCAAAAGGCACAATTACCCTTTGTCCTTGAACCAGGTTATAGTTGCTATACTCTTCAGGTACTACATAGTCGAATAACCGATGTAAAGGAACTGGTACTGAAACACTGACAAACTTCAAACGATGCACTCCGGTGCCTGTGATGTGAAACGTAAAATTATAACGAACAAAGTTTTACCCCGTTATCGTTAAATAACTAAACTATTATGAAAAAACAAATTTTCTTTAATCTCGCTACAGTTTCAGGGTTGTTGTTTTCAGCAGCTACATCGTTTTCAACAATAGCCAGCACAGATACAACGTTTACAGTTGAAGGGTATTGCACGTTAAAGAAAGAGAAAGTATCAACCAATTACCTTAAAGCCTATGCCAGAAAACTTGGCTTTAAACCCCACCGTCGTGTTTGCCATAAAATAAGTAAAGTTGTTGAAGAATTCCAACCAAAATCATGGGATTACAAAGCAGGACGACTTTACCCCGGCAGTGTTATTCGCCTCAGTCCCAATCAAATTAAAAAAATTAAAGAAGCTCGGAAACTCCAGCAACAACAAAGTGCCGAATAACGCAGTTGTTACCTGTACTTTTCGGTATAAGTTTCCAACAATTTATCTTGAACACAAAGCGTGTTTACTTTAGTATACGCGCCCTTAAAACACATATAATTTGAACTACGTATGGTATCTGGCATTGATCAGATGGCGATACGGCCTAACGAGGTTTCCCATGAGAAAAGATATTCATCCAGAATATAAAGAAATTACTGCAAACTGTTCTTGCGGTAACGTAATCAAAACTCGCTCTACAATGTGTAAAGATATTCACCTGGACGTATGTTCTGAGTGTCACCCTTTCTACACAGGTAAGCAGAAGCTAGTAGATAGCGGCGGCCGTGTTGATCGCTTCAACAAGCGTTTCGGCATGCTTAGCGGTAAAAAATAATTTACCCGCTGCAATAAGCAGATTCGCGAAAAAAGCACCTTTATGGTGCTTTTTTCATATCTGAGCGCTAAAAAATATTTAATCATCTCATCTTCTCTACAATATTCTCTCATTTCTTGTGGTTATTCCCCTTATTCACCTCAATTTTGCAAATTTTACTGACGAGTCCTAACATTTGTATAGAATCTAAGCAGAGGTAAAGAATACGTTCTTATCCTTCGCACTCAATAGCTGTGAGCAAATGTACCTAAGTACTATAAATAATCAGGCCTAAAGCATGGCCGTCGTATTACGGTTATTTTTATATTGCTTTGTAATAAAAACGACCTTTGACGTATCTATTTATTCAAGCAATGAGGATTACAATTTGCTCACAAATTGGTGCTTAAAGGTTAGCATATAGCTGTGATCGTGCTGTTAACTGGTAGGAGTTCTTCAATTTGAAAGGAAAATTGCCGAGACAAGCTTGCAAATAGTAAAAATCGGCGTACTGTACGAACTCTTCGCCTTAAATAGCAATTTACATCAATATCGCAGCATTTAGCAGATAAATTAACGAACGAATATCCCAGCCAATAATAATAACATTCAGCCTGGATGCTTTTTTTACAGTAAAAAATGAAAAAAGAGCCTGTTGGGCTTTTGAGTTTTACGACTTTAGAAACAAGACTCCAAAGCTCAGCAGGTTCCGGCATTTATCGACAGTTAACAACATTTAGCTGCAATTTTAGCTATTTTAGACGCTTTAATATTAAACCCACACGAAACCAGGATTAGCGTTTTATGTCAGATATCAAAGAACAAGCTCTTAATTACCACGAATTTCCAGTACCTGGTAAAATTTGTGTCGAACTCACCAAACCTGCTGAAACGGCCAATGATCTGGCATTAGCATACAGCCCGGGTGTAGCAGAGCCAGTCCGAGCAATCGCTGAAGATCCTAATAATGCCTATCGCTATACAGCAAAAGGAAACATGGTTGCAGTTATCACTAATGGTACTGCGATTCTTGGCCTTGGTAATCTTGGCCCTCTGGCATCGAAACCAGTAATGGAAGGTAAAGCACTGTTATTTAAACGCTTTGCTGGACTTGACTCCATTGATATTGAAGTATCCTACAATAAGTCTGATGCATTCATTGATACCGTAGTTGGTATCGCAGACACCTTTGGTGGAATCAATCTTGAAGACATCAAAGCACCTGAGTGCTTTGAAATTGAAAAAGAATTAATCGAACGTTGTAACGTACCTGTGTTTCACGACGATCAACACGGTACAGCCATTGTTACCGCAGCAGGCCTGTTGAATGCACTTGAGATTCAAGGCAAAAAACTACATGACGTAACCATAGTTTGCATGGGTGCCGGTGCTGCGGCTATCGCTTGCATGGAACTGCTAATCAAATGTGGCGCACAACGTGAACGTATCTACATGTTGGACCGTAACGGCGTTTGCCATACTCGTCGCGATGACTTGAACGAATATAAGAAATTGTTCGCCAACAACACTGATAAACGTACACTTGAAGATGCTATTGAAGGTGCTGACGTATTTATTGGTGTATCAGGTCCAGACTTACTACCTGTCGAAGCATTAACATTAATGGCACCAAACCCTGTAGTTTTTGCCTGTTCAAACCCTGATCCAGAAATCAAACCTGAATTAGCAATGGGTGCCCGTGAAGACTTAATCATGGCAACAGGTCGCTCTGATTATCCTAACCAGGTAAATAACGTCTTATGCTTCCCGTTCATTTTCCGGGGTGCGTTAGATGTACGTGCAACATCCATTAATGATGAAATGAAACTGGCTGCGGTTCACGCGATTAAAGATTTGGCAAAACAACCCGTTCCAGAAGAAGTGTTAAAAGCATCCAACAGCACAGATCTTGAATTTGGCGCTGGTTATATCATTCCAAAACCAATGGACTCACGGTTGTTAAAGCACGTATCGCGTGCAGTTGCAGAAGCAGCGGTGGAATCCGGCGTGGCTCAAATACCGATGCCAGCCAATTATATGGCTGACTAATTTTAGTCATCACAATTCAAAATAAAAAAGCCTGGCTCGAACCAGGCTTTTTTATATCTATTCAATATTTACGATACAACTGCTCAATCGTCGGTATCTTCTTCAATCACAGGTAACTCTTTACCCATTTCCATCAAGATCTTTCTGACCGATTCAGGGATTACTTCAGGATTCCCCTTCCGCAAATCCTCATCACTCGGTAAAGGCTGACCCGTGAATGCATGCAGAAAAGCTTCACACAGCAATTCGCTGTTCGTAGCATGGCGAAGATTATCAACCTGACGACGTGTTCTTTCATCAGTTAACACTTTCAATACTCTTGTAGGAATCGAAACCGTGATTTTCTTAACTTGTTCTGATTTCTTCCCATGTTCGGCATACGGATGAATGTATTCTCCGTTCCACTTCGCCATTTAATACCTCTCGCCAGTAACTACACCATGAATGAAGGGTGATTTTATCGTTTTAAAAGCCACAGTCAAATAAGGCTTGTTCCTCACGGCTGTTGACATATCCATCATTACATCATAATTTAGCCATCTAAACAGCTAAACTTCTTTACGTAAGGAATGACAATGTCGATAAAGAATATTCAAACACTCTCTGTTCGTAGTGGCATCGCCAGTGATAAACAATACGGCTCCGTCATTCCTCCCATGCATCTTTCTACCACTTATGCTTTTAAAGGCTTTAAAGATCCGAATCCATTTGAATATGGTCGAACGTCTAATCCAACACGTAACCAATTAGCAGAAACACTTGCAGACCTGGAGCAAGGCACTCACGGCATAGTAACGTCAACGGGCATGTCAGCAATATTACTTGTGCTGCAATTACTTTCTCCGGAAGATTTATTGGTTATCCCGCATGACTGCTACGGCGGGAGTTACAGGCTTTTTACTCAATATGCAGAAAAAGGTCTGTTTAAGCTGAAGATAATTAACTTCACACAACCCGAAGAATACAAAGCCTTACGGGAACAAAAGCCTCGTTTGGTTTGGCTGGAAACACCTGCAAATCCTTTATTGACGATTACTGATATCGAAGATGTTGTAAACACTTTCGATAACGAAGAGACTCTGATCGCTGTCGATAACACTTTCCTTTCTCCTGCGTTACAGCAACCGCTGACGCTGGGCGCTGATATCGTGATCCATTCCACAACTAAATACCTGAATGGACACAGTGATGTCGTTGGCGGTGCCGTCATTACTAAGGACAAAACTCTGGGTGAGAAACTTTCCTGGTGGGCAAACTGTATTGGCGTACCAGGCGCTCCATTTGACAGTTATCAGATTCTGCGAGGAATTCGAACCCTGGTACCTCGTATCAAACAGCATCAGGAAAACGCTGCAAAAATTGTTGATGCACTTGTCGCTCATCCCAATGTCACGCGTGTGTATTATCCAGGTCTTGACGATCATCCAGGTCATGAAATAGCGAAGAAACAACAGGCAGGATTCGGCGGAATGGTGAGTTTTGAAATTAAAGGAAACGAAGACACCGTTAAACGGTTTTTCTCACGACTCAATAATTTCACCCTGGCTGAATCCCTGGGCGGTACAGAAAGTCTTATCTGCCACCCAGCTTCAATGACACACGCCGCCATGAGTGATGAAGCCCTGGCCGTCGCCGGTGTCAGTAAACAACTCATCAGAATTTCAGTGGGCATCGAAGATGCCGATGATTTGGTCTCTGATATCACCAAAGCACTGGATGACTCTCTTTCATCTGCCGGTTCAGCTTCACCTCGCTTACTGAAAGGCCTTGGTGCAAGCTTCTGGTAATTCACGTCCTTCTGACAAATTTCTAAAAAGCTTACAGGCAGCCAGCTTATAAACACTGGCTGCTTATACTTTATTCGCCTAAAGCCCCCAAAATCATACATTCCATTAAAAAACCCGTTGCATCCAGAAAAATACGTGTTAGAGTTTTAGACGTCTAAACGGTTATAAATCTAAACATTCAGATCTCGATAGCTCTATATATGAACCAAGGCACTGAATGTTATACCATTTTCAGGTAAGTTCTCGAATCACGAGGTTAATACGATGTCAGTCAATCACGCGCAACAATTCGATCTGCTAAACAAGAATATCCAGGATATTAAGGGTGAAACGAACGTTTCATTCGAATTCTTCCCACCAAAAAGTGAATCGATGGAAAATACGCTGTGGAGCTCTATCGAGCGACTGGCACCCCTGGAACCTAAATTTGTCTCTGTGACCTATGGCGCAGGCAGCGGCACACGAGACAGAACACATGACGTTATTAAACGTATTCAACAAACGACTCACCTGAACGCAGCGCCTCACTTGACCTGTATTGATGCATCAGAACCAGAGTTACGTGATATTGCACAAGATTACTGGAATCACGGTGTACGAAATATTGTCGCCCTTCGTGGTGATTTACCAGAAGGCTCTAACGAAAAACCTGAATTATATGCGTCAGATTTAGTAAGAATTTTACGCTCAGTTGCTGATTTTGATATTTCAGTTGCGGCCTACCCGGAAAAACATCCTGAAGCACCAAATCAGCAATTTGATCTGTTAAATCTTAAGAAAAAAATTGATGAAGGTGCTAATCGCGCTATCACCCAGTTCTTCTTTGATATCGATAGTTATTTACGGTTCCGTGACCGTTGTGTCGCAGTAGGAATTGATGTTGATATTGTGCCGGGCATTCTTCCCGTTACTAACTTCCAGCGCCTGCTGCACTTTTCGTCATTCACTAACGTTAAAATTCCTCGCTGGATGCATGATTTATATGACGGATTAGATGACGACGCTACGACTCGAAATCTGGTAGGTGCCAATGTCGCCATGGAAATGGTGAAAGTATTAAGAAGCGAAGGAGTCACTGATTTCCACTTCTACACATTAAATCGAAGCGAACTGACTTATGCCATCTGCCACATGTTAGGGCTGAAGTCGCAAGCTGTGCCTGTAGAAATTGCGGTTTAATTAAAACGTTTCTACTCTCACTTAATGCAATATCGCTGAATTAAAGCCGACAAAATATCAATTGTCGGCTTTATCTGTTCAGCCGCCAGAAACTCATCGACCTGATGCGCCTGTTCAATACTTCCAGGGCCTAACACAAATGTCTCACACCCTATTTGCTGCAAAAATGGAGCTTCTGTCGCGTAATTTACCGCACAACACCGATGGCCTGCAGCTTGCTCTATATAATGCTGAAACGCATTTCCATCCGTGACTTTATGCGGCGGGTTTGGCGCATGTAAATCAACAAGCGTTGCAACCACATCATCAGGATTGTCCTGCATCAGTGGAATCAGCAGTTTTTCCACCTCAGACAACGGCGTATCTGGCAATAAACGCATGTCAAAATCCAGTTGTGTGTTATCACAAATCCGGTTTGCGCTGTCACCGCCATGAATCGCTCCAAAGTTTAATGTCGGCTGAGGCACCGAAAAGTCCTCATCACGAAAGCCATTCAATGCCGATCTTACAGACTTCAGCACCGTCATCTTATCCATCATTACATCGATAGTGTTGCTGCTGACATGCGGTATGCTACTGTGTCCGCCTTTGCCTTGCAGCGATAAACGCTTCGACATATGCCCCTTGTGTTTATTCACCGGAACCAACGACGTAGGCTCACCAATGATCGCAACCTCTGGTTTTATCAATGTAGTTTCAGCAAATTGTTTTGCCCCTTCCATTGAGCTTTCTTCGTCAGCCGTTGCCAGAATATATAATGGGCTTTTTAGGTCGTTTAGCGACATTTGACGGCATGTTTCCAGCACAATAGCAATAAACCCTTTCATGTCGCATGTGCCTAAGCCATAAAACTTTTCCTCACGATAAGTTAACTCCAGCGGTGGCGATGACCATAAATCGTCAGCATAAGGAACAGTATCGGTATGACCACTTAACAGTAATCCACCAGATCCCTCTCCTTTTTTCGCCAGCAAATTGTATTTCCCATCTGACACCTGCTGAATTTCCACAGTAAAAGTCATCGCCTCCAGCCAGGATGCCAACAAATCGATCACGGGTTTGTTCGACATATCCCAGCTCAAGTCTGTACTACTAACGGATGGCGTCTTAATTAACTCAGCAAACTGCTGCAAAAATGTTGAAGAAAGGCCAAGTTTGGCTGCCTGTTCGTGTCCCGGAAAATCTAAATGATTCATGATGCTGTCTCAAAAATGGTTTAGCTCTGTTCGTTTTACTGGTGATTTTTATTAAAAATAAATACGAATCAACCAAAAATGGATTTAAATTTATTTTTAATGCATAAATATATTGCATGATATTTTTTATTTGTCTACACTCACCACCAGTTCAATACAGAACGATTAATTTTCAACCGGAGAACAACGCTCATGTTACATGCTGTCAAATTACGACGATAATACGTAAATACAGGCAAATCATTATTAAAACACCCCGGTTAGATTGAATTTCACCGACTGATAAATCAGTACAGGTTTGACACATGAGCAAGAAAAAAGCAGTTATCGTAGGAGCCAGCGGCTACACCGGTTGCGAACTCATCAAATTATTGAATAAAAATTCACATATAGACATCAAATATCTGTTCGTTTCTGAACAAAGTCAGTACGACGGTATGATGGCCTGCCACCTCTATCCTGAACTCAAACACCTGACTGAACTGTCATATATCGCCGTTAGTGATCAGAAACTTCATGACTACATCACCAGTCAACAAATCGACCTGGTTTTTCTTGCAACACCACATCAGGTCAGTCATCAACTGGTTGACAACTTGTCATCAACATCAGCCACTATTCTTGATTTATCCGGTGCGTATCGTCTCGCTGATCTCACGGCTTATCCCACCTGGTATCAATTCACTCATCAACGCCCTGATTTAATTGCATCCGCAGCTTATGGACTGGCCGAATGGTATCCAGAGAGTATTCGCAACGCCTCCGTGATTGCAGTACCGGGCTGTTATCCGACAGCAGCGTTATCCAGTTTAAAACCACTCACGCAAAACAACCTGATTACCGGCACTCCGGTCATTAACGCCACCAGCGGCGTTAGTGGTGCAGGTAAAAAACCATCGGATAAAACTCATTTTTGCGAAGTGTCGCTGCAACCTTACGGAATCTTCAATCATCGTCATCAACCTGAAATCGAACAGTACGCAGAAACCCCGGTGATCTTCACGCCGCATCTCGGCAACTTTAAACGGGGGATTTTGATGACAACAACCGCACAGCTGGCTCCTGGCGTAACAAACGCAGATATCGACGACGCATTTCAATCGGCGTATCAGCATCAGCCACTGATTCGTCTCTGTGATAAGCCACCAGCCGTTGACCATGTTGCTCATACACCATTTTGTGACCTGTTCTGGCAAATAAACGGTAATCACATCATCGTCGTTGCTGCGATAGATAATTTGATAAAAGGTGCTGCAGGACAAGCAGTGCAATGCGCCAATATACTCGGGGGAGTTTCGATGGAGGAAGGTTTGCTATGAGTCAGTCCAAACAACTACCGGCGGTCTTCAAAATCGGCGGTGCGCTGGTCGATAATCAAACATCACTTGATGCCTTGTTTATTCAAATCGCTCAACTGACCACACTCGGCCGACCGGCTATTATTGTTCATGGCGGCGGCTGTTTTGTTGATCAGCAACTTGGCGCACAAGGCTTTAAGACCCAAAAACACGAAGGCCAACGGATTACCCCTGTCGAACAGATGCCGATCATTGCTGGTGTGCTATCCGGCTATGTGAATAAATCACTGGTTGCCACTGCGCAAAAGCATGGCCTGAAGGCAATCGGTTTAAGCCTGATTGACGGCCAGATGACGACAACAACCGATGTCGATCAACTGGGTTGTGTCGCGGAAACATCACCTGCCGATCCCTCACTGTTAATCAGCCTGCTATCCAGAGGCTACATTCCTGTGATTTCTTCAATCGCAGCGACCGCTGACGGAAAACTAAGGAATGTTAATGCCGATATTGCCGCCAGAACAGTCGCGGAGCTGATTCAGGGCGAATTGATATTACTCACAGATACAGCCGGTGTTCTGGATGCTGAGAAAAACACCATTCCACTTCTGGATCACACCTTAGCAAGCCAACTGGTTGCTGATGGTGTTATTCAACAAGGCATGAAAGTCAAAATTGATGCTGCCCTCGCCGCCGCAAAAACCTTGCGACGAAGCATCGCGGTTGTTGACTGGCGACAGCCGGAACGTTTAACCAATCAGTTTCCGAGCATCGCCGCCAATACCCGCGTCACCTGCTAGTTCATTAAACCTGTTTAACGCTTTCTTTTTATGAGTGCCTTTGCACTACGGGATTGTTATGCCTGAAAACCAACATTTTCTGACGCTGACGGATTATTCAGCCGATCAAATCAATAATCTTTTAAACCTTGCGCTGTCGCTTAAACAGAATCCGACGGATTACACCTCGGCACTGGCAGGAAAAAGCGTTGCTATGATTTTTGAAAAACCCTCACTACGCACCCGGGTTTCTTTCGATATCGGCATCCATAAACTCGGCGGTCACTGTGTTTATCTTGATCAACAAAATGGCGCTTTTGGCAAACGTGAAACTGTTACTGATTTTGCCAAAAACTTGTCATGCTGGGCAGATGGAATCGTCGCACGGGTATTCAGTCACAGTGATTTAAAAGGCTTACAATCAGCCTCCACAGTTCCGGTGATAAATGGCCTGTGTGACATTTATCATCCCTGTCAGGCTCTGGCCGACTTACTGACACTAAAAGAACACTTTAACGACCTGTCTACAGTAAAACTCGCCTGGATTGGCGACGGCAACAATGTATGTCATTCCCTCATGCTTGGTATCGCAATCATGGGCGGCAGTATTACCGTGATTACGCCAGAAGGTCGTGGTCCTGATGCTCACATCTTATTAAAAGCCTCTGAGATTGCCAAAGAATCGGGCGCAAGCATCACACTCTCTCACGATCCATCAGCATCGAAACATCACGATGCTGTCTATACCGATACCTGGCTCTCTATGGGAGATAGCAGCACAATCGACGATATTTGGTCAGATTTTTCAGCTTACCAGGTCAATCAAACACTTTTTGAACACGCAGGAGCCTCTGTTTTCATGCATTGCCAACCTGCTCACCGAGGCCAGGAAGTTACCGCCGATGTGCTGGATGGTCCTCATTCTGTCATTTTGCAGCAAGCCGAAAACCGCATGCACGCTCAAAACGCCGTTTTAATTACACTTTTAGGAGATATTCATGACTAAGCAAACTATCAAGAGCGTTGTACTGGCTTACTCCGGTGGACTCGATACGTCAGCCATCATTCCCTGGCTAAAAGAACACTATAACTGTGATGTTCACGCTTTTGTTGCCGATGTCGGCCAGGGCGATGATGAACTCAGTGGCATCGAAGAAAAAGCGCTGCTCTCTGGAGCGGCGAGCTGTCACGTTGTCGACCTGAAAGAAGAATTTGTTCGTGACTATATTTACCCGACACTGAAAACCGGTGCGGTATACGAAGCCGATTACTTACTGGGGACAGCAATGGCACGGCCCGTTATTGCAAAAGCACAAGTGGAACTGGCATTGAAACTTGGCGCAGATGCTGTTTCACACGGCTGTACTGGCAAAGGTAATGACCAGGTCAGGTTTGAAAGTACCTTTGCAGCACTGGCGCCCCATCTGAAAGTTGTCGCGCCGTGGCGTGAATGGTCCATGCAATCCAGAGAAGATTTACTCGACTATCTGGCTGAAAAGAATATCCCGACCACAGCTTCTGCAACCAAAATTTATAGTCGTGATGCGAATGCCTGGCATATTTCCCATGAAGGGGGCGAACTGGAAGATCCCTGGTGTCAGCCGTCAGAACAAGTCTGGACCTGGACACGTTCTCCTGAACAAGCACCAGACTACAGTGACCATGTCCATATCAAAATTGAAAAAGGCGAAATTGTCGCGGTTGATCAACAGCCATTCTCACCTTACCAAGCGCTGGTGTATCTCAACGAAAAAGCCGCAAAACACGGTATTGGCAGAATTGATATCGTCGAGAACCGTTTGGTCGGCATGAAGTCCAGAGGCTGTTATGAAACACCGGGCGGCACGGTTATGAATGCGGCGTTACGTGGACTGGAAACCCTGGTCTATGACAAATCGATGTTGAAGTTCAGAGAGTCTCTGGGGCAAGAATTTGCGCATCTGGTTTATGACGGACGCTGGTTCACCCCATTAAAAGACAGCGTACTGGCAGGAACTTTCGCCTTTAGTGATCAGCTCACGGGTGAAGTCGTACTTAAGCTATACAAAGGTCAGTGCAGTGTCATTCAGCGTCAGTCACCCAACAGCTTATACGCAGAAAGCTTTGCCACATTTGGCGAAGATGACGTCTATAACCAGGCTGATGCGGAAGGATTTATTCGGTTGTACAGCTTGCCTTCACGGATTGCAGCGTTACAAGCGCAACAAGCCAGCACAAAGGAATGATGCAATGCCAAAGTCAGATGCCATAACACAGGAAAACGGCGTACTTTGGGGAGGCCGGTTCTCGGTCTCCACCGATCTCGCGTTTAAACAATTCAACGATTCATTGCCTTTTGACTATCAGTTAGCAAAGCAAGATATTGTCACCAGCAAAGCCTGGGCAAATGCCATCCACGGTGCAGGCGTTCTCACCGATGATGAATGTCAGTCACTACATCAGGCGTTAGACGAATTACTGCTGATTGTCACTGAATCACCCAACATCATCCTGGAATCCGATGAAGAGGACATTCATAGCTGGGTAGAACAACAACTGGTGAACAAACTCGGTAGTCTGGGAAAGAAACTTCACACCGGGCGCAGTCGAAATGATCAGGTCGCGACTGACTTTAAATTATGGGCCAAACAGAAAGCGACGGATACCGAACACCTGTTATTACAACTCCAGGCAGCACTAATCAAACTTGCTGAAAACAACACAGACGTCATTATTCCAGGGTTCACTCACCTGCAACGTGCGCAGCCCATTTTATTTGCGCACTGGGCGCTGGCCTATGTCGAAATGTTGGAACGGGATATTCAGCGTCTGCAAGATTCTATCAATCACAACGATACCTGCCCGTTAGGTTCAGGTGCGCTGGCAGGTACCGGGTTTAACATTGACCGGGACGCGCTGGCTCGCGAACTAGGCTTCTACCGTGCCACCAGCAACAGTCTGGATAGTGCATCTGATCGTGATTTCGTGGTTGAAATGCTCTCGACAGCGTCACTCAGTATGATTCACCTTAGTCGGATGGCCGAAGATCTGATTTTTTATAATTCAGGCGAAGCCGGGTTTATTGAGTTTGATGATTCGATCACGTCCGGTTCATCCATCATGCCGCAAAAGAAAAACCCGGATCTGATGGAACTCATCCGAGGTAAATCAGGCCGGGTGTGTGGTTCACTGGTCAGTATGTTGATGACACTAAAAGCCTTACCTATGGCTTACAATAAAGATCTTCAGGAAGATAAAGAAGGTCTGTTTGATGCCATCAACACCTGGCAACAGTGTTTGTCCATCACCTCAATCGCATTAAACAAACTCACGGTTAACGCAGAAGTCACCTACAAAGCCGCGCAGGAAGGATACAGTAACGCCACGGAACTGGCCGATTACCTGGTCAGGAAAGGTTTACCGTTTCGTGAAGCCCACCACGTTGTCGGCAAGATTGTCAGCTATGCCATTGGTGAAGGTTTAGCGCTGGAATCTGTCCCACTGAGTACTTTGCAGTCATTTAATGCACAGATTCAGGATGATATTTTTGCGCTACTGACACCAGAAGCCTGCCTGAATACCCGAAATGCAAAAGGCGGCACATCACTGCAACAGGTAAACAGTGCGCTGCAACAAGCCAGAAGAACCGTCAATGCGGAACTGGCGGTACTGAATCTGATTCGGCAAGCAAAACTTTCTGATGTCAGCGCCATTATGCAATTGATAAACACCTGGGCTGCCAAAGGCGAAAACCTGCCACGAGAAAAAACCGATGTTCTTCAAGCCATATCAACCTTTGCCGTGGCTGAAAATGAAGACGGTCAGGTTGTTGGCTGTGGAGCACTCTACATTTACGGCACCGGACTCGCCGAAATTCGTTCATTAGGTTTAGATCAAACCACGCACGGCAAAGGCATTGGTACGGATTTGGTAAGCTACTTACTGAAGCAAGCAGAATACCTCGAATTAAAACGCGTCATTGTGCTGACTCGGGTGCCTGGCTTCTTTGAAAAACAAGGCTTTAGTTACACAGATAAATCATTCTTGCCTGAAAAAGTGATGAAAGATTGCGAACTGTGTCCACGCAAGCACGCCTGTGACGAAGTAGCAATGGAGTACTTTTTATAACAGCAAAACCACGTTAAAAATCAATACTATCGACAATCTCTTTTTAACCCTCTACCACCAATGGAGGCGAATTCGCCTCCATTCATCCCAATATTTTTGACCTGTAGCTTATCTAAAGACACACTCAGCGTTACGAAGAACCCATTCGATTTGGTATCACCAATTAAGCAGGACAGCCATGAACCGGTTTTTTATCGCACTCATTATCAGCTTTCTTCTGACCTCAACTACCGCTATTTCCGCAGAGAAAACTACGTATCCTGAGATTCAGAACAGACATACGATTCACACCATTCAATCCAGTATTCTGAAACAACAACGACGATATTACGTGTCGTTGCCTGAAGATTATGGAACCGGACAACACCGCTACCCAGTGCTGTACGTTATTGATGGCGATTTTCACTACCGACACACCGCCGCCGTTGCTGAGTTTCTGGCGAAGAACGGTAAAACACCCGATCTGATCGTGGTAGGTATTAATAACGAAGGAAACATGGACTACCGCAGAACCACCACGACGGCACTGGCTTCTGATCCCAATGGTCCCTGGGGAAAGACCGATGCGTATCGTCAGTTCATTAGCAACGAACTCGTGCCTGCGATAGCCAGCCAGTTTAGGACCAATGACTACAATATGTTGTCCGGTTACAGTCTTGGCGGTTACTTCACTCTGACGACTCTGTTCAACCAACCTGACTTATTCAATGCATACCTGGCGTTCAGTCCGAGCGGCTGGTTCGATGACTATCGACTAAAAGATGATCTTGCTCGCTTTCTTGAATCAAAGGCATTCAATCAGTATCAGGGAAATCCCATTCAGCTCTACATAACTCTGGCGAATGAACAAGGTATGGGCATTGCTGAACTTGAACCATTGTTAGCAAAGCAGACCAATAAAAAACTCCATTGGCATTACCACCATTTACCAGATGAAACCCATTATTCAATGGCGTTACCAGCACTGCACCAAGGCCTGATGACAGTGTTTGACGGACTCTTACTTTCAAGAGAACAGACACTAACGTTGAAAACTGCCTCAGGTATCGTTGGACATTACGAAGCGCTTGCTAAAAAACTGGGCTATATGCCACGACTAAACTGGATGCATGCCTATAACATCGCGCCCTACTTCTTAAAGCGCGCACCGGATCAGGCTCAACCATTTCTGGATTTAGTCAAAGCAACCATGCCGGATTCCTGGCCCGAATTCATGACGCAATTTGCAATCAGAGCGATCAAAAGTAATCAACCTGAACTGGCAAAACACTGGATTCAAACACTGCAAACCGCTCAGCCTGAGTATCAGTCAAATCCCTTTTTATTACAGGCAAAAGCTCAGCTCAATCAACAGCAAGGACAATTAAAGCAGGCTAAATTACTCATTGAGAAAGCATTAGCAGAAGCGAAGAAACAACAAATCGCAGAATGGCAATATATGGAGCTGAAAAGCTTGTGGTATGACATCACTCAGCAATAAGTGAATTAAAAAAATGGAAAATGGCTGGCGTCTTACGACGCCAACTCTTCTTCCACCAGCTTGTCTCGGGAGAAACAAGAAAAGCACAACGGAAAAATCAGTAAGGTACACACGCCACACGCTAAGAAAATAGTGTGGATGCTGTACCAGTCTGCTATCGGTCCCATCACCAGCGAACCCAGCGCAAAGCCCAAATCCGCCGCTCCAATGAATAAACCAATGAAGTAACCCCGTGATTCGTTTTCAACCAGAAATGAGATGAACGTCAGCAATGACGGATACAACAACGCAAAACCGATACCATTCGCAATCGCCGCCGCAATTAACCACCACAAATTCTGTGAGAAGTAGATGGCAAACGTACCAAAGCAAATAATAGAAGCCAGCAACAACATATACTTCAATGACAATGAGCCATCAGAAGGTATCCATTTACTCCCAACAAATCGTGTTACCACCAGGGTAATCATTTGTGCAAGGAAATAAGTGGCTGCATGATCAGAACCAGACTCTGTTAAAAACAGTGGCAAGAACACAAAAATTGCCCCGTTAGCAACAGAAGCCAGCAACATAATTAATGTTGGATAAAGGAGTTTCGACTGACTGAGAAAGTCTTTAAGCGTGCCAGCCGTCGACCGCTGGGAATTCAGTTCAAGTTTTGTCGTTTTATTGCTAAGCAAAAACGCAAAGATGATATTCAACGCGCCCATGACAAAGAACAATAAGAAGATCTCTTCAAAAGAAACTCTGTCTTTCAGCCATAACGTTAGCGCCGGGCCAAACGTTGTGGGGATCACGGTAGCCAGTGAGTACAAAGACACGCCCTGCGCTCTTAAACGTTTGCTCAGCAAATCAATCGTGATGATTTCCATCGCCGTTGAAAAACACGCCGCAACAACGCCCTGAACCAGCCGAACAATCCAGTACACCGCCAGCGAATGGGTGAAATATCCCAGCAAAGAGATTGCAAAGATAATCAGCGCGTACAGGAAAACCCGATTTGCGCCATGCTTATCAATTAACCTCCCCGCCCAGGGCCTGGCAAACATGGAAGCCAGCATGGTCACGCCCATGATTGCTCCAATGCTCGAATTACTTTCCCCCTGCGCCAGCGCGTAGAAAGGTAATATCATCAACACCATATAAACGACGGAGTAAAACAGAATCGTAACTCCGTAAATACCCAGCGCCGTTGGTGAATAAGGATTATCAGTTGTATTTGCAGACATCAATTAGCTACCCGATGTTTCATAGGCCAGCGCCGTCGTTTTTGGCACGCCCAGTTCATTGACCAACTCAGGTTTGTAATTCGCCGTTGTTGCCGGATCATTACTGTAAGCTTGTAAGTTCAACGTTCGCTGTCGTAATGATTCCAGATCAATGTCTTTAATCAATCCGTTGCCTTCCATCCAGCTATCGCTGTAGATCGTATCCAGATAACGTTCACCACTGTCACACGCCAGCGCGACAATACGTTTATCACTGTCCAGAATTTCAGCCATCCGCATAGCGACATTCATCGCAGCGCCCGTTGAGCCACCGACCAGAACACCTTCTTTCTTTGCCAGCATTCGGCACATTAAAAATGCGTCTTCATCCGGCACTTTATAAACACTGGATAACCATTCCAGATTCTGGATATTGGTCGGTGTCCAGCTTAATCCCATACCAGGTAACAAGTAACCATGAGCCTTTCCACCAAATACCGTTGATCCAACGGCATCAACCGCAATAATTTGTGTCTGCGGGCTATATTCGTGAAAGAAGCGTGTGAAACCACCAATCTGACCGCCAGTACTGACTGTCAGCACCAGTACATCGATTTTGTTATCACATTGCTTCAACAATTCAGGTGCCGTCGAATGGTAATGCGCCTCACCATTGTTGGTGTTGAAACATTGATCAGGACGGAAAGAATTTGGAATTTCATTATGTAGTTTGTTGGCCAGTGCAATTCGAGTTTTGTGATAAGAACCACTGTCATCTTTTTCTGTAACGACAATAACTTCTGCGCCATACACTTCCAGCAACGCTTTATTTGTTGGCGTGACTTTAGGATCGACCAGAATAATCGCCCGATACCCTTTAGCGGCGGCAACCATCGCACAGGAAATACCAAAGTTTCCAGACGAAGACTCAATAATAGTGCCACCCGGTTTAAGTAGTCCCTCTCGTTCTGCTTTAGCAATAATGTAGTGAGCCGGTCGATCTTTGATCGAACCAGCAGGATTTGTTCGTTCTAGTTTTAAACACACTTCTGCATGATTTTTACCAAACATATTTCTCAATGAAATCAACGGTGTGTTACCAGCAGTGTCTAATATCGTTTGCATAATCATTTCCTGTCGTAGGACAATTCAAGGATTGATTTACACGCTTTTCAGGCTTTCTTTTTTAACCCACGCACTTAAATTCATTTATACGAATATAAGAAACAATTGAAAAAAAATAGTTAACCGAACTGTTTGTCTGAGTATTAAAAATCCCTTATTTAATTTTAGAATCCCTTATAACTTGCTGTTTATTTTTGAAATTTTATTAGATACATCTAATAAGTATTTATTTTAGGTAAACGCTAGCATCATGAAAAAAAATTAACAATGCGACAATTTGTCACACTATAGGAACGGTTGTTTCGTATAGACTATTTCCGCTTTCAGAAAAGTACCCAGCCCGAATCCACTAAAATAACTTGAGGAAATTGCTATGCCCCGCAACTCCCAGACACAGCAATTGCTGTACTCTGCTAATAACAAAAGACGATTACGGGAAACACTGAATAGCAACAACACCCGTGTTTCTCTGGTCGCTCTTGCGGTCGCCTCCCTGGTGTCGCCTTTTGCCAGTGCAGATGAAGAATTTAAAGAAGAAGATGAACAGCAATTTGAGCACATCATCGTTACTGCGCAGAAACGTGAAGAGCGCATACAGGATGTGCCAGTCAGTATTGCGAATTTTTATGAAGACGAAATAGAAAAGCTTGGCGCAGGCGATTTCTCAGACTTTGCTGCCAGCGTTCCAGGCATTTCAATGGCAAAAACCGGTGTGGGTGGTGCACGATATTTCATTCGTGGTGTCGGGCAAGTTACCGTGAACCAGTCTCCGACGACAGCCGTTTATTTTGATGAAACTCCGCTTCAGATCCGTACATCTTTTGGTGTTGCCCAGGTCGATCCTAAACTCTTCGATATTCGCTCTGTTGAAGTACTACGTGGCCCGCAAGGCGCACTGTTCGGTTCATCCTCAATGGGCGGTGCTATTCGTATTCAAACGAATAAGCCTGAGTTAGACGAGCTGGATGCTAACGTTGATTTCATTGGTTCCACCACGGAAGACGGTGAAAACAACACCACATTATCCGGCATGGTTAACGTGCCATTGCCTTCGATCAACGGTGCATTTCGTCTTGCGGCAATGATCGATGAACAAGGTGGCTGGATCGACGATATCCGCCCGGTAACTAACGACGTTTTCGAAAATTTTGATAATCCGATTCATGATGTCAACGACGTCAGTTCAGATTCAATCAGAGCAGCTTTAAAAATCGAACCGACCGACAACTTCTCAGTCACTGGCACTATTTTCTATCAGGATCAGAACGCCGATCAGCAACGTCCAAGCGTTGACATGAGCTTTGACGAAGAGGGCGAAATCAGAATGGTTCACAAATACCAGGATACGTTCACTGACGACGAAACCTGGATTTACAGCCTGGATGCTGAATGGGATTTATCCGATCAATACGGCTTCACTGTTGTTTCAGCGACAGGCTATATGGACCGTGAAGTAGATGGTCTTTTTGATATTTCCCCCTTCGGCAACGGTGGCATTGAAGGCGAATTCACCAGACCCGCAGAATACGCCGACAACCGCTTTATTGTCGGCTTATATAACGATACGGATGTAAAACAATTCACTCAGGAAATACGGTTAACATCAATGCTTGATGGTCCCTGGGATTATGTTGTTGGTGTCTTCTACAGAGACATTGAAACAACGATGCAGGCAGACCGCAGAGTCACTGAAACCTGGGGATCGGACGTACCACCAATCCTGCGTGAACAAACGACCGACTTTGAAGAAGATGAAATTGCACTGTTTGGTCAACTAGGCTATCGCTTCAACGATCAGTGGAAAATCTCGCTCGGTGGTCGTTACTTCAATATCGATCAGGATGAATACCGTTTGCAATATGGCCGAGGTGGCGCTGCGGTTGGCAATGAAGATTACAATTTTGCTGACGACAATTCAGAATCAGGTTTTAGTCCGCGTGCCGTTGTTACTTTTACACCTGACGAACGTACAAATCTCTACTTAAGTTACTCGGAAGGCTTCCGTTCTGGCGGTATCAATGCACCTATTGTTGATGATGTATGTAGCCCGGAAGCCCGTGCGCAATACAATATTCCAGCAGTACCTGAACCCTTTGACAGCGATGAAGCTCAAACCCTGGAACTTGGTACCAAACTTAATTATTACGGTGGCCGCTTAAGCGTTGCTGCATCAGTATATAAAACGGATTGGGAAGATTTTCAGCTAAGTGTTCAGCAAGACTGTGGTCCTGAATCGGGTGTTGCTGTATTCACCTCAAACGTGGGTAAAGTAGAAATCGATGGTTTTGAGTTTGAAACCACCTTTTACCCTATTGATGAGTTACGAGTAAGCGCAGGTTACGCTTACACGGATGCAGTTTTTGCCGGAACCAATAACCCGAATCTGGCTTCTCGCGGCCTGCAAAAAGATGATGAACTATTCGACGTGCCAGAAAATACCTGGAATCTTCGTCTGGAATACACCACAGAGATCACCGACGAGCTCGACGGCTTTATCTTTACCTCGGCGCAATATGTCGATGAATCGTTGTCAGGCTTTGGTGAAGGTGAAGCTCCGGAACGTCCAGATTACACACTGATTAATTTCCGCGTTGGTGTCTTTAATGACAAATGGGAAGTTGCCCTGTTCGTTAACAACCTGACTGATGAAGTGCCCATTTACGGTATTGAATTTGGTGCGAGTACAGGCAACACCACTGCAACCAATGATTTCTCTGCACTGGTCGGCCAACCAAGAACCATGGGCATTAACCTGAAATATCGCTTGTAGTTGAATCAGTGTTGGAAACGACTCTCAACCCTTAATTAACGTGTGCCATTTAGTGAGTAATCAACCTCGCTAAATGGCCACGCCTCTGACAAATGCTGCTGAATCACCGCCAGCAATTGCCAATATTCTTTCTCTGTTGTGATGTCCGGCCTTAGCCAGAAAAAAACACTCACACCAGTCACTTCATCTTTCTCATTCGTCACTGGGCTGATATACAAACTACCAACCACGCGGTTTTCAGCATCGAACACGGAATACGTTAAGCGTGTTCTTGCATCAAAAGCGGCGGCATCGTCAATAATCGTTGCTCGATTTTCTTGCGCTGTAAACGTATCAGAAGGCCAGTCTGTACCGAGCTTCTGCCTGATTACCTGCCTTGCCGCCATCAACGCCTGGTAATCTTTATCCGCCCAGTCTGGCGATATTTTTCGAAATGAATAAGCGTTTAGTGTGAATGAGACAGGTGGTTTGAATGCTGCGGGTAAAAAAGCAGAAGCATTTGTCCATAAAGACAATAATGACAACAACATTGCCATGCAGGAGACAAGTCCATATTGGATAAATTTTGGCATAATCAGAGGTAGTTCTTTCCGTTATTCAGATCGTTACAGATTACCGAAAAATAAATGTAATGAACGATGTAATTTGTCTTTCGATTACAACCAATCTTTGATTTACTCAATATTAAATCAGTTGCAACGGAGTTTTTCATGAAAGCATTACTCACCGCAGGTTTGTTCACAGCATTAACACTTCAGGCACTCCCCGCCGTCGCCGAGCAATCGGCGGATGAAAAAGCAGTACGTTTGGTCGCACTGGATTATATCGAATCGCAAATCACCGTTAATCCTCAGCAAATAAAACCCGCTTTACATCCTAAGCTAAAAAAACGCACTTACTGGACTGATAAAAATGGTAAACCGTTTCTCGTCGAAACCAGTTATGCCACCATGGTCAGCGTTGCAGGCACCTACAATCGTGATGGCAAACAGTTTCCACCAGATCCCCGAATCGAAATAGAAATCTTTGATATTGATCAGCGAGCCGCCAGCGTAAAACTCACCGCTGACGAATGGATTGACTATATGCACTTGATGAAAGATGACAACGGAGAATGGAAAATTCTCAACGTACTCTGGCAATATCACGACACAGAGCGACATAAAACAAAATAAGTATCAGGGCGGTTGCTACCGCCCTCAACGTGCTGACATATTGACATTGCACCTCGGTTGCTGCATTTTTCCAGCATATTTATTAACAAAGAACGATATACCTTGAAACCTGAATCCTCTCAACAAACCACACCTGACCATGAGCCATTGAAACGCCGAGGTTCCAGTCATGCCGCGCCAGAAATTCGCCGACAGCAGATACTGAATGCTGCTATTCGCTGTATCAGCCAGCATGGTTTTCATGGCACGACAACCGACATGATTGCTACAGATTCAGGTTTATCCAAAGGTAGCGTGTATCGTTTCTTCAAAAGCAAAGACGAACTATTTATTGCGATTATCGATTTCATGTCACATGAGCAAGAAACCCGATTTTCTGAAGCTGCACCGTTTGCATCTTGCCGTGAAGAATTGCTTGTTCGTTGTAATAATCAATACGATATCCTCAATGAATATCCTGATTTGCTGCCCGTCTTTGGTGATTTCTATTCTCATGCAGCGACACGAACAAAGTTAGAAGAGATCTATCGCGAAGATATTAAAATCCTGTCAGACATCCTGGAGCGAGGCATTCAAAGCAATGAATTCAATCCAGTCGATATTCAATCTTTCGCAAAAATGATTATTGCTCAAATCGACGGCTCGTTAATGTTTACCGTTGCATGCCCGGACACGGATCCACGAGAGATCTTTCAACATAGCTGGACTGTTTTTGAGAGTACATTATTAAAATCAAATAATTAGAGCGTGCTGACCTTTGTAGGTGAAATTTTGCTCGAGTTCAATGGCGTGGAATACAACATAAACGTCATTGAAACAAATCCATTCATTAAACGCTGATCCCCTTTAACTTTTCCACCAAAAACACCACAGCGATCCGGTCAGAACAAACGGATCGCTTGTCAATTTTTAATCTATCTTTATAATTAAGACCGACCAGTCACTTTTAAATATAAAATTGACTCACCAATTTCTACGATGAATTTGGATCTCATTGCAACGCAAGAACGCGAGCAATGAATGATCCCACGACTACGGAGCAATAAATGACGCTTACCCATCGCTTGATCATGCTGGTTATGATCATCACCCTGCAAGGCTGCCAACAGGATGAACAACCTTTTGAACCACCTGTACGTGGCGTAAAAACCGTTACGATCACCAGCACCAGTAACACATCAGTCCGTCGATTCCCTTCGGTTTTGATCCCGGCAGATACAACGGCACTGGCATTCGAGATCGATGGGCGTCTTGGAAAAAATGATCTGGAAGTAGGTCAACGCGTAAAGCAAGGGGAAGCCTTACTAATGCTGGATCAAAAAGCGCTGAAACTCGCGGTAGATGAAACGAAAGCAGCACTGAGTCAAGCCAGAGCCACCGCGAAAAATGCCGCCAGTAACTATGAGCGACAACAAGCACTGTATGACAAACGTATCATCAGCAAAGCCACTATTGATCAGGCCAATGCCGATATGCTGGCAACAAAAGCCCGAGTTGAACAAACGATCAAACAATTAGATACCGCAAAAGATCGATTAAAAAAATCCGTATTGAAAGCACCCTACGATGGGATCATCAATGCAGTTTCTGTTGATTCCTGGGCAACGATCGATAGCGGTCAGGTGATCGCCCGTTTGTACAATCCAGATCAATTCGAAGCTCAGTTTGCTGTTTCCTGGGATCTGGTCAATCGGCTATCTGTAGGTAAGTCAGTGATCATCCGTTCAGCTGATGATCCAACGGTCACATTACATGCCGTGATCACCGAACTGGGCGAACGCGCAGACAAAGTTTCATCCTACCCGGTGATCGTTACCCTGCAAGAAAACTCCCCACGTTTAAAGGCAGGTATGGCGATTGAAATTGCCGTAGAAGTCAACATCAGTAAAACACCTGGCTTTGCATTACCGCTCTCGGCGCTATCTATGGAAGATGATTTCCCGGCAACGATCACCGGTGAAAACAGTGTTGATGGCGTGATGTATCGCTATGACGATGAAACGCAAACCATGCAACGACGTCAGGTATCCATCGCAGGTATCCGGGACAACCTTGTGTTTGTTTCTCACGGACTGGAACCGGGCGATAAAATTGCTGTCGCTGGTGTGGCATTCATCCGTGAAGGACAGCGTGTAAAATTATTACCCTCAACTGACTCTTCTCATTTGTTACCTCAATCGTTACGGAGATAAACATGGAACGTTTAACCCGATTTGGGATCTCACATAATCGCTTTACTGTCTTCGTCATGATTGCCGTTTTGCTGATTGGAACCAGTGCTTATTTCAAACTATCCAAACGCGAAGATCCGGCCATTACCATTCGCACCGCAGTCGTGTCGGCATCGTTTCCCGGGATGGACCCGGAACGTATTGAAAACCTGATTGCCGACCCATTAGAACGAACAGCTCGACGCATTAGCGAAGTTGAAGACATTAACACCCTGATAACCACAGGCAGTGCGGTTTTATATCTGGATTTATATGAATCGCTGCCAAAGCATGCAATCGAAGGGGTATTTCAGGAAATCCGTAATAAGATGAATTCGGTTGCCCACGAATTACCGCAAGGTACTCAGGGGCCGCATATCAATACTGATTACGGCGATGTTGAAATTGCGACAATTGCAGTCACGGGTGATGGCTTCAATTACGCCGAGCTTAAAGAATCAGCCAAACACTTGCGTAAAAAGCTCTATACCGTCAATGGTATTGGCCGTGTAACACTGTACGGTGTCCAGGAAGAACGCATCTGGTTAGATATCGATTCTCGAAAATTAGCCACAACCGGTATTCAACTTCCTACCTTACTGAAAGATTTACAAACTCAGAACGTCATTCTGTCTTCAGGCGATATCGATGCAGCAGGCACCACACTAACCGTCGAAGTTAACGGTGACTTTGCCAGCCTGAACGATATTGAAGAGATGATCACCCAGGTTGAAGATTCAGGCACATTGATTCACTTACAAGACTTAATTACCGTTCGCCGTGGCTATGAAGAACCTGCGACCACCCCCGTATTCTTTAACGGACAACCCGCAATTGTACTCGGGGTGCAAATGTCCGACGGACAAGATATCCAGGTATTGGGCGAACGTTTACATGCCATGGTTGCAGCCGTTGAACAAACGCAACCATTAGGGATCAGCTATGACTATTCAACCTGGCAGGAAGCCGATGTAACCCGTTCCGTCAACGAAGCATTAGTGAACGTGCTGCAAACGGCAGCCGTCGTACTCATCGTGCTGATGATTTTTCTGGGTATTCGCCCGGCCCTGATTGTCGCCTGTATTGTTCCCTTCTCCGTTATGTTTACCATGACACTGATGGGCCATTTTGGGATTGAGCTGCACGTCGTTTCTATCGCCGCCGTTATCATTTCGTTAGGCCTGTTAGTCGATAATGGCCTGGTCATAGTAGAAGACATTCAAACCCAGATTTCGCGAGGTATGGCTCCCGCAGACGCCGCCACCCGCGCCAGTAAACAATTTGGTACGCCGTTGGCCGTCGCTTCAATTACTACCGTTGCCGCATTTATTCCACTCTTTCTGGTCGAAGGTACTGACGGTGAATACGGTTTCGCGCTCGGAGCCGTCGTCGCCTTAATGCTGGTTGGTTCCTGGCTGACAGCAATGTACTTACTCCCTCCGTTGTGTGTTTGGTTATCCGATAATAAAACATCGACTACGGCTGAACACACCGAGAACAAAAAGCCTTCCAGATTAGTCAGTGCTTACAGTGCCATTATTGAACGTGTTATTAAACACGCGGTTCCTGTCACCATTGGTGCCTATATCATCGTCATCGTATCGACCACACTGTTCGATTATCTGAAAAACGAAATGTTCCCTCTCAGCGCCCGTAATCAGTATCTGATTTACCTGGATATGCCAAAGGGCACATCCATAACACGTACACAGCAAGAAGCTGAAGCTGTTGAACAATGGCTGTTGAACAAACAGGTCAATCCAGAAGTAAAAGACACGACGGTTTACGTGGGCGATGGCGGACCTCGGTTCTACCTGGCGCTCAACCCTGCCGATACCAACCCGTCCAGCGCATTTATTCTGGTCAATACGTATGATTTTGAAGGTGCCAACGCTGCCGCACAGCGAACGCGACGCTGGCTGTTCGAGCAACATCCCGCAGCATCAGCCAAAGTAAAACATCTGTCTATGGGCGGCGAAGAATCTGGCATTGTGGAAGTAAAATTTACCGGACCCGATGCCGACAAATTGCTGTCGATGGCAAAACACATCGAATCTTCTGTGGTGAATTTGCCCGGTGTGATTCAAAACGAAAACGACTGGGGCAATAAAGTTGTTAAGATCATCGTTAATGTCGCTCAGGACAGAGCCAGAGAGCACGGTGTTACGTCTCGTGATATTTCTCGCGCACTGGAATCTTACTTATCCGGCGCAACCGTGTCTGAGTATCGGGAGGGTAACAAGGTTATTCCCATCATGATCCGGGCGACAAAAACATCTCGTGACAGTATCGAAGACCTGGAAGGCATTACCATTCCCGTGAATGGTCAACTAATAACACTGGATCAGATAGCGACGTTTGAACCTGTCTATGAACTCTCTCAACTACGACGGGAAAATCAGGAACGTACTATCAAGGTATCCGTGAAAAGCACTCAGTTTTCTGCCTTTGACCTGATGGAATTTCTGGAACCTGTTATCGCAAAGATGGATTTTACCGGCGGCTATAGCGTTGAATTTGATGGTGAAATTAAAGACAGTGAAGACGTCAACCAACAATTGCTGGCCGGATTAATTCCTGCATTGCTGGTAATGTTTGCAGCCATTATGTATCAGTTCAATTCTGTCAGGCGAGTCGCCCTTATCTTTATGACGATTCCCTTGATTCTGGTTGGTTCGCCACTTGGACTGCTCATTGCCGGACAACCGTATTCCTTTTTTGGCACCCTGGGGCTTATTTCACTGGCAGGTATTATTATCAACAATGCCATTGTGTTGATTGATCAAATTGATATTGAACGTCAACAACACTCCCTTAAACAGGCCATTATTATCGCCGCACAAAAACGAGTGACCCCGATAACACTAACAACCTTAACCACTGTCGTTGGCTTATTGCCAATGGGCATTGCGGGTGGAGCCTTGTTTGAGCCTATGGCAACACTAATGATTGGCGGTCTGTTTGTCGCCTCGATCATTTCACTGCTGTTCGTGCCTGCCGCATTCTATTTATTGTTCCGCCGGGAACCTGAACCGCTCACAACAGCATCCTGACAACCACTCAACACTCATGCATAAAAAAATAGCTGAACCTCTGTTATCAGATTCAGCTATTTTTTATCGATATTACGCCAATAATGTCCATGCAACTTAGGGTAACGACACCCTGCTAATTCGTTATTTTTCAGGCAAGGTTAACACCCGAGTCATCGTTTCAATCACTTTCTTATCTGAATCAATACTCAGCGCCGCACACATGGTTAATTCATTAAATTCATGCAAAATAACCCCTGCGACATAATCACTCCGCGAGTAATCCAGGTTTTTCATTCGGTAATCAAACGACTCTTTGCTCTGAAAAATCACATCCACCCGGTTTGCCGCCAGTTTATGGATATTACTAATTTCATTGGCACTCACATCCAGATTTTCATGTTTAAAACCCAGCTCCAGTAAGTGCTTGTAGCTGTTATCACCTCGCATCACCCCAATACGCACATCCCGCTGGCGTAGCTGCGTTAGGGTATAGTTTGAAAATCCACGCTTTTTCTTACTAAACGCCTGGACAGAGATATAGTCATACACCGGACAAATCCAGTGAAAATACGGCAGTCGCTCAGTGTTTTTAGAGATAGGAAAGATCAAGGTATTCTTTTCACTTCTCGCCGTATGATAAGCCCGGGCCCAGGGTAAAAAACGAATGTTATAAGCAATTTGATGCTGACGAAGCTGGTTAATAAGGCGCTCGGTAATTAATCCCGACGGCTCATTTTTTTCATTGAGATACGAATAAGGCGGCCACTCCTCTGACACTATCTCTATCGCAGCGTTCGAACACCACGAAAGGAATACTAATAACCACAGAAGTCTCTTCATAAACCCTTTGATATAAAATTAAACGACACTTCCATAATAGACGTATGTATAACCAAAAATAAATGGTCAGGTGAAAAGATACCTCGGACCTTTTATCAGAAAAAATGTAAGGAATACGAGATAAAACAAATAGATATAGTAATTAACAGGTGAGAAATCAATACGTTCTTAGCGGTTGCATATTGGCATAAGGGCGGGAACCGGGCTTATTGGGAGGGCTTATATTGAAAATTAATATGATAGTGTGGTGATTGATTGGTAACCGTCCGGTGGCGGCATCTTGAATAACTTTAGATTAAGTGCCCACTTGTTTTAAGTGGACACTACTTTTTTAGAGAGCGTCTGTTGGTAAGGTC
>CBFHMJ010000040.1:0-25084 GCA_965656875.1 Alteromonadaceae bacterium
CCGTCACCGGCTGCATCATCGACCACACCGTCGCTTCCGTCGGGCCGTAACAGTTCCACACCGCCCGGTTACCCTGTTGCAGTGTCTGTAACAGCGGCAGCGGTAACGCTTCACCCCCACACAGCACAGTCAGGGAGTCATCGCCCATCCAGCCCGCATCCGCCAGCATCTGCCAGCTCGCCGGTGTCGCCTGCATCGCCGTCACCGACTGGTCAGCAATCAGTTGCAGTAACGCATCCGGGTCCGTGGTCTGCTCACCCGAGGCCAGTACCACACAGCCACCGGCCGTCAGTGGCCCGAACAGCTCCAGCTGGGCAATATCAAAGTTCACCGTGGTCACCGCCAGCCAGCGGGTATCCGCCGATAACACCTCGCCCAGTTGCTGACGGGCGGCGGCGATAAAGTGATTCAGCGCCCCGTGGGAAATCGTCACCCCTTTGGGCTGACCGGTCGAACCCGAGGTGTAAATTAAATACGCCGGTAATTCGTCATGAGACGAGTCAGACACCACCGGGGCATCCGACAACCGGGACCAGTCAAGCCGGCCAAGCGGTATCAGCTGTACCGTCGCCGCCGGCAGGTTGCCGGTCTCATCACCGCACAACACATACCGGATACCCGCGTCCTGAATCATGTGTGTCAGCCGGGCCGACGGATACGCCGGGTCCAGCGGCACCCACGCCGCGCCCACTTTCCACACCGCCAGCATCGCCACCGGCAGGGACAGGCCGCGATTCAGGCTCAGCCCCAGTACATCACCGGCCTGCACCGATGACGCCTGTAAATACTGCGCCAGCTGATTACTCTGTTGTTCCAGCTCGCGATAACTCAGGGTCTGTGTGTCACCACCGACGGCACTCACCACCGCGCTCATCCGCCCCGCCTCCGGGTGCCGGGCAAAGGCACTCACCTGGCTCACCACGGAGACCACCGGTTCGGTCAGCGGCTGACTGGCCAGTTGTGCTGACAGCTGACGGATATCGTCGTCCGTCACCACACTGACCGTGTTCAGCGACCGTGAATCATCCTCGTCCAGTGCCGTCAGCACCTGTGACAACACCGCCATCACCTGGTCTGCCAGTCGTTGTGGCGAGAAGCCCCCTTTCACCTGGGTGTTCAGGACAAACCGTTCGCCCTGCTCGCCCACCTGTAAGGTGAACGGATAATTGGTTCGTTCACTGTTGCTGACCGTCTCGAAGCCCGACACAGAAGAGTCACCGGATGCATCAGCCCCGTCCGTCACCACGTCGTGACGGTAGTTCAGTAAGCTGTTAAACAGCGGCACACCGGCCGGCAGGTCACTGCACTGCTGAGCATCCGCCAGAGGCATCTGCTCATGACTCATCAGCCCCGCCAGACCGTCACGCACCGCCGCCAGGCCATCCGCCACCGACTGTGTCAGTGACACCCGAAGCGGCAGTGTGTTCATGTAAAGCCCGATACTGCGCTGGGCAATATCATCATCCAGCATCCGACCGGCCAGCACCGTGCCGAACACCACATCAGACCGGCCACTGCAACGCCCGGCCACCAGCGCCCACACCAGATGGAACACAATCGCCGGACTGAGCTGTCGGTCACGACAGGTGGCAATCAGCTGTTCGGCCAGCGCCGGAGGCAGCACCGTATCCGCCTCGGCCGCGATGTCCGCCGGGTCGTCCGGTAAATCAAACATCAGGCTGCTGTCAGTCACCCCGGCCAGGTGCTCCCTGAACCAGGCCTGGTCTCCCGCCCGGTCCTGTTGTAACCAGCGGGCAATAAAGTCACGGTACTGACGGGCCTCTTCCAGGGTTTCACCCTGTTGTAACCGGTGGATTTCATCCACCACCACGTCCAGTGCCAGATGGTCCATCAGCACGTGATGCCATTTCACCGCCAGCAACACCGTGCCGTCCTGATGGTCACCCCGTTGTAACTGAATCGCCGGGGCCTGTGTTAAGTCCAGCCACTGCTCGCCCGGTGCCACCAGCGCGGCCATCGTCCGGTCCAGTGTGCTGTCACTACCTGCAAACACGGTTTCCACCGTCAGCGCCGCCTCTCGCAGCACCACCTGCACCGGTGTCGCCAGTCCGTCACTCAGCATCACCGTGCGCAGCACATCATGTCGCGCTATCACCTGACGCAGTACCGACACAAAACGCTCCACCGCTTCACCCGAGTCAAACCGCAACAGTGCCGTCAGCACATACGGGTCTTTCCCATCTTCTGCTGTCTGATGATGGAAATACAGCCCCTGTTGCAGCGGGGCTAATGGATAGATGTCCTGGATGTTGCCTGCGCCGCCGGGGATTTGCTGGGTGACAGATTCAATCTCTGATTCACTTAATGTGATCAGCGGTAACATGTCAGGTGTGATCTGCTGACAATCAGCAGGAATCTGATTCTCGGGGATGTCTGTCTGTTCGTAATTTTCAAGATGTGGAGCTAACGATTGAATATCCGTCGCACCAAAGAAATCGGCAACAGATACCTGCCAACCGGCTTCACGCAACTGAGCAACGGCTTTCATCACTAACAGAGAATGCCCACCCAGCGCGAAGAAATTATCGTGGACACCCACCTTTTTATCATGGGTGTCCTCATAAAGATCGCTATTGTTATCTGAGGCTCTATCATGGACATCCATGTTTTTATCATGGGTGTCCACGTTAAACAGCCTACTGAATACATCGCACAATACCTGTTCTGCATCAGTGGTCGGTGCAACATAAACTGCTGATTTTTTGTTTGGTTCCGGTAAGGCTTTGCGGTCTAACTTGCCGTTCGTCGTCAGTGGGATTTCATCCAGCCAGACAAACGCTGACGGCACCATATAATCCGGTAACTGCTGACTAAGTTGCTGGCGTATTTCATCTTCAGACACGTCAGCATCTGAAACCAACCAGGCAACCAGTCGCTCATCACGCACCATCACCACCGCATCGGTAATGCCTTCACAGGCCAGACACTGATGAACGATTTCGCCCGGTTCAATCCGCAAGCCATGCAGTTTCACCTGATCATCGGCACGGCCCGTAAACACCAGATTTCCGTCAGCTAATCGACGCACTAAATCGCCGGTGCGATACAGGGTTTCATTCGCTGAAAACGGATGTTGTATAAAGCGTTCAGCGGTTAATGCTGGCTGGCCAAGATAGCCGTTTGCCAGATTATCACCGCCAATGTATAGCTCACCAATGGCGCCGTCTGGTACCAGATTCATCTGATTATCCAGCACCAGTAACGAGGTATTCTGAACAGGTTTACCAATCGGCACACTGCCCAAGCTGAACGGGCCAGAATCATTCGCAAACAACTCCGAGCAGTCAAAAGCACTGACGTCAATCGCCGCTTCCGTCGGACCATACAGGTTAAACATCGCAACATGGGGCGACTGTTGTTTAACTGTCTCGACCGTCGCAGTTTCCAGCGCCTCACCACTACAGAACAGGTAACGCACTGAATCGGCAAATTCAGTCTGCTGCATGAACACGTTCAACATGGATGGCACGAAGTGCAATACGGAAATCTGTGCCTCGTTAATCAAAGAGGATAGATAACCCGGGTCTTTATGACCGTCTGGTTTTGCCAGCACTAAACTCGCGCCTTCACGCAGCGGCCAGAAGAATTCCCACACTGAGACATCAAAGGTATACGGGGTTTTCTGAAGGACGTTGTCCGACGCCGTTAAACCGTATTCCTGTTGCATCCAGTCCAGACGATTCACTATCGCGTGGTGACTGATTTGCACGCCTTTTGGCTGCCCGGTCGAACCCGAAGTGTAAATTACATAGGCCAGATTCTCTGGTGTCAGGTCGGATATCTCAGGATTTGCAATACCCTCTGAACGACTAGCATCGGATTGAACATCGCTTACAAGGACACCCAGCTTAAAGTGTTTGATCCCAGCGTCATTGGTCAGCACCAGTTTCGCACTGGAATCAGTTTCTATCTGCGCTAACCGCGCCTGAGGTGCGGCGGTATCCAGCGGTAAATAAGCCGCGCCAGCTTTTACAATCGCCAGCAACGACACCACTAACTCCAGGCTACGTTCCAGGCAGACAGCCACGATATCGCCCGGCAGCACACCGCGAGCAATTAAACCGTGTGCTAACTGATTCGCCTGTTGATTCAACTGTTGATACGTCAACACGTTATCGTCAAATACGACAGCGACTACGTCCGGTGTTTGTTCGGCTTGCTGTTCAAAAGCGGTATGCAGTTGTTGTGATGCAACATCAACACGTTCTCCCTGAGCATGTTGCAATGCGGACTGACGTTGCTCCTGAGACATCACTGGCAGATCAGCTAATGACAGTTGCAGAACATCTGGCTGAATGAGGTGATTCAGTAATGTCGAGAACTGTTGTGCTAATGCTGCGATGTGTGATTGTGTGAAAATTTCGGTGTTGTAAATCCAGGACAGATTCAGACCTGACTCGTCAAATGCTGCTGTGATTTCCAGCTCAAAACGAGTCCGTTTAGTCTGTGCTTTAGCATGGGTGTCCACGTTAGCGTCAGTGACCGTTATGCCATCTAGTGACAGCGCGGATGTATCGCCGCCGTTCATCGTTAACATAATCTGGAACAGTGGACTGTGTTGACGACTACGTTGACTGACACAATGTTCAACCAGGTGATCAAAAGGAATATCCTGATGGGCCTGAGCGCCGAGATTAACGTCACGAATATGCGTGAAATAATCAGCGACTGATCGGTTTTGCGTGTCGGCACGCAACACCAGGGTATTCGCAAAGAATCCAATTAAAGGAGCAACAGCATCGTCAGGACGATTCGCCATTGGCGTGCCAATAACAATGTCATCTTCATAGCTATGTCGAGATAACACCAGCGCCAATGCGCCATGCAATAACATAAATGGTGTGAGGTGAGTCTGTTGTGCCAGTGCAAGCAGCGAGTCACTCAACGATTTTTCAATGTGAGTACTAACCTGATGACCCAGGTGCTGATTATTCACTGGTCGAGGAAAGTCAGTCGCCAGACTGTGAACCGCAGGCGCACCGTCCAGCACATCCTTCCAGTAGTCGAGCTGCGACTGCATAGCCACCGTTAATTGTTGTGGTTTGTCGGTATCCTGCTCGTGTCCAACACGGCCAAATAACAGGGCTTGTTGCCAAAGTGCATAATCACGATATTGCACAGACAATGGCGCTAAATCAGCCTTGCTGCCAGCCACTTCTGACTGATACAACACACTGAATTCACGTAACAAAATATCTACTGACCAGCCATCACCAGCAATATGATGTAAGCAGAATAATAAGATTGATTGTTCTGTATTTTGCTCGTCACTCAGGGAGATCACAGCAGCCCGGAGCATCAACTCTGATGACAAATCAAATGGTTTGTCCTGATGTTCCCGTTGCAAACTTAAGGATGTTTGATGTTGCTGTTCGGCACTTAAGCGGGACAAGTCGTGTCGTTCAAGTTTAAACGGTGTCGCAGGCAGAACACGTTGATACACACGTTCATCTTCCTGAGCATAAACCGTTCGCAGCACTTGATGACGTTCAGTCAACAACGTCAAAGCGCGTTCAGCGGCATCAACATCAAATGGACCAGACAATCGCAATGCCGCAGGCATGTGGTATTCGGTGCTGCCCTGTTGAAGCGCATCAATAAACCACAATCTTGACTGAGCAAACGACGCCAGTGAGACATCCGTATCAGCCAGATTAAATGACGTAATCGCTGCGCGAGTCTCACCCGGCGCAAGCTGACTGATCACCTCTGCCAGCGAGCGGATGGTTGCATCATTGAGTAACTGAGCAATGGTAATTTCAACCTGCAATTTGGCCCGAATAGCATTAATCAGCCGGGTCATTTGCAATGAATGGCCGCCTAATTCGAAGAAATTGGACAGTACGCTCAGGCTTGCTGCATCCAGTTGAAGAACGTCAGCCCAGATTGCAACCAGTGCTTTTTCCAGCTCAGTTTCAGGGGCTTGAATTTCTGCCTGCCATGCAGTGAAATCCGGTTCTGGTAAGGCTTTCTTATCAATTTTACCGTTTGGTGTCAGAGGTAATGATGTCAGTACAGTGAATGCCGCAGGCTGCATATACCCGGGCAGTTTATTTCTTAAATGTTGCTTGATGCTGACAACGGTATCTGACTGACTTTTACTTTGTTCATTGAGCACTAACCAGCTGACCAGTCGGGCGTCTTGCTGAGGCTGTGCCGCGTCCTGCCAAACAGTAACGGCGCAATTTGCCACTTCAGGGAAAGCTTGCAGGACGGTTTCAATTTCGCGAAGTTCAATTCGATGACCACGGACTTTGACCTGATCATCAGCACGTCCGATAAATTCCAGATTACCGTCAGATTGCCAGCGCACCAGATCACCGGTTTTGAATAATCGTTGCGCCTGCCCGGCGTTATCAATATCAACGTTACCGATATCGACATTAACGAACCGTTCAGCGGTTAACGATGGTTGTCCGGTATAGCCTTTCGCCAGACTCGGGCCACCAATCCATAATTCACCAATAGCGCCCAGCGGCATTAATTGCGCCTGAGTTTTGCTCTCATCAACGGAAGGTTCCAGCACATAATGAGCGTAATTTGCCAGTGGCTGTCCAATCGACTGAGTTAACCCAGTCGTTTGATCAGTCGTAACCGTTTTAACCATTGACCAGATAGTGGCTTCTGTCGGACCATAGCAATTCAATAGTTGACGACAAACAGGCAGCAGCCGTTGTGCAGTCGCGTTAGACAGGGGTTCGCCACCGCACAATACTGTCAGTGTTGATTCACGATCCCCTTGCCATCCAGCATTCAACAGGTTTTCCCACAGCGAAGGCGTTGCCTGAGCAATATCAGGCTGTTGCTCGTCAATCAACTGAGTAAGTAATAACGGATCTTTCGCAACGTCGTCGGCAACCAGAATAACTTCGCCACCAAAACTAATCGGGCCAAGCAATTCCAGCAGTGAAATATCAAATGATAATGTCGTCGTCGCCAGCATACGCGCTGATGCTAACTGTCCTGATAAGCGATCATTCATGGCTATCAGGAAGTTATCTAATGCCCGATGACTGACTTCCACCCCTTTAGGTTTACCCGTTGAGCCCGAGGTGAAAATCACATAGGCCAGATCATCAGTTTCAACCTGTACGGCTGGTGCATGAATCGCGGCTACATCGCAAGATACAATCTGTTGTTGAATAGCGGTGTCATTCAGATTAACGATGTCAGCTTGTTCAACACCTTTCAGCCCGGAATCACTGACCAACAACAGGCGCATACCAGACTGTTCGATAATATGGTTTAACCGTTCAACCGGATGAGCAGGGTCAAGCGGCACAAACGCGGCACCCGTTTTTAATACGGCCAACATGGCCGCTAATGTGTTCACACGACGCGGTAAGCACAAGCCAACCAGGTCGCCTTTTCCAATGCCTTTTTCTACCATCCAGGCTGCAAGCTGATCAGACTGATTATTCAGTTCTTCATAGCTCAGTGAGTCGGATGCAGGTTGAGTAACCGCTGCCAGTTTTGGCGTTTTATTAGCTTGTTCAACAATGCGTTGATGCACCGGTAAGCATTCAAGCTGTGCAGGTAACGCCGGACGACAACCAAAATCTTGTATCGCGTTAACGGCATCCTCGGCAACCAGCGACATCTGACGCATTGGTTGATCCAACGCTTCAATGCATTGCGAAGCAAAATGGATCAGATCATCACCAATGGCTGCAACATCAGCCGTGCTGAAGTACTCGAAGTTGTAGTCCAGTAGCAAGTTATCGTTATTAGATTCACGCCAGACCGTCAGCTTAAGCGGCATGATGTCCTGGTTATGACACAGATAATGCAGCGTAGATGGTTTACTACCGAGCTGAATATCCTGGTCCACTTCCAGATAGCTAAAGAACAATTGCAATAATTGTTTGTTCTCAGCCATCAGATTCAGATCACGGCTAATGTGCGCCAGTGGATATCGCTTATGTCTGAACATTTTGCGTTGTTCATTAACGATATCGCTGATGAACTGGCGCATCGACCCGTCAGAACCGAGTGACATCAACAACGGATTGACGTTCATGAATACGCCGAGCTGTTCGCGCTCTGCTTTACTCCGGTTATGGGTAGGAACAGCCATGACCAGAGACTCTTTGTAGCGGGACAACATAAAATACGCAGCAAAAACGGCGAGGAAAAAGTTGGGTTCGTTGATCCCTTCTTCAGCAGCAACACGAGCTATCTTGTCGGTCAGTTCCTGGGGGATGCGAGCAACTAAGCGAGAACCTGGCGTCGGGTTTAATCCGGCGGGATAACGCTTTAAAAAGGGCTGATCGAAGTTGTGAGATGACAGATGTTGCCAGAACGCTTTGTCTTTCTGATATTTTTCACTGTTCTGATAGTCGAGGTCGCGTTGCACACGATGTTCGATTAACGTCCATGACTCAACGTCGAGAGCATCACCCTGATAGGCCCGTTCAAAGTTACGCACCATATTGATGAAACCCAGACCATCAAAGATCAGGTGGTGCGTCATGAGCATAAACCGATGCTCCGAGGGTGAAATTTTCATCAACACAAAGTTGAACAGCTCACCACCGAATACATTGAAGGGCGTTTCAAATGCTTCTTTTAAATAAGCATCACATGCGGCAACGGGGTCAGGCTCACCAGTGAAATCAATATAGGGAATTTCACCGGGCATGGTATCAGATAAGTACTGAACCGCCTTACCATCAACCTGCTCGAATCGAGTACGCAGGATGTCATAGTTCGCCATGACCTGTTTGTTAGCTGCCAACAATCGAGGCAAATCAACATCATGAATCAGGAAATAGCCGCCTACATTATGGTAAGCAGTATTTTCAATGACATACTGGTGTTCGAGGTAAATATTTTCCTGCGCAAGCGACAAGGATACTTTAGACATAGACAACTACCCTTCAAACGAAAAAGTCAGAAACATCAAACTCTTCAATCTTCTTCTTAACCTGAAAACCACGTCCATTAACGACCACGCCGTTCTCCATAAACACCAGTTTGTCGGCGGTGTCGAAGTAGCGATCATCATGGGTGACAACGATAACGGCTTTCCCTTTTGCCTTAAGTTCAGGCAGTACCCGTTTGTAAAAAACCTCTTTGAATTCCGGGTCCTGGTCGGCCGCCCATTCATCAAAGATGTAGCAATCCTTTGCTTCAAATAACGCAACGATCAGCGCAAGACGACGCCGCTGACCATCGGATAACTGTGTAGTGGAGAATTTGCCTTCTTCGAAAGTGACGCGCTGATCCAGCTTCATTACTTTCAATAAGGCATTAATCTGGTTGATTTTTTCCTGAGTGACAGGCGCAAATAGCTGCTTGAACAGGTAATAATCGGAATAGATAGCGAACATACGACGACGTGCCGATTCGAGCGTTGAGGGATCAACTGGCGTGTCATCAATGGATACGGTGCCGCTACTGGCCTGATAGTGAAGGGAAATAATTTTGCTCAGGGTTGATTTACCGGAGCCATTGCCGCCGACAATAAACGTAATTTCGCCGCGATTAATATCCAGATCGACGGGGCCGAGTGAAAAGGTTGAGTCCTGATTGGCGAATGTATAGCGAATATCTCTCAGACGGATACTGGACCACTGCTGAAACAGATCTTTCGGCTCATCAACTTTTTCTTCTTCGAACGTTCGGAACAGCTCATTGATTTTAGCGAGGTATACACGAGCAAGAATGATGTCTGAACTGGCATCGAGCAGATAAACAATCGGCCCAGTCAGATACAGCAAGGCCATGATCACACCAATGAGTTCTTCTGTACTAATCGCGTGGTAGTTAACGAATACGAAACTGATCACACCGATAATAAAAAAGCTGATCATGTCGCCGTAGTTTCTGGCAACTCGCATGATTGAACCTGCTTTTTTTGACAGCCGGGTGACTTCAAATTCGTTGTGTGCCAGCACATCGCGCAGATAAGTCTCGCGTTTGTCCTTATCCATTTTTAGCTCTTTGATGCCGTCCACCAGACCTTCAAAGGCTTCTTGTGAAATATCCATCCGGTTTCTGGCCTTCACCGTTAACTTACGGGCAAAGTACATAAACGCCTGGAAAGACAACACGCCAAAGACCACGGCTTCCAGAATAAAAATGAACACATCGATATTAAGCACAGCTATAAAGCCAAGCATGCCCAGAAGTTGTAATGAATTAACCAGCACACCCGGGATAACAGCAGCGCCATTGATGATGGACGGCACATCAATGTTCAATGAAGCAATCAATCTGGCCCGTCCTACATGCTCAACAAAGCTGTAAGGAGCATTTAGAATTTTTTCAGCGAGTTTTAAGCGCAACTGAACGCGAATATCCAGCGCAACATGCGTCAGCAATAGCTGAGACAGCGTTTTACAAATGATGATAATCACGCAGATAGCGAAGAAAATACGAGCAAACGGATAGTTGGCGACATCCAGTCCCCAGACAGAATCTTTGACGGTATCCAGCAATCGATAACTGCCGCTGTCTTCACGAATGGCAAACAACACAATGGGAATCAAAAACGCATAGGCGACACCGGAAATACCGCCCAGCACGACAGATAAGAAGACTTTGTTCGGCGACTTCTCAGTCAGCAAACTTAAAATATTTACTTTCATACCGTTCAATTCCCTTTTGCTGGCGAAGACTGACCGTGGGAAACCTGACGTCTATCAGCCTCCTGTGCGTTACCTGCCGTCCAGACAAATAACCCGGTCGTCATATCAGACGAAATGGATTGCGAATAAAGAGGATGTAGTGAACCTGAGTCGATGGTCTGCAACATGTCGTCGTAGTGCTCACTTAATACATTGCCCGACTGACCCGTTGCCAACGCATATTGATGTGTGACTGAAGATCCTGAGAAATGAATAAGCTGCTGAAAAGCACTGGCAATCTGATACTGAATGCCCGTTGACGTTAAAACTGGGGATGACACTTGTTTAATCGAATCTTCGCTGCCTTCAACCGACGATTGCCGATTGAATAAACCGTTGATTATCTTAATGTCGTTAAACATGACATGGTTGAACCGAATGTAACTGAGCTGATCTAACGTCCAGTCATTTATGTCGCTGCCAGCAACCAGTTCCAGGTAATGAAGGCTGTCCTGTAATGACTCAGTCAACGCGTCAGCACAGGTTTCCCGATGTGGTGTTTCTCGGCTGTCACATAAGACAGATTCGGGTTGCTCAGTGAGTAATGTAACCAAAGCGCTCAGAGGTACCTGATCGATAAGCTTCTGATAAACGGCGAGTTCTTTTTGTTTTTCCAGACCATGATTCAATTCATCAAGCAGTAACTGACGGGTTAGAAAAACTTTCCACACCGTGACAATACTCGCCGCAACCGACTGACGATTCATGTGTCCATCCCAGGCTTCAAGCTTTTCAATAACGTCAGCCGAAATGCTGCTTTGCTCGCGCACATCATTAACCAGTGAAGCCAGTGTGTGCGCTGAAGGACTAAAAGTATCCTGAGATGCCAGGGCCAGTTTATCGGCCAGCGATGTCGAGGCAGGTGACATCGTTTGAGACGAAGGCTCCAGCAATCCATTCAGACGAGTGATCCGGTTTGAATGAGTCCCCTGATTGCCGGAAACCACAATCAAACCTTCAGCTGGATTAAAAACGCTGTCTGATGATGAACGCTGATACTCAACGGAAGAATCTGCTGAATCCAGCCAGCCTTGTGCAATAGTCTGTGAAGACGCTGGAAATCCAGCCCCCACGTTTAACTGACCAATGTTTCCCTCTTTATCGATATAAACCATCGACATAGCAGGCGATACAAGATGCGCCATCGCATCACTAAACATCGACCAGTTCGTTGCCTTTGGTAACTGGAAAAAGGCTTCATAACTGGTGTCCTGACTGGTTAAGCCAGTCCATGCGAGGCTCACCGGATAATCGAACAAAGGTAACAAATCGCTAATCACCGGACCGTGAATCGTTTCTCTTACGGGTAAGTTCAGTGGTGCATATTGTTTTCGATAGTCCGCAGGGAAATCGGCTTTGATCAGCAGCGTCTCATCTCTCTGTTCGAAGGTAAGCCACTGACTATCAGACTGATATAACGAGGATTTTTCGGCACTAACCCGCTCAGCAAACAACTGCGCCTGGTTAGCTTGTCGGCCGGTTCCACCCCACGCGATATGTTGATTTTGTCCGAACAGAACAACCGGAATCCCAGGCAAGGTAATACCCGCGACATCGTATTCATTGGTGATATATCGCACCGCATACCATGCCGATAACAATTGACTATCCGATTGAAAATCCTGAAACATCGAAACCGACACTTGCTCATTCGACTGAGATGCAGCCCATACCGTACCAGAGGCTACTCGTTGAATATCATTGAGCAATTGCCCGATACAGGCCTGTCCAGTCCTGGTCTCGGATACAGAATCATTTGGCTTCTGACAGTCTGATACTGAACCCTGATCATGAAAAAACGCCTGCCAGGCTTGTTGATATAAGCGTTGTTGCTGTACACCATCCATTTGCAAAGCCAGAAACTTCAAAATGGCTATCGAGTCAGCGGCTTGCCATGGTTCTGGTTGCATACCCGTCAGATCAAATTCAACTGGCAAGCTGACCGCATTGCTTAAGTACGCATTCACACCATTTGCATAGGCTTGTAGAGAAGTTCTGGCATTCTCACTCAGAGAAGAAAACGACTGATGAGATTTTTGATAAATATTGAGTGACAGAATCCATTTATCGAACGGTACTGCGCGTTTCCCTAATAGCTCACTCAAACGCCCCTGGGCTGCTTTTCTCAATAGCTCCATCTGCCATAATTTATCCTGCGAATGGGCTATGCCAGACAGAAAATACAAGTCTGAGTCACTTGCTGCATGAAGAACTAGCGTTCCTTTATCGTCGCGATTAATTGCCATTTGTTCATTTAAAACATTCACCTCTGTAAATAATTTATCTGATGGCAAGCTTGCAGACAGATGATCCCAGCCGACCGAAAAAATGACGGTCAACGGAAGAAATATGAACAGGAGAAATCTTTTAGTTAGCGGCAGCGACATAAACTTTAATATTTTGTGAAAAATTTAAAATATTATGTTTGTTAGCCGTTGGCAAACGGAGGAAAAAGGGATTATTGGTACATTATTATTAATTTTTTTATTTAGGATTTTCTGAATTAGAAAAAGGAAGAGTAGTGGTTAAAATACGAATCGGTGCAATTTTGAATATTAGTGTTTTCAATTATTAATATAATTACATTTTCCATAATAAATACATCATCACTAATAAAATCCATTATTTCCATTTGTGACACAAATTAAATTTACACTAAGTGTGTAACCTGTTTTGGCTACAAGCCAGATCAGAATTGAATGTTTCTAATTTGTGGAATAAATTCCATATCTCAATTCAGGCATATACCTCATATACATTAACTAATTACATCTTCGTGTTGCTAATGGGGAATTTATTCATATTATCTAAAAAATTATTCAGATGACTTTATCAGTTTTCTGAATCGAACTTTTGCCTCTGAAAAAGTACTCTGATTCCTCTCTATTTCACGTTGAATTAAGAGGAACCAAAAGCACCATTAAACAGATAACATTTGGTTATAAATAAAACTGTAACGATATCTTATATGTTATTCTTTATAGTAATATGCGTTTTATTTAAGGGAACTTTCAGTGACTTAGCGTTTACGAGTGTTCAAAAGTTGCAGGAACTTCTCTCTTTCGCTTTTGCTTGAAATCTTCATAGAAGCTTCTTCTAATTGATTCAACATAGCTGAGGTTACGTTTTTTGTTTCTAATACCTCAGTCAAAACAAGCGGTAATTCTTGCGACGACTGAATGTGATCAGCGGCTAATCGGATCAATTGCATTAAATTTTGCTCTGAGAGGTCATTGTTTAACAACGTCTGACACAGGACTCTCATTTCATAATCGGATTCAATCGACTCTGCCAGCTTAAGTAAACGTTCAACATCCTCGTCAGTCATAGAATAATTACTTATCAGACTACGGATGTACAAATTCGTCACCATGTCACTGTAAATCAAGCTAATTTCTGTAAAAACGCCTTCCTTTCCTGCTGATTTCATGATGCGTGAGATCCGGTTTTTATATTCATAGCCCGTCTCTCTGTACAATTGAGGAATGAGTGCCTGCAACCAACGTTTTCCCTGGGGCTCAAACGATTTAACTTGCCCATCAATCAAGTATTCACTGGTATATCCTTTCGCATTATCAGCACTGCGCAGTATCAGCCGTTTTGCTGGTTGCTCAGTATAGAACTCAAGGCTGCTATCCGCCGGAAACTGTATAAAATCCGATTCAGCGTCATTAGTTTTGAGTTCACCTTTAACATCAGCTCGTAACTGAACCAGCTCATCTTCTAACGGAAATTGCTTCGATATACGCCCTGTCAGCGGAGTCGTTAGCGACTTATCAATCGCATGCTGTAATCCGGACATTGACGTACAAGCTGGACTACACGCAGTGATTAATACCATACCTGCGACACTAACAATGTGTTTCAATGCCATGACCAATACCTCTTTATAACTTTTTTAATTCAAATAATTATCAAACGCTAACAGAATAAATCCAAAAACGCAGCTGAGGTTTCCATGATTAAACCTTGATTTTGTTTCAAAAGCTTTCACGATTTATTCTCATATGGGTTATGCGATACATCAACGACTTAAATTTCACAAATCTCGTCATCAACTGTCCTCTTTAAACCTAAAAAGGAACAGATTAACAATCCTCCCTGTGACAATGGCTGTCCACCAACACATTGAAGACACGAAAGGTGAGAATATGTATATCAAGACTGTACCATCTGTTACGGGTAAGAAAACAAACGAGCCAGTTCAACGTAAAATTGATCCAGCTGTAGGTGTATTTGCCCCTGCCGTTCCTACCGCAATCGGGCCGATGAATACCGTGGTTCACGGACCGACATCATCCAATACTGGCACAGCGGGTTCTAACTCTGTCTATATTACGTTTACTCAACCCCAGACATCGCCAGCAGATCTAATCGGACAAGCAAAATGGCAAGCACTGAATGTGCTGAAAGATCCGGCATCAGGTCCAGGAAATACGCTAACGCGGATGCATCAGGTAAACGGTATTCTCCACGGCCCGAGTAATGCCGCCAATATGTTCCTGGGCACACGAAAGAGTAATAACTCCGGTGCAAACAGTCATTTACACCAGGTCGAAAAGCCTGTGAAAAACTGGATAAACCCGGGCATGAACTATGAATGCCATTATGGCGTTCGACCAAACTTCGGCACTATTCCGGCCTATATGCAAACCCGAATAAACAACGCAAAAGTCAAACATGCTGCCACACCAACAAAACTGGCAACGATCGCCGAATTTGAAGTCTGGGCATCAGAAGCTCTTCCAGATTCTTTCGACTGCTTCGCCGATTTTTACAAACCGAATGCCGCAGGCACCGGCTATGACGCCAATAAACAAACGGAAAAAATTCCTGCCGACCAGTCAGCCACGGGGGTCGATCCATTTGCACATGATTTTGCCAATACACTTTAGATGGGGTGATGTTTGGGATGATTGGAACGACTGGGAGTGGTTTGGTGGGATGGTGTTGATTGAGGGGGAGGCTCTATCGGCTTTTGTATGGCTTTTATATGGACACCCATCTGATTAGGTGGACACCCACTGTAAAGGGATTTAACCAGGACACCCACTGTAAAAATATGGGTGTCACGATAAATCTGATTAGTCAGTTCAATGTCTATCCAATTCACGAGTTATTTCCGATTATGATTGAGAAAGGTAAGCAGCTGAGGAAAAAGCGATACTGCTGAATATATTGAATGTTTATCAGGACACCCATGTTTTCAGTTTGGCTGTCCTTTTAAAAATACTACTTACTAAACTTTTTTAGCGATTCTTTTAATTGTGCATCCAAAGGGTTATACCCTTTACAGTCGGTAACGGTCCAACTACTTTCAAATCTGTTATTTGTTGTCACAAGAAAACATGTCCCGTTCATATAGATTATTTCCTGATCATGTTTGGGTTTAGACAGCACTGTAATTCCTGTACCTTCTGGTGCAAATTTCCGCGTTAACCCTTTTAAAATCTGCTGTTTAGTTTTAGGTTGTTTCGCCGGACGATTCTTCCAGGGATTATTCAGCACTTCGTAGCCTTGTTGCATAAGCCCATCGCGCTTTTCCTGCTGTAAATTAGAAAGAAATTGTTCTGTCATTTGCTGAACTGAAAAATTGTTTTTCGCATTATTAACCGCTTCATCATGATCGACACTAACCGTCGACCCGTCAGACAATTTTATTGCTGACACATCTCCCGATGATGGCTGGTTTTCAAGATTGACCGGCTCTGGCTCTGGCTCTGGCTCTGGCTCTGGCTCTGGCTCTGGCTCTGGCTCTGGCTCTGGCTCTGGCTCTGGCTCTGGCTCTGGCTCTGGCTCTGGCTCTGGCTCTGGCTCTGGCAAAACATTATCCAACGCCATCGCTTCTGATAACACCTGCTCTTTGGTGAATACAATGTAACTTTTAATTGGTTGCACTGTTTCTTGCGGTGATTGATGGACCTTAATTGAAGGTGTCAGGTGTAATACCGCAAACATCAGCGTGGCATGGATTATCAGCGAAACAACAATATAATTTAGATTGGTCCGGGGAAAAAACCGAAGCATATGACATCCATCTCAGACAGTTAATTATCCTTAAGGATAAATTGATTTATAACTAACTCACCACCATCGCTTAACCACAATGATATTTCTGCCCCATTTGGACCTCAGTGAATGTAAACCGTTCACATTATTTATGAAAATGTCGATTTAGATTTATCAATGGGTAGCCTGTTATACAGACACCCATATTTAATTAATGGATGTCCTCTTGTTGATCATAAAGACACCCATATTTAAATAGTGAGTGTCCATTTTGGTTTTTTGGCCTCTGCATTTCATCAACAACAGTACGCTCCTTTAATTCCCAGATGAATCCTGAAAATAAGAGAGAAATATACTTATAAGGTAAGAGATATATGGAAAGTGGTACAAACCAGAAATATTATCGACAGGAATAAATAAAGAGACTCACAGCATCATTGAAAAATGTGCTGTAGAAAAGAAATCAGAACCAGGATTGTAACTTAACTCAATAATTTACAGGCAGTTATACCAACAAGCCTTTGCAAACCAACTCGATCCTGAAAAGCTCTCATGGCCATTTCATTACCAACAGGGCCAGAAAACAGGCTTTCAAAGTTTGTCGCCAATTGCATCCAGTTTGTAAAAGTCAAACCAAACGCCTCAAACAACGCCTTCTGGCATGATTCATTGGCTAAGCTCGCTTCATTGTTGATTTGATGTTGAGTCTCTTTCAGCAGGGCTAAATATGCATCTTCTGTAAAAGGCAAACAGCTAACATCTGAATTAACACGCTCATCTTGACTCTCATCTGCAAATGGCATCAAACCATGATTTTTATTGTCACGCTGATTAAATAACATGCGCCGCTTAATACTGGTATGTGAAGATTGTTCCACTGACTCAACCATACCTGCACGTAATGGATTTAAATCATTGTATGCCATACATGCAGCAACCGCAGCACCGTCTAATAAAGGCTGACTTTTGAACCTCCCTTCCCAAAATCGCCCTGTACATTTGTCTTCTTCATTAGCTTTTCGCGCTATGTACTCATTAAGTGACCGCATAAACCAACTAACAGAGGATAGTCGATTTCTGTATTCTGACACATCATCTTCTACCTGCTCTAAATCATTCTTGTTCATATTCTTTCGTAAATTTGCATTTAAGTAGCACTGAACCTTGTAAGAACCATTAAAGAGTAAGCACCACCTGGACAATACTTCTTCAGTCGTCAATGACTGCACTCTTTTCAAGTCAACATGCAATACGATATGAGTGTGATTATTCATCACAGCATAAGCACAAATGTCTATACAAAACACTTCTGCCAACTTTAACAACCTGTCTTCAATCCATTGTCTGCGATGTTCATAATTTCTACCTGAAAAATCATCTACACCACATAAGAAAGCGCGTCGAACACAGCGTGAAACACAATGGTAGTAAGGCGTAGCCTCATAACAAATTTGAGTTTTACGAGATTTGGGCATCCTGATTATCATCCTTGCTCCATAAATTACTGGCTATCCTAACAGTGCTTTATAAACATCTCAACCCTGAATTGAGGACATCCACCTTTTCACCATGGGTGTCCTTCTTATCGTTTTTTCAAGCTATAATCTCGCGCACATACAAAGAAAAGGTAATAGTCATGATTAACCGAATACTGGTTCTGACCATCTTATTTTATTTTCCTCAAGCATTATCAGCTAGTTACGATACCAGCTATTCAACAGGCAGTGATAGTTATCGATTAAACATCGAATACCCAGATGATGGTTATGGCGGTATTATTGAATTTATTACCTATCACGAAAAAACACCTTTATATATTGGTAACTCACAAAATATCGTCGAAACCATGTCAACATGCAGAAGCGAAAGGCCAGCGGTTTATCCGGTTAACGCTTTTGATAAACAAATGGGTTGGATGGTAGTAGCCCAGGGATCATGTGACGACATATCAAAAAAAATTGTCGCTTTGATATCTCCCAGAGAATCAAAATATGAAAAAGCCATCAGTACAGATGTCACCGTTTTCTATTCCGATAACACACCCATAATTACACCAGTCCTTTACGGCGCAGATATCCGTTTCTATCAGCGCATTAAGGGGCGGAATAACAAAGCTCCAAACGTTTTGTTGCCAAGAAAATTTACGGTAAAGCAAAATCGTTATAAAACATCGGTTAAAAAAGGCGACATTTTGCCAGATCTGCTCACAGCTGAAGTGGGTCAAACAAACTTTTGGCAAGATGCTGATTTTCTGTCTTTTTACCTTGTAGGATTAAGTGACAATAAACCCGAACTAATGAGCCACGCACTACTTCATTATTACAATCCACTGAACACAAAACACTACGAAGGCCATCTTCAAAAAGCAGATAAAAATACATTAGAAGACATTGTTACTTTAATGCGAATGAACAAAGTATCACTGGAAGAAATCAGGAAAGCTTTACTGTTTTTATGGCAAGAAGACATCTATTTAATCAAATAGTGAAAAAATCTTTGTAGGACACCCATCATAAACAAGTGAGTGTCCTGTTTAAATTTATCATCCAGTCCAGACACTAAGAGAATACGACTGAATTTTATGCTAATTCCTTCATTAACAACTGAACGACTAGAACTGATACCGCCAAGTTTGAGCTGCCAGCATCTATACAATACATTCTATATGGATGCCCATGCATCAGAGATGTATGGTGGTCCATTAACAGAAGAACAAACATTCGGCCGATTGAAAGCCGACATTGGCAGTTGGTATTTACTGGGGTTTGGTATTTGGATCATCAAAAGGAAGTCCGATCAAAAATTACTTGGAACGTGCGGTTTTTGGCAAGGAGCTAACTGGCCTCGTGAATTAACCTGGTGGTTGCTTCCAGAGGCAAGAGGTACTGGATTTGCTCAGGAAGCATCCAAAGCCGCAATTCGTTATGCCTATGAACACTTCGAATGGCAAGTTGTTGAAACTTATATGAATGATGAAAATGATGCCGCCCGAAAACTCGTAGAACGACTGGGAGGAATCAAAAATCGCAGAGAATTATTTCCTGATAAATTTTCCAGAGATATTTACCAAATACCATTTTCAGAAGATTAAACACGCTTTTCGTATCCATACTCTCCCAATGTTACTAATGCTATGTGGACACCCATGTTTTTAAGGTGGGTGTCCTCGTTAATCTCTTAAAACAAGATAAACAATTAACATTCTGAATTAGGAATTAATTTATTAATAATGACACGTATAAATTTCTTCTTTTTAAGGTTTTCATTTGATTATTTTGAAACCCACCCAGATATGCACTCAATAAAAAATGAGCGCTTTTTCAGTCACGTTCAAACCATTGCTAATATGGATAGTTAACAGGACACCCATGTTTTTAAGATGGGTGTCCTGATAAACGCTGACTAAGCACATAAACTTTTCTAACAAGAAAACTTCCGGTATAACAACGATTCACCATTCAAGAAACGACCAGTATGTAGTGGCACAATAAATATCCATTACATCTACGTCGAGTCATTCGAGAAAAATGCCATGTATCCACTTACTCAAACAACACTCGCTGTCGCCCTCTTCGTCTCAGGTTATGTTCAAGCCACCTGCCCCATTCTCCCCGGCTACTGGCAAACCCCGGACAAATCACACACCGAACACTGGCAGCAAACAACACCCGAAACACTCAAAGGAACAGGTATCACTCGCCGGAAGGACAAGCCACCGTTTGTCGAATCTCTGCAATTAATCACCCTCGCAGGCGACACCTATTACCTGGCGAAAACCCCACAAAACCCCATGCCCGTGCCTTTTAAGCAACAACGCTGCACAACATCAGAAGCCATTTTTACCAATCCAACACACGATTTCCCCACCAAACTCCACTACAAGCTAAATGGAAATACACTCACCGTAGATGTCACAGGTGCGAATAACAAGGGGTTCACGCTTAACTACGTTCGCCAACCTGAACCGCTGGCAACAAAGGACGCAACACCATCAAACAGCGACATCGTGCGCCACTATCTGGCCGGATGGAATCAACAAAACATCGAAGCTATGGCGCAATACATGGACTCGTCTATTAAATGGATGAGCGTCGCTGAAGACCAACTGACTACCGAGACCAGCAACAAAGCCGCCTTAATCACCCTGCTAAAAGACTATTTCAAAACCACCAGCATCACCTCAACGCTGGAAGCCGTAACAGAAGCCGGTGACATGGTTTCCGTGATTGAAAAAGCCCAGTGGACAACAAACGGTAAGGTGCAATCACAATGCAGCCCAGCGCTTTACGAGCTCAACGATAAGAAAATTAAAAACGTCTGGTATTTTCCGGTGGTGGAATGTCCGGGCAAGCCATGACAAGGAATGAGAATAAGAAAAGAAAGAATATCAGGAGAGCAAAAGGGAAAAGCAATAACACTTCCGGCAACGCAAAATAATCAGCAAAACCGGAAGCATTTAACAATATCGAAAGACTAACAGACCTTAATTGTGGTCATTAAGCCTCGTCTTCCTCAGGAACATCACCGTATTCCAACAAGTTCAGGTATGCATAGCTCATTTCAAAAGCCGCTTGCTGCATTTTCTTCAGCTCGGTATCACGAAAATCAACCGGTAGCGGGTTACGTTTGATCAGCGCTTTCATCTGTTGTGCTGGCATCAGGTATGTTTCAACTGAATCAATCAACTGAAGCGCCGCTTCAATTTTAAAACCGGTTGAACTCCCCGCGAATTTACCCTTTGTCTGACGCGGTTTAATCACAATGTGATCCACTTTGTAATCTTCCATCAACTTAGAAAAAGCAAAATGGAACTTCTGTACAGATTCCTGATCTTCATCATTCGTCAGCATCATCGTGCGCACCCGACAATCCGGAATATCAAACACACCATCAGACATCGACATTAAGCAAATAATCGCTTCACGTCCCTTAATTTCTACGCCACATACACGCATCGTATTTCCTACATTATTAATTCTGGTTCAATGGTCCGCGATTATAGCCGAATTCCCGCCACAATGGCGCATCAAAGTACAGAATATGTCACTGCCGAAAATTCAAAGGAGTTAATTTCCACAGTTATTAATAAATCATTCATGATATGCTGCGCGCCGCCATACCCTATTCATGGTATAGGCTTATTAATTATTAACATTCATGATGTGCGACCAGCGCCCCCACTGGATTAACAATTCACATCAATTTCATGACGAAGGTGATAAACATGAGTAAGCAGGTTTTAATTACAGGCGGCAACGCAGGTATTGGTTTCGCCACCGCGCAGTTATTTAAGCAGCAAGGCTATGCAGTAACAATTACCGGTCGTGATGAGCAACGATTGAACGACGCCGCCAACGAACTCGGTGTCGACGCCATTTTATGTGATATGTCAGACATTGCCGGACAACAACAAATCATCGAAAAATTTGCTGAAACCGGCCTGGACGCCCTGGTACTTAACGCCGCGCTGGCCACCTTTATGCCAATTGATATCAGTGAATCCAGCCATTTTGATCAATACACAGCAGCCAACTTAGAAGGCCCGTATTTCCTGATCAAAAACCTGTTACCCGCTCTGAAGAAAAAGCAAGGTGCTGTCACTGTTATCACCTCTGCGGTGGTCGATAATGGCCTGCCCAATGCCAGCCTGTATGCCATGACAAAAGGTGGAATGGATGCCCTTGTTCGCAGCCTCGCTGTCGAATTCGCTCCGCAACACGTCCGCATCAACGCGGTGGCACCAGGCGCAGTCGATACCCCAATTCTTAGCAAACTTGGCATTCCACCAGAACAACTGGCAGAAATTCGCCAACAACAAGAAGCTATGATCCCGCTAGGTCGATACGGCCAACCCGCCGAAATCGCGCAAGTGGTTCACGCTCAGATCAAATGTAGCTATGTCACCGGCGCAACCTGGGCCGTTGATGGTGGTGTAAACGCCATTTAATCCCCTAAGTGCGCAACTAACTCTCGTCAGTTGGTTGCGCAATGTACATTGACAACCGCACCGTCTGCCCTTACCGTGCAGTTTTACACCACGGGACACACTGCATGCACTCCGTTGTCTTCACACCCTTCGAATTACCCTGCGGACTCACCCTTAAAAACCGACTCGCTAAAGCCGCAATGGAAGAAAATCTCGCCAATGCCCACAGCGCCCCCGACAAACCCATTTTCACCCTGTACAAACAATGGGCCAACGGTGGAGCCGGATTGATCATCACTGGCAATGTGATGATTGATGGACTCGCCATGACGGGCCCTGGTGGCATCGTGTTAGACGGTGATTGCGAACTTGCACCCTTCCGCCAGTGGGCCAAAGAAGCCAGCGTTAACGACAGCCGAATCATCATGCAAATCAACCATCCTGGCCGCCAGGTTTACGCCGCGATGAAAGGTAAAGCCCTTGCCCCGTCTGCGATTCCGCTCGATCTCGGTAAACACTCTAAACTCTTCGCTCACCCCACAGAAATGACCCAGACCGACATTGACGATGTTATCGAACGCTTTGTGATCACCGCGACACGCGCAGAAAAAGCCGGTTTTCACGGTGTTGAAGTTCACGCGGCCCACGGCTACCTGCTCGCACAGTTTCTCTCGCCACTCACCAACAAACGTAACGACGAATGGGGAGGAACACTCGAAAACCGCGCTCGCTTACTACTCACCATCGTCAAAAAGATTCGCGCCTTTGTTAATAAACGCTTTGCCGTCGCCGTTAAACTCAACTCCGCCGATTTCCAACACGGCGGGTTTGAACCAGACGATGCCCTGCAAGTCGTTAAATGGCTCGAACCCCTCGGTGTAGATTTCATCGAACTCTCCGGCGGCAGCTATGAATCCCCCGCCATGCAAGGCCGCACCGCCGATGAACGCACCCTTGCCCGCGAAGCCTGGTTTTTAGAATTCGCCCAACAAATCGCTCAACATACCAATCTGGATATCATGACCACCGGCGGCATCAACCGCCTGCCCACCGCCGAACACGTCGTCAATGCAGGCGTTCCCCTTGTCGGCATGGCCACAGCACTCGCTTTAACGCCCAACCTCCCCAATCAATGGCGAGAAAATCCCAACGCCAAAGCCACGCCACCTACACCCAACTGGCGCAACAAAACCCTGAACGCCCTCGCCGTCATGTCGATCATCAAACGCCAGTTACGCCGCCTCAGTCAGGGAAAACCCACCCGCAAACACCTGTCGCCGTTGATATCACTGGTGATAGGACAGATAAGAATGAAGAAATTGGTGAAGAGGTATAAGCGAAGAAAGTTATAGTTTTTTATGTATTGATTTCAAATATGATAAATTGCTATTTTAGGTACTTTGTTTAAACGGCTATAATTAACCAAAGGTACTATATGAATACTTCCACACCAATGGTGTTACACAGAGTATTATCAACTACAAAAAAATTTGATTACCGACAACTGGGAGAATCTAATCAAAGTAAGTTTCTTGACCAAGGATTTATAGTTCATGAAAATTTTCTGTCTAATGATGACATCCTAGAATTACAAGATTTAGCTAAAGAACTAAGCTCCTACTCGCATACTAATAAGTATTTCTTTTCTATTTATGGTTATCCGATAACAGAACCTTCAAATGATCTATCTCAAACTCCAACAGAAACATATTCTTCAGTTTTAGGAGGAGAGCATTTAACCAACCTAAAACCAGGCGAACTATTCAGTGCAAAAAACTTTTTAGAATATTTGAAAGGGCTATTTGATTACAAACATATCTATGGCTTCCTATATCCCAAGGCAGCAATTACGATGACTTATATGAGACAAGGCAACATTGTCGATTGGCACTTCGATAAACATAATATTGTCTGTATTTTACCCATCTATCAATCTTCGAACGGAGGAGAGTTTGATATCGTCCCTAATTTAAGAGGGAACGAAAGTTCTATACGGGAATACCTTGGAGGACAAAATAGCTACACTAATGTAAATTTAGAAATAGGGGATCTCATAATCTTAAATGGTAAACGTTCCCTGCATAGAGTACGGAAAATATTATCGAATGATTTAAGAGTTTCCTTAATTTTAAGTTTTGACAAGTATAACGACTTTCAAATTAGTCCTGACGACTTAAAAGTTAGATATGGATAATACTTAATAAATACTTCTTCTCTAATTGACCTCTGTAGCTTAACAACCAACTTTCTAAACAAAACAAATTAGTTCCTATAATATCTATTTTTTGTTTTCAAATTAGGTAACCGTCCGGTGGTGGCATCTTGAATAACTTTAGATTAAGTGCCCACTTGTTTTAAGTGGACACTACTTTTTTAGAGAGCGTCTGTTGGTAAGGTCAGTGTTAAGTCTATATTCCACGGTAGCAGTTCATCGATTCGATTTATCGGGTGCTGACCAATACGTTTGAGTACCGCTGTCAGATAGTGACTGGGATTA
>CBFHMJ010000041.1:0-206843 GCA_965656875.1 Alteromonadaceae bacterium
TTTAAATACTCAAATAGTTATTTAAAAAGCACGGTTCAAGATAACCGTCAATTTCCCTTGGTAATTAGCGAATACGACAGAATCGCTTGGTAATTAAAGTACGACAAAATCGCTTGGTGTTAACATACTTGAGCTGTAGTAATTCAGACCTGATCTGACAGTTACCTATTCAAACTGGAGTACATTCAAAATGTTCCGTTTGATATGTTTGACTTATAACTGCGTTTCATCATTTCAATTTAATGCTTATGGTTATTAATTCGTGTCGTAGTAATTTTTCCGAGGCAGGGGGGAAGTTGAGACTAATTTTACAATAATATTTTTGACACTTTTAAATAATTGCTTTAGCTTTATCTTTAGCTAGTCGGATTCTTCTTCTCCCATCTCGTAATGGTGCCAGTTGGCCGACATAAGGCGTAAGATATGAACCCCTGATAGCACTGCTATCAGGGGTTTTCTTTTTAAGTTTCTTTACAAGCTACCTGAATCGCTATAACCACAAATAAATCACCCTAACGCCACTCAAGATTTATCAACCAACACTAAAAATTCAGCCTGTTCCGGACATCCCCATAAACGGAAATTTTACTTTAAATAGCATGAGTACCGTGATACTGTGCTACGCTATGATTTCGACATTTAAAAACTCAGCAACGGAAGATATTTTCAATGGCGTGAGAACAAAACAGGCCCGAAAACTACTACCGTTAACGTTATGGAAGGTTGCAGCAAGAAAGCTGGATATGATCGATTCGGCTCATGTTGTGGAAGATTTACGTATACCACCCGGAAATCGTTTAGAAATTTTGAGTGGAGACAGGGAAGGAGAATTTAGCATTAGAATCAATGATCAATATCGAATCTGCTTTGGCTGGGGGCGGGATGGCCCAATCAATCTCGAAATCGTTGATTATCATTAGAGGTATTCCTATGGTTCGCACACCAACAAACAGAGCGCCTTCTCATCCGGGTGAAGTCCTGATGGAAGAGTTTTTAAAACCAATGCAGATTACTCAGCGGGAGCTGGCGGGGGCGATTCTCGTGCCTTATCAGCGCGTGAACGAGCTGGTTAATCAGCGACGGGGGATCACACCGTCCACAGCGCTCAGACTCGCGCGTTTTTTTAAAGTCTCGCCTGATTTCTGGCTGAATTTGCAGTTGCGGTGGGATTTATATCGGGCGGCACAAACGGAGGCCGAAACTCTGGAAAAAATCACTGATTATCAAGCGTTCCGGCAAACTGCCTGAACGCCTGATACGAAGACACATTCTTAATTGATATCACTCTCTCGTACTGTTATTTAACGGTATCACTTCAATGCAAACACTTCATAAACCCCGTCGCTGGTCAGGCTGGCAATGGTGTTGTCGGGTAAATAAGCTACGGCAAGCACAGAGGCGCGGTCCCGGGTTTCCACTTTAAACGATGTCCACTGTTTGACTAACTCACCGTCTGAGGTTCGCCATTGCAAGATTTTACGATTGGGTGAACCCGTCAGCAGCGATTTGCCATCCCGTGAGAACGCCGAGTCGTTAAATTCCAGGAATTTCAGGTTGGTTTGTAAATCAGCTTTGAGCAATGCGGAATCCAGGTTCCAGACAAACCGGTCATTGATTGAATCCAACGATAATCCCTGATGTTTTTGCTCGGAAATATCCACATGATTCACTCGGGTGCGGTGTTTAAAGGCACGAATCGTGTTGCCGGTTGCAGTGTCCCACATGACGGCATGTTTATCGGCTGAGCCAGTAAAAGCCACGCGGCCATCGGCGGAAACATCGACCGTATTGATATCCAGTTCATGCGGTTTAAAGGTTTGCATGGTGTTGCGCCGGGTGTTGATCACCGAAGCTTCGCCACTGCGATAACCCAGCACCAGAATTGTACCATCGCCAGAGATCGCAATGTCGTTAATGATGTTCTGCCCGGATTCCCAGTACGCCACTTGCTGACCATTGGTCGCGTTATATAAAAATACATATAGCTGATTTGAGGTGAAAAAGTATTGTTTATTCGCCGACAACCCGAGAATTTCAATGTTGCTGGTAAAGCTGTCGCTTAAACAAAACTGCTCCGTGTTCGTGGTGTTTTGCCACAGACAGACCCGGTTTTGTTCGGCGAATAATGACAATTCGCCATCGTCCGACAGATCCGCTGCTTTAACAATGCTCTCGGTGTAGCTCTGTTGAATCAGCGGTGGCGTGACGGGTTCTGACAAACAGCCATGCAACAAAAAACACACGGGCAGAATCAGTCGATGGAGTAATGACAGGTTCATCAGGCGAATACTCGTTGTTGGCTCAGACGATGATTAACGACCCAGCTCGCCGGTAAAATCAGATATAAAAAACTGATTAATCCCGTTGCCAGCACCGGACCGACTTGCTGTGCGGGTAAGGTATTGATGGTCAGATAACTAACCACCGCGACATAAGGCGCCAGCGCGATCAGATAGGCAATAGCTGCCAGTCGGGTGGTTGATAATGTTGATGTCCGGGCCAGGTGCAACAAGACAGGAGAGAGCAAAAGTACCAGGAAAACAGACGGTGGATGAATCAGAAAATCAGTTTCATCAACCCGGCTCATAACAACGGGAAGATTGCGCCAGAACTGCGGTTCAAACAGGGCAAGGTGGGCTTTACCAGCCAGAATCTGATCAAAAAATCCGACACTGAAATGAATGAAGTTATCGCCGTAAGATAACCAGATCACCAGTAAAAACGACAACTGAAACAGCGCGATGCCAACCAATAAATTCAGGTGTCTGGCCGTGCTGGTGGAGAGCATCGCTTTGGCCAGATAAATACCCGCAGTGCGTAACGCTTGCTGCCAGTACCAACGGCTGGCCTCGCTCTGACTGCTTTCGGCGAGGCGAGTAAATTCTTCCTGAAGATCACCCAGTAATTCCTGACACAAAGAATCAGGCAGAATAAGTTTCAGTATGAAAATAGCGAGTAGTGGTGGTGAATCAGACGAAGGTATCATGACGTGTGCTCCTTCAGATTAGCGTTTTGCCAAAGTGTCGTCATTGCATCTCGTGCCCGCTCCAGGCCAGTCATGCCCTGAGCGGTCACGGTAAAATAGCGTTTCGGTCGGCCACCGCGTTCCGGTGTCGCATCGCCCAACTTGCTGGCAACCATGCCTTTTTTTTCCAGTCGTTCAAGTGTTGAGTACAGCGCACCAATGGCAACGTCCCGGTTGATTTGTTCACTCAGGTATTGGCGAATGGTCGCACCGTAGGCGTCCGGTGACAGTTTGATCAGTGAGAGCATGACCATTTGCTCAAATTCACCCAGAAATTTTTCTTTATTACTCATAAATCCGATGGCGATAGAAAACAGTATTGTTATTTTTTACTACAAAGTAGTTTTTGGATGCAACCAGTTTTTTCTACAAAGTAGTAATTGGCCAGGCAATAGCGTGATAAACGGCGTGAGAATTCCGACAAAAAACGTTTAAGAAGGCCGCGACAGGGTGCGGCGTTGTCGGCGGCAACGTTCGGAACAATAGGTTACTTCGTGCCAGATGGCTTTCCATTTTTTACGCCAACGAAAAGGTCGCTGGCAGACCGGGCAGATTTTCTCCGGTAAATCAGACTTTTTCATGGTTGTTCAATGCAGTAAAGAAAATCAGACTGTCACGCTGTACGGCGTCGAACTTCTCTTCACTCATGCGATCAAGGCTGTTGTAACTCATGTTCAGCCGAGGATTACCGCGCAGTTTTTGCTGATTACGGATCAAAAAATCCCAGTATAAATAATTGAACGGGCAAGCATCCGGGCCATTTTTTTCTTTCACCTTGTAACGACACTGTTCACAGTAATCAGACATCTTATTGATATAGGCACCACTGGCGGCGTAAGGTTTTGACGCGAGTTCGCCGCCGTCAGCAAACAGAATCATGCCCGTCACGTTCGGCAGCTCAACCCACTGATAGGCATCGGCATACACCAACAAATACCAGTTGTTCACGTCTTGTGGCGCTAACCCTGCAATTAGCGAAAAATTACCAAGTACCATAAGTCGTTGAATATGATGAGCATACGCATTTTCACGGGTTTCTGTGATGCATTGCTTCAGGCAATTCATGTCGGTGTCAGCATCCCAGAAAAAATCGGGCAATGGACGATTTGCTTCCAGAAAATTCAGCGTTTCATAGTTCGGCATTTTCAACCAGTAAATACCACGAACGTATTCCCGCCAGCCGATAATCTGGCGGATAAACCCCTCAACCGCGTTAACAGGAGCCAGCCCCTGATAAAAGGCTTCTTCTGCCCGTCGTACACATTCCAGCGGTAGTAATAACCCGCAATTAAGATAAAAACTCAGATGACTATGAAACATCCAGGGCTGATGTTGCACCATTGCATCCTGATAATCGCCAAACAATGGCAAACGATGTGCAATAAATTCATCAAGGACTTTCAGGGCCTGCGCCCGGGTAACAGCAAAGTGAAAGGGTTCCAGATCACCAAAGTGATCCGCAAATGATGTGGCAACGAGCGTGAGTACCTCCTGAGTCATCTCATCGGGTTTATGTTGAGTGGGGAGGGGAATCATCACATTCGCGCCCGGCGTTTTTCGGTTCTGGCTGTCGAAATTCCATTTTCCGCCTTCGGGCTGATTACCGGCCATTAATACCTGATGTTTACGGCGCATTTCCCGGTAGAAATATTCCAGCCTGAATTGTTTACGGCCATCGGCCCAGTGAGCGAATTCTGCATGGCTGCAAAGAAATCGGTCGTCTTGTCGAATTTCAACCGGAATGCCCAGCATCGCTTGCCACTGCTGCATTTCTTTTAAAACCCGGTATTCGCCTGGTTCCGTTACAACCAGAGAAGCGGGTTGATAATGCATAACGGCTTTTTGAACTTCATCGCTGAATGAGCGGCCGTTGCCAGGTGCGTCGAACGGGCTATAGTGCACCTGAAAACCTTGCTGTTGTAACTCAGCAGCAAAGTGCCTCATGGCGGAAAAAATCAGGGCGATTTTCTTTTTGTGATGTTTAACGTAAGTTGCTTCGTCGTACACTTCACATAGCATGATGACGTCATTATCCGGATCACAGTCGGACAAGCTGGAGATAGCCTGATTAAGTTGATCACCAAGAATAAGTCTTAGTTGCACAATGAGTACCTTTCGTTAGGGGCGGTTGACTGGCTGGCGTTCAACATGAGTAGATTCAACCGGAAAGCTTAAAACAAACTCGGTGCCTTCTCCGAGTGAACTGCTAACGTCGATGTGTCCATGATGTTCTTGCATAATATCGTAGCTGACTGACAACCCGAGCCCTGTGCCTTTACCGACGGGTTTAGTGGTAAAGAACGGATCAAAAATTTTCGTCAGAATATCATCGGCAATACCCTTACCTGTGTCTTTGACCCGAACTTCTACCTGATGAGGCTGGCGCTCAACAATCAGACGGGTGGAGACAAAAATATCACCTTTTCCTTCGATGGCCTGACTGCCATTAATCAACAGATTGGTAATGACCTGAACCACTTTGCCCGGATTCAGGGGAATGTCGGGCAGTTCGGCTAATTCGGTATGAACCCGGCAGTGATATTTAATCTCGTTGTTGACCATATTGAGTGCGGCTTTAATACAATCGTTGATGCTGGCGGGTTCCAGCGAATGCCCATCAACATGAGAAAATTGCTTCAGGTCGGCCACGATATCCGCGATACGTTTTAAACCACCAATCGATTCACTGACGATATCTTTACAATCCTCATGCAGGTATTCCAGCTCTATCTCTTTCAGCAGGTGCTGCAACGTATTCAATGCATCGGGGAGTGATTCGACGTCTGTGCCTGGTAATGCCTGAGCAAGATCGCAAATGCGCTGATAATCGGTCAGATAGTCGTTCAGGGTGCCAAGATTGCTGGTAACAAATCCGAGTGGATTATTGATTTCATGGGCAACACCGGCGGCGAGTTGCCCGACAGAAGCCATTTTTTCTGACTGAACCAGTTTTTGCTGTGCCAGTGCGAGTTCCTGATTGGCTTGCTCCAGAGAATCATTTTGTTGTTTTAACTGTTCAGTGCGATGCGCAACACGTTTTTCCAGTGTGGCGTTTAGTTCTATCAGGTCATTTTCATATTGCTGTCGCCGCTGGTGCTCTTGTTTGAGCGTATGATTCAGGTTGTCGAATGACCGCGATAAATCTTCCAGTTCATCATTGCTCTCAATAACCGGACTTTCGTTTTCGTAAATACCTTGTTTGAGATTTTCCGACATGGTGTTGGTCGCTTCTCTGAGTTTGTACAGGTTTCGTGTCAGATAAATCCCTAAAAAATACGAGAAGACCGCGACCAGGAACATTTCCATGATCGCGATGGTCACGGTCCAGTTTTTTACCCGGTTCATGGCCTGGGTAATGCTATCGACGGCCAGCCCCAGCTCAATACGACCATAGACTTCATTCTGTTCACGAATTTCTGAATAGACATCGAATATACCGTCATTAGTGCTTTCAACGCTGGTATCGGCAACGAAAGGCTGATCGATGCGTTGTGCTTGTCCAGCCGATGACAATAATTGCTTATCGGGCGTGAGTACACGTACATACTCGATATCAGGATTTTGAATTAACTCGGCGGTGAAAATTTCCAGAGAGGCTAAATCGTAAGACAGTACGGCGTCTTTGGTGGTGGTGGCAAAAAGTCGAACGGTTGTTTCAGCCCGTTTTTTTAACGCTTCATTACTCGAATCACGCATAAAGCCCACGGCGACGGTGATCAGGATCGCCAGTAAAACGCCTTCAATAATGGCAACGCCTAACATGGTTTTTGCGCGAATTGAAACTGTCATGAAAACTGCCTGAACGTCGCTACTTAATAACCGTTAAACCCAGCGCCCGAACATCATCCCAGTCCTGGTTTTCTGCCGGTTCAAACCCGTTGAAATTAACATTTTTCAGTAGGGCGATACCGGTTTCAGATTGATGCATCGTCAGCAGTGCCTGTTGTAAACGCGTCGAGACTTCGGCGGGCAGTGATTGTTTGACGGCAATAGCATGTGGTGTGTACTCCGGGGTTGTCCACAAGACTCTCAAAGTTTGTCGAATCTTTGGGTCAGTATTACCGAACGTTCGCATCACACCACCTCCGGCGGGCATGAAGTTTCTTGCAACATTGAGATAGACAGAATCATGAGAGGACACATAGCGAGGTGTGATTTGAATATTACGCAAATGAAATTCTGCACTGGTGAGTAAGGTCGCTGCAAATGCAGCGGGCGCAGGAAAAGCAATGGTTTGACCCGCGAGATCATCCAGTGACTGAATCGGAGAATCTTTTCGAACTACAATAATGCCTTTGATCCGTTTATTACGCTGTTTTACCAGCGCCTGATAACCGGGTTTTTCGTTGAATACCGTAAAGTGATAGGGATTCATATAAGCGATATCGTATTGAGCATCGGCCAGTCGGGTTTCAAAGGTCGGAATATTCCTGGCGGTGGTGAATTGATAGCGGTCACCGGTTTGCTGTTCCAGGTAATCCAGAACCGGTTGCCATTTCTGAGCGAGTTTTTTGGCTGACTGCTGTGGAACAAATGCAAAGGTGTAATGCGTTTTCGCAAAGACTTGTGCCGAAAATCCTGAAGCCAGCAACAACATGCTGATGATAGCCAGGATGAGTAGGTCAGTGTGCCGAATTGTTTTCATTGTTAGCACCTTGCTGATGATTCCATGAAACTGATTGCGTCCCGTTAAGGGTAGCCTGGATTAGCTGTAAACGGTAAGTAAAAAGAGTGAGAGGTCAGCGGCAGAATGAATGACTGCCGCCCGAATGGGAAACCCGGTTACAGATTGTCGGGTTTATCGTTTTTTTAGCGTTACAGCGATGCCTGATGTTGATCAATGAGCTGCAAAAAGGTTGCAACGGATGTTTCCGGTGAATCGGCCTCTGTAATGGCGGTGACAACAGCGATACTGCCAACGCCGGTATTCAGCACGTCAGGGGCTTTTTCATGCGTGATACCACCAATAGCAACCATGGGTTGAGTGTCCGGCGTGAGCTTGACCAAATCAGCCAGCGTTTTAATACCTTGGATCTGTCCGGTCATGTCCTTGGTTCGCGTTGGGAATATGGCACCAACGGCCAGATATGACGGCTGAATACTCAGTGCTTTTAATAATTCATAATGGCCGTGAGTACTGACGCCAAGTCGTAATCCGGCGGCTTTGATTTGAGCCAGATTAGCGGTTGCTAAATCTTCTTGCCCGAGATGAACACCATAAGCCTGATGTTTAATGGCGAGTTGCCAGTGATCATTAATAAATAATCGAGCGTTGTGGTGCTTACCCAGTGCAACTACGGTCGCGATAGCATCTTCCAGCGCATCACCCTGTAGCAACTTTTCCCGATACTGAAGTGTTTTAACACCTGCATTCAGAAGTCGTTCAATCCAGACAATAGAATCAACAACCGGATATAACCCGAGCTGTGTGGTATCCGTGGTTGCAAAACCACAGGCAAAGGTTGTCGGCTCATCGGTTTTCCAGTCCAGTTGTTCGGCCAGCATTGAGCCTGGTGTCAGTATGGTTGGAAAATCAGTGAGTGTGTCCGGCCATGCGCCTTGCCAGACCGGACCGTAACAACCATCGTATTCCGTCATGGCTTTCAAGCCTTGATTGATATAGGCCTTGGCAATGGTGGCTGCATCTCGTAGTAAATACCCTTGTGCCAGTAATGAAGCAATGGCAGAGGAAAAAGTACAGCCAGTGCCGTGAGTGTGTTCAGTATCAATGCGTGGGCTGGCGAGCCAGTAATGCTGTTCTCCATCCGTGGCGTAATCAACGACCTGGTTGTCATCAATATCAATGTGGCCGCCTTTGATCACGACGGATTTAACGCCTGTATCCAGTAATGCTTGTGCGGCTGATTCAACACAGGACCAGGAAAAAACATACACACCAGACAGTTTTTGTACTTCCTGATTATTAGGTGTCAGCACATCCACCAATGGTAATAAGTGTTCTTTAATCGCAGGCAGAATATCTTCTTCAGTCAATGAGTCGCCGTTGGTGGCAATGGCAACTGGATCGTAAACAATGCAAGGCGGTTCTTCCCAGGTGCGTTTGGCTTTGGCAATAAAACTGGCAACGTGCCTGACCTGACTCGGCGAAGCGAGCAGGCCAATTTTGATCACCTGTGCTTGCTTGCCATCTTCCAGTGAATGAAGCTGGCTCAGCAGTACGTCGTCAGCAACCGTGTTGATTGCCTGAACACCAAAAGCATTTTGAGCGGTGACAGCGGTTATGATTGAACAGGCTTCTGCGCCCAGATTATTGATGGCTTTGATATCGGCCTGAATACCCGCGCCACCGGAACAATCGCTGCCTGCTATCGTCCAGACAATACGCTGTAAAGGAGGGAGTGTCGGTGATGATTGATTCGCTTGCATGATTATTCCTGGTGCCAGAACGGCATACCTAACGTTGGCGTACTGGGTTGGGCAATTTTCTTTTCAGGCATTTTGCCAGCAATAAAACCGGTACGTCCAGCGATGCAGGCGTGTTTAAACGCGGTCGCCATCATTTCGGGATCAGTCGCCTGAGCGATAGCCGAATTTAGCAAAATCGCATCATAACCCAGTTCAAACGCTTGAACGGCGTGAGCAGGTTGGCCAATACCGGCATCGACAATCAGAGTAACGTCAGGCAATCGATGACGAATGGTTTCCAAGGCAAACGGGTTTAATAATCCTTGACCGGTGCCAATGGGAGCGCCCCAGGGCATGATGACTTCACAACCTGCGTCGGCCAGGCGCTGACACAAAATTAAATCGTCGGTGCAATAGGGCAGAACGTTAAAGCCTTCTTTGACCAGGATATCTGTTGCTTTGAGTAATTCGAAAGGATCGGGTTGTAAGCTGTATTCATCACCAATCAATTCAAGTTTGATCCAGTTGGTGTCGAAGATTTCTCGCGACATCATGGCAAGATTGACGGCTTCTTTAACTGAATGACAGCCTGCCGTATTGGGCAATAATGTCAGGCCCAGCGACTGGATTTCCTGCCAGAATTGCTGGCCGCCCTGATTTTCAGGTGACTGGCGGCGTAATGACAAAGTGACAATTTCACTGCCGCTGGCGGTAATTGAGGCTTTCATGGTGTCAGGCGATGGATATAACGCACTGCCGATCAGCAATCGACTGTCGAATTGCTGACCATAAATGGTGAGTTTATCCATGCTAACCTCCAACGACTGGCGAGACGATATCCAGCTTGTCGTCGGGCTGAACCGTGAAGGTCGCAGCCTGAGCTTTTGGTATGAAATCACCGTTCACAGCCAGTGCAAATGGTGGAGTCGCGCCGAACTCAGCCACGATATCGGCGAGTACAGCGTTCAGCGTAGAGAAGGGTTTTCCGTTGATATGGACGGTCATCATCGTTTTATCAAAACCTCGTCAGGTGGAATGCGTTGCCGGGTAAAGCTTTCAACATCAAGTTGGTGCAGTACCTGGTCAATGATATACGGGGTAACGAGATAGCCATGACGATATAAGCCATTAACCTGAATCAGATTACTATTCAGATAAATGGACGGCTCATTATCAGACAGGGTAGGACGGCAGGCCGCTGAAATAGCAACGATTTCTGCTTCGGCAAAGCCTTTGTGTAAGCTGTAGGCTGCCGATAATAATTCCATCGCTGATCGAACGGTTGGACGTTTATCATCTTCTGATTCGATCTCTGTCGCGCCAATAACAAAGTGACCATTACCTTTTGGCACGATGTACAGCGGGTAGCGAGGATGCATGAGTCGTACCGGGCGATCCAGATGAACATCCGGTGCAACGACGCGGATAATCTCACCACGAACACCACGTAACCGGGTGTCGTCATGCTGCCATTGCTGGCGTGCGCCGAGTCCTCGACAATCGATAATAATATCAGGGGTTTCGTCACAATATTCAGTCACGACATGCCACTGATTATCGGTTTTGGCGAGTGTAGCGCGGCAATGTTCCAGCAGTTCTATATCACTGTCTTCAATACTTTTTGCCGTTCGTTGGTACAGCTGGTAGTTGGCAATATGGGCTTCATCTCTGAGCCAGAGGCCGTGTGAAAACGGTGTGGTCAGCTCAGGTTCCAGCTCCATGATTTCATTCGGTGAGAGTGGCTTTACGCTATCAACATTCACATCAATTCGTTGTTGAAAATGTTGCAGATCAGCAACGTCCTGGCGATGTGCCACAACCAGCGTACCGTGTTGGCTATACAGGTTTCCCAGTTCCAGGTGATGTAGCAATTCAGGCCACATTTCCAGGGCGCATTGTCCCATGTGAGTAATGTGCTTGCTGGCGTTAACAGATTCAGCGACGGGGGCCACCATTGCTGCGGCGATCATGCCAGTCGTTTTGTTGTCGTCAATGGTACTTTGCTCGAACAAACTAACCTGAAAACGTTCGGGAAGGTCTGCCAGTAATAACGCCAGTAATCTGCCTGTTAGTCCGGCCCCGAGAATTGCTACTTTTTTCATTAATTTTGCCTGGTACTACTCTGCGCTGTGATAAAGCTCAGCGCCTTTCTCTCTGAATGTTTTCGACATTTCTGCCATACCTTGTTCAGCCTCGGGCGATGTATCTATCATCTTTATCGTGATGGATTCATCACCTTGTTCAAGGCTGGCTGCATAATCCCTGACTTCTTGTGTGATCTTCATCGAACAGAATTTTGGTCCACACATAGAACAGAAGTGCGCTATCTTACCTGATTCTTGCGGCAATGTTTCGTCGTGATACTCACGAGCGCGATCTGGATCAAGTCCAAGGTTAAATTGATCGTGCCAGCGGAATTCAAATCGGGCTTTAGACAGCGCATTGTCTCGAATTTGTGCGCCAGGATGACCTTTCGCCAAATCACCCGCATGGGCGGCAAGTTTGTATGTAATAAGCCCTTCTTTTACATCGTCTTTATCGGGCAGGCCCAGATGTTCTTTTGGTGTGACATAACACAGCATGGCGCAGCCGTACCAGCCGATATTGGCCGCACCAATGCCAGATGTGATGTGATCATAGCCAGGAGCAATATCTGTCGTGAGTGGGCCAAGCGTATAAAATGGCGCTTCGTGACAATGTTTTAATTGTTCTTCCATGTTGGCTTTCACCATGTGTAACGGTACATGGCCCGGACCTTCAATCATGACCTGAACGTCATGTTGCCAGGCGATTTTGGTTAATTCGCCCAGTGTGCGTAATTCAGCAAACTGTGCTTCATCATTGGCATCCGCAACTGAACCAGGACGCAGACCATCGCCCAGTGAGAACGACACATCGTATTGTTTACAGATTTCGCAGATATCTTCGAAGTGAGTGTAAAGGAAGTTTTCTTTGTGATGAGCCAGGCACCACTTGGCCATGATGGAACCACCACGCGACACAATACCGGTAACACGTTTAGCCGTCATTGGCACATAACGTAATAAGACACCGGCATGAATGGTGAAATAGTCAACGCCTTGTTCGGCCTGTTCAATCAGGGTATCGCGGAAAATTTCCCAGGTAAGATCTTCAGCAATGCCGTTAACTTTTTCCAATGCCTGATAAATGGGTACTGTACCAATTGGCACTGGTGAATTACGAATAATCCACTCGCGGGTTTCGTGAATGTAGCGGCCTGTCGATAAGTCCATGACGGTATCCGCGCCCCATTTGGTAGACCAGACCAGCTTTTCCACTTCTTCTTCAATCGATGAAGAAACCGAAGAATTACCAATATTGGCGTTTACTTTAATTAAAAAATTTCGGCCAATGATCATCGGTTCGGCTTCCGGATGATTGATGTTTGCCGGAATAATGGCACGGCCTTTGGCGATTTCATCGCGCACAAATTCAGGTGTGATTTCATCAGGAATATTGGCACCAAAGCTTTCGCCCGGGTGTTGTGCGGTCAGCTGTTCATCCTTGAATTGCTGCAATTTCATGTTTTCACGAATTGCAATGTATTCCATTTCAGGTGTGATGATGCCTTGTCTGGCGTAGTGAAGCTGTGTGACGTTTTTGCCAGCTTTTGCCCGGCGAACGGTTGGCAGGTTTTCAAAACGAATGTGATCCAGGCCTTCGTCAGCCAGTCGTTGTTGGCTGTAACCTGAGGTTGCACCGGTCAAGGTTTCGGTATCATCCCGGGCTTCAATCCAGCCTGCTCTTAGTTTGTCCAGGCCGATTCGGACATCAATATCCGTGTTCGGGTCTGTGTATGGGCCTGATGTGTCGTAGACTCTGAGCGGTTCGTTAGGCTCGAACACAGGATTATCACTGTTGCCACCGACTAACGAGTCTGACAGCGTAATTTCACGCATGCCGACGTTAATCGGATGAATATCACCGGAGACATAAACTTTTTTAGAGTTTGGAAAATGCTGATGAGACAGGTTTTTCAGGAACGCTTCGGCTTGTTCTCTGCGTTCACGACGAGATAATGTGGTCATTTTGTGCCTTTCGTTGAAACTAACGGTTAACAAAAGACGGAGTGTAGATCGAGGTTGTATGTTACTACCTTGTTCCCTTCGCTGATATTAATCAGATCAGGTTCTACGGATCCCGCAAAAATTGCGATCTCAGCCCATAATTAACCGGGCACTCCGACAAGTTCGGGCTGATACTAACGTACTTTATCGGCCGGGTAAAACAGGTTCCTGTTATGCGTTATATATGCGTGAATGCTAACTCACATATGCCTGGGTGCATTTGTTCCCGTATGAATTACTGATTATTCTTGCAAAGCAGGAAGGAGCTTTACGCTCTGGGATTTCAAATGAACGATAGCGCCAGGAGATGATATTGACCACGTTGAGTAACCAAACCCGCTATAAGTTGATTGCCGAATTCAGCCTGGTGTTTTTGTTGATACCGGTTTCATTATTTTTTATTCGGGACTGGGTAACGCCTTACATTATCCTGGTGCTACTGACGCTGGTGTTCTGGAGTGTGTTACTGCTGTTGTCCGATCGGCGGTTCAAGCGTTTCCGGTTGTGGAATCTCGACATGCTTAAAACGCATTTACCACTAACGTTAAAAGTGTTTGTTGGTGGGGCGATTATTATCACGTTACTGAGCTGGTATTTTACCCCTGAATGGTTGTTCTTCATGCCGATTGAACGTCCCTGGCTCTGGTTTGGCGTGTTGTTGTTATATCCGCTTATTTCCGCCTGGCCGCAGGAACTTATCTTTCGTACATTCATGTTTCATCGCTACAAGCGAGTGTTTCGCAGTAAATCATTAAGGGCTGCATTAAGTGCGACAAGTTTTGCGTTGGCGCATCTGGTTTTTGCAAACTGGTTTGCTGTGATTGGTTCGTTCTTTGCCGGACTGGTGTTTTCGTTTACCTATATTCGTTCTCGTTCTACTTTGCTGGTGGCGTTCGAGCATAGCCTGTGGGGTTGCTGGTTGTTTACGTCAGGGCTGGGCGTTTACTTCGACAGTACGATGGTTGGTCAGCTTTAATATCAACCGAAAACTACAAAAATATAGTTTTTTCTTGAAAAGCTATATTTTTGTAGTAGTCTTGTTTGCATCTTAACCACATGCTTCCGAGGTTGATGATGCAAGCGTTAAATCAGACTGAAACTCATGATCAAGTGCTTAGCGCTGATCCGGCTAAAACGGCTCAGGTTGCGCTATCGGTGTTTTTTAACATCATGGATGCCTGGCAGGTAAAGGGCAAAGATCAAATGATCTTGCTGGGAAAGCCTGCTGAATCAACATTTTATAACTGGAAAAAAGGCAAGTCGGGTAGTTTGTCTGTTGATACGCTGGAGCGTATTTCCTACATTATGGGCATCTATAAAGCGCTGGGCGTGTTATTCCCTGACAGGACTCAGGCCGACGCCTGGGTACACAAACCCAGCAGTCATTTACAAGGCGAATCGGCATTAGCATTTATGTTGAAAGGAAGCATGATTCATTTAAGCGATATACGGAGATATCTGGATGCACAACGCGGTTAAACTCACTTCTGTTGACTGGGAGCAGGTTTTTCGACTTATTCCCAGTCATTTCCCACCCATTAATCTATTTGAACACGTCGCTGATCCGGAAGAGCTGGAACTGGTTTTTGCGATTGAAGCGCTAACTAATGACCGGCTCAGAGAGCAAGCCGGGAATTTAGCGAATGTTCCTCCTGAACAACGGATTTCCGGACCTGGCACAACGCCGGTTATGGCGGCGTTTACTCATGTTGGCTGGGCGAGCCGTTTTACCGATGGCCGCTATGGTGTGTACTACGGTGCCAACACACTCAATACGGCGATTGCCGAAACCATTCATCACCGAGAGCAGTTTTTACGTGCGACTTCAGAGCCTGACACTGAAATCACCATGCGATGCTACGTCAACCAGGTAACGGTGCCATTGCACGATATTCGAGAGCCTGCATTTAATTCACTGCTACAGGCAGACTATGCGTCTTCACAACAGTTTGCCCGCGATTTGAGAGAGCAGGGAAGTAATGGACTGGTTTATCCCAGCGTGCGTGATCCGGCAGGTGAATGCGTTGCTCTGTTTAAACCAAAAGCCATGACGATTCCGATTCAGCAAGGGCATTACAAATATGTCTGGAGCGGTAAACGGCAGCAGATTGAAACGGTGCTGGAGGTTAGCCTGGTAAAACAGGTTGTGTAGTTTGCTCTTATTTGAACTGACCTGACTTGAACTAATCTGAATAGCTTTCTGGCCTGTCTCAGTGTACTGACAAAATCAGAGTCAGGCCTTGATTTAAGCTTCCATCTTCAACGTTGAACGCTGGTAATCCAGTTTGTTTAGCGGCTTGTCTAATACGTCATAAATCTTGATCAATGTTTCCGGGTTAATCGCCGATTGTTGTGATGCCTGCGTAAATAATTCTGCCATCAGGACAATTCTTGCTTCTGTGTCGGCCAGTGTTAGGGACTTATCTGTCTGTTTATTGGCAAGCGATAGCATTTTAAAAGCATTCGATACGGCATCTCTTACCACCTGAGCCGTGACTGAGTTTGGCGGCTGCTCGTCCATCACTCCTGGAACTGTTGCCTTGCGTTGCATCTGACTGATGCCCGTCAGAATGTAATGTGTGTTGAAATTTGCTTCATGCAGTAATGCGAGTTTGTCGGCGGGCATGGCGACAGATTGTTCGTAACGCCCAACTTGTTTGGTTGAACAGTTGAGAATATCGGCAACCCGTTGCTGCGAAAGTCTGAGGCGCAACCGTTCTTCTTTGTAACGGCGACATATAGCCGCAACGCGTTGTTGTTCAGTGAGTGGGAGCGGCACGGTGGTCATCGGTATATAAAAACCTTTGTAATTTGATTATCAATAAAAATTAAATTTATTGTTGAAAAAGGGACGTTTATGTCTATAATCGCTACAAATTGTACTTCATTCAGACACAAAGTAAAGAGAGAGCTCAGGATTAGGCACTTATGAACTATGAGTATTTGAATTATGTTTATATGTCGATGGACGTTATTGCGTTGGTCGTCTTTTTATTAAAGCCGCCTGTTGAATTAATTTATTTCTTTTTTGAGCGATTAGAAATATCCGATCATGCCACTCAAAGAGAATGTAGTGCGTTTTATACTATTTTGTTGGGATTTTTTACGCATTCGGTCGTCGGTAGTTTCATCATTTTTCTGAGTGGTCTTGAGAACAATCCTGAGCTTCGAAATCACATGTACTACATTGTTGAGATCATTCTTCAATGCTTCATCGTTTTTACTCTGGTTGAGATACATAGTCACAAGCAGATGAGGTTAGCCAGATATACCGTCGTTATGATTATTTTTGCTCTGTTGCAAGCAGGCTTTGGCTTGACGAGATACTTTGATTTCCTTGTATTAGAAACGAATGTATTAAGAGAATTGTATTTTATGTCAATTCTCGTCATGAACTTCTTGATTCATATTTTTAGCTTTATTTTTATCATTGCCTGGATCTTTTACAGTGAGCGTGTTTTGAAAATTGCTTTGTAAGGAGAAAAAATGGCCATTGCAATTTTTGTTTTGTTAACAGTGCTGTTGATATACGTCTTACTACGATTCATTAGGATGTTTCCGCAGTCCAGCTGGGAAGATGACTATGAAGTTACTCAACAGCAACATCGTGAATTTGAGCGATTTCTGCATGTTAATCGGCAACTTTTAGTACATTGCGCAAATCTGGTAGCTGTAGATGAAAAGCTGGAAGTTATTTATCAGCAAAACAGTATGCCAGATGAAATTGTGTTAGGAGCATTGGCTGTTACTGCAACGAAACGACAAGAAATGTATGAAAAGCTGGAGTTATTAGGACTAGTTACGGAAGATAAATCTCACTTGAAAATACATACTCCTGCAAATGATGACAATGTGATACATGTTAAATTCAGATAGCAAAAACTAGTTTATTCCCTGTGTCTGTTTTGATACCGTCTTGAACTTTGTATTAATTTAGGGTTCTTGATGAGCAATTCAGTCCAATCAAATGTGGTTCTTTATACGTATGACGGAGGGTCTGGAATTCATAATCCACCTTCAACTCAACACAGTGATTCATTCGGTGTGGAAGCCAAAAGTGCCACGCATAGTAAACAACCAGTAGAAACTCTTGGTAGTTCCGGTGTTCATATTCCACCTTTAGTTTCATCTCAGACATTAGATAACGATCAAGTTTCTTTTTCCGCTGAGGGGCTGAAAAAGGCTGGTCTCCCGGTAGAGTAATGGAGTAATTAATATGTCAGCCAGTATTTTTTGTGTGTTATGCGTACTCGTATTAATGGCTATTTGGTCTTTCAAACGCTTAATTGGTATTGAAAAGTTAAGTAAGAAGAAAGAGTTAAAGGATGATACGTTATATGCTGAAAATTTTGGCCTGACAACAGAAGAAGACAAATATCTGGTTAAGAGTCTTGAGCTATTGGCAAGAAGAGAATGGATTCATCGTCATTTAGTGGAAGACTCTCCTAAGGTTACTACCTATATGAAACTCGAACTCAAACGGCTTGAACGTGAGCGCAAGCACTATGTCGAGGGGTTAAAGAAGCGAGGAATCGTGGATATCTGAGCATTTTTCGCGCCTTTTCAATCTCGTTTTTTACCTCAATGTTTCTTCCATCCTGTCACCGCATTCTTCACATCACTGTCTATATTTCGTCCTTCTTTTTGCACGTCTTCTCATGTGTTAACTCCGGCAAATAGCTTGTTTTTCTAGGGATTTACGTTCCTTAAATGGCTTCTTCTTTACCGTGAGTTGTTTTCTAATTTTCTATTTGAGCGATGGCTAATACCAAAAATATTCATGTGATATATCTCAGCCGTCGTGAACTTACTTCGAAGGACTAATTATGTATGTACGACAGCAAGACGTCGAAAAAGGAGATTTAAATCGCTTTGGCGATCAAATTCTTCAGCGGTCGGCGTTGAATCAACATTCGCAGGATAGTCTGTCTCATCGAGCCGGATTATCTCAGCGATCGCCGCTTCAGTTGTTATCGACTTCTGGCACCTTAAAACATCATGGCTCAATGATGGATAAAAACTCGCCATTACAGCGTCAACAGTTAAACGGCTCTATGGGGCACAGTGCTGGCGTTGTTCAGGCCAGTGCCCTGAACAAGGATGGTACGGCACAGTTTAAGTCGATGGACAGTATGGGCATGGACGATGTTCATTACAGTGTCATGAGTGAGCGCAGCTATAAACAGTGGCAAAAGTCTGACCAGGGCACGTTACAAATGCATGGTACAGCGCGACACGGTAACAACGTTATCGTGACACAGTTTAAAAAGGCTAATCCGTACTTGCCGGTAGGTCCGGTAGGCCCCGTCCACCGTTTTCTTGGGAATAAGTGGAAAGGTGCGTTTATCATCGCTGAAGGGGTTTTAAGTCTGGCTGCCGGTATTATCTTGACAGGCTCGCCTATCCCAGGAACTGCTGCTATTGGGATGCCGCAGATTCTAATCGGAGCATTGAAAATTGTCCGCGGTATCATGACCATGATGGATAATGACGATCGGTCGTCATTATACAAAGGTGTGATGGATGCTATTAGAATGGCTGAGGCAGTAATAGCCATAGCTAATGCTGGTAAAGATCCCAGAAAGTGGGTTTTCGGTATAGCGAAAGCGTTACGAAGCTTGATTACTGCTATCACTAACTATATGGGCAAAGAAAAAACCAACAGTACGTGGTATGGCCGAGGAATGAAAAAAATGGCGGCTGGATTACATGCTATTGAAGTGGCTGCTGCTGCAACTCTGGGTATCTCTGGAGTCGGTGCGGGAGAAACTGCAAAAGTTATTGGAGGAGCTGCTACATTGGGAGTCGCTGGTTCTAAGGCTGTCCGAACCGCAGATCAAATTGATGGTCTCTGAGGCAAAAATAAGGATCATTGACTAAACGATTTTAAATGACCGCAGTATTTGCGGTCATTTATTTTAGTTTAATTCAATTCAGACTAATTCAGTTCAGATTAATCCAATCCCACCAAAACAGCCGCATATAAATCAACCGCTTGCCATAAGTTATCAATCTTCAGATTTTCATTCGGACCGTGTTGATTATTATCAAAGTTCGCGACCGGAAGAATGATGATTGGTGCGTCGATAGCTTCTTCAAATAAGTAGATTGGTAGACTGCCGCCCATGGTTGGTGTCATCAACGGGGCTTCTCCATTGAGTGTCGTCAGAATATCGCTGAGTTTCAGTGCCATGTCGCTGTCGAGGGCGGAACGGAAAGCGCGGTAACCGCCTTTATGCCACTGCATTTTTAGCAGTTTGTTGTGGCTGGTGAGCTGCTCAGGCGTTGGATCATCAGCGACCAGTGTGTAACCGAGCTGCTTAAAGTGATCGGCCATGTGTTGATTGAGGTTCTCAACGGTTTGATTGGGTACCAGTCGGAAATTGATGGATGCATCGGCTTTTGGTAGCAGAACATTACGGGCTTTTTTGCCAGTCGTGCCGACCTGAATACCTGTGATCACGATGGCTGGCTGCATGATCGCTTCTTCGATACGGGTGTTCTTCAGGCGAGTATCGGCGATGGTCAGGTTTTGTTTGAGCATGTCGTCAATAACCGGGAGATTATCAATCGCTTTGCGCTCTGCTTTTGTTATCGGGCGAATCACATCTTTTATACCTTTTACGGCTATTGTGCCGTCATCGTGATGCAACGTGGCAAGCAATTCGGCCATCTGTTCTGCGGCATTTGGCGACCAGTTACCATAATGACCGCTGTGCAGCGGGCGTTGTGCGCCATAAGTGGTAAGGTTCAGGCCACGAGCGCCGCGAACACCAAATACTAGCTGGCGCTTGCCGCTTTGATGCATCGGGCCATCGCAAATCAACATCAAGTCAGTATCGAGCAGCTTTCCATATTTGCTGACGATTTTATCTAACGTGGGTGAGCCGCGTTCTTCTTCACCATCAAGAATCAGTTTTATATTAACTCTGGGTTGAATGCCTGCTTGCTCCAATGCATCCAGTGCGGCCATTAGCGCGATCACTGGTGCTTTGTCATCGCCTGCTGAGCGGCCAAAGATACGCCAGTCAGGATTGATGTCTCTGGTGGTTTTGGGCCAGGGCAGGGATTTTCCGCCAAGTTCAGTCAAATTGTCGCGAATGGTCGGTTGCCAGGGCGAGGTATCCCACAGCGATTCATTGACGGGCTGACCGTCGAAATGGGCATAGATAAGAATGGTTTTATCCGCGTTTGGTGTTTTACGTTCTGCGAAAATATAGGGGGCATTTCCGGCGACAAGTCGCTGCGTGGTGAACTGGCGTTTAGCAAGGTAGGCTTCAATCCAGTCGGCGTTTTTGTGCATGTCATCGATATTATTGGCGACATTGGGCAGCGCGAGTAAATCCCTGAAGTCGTTAATGATGTCCAGACCGTGTTGTTTTCGCCATTGCTCACTGGCCTGGCGAGATTGTTCTATGGTGGCTGTTGCTGCGGCTGATGTCATTAGCGGCAATGAGAGAAGAGTGAGTGTAGTAAGTTGTTTTATTAAGGGTTTTATCAGGGGTTTCATCATGAAAAGTCACCGGAGTTTTTATTGTTTGTGTCGATGTTATTGATCTTAAATGGCGATTTTTGAAGCAGCTTAACACGGCTTTCGTCACTGTTGTGGCTTGTTGTTGACGGTAAAGCGTGAAAAACAGACCAACAGTCGAAAATCATTGATTGTTTCAGCGCGTCGTTTGAGGGAAAATAGCCGCCATTTTTCGTTAACCAACCAGTCAGAAGATTACACATCCATGTCAAATGCTGAATTAGCGCAGGAAGTCTCAACCAGACGGACGTTTGCGATCATTTCTCACCCGGATGCGGGTAAAACCACTATTACAGAAAAAGTTCTTTTATTCGGAAAGGCGTTACAAAAAGCTGGAACGGTGAAAGGCCGAGGCTCAAATCAACACGCTAAATCTGACTGGATGGAAATGGAAAAAGAGCGTGGGATCTCGGTTTCCACCTCTGTGATGCAGTTTCCTTATGCGGATTGCCTGGTCAATCTGCTGGACACCCCGGGACACGAAGATTTCTCGGAAGATACCTACCGTACATTAACTGCTGTTGATTCGTGCCTGATGGTTATCGACGCCGCTAAAGGTGTTGAGGACCGGACACGGAAATTAATGGAAGTTACTCGCTTACGTGACACACCTATCGTTACCTTCATGAACAAACTGGACCGAGATATTCGCGATCCAATGGAATTGCTTGATGAAGTTGAAACGGAATTAAACATCGCCTGTGCGCCTGTGACCTGGCCAATTGGCAGCGGAAAGCTGTTCAAAGGGGTTTATCACATTCAGCGTGACGAAACTTATTTATACCAGACAGGTCAGGGCCACACGATTCAGGAAAAACGCATCGTGAAAGGTCTGGATAACCCTGAACTGGACGAGGCGGTTGGCGACGATCTGGCTGAACAGCTTCGTGAAGAATTAGAACTGGTTATTGGTGCGTCTCATGAATTTGAGCAAGAGGCATTTCTGGCTGGCGAACTGACGCCGGTATTCTTCGGTACTGCACTCGGTAACTTTGGTGTTGACCATATGCTGGATGGCCTGACTGACTGGGCGCCAAGTCCATTACCACGTAAGACAGATGTTCGCGACGTAGCCGCAGAAGAAGCTAAGTTCACCGGTTTTGTTTTCAAAATCCAGGCGAACATGGACCCGAAACACCGTGACCGTATTGCGTTTTTACGTATCTGTTCTGGTAAGTACGAAAAAGGCATGAAAATGCATCAGGTACGTGTCGGTAAAGACGTGAAAATCTCAGACGCTTTGACCTTTATGGCGGGTGATCGTAGTCACGTAGAGACGGCCTATGCCGGTGACATTATCGGGCTGCACAATCATGGTTCTATCCAGATCGGTGACGCTTTCACCTCGGGTGAAAAGCTTAAATTTACAGGTATTCCAAACTTTGCGCCTGAACTGTTCCGACGAATTCGGCTGCGCGATCCATTAAAGCAAAAGCAGTTGCTGAAGGGGTTGGTGCAGTTATCAGAAGAGGGCGCGGTTCAGGTCTTCAGACCATTAGACACGAACGAGCTTATCGTTGGTGCGGTTGGTGTACTACAGTTTGATGTGGTTGTGCATCGTCTTAAAGCGGAATACAACGTGGATGCTATTTATGAAAGCATCAGTGTTGCAACAGCCCGTTGGGTTCACTGTGATGATGCGAAAAAACTGGAAGAATTCCGTCGTAAAACCAGTATGAATCTGGCGTTGGATGGCGGTGATAATCTGACTTACATTGCACCGACAATGGTTAACCTGAATCTGTCGATGGAGCGTTACCCTGACGTAACCTTCATGGCAACGCGTGAACATTAATTTTAGGCAATTTTGACAGGCAGTCGTAAACAGATGGCTGCTAATAACAGGCTGTTATTAAATGAATATCAAAGCATTACTGGCTGAAAAAGCTAAAGCGGCAATCGTAGCTGCGGGATTACCAGAAGATACTAATCCGGCACTAACGCCGAGTACACGCGCTAATTTTGGACATTACCAAATTAATGGTGCGATGGGCGCGGCGAAGAAAATGAAAAAGAATCCTCGCGAGATTGCACAGAACATCGTTGATAACCTGGAACTTGACGGCATTGCTGAAAAAATCGAGCTGGCGGGTCCTGGTTTCATCAACATTCACCTGGCGCCAGCATGGTTGTCATCATCGCTGACTGAACTGACAGCGGCTGACAAACTGGGAATTACTGCCACAGGTGATGGTAAAAAACTGGTTATAGATTACTCAGCGCCAAATCTGGCAAAAGAGATGCACGTAGGTCATCTGCGTTCAACTATCATCGGTGATGCCGTTGCGCGTGTACTGGAATTCCGTGGTTATGACGTTATTCGTCAGAATCACATGGGTGACTGGGGTACGCAGTTTGGCATGTTGTTAGCGCACCTGAACGATAAACTGGACGCGAATGAAATCGCTGAAACTGCATTATCTGACCTGGAAGCGTTCTATCGTGAAGCGAAGAAGCGTTTTGATGATGAAGACGGTTTTGCTGATCGTGCTCGTGAGTACGTGGTAAAACTTCAGGGCGGTGATGAAAGCTGCATGACGTTATGGCGTCAGTTCATTGAGATTTCGATTCAGCACAGTGAAGAAATCTATGAAGCGTTGAATGTTACGTTAAAACGTGACGATATCATGGGCGAAAGTGCGTACAACCCTGAGTTGGCTCCAACGGTTGCTGAATTGAAAGAAAAAGGCATCGTGGTTGAAGATCAGGGCGCATTAGTGAGCTTTATTGATGAGCTGGCTGACAAAAATGGTGATCCGTCGGTATTCATCATTCAGAAATCAGGTGGTGGTTATCTGTATTCCACGACAGATTTAGCGGCGGCTAAGTACCGTTCATTCAAGTTGGGCGCAAACAGAATTATTATCTTTACTGATGCGCGTCAGTCATTGCATTTCCGTCAGGTAGAAATCACTGCACGTAAAGCTGGTTTGTTGCGTGACGAAACGACTTACGAACATTGTCCGTTCGGCACCATGATGGGTGAAGATGGTAAACCATTTAAAACCAGAACAGGTGGCACCGTTAAGTTAGTCGAGCTGTTAAACGAAGCGGTTGATCGTGCTGAAAAACTAATGGCAGAACGTGATTCGGATTTATCGGATGACGAGAAGAAAGTGTTAGCGCGTAAGATTGGTATTGGCGCGGTTAAATATGCTGACTTGTCGAAAACCCGGACAAATGATTACGTGTTTAACTGGGACACGATGCTGACGTTCGAAGGTGCTACAGCGCCTTACCTGCAATACGCTTATACCCGTATTAAGAGTATTTTCCGTAAAGCGGGTGTTGATGCGACAGCGATCAACTACAGCATCGCGATTGAGCATGAGAAAGAAGTGGCACTGGCATTGAAAACGTTGCAGTTTGAAGATGCTCTGGACGCGGTTTCCAGTGATGCGACACCACATGTACTTTGTACGTATCTTTATGACCTGGCGAGCTTATTTATGAGCTTCTACGAGTCATGCCCAATCTTAAAAGATGACGTTGAACCTGCGGTGAAAGAAAGTCGTTTGATGTTAGCCGCGATTGTCGCGAAGACATTGGCACAAGGTCTGGATCTGCTAGGTATTGATGTCATGGAGAAGATGTAATCGACTGATTACTTTCAGGGTTAACACCTGGCATCATCGGACAAAAAAAGGGCTGGATATCACCATTATCCAGCCCTTTTGCGTTGTTGACCTATCCAGGTCATTTGCATTGGAGAGTTGTTGTTATCCGCCGTCGGTTGATTCAATTAAATCTGAGTAATCAGGAAGTGTTGATGTGTCAAATACCAGGCCATCCTGAGTTGAAGGTGCGTTGTACCAGTGCTCTGCTTCATAACTGAGTTCACTGGTTTCGCCCATTAGCCACGCTCGGTATTCTGCAAAGTGTGGGTATGCATCATTGATATTCACGCCTTCCATCGGCCAAGCCCAATCTGCGGGTACGATTAATCCGAATGGATAGCCGTTTTCGTCAACCATGCCATCGGCGCTATTGACGTCGTACAGGTCAATACCATATCGAGTATTGTTAACGTAAAGGAAAGAACGATAGTCGCTGGACAGGATGTCGCCTCTGTCATTGAATAAATTTAATTCAGGATTGTCCGGAATAATTTCGATGCTGGTAAATTCTCTGGGATAGGTGATATCGCCGTTATCGTAAACGTTGGCAAATCCTTCCAGTGTCTGGCGAGTATTTAGGAAGACAGGAATATCATCTTCAAAATCAAAGTATTTTTCTCTAACAAGACCGTTATCCAGATTGACATAACTAACACGAACTTTACCTCCACCGTCAATGATAGGTGACGTGTCGGTGCTCAGATTACCTACTTTTGAAATAGTGCCATCAAGGCTTACCCAAAAACTGTGGTTGTAGCCTGCGCCTGTGGCGATTGGTAAATAGCTCAGGTTCACTGATTCCAGTTCACCGTCTGCGGTATAAGATTCTGTAGCATTAAATCTCAGTACCATGTCGTTGTAGTCTGCATCGCCCGGATTAGGATATAAGTCTTCAAAAGCCAGTACTGCCCAATTCTCATATTCAGACGATGGGAAACTTATTGCTATTGCACCGCAGGATGTTGCTCCACTTGCCTGAGGTACAACGGTGAGAGAAATAGTACCTGAATAGTCACCGGCGAGTTGTGATGAAATATTACCAATTCTGACCTCGGCACGAATAGTGTGGTCTGCATTGTGTTGTTCATCGAGTGGAGTTTCAAAGATGCCGGATTTGCCATCAATGGTGTAGGTGGGTCTGACGGTGAAATTTCCCTGACTGAGCAGACCATCTTCCATTAGTATTCGAACTGAACCGTTTGATTCAAGGTGGAAAGTGTCTTCGGCGTAATAGAGTGCTCCGGCTGAACCCGATGGATCATCAGTGACCAGCACCAGGTCGTCTAACCCGGTCAAATCAGCAACGATACCAACATTCATACAGATGGTTGCAGAATCGCTGATATTTTCACTGCCGAGGCTGCCGTAGTTATTTGCCTGGGTTGGCAATGCGGTAAACAGAATACCGGACAGTACCAAACCTAATCCCCAGCCAGCCAGTTCAGAGGTGAAACAGTGGCGGGTTTGGTTTGTTTCTTCTACTGGAAGTAATTGTAAAATAATCATAGTTCTTCCACCTTCATTACACGGGCATAACCATTGGACGGATCACGATGAGCATTTCCGTTTGTTCAGTAATACTGTCTTCCTGCTCGAACAATCCGCCAACGAGTGGAACACTGCTCAGTCCGGGTACGGCTCGTGTTTTTTGTTTAAATTTGCTTTGTAGTAATCCACCAACCACCAGCGTATTACCTGCGGCTACTCGCACAGAGCTGGAAATACTGTGACCAATCATTAATGGTCTGCCTGTGTGAGAGGTCGTGAGATCGCTTACTGATGCTTTTAAAATATCGAGCTGCACTGCATTTTGATCGGCAATGTGCGGAACAATCGTCATTTGAACGCCATAGTTTATTTCCCGTGTTTTGTCGTTTGTGGCTGCGACGACATCGGTAAACCACTGGGTCTGAATTGACTGGAAATTGGCTTGTTTACCGTCCAGTGTGACAATTGATGGCATGGCTTTAATATGGGCTTTGCCTTTTGTTGCCATCATTTGAATGGCGTTCAGAAAAGCGCGTTGAGCGGGACGAGGCAATACATAAGAGTTGCTGCTGGCATAAAACGGACTGCCAGAACGCGCATCCTGATAATTCGCGTAGTAGTCTTTTGCATAGTTCCAGTCGATGCCGAGTCTTTCCAGGTCAGACTTACTGACTTCGACAATGGTTAGCTCCAGTAAGACTTGCTGTGGACGTCTGTCCAGCATTTGAATGTCGTGTTTCAGCCGCTTCTGAATACTTTGAGGCGCGACTACCGATAAACTGGCGGCGGTGTCGTTATAGCTAACAAATTGTTGGTAGTACGGCGGTAATAACTCCAGCAGTTGGGTTGGTGTTGTGTAAATTGGACGATAAGAACAGGTGCTGGAGAGCAAATGAAATGAAGGATCTTCCGGTCCCTGGCCGCCAACCAGAATATGATTATCAAAAAGCCTGTAGCCGTAGTTACCAACTGCCAGGATGGTTTCCAACGCATCCTGTAGCGTTGCACCAGTCAAATTCAGTGAGACATAACCTTCGACGGTAAAGTCACTGATGATGCTCACGCCAGTCAGCATGCTTAGTTCATTCAATGCTTCTCGCAGGTCAGCATCAAACAACATAAGATCGATAGGCGGAACATCAGCGTACTTGGCTGGAATGTCATTGAGTGGGCAGATGTAACTGGCTTTTTTGCGTTCTTCATCAAACTTTTGATGAAGTGCTTGCTGTTCTTCAGGTGCTTTAGGGTTTGATAAGTCTGGTGTACTCATGTCTTTCAAGCGTTTTTTTGCTTGCCAGAATTCATCCAGGCTTTTTTCAACCGCGTCAGGCGTTTGGTTGGCGAATCTGTCCGGTGTGCTGCAACCGAGTAGAGAAAAAGCAAGCACGAGGGCAAGGGCACATGGTATTAAGCTCGGGATTAGCTTTTTCATTGTGAGCCTCTCTTGCATCGGAGGCGGAGTTTCCGCCTATGCGTCGATGCTGTTGTTAGTCATAACGATGGACTGTGTTGGATTAGTCCGCTTGCTGTTTCTTACCGTTGTCTTCCGCTGTTGCTTTTTCTTCCAAGGGTACTTCGGGTTTTTTGTTATCGACAACAATCTCAGTTTTAAACATTGGCTGGGTGCGCTTGCCAAACTTATTTCTGACCATGATTAAGTACGTACCCGGTTCGATCGTATCTTTTGCCAGGCCGAGTACTTTGACCCGGGTATTCGGGTAAACGCGGGAGCCTTGATCTTTGCGTTGCCAGGCGGATTCTGTTTTTAGCGGAAAGCGGCCGACAAGGCGACGTTTTGAATCACGAACCTGAACTTCGCTGTAAAGCCAGTCGTCAAAATTCGAGTGGTTTGTGAAGAATGCATGAAAGATTTGGCGGCCTAGCTCATCTTTTTCAAAGCCAACGTTTGCAAAGCTGGTCTTGGCTCGACCCGGGCGTTTGCGACTGATCACTTTGATGCTGAGAATAACGGCGTAACGGACTTTCACGAGTATGCCGTTGTTCTGATCGTCTGGAATATCTTCTTCCACCATAACAGCTGCCAGGTGAGTGCCGAATGCTCTGGGCGGAACGCGGATTTTGCCTTCAATTTTGGCGGTTGAATCCGAACGTATCTGGTAGCGATTTTGTTTGAACTCAAGCCAGTTTGCGCTGCTCTCTGGTTGTTCAACAAGGTCAACGAATCCCATATGTCCGGATTCCAGTTGTCCCATCGCGTAAGGGGTGATTTTTATGGTGCCGTTACCTTTACCGATAACGCTGAAATCAAAATTTGAACGTCCATTTGGCTTGGTTTCTATCTCAAGCATCATGGGTGTAACCGCGAAGTCTGCGGCGTGAGTGCTAAACCAGCTGGTGAGGCCGATTAGGAGAATGAGTGTGATTTTAACTGGTGACATGGCGCCGACCCTCCAATCCAATGCAATTTAGGGGAGGTGGTTCCACTTGATGGTTAGCTCTTCCGGTGTTTCATGAGCTTTCTCAATGAAGCGGAACCTTATTCCTGGTGCTCTAAGCGATGGTGTTCAGGGCTTAGATTGCAGACACTGTGATAGTGATTTGAGCGCTGTACGCACCGGCTTTTTGGCCTGAAATGTTACCCAGCGTGGCTGATGCTGCGACAGAGTGGCTGGCATTATGCACAGAATCTGCGGCTGTATCGAACGTTAGACCTGCACTGTCCAGCGAGTAGCTGGTAGAGACTGAATCTGCGCCGTTTGATAAGTCGTTACCTGCAAGCGTGACACGAACCTGACCGTTTGATTCAAGGTTGAATGAGTCGCTGCCTGAGTATACGGCACCCGCAGAACCGTCTGCATCAGATGTTGATAGTGAAAAGTCATCAAGACCAGTTAATGCTGCGAACAAACCAACGTTCATGGATACGGTTGCTGAATCTGAATCCAGTGATGATGCTGAAGCGGTATTGGTTAGTGCGATTAGAGCTGATGCGATTGCTACTTTTTTGAATGTATTCATGGTGATTCTCCACATGTCTTTTAAGTAATGTTTAACCGATTTGTTGGTTAAAGTTTAAAGTCGCATTGGAGAGTGCATGGGGAATGCCAAAGATATAATTTATTTTAAAATCAACTGTTTGCTATTTTTTGTTGTCTGTTTGCTACGAATGATACGGATGATGATACGGTGGATGTTACGGTTTGCGTAACATCGAATGTTACACCTGGCGTAACATGTTACGCGCTTAACCGTATTTACCACGTTTGATACGCCTGCGGCTTTTTATCTTTTATTCTTCTGTTGCTAACTGCATCTGTTTAAGTTTGCGCCATAGCGTCATTCTGCTCACACCGAGCTGACGGGCGACTTCGGCTTTGTTGTTTTTACAGGTTTCCAGTAAGGCTTCCATTTGTTCTTTTGTGATGGTGCTCCAGCTTATTGTCTCATCTGTAGTGATAGGACTATTACCTAACTGACTGATATTATTTGTGTTACTGCATTTAATCGGATTGTTGATCATTTCGTCAGGTAATAAATCTAACGAAATAGCCTGGCTGGAAGCGTGTTGCATCGCACAACAATAGGCCGTGACATTAATGAGTTCTCTGACATTGCCGGGCCATGAATATTCAACTATAAAATCAATGAGTTCTGGAGACAACGGTAAGATTGGTACGCCAATTCTCATGGCGTGTTGCCGCACAAAATGCACAAACAGAGGAAGAATGTCATCTTTTCGCTGTGCCAGAGGAGGCAGGGCGATGGGTAATACACACAATCTATACCGTAAATCATCACGAAAGTTCCCGGCATCAACGGCTTTATCCAGGTGGAAAGCTGCCGCAGAAATCACTTGTACGTCTATTTTTTTTACGGCGGTACTGCCGACAGGTGAAAACTCTCTTTCTTGTAAAACCCTGAGTAGTTTTGCCTGTAAATTAATTGGAATTTCAACGACTTCATCGAGAAATAATGTGCCATTATTCGCCGCTTCCAGTAAGCCCGTCTGATTTGATGTTGCGCCAGTAAATGCGCCTTTTACATGGCCGAACAATTGAGATTCCAGTAATTGTTCACTGAAATTGGCACAGTTTACGGCGATAAAGGGTTGGTCATGGCGTTTGCCACAGGCGTGAATGGCTTTAGCGCACAGTTCTTTACCGCTGCCGCTGGGCGCATAGATAAAGACCGGTAATTCAGCGCGAGCAACTTTTTCGATGTGTTGCCAGGCCAGTTTCATTTGTGGTGCGTTTGACAGCATACCGTGAAAGTTTTCCAGGCCGTCTATCGGGCTTTCCACTGACGCCGCTGGTTCCGTCGTTTTCTCTTGTGTTTGAGACACCGGGGCATTGTCTAACAGTTCTCTAATGGCCGATACATCCCAGGGCTTCGTTAAAAAGCGGTGGATGTATCCGTTGTTGAATGCGTCGATTACTTCTTCAAAATCTGCATAGCCACTCAGTAATACTTTATAGGCGCCTGGTTGTAATTTGCTGACTTTCTTAAAAAAATCACAGCCGGAAATAAAAGGCATGCGCATATCAGAAATGATTAAGTCAAAGGTATCTTGTTTGCAGAATTGAGCTGCTTCGCTGGGCGATGTGGTTGTGGTTACGTCGCAGGGGAGTCTGAAAAATATACGTTTCAGTGCATCAAGGTTAGGTTGTTCATCATCTACTATCAGTAGCTTTTTTTTGTCGTCACTCTGATTCATACAAGATCCCTGAGATCGAATGGTGAAGTATTGGCAGACCTTAAAGATTTACTTTACAACGATCTGATGGCTCATTCGTACCTTTTATTGATTTGTCGTCTCTTATTTTTGCTGGTATTTGACTCTGGTCTGAATTTTGCGTTGTCAGAGTATTGCGTTTGTGGCGGGCCGAGTTGTGCCTGACCACAATGCGTAAATGTCATTCGTGTCAGTACGAAGTGACTCGTTACAACAATTACTATAGCAAACAGCGCTGAAATCGCAGGAATGGGAGGCGGTTAATGGCGCTGAAACGGAGGCAGTATGGAGAGAAAAGCGAAAATTCTGATCCTCGATGACGAGCCTGAAGTGTTGAAGTCGCTGAATCGTTTATTCAGGCGAGACTATGAGGTAGAGGTTTTTGATAACCCGTACCGGGCGCTGTCATTTGTTAAGCAGCATCATCCGGCAGTTATTATTTCTGATATGCGAATGCCGGTGATGTCAGGCGATGACTTTCTGTGTCAGTCATTGCAACTTTCACCCGAATCAAACCGGATATTACTGACTGGGTATAGCGACATTGGCGCTACGGTAAACGCAGTCAACAAAGGAAAAATATCATCGTTTATCGCGAAACCCTGGGATAACGATTTATTCAAACAGGATGTGAAAGCGGCGGTCGATGACTTCAATCTGCGGCAGAAAACCTTGAAGCGACAAACGGCACTGGCAAAGTCTCGGCAAGAACTCATGTCAAAGAATGAAGATCTGACGCATAAAGTGTCTGAGCATTCGGGATTAGTGTCGCAAATGAATAAAAAACTGCGTCGAGCGAACAAGCGACAGCGGGATTTACTGCATGACATTGTAGATATGATTACCTTGATCATCGATGACGTCACAGAAGAACAGCATGGTCATGTCAAACGTGTGGCTGCTCATTGTCGATTTGTTGCTGAAACGATGTGCCTTGAAAAGCATGTGGTGAATCGATGTTACCTGACTGGATTGATGCATGAGATGGGCAAAGTGGCGATGCATGAATCATTAATTAAGGCGGTTGAGTCTGAACTTTGTCCAAATGATCTGATGTTACGTCAGCGTCATGCGGTTAAAGGGGCTGAAATCTTGAAGCGCGTGCCGCATTTTGTCGATGTGGCACTGGCTGTCAGGCATCAATATGAACATTTTAATGGTCAGGGGAATCCGGGACATTTATCGGCGCGGGCTATTCCGGTTGCTGCCAGGATTCTGGTTATCGTGAATGACTTCGACAAGCTGATGATTGGCCGAATGACCGGTGTTCCTGTGGCAGTGAGCCAGGCGAAAAGAGTATTACAGGAGCAAGCGGGTAAGCGATATGATCCGGCAATTGTTGAAGTGTACTTATCGTGTTTGAACCAACTGCATGACATGCCGGATTATTTCCCTGATGTGTGTATTGGGCTTGAAATGGTTAAACCGGGCATGGTGTTAGCGCGAGACTTAAAAGGAAAGCAAAGTCACACGCTATTGACGGAAGGTACTCGACTCACGCCGCATATTATTGAAAAGCTGTTTTTGTATCAGAAAGACTGGAGCACTGTATTAAACGTGTTTGTGCGTTGAGGTCTATGCGTTTCGCCAGTACCAGAAGAATCATTAATCTCGGTGTACGGGAAACTTCATGGTAAATGATGTCCCAACACCGAGTTTGCTATCGACTTCAATCGTACCGTGATGACCTTCAATAATTGCGTAGCTGATCGACAATCCCAGCCCGGTGCCAACGCCCACGGGTTTCGTGGTAAAGAATGGCGTGAACAATTTACTGATGTTTTCTTCTGAAATGCCGCAACCAGTGTCTTTAATAGTGACATAAACCGAGTGTTCGTCATCCCTTGAATAAATGCTGAGTGTGCCGCCAGGCTCCATGGCTTGTCGTGCGTTGACGATAAAGTTAATAAACACTTGTTCCAGCTGACCGGCATTGGCCATCACGAAATGACTATCCTGAAAATCAGTCACCACTTTGTAGTCATATTTTAGTTGGTTCATTGTTAATTCAAGAACTTGTTCCAACAGTGTTTTCATCGTGACTGGCTCCAGGGTTGTGGTATCACCATGACTGAATGTTTTAAGCCCGCCGACAATATTTTTAACACGTTTTAATCCGTCTTTTGAACTGACTACTAATGACTCAAGGTCATCAATCAAAAATTCGACATCGTATTTTGATTTCATCTCATACCATTGATCAGACTGAATACCGACTTTGTTAGCCAGCTCTTCTAACTCACTCAGTAAGTTTTTGATATCAACAATATACTCATCCAACATCGCAAAGTTACTCAATACATAGCCAACCGGGTTATTGATTTCGTGAGCGACTCCGGCAGCTAACTGACCCAGTGAAACCATTTTCTCTGACTGAATGAGTTGGCTTTGTGTTTGTTCCAGTTGTTGATGTGTCGATTGCAGTTCTTCAAAGCGTTTTCTGAGTGTGACTGCTGAGGTTTTTTGCTGAATGGCAATGTTGACGACACTGCGAGCTGACTCCAGTGTTTGCAACTTGCTGATATCAATGTCGTCGTCAGAGTGAAAAAAGAAAAAGGCAAAACCGAATTTATTCGTGCCGTGCTTAACGGGCAAAACAAACATAAAGCTGCTTTGCAATTCTTCCAGTGCCGGAGGTGGCATAAATTCATTCAGTACCACGAGTTGTGATTCATACTCAATTTCAGCGAGGGCGTTGATTAGTGCGTCGAAGTTTAATTCAGTGATCGGATTTTGCTGCTTTGCTTCGGTGATTAATTCACTGTTACAGCCTTTAACCGCATTGAGTTGATAACCTTGTTCACTCTTTTGACGATTGGCGTACAGGCTAAGCGGTGTTTGTAAAAACGCGGTGGCCTGGTCAATAAACTTATTAATGACTTTTGCTATCGAAGGTTCGTTTAGTGTGGATGCAGCGAGAGCGGTAATGAATTCGAGTTGGTGATCTTTTTGCCGGGTTACTTCCTGCTGATAACTGATTTTAGTCTCCATGTTTTTGAGTTTGGTTTTGTGTTGTTCCAGCAAGACGTTAGTCAATTCCCGCTGGTTTATTTCTTCTTCCAGCGTTTCTTCGAGCTCTCGGACTTTCGCTTGCAATGCCAGCAGGTCATTCGGTCGGGTAGGGTTGTTATCCATGCATTTATTGTGATGTTAATTGTTAGAGTGAAAGTAAATGATGTGTCTCAAAAACAGCGAACCAGACTATACTTAAAGAAGCATAGTCCAGTTTTGACAAACGGGTAGTTGTCCATTGGTGTTGTTGTGCAGATTTTTTCTGTTCAGGGGAGTGCATGATGGAAGAACAAAATAAGAAACATAAAATCTTTTTGGTTGATGACGAAACAGAAATTTTAAGTGCGTTAAGAAGGGTATTTAGACGTCAGTATGATGTAGAAGTGTTTGAATTTGGTGGTGATGCGCTGGCTGCGATGGAGAATGAACAGGTCACGGTGCTTATCTCTGATATGAGAATGCCGGTGATGGATGGCGCTGAACTGTTATCAAAAGCAAAAGCCGTACAGCCGGATACCATTCGTATTTTGTTGACTGGTTATTCTGATATGGACAGTACCGCCAAAGCAATAAATGAAGGCGAGATTTTCAGTTATGTCAGCAAGCCCTGGAACAACAATGATTTACAGCTGGTTGTAACGCAAGCGGTTGAACGTTATGAGCTCAATGCCAAAGTTAAAAGGCTCAACGCCGAACTACAACTTAAAAATGAACAACTGAACATCATCAACCAGGGGTTGGAAGAGAAGGTTCAGCAGCGAACGAAAGCGTTGGTGGCATCAAATGATAAGCTTTCAAACTCATTGAAAAGACAGCGTGACTTGTTTCAGGGCGTTGTTGAAATGGTGAATCGGATTGTTTGCGATCGAATTGAGGATCACCAGGGACATAGCAAGCGCATTGCATTTCATTGTCGAATGGTTGCTGAAGAGCTGGGACTGGAACGAGCGCTGATCACCCGTATTTATCTGGCGGCGTTAACTCATGAAATGGGAAAAGTGGGGCTACCAGATGAAATTCTTAATACGCCAGAGAGCCTGATGGATAACTCGCAGGAGTATGTTTATCAGCAATATGTCCTTAAAGGTGCTGACATCATTGAATCTATTCCGACGATGGCTGAAGTCGGTGAAATTATTCGACATCAGAACGAATCATGGAATGGACAAGGTTTTCCAGACAAACTGGCGGGTGACTCAATCCCAGTCGGGGCCAGAATTCTGCGGGTTGTTATGGATTACGACAATTTGATTCTGGGGCGAAAACTGGAAGAATCCGTATCACCTGAAGAAGGCATTCGCTGGTTAGAGCGTGATGAAGCCGAAGTCTACGATAAAGCAATCGTCAAAACCTACATCAAAGTGCTAAATGAATTACCAAACAGTCCTGAAAACCGAATTGATCATGCGGTGTCGTCTAATATGATCCGGGCGGGCATGGTGGTTTCTCAGGATGTGATACTCGACGATAAGGTACTGGTAACAAAAGACACGGAACTGACGATTCCAGTTGTAGAAAAACTGAAAGCGATTGAGGCGAATAAAGGCGCTTCATTGATCTTTTTCGTTTATTAGTCAAAGCCCTTGCCTTACCATGTTGCGCATCTCAGAAGCGAAGACGTGAAAACAATGAAAGTTGAAGATATACGACGCGAATATTTAAGTGAGCCGTTATCAGAAGATAACCTGAATAATGACCCGTTTGTACAATTTGATAGCTGGCTGAAACAGGCGATTACAGCCGAATTGAAAGACCCTACGGCCATGAGTGTCGCGACGGTTGATGAACACGGACAGCCTTCACAACGGATTGTGTTGTTGAAACATGTTGATGCTGAAGGTTTTGTTTTTTATACCAATCTTGAGAGTCGCAAAGCGCAGGAAATCAAAGGAAATAATAAAGTCTCTTTACACTTTCCCTGGCATAACATGGAACGCCAGGTCATTGTGTATGGTACGGCTGAACAGCTTAGTACAGCTCAGGTCATGAAGTACTTTATGTCTCGTCCTAAAGAAAGCCAGATTGCGGCCTGGGCCTCAAAGCAAAGCCATCCGATAAACTCCCGCCAGTTACTTATGCAGCAATTTACTCGCATGAAACAAAAATTCTCTGAGGGTGAAGTCCCGTTGCCTTCTTTCTGGGGGGGCTTCCGGGTGAAACCTCATCAAATAGAATTCTGGCAAGGTGGTGAGCATCGTATTCATGATCGTTTTATGTATCGACGCGACGATGCCGATAACTGGCATATTGAACGATTGATGCCATAACGATACGTATCGACTGAGCGGTAACGTTTGTGTTCATTGATAGTCATACTCATCTGGATTTTAAGCAATTTGCTGTGGATCGGCATGAAGTAATCAGTCAAGCCACCAGCGTGGGTGTTGGTGGTTTTATTGTGCCATCGGTCAGTCCGGGTAATCTGGATGCTGTGCTGGCACTGTCAACGCAATATGACAACATCTTTCCTGCTCTTGGTTTTCATCCCTGGTTTTTGCAAGATGTTTGCCCGGAGGATATGACTCTACTCAGACAGGGATTGAAGCAAAATCCGTCGGTGATTGCGGTCGGTGAATGTGGGCTGGATTTCGCCTTGGATAACAAGGACGTGCAGCATGATGTCTTTATTGCTCAGGTGAAGCTGGCAATCGAGTTTGATAAACCATTAATTATTCATCACCGTAAGAGTCATGATGCCATTCTAAAACAACTGCGTTTATACCAACCGCCTGCCGGGGGCGTAATTCATGCTTTTTCCGGCAGCCAGCAACAGGCTGAACAGTATCTGGCACTGGGATTTAAATTGGGCGTAGGTGGCACAATCACTTATGAAAGAGCCCGAAAGACCCGTGATGTGATTGCCAGGGTTCCCTTATCTTCGTTATTACTGGAAACCGATTCACCAGATATGCCGTTGTGTGGCAGGCAAGGGCAGCGTAATTCACCTGTTTGTATTCCCGAGATATTCAACTGCTTATGTGAGATTCGAGCTGAATCCGCTGACATGATAAAAAAGGAGGTATTTAAGACGACACAGACCTTATTCAGATTACCTGATGTAAATTGAACAGGGACACTGCTACACAATAGATCCTGATAAAAATAAATGAATAGTCATTCAGCCGTGATCTTTGACCAAAAGTCAGGCTACAATACGTTCCTCATTACCTTTATTCTTACCAAAGATGAGTGATACCCGTGCAGACAAATACGTATACCGTATCTTGTTCATCAGCCGCTGATAACAGCATTAAAAAAACAATAATAACTAAATTAGCTGATTTTCAAGTTACATTAAAACAAGATGTTATAAGAGTATCTCCCGGCTGGATTAGTGCTAACCATGAAACAGTCAGTTTTCATTTCAATCATCCTTTGCCTGACAGAGCAAATTCGGACCTTTCTTCTTTACAACAATTCACTGAAAAAACAGCAAGAAAAATCGTACTGTTTGGTCGTGAATTGACGTTAAATGATCTAACGAAAATCGCTGAAAAATGGCCGGGGTTGTTCACGCAACCACGGTATATGGAGATTGTTAAGCCCGCCGAACAGTTACCTGCGGGTGTTGCAATTTATCTTGAAGAATTGCCTGAGCATGAATCAGTGCTGTCATTGGCGAATGAGATGGAGATTGAAGTAGTCGCCGTTCAGGATGCGCCTCAGTTACATGAACCGGGTGTGCTGGTGATGGATATGGATTCAACCGCGATTGAGATTGAATGCATTGATGAAATGGCCGTACTGGCTGGTGTTGGAGAGGAAGTTGCCAACGTTACTGCGCAGGCGATGCGGGGAGAGCTGGATTTTGCTCAGAGTCTTATCAAGCGCGTAGCAGCACTGGAAGGTGCTGGCGAGAATATCGTGACGGATTTACTGGATACTATCCCGTTAATGCCGGGTTTATCACATCTGGTCCGATCTCTTAAGGCACATCAATGGAAAGTTGTGATAGCATCAGGTGGTTTTTTGCCTTTCACTGAACATTTACAGCAGATGTTAGGGCTTGATGCGACGTTCGCGAATGACCTGGAGATTATTGACGGCAAGCTAACCGGTAAGGTTAATGGTGAGATTGTCGATGCTCAGAAAAAAGCTGATGTTGTACTGGCAGTTGCAGAGCAAGCTGGTATTCCTCGTCAGCAAACTGTCGCGATGGGCGATGGTGCGAATGATCTTATTATGATGGATGCCGCCGGATTAGGTGTCGCCTTCCATGCCAAGCCATTGGTTCAGTCTAAAGCAAAAACATCCATTTCCCATGGTGGGTTAGATCAATTGCTTTATTTACTGGAGAGCTAAATGGCTGTTAAACAGGAGTCGTTGTTTATTCCTGATGGAGAACACCAGTTACACCTCAGACACATAGTGTCGGATTCAAATGCTGAAAGTGACCATAAACCGGTTGTGTTTATGGTTCATGGTGCCATCGAGAACGGTAAGATTTTTTACACGGAAAAAGGCAAGGGACTGGCCTGTTACCTGGCTGAACATGGTTTTGATGTTTATGTCATGGATTTACGTGGCAGAGGGGAATCGATTCCTCGTATTCGTCCGTTTGATGACTATGGACAAACGGAAACGATTCTTCACGATTTACCACTCCTGTTTAACTACATTCATGCGCGTTGTGAGCAACCTATTCATCTGATTGCCCATTCCTGGGGTGGCGTGTTGCTGACATCGATGTTGGCGCGTTTTCCTGAGATGTTACCTAACGTTGCCAGTAAAACTTACTTTGGCACTAAGCGCAGTATTTCGGTGTTTAATACGCGAAAATTCTTCACCGTTGATATGTTCTGGAATCGACTGGCGCGGCTGGTGGCAAAAAAGAAAGGATATTTACCGGCTGCGAAGATGAACTTTGGTTCTGACGATGAAACGATTAAATCGTTAGAACAAAGTGTTGCCTGGGTGAAGCGGGGTGACTGGGTGGATACGGATGATCAGTTTGATTATCGTCATGCTTGTGAAGCCATCAACTGGCCTCCAACCTGGCATATCACCGCAATTAATGACACGGTACTGGGTCATCCGGTTGATGTTAAACGTTTTGCCGATGAAGCAGGACAGTCAAATGCTCGTATGACATTGTTGTCGAAGGAAAATGGCAATAAGCACGATTACGATCACATCGATATGCTGACTCACAAACTGGCTGTTAAGGACCATTTTCCGGACGTTGTTTCCTGGCTTAAACAAGCCAGCCAGTAACAGCCTGATGAGCATTATTTGCTCATGTTGTTAATAGCTTCAGGACGACATTTATTTCGGTCGTTTGACACGCGCCAGTCGTCTGGCGCGTAAATGAATAGCCAGCAGTACAGGTGTCATTGTGCCAATACCAATGTGCAAATAGCTGGTGTATTCTCGAAATGCTTCCCCGCCGCTGTAATACAGCAACCATGCCGAACACACCATAACCAGACAGAAAGTCGCCAGCGTTATGCCGGATTTAAGATGGCGTTTTCCTTTCCAGCCAATGGGCACATGATTAATACTGATCGCGCCAATCAGTAACAGCATCAGAAACGCAGAAAATCCATGAAGTTGTAGAATGGGATATTGCCAGGGATGTTTTTCAGGCCCAAAAGTGCCTTCGATAGTGACGAAGTTATTCAGGTAAAAAAAGGAAAGGCCGCTGATAAGGCTTAACGCCAAAAAGCCGTAAAGCAGCTTTTTGACCCAACCAGACATGCTTTTATTAATCATGGATTTCCTCGGGGTAATAGTGCAAATCACCGTGTTCATCTACCGATAATGCCTGAGCAACAAAGTGATCCAAAATGTGTTCAAACTGGTTTTGGTCTTCGTGACATAGCAAGGCAACTTTGGTGAGTGCATCTGCTGTCATGCCCGATTCGGCAAAAACCGACCAGGATTTTACCGCATTTACGGGGCGTTGTGTGCGAGGATTAAAATATTGTGGTGTCTGTTGAAAGTAACTCGAACTGGTTGCCATAGCGGGGGCACTCGATTCGACGACAATAGCCTGATCCGGACTGGCGGGATGTCGGATATAAAACGGAGAAATATCGGTGTGATTTCTAACGATATCGCCGCCTGCATTGATCGTGGCTTTAATATCTGCCGGGATTGTTTGCAGTGCGCAATCAATCGCAAAACCTTTCGCGATCCCGCTCAGGTCAATAATCACAGGGCGTTCGAGTTTTATTTCCCGGGTTTGTTCGTTCAATGTTATGTGTTGCCAGTTACCGTAATGTTCTAAGGACTCTGGTAAGTGTAGCGGGGATTTCAGATTTCCGGCAGTGATTAAACCAGCAGCGCAGCAGACGTCATAAAGTCCAGAGGTCTTATTACTTAATTTCAGTGCTAAAGACAGCACAGAGACCAGTTGTTCGCTAATGATTAGTGGTTTATCTGCAGGAAGGCTGTTGAGTTGATTCAATTCGCTGGCTGCATCATGAAAATTCAATCGTTGTTGGCAAGCGTGAAGAACGGCAAAAGCCTGCTCGCTAATATCGAGCAGACTTTGTTGAGTTGCATCACCATTGAGGTGAATATCTACATACGTGCCTAACAGAGGCTTACAGCGATTAATGCTGTTTTTCATGGCGTTATGCTTGTAGCGGTGCCAGTGCGACTTTCCATGTATGCGTTAAGCGATTAATGCCGTCTGTAATGTGTGAGCATGACAGCGTAGCTCCGGCAATATTGACGATTTCTTCGTCCAGCTCCAGCACAGTCGTATGGTCTTTACCATGAAACTGTTCGCGCCATTTTGGTATACGAACCTGATCACCATAACTTTCACGATAGGTCAGTACTTCCAGTCCGATGACTTTGCCTTCATGAGTCAGTGCAACCGCTAAATCGATGTTCTCGTGCTTGCCAATAACCTGATCCAGAATGAACCAGTTATTGTCTGCTGTTTTCCAGACCTTCAGTTCATTGTGTCGAACCCGAACATCCGTTGCATCTTCGATTGTTTCTGCTTGCTGCTCAGTCAGCGTCACTTCAACTTTCGTTAACGCGGCTTTACCTAACAGTATTTCTTTGGCTTGATCAACCGTCAGAAATGTTTTCGCACTGGCCATTGAAACCGGCAACATACTACACACGGTAACGGCAGTAGCTGATTTAATGAAAGAACGGCGGTTAACACCGTTAGTGTGATCAGTCATAACGTTTTAGAACTCGTAACCTAGTGAAAAACCAATGTGGATCTTTTCGTGTTCGTCCCAGTTGCGGCCATTGCTGTTAATGGCGAATTGAGAACCGCCGCCTTTAACTTGCCAAAGTGCGCCAACCGTCGCCCACCAGCTTTTTTCTGCGTAGTGAACTGACGGGCCAAAATAGGCACCATACTGGTGACGAGAACCGATACGGAAATCAGACAAATCAAAACTTGAACGTTTTAATTCAGGGTTCAGTTCACCATCAACCTGTGGGTTCAGATAGTCTTGTTGTTGACGCCATTCAAGGCCCACAAACCATTTAGGCGCGACACGATAAGAAGCGGCAAGGCTCCAGTCGAACGCGATTTCTTCTTCCAGTACGCCTGGTGTTTCACGGCGTTCAAATTCAACTTTACCGTTGAAAACAAATACCAGGGTGTCGTCCAGGAAGTCTTTTTGCATTAAAACGGAGCCGACAAATGAATCTTGATCAATGTCAGAACCATCAAGACGGTATTTACCGCGATACTCATAAGAGACACCAAATGACAGACCGATGAAGTCTTTATACGGGCTAAGCACATTGTATTTTGCCATTAGCTCGTAACCGCCCATTTGGGTTTTATCGAATGTCTTTCCTGCGCCGCCCTGAGTTTCAAACATTGGGTTCAAATCAGGATTATCGACGGAGTAATCGTGATCGAAGATGATCAACTCTGCGCCAATCGTTAATGAATTGGTCAGGCCATATTCAATCTCTGGACGAATATCGTGGAATGTGTAGTCGCCGGAGTTTTTTCCTTCGCGAGTGATAGAGCTGAGTTTCAGCTCATAGCTGCCTTTAGGACGTGTGTCCGTTCCTTTGGCATATAACCATAAATTTTCTTCAGCTTGTGCTTGTCCCACCATGAACAAACCTAAACTGGCTGTTAATCCCGCACTTAAGACTAATTTAGACCCGACAGACATCAATATACCTATTTATATTTTTAAGAGTAGTGAATTTCGGCGGCATTAGAATACAAATGAGAATGGTTTGCAATAAGGTTTAATGATGTAGATCAAGGATGATGTAATGAATTAACCGTGATTTATTGTTAATAAAAATAACATATATTCAGATGGTTACAGTATTTATGAGAATGGATCTCATTTGTGGCTACGTAAAACACTATAATTTTCATGGACTTTTACTTGGTATTTTTATTGTGGATAAAGGAAGGGAAGTGTTAATGATTATTCATGAATATGAATAATTTTACTTTTCATTCGATTGAAAAAAATTGAACTTTTTTGATGTTCAGAGGTCGGTCCAGCCATCATGATGCATCAGCATCAACGGTTTGCTGTTTTAATGCCTGAACTTTAAAGAAACGTTCTCGCATTTTCTGTTGCTTAACAATGGTATCGACCGGGAAGTTGTAGCGATACAGCATCTCATCACTGATATCAACGATATCGCCAACACCGCAGACATCCCAGAGTTCGTCTTCGAGTGCTTTGGCACGGTGGATTGCGTAGGTACTGACGTATTTTAATTCGTTATTAATAAATTCCATGTCCGGGCGACCTGTTCTGGACAGGAAAATCTGGTAACAGAAGAACATGTCACCCATCGTGATTGCCCGCTGAATAAACTGGCGGGTTTTCTGGAATTCAGCCAGTTTGTGACCCATTGCAACGACAAAGGCTTTCTCTGGCTCTTGTTCACCACGTTTAAACTGGATGAATAACTCCCAGCACTTTGGTCGGTCCTGACGCTTCAGCGTTTTGAGTGCTTTCCCGAAAATAGCCGTAATCTGATTACTCTTCGCTAACGGATATATATTGTAATCATTTTCGCCTTCTCGATACTGACCAAAAAGCTGATGTAAACTGGTTTCATGTCGGCCAACTCCAATTACATCAATACAGAATCTTAACCGCCGACGATGAACATAAAACGGCATATTGGTCATGACTTTACTGTACATATTGCGCAATGCATCGGACAAACCTTCAAATTTCGGTGTCTCTAATGCAGCCGTCAGCTTACTACGGTTAGTCTGAATGAGCTGTTGGAAGAATAAACGACCAACATGTTGACCTGTCACATCATAAATTTTCAGATTAACGACATTGCTGGCTTTACCGATCGCCATAATTTCATAGGGCAGGCGAGTCAGTTTGTATTTTTTGGTAATACGCTGCAAATCGACAAAGCTGATCAGCAATGTATCTCCTTTGTTCAAGCCTTCAATGCTATCAAGCTGTAATTGAATACCCCGAGTCGAGAAGTCTCGGGTATAACCAGTTGCCTGGAATTCATTTTTTCCATTAACCGATACGTTGGTCTTGTACAGGTAACGGGTTTCTTTGCGTAGATTAATGTATTCAACAGCAACGACTTCTGTATGAGGGTAATGGCTCAGACGAGGGTGTCCGAACTGCTTGAGTTTATTGACTTGTTGCATGTCGGCAACATGGGCGGAATACATGTTTTCAGGTTCTGTCTGAAGTATTTCAGTCAGATCGACAATGTATTTAACACCTTGCAAGAAGCTAAGCACCCGACCAGATGGCGGCTTATTCAGTTTTTTGATTTCTGGTGAAGCGGTTTGTGGCAGAGAAAGCGGCGTCCAGGCCAGCGCATCACTGGTCTCATGCCCTTTCATTTTGAATACACGCCAGGATTTTTTAGTGGCACCAAAACCAAAAAATAAAGGAATCAGATTTGGGCTGGCCAGTAATTCGTCCTGCGTTGCTGTATAGAAGTAAACTTTTCCTTTGCTGGCATGGGTAAAGCAAAATAGCAGGGTTTCTCGTTCACCTTCTGGCTTTTTCAGCAGTTTTTTAACTCGGTTGTGATTTAGCACCTGGCTAATGACCAGGTTGTTATCTTCATCACGCCAGTAGTTGCTGGCGAATTTATTGTTTTCGGTTGTCAGCATCGCGTGAGGCGTGAGCTGACCGTCTTCTGTTTCTTTGAAGTAGACCGGCAAATGGGTCACACGAGGCATGTAGTATTGTTCATAACCTTTGGTGGTGACCGCTTTTTCGGTGTTATCCAGATTTATTTTGTAGCGACGTTTGTTGCCGTTGATGAAGTTTTTCAGAAATTCGTCGAAGGTATTAATGTCTTCTGTGAAGGTTCTTTTCAGGCGAACATAGTGATATTTATCGTGCATTTCATGACCGACAACCTGGTATTGCGGATCTTTTTTCAGGCCGAGTTCGAATTCCTGTTCCAGTCCGGAAAAGTGAATCGTGACCATTTGATCCTGTAGCAGCGTTTGGTCATTGCTTAATCTGACTTTACAACCGCTGACAGACAAGTCACTGGTTGTTGCGTTAATACGTTCGTCGGGTTTGACAATGATTTCAATTGGAATACTGAAATTCATCCGTTCTTCTGCACGCACTGCGTAGCCAGAAAATACCGCCCGGTTTGCTCCGTAGGTCGTCAGGTGTGTTTCATTGTCTGCGGGTTGACTTTGAGGACTGGCGGCAGGGCTGCTGGTCGATTGTTTGGTCGACAGTGCGGCTTTTTGTTGTTCTTTTTCTTTTTGATGTCGAACCCGATAATTGTTGTCGGTGTTCATCACATCGTCGTAAATCCCCATCGTAAAGTTGCCATAAACTTTTAGCCCTTTCTCAAAGACACCGATAGCAACATCATCCATGTAATGGGTTTTACCATCATATTCATAATCACGGATATCACCATCAACGTGACCGCGAAGATCGATATAACGGTGGCAGGGTTTATTCAGGCGATTCAGTTCCATTTTGATCAGGAACTGCTTGGGTTTGGGGATCTTACTGGTGGCTGATTTAAAAATAATATCGAAGTCCGGCTCAGAAAGAGACGGCTTAAGCTTTTCTATCACTTCTCGATATTGCTCTAAATCAGGTGTCATAAATCGAAAATACCTAAAAACCTACGAATATATTGTTCTTGTTGTTTAAACAGATTCACTCGCATTTTGTGAGTGTAAGGCGTTATATAAATTCCGCTTTGATTTATCTTCCATTTTTGCTTATTTGATAATAACAAAAGCACAAACAGGTACAGATAAAACGTTAAACCACTTCTGGTTCAGTTGTCACGGCTGAACTTTACCGTTAGTGTGTCAAAATTATAGCGTGACACCCGTTCTTATAGTTGAGTGGTGTGCATTAAAGCAATTACTATGCCCAAAAATCTACTACGTTTGAATTAAGTATATGGCAAAAACGAAATCTTCCTATGTTTGCACCGAATGTGGTGCAGAATTCCCACGCTGGCAAGGACAGTGTAGCGAGTGCAAGGCCTGGAATACTATTTCCGAGTTCCGTCAACCATCATTAAAGAAATCTAATGATAGATATACCGGATATGCGGGAAGCGCTCAAGCAGAAGTTAAAGTACTCAATGCAATTGATTTACAAGAACTCCCTCGATTTTCCACCGGATTTAAAGAATACGATAGGGTACTAGGTGGTGGCGTCGTTCCAGGTTCAGCGATTCTGATTGGTGGATCGCCGGGTGCCGGTAAGAGTACATTACTGCTGCAAATGATGTGTCACCTTGCCGCTTCGATGAATGCGTTGTATGTCACCGGTGAGGAATCCCTGCAACAAGTTGCCATGCGAGCAAATCGTCTGGGGCTTGCTACCGATAAACTTAAGATGTTATCGGAAACCAATGTCGAAACGATAATTTCGCTTGCGCAACGTGAACAGCCATCAATTATGGTTATTGATTCGATTCAGGTGATGCATATGGCTGATATTCAGTCTGCGCCGGGTTCTGTCAGTCAGGTCAGAGAAAGCGCTGCATTTATTACTCGCTTTGCGAAACAACATCAAGTCGCAGTCATCATGGTTGGTCACGTAACAAAAGACGGCAGTCTGGCGGGACCAAAAGTGTTAGAGCATTGTATCGATTGTTCAGTCATGTTGGACGGTGGAACAGATTCCAGGTTCAGGACTTTACGCGGCCATAAGAACCGCTTTGGCGCAGTGAATGAACTCGGGGTTTTTGCGATGACAGAAACCGGACTGAAAGAAGTGAAGAATCCGTCTGCTATCTTCTTGAACCGAGCCAGCGAACAATCATCCGGTAGTCTGGTGATGGTCATTTGGGAAGGCACAAGACCAATGTTGGTCGAGATTCAGGGGTTGGTTGATTATTCACAATTATCGAATCCTCGCCGAGTGGCAGTTGGTTTGGATCACAATCGACTGGCCATGTTACTCGCGGTGCTACATCGTCATGGCGGCTTGCAAATCAGTGATCAGGATATTTTTGTTAACGTGGTTGGTGGCGTTAAAGTTAATGAAACCAGCGCAGATCTGGCGTTATTGCTGGCATTAGTGTCGAGTTTTAAAGACAAAATCCTGGCGCGGGATCTGGTCGTGTTTGGTGAAGTTGGTTTGAGTGGTGAGATTCGCCCTGTGCAATCTGGTCAGGAACGATTGAAAGAGGCGGTCAAGCATGGTTTTAAACGAGCGATAGTGCCAAAAGCAAATTGTCCTGCAGAAAAGATTGAGGGCATGGAAATTATCGGTGTGAGCCGTCTTTCTGAAGCACTGGAAGCAATCGATTAGTATTTACTTCAGTTGTTACTTATTGCTAAGCGGTCAACACGCTCTAAATCGCTTAGCTTCTCCTGGCGTCATGCCGGTCCAACGTTTAAACGAACGGCGAAAGTTTGCCAGATCAGAAAATTGCAAGATGCGGGCAACCTGCTCGCTGCCTTCTCCTTTAATACTAAGCTCAATTAACGCTTTGTGTTTTCGCACACAGTCCACCATTTGTTGAAAGCTGGTGCCATGCTGCTTTAATTTCCGTTTTAATGTTGCCGGGCTGATGTTCATGGTATCTGCAAGTTTATCCAGACTCAGTGTTTTCTCTCGTGTTATTTCCTGTCGAACGAATTGTAAAAGCCCGGGTGTTGTAGCGCATTTCTCCCGTACCGCAGAAATCTCTCGGCGCTGCTGTGTCCGTATCAGCGGGCTGGTATCCTGGAGTGGTTTTATGAGCCAGCTGTGATCGAGTTTGATCATAGTTGCGGGTTGATCAAAGTTGAGTCGGTGTCCCAGATTTTCTTCGTATTGCCAGATGTTTTTAGGGCGCTTCATGTTGAAGAAAAAGTGAATGGGAACAGAGCGTCCGTGTAACCATTTACAGGCACTGTTGACTGCACAGCAAAACATTTCGAGCAGAAATTTGTCATGAGGTCCATTACTGATGGCGCTGTGTGGTATCAACCAGGTTGCGTCATCAGCACGTTCGACTGTGATGGTCATCAAGGGAAACAGCAATGTCTGATAACACTGAATCAGGCGAATCAAATCATTTAAATGGCGAGCATTCATCAACAAAGGGCCGCACTGACCGAGATTCGTCGGGAACAGACGTCTGCCACAGAGAAAACTGACGTCCTGACTGGTTATTTGTTTTTCAGTGTTGGCGATCAGTTTAAATAACTGGCTGAATGACAATGCGGTGTCTGAGCGCTGAATATCTTCGTAGAAGATTCCTGTACTGCGCAGTAAAGTGTCTTTATTACCACCTCTGCTAATCGACAAATCGAGTAACTGTGCCGCCAGAGGCTGACACAAGAACGATTTATCGTCATTTTCCAGCCAGGTCTTAGTCATACCTGAAAACCTGCTTTTAATAACTTCTGGTGCTCCATAGACTCATTTAATTGATTGATGAGTTGTCGGGTCGAGTCACCAATATGTGCAGGACATGAGCTGGTGCTGATGCTCAAATAACTGGCTCGGGTGGTTTGTTCAGGTTTGAACGCGAAATGAGTAATAGCTTGCTCAAGTTGTAAAGCCAGTTGTTTTGCATCATCTGGCCTGGTATCGGGCAAAATGATAATAAAGCGGTCTCCGGCGTAACGGCAGGCAAGGTCGGTGATGCGAATATTCATCAGAATAAGTTCGCTCAGTTCTCGAAGTAGTCGATCTCCCTGACGATCCCCCCAGGTTTGAATAAAGTCGTCAAACTTATCGATATCAAGCATTAATAGTGAGAACGGCTTACTGTTTGGCTGTTGTAGTTCATTATTGATTTGCTCAATCATGTAATCAGCCGTGTATAAACCGGTGATGTAATCGATCAAACCATGATTCCGGTAGAAACGCTCTCGACGACGAAGCTGATTGTTCATCGAAAGTTGTTCTTTATGCCAGTGATAAAGCCCTAACGTCATGATAATTAAGCCCACAGGCGCAGGTATGGATTCCCAGGCGGTAAACCAGTAATGCGCTTCCGGGTAGATCAGAAATTCATCCATTAAGTCGGCTAACAGCGAGATATGGACCAGGGTTAAACCTCCCACCAGTAAATTCGTTACTTTTCCGGCGGGCCGGGAAATGAGCATGAAGAAAATCCAGATCAGGGTGATCAAGGTAATTCCGCCTTCACCACTAACATCCATCCATTCAATGTCATGTTGAGCTTTGGGCACTGAGTTCATTCCTGCAATCACCAGAAACGCCGTGATTAGGCAGATCACCAGCAAAAACAAGCGGCTGTGTAGTTTTAGTAATTTTAAATCCATTCGTCGGACCGGGTAGTAAGAGTCATCAGATATCAGTGTAATTTGCTGATGAGTTATCGGGCAGAGTCATATTAGCTCACTAAATTGACAGAAATTTGAATGTTATGGATGTGTTTTAGTGAATTTTTAGCGGCAAGTCTGAAAATTAGCACGTTGAGGCGGGCTTAAGGGGGTCAAATCAGCTCATTTCAAACTGGATTTACATCATTAACTGAGGTTTATCAGGTAGTTCATAAATATTAATGAGCGACTGAAATATAACTGTTACATAAGGCCAATACAGTGCCGGACATCACGTAATAACGGTGGATGTTCACCAGTTTTTCAGAGGATTAATGATGCAACGTAAGTTTTGGACACCGGCAAAACCCGCCCGGTTAGCGGCCGCGATTGTTGCGGGCCTTTTATCTGCACCTGTTTGGGCAAATGGCGATGTTTCAGGCCGGGTAACGGATGTGGAGAATGAGTACTTCTTTGCTGGCGCACTGGTTGAGATTAAAGAACTGGGCTTGAAGCAGGTTACAGACCGGGATGGTTCATTCCGCTTCAATGATTTAAAAAACGGTGACTATAACTTACGTATTACTTATCTGGGGTTCAAACCCGTTGAGTATGCCATTTCAGTGAAAGACGGCGAAATTATTAAGCGCAACTTTGCGATAGCTGACAATCAGGACGTTATTGATGAAGTCGTGGTACTCGGTCAGCGTAGCAGTCAGGCTGGCGCGTTGAATCGTCAGAAGAATGCGAACCGTATTACTTCAGTCGTGAGTTCAGATTCGATTGGTAGCTTGCCGGATCAAAATGCAGCGGAAGCGTTGCAACGTTTGCCGGGCATGTTTATTCAGCGGGATCAGGGTGAAGGTCGTTTTGTCGGTATTCGTGGTATTGATCCAAACCTGAATAACGTTTCAATCAATGGCACCAGTATTCCATCACCAGAGAGCGGTGTCCGTGGTGTTGCGATGGATGTGATCCCAAGTGAATTGATTGAAGGGCTGGAAGTCAGTAAATCCGTCACACCGGATATGGATGCTGATGCGGTAGGTGGTTCTATCGACATTAAGAGTTTGAGTGCTTTTGACCGTAAAGGTGACAGCCTGAAACTAAAAGCACAGGGTAGTTACAGTGAACATGCTGAGACAACCAGTCCAAAATTGTCTGGTGCTTACACCACTATTTTCGATTTAGAGGGCGACAGTCGTTTGGGTATTGCGACGGCCGTAAGCTGGTTTGAACGTGAATTCGGTTCAGACAATATTGAAACTGATGGTGGCTGGGGTGAAATCAAGGTTGAAGATCTGGACAGTGGTGACGACGTTGAAGGTTTTGGTGCAGAAGAAATCGAACAACGGTATTACCAAATCAAACGTGAGCGAACGGGTATTGCATTCAATATCGATTATGAAGCGACAGCAAACGATGCGTACTACATCAAAACGTTGCAGAGTAAATTTGCAGATAGCGAATTTCGGTTAAGAAACGAATATAAGTTTGAAGACGGTGCGGTTAACAGCGCTACCTGGACGGATACATCCGGTGAATTCACTGAAGCTAAAATGGACCGCGATACTAAAGATCGCTATGAGAAGCAGGAAATCCTGTCGATTGTTGCAGGCGGTGAGAATCTGCGTGACGACTGGTTGTTCGAATACAGCGTGGGTTACTCAAAATCTGAAGAAAGTGAGCCAAATCGTTTAGACGTTGATTTCAAAAGCAAGAAAATTGATATGGGTTATGTGGCGGGCAAAACGCCAACATTTACTCAGAGTGCCAAAGCGCACGATTTATCAAATTTTGAAATGGATGAAATCGTAAATGAAAACAATTTCACCGAAGATGAAGAAGTAAGCTTCAAACTGGATATCACCAAAGACTTTGTCTGGAATAACTACAATGGTCAGTTCAAATTTGGTGGTAAATATCGTACTCGTGAGAAGTTTAACGATGTCGAAATCACTATTTATGATGGCGGCTTTGATGATGTCTTCGCCAGCCAGTTTGAGACAGCAACGCCGGACTGGGGATTAGGCAATTTTGGCCCGGGCATCAGTCAATCAGGTGTTCGTGAATTCTTTAATGCGAATCAGAGTAGTCTGGAGATTGATCAAAACGGATCACTGGTCGAAAGCGCTGGCGCATCGTTCAGTAGTGAAGAAGACATCACCGCACTGTACAGCATGGTTAGTCTGGACCTGGACAAACTTCATATCGTCTTTGGTGCGCGATACGAATCAACCGACTTCAAAACGTCAGGCAACAAAGTTGAGTTACTGGTTGATGAGGTTAATGACGAAGAAACTGTGACTGTCACACCGTGGATTGTTGAAAAAGACTATGACCACTTCCTACCAAGCTTGAACATTCGTTATGACGTTAATGATAAGTTCGTTACACGTTTTGCTTACACCAATACGATTGCACGTCCGGGCTTTGGCGATTCAGCAGCATTCCAGCGGGTAGAGATTGAAGCGACAGAAGATGATGGCGTGGTTGAGATTGAACGTCAGGCTGAAGTTGGTAATCCGGATTTGGACCCTTACGAATCAACGAACCTTGACCTTTCTTTCGAATATTACCCCGGCAATATTGGCGTGATGTCAGCCGCGTTGTTCTACAAAGATATCGACAATTTTATCGTTCAGGCTGAAGTTCAGGACAATGGTGAGTGGGAAGGATTCAAAGAAGTTGTTCAGCCAATAAATGGCGGCTCAACAGAATTAACGGGTGTGGAGCTGGCGTGGACTAAATCGTTTGATTCCGGGCTGCTGTTAGCCGCAAATGCGACATTCACCGACACCACGGTTGATATGCCAAATCAGGCCGACAAAGTTGGGAATTTTACGGTGGGTTATGAAACAGACAGCTTCAGTACTCGACTTACCTGGAGTCATAAAAGCAGTAGTTTCCAGTTTGAAGATGGTGATGCGGGTGTCTATCAGGACAGCCACAATCAGTTGGATTTAAACGTTAACTATCACATCAATGATGACCTGAAAGTGTACTTCAATGCGATAAACCTGACGGATGAACCTTTCTATCTGTATCACGGTTCAGCGGCTTACAACTATCAGTACGAAGAATATGGCAGTACGTTTGAACTGGGCATTTCTTACAAAGCATTTTGATACAGAGTCCCTGTGTTGCAGCGCAACGCAGGGACTAAACCATCCGTTAGACGAAAGATTATTGAGGAAAATTAAGTGACATTCGTAAAGAAAATGGCACTGACAGGGTTGTTAGTTACATCTGGCCTGGCAGTAAGTCCGGCGACATACGCTATCGAAGCATTTGAAGCATTACAAAACAGCCACTGGCTGGTAAGTGGTAAGCGAAAAGGGCTGACGGTTTATGATCAACGTATGCAGATTGTTGCGAATAAATCAGGGCATTATCAGCAACTTGACAGCCGGGATATTGCACAGAAAAAACAGCTGGTTGCAGCCGTGAATGGTGGTACGAATACGCTGGAGTTGTATCAGTGGGACAACAGTTCACTGACGTTGCTGGATAGCCATCCGGTCACTGGTGATGAATTAACGGGTGTGTGTTTATACAAAGATGACAGACAACAATTGATTTATGCCTTTTTGATGCACAGCCGACGAATGGTAGAGCAGCGTCTGGTGTTTGATTTGTCATCGCAGCACGTGATGAACAAAAAAGTCCGTGATTTACCGCTGTCATTTGATGTCAGTGCTTGTGATGCATCCGATGCGACGAATACGGTGTTCATTGCGGAAGAAAAAATTGGTGTCTGGAAGTTTGATGCTAATCCTGAAGGTGTCTTATCGAAAGAGCCGGTTGCTATGGTGCAACCGTTTGGTCAGTTGCAAAGTGAAATCAAAGGTCTTACTGCGCTTAACGACGGTACGCTACTCATTAGTCAGCCAGAAACCAAACAGATTGCTATAGCTCAACCGCACCGAAAGACTAAGCTCTTGCCATTCTTTCGTGACATTGAATCAGTATCAGGTGAGTGGCGTAGTGATAAGACATTAACCCTGTTCGGCATGCGAAAGCGCGGCAAGTTAAAGCAGAAAGACATTTCGATGTCGGCGTTGATGGTTCAACAACCAACGAGTATTACGAGTGTTTACCCTGCGGTGGAAACAATGCCAGTGGAACAATTTGGTGATGCAGCGGATGACCCGGCTATCTGGTTTAACTCGCAAACCCCGGAAAAAAGCCTGGTACTGGGAACGGACAAAAAAGCGGGCCTGGGTGTGTATGATCTGCAAGGTGATTTAATGCAGTTTTTACCGGTTGGCCGACTGAACAATGTTGATGTGAAATCTGATGTTATTTATCAGGGTAAATCAATTGCACTGGCAGCGGCGAGCCATCGTGATCACAACAGTATTGCCTTGTTTGCCATTGATCAGAATACACAGCAAGTCACGGAATTGCCTGAAATCAACACCACGCTGGCTGATGTTTACGGACTTTGTATGTATCAACCGGCTTCATTGAGTGCATTGTATGTTTTCATCAATGATAAAGATGGTCGCTATCAACAATATCAGCTAAAAACAGACAAAACGGTGAACGGTAAGCTGGTACGGGAATTTACCGTGAAGGATCAACCGGAAGGCTGTGTGGCCAATGATCAAACAGGTGATTTGTTTGTTGGTGTTGAAGATCATGGTGTCTGGCACATGAGCGCGGAACCTGGCAGTAAGCACATGACAAAAATTATCGGCATTAATGATGTGGTTCATGATGATGTCGAAGGTATGTCGTTATATCAGGCAGGCGAGGAGTCGTTGTTAGTGGTATCCAGTCAGGGAAATAACAGCTATGCGTTTTTTAATGCGCGAGCGCCGTTTGATTACCTTGGCTCGCTAACGGTGGATGCCGACGTAGCAAAAGGCATTGATGGTTCGTCTGAGACTGACGGACTGGCGGTGAGTAGTGCTAACTTTGGTGGTGCGTTCAGTAAAGGAATGCTGGTGGTTCAGGATGGTCGTAACGTGATGCCTGTAGAGCCGCAAAACTTCAAGTTTGTAAGCTTTGAAGAGATATTTTTAAAAGCTGACTTCCTTAAATCGTTCAGTCAATAATGATAAAGAAAACGCCGTTGTGTCTGTTGTATCGTCGAACAGAAACAGCGGCGTTTTTGTATTTATCAGAGCGTGTAAAAGAGTTTTAATGCGTATTCAGATAATTCAGAGCTGTTACGCTTAATGCATTAACACCCGCCATTAAACCGCTTTCATCAATGTAAAAACGCGGTGAGTGATTGCTTGGTGCAGTTTTTAAATCCTGCGATTTGGGAGACACACCGAGGAAGAAATAAAAACCCGGCACTTCACGAGCAAAGAAAGAGAAGTCTTCAGCTCCAGTAATCAAAGGCATTTTGATCACTTGTTCAACGCCACCAGCCTGTTTAATAACGGGTAGCGCATCTTCAGTTAATTGCTCGTTGTTATAAGTAACTGGATAGCCAATATTGATGATGGTTTCAACTTCTGCACCGGCTGCTTTTGCCGTTAAATCTGCATTGTGCTTCAGTAATTTGTGGATTTTTTCCCGGTTTTTCATATCAAAATTGCGAATTGTGCCAACCATTTCAACGCTATCCGGGATGATGTTATTCCGAATACCACCCTTAATTGCGCCGAAGGACACGACAGCAGGGCCTTTGGTAATGTCGGTATGACGAGAAATAATGGTTTGTGTTGAATTAATGATTTGAGCAGCGGTTACAATTGGGTCAATACCATGCCACGGGCGTGAACCGTGAGTCTGAACACCTTTCACTTTCATGATGAAATCATCAACCGCAGCCATTGCAGGGCCTGGGCGATAACCAACCGTGCCAACATGTAGCGATGAAGTAACATGTAGGCCAAATACGGCTTCGGGTTGATATTTTTTGAACAGACCTTCGGCCAGCATTAATTCTGCGCCACCTTCTTCACCGTGAGGCGCGCCTTCTTCTGCCGGCTGGAAGATAAAGACAATATTACCTTTCAGGTCATCTTTCATCTTGCTGAATGACTCTGCGATAGCCATCAGAATGGCAACGTGAGCATCATGACCACAGGCATGCATAACACCGACGGTTTCGCCACGGTAAGTACTGGTCGCTTTTGAGGCGAAAGGGATATCGACTTCTTCAGTGACGGGAAGGGCATCCATATCGGCACGAATGGCGATTGTTGGGCCGGGTTGAGCGCCTTTAAGTAATCCAACAACACCGGTGTGAGCGATGCCAGTTTCTACATCCATCCCGAGTGATTTCAGGTGACTTGCTACTTTCTCAGCAGTTTTAAATTCGCGGTTACTCAGTTCAGGATTGGCGTGAATATCTCTGCGCCAGTCGATCAGCTTTGTTTCGAGGCTGGCATTCGACTGTTGTAAATTCTGTAATAACTGAGAAGGGCTTGCAGCCTGAGCGTGAGGTAAAAACGTTAATAATGAAGCGGTTAATAAAGGGATGGATTTTTTTATCATTGCTATTCCGGTACTGCCAAATGTTCAAAGTCGCGGTCAAGTAGCAAGGAATCCCCAAGGTTCAGCTCAATGATTCTTCTGAGATGAGTAGCACTGTCAATGTGGATTTTATTGCAACTCAGACCAATGTGACCACCGTGCTCATGAGCCAGTGACACCGACATTGTGATATCTATTGAGCCATCTGACAAGGTAAAGCTGAGTGTTGCATCTTCACGGTTCTCTATGTTTTCAATGCCGGGCCAGTCTTCAGGCATGTCTACAAGTGCGCCTTTAAGTGAGAGGTCTATTAGTGTGGTTTCGTAGTGCTCTTCAGCGATTATCAGGTGAGCAATCGCTGAAAAGAGTATCCGATTGTACTTTCGTTTATTTTCCATAGTCCTGAACTCAGTTGATCTTTTTCACTAAGAATAGCCGGAAAGTTGGCAAAATACACCCGACAGTTCCTCTATTAGTTAATTAATACTAAATCCTGTAATCAAAAAATTATGGAACGTTTATGTTAATGATAACAAAGGGGATGTTTTTCCTATTGAAGGAACGTTAATTCTACAAGCGGCAGTTGATGGTTAGATTGAGATGATAATTTTCTATTTATCATCCATTCGAGGTATGGTTCTTTGACGTAAAAAAATAGCGCTTATGAGAATTCATAAGCGCTATTTTAGTGTCTGATGTTACTGACAGAAAAAACTAGCTGATACGTTTGTATTTAATACGTGACGGCTCAACGGCTTCAGCACCGTAGGTTTTCTTCTTCCATGCTTCATATTCAGTATAGTTACCTTCAAAGAAGTTCACTTCGCCTTCGTCGCGGTAATCAAGAATGTGGGTTGCGATTCTGTCCAGGAACCAACGGTCATGCGAGATAACCATGGCACAGCCCGGGAATTCCAGTAGCGCTTCTTCCAGTGCTCGTAAGGTTTCAACATCAAGATCATTGGTTGGCTCATCCAGTAACAGGAAGTTGCCACCCGTTTTCAATAGTTTTGCCAGGTGAACACGGTTTCTTTCGCCACCTGATAATTCTTTGATGAACTTCTGTTGGTCATTGCCTTTAAAGTTGAAGCGGCTGACGTAAGCACGGCTGGCAATCTGGTAGTTACCGATTTGCATTTGGTCCAGACCGTCAGAAATTTCCTGCCAAACGGTGTTTTCGCCATTCATGTCGTCACGGAACTGATCGACTGAAGCAATCTGTACTGTGTCACCGACAGTGATTTCACCATTGTCAGGTTGCTCTGTGTTAGTCAGCATGCGGAATAGTGTTGATTTACCCGCACCGTTGGCACCGATAATGCCGACAATTGCGCCTTTTGGCACAGAGAATGACAAGTCGTTAATCAGAACACGGCCGTCGTAGCCTTTCTTCAGGTGTTCAACTTCCAGTACTTTTTCACCCAGACGTTGACCCGGTGGAATGTACAGCTCGTTGGTTTCATTACGACGTTGGTAATCAGACTGGTTAAGCTCTTCAAATCGAGCCATACGCGCTTTACTCTTAGCCTGACGACCTTTTGGATTACTACGAACCCAGTCAAGCTCTTGTTTGATTGAACGGCGACGAGCGTTTTCAGCTCTTTCTTCCTGCTCAAGACGCGCATTCTTTTGTTCAAGCCATGATGAGTAGTTGCCTTCCCACGGAATACCATGTCCACGGTCAAGCTCAAGAATCCAGCCAGCAACGTTATCAAGGAAATAACGGTCGTGGGTAATCGCCACAACAGTTCCTTCATACTCGTGAAGGAAACGTTCTAACCAAGCCACAGATTCGGCATCAAGGTGGTTGGTCGGTTCGTCAAGCAGTAGCATGTCTGGCTTTTCAAGAAGCAGGCGACATAGTGCTACACGACGACGTTCACCACCGGATAAATGTTCAATTTTTGCATCCCATGCTGGTAAACGTAGTGCATCAGCTGCACGTTCAAGAGAATTCTCCAGGTTATGACCTTCTTTGGTGGCGATAATTGCTTCCAGTTCGCCTTGCTCTTTAGCCAGTGCGTCGAAATCAGCGTCTGGTTCAGCGTATGCGGCGTACACAGCATCGAGACGAGATAAGGCGTCTTTTACATCACTAACCGCTTCTTCAACAATCTCACGTACCGTTTTTTCTGGATCTAGCTGGGGTTCCTGTGGTAAATAACCTATCTGGGTTCCGGGTTGAGGCCGAGCTTCACCCTCGAACTCTTTATCAATACCAGCCATTATTCTAAGTAAAGTGGACTTACCAGCACCATTTAACCCGAGTACACCTATCTTTGCACCGGGAAAAAAACATAGTGAAATGTCTTTTAAAATAGTGCGTTTTGGTGGGACGATTTTGCTCACCCTTGACATAGTGTAAATATATTGAGCCATAACTCTGTGTTCTCTTGTTTGACCAGGACAATGTGGCGCGATATTACTGGGTTCGAAGTCCAGTTCCAATACCTTTTACGCTTTATAGTAAAAATATCAGCAGACTGCCCGTAAAGCGCAGAAAAAACTGATGGATTTCTTAAACAGCCAAAAGGTTTTTATACGTTTTTGTTAACACGGCAGCCAATGAATCAATCGACTGGTCAGAAGACTGGAAAAGAACGTTGGCCTGCTATAGGCAAGTAGCTCATTTTAGCGATAGAATGGCTGCCCTTAAATCATCGTTGTACTCATCGACAGTAAGGAGTGAGAATGTTAACTCGCGACATGAATATTGCTGATTTTGATCCAGAATTATGGGAATCAATTCAGGAAGAAACTCGCCGTCAGGAAGAGCATATTGAATTAATTGCATCAGAGAACTATGCCAGTACTCGTGTACTGGAAGCTCAGGGTTCTCAGTTAACGAACAAATATGCTGAAGGTTATCCTGGAAAACGCTACTACGGTGGCTGTGAATATGTTGACAAATCTGAAGCTCTGGCGATTGAGCGCGCAAAAGAATTATTTGGCGCTGCTTACGCAAATGTTCAGCCTCACTCTGGCTCCCAGGCAAATTCAGCTGTATTCCAGGCGCTACTTAAGCCCGGTGATACAGTGCTTGGTATGAGCCTTGCGCACGGTGGCCATTTAACTCACGGCTCACCAGTAAACTTCTCAGGCAAAATGTACAATGCTGTGCAATACGGCATTAACGAAGAGACTGGCATCATTGATTATGAGCAGGTTGAAGCATTAGCCTTAGAGCACGAACCGAAAATGATCATTGCAGGTTTCTCTGCGTATTCAGGCATCATGGACTGGTCACGTTTCCGTGAAATCGCGGATAAAGTTGGCGCATACCTGATGGTTGATATGGCGCATGTTGCTGGCTTGATTGCAGCAGACATCTATCCAAATCCAGTGCCTCATGCTGACGTTGTAACGACTACAACGCATAAAACGCTGGCAGGTCCTCGTGGTGGTCTTATCCTTGCTCGTGCAAACGAAGAGATCCAGAAAAAACTAAATTCATCGGTATTTCCGGGCGGTCAGGGTGGTCCTCTGTGTCACGTTATCGCGGCAAAAGCAGTAGCGTTTAAAGAAGCGCTTCAGCCTGAATTCGCGGTATATCAGAAACAAGTTGTTGCTAACGCGAAAACGATGGTTTCTGTTCTTCAGGAACGCGGTTATAAGATCGTCTCTAACGGCACTGAAAATCACTTATTCCTGGTTGATCTGATTGATAAAGACATCACAGGTAAAGATGCTGATGCAGCGCTTGGCCGTGCTCACATCACAGTGAACAAAAACTCAGTACCTAATGATCCGCGATCTCCATTCGTAACGTCTGGTCTTCGTCTTGGTACTCCAGCAATTACACGTCGTGGCTTTAAAGAAGCTGAAACAGCAGAACTTTCTGGCTGGATTTGTGACGTGTTAGACGACATTTCAAACGAAGATACTATTGAAACAGTTCGTCAAAAAGTTAAAGAGCTGTGTGCTCGTTTCCCAGTTTACGCATAAGCGAATCTGGCTAAATAACATTTGTTATTTACGCTGGTAAGCCTAATGTGATTCACGCATAATAGCTGCCTTCTGAAAGGCAGCTATTTTTTTATTAAATTCTTATGTTTTGCCCCTTTTGCAATGCCGCTGATACTCGGGTAATCGACACACGTTTGGTTGCCGAAGGTAGTCAGGTTCGTCGTCGACGAGAATGCATTGTCTGTCAAGAACGATATACCACATTTGAAGTGGCTGAATTATTAGTTCCCGGTGTTATTAAAACCGATGGAACACGCGAGCCGTTTAACGAAGATAAACTTCGTAGTGGCCTTAACCGCGCATTAGAAAAACGTCCGGTTAGCGCTGAGCAAATGGAAAAATCGATCCACAAAATCAAATCACAACTTCGAGCGACCGGTGAACGTGAAGTTTCCAGTGAATTTATCGGTAATCTGGTGATGGATGAGCTGATAACGCTGGATAAAGTTGCATATATCCGATTTGCATCGGTTTATCGAAGCTTCGAAGATATTAAAGAGTTTGGCGAAGCCATTGCTAAACTGGATAAAGCCCGAAAATCTTCTCGCCAGGATGCTGCTAAATCATGACTTCATCTTCTTTTTCTTTCTCTGATGACGATAATCGCTGGATGCAACGTGCCATTGAGCTGGCTAAAAAAGGTTGCTATACCACCACCCCTAATCCAAATGTTGGTTGTGTCATCGTAAAAGATGACGTTTGCGTGGGTGAGGGCTGGCATCTTGCTGCTGGCGGCCCACATGCTGAAATTCATGCATTACGCATGGCTGGCGAACAAGCTCGGGGAGCAACCGCATATGTCACTCTGGAGCCATGCAGTCATTATGGCCGAACTCCTCCTTGCGCGGAAGCGTTGAAAAAGGCGGGAGTTGCCCGGGTTGTCGCCGCAATGGTTGATCCTAATCCTACGGTGAGCGGTAACGGATTTTCCATTCTCGAACAGGCGGGCATTCAGTCTGAGTGGGGCTTATTACAGCAGGATGCCGAAGCACTAAATCCTGGATTTACTACCAGAATGCGAGAAAAGAGGCCTTTTGTACGATGCAAAATGGCCGCTTCAATGGATGGCAGAACGGCACTGGCAAACGGTGAAAGTAAGTGGATTACCGGGGCTGAAGCAAGAGCCGATGTACAACACTGGCGAGCGTTATCTTGTGCGCTGATTAGCAGTGCGGAAACCGTGATTACCGATAATGCTTCGCTCACTGTTCGAGCATCACAATTTCCAAATCCTTCTGATATGAATGATTATGAAACCTTGCCTGAACAGATACGTCAGCCGGTTCGAATTATTATTGATAATCAGTGTCGTTTAACGCCTGATCTTGCCTTGTTTTCTCACGAATCACCCATAGTATTAGTGCGAGCCGAATCCAGTACTGGTTACGATGTTGAATTTCCAGCATTTGTTGAACAATGGGTTGTAAAATCGGCGGAGAATCATGTTTGTCTTGTTGATCTGTTGGCACGTATACATCAGCAAAACTGGCATACACTGTTACTGGAAGCTGGCGCAAAACTGGCCGGAGCCTTCTATGCTCAATCATTGATTGATGAAATTGTTTTGTATCAGGCACCGTGTTTTATGGGACATCAGTCTCGAGGCTTGTTTGAATTACCGGACTATCAAACGATGGCAGAAGTTTCACGCTGTGAAACAACCTCTGTTTGTCAGGTTGGGGCTGATGTAAGACTGATTGTGAAGCCCGTATCAGAAAAATCATAGAGTACAGTGACTGAATGATGTTTTCAGTCGTTGTTAACGTTAAAGAGAACGACAAATTATGTTCACTGGAATAATTGAAGCAACCGGCACTATTGACATGATCACGCCCAGAGATCAGGGCGCACGAGTCAGGGTCAGAAGTAGCCAGCTTGATATGAGCGATGTTGCGCTGGGCGATAGTATTGCAACCAATGGAATTTGCCTGACCGTAGTGAATTTTGGTGATGATTTTTATGAAGCCGATGTGTCTTCAGAAACCCTGAAACGGACTGGGTTTGCTCATTATTCCGTCGGTGAGATGGTAAACCTTGAAAAAGCGATGCTACCAGTGACGCGATTCGGCGGACACATTGTCAGTGGTCATGTTGATGGTGTTGGTACGGTGAGTCGCCAACAGGCTGTTGGTATGGCAACTGAATACTGGATCAAAATACCGGCAGAGCTGGCTCGTTACATTGCAGAGAAAGGTTCTGTGACGATTGATGGTATCAGCCTCACCGTCAATGCTGTTACCGATGAAGAATTCATGATCACGATTGTGCCGCATACGGCGCAGGAAACGACGATCAAAACATTCACTCCTGGCCGTCAGGTAAATCTGGAAGTGGATATTATCGCTCGGTATGTCGAGCGTTTGCTTAATGTTAAAAAAGCCGACGGCCAGACCGAGGGCGTCACTATGTCGCTATTGGCATCAGCCGGATTTTTGAAATAATCAGGATCAGACCATGAAGTTAAATACACCCGAAGAATTAATTGAAGACATCAGAAACGGCAAAATGGTTATTCTGATGGATGATGAAGACCGAGAGAATGAAGGTGATTTGATCATGGCGGCTGACTATGTGACGCCGGAAGCGATCAATTTCATGGCGACATATGGTCGTGGCCTTATTTGTCTGACGTTAACTAAAGAGCGTTGTCAGCAATTGAGCTTGCCACTCATGGTGTCGAGTAACAATGCGCAATTTTCTACAAACTTTACGGTTTCAATTGAGGCTGCGGAAGGGGTAACTACCGGAATTTCTGCGGCAGATCGTGCACGTACCGTTAAAGCGGCTGTAGCTCGTGATGCTAAACCGGAAGATATTGTTCAACCGGGTCATATTTTCCCATTAGAAGCAAAAGACGGTGGCGTGCTAACTCGTGCGGGACATACGGAAGCAGGTTGTGATCTGGCTCGACTGGCTGGTCTTGAAGCTGCATCTGTTATTGTAGAAATTCTGAATGAAGACGGTACGATGGCTCGTCGTCCTGACCTGGAAATTTTCGCAGAAAAGCATGATATTAAGATTGGCACTATTGCTGATTTGATTGAATATCGAAACCTGAATGAAACGACAATCGAGCGGGTTGCTCAGTGTAAATTGCCAACAGAATTTGGCGAGTTCGATTTAATTACATTCCAGGATACCATCGACAAACAAGTTCATTTTGCTCTGTGTAAAGGGGATGTAACGGCTGATGAGCCGACGCTGGTACGTGTGCATCTTCAGAATACGCTGACTGATATTTTATGCACTGATCGCTCTGTGCATCGTAGTTTTACATTGCAATCAGCAATGCAACGTATTCATCAGGATGGCGGAGTGTTGGTTTTACTGGGTAAGCAGGAATCAACGGAAGAGTTAATCCACAAAATTAAAGGATTTGAACAAGAAGATAAAGGTGAGAAGTTGCCACCCGCTGCGTGGAAAGGAACATCACGAAATGTGGGGATCGGATCGCAAATTTTGGCTGATCTTGGCGTTAAACAAATGCGGTTACTGAGTTCACCTAAAAATTATCATGCTCTGTCTGGCTTTGGGCTGGAAATTGTTGAGTATGTTGACCATTAATCTGATTTGCTCATAATTCAAATAAAAAAATGCCGGTTCTGATACCGGTATTTTTTTATTTACCGGATACTAATTTACTTTTCATTACATTCCTTAATCGTTAGAATTCATCGCTCATTTGATAATCGTTACTGGATGTTTCAGCGATTATAAACTGAATTCGTCACAATCGTCGGATATCAAAAAACCGGAATCCCGCGCTCTCGCATGTTTGCGATCGGGAGTTCATGATGAACTAAGGAAAACTATGAAAAAGCTACTTGCTGTTGTCCTTGCGACAATGTCTTTTTTTTCTTTGGCAATGGCGCCAAAGGACTTCGCAACAAATAATACAACTCATGGTGTTAAAATCTCTCCAGATGGAACCAATCTTGGCATATTGAAAAGCATTCAGGGCAAACGTGTTGTTCTGATCGTAGATGCTAAAACATACGAAAGAAAACATGTCGTTATTTTTGGTGGGAAAGAAGAGGTTTTAGATTTTTACTGGGCCTCAGATGATCGGATTGTTGCTTCTATCGGTGAGCGAAAAGGCACACACGAAGCGTTACTGAATTATGGAGAATTATACGGTGTAAATGCCGATGGTTCGAAAGGTAAAGTACTATTTGGTTATCGTGCCGGTGGTGGTAACGACCAGACTGGTAGCAGAGTTAAAAAGCAGAAAAACCTTCAGGCCTGGGGTTTTATGATTGACCCGTTACCTGAGGACGAAGATTTCGTCATGATCAATGCGGTTCCAATGCAGGGCGAACTTTCTACAGTATACAAAATGAATATCCACTCAGGTAAAGTATCACGCGTAAAAAATGCTCCGTATGAAAACACGTCATTTTTCACTAATACGGCTGGAGAGTTAGCGTTTGCAGTATCAGAAGATGAAGAAGGACGCGACTTTGTTTTTATGTTGGATGAAAACAAGGAATGGCAAGAGCAAAAATGGATTTCTAAAGATGTACGAACATTTAAAGTGCAGGGTGGATCACCAAATGGAGAATCCATTTATGTGCTAACGGATGCTGGCAACGATATTACCGGATTATATAAATACAACCTGAAAGAGAAAACACACAAAAAAATCTTTGCTGACAAAGATGTTGATATTACCAACGCAGTAAAAAGTTATGACAAACGACGAGTTTATGCCTTACGAATCGATCCCGGTTTTCCTACCTATTTAACCTTCTCTAAGTCTTCTGATGAAGCAAAAGTCTTTAAAAACATCCTGGCATCTTTCCCTGGTCATCAGATTGCGATTACCAGTGGTACACGTGACAGTAAATTCTGGACAGTAAGAGTGAGCTCGGATACATCGCCTGGCATGTATTACTTGTTTGACAAAGAAGCCAATAAAATTTCGGGCTTATTTAAAGTAAAAGAAGGCCTTGATGCTAAAGCAATGTCTTATGTTGAACCGATCAACTTTAAATCCCGTGACGGTGCGGTGTTACATGGTTATTTAACTGGCATTGATTTACAGGCAAAGAAACCGGCGGCAAAGCCAATGGTTGTTTTAGTGCATGGCGGTCCATTCGGTGTTCGCGATTACTGGGAGTATGATTCAGAAGTTCAGATGTTAGCTAATGAAGGTTATGCCGTATTACAGGTGAATTTCCGTGGTTCGGATGGTTACGGTATTAACTATGAGACATCAGCCTATAAAGGTTGGGGTAGCATGATCCAGAATGACATTGTTGACGGTGTAAACTGGGCGATTAACAAAGGCTATGTTGATGATGGACGTGTTTGCATCATGGGAGGCAGCTTTGGCGGCTACTCAGCGGTAATGTCTGCTATTCAGCAACCCGATTTATTTAAGTGTGCTGTAGCAAACGCAGGGGTCTACGATTTAGATTTGCTCAGTGATAAAGGGGAAAATGAAGGATATAGCTGGATTCGTACATACTTCAGAACAACAGTGGGCATGAAACCCGAGTTACTGAAAAAATATTCGCCTGTAAATCATGTTGAAAAGTTGAAAGCGCCCGTGTTCATCGCACATGGAAAACAAGATAGTGTTGCTGTTTTTGAGCATGCTACGTCGTTAAGAGACGAGCTTGACAAGCATGACAAAGAATATGAGTGGTTTGTAAAAGGTACTGAGTCACACGGATTCTTTAATGAAGATAATCGTGCTGAGTATTTTGAAAAAGTTGCCGCTTTTATTAAAAAGCATATTTAGAAGAAGTACTTAATTTGACATAAAAGAGCCTGATTATTCAGGCTCTTTTTTTTTGTTCGGGAGAATTATGATAGATAGTGTCAGAACGAGCTGGTCAGGGATTAAGATTCCAGCAAGTTGCCGTTCGCTTTTCCATTAATCTGGATTTTGCGAGGCTTTAATGCTTCTGGCACTTCTCTTTCTAAATCAATGTATAACAGACCATGTTCCAACGCGGCGCCAATGACCTTTACGTGGTCGCCCAATTGGAATTTGCGTTCAAAATTACGCTCAGCAATGCCCTGATATAAGAATTTTTTGTTCACATCTTTCGCTTTCTTCGTGCCTTTCACAACCAATGTGTTGTGTTCTGACTCAATATCTAATTCGTCTTCGGCAAATCCAGCAATTGCGATGGTGATTTGATATTTATCTTCGCTAACCTGCTCGATGTTGTATGGAGGATAAGAAGATTGTTTTTCATTACGGGAAGCTGCATCCATCAATGATGCAAGGTGATCGAAACCAATGAATGAACGGTAAAGTGGAGATAGATCGATATTACGCATAGTCATACCCTTATTAGTAAGCAATATGTTTTTGAGTGTGCCTTTCAACTTGAACAGGCGATTTAATGTTTCAGGTCCCTTCAGCGGCGACCTGTTTAAAGAGATAAGGGCGGGCTTTTTATTTTCAAGGAAAAAAATAAAAAAAATTTTCCGGCGAGTTATTTAATCGCCGGAAAAGGGCGTGATTTCAGTGTTTAGTCTGCTTGTTTATTTAAACTTGTGTGCTGTCCTGCAACAGTTCTGACAGCGTTCAGAGCTTTGTCATAATCCGGATGATTAGATAGTTGTTCGACAATTTCTTTATAGCCGACAGTGCCATCTGGTTTAATGACCCAGATACTTCTTGCCAGAAGTCCCATATCAGTGATTAACATACCGTAACTTGCACCGAAGTTTCTCCAGACAGAATCTGAAAGAACTTGTAACTTATCGACATTTTCAATCTGGCAAAAACGTTTTTGTGCAAAAGGTAAATCAGTACTGATGGTTAACATAACAACGTCATCCGGTAATTCAGCAACTGATTCGTTAAATCGTTTGGTTTGTAAGGAACAAACACCGGTATCAAGACTTGGAACAACACTGATCAATACTGTTTTTCCGGTGAAATTACTCAGATAGACAGGGCGGAACTTTTCGTCTATTACTTTAAAATCTGGTGCTTTATCACCGACATTGACAGTATTACCGGAAAGCAATACTTTTTTAGAGCCAACTGTGACTAAATCTGTTGTTTTAGGAAGCTCATCGCAGAAATTGGCTGCAAATCCAGATACACTCAGTGTGAGCAGAGCGGTAGTGCATAACGCTTTGATTTGTCTTTTCATAAATCACCAAAAGTTAAGATCAGTAAATAGCCCTTGTATTGTACGTTGGTAGCTGTAGATTGGAACCTGGAATCGTAAAACTCATGTAAAGTTGCACGAATGAAAACTAGGCAAATTTTCAAATTATGAATAGAATATGCATTTGCACAGACTTCACTAACAAAAACTTATCTCGAGACATATCTGATGGTTACACCTGTTTTAATATGTGACGACTCAAAGCTTGCCCGTAAACAGGTTGCTCGCTGTTTGCCTGAAGATTGGGATATAGAGGTTAATTTTGCAGAGAATGGCAAGGAAGCCGTTGAAATGATTAAAGAAAAAAAAGGCGAAGTCCTTTTTCTTGACCTCAATATGCCAGTAATGGACGGTTATGAAGTTTTAGCGGCGATTCAAAAAGAGCAGCTGGATGTGATGACAATAGTCGTTTCCGGCGACATTCAACCTGAAGCTTACAAACGTGTTATTAAGCTTGGCGCGCTCGATTTTATAAAAAAACCAGTCGATAAAGATACGCTGGTTGAGGTATTAGATAAATTTGGTATCAAAGCCGATAAACGTCGAATAAGACCAAAACCAACAGTCAGTGACGCACTATCTCCTGAGTTACGCGATGTTTTTCAGGAAATCACCAATGTAGCAATGGGGCAGGCCGGTTCTCTGCTTGCTCAGTCACTGAAGGTTTTTGTTGAATTACCGATTCCTAACGTCAATGTGATGGAAGTCAGCGAACTGAATATGGCGTTACAGTCTATTGAGTCCAGCGAATCCATATCTGGCGTGTGTCAGGGATTTATCGGAGGAGGCGTTTCTGGTGAAGCATTGTTGATTCTTAACGACAGTAGCTTTGTTGATATTGCCAATCTTCTACAATTCCAGGGGGATCTCAGTGATGACATTCAACTGGAGCTGTTAATGGATATCGGCAATATTCTGATTGGCGCGATATTAACCGGGCTGGCAGAACAGCTGCAACTGACCTTTAGTCAGGGGCATCCGGTTGTGTTGGGTCAACACTGTAATGTGTCTGATTTGATTCGTACTAACGCCTCACGCTGGAAGAACACATTAACCCTCGAAGTTAGCTATGGCATTGAAAATTATAAAGTTGCTGTAGACTTGCTGTTAGTCTTTACCGAAGATTCGCTCGGTATTATGAAGAAAAAAGTCGCCTATTTGTTGGAAGAATAATTTATGTCAGAACCGCAATTAGGATTGAGTGAAATCCATTGGATGATCGAAATGGTCCAGAACGTTGACGCTGGTCTGGTCGTATTTGATCGTGATTTTAAAGTCCAGGTCTGGAATGGCTTTATGGAAAATCATAGTGGACTTACAGCAAGAGAAGTTCGGGGTAAGTTACTGTTTGATTTATTGACTGAAGTTGATGAAGAGTGGTTTCGTCATAAAGCAGAGCCGGTTTTTAATCTAAGAAATCGAGCTTTTACCATTTGGGAACAGCGCAAGTATATTTTTAAATTCCGAAATTACCGTCCTATCACTGGATCGGCTGATTTTATGTATCAAAACGCCACATTTATCCCTCTGGCTGATACAACAGGTAACGTTCAGAACGTTTGTTTAATCGTTTATGATGTGACAGACGTTGCTGTAAACAAGCAAGAGTTGGAAACCGCGAATAACGAACTGGCTCGCTTAAGCAGAACGGATCGTCTGACAGGACTTAATAACCGTGGACATTGGGAAGAGTGCCTGAAAACCGAATTTGGTCGAGGGCTGCGCCGAAATGGACAGGTAAGTTCATTATTAATGTTCGACATTGATCACTTTAAGCGTATTAACGACGGATTTGGTCATGCTGCGGGTGATCTGGCTATTCAGCATTGCGCAAATATTCTGGATAAGAATTTGAGAGAGACGGATATTGCGGGGCGTTACGGTGGTGAAGAATTTGCTGTTATTCTGATGGATACGACGAGTGAAGAAGCTAAGATTTTTGCTGAGCGCATTCGAAAGGCAATAGAAAGCAGTGGCGTTAATTACAACAGTGAAGAAATCAAATTTACGATCAGCGTGGGTATCGCTGAATTTTCTAATGACCTGAAGAGTCACACTCGTTGGATTGCCGCTGCCGATTCGGCGTTATACCACTCAAAAGAAAATGGACGAAATCTGGTTTCTTTGTTCAAGCCAAAAACCAGCTGAATAAGCGTTAAATAAAACGATCAATAAATGAAAAGGCCGATGTTTGAAAGCATCGGCCTTTTTTATGGATTAAAAACAGCTTTCTGTCAGGTAAACGCGGAGTAAGCAATACTCATTTGAGCTATGTAGTATGTAGACAGAATGATTGCCTGAGCGGCTTTAAAGGGCATTCGGAATTTATTGGCAGCCAGTACACCGTCAGACAGCATAAAAAATCCGGCGCCAATCATAGCGGCTAGCGTAAATTGATCCGGCATGGCGAACCAAATTTCAGCAGCCAGAGACACCATAATAGTAATCGCCGCGACATACACTGAAACAGGAATGGCCAATTTACCGAGTCCTGGCCATAACCAGGTATACATCGCGAGGCCAACCAGTGATACAACGATAAAAATAGTGGGTGTTGGTGGAAGATTAAGTTGAGTAAAAAATGCCGCAGAATAGATAAAGTGAGCGATTAGAAAGCTAACTAAACCTGCAATGAATTGCTGCCGTTTAAGCATCAGGAAGATATCACCAAATAAAGAGAAGACCAGACCTGCAACAATCAGATAGTGGTAAAGCTCGTTAAAACTGGCAAAGATAAAGACTGATGTTATCGTCAGTAATATGGTCAGTGGCTTGAAAATATAGCAAGCCGCGTAATTATTTTTGTAATCAAAGTGGATGTGTAGACAACCTGAAATCAGGATAGCTATAGCCAGTAAAGTCATGATCATTCTTGTTCTTATTCAGTTAGTTAATTCATGTCGACAGATTGGGCGTAGCGGAGAATTCTAGCACTGGACGCATTCGATTACAGTATAACCAAATGATTTTTAGAGTGTTTGGGTAGTCAATCAGACAAAAAGATAGAAGCCAGATTATCGATCTGGCTGCTATCTGATATTGATGAATCAATATGATTATGCAGGTGACGGGTAGTTATGAGATTCTACACCTTGCGATGTGCAGCGAGCTAACTCAGTTGTAATTCCGTGTTCATCGACTTGCTCCATGCGTACATCAAATCCCCAAAGTCGATAGAGATGACGCAACACTTCTTCTTTGCTGTCCGATAGTGGAATGCCGTTATGAGGTACATATCGTAATGTCAGCGAGCGATCACCATTCAAATCAACGTTGTAAACCTGAATGTTAGGTTCAAGATTACTTAAATTGTATTGTGCTGATAGTGACTGGCGAAGCGCATAGTAGCCATCTGAATTATGAATATCAGTAACTTCAAGAAAGCTTTTCTTATCGTCATCGACAATAGAAAACATCTTCATATCGCGCATAACTTTTGGTGATAAGAATTGGCTGATGAAACTCTCATCCTTGAAGTTCTCCATCGCAAAATGAAGCGTATCCAGCCAGTTAGAGCCTGCTATATCCGGGAACCATTGTTTGTCTTCTTCCGTTGGGTTTTCACAAATTCGTCGAATATCCACGAACATATTAAAGCCCAGCGCGTAAGGATTGATGCCTGAATAATAAGGGCTGTTATAGGGCGGTTGATACACAACATTGGTATGACTGTGTAAGAACTCCATGATAAAGCGGTCGGAAACCAGGTTTTCATCGTATAAGTGATTGAGAATGGTGTAATGCCAGAATGTTGCCCAGCCTTCATTCATCACTTGTGTTTGTTTCTGAGGATAAAAATACTGTGACACTTTACGCACGATCCTGACGACTTCACGTTGCCAGGGTTTGAGTAGCGGTGCATTTTTTTCAATGAAATAAAGAATATTTTCCTGAGGTTCTTCAGGGAAGCATTTTTCTTTTTTCACCTGTTCATCGTCGGAGAATGGAATCGTTCGCCATAAGGCATTGACCTGAGTTTGCAGGTAGTTTTCTCGTTCCTGTTGACGTTTTTGCTCTTCAAACAACGAAATCTTTTGAGGACGCTTATAGCGATCCACACCGAAATTCATCAGCGCATGGCACGAGTCGAGAAGTTCTTCTACTTCACTGATGCCATAGCGGTTCTCACACTCCGTGATGTATTTTCTGGCAAACAGCAGATAGTCGATGATTGATCCTGCGTCTGTCCAGGTTTTAAACAGGTAATTACCTTTGAAGAAAGAGTTATGCCCGTAGCATGCGTGCGCTATTACCAGCGCTTGCATCGTAACGGTGTTTTCTTCCATCAAATATGAAATACAGGGATCAGAGTTGATCACAATTTCATACGCCAGTCCCATCTGACCGCGTTTGTAATTCTGCTCTGTTTGGATGAACTTTTTACCGTAAGACCAGTGATGATAGCCAATGGGCATACCGATGCTTGAATAGGCATCCATCATTTGTTCTGCGGTAATAATTTCGATCTGATTAGGGTAGGTGTCCAGTCGGTAATGCTCAGCTACCCGGTCAATCTCCTGGTGGTACTTTTCGAGTAAATCAAAGGTCCAGTCCGGCCCATCTGATAAGGGTTTATTTTGCTTTTTTCGTACCATCGCATGCTCCTAAGCGGCCTGCTTTTTAAACAACTCTCTGAAGATGGGATAAATGTCGTCAGCGTTACGAATGTGTTGAATAGCAAAGTTATCGTGAGACTCCATAATTTTTTCGTACTCACGCCACAGGCTTTGATGCGCTCGATTTGTGATTTCGATATACGCGTAATATCTTACCAACGGTAAAATATCCTGAGTTAACAGTCGCGTACAATTAGGAGAGTCATCGGCCCAGTTGTCGCCATCAGATGCCTGAGCCGCATAAATATTCCATTCAGACGGGTCATAGCGATCTTTGACAATTTTATCCATCATTTTTAGCACACTGGAAACTATGGTGCCGCCAGTTTCCTGAGAGTAGAAAAATTCGTGCTCGTCTACTTCTTTCGCCTGTGTATGGTGGCGAATATAAACAACTTCGATGTCTTTGTAAGTTCGGGTCAGGAACATATACAGCAGAATGTAAAAACGCTTTGCCATATCTTTGGTCGCTTGATCCATCGAACCTGAAACATCCATTAAACAGAACATCACCGCTTTACTGGTGGGGGATGGTCGTTTTTCGAAATTTCTGAATTTAAGATCGAAGGTGTCTATAAATGGCACAGCAGCAATTTGCTGTTTTAAGTCATCGATTTCTTTCAGCAGCAATTTTATCGCTGCATCATTTTCTTCAGGTTGTTGTTGTAGTTCTTTGATTTCTGCTTCCGCTTCTTTCAATCGCCGACGTTTACCAGATGTCATGGCAATTTTTCGAGAAACAGAACCTTGAAGTGAACGTACGATATCAATGTTAGTTGGAACGCCATCCGTACAGTAACCAGCTCTGACGGTTTCATATTGTACTAATTTATCGAGCTTATTCTTTTGTAGATTTGGCAGTTCCAGATCTTCAAAAAGTAGATCCAGGTATTCATCTTTGGAAATCGAAAATACAAAATCGTCCTGACCTTCACCATCCGGACTGGCTTCGCCTTCACCGGCGCCGCCCTGACCGCCAGAAGGAGGCCGCTTAATGCGGTCTCCACTGACAAATTGATCGTTTCCAGGATGGATCGTCTGGCGTTTACCGCCTTTTCCATGATGAAAAACAGGCTCACTGATATCGCGGGTCGGAATGCTAATGCTCTCGCCAGTGTCAACATCGGTCACACTGCGTTTGCTGATAGCGTCCGATACAGCTTTTTTTATTTGAGATTTGTAGCGGCGAATAAACCGTTGTCTGTTCACCGTACTTTTATTTTTGCCGTTTAAACGGCGATCAATAAAATGAGCCATAATATCTCCGCTGTTAGTTGTCTGAACTATCGACTACTGAGATTTTCTTACACGCAGGTACCACTCAGACAGTAAGCGAACTTGTTTACGCGTATAGCCTTTCTCCATCATGCGGTTAACGAAGTCATCGTGTTTCTTCTGATCTTCGGTCGATGTTTTGGTGTTAAATGAAATAACCGGCAGTAACTCTTCGGTGTTAGAGAACATTTTCTTCTCAATAACGGTTCTGAGTTTTTCGTAACTGACCCATGCCGGATTTTTGCCTTTGTTATTGGCTCTGGCACGGAGAACAAAGTTGACGATTTCGTTACGGAAATCTTTCGGGTTACTGATGCCAGCCGGTTTTTCGATTTTCTCCAGTTCATTGTTCAGTGATGAACGATCGAATAACTGACCTGTCTCCGGATCACGGTATTCCTGATCCTGAATCCAGAAATCTGCATAGGTGACATAGCGGTCAAAGATGTTCTGGCCGTATTCAGAGTAAGACTCAAGATAGGCGGTCTGAATTTCTTTACCGATGAAATCAACATATTTTGGAATCAGATAGCCTTTCAGGAATTCAAGATAGGTATCATGCGTTTCTTGTGGGAACTGCTCACGTTCAATTTGTTGTTCAAGGACGTAGAACAGATGAACCGGATTTGCTGCGACTTCTGAATGATCGAAGTTGAACACTTTCGCCAGAATTTTGAATGCAAATCGCGTTGAAAGCCCGTCCATCCCTTCGTCAACACCGGCATAATCACGATATTCCTGATAGGACTTCGCTTTTGGATCGGTGTCTTTAAGCGTTTCGCCGTCGTACACTCGCATTTTCGAATAGATGCTTGAGTTATCTGGATCTTTAATACGAGACAGAACAGAGAATCGAGCCAGTGCGTCGAGGGTCCATGGAGAGCATGGCGCATCAGACAGTTCAGAATTCACGAGTAGTTTCTCGTAAATCTTCATTTCTTCAGATACGCGGAGACAGTAAGGCACTTTCACGATGTAAACACGGTCGAGGAATGCCTCATTGTTTTTATTATTGCGGAAGGTCTGCCATTCAGATTCGTTTGAGTGAGCCAGAATAATGCCCTGGAATGGTAGTGCCGACAGGCCTTCTGTAGGGTTGTAATTACCTTCCTGAGTGGCTGTCAGAAGTGGATGAAGCACTTTAATTGGTGCTTTAAACATCTCAACGAATTCCATCAGGCCCTGATTACCTTTACATAACGCGCCGGAGTAGCTGTATGCATCCGGATCGTCCTGCGCGAAATGTTCAAGTTGTCTGATATCAACTTTACCCACCAGGGATGAAATATCCTGGTTGTTTTCGTCGCCCGGTTCAGTTTTTGCGATACCGATTTGATCAAGGATGCTTGGGTAGCGTTTGACAACTTTGAACTGGCTGATATCGCCGTTGTATTCATGTAAGCGTTTCGCTGCCCACGGCGACATAATGGTATTCACGTAACGTTTTGGAATGCCGTACTCTTTCTCAAGAATATCGCCGTCTTCGTTGACGTCGAATAGACAGAAAGGGTGGTCGTTAACAGGAGAGCCTTTGATGCTGTAGATTGGAATCTGCTGCATCAGATGTTTCAGCTTTTCAGCTAATGATGATTTACCGCCGCCTACCGGGCCGAGTAAATACAGTACTTGTTTCTTTTCTTCCAGCCCCTGGGCTGAATGTTTGAGGTAGGAGACAATCTGTTCGATGGCCTCTTCCATACCGTAGAATTCTTTGAATGCGGGATATCGGGCGATAACGCGGTTGGAGAAAATACGACTTAATCTTGGATCTAGGGATGTATCAACCATTTCTGGCTCGCCAATGGCCAGAAGTAATCGTTCAGCTGCGCTTGCGAATGTGGTTTTATCTTCTCGGCAAAGCTCGAGAAATTCCTGGATAGTGTACTCTTCTTCCCGTGTGTTTTCGTAGCGCTTCTGATAATGCTCAAAAATGCTCATAGCCACCTCCCGGCTCTAAGTAATAACTGTAAAACCAGACACTTCAGTCTGTTGACCTTAGTATGCCCGGAACCATCAAAATAACAATAAAAACAGGAACACGTAATTTTGTAAAACAGGACCACTCTGTGACGGCTTATCTATTAAAAATAGTAGTATTTATTTCAGATATAGCTATTCTTTCCGGCATTAATTTGTAAATTAATCAGACTACGAAAGATTATTATTTTCCTTTATACATCATTATGATGATTAAAAATTTCCGCTAGCATACACCGCATACTACCGCCGCCAATTTTTTCGATTGTCGTGATGTTTACTGATAGTAAATCGGCACAACTTTCGAGTAAAGCTTTTTGACTAATTGTAAAATTATTATAAGCAGATTGTGACATTGTGATAATGTTTTGACCTGCCTGATTTTTTAATTCCAGAATGTTGCCACAAAATCCTGCCATTTGTTGTTCTGTAATTGTTACAACGGTCTTATTAGCCCGTAGTGAATCAAGAACGCGTTCCCTGTCGTCAGGGTGAATTACTTCATCGCAAATAACGGCAAACTTTTCACCGATGCTCATCATGACATTCGTGTGGTAAACAGGCTTACCCGTAGAGGTTGCTGTTCTGAATGAGACAATGTTGTTAGCGCCATATAATGAAGCAAAGTTCTCCAACTGCTGTTTGTCACATCGTTCAGACAATGCTGCAAATATCGTGTTGGTTAAGTGGTCAAATATAATGACTCCTGTACCTTCAAGGAAACGGTGACTCTCATTCGGTGGTCCTACACGACATACACTGGTGACTTTCAGCTGGTGTTCTTGTAACAGCGTGCAAAGCTGCAACTCTCTGATTTCCAGTCGACGATTTAATGCTTTCATCGGAAACAAATAGATTTGACCGTCTGGTGTTGTCGAAAACCAGTTGTTCGGGAAAATAGCGTCCGGTGTGACGTGATCGTCATCTTTTTTCATAACAATCACGTTAATACCGTGGGTTTGCAATTGTTTCACCGCAAGGTCAAATTCTTCATTGGCAGCCGACTTAATAGCTGCAGCCTCAGAAAAGTCAGGTTGCTGCTGAAATTCATTATCCAGGGCGGTTTCGTAATTAAAGCCAAAGTCGCATGGGCGAACCATAAGCACCGTATTAGCGCAGTGTTGTCTGGTAGTCATAATTTTGTCTGATAAAAAAGTTTATTAAGGGTGGAGATTGATACTGTACCTGATGGCATTAAAGAGTTAGTTCAGGGACAGCGGTATTTCATTGACTTACGGATTAAAAACTATAATTCCGCTGATGGGAATAAATCCACGATAAATGGTTTATAACAATTGGTAGTTTAAAGAAGAGGAATAATCTGAAATATTGAGAAAGGGGGCGAGGCTGGCAAAAAGTTTGCCAGCCAGGTGAACAAATTAACCTAAGTTTTTGTTCGCGAAGTCCCAGTTTACTAAAGCCCAGAAAGCTTTCATGTAATCAGGACGCACGTTTCTGTAGTCAATGTAGTAAGCATGTTCCCACAGATCTACAGTCATTAGTGGAGTAACACCGTTTTCAGTTAAAGGTGTTGCTGCATTAGATGTGTTAACGATATCTAAAGAACCGTCAGCCAGTTTAACCAGCCAGGTCCAGCTTGAACCGAAGTTATTTACTGCTTTGTCATTGAAAGCAGCCTGGAATGCTTCGAAAGAACCCCATTTGGCATTGATTGCATCAGCGATAGCGCCAGTAGGAGCGCCGCCACCGTTAGGGCTAAGGCTATTCCAGTAGAAAGTGTGGTTCCAGATTTGAGCCGCGTTGTTGAATACGCCACCTTCAGAAGAACATACGATTTCTTCTAATGTTTTGTTGGCAAGATCAGTACCTTCAACCAAGCCGTTAAGTTTGGTCACGTATGTGTTGTGGTGTTTGCCGTGGTGGAAATCCAGAGTCTCAGCAGAGATATGTGGCTCAAGCGCATTTTTTTCATAAGGTAGAGCTGGTAGTTCGAATGCCATGTTGCTTCTCCGATTGGCTATATAGTTTTGCGTTAGTAAAAGTGGTAACATCGAAAACCTGAGTATTTTACTCGGGTTTTTTCAAAATGCACCTAAAATTGTCCAATTATAGTGTTGCTAAAAATAGCTTTTAAAGGGGTCGTTCAACCCGAGCAGCTTGTATATAATGGCTGCTTTAAAAATAAAAAGTAAAGCGATTGGTTTATATATTATCGTAGCATTTTTACGATAAGCAACCCGCTGTAGTTTTTATTTTTCATTCCCTATTTCGTTGAATGAAACCAGATTCCGACTAAAGCCCAGGCGTGGTGGTCGTGTTTATTTTTCCTTTATAGTCAGAGGTCACAATGGAAACAATTGAAAAGATTAAAAAGCAAATTGCTGAAAACCCTATCCTGGTTTATATGAAAGGTTCACCGCAATTACCAAGTTGTGGCTTTTCTTCTCAGGCTTCTCAGGCATTGATGGCATGTGGCGAACCGTTTGCGTATGTTGATATTCTTCAAAACCCTGATATTCGTGCAGAATTACCGGCTTACGCGGAATGGCCTACATTTCCTCAGCTTTGGGTTGAAGGTGAATTAGTGGGTGGTTGTGACATTATTATTGAGATGTTTCAGCAGGGCGAACTTCAGAAATTAATTACTGAAACGGCTGCAAAACATAAGACAGACGAAGAGTAATTTACAGCGTCATAAGAGTCTTAGTCCGTTTTATAAAAAACCGGTATTGCTTTTGCAAACCGGTTTTTTTGTTTAACAGGTAATTGTGTTACGACTACTGGCGTTATTTGACCGGTGCTTTATCGGCACGTAACCAACCCGTGATGGTTAGTCTTGCTTTACCTGCATATGGCGCAACAAAGTTTACGTGATGGCTTTGCGGTACTTTGAATAACGTTATAGTGTTGAAAGACGGGGTAATTGTTTTAGTTACTTTACCTTCCTCAGTGAATTGTAGTTGTCCACCCCAGTCGGCTTCCCAGTCTTTGGTTAGACCAATAACATAGGCGAAACGTCTGTCTTCATCAGTGACATTACCGTCGTCATGATCTTTCAAAAAACAGCCCGGTGAGTACCAGCATGCCTGCGCATCGGCTTTGATAATCTCGTTATCACCAGTAATTGATCTTAGAGTATTTAAAAAAGGTTGCCCGTTTAAGGATTCAGTCATGGCATGCAATGGGAAATTTGGATTCCAGCCTTCCTTATACGCCTGAATCATTGGATAGCGGTTATACATAAACTGAAATTCTTTAGCCGCTTGCTGAAGAATTTGCGTGTGAACCTGACGTTGCCATGCGGGAGATTTTTGTCTGAAAGAGGCAAGACGTTTGACGATATTTTCGTTGCCTTGTTTCCATGTGATTTGCCATTCCACTTCTTTTGTCATGTTATGGTAAAGCGCTTCGGCAACATCTGCTTGTAATGCATTTTCTATGATGACTGAACCGTTTGTCGCTAATTCATCAGACAGAGAGTTGATATCAAGTTCCGGATTTAAAATATTTTGAGTAATTTGCATAGTTATTTTAGATTTTGTCGTGTCCTGAGTTAGTGACCAAACGCTATCACATCCATCGTTGCTTATCCTTATTTTTCCCAGTCATTTTCAGTAATTATTCTTATAAAGTTAATTAAGATTAATCTGTTTTAGCAAGTTACATTTACATTTTGGAATTTCCTTTTGCTACTTTCAAAGTGTTAAAAAAAGTAATTTGAAAATCTTTAATTTGTATTTGAGTTCTATTGAAAAGTCGTTAGTAAATATAACTATGACTGATATGAATAACTAAAGAATCGATTACTGGTTATATGTGTCAGAGAAGGTTTTTGTCTAAGTATTTGTTTTATATAGAGTATATATAAACTTCGAATGCTAAATTATTAAATGTGAAAAAATAAAATCTATAGTAAATGTATGATTTAATTTTTATTACATAATTGTTTTTATTTTTGAAAATAGTTCTAGTTATTGCATATTTATTCCATTGTAAACCTGGTTTGTCGCCGATATGCTAACACTCGTCTTCACAACAAGATGAAGATTATACAATAACAATAACTCAAAAAAGTCCTTCGAATAAAAACGATAGAGGAACATAAAAATGGGTAAAACAACAAAATTAGCGGCTCTTGCCACAACAGTATTATTGGCGTCTACAGTTACACATGCAAAAACAGAATTGACTCCTGTTGATTTAACAGGCTTCACCAAGCTTGATGCTAAAGCAAGCTTTATTCACGGTGAAAATCTGATCACAGATAGTCAGTATGCACTGCCAACTGAAGCGGATTTAGAAACATCAGTTGAGAAACGTGCAGAAGCTATGGGCGTTGTAATGGTTACTCGTAATGGTGACCAGTACGAATCAAAAATGAGTGTTGAAGACCTGAAAATCTTTGAAGATGCGATTGCAGCAGTAGAGAAGAATTTACCAGCTTCAAAATTATTCTACAGCCCTGGTTACACACCGCTTTATGATCCTATTGTTGCAGCACCGGGTGGTGAGCTGGATCAAACAGATGGTGTTGTAGGTGCTGATGGTCGTACTCGTGTATATACTACGACTTCAAACCCTTACAAAAATATTGGCCGTATCTCTCTTGGTTGTACTGGTACGTTGGTTGGTCCTCGTCACGTGTTGACTGCAGGTCACTGTGTGTCTGATGGTCGTGGCAACTGGTACAGTTCATTAGACTTCTCAGCAGGTCAAAATGGCTCAACTCGTCCATGGGGTCAAACTTCATGGTCAAATGCGTACACAGTTTCTCAATGGCATAATAACCGCGATTCTCGTTATGACTACGGTATGATCATTCTTTCGTCTGCACCTCACGGTGGTTACGGTAGTTATGCTAACTACTCAGGCGGTACACATACAGTAACAGGTTACCCGGGTGACAAGCCTTACGGAACTATGTGGACAATGAGTGGTTCTACATGGTCTGATTCTTACAAAATTTACTACTCACTAGATACTGCTGGTGGTCAGAGTGGTTCAGGTATCCGCGATACTGGCAATACAGTCCGTGGTATACATGCATACGGCTATGGTTCATATAACGGCGGTACGCGTATTACCAGTACGGTATACAGCAATATCTCTAGCTGGATTAATGCAAACTAAGTTGTTGATATTGTCTTAATATCTCTCAAAGAACGGGTTGAGTTATTCAACCCGTTTTTATATTCCATTCACTATAATGTCTTCTTTAGTCCTTCGTGGGACGCAATAAAACCTAATGACTTATAGAAGTGAATCGCTTTATCTCTAAGCTTATCTGAGGTTAACTGCACTAACTGACAATGACGGTTAGCCGCACGTTTAAACGATTGTTTAAAGAGTTGTTCACCTAATCCTTTTCCTCGCCATTTACTATCAATTCTTACGCTCTCTATCTGACAGCGCCACGCACCCATTCTGGAAAGTGAAGGTATATAAGTAAGTTGTGCCATGCCCGCAATGTTGTTATCGGTGATTAGCAGTAAAATTTCATTGTTATCATCGGTAAGGATATGTTGAAAAGCTTGTTGGTAGCAGTCTGCGACAGGTCGAGAATTATTTTCTCGAGACTGCCCTAATGAATCATCTGCAAGCAAGTCAATTAATGTAGGGAGATCTGTTGGTTCGGCGAGGCGGAATGTAATAGTCACTACCAGCTCCTGTCAGGTTTAAATAAGAAAAGCCAGCGAGATTCTATTCGCTGGCTTAACCTGTGGATACTGAATCGTAGTGATGGGCGTTATCAAGCAGATTTATAATCGGATAATCACCGAATTAATTAAGGGGACCAGAATAGCTACCGATGCAAGAATCACCAGAGCAACTGGAATTCAGCATTTGATACATTATTTCTCCCGTGTTGGTTTTGGCACGCATATGACCTATGCCGTCTTTATCACCACCGTATGCGTTGTAAATACTAAGATCGGAAAAATCTAAATCAATTTGTCTGGCAGTAGAGCCTGCGCCAACATTCAACTGAGCTTTAACGTTACTGTAGTTGTTGTATTCAGCGCCCAGTGAGCAATTGCTCCAGCCTTGTAGAGTACCGCAATGGACTTCGTCATTATAACCTGCATGTATCGTGTAAAAGTCAACATTACTTCGGTAGTAGGGAATGCGTCTCATGCTTTTTGAACCACTGGAACCCGTCCAGCGATTGTAGCCATAGTAATAAATACCAGTGCTGGGGTAGAAACCAAAAACATAACTGTTGAAGATATTTTCAGAACCACAGGTTGTTGCCAGGGCATTGGCATATCCGGTGTATAAACATGATGACAATCCACGAATGCCACCTGCGATATTGATGAAGCGACGAACACTACTCCATTTATTATTGTATTCCATACTCGCCATGGACATAGATACGCCGAGAGAATGGCCAACAATGTCTACCTGATTTTTACCTGTGTATTGTTTTACCTTATCGATAAATTTACTAATGATGTTAAATTTTTCGGGCTCATGATAATTAAACTGAGGGGCCTTTTGCTCACTCCCTGATAGATAGGTAATGCCAAAAAGTTCGCAATCGTTATAGCCTTTGGCTTTGAAATGATCATAAACCGACCGTCCATCAGATGGCTGTATCGGGCCTGTTGCTGGCTTATCCCAGTTGATTGCATTGTCGCCATTGCCGTGAATAAAGATCACCGGTGTTTTACGGGCTGTGCAACTACCGCCACCGAATCCACCAAAACCAGTATCTGGATTGAAGTTTCCAGCATATTGGCTGGTTGAGCCTGTGTAGGTTAACGCAAAAGCTGAGCCTGACACTACAAGTGTAATGGCGGTGGCCAGTTTGGCTGCTGCTCGTAGATAGTGATTTACAGTTGTTTTTGTCATTGTTATCACACCTTTTTAATCATTATTGTCGTAATAAATAGCAACTAAATGGCGATAACTGTGTTAAGTTGACTCTCCGCTAATGAACTTTAAATCAGCAAGTTAACGAATTTTTTGCCACTCAGTTGACAGAAACGAGGGCTCAGAGGCCTTCGCTATTAATGTCATTACACCGTATGATAATTAGCCAGTTAGTACAAACTAACTTTGGTACTAGGTGGTTAACATTTAAATTACATTTTGCTGAATGTCCTGGATTGATTTTTTGACGGGAATGAGGCGCTCGGGTTACACAATGAATAAATTAATACCGTGTTTTTGTGCTGTTCTTTTTGCTACTGGTTGTGCTTCAAAGGCTCCACCCATGTTCACCGAATCATTTGAAATGGTTGATTCATCGAAGCCGTTTACCTTTGTGTTGCACTATCAAAATACCTTATTGAAGTCACAGCTCCCGAAAAAAACCTACGAAATGGTCAGGAGTCAGAATAGTCGAACATCTGGCGGTAGCCTGACTCGACGAATCATGACAGAAAAACAGCAAATGTTGACAGAGCGGGAATTTGAGCAGGAGATGAAGGAATTTAAACTGCGGATGGAAGATCAGGCTATTGACCGCCTTGATCGCCATTTAGAAGCAAATTCTTTGTGCAAAAGAGGGTATAAAGTTAGTGAGCTGAGCCACGGGAAACTCTCGGTAACACTGATTGGCTATTGCATAGTGGAACGTTAAAATTACCAGGCTTACCATCCATATTTAATCGTTCCTTTTTATAACTTTTTATGTTTAGAGTCTATTGAGCTTTGCGGATGAAATGTTGTTCAATTTCAAGGGCGTTCAACCTGCTTATGCCTATGTGGAATGACTACATGACGCAATCTGAAGTCTTGTATAACCACGCGACAAATGGCTACAAAAACCACCTTCAACGGTCAACAGACCCTAATTAGGGTGATATATTCTTCCGGGGATGTCATCTCTTGTAACATTTAACGTTGTCGAAGTTCATAATCTCGTCTAATACTTAAAGTACCTGTTGCGTATCCGAGCAACAGTATGGAACGATCAGGTATCGTGTAATTGCAGAAAGTTTGATATATCACAATTCTGTGTCAATGTAGCAAGCTAACATCGCGACATTGAATGAATCATTTATGTAATACAGTAATCTCATTACTGACCCAGCAGGCGGCCGGTGGTGATGAGGAGACATTATTTATGAGTTGGAATCTGGCCTTTTTTGCGTTTAAACAGGACGTTACTGTTAAAGATGTAAGCCGAGCTTATTATTCGGCATGCGATGGACTGGAGGTTGAGTGGAAGCAAGACAACGCTCTTTCAGACTTACTTTTTGAACTCAATACCATTTTCCCATTGGCTGAAAATTACTCATCTGGCATTGATCAAAGCCCCTGGTCTACCGATGCCCATCAAGGTCCTGGCTATTTATTGGTCAATGTTATCTATAGTCGTGTTGAAGAACTAAGGGGAATTCTTTCTGACCTGGGGGCGAAACATCATTTAATCGTCTATGACCCGCAACAGGATAAAGCCTGGTTTGAAGGAGAGCAGCTACGTAAGGGAACAATAATGGACAGGATAAAAATGTTTTGGATTTGACGCTTGATGTTCGTGATATATACCCTTAACTATTATTTTTGATACTGACCGTTGCGTGAACATACCCGGTCAGTATCATTTTAATGCTTGGACAGGGTGACGACGTTATTCGGCAATGCCCCAACCATCACCGTAGCCGTTGTGTTTGTCAGCATATGATTCAAGAAATGTTTCTTTTTCTAACAATGCTTCATGAGTCGGCACCATGTCGACCTTAATCACTAATTCCCACACATTTTTCACTTCCGGGTCTTCCTGAACACTTACCTTTGCACTGGCATCATCGGCTTTCAATGCTTGCTCCATGCTTCTTGCATGTGCTTCTTTTTCAAATAGTAAATAGAAATCTATGGTATGTTCTTTTTTCAGATCTATTCCGGCCTCGTGCATTTCGGAAAGAATAAACCCGGTTTCGTCCTGGGGGAATTCCATGATGGATCTCATTTTCTGGTTGCTAATAAACGGCGACATTATAAAGATCAATTATCGTTGATAAAACACAGGATCGACATTGTGGCGAAAAAACGTTTGTTCTTCGGTTTGTCAGTCGATGAATCAAGCAAAGTAGCGTTAGCAAAGGTACAGTCCGAATCAGGTTTCACGTTGAATAAGCCGGTTATTCCAGAAAATTTTCATGTGACGCTTTGCTTTCTTGGAATAGTGGATGAACAGCTTATTCCAACCTTGCAGAAATTGGCGAGGGATATTCAGGTGAGTTCATTTGAACTGTCAATAAGCCAGATTGGTTTGTTCCCGTCGGCAAAAGTGATGTGGCTGGGGCCTGATGAGCGGACTCGAGATACGCCAGCGTTATTATCGTTGGCATCACAGTGCAAACAGATTGCAGATTTGCTTGAAATCCCGGTATCTGAACGGGCTTATCGGCCGCATATTACGCTGGACAGAAAGGCAACGCATTTGCCTGATAACTGTGTTTTCTCACCGATTGATATTACGTTTAGTTCGTTTTCTTTGTTTGAATCGCGATCTACGGAACGTGGTGTGAGATATATACCATTAAGTAGTTGGCCATTGATTAACTGAGAATCAACGAAAACAGGAGTTATTGTGAACAATCATTACCGTAAGCTTGAAGCAATGTATCAGGCAGCACCTGTCAATGAGTTTTATTTGCCTGATATGGTCGTATCAGAGGGCGAGGCTGAAATAGAGATTGATATTAAGCCACAGCATCATCATGCGGCAGGTGCAATTCATGGTTCTGTTTATTTTAAAATGTTGGATGATGCTGCCTATTTTGCTGTTAATTCACTGGAAAAGGATGTCTTTGTTCTAACGACTTCATTCACTACATACTTAACTCGGCCCGTCAGTCAGGGAAAATTAATTGCTAAAGGAAAAGTCGTCAATCACAACAAGTCTCAATGGATAGCAGAAGCGATTGTTTATAATGAAGAAGGTAAAGAGGTTGGTCGTGGCAATGGCGTTTTTGTTCGGTCAAAGATTGCTTTAAATGATATTGATGGTTATGCAAATGCCAGACAAGGTTAGTGCCCTGACAAATAATAAACGAGGTAAAAAGGTTGCCATTATTGGTGCTGATGGTTACATCGGTAACGCATTGATCAAGCAGCTGACTAAGCATGAAGATTTATCATTCATTCTGACCTCAAGAAAAACCGGTCAGACTAAGGCTGATGGATGGATGATGCTTAATCTGAATGAAAAAGCCAGTTGGCAACGATTACATGAGTCAGAGCCTGATGTGGTGGTCTTGCTGGCTGCAATGACTCAAATTGCTGCATGTGAGCAACAACCGGAACTGGCTCGTTCACTGAATGTCACTGCGACGCTGGCATTGATGACGCAATTTCATGAGGCTGGTATTCCGGTGATCTGGCTGTCGACTAATCAGGTCTTTGGCTGTGATGAGCCTTTTGTTGCTGCTGAACAATCATTTAAACCTTGTTCTTTTTATGGGCAGCTAAAAGCTGAAGTTGAACAGTCAATTGCAGAGCAAGGGTTAAATGTAGCGGTGATTCGGCCTGGTAAAGTGATTGGTCCTGAGTTTGGATTATTTCAGCACTGGGAGTCTCAATTATTGCAGGGAAACACGGTTGAAGCGTTTACCGACCATGTGATTGCACCGGTGTCTTTAGACCGGCTGTTACAACTCATTGAGCGACTGGTTTATTCACCTGTTTCAGGTGTTTATCAGCTTTCAGGTGTGGAAGATTTAAGCTATTTTGAATTAATTCAGCGATTTATTAAATTTTTTGGATTTTCAGCCGATAACATTGCAGAATGTCGCGCACTTTCTAAAGGTGTGAAACCTTTAGCATTTGGTTCATTACAGCCTCATTCATCGGATGATCTTCCGCTATCAGGCGTCCCTCTGGACGAAGTGTTCAATGATTATGCAAAGGGAAGATAATTAACAACGATGAATGTGGCAGCGGTACGATTTAGCAAGTAAAACAGACAGAGGCTGTTGCATGAATGACATATTACTGAAACGGTTAAAACATCAGGCAGAACATCAGCGATTGATCTGTGTTTTCGGTAATTTCAATATTTTGCATCCCGGACATCTCCGGTTTCTGAAGTTTGCAGCAGAGCAGGGCGACAAGCTGGTTGTTGGTTTATACGATAAAGATTCGTCGCCGGGTGCCTTTCTTGAAAATCATGAACGTATTGAAGCACTTCAAAGTGTTGCAGTAGTTGATGATATTGTTTTAGTGACTGATAACAAACTTGCCATCATTGAACAGTTACAGCCTTATGCGGTTGTAAAAGGCAAAGAATTCGAAAAACAGGATAATGATGAAACAGATATCCTGGCCCATTTCGACGGTAAACTTATTTTTGGTTCGGGCGAGACCGCCAGTTCAAATTATCTGAATGAAGAATCGACCGATAGTAATTACCTTAATCTCTCCTATAAATCCCTCGCTTACTGTAGTCGCCATCAGATCAATAACCGGTTGCTGGCTGGTATCGTCGAATCATTTTCTACACTGAATGTCGCGGTTCTGGGCGACGTTATTATTGATGAATACATCGAATGTCAGCCTGTTGGTATGTCTCGCGAAGATCCAACCCTGGTTGTTTCACCATTGAATAGTCAAAAGTTTGTGGGGGCGGCAGGCATTGTTGCAGCACACGCTAAAGGACTTGGGGCAACAGTTGATTTCTACTCCGTGGTCGGTGATGACGATAATGCCGATTTTGCGGAAGAACAACTGGCAACATATGGCGTGAACGCGCATTTAATTCGCGATGACTCCAGACCGACAACAACGAAAACTCGCTACCGAGCCAACGGTAAAACCCTATTGCGAGTAAATAACTTCCGTCAACATGACATCTATAAGCCTTTACGAGAGCAAATGTTGCAGGCGATAGCACCAACATTGTCTCAGTATGATCTGATTATCTTTTCTGATTTCAACTATGGCGTGTTGTGTAACGGCTTTCTGGAGAGTTTGATTCAACAGGCGAAAACACTGAATGTGCCAATGGTGGCAGATAGTCAGTCATCCTCTCAGGTTGGGGATTTAGCCAAGTTCCACGATATGTTACTGGTGGCACCGACAGAATATGAAGCACGTCTTACTCTGAAAAATAATAAAGATGGTTTGATACAGGTGTCGGAGCAGTTGGGGAATCAACTTAATTGTGAACATGTGTTTGTTACTCTGGGAGAAGAAGGAGTACTGGTTCGTAGCCGTAATGATGAAAATCAGTGGTGGGATACAGATGAACTTCCCGCATTGAATAAGCACCCGGTTGATGTTGCCGGTGCAGGTGACGCAATGCTAACGGCTGCATCATTATCATTAGTGGCGAAGTCGGATATCTGGCAAGCGAGTTTGATCGGCGCGTTAGCTGCGGCTTGTCAGGTGAGCCGTGTCGGTAATATTCCTTTGCAGCAACAGGATTTAATCAATACCTTTTTACAGGTCGATGAATCATGAAGGCATTATTGTTAGCTGCTGGTTTAGGGACTCGGTTAAAGCCCATCACCGATACGATACCTAAATGTCTTGTGCCGATTAATGGCAAACCATTGTTGCAATTTTGGCTGGAACAGCTTTCAAACGTTGGTGTAACTGAATTCCATATCAATACGCATTACTTTGCTGAACAGGTTGAAGCATTCGCGGCATCTATGTCGGCGGATTACAACATTACTCTGCATTATGAACCTGAGTTAACCGGCACATTAGGCACATTATCAAACCTCAGTGAATGTCTGTTTACCGATGAACAGTCTGTGCTGGTGGCACACAGCGATAATCTGATTTTTTGTAACTGGCAGGCGTTTATCGATTACCATAAAAATAGCGACAGCGATTTATTGGGAACGGTGATGACCTTTACCACTGATCGTCCAGAAAGTTGTGGCATTGTTGAAACTGATAGTAAACAACGCCTTATCGCATTCCACGAAAAGATAAGTAACCCGCCATCAAATCATGCCAGTGGTGCTGTTTTTCTATTTCGCTCGTCGTTGCAACCGCTTTTATCCATTCCTCAGATGCCTGTTCCGGCAGAAATTAGTTTGTCATTAATACCGCTTTTGATCGGACGATTAAATTGTTGGCACAATCATGATTATTTACGGGATATTGGATCGCCGGAAAGTTTAGCTATGGCTGAACAGGAGTCATTGAAGTATATGACGAATACCCTTCATACGGATCATCAGACACCGACTACACAGGAGTTAAGGTGACAGAAGAACAAGCATTAACAACGTTCTATGAACGTTTGTATTTGATTAGACAAACGGAGATGGAAGTCGCCCGAATTTATCCGAGTGACAAGATTAAGAGTCCGATTCACCTGTCTATTGGTCAGGAATTTATCAGTGTCGCTGTTTGTGAAGCTCTACGTCAGACTGATTTGGTTGCAGCAACATATCGAGGACATGCTGCATATCTGGCAAAAGGTGGTGACTTAAAGGCATTGATAGCTGAGTTATATGGTAAAGCAGATGGCTGTGCCAAAGGTCGTGGCGGCTCAATGCATTTAATTGAATCAAAAGCTGGCTTAATTGGCACTTCTGCGGTCGTCGGTACTGGTATTCCGGTTGCAACTGGTTATGCACTGGCTGAAAAGCAAAAGCGACTTGCGGATGATTCATCAGATAACGTTGTGGTTTGTTTTTTAGGTGATGGCGCAACAGAAGAAGGTGCTTTTTATGAGAGTCTCAATTTCGCGGGACTGAAGAAGTTACCGATTATATTCGTTGTTGAAAACAATCAACTGGCTATTCATGAACCTATCGAAAAACGTTGGGCCGATGCCAGTTTGCTTGCCCGGTGTAGTGGTTTTGGCGTTGAACTACATGACTTTAACAGTACAGATGTGGTTACGCTGCACCAACAATGTCAGCAAGTGATTGATAATGTTCGAGCTGGCAAAGGGCCTGCATTGATTCAGACACATTGTTATCGTTGGTTTGAACATGTTGGGCCAAACACAGATTTTGATCAGGGCTACCGAGAGCCTGAGCTACCAGAAAACTGGAAAGAAAATGATGCGATTCACCAGTTGGCCTGCCAGATTCCGGATGAACAACGACAGCAAATAGAACAACGAATTGATACGCAAATTGCTGAAGCCTTTGAGTTTGCAGAACAAAGCCCATTCCCAGATCCGACAGAGGTGTTCGATTATGTCTACAAATAATTTACCCTCTTCAACGTTAACTTATGTTCAGGCAATACGCGATGCACAAGCACAGGCAATGCGAGAAGATGAGCGTGTGATGGTCATGGGACTGGATGTTGATGATCATAAAGGCATTCAGGGAACTACGGCTGGTTTATTGGAAGAGTTTGGCGCTGATCGCGTGTTTACTACGCCTTTATCCGAAGATGCGATGACGGGTGTGGCGATTGGTTCGGCGATGGCTGGTTTAAAACCTGTACATGTTCATATTCGAATGGATTTTCTATTGTTGTGTATGAATCAGCTAATTAACATCGCTGCGAAAGCACACTACATGTACGGTGGTGAAGTTAATGTGCCAATGGTGGTTCGAACGAACATCGGAAAATCCTGGGGGCAGGGAGCACAACACAGCCAGGGGTTACATAGCATGTTTATGCATGTGCCGGGCCTGAAAGTGGTGGCTCCGTCCAATGCATATGACGCTAAAGGATTGTTATTATCGGCAATCGATGATCCCAATCCTGTGATTTTTACTGAGCATCGTTTGCTTTATAACACTGACAGTGAAGTGCCGGATGAGGCTTATCGAGTTGAACTGGGCAAAGCAAAAACGATTCGTCAGTCAGCGAGAGCTGATGTCACCATCGTTGCGATTTCCAATATGGTAATGGAAGCATTACGAGCTGCAGAATTATTGGAACAGGAAGGGGTTCAGGTCGATGTTATTGATCCGGTAACGTTATCGCCGCTGGATATGGCGCCAGTGATGATGTCACTACAGCGAACTCGTCGCTTACTGGTGGTGGACAATGCCTGGTTAAACTGTGGCGCATCAGCAGAAATTGTCGCCAGAGCGTGTGAACAATCCTCTTATCCACTTAATGTCAATCGTATTGGTTTTGCTGCTACAACCTGCCCAACAACGCCTTCCCTGGAGAATGCGTTTTATCCTAATCCGGTTACTATTGCTCGTGAGGCGCTTGGATTGATCGACAAAAAACAAGCGCAAAACTGGCAGCCCGCACCAGATAAGGCCGAGTTGGTTTATCAAATGAAATTTAAAGGGCCGTTTTGATATGAGTGCGCTCGATGCATTAGTGATTAACCCTGGTGGACGTGCATTAACGTATCAATCGCTTGGTAATGAATTAACTGCGATTGAGCCACCTCTGTGGTCCCGGTTAATAACGGGCTATTTGTTAAATCGTGAAGCATCGGTCGATATTCTTGATACAGAAGCACTCCATCTCTCTCCTGAGGTTGCTGCTGTTGAAGTGGCAAAGCGAGCGCCAAGGCTGGCAATCATCGTTGTCTATGGCCATCAACCATCAGCTTCAACGCAAACGATGATGGCAGCCCGGCAATTAGGACGAGCAATTAAAGCTGTTGCGCCAGATATTCCTTTGCTGATCGTGGGAGGGCATGTCGCTGCGTTGCCCGAGAGAACCGTACAGGAAGAGCCCATTGATTTTGCCTGTAATGGTGAAGGACCGGAGACTGCCTGGCAATTGATTCAATATCTCAATGGTGAAAAGGAATCATTGCAACAAGTTGCAGGCCTGGTCTGGATGGAACAGCAACAAGTTTGCCAAAATCCTGCCCCTCCTTTGATCACGGATTTAGATAAAGAATTACACGGGAATGTGTGGCACTTATTACCAATGGAACAATACCGGGCGCACAACTGGCAGTGTTTTGGTGAGTTATCGACACGTAAACCTTATGCGTCTATCTATACCACGTTGGGTTGTCCGTATAAGTGTGTATTTTGTTGTATCAATGCGCCATTTAACGCCAATAAATATCGTTGTCGTCGCCCTGAAGCTGTGGTTGATGAGATTGAAATGTTATACACCCAGTATGGTGTGAAAACTTTCAAAATCATTGATGAAATGTTTGTCCTGAAGAAAAATCATTACCTGAAAATTTGTGAATTGTTGGCTGATAAACCATTTGCCAGTGAATTAAACATCTGGGCCTATGCCAGAGTGGATACGGTCAAAGAAGACACCCTGGCCCTGTTACGAAAAGCAGGTATTCGCTGGTTAGCTCTCGGTATCGAATCCGCTGATGAAACGGTTCGTGATGGCGCAAATAAATCACTGAGTTCGCAAGATATTATCGATATTGTAAAGATGATACAGGCGGCGGATATCAGCGTCATTGGTAATTTTATTTTTGGTTTACCTCATGATACACACGAATCAATGCGTAAAACGTTGGATCTGGCGATAGCATTGCAATGTGAATTCATTAACTTCTACTCGGCTATGGCGTATCCTGGGTCCGGATTATATCAACAGGCTTTGACTCACCACTGGCCGTTACCAACGGACTGGGATGGATACTCTCAACATAGCTATCATTGTTTGCCGTTGCCAACGGATGCACTGACTGCACCAGACGTTCTGGCGTTTCGTGATCAGGCATTTCATGAGTATTTTGAACATAAGGGTTACTTAACATTTGTTGAACAAAAGTTTGGCATTGAAACCCGACAGCATATTGAAGAGATGAGCGAAACCCGGTTGAAACGATTTATCGTGGAAGACGCTGCGATTAATCCTCAGCATTATGTAACGGCAAAAGGAATTCAGGTTGTCAGCCAGTAATTCATGTCCGGTGATTGTCCTGGCGGGTGGCCTTGGTACTCGCTTACGTTCAGTTGTGTCTGACAGACCAAAGATTCTTGCGCCAGTCGATGAAACGCCTTTTATCTCAATTTTGCTTAACTGGTTACAACAGCAAGGTTTTACTCAGATTATCTTTTCTTTGGGTTATCTGGCGGAACAGGTTGAACAGTATATTGCTGACTACCGGGGAGAGCTTTTACTCAGCTCGGTAAAAGAATCGACGCCGTTAGGCACGCTGGGAGGGCTGGCGACAGTCCTGAGAAAGACTCAATCCCTGAATGTAGATGAAGTCGTCGTGATTAATGGCGACACCTTCGTCGATATGGCATTAGCTGATTTTGTTCAGGATGCTCGCCAGCTATGTTCCTCAGACTCATCTCAATGTTTGTCCGTGTTGGCCGTTAAAGAAGTGACGGACGTATCGCGTTATGGCGCAGTGACGTTAAATGCATTGGTCGAAACACCTGATCACATCAGGCAAGTGACACGTTTTAACGAGAAACAACCCTGTGCTGAGAAAGCGATGCCCGGTTGGATAAACGCTGGTATTTATTATTTTTCAGCGCAAGCGATTAAGCAGCTTTGTTTGTATGAATCGGGTTCACTCGAACATGAATTTCTCACCCCGGAAGCAGATGAACAACGTCTGGGAGCGATAACAATACCAGTCACAGCAAAGTTTATTGATATTGGAACACCGGCCAGTCTGGCGGCGGCCAGTGATATTTTGGAGCCATATTTATGATCATTTCCAGAACACCATTCAGGGTTTCATTTTTTGGTGGTGGAACCGATTACCCGGCATGGTATCTCAAGCATGGCGGGGCAGTGATTGGCTCTACAATCAATAAATATTGTTATTTAACGGTGCGTCAGTTACCGCCTTTTTTCGAACATAAACATCGAATCGTATATTCAAAAGTTGAATTACCTAATCATATTGAAGAGATAGAACATCCAGCTGTTAAAGGGGTGCTATCTGATTTCAATTATCAGGATGGTATTGAAATTCATCATCATGCTGACCTTCCAGCTCGTTCCGGACTGGGTTCCAGTTCTTCATTTACCGTCGGTCTTATCAATGCGTTACGCGCTATACAGGGCAAAGCATCTTCACCTCAGCTACTCGCTTCTGAAGCCATCAGAATTGAACAGGACGTTATAAAAGAAAGTGTTGGATCACAGGATCAAATCTGGGCTGCTTACGGCGGTACTAATCTGATTGAATTCAAGCAAAATGGACAGTTTTCGGTCAATCCGGTGTTGATGAGTAAATCTCGAATGGAAGAAATGAATCAGCATGTGATGTTGTTCTTTACAGGTTTAACTCGTATCGCATCACAGCTTGCTGAAAAGAAAATTGAAAATCTCGCACAACGAGAACAACAGCTTAATTCGATGACTAAGCTGGTTTATGAAGCTGCGGATATTATGCAGAATTCAAACAGTGACATACGCGATATCGGACATATGTTGAATGATAACTGGCACTTGAAGCGACAGTTGGTGGATGGGCTAACCAACCCGGTACTGGACGATATATACCAGCAAGCAATGGATGCAGGTGCGTTAGGAGGTAAGTTATTGGGCGCTGGAGGTGGCGGATTTATGATGTTTTTTGTGGAACCTCATAAACGTAAAGCGGTTGCTGAAAGATTGTCTAATCTGATTCATGTCGATGTGTCTCTCGGCAGTTGTGGTTCAAAAATAGTGATGTACGAACCGAACGGACTGGAAAATGTTTAATAACACGCAGAGCAGGTAGCTTTTATGAATTCGGCTATTTCAGAACATCTTGCTAATTCGGCACGAGTAAAAGCGCAGTTGGCAGACGACCCTGTTTTTAATCAGCAAGTTGTTGATGCTGTTACTTGCTGTGTGAGCGCATTGCAGCACGGAAAGAAGATTTTGACGGCTGGTAACGGTGGTTCAGCCGCAGATGCTCAACATCTGGCCGCAGAACTGGTGTGTCGTTTTGAGAAAACTCGTCAGGCGTTACCAGCGATTGCATTAACGACTGATACCTCAATTTTGACGGCTGTCAGCAATGACCTGGGGTATGAAAATCTGTTTGCTCGTCAGATAGCTGCATTAGGGCAGGAAGGTGACGTTGCATTGCTAATTTCGACCTCTGGAAGCAGTGCGAATATTCTTCGTGCTGCGCATGAAGCTAAAGCTGCGGGAATGAAAACGGTTGGTTTTTGTGGGCTGCAAGGTCAGTTAAATGCCCTGGTTGATCATGCAATTGAAATCCCCGCGACAAATACGGCATTAATTCAGGAATGCCATATTTCAGTTGGGCATGTGATGTGCCGGTTGATCGAGCAAGCATTCACTCCTGCCAGTAATGAATAATCAAAAAGCGGCCTTTCTCGACAGAGATGGCGTAATCAATGTTAATTATGGTTACGTGAGTAAGGCGGAAGATATCACGTTCTTCCCTGGTGTTTTTGAAGCAACGAAGAAACTTCAGGATGCTGGTTATCAAATTTTTGTCATTACAAATCAATCCGGTATAGGTCGTGGTTATTATTCAGAAGCAGAATTTCATCAACTGACGTCATGGATTACGAAGCAATTTCAACAGCATGGCGTTACTATCTCAGACACGGCTTTTTGCCCTCATCATCCTGAAAAAGCACATCCCCCATATTTGCAAGTCTGCCATTGTCGAAAACCGGCTCCGGGAATGATTAATCAGTTATCAGAACAATACAAAGTCGATAAACACCAAAGTGTATTATTCGGCGATAAATTGTCAGATATAAAAGCTGCGGAGAATGCCGGACTGGGATTTGCCTGGCTAATTGACTCTGTTGACCCAACACTAAACGTCGATGATACAGTTGAAAAAATACGTCCCAGCCTTAACGCATTGAAATATAAAACAAGAGCTGACAGCTTACTTTCTGCTGTTAATCAGTTCATTCGTTCCTCACAAAAACCTGAATAAATATTGAGCATTCTCCAGTGGTGGGTGATATACTCGGGACCATCTGACACTCAATTTGTCGCGTAAGAATTAAAGGTGGTGACTTATGCAAATCGGTGGCTCACGTAGTATCGCTTCTCATACGAATTCGCTTAATTCAGTTAACGAGAAACTATCATCTGGTAAACGCATAAATTCAGCTGCGGACGATGCCGCAGGTCTTCAAATAGCTGCAAGAATTCTTAGCCAGAACAATGAATACTTACAAGGTGTTCAAAATGCTAATGATGGCATATCAGTCGCTCAAATTGCTGATAGCGCACTTAGTGGAATTAATGGCTCTTTAGATCGAATCCGTGAATTATCTCTACAAGCGGGTAGTGGCATACTGACAGATCGAGATCGACAAGCATTACAAGCCGAAGTTGATGAGTTAACTGCTGGTATTTCAGATACCATCGATAACACATCGTTTGCCGGTGTTGGTCTGCTTAATCAAAATTCGTCGCTTGATATTCAGACGGGTGAGAATGCAACAACATCATTCCAGCTCCAGGATACAAACGGCACACTCAATGGATTTGGACTGAATGGCATTGATATTTCAACGGCTGCTGGCGCTAACGCTGCTGTTGGTGTTCTGGATCAGTCGATAGAATCAATTAATGATACTCGCGCATCATTTGGTGCTGTTCAGAACCGACTTGAAAGTAACGTAAGAAATTTACAGCAGACTTATGAAAATTCAGAGGCTGCAAGAGCGAGAATAGAAGATGCTGACTTTGCAGCATTGATATCTCAGCAGGCACAAAGCCGGGTTCAACAACAAGCCAGTACCGCCATTTTTGCTCAAAGTAATGCACAGCAAAGCCAGGTTCTGGACTATTTGTAATACTTTCTTCAATGATTCTAAGCCGACGTCAAGTCGGCTTTTTTGTGTCTTGCCTGAATACCATAGAAGCCGAACAAATTCTCACCTGTAAAGACCATCAGACCCTGGTTACGCCAGATTAGCTCGAATTTTAGTACCTTCATTGTTTACAAAAGTATCGGATCTGATACGCTTCATTTTCCTGAAACAGGTCACAAGTGGTTTTGTGATTAAGCTCTCAGGATAGCTGCGTCCATTGGGACGGCTAAAGCATACATGAGGAAAAAACAATGGAGTGTCTTCAATGAAGAAGAACATAAACCCAATGATAGATTTTGCGTTCTATCATCTACTTGCAAATCCTGATTATCCAACACTAACCAGTCATCTGTTTACCAGTTTACTCGATCCTGATATCTCTCAAGTACAACTAACCAATCATCGGCAATTACAGCAAGCGTTTTCAGACGTGTGTTGCACAGAATACCCATCGGCCAGATTCAGTGCAGTCAACGCGATTGACCTTATATTATCGGTCAACATGTCCCTGGCCGAGTCTGCGGCCATTCCAGAGTTGCTACTTTATGGAAAAAAACCGCATCGCAGAGTACAAAATCCCGGTTCATCAATATTTTTTACAACGCAACTTTGTTCTGTTCAACAAACGGATAAACAGAATATTCATCATCAATTCAAGATGATTGAGGCATTTCATTATCAGTTGCTGACAGATAATGCAGTCATCGATGTGGTTGATTTAACGCGATGGAAACAAGCCATAAAAGGAGGTAGGAACAAATTTAGTTCACTGAAAGACAAATGGTTATGTTTTCTTTGCGAAGCCAGATGTTGGGAGCGATTACCAGAAGAACTGGAGCAAGACGACGTATTTCAACAGGCATTGTGTGTACTGCATGAGTTGCAAGAGGAATATGCTGACAACTATGAAGCTCGTTATGAACAATTAATGAGAGCGAAGTGTGACGCGGAGAATATACAGGGGGAAGCGTTGCAAAGAACTATTCAGCAACTTGAAGAGGAACATGAACGGAGGCTTGAGGTCGAGCAGCAAAATCAAAAAATTTATAATCAGCTCAAGGCGCTTATCGCAAAACAGGATGGTACAGGAATCAGCCAAAAGTAATATTTTTCTGAATAAGGAGATACAGAATAATGAGATGGATAATTATTTTGACACTTGATGTCAAAAAATTGCCTAAAATCTTGCCGTTCAAAATAATTCCGTTATTATCATCAGGATAGGCTGTAGTAAGTAATTGAGACTCATATGAACGAAATGGACCGAATCCTGATAATTGATGGAAATACAAACAGAGCTGCTACATTAAAGTCGGTATTAGACTTTATATCTGTGCCTGTTAAAATCGTAGCAGAACAAGATATTGATCGCATGAAGCAATCAGAATCCACAATTGCAGCGATTGTCGTTGGTGCATTAGTCGATAATGATTATGAGTCTCTTATCAAATCAGTCCCTTCTTTACCTGTGTTGCTGGTTGGCGACACTCTGAAGTCCTTTCTCAGTATTCCTAATGTGATCGCCCTGATCAGTCAGCCTTTCCGGTATGGTGAAGTTACTCAGGTTTTGCGTGACTGTCAGGAATACCGCAGATTGATTCCAGGCAAACAGAATCGTTCGGCATCAACTGCCAGATTTGAAGGATTTATTGGAAATACGCCGGAAATGGCGAACGTTCGATTCTTGATTAATCAGGTTGCACCGAATGACACAACCGTCCTGGTATTAGGGGAATCCGGTACTGGTAAAGAGGTTGTTGCTCGTAATATTCATAACCTGTCAAATCGCCGAAACGGCCCGTTTGTGCCTGTTAACTGTGGTGCTATTCCTGGCGAATTACTGGAAAGTGAATTATTCGGCCATGAGAAGGGCGCATTTACTGGCGCAATATCAGCACGTAAAGGGCGTTTTGAGTTGGCACAGGGCGGTACGTTATTTCTTGACGAAATTGGTGATATGCCACTGCCAATGCAAGTTAAACTGCTTCGTGTTCTTCAGGAGCGATTGTTTGAACGTGTTGGCGGTAATAAGCCGATTCAGGCTGATGTTCGTATTATTGCAGCAACGCACCGCGAACTGGAAGGTATGATTGATGATGGAAAATTCCGTGAGGATCTATTTTATCGCCTTAATGTTTTCCCAATTGAAACACCTGCACTTCGAGAGCGTGCCGACGATTTACCTTTGTTGATCAATGAAATGATCAAACGTATTGAAAATGAGTGTGGTCAAAGTACAAAGTTTACTGACCGTGCGCTGGAATCGTTAAAAGAGCACCAATGGCCGGGTAACGTCAGAGAACTGGCGAATCTGGTAGAACGCATGATCATTATGTATCCCAATCAGGTTGTTGATGTTTCAGATTTACCTAAAAAATACCGTCATATTGATGTGGAAGAGTTTATACCTGAATATCCTGAGGAAATTCTTGAAAGAGACATGTTGAATGACCTGTTCTCTGTGAGTGAGGATGACGAAGATGATACTGATGATGAAGCAGAAGTTCATGCTTCACCTCCTGAAATGGGTTTACTGCCACCAGAGGGTATTGTATTGAAGGATTATCTGGCGGAATTAGAAATCAGCCTGATTACTCAGGCGCTGGAATATAATCAATATGTAGTGGCCCGAGCGTCTGAAATGCTCGGTGTCAGACGAACAACGCTCGTTGAAAAGATGAAAAAATATAATTTAGGAAAGGGCGAATAATTCGCCCTTTTTGCTGTTTGACTGACTCGTTAACGAACCTTCCCTCCTTCTTATTTAAACGTCTTCCTCTCCCTGTTTTGATCGAAAAATAAATTTTGACACTTCTGCTTCTTTGCATGATCTTTTTGCGTCAATTTTCCATTTTTCGATATAAGTCATTGAATATAAATGATTAAAAAAGTTGGCATGGTTATCGCTTTTATCAGTGAAATCCTGGCAAACAATGATATTCACCATGGACAACTTATACACAACAACACTCATTACAGATGAAGAACTCCTGAACGGGTTTGCTGCAAATTATCAGCCAGCAGGGCAGGTGTTATCTGATGATCAAATTAATCAGGACAATCTGGATTCAAGTGATCTTGAACAGGAAAGATGGCCTGGTGAGTTGGCATTTTTACGCGAACAGGCGAACAGAATGTCCGACATCGTTGAAAAGTTACCATCAGGTGTTGTTGTTGTCAGCCATACCGGCGTTATCACTCAGGCGAACCAGATAGCGGTGTCTATGTTAGGTGAGCCGCTGGAAGGTGAACGTTGGATCGATGTAATTCATCGTGCATTTAGCCCAAGAGATGATGATGGTCACGAAGTTAGTTTAATTGATGGGCGGCGTGTGAAGCTGTCTATTTCAGCATTGGAAGCGGGTAAAGGTCAGCTTATTGTTTTAACTGATTTAACTGAAACTCGCTTACTTCAAGATCGTGTTGCTCACATGCAACGACTGTCTGCACTCGGAAAAATGGTTGCTTCTCTGGCTCATCAGGTCAGAACACCGTTATCTGCAGCCACACTGTATGCGGCAAATCTATCGAACAATAACTTGTCTGGCGCAGCTCGTACACGTTTTCACAGCAAACTTTGCTCACGGCTTGATGATATTGCGCAGCAAGTGAATAACATGCTGCTTTTCGCCAGAAGTGGCGGAAATGAATGTGTCGAAAAATTGTCATTACAGCAATTGCTGGCTGAAGTCAGTGCCGGTTCAGAAGCGATGGTACTGCAAAGTAGCGGTGAACTAAGTGTTGAGCTTCCTGACCCGGATGTCTTTATTGATGGCAATAAAAGTGCGCTGGCCAGTGCGATTCAAAACCTGATCCATAACAGCTTACAAGCCATTGATCAGGCACCTGTTCGTATTTTACTTAGCGCAAAACTGAATCCAGCGAATCCATCAGAAGTGCTAATTCGAGTGAAAGATAACGGTAAAGGTATCCCGGATGCTATTCGCCAACAGATTTTTGAACCATTTTTTACAACCAAATCTCACGGAACCGGGCTTGGGCTCGCTGTAGTGAACGCTATCGCGCATGCTCACCACGGTTCAATGAAACTGGAACCTGCGGATGACAGCGGTGCTGAATTTACCCTGCATTTGCCGGTAGCAATCAATTCATCAGGTGAGCACAACGGCTCGCTAACTGGCAACACCTGCGACGAGGAGAATTAATATGTCTATGACCCGAATTTTAGTTGTTGAAGATGACGCCGGTCTTCGTGAAGCATTAGTCGATACTCTGATGATCAGCGGCTATGAATGTATGGAAGCGGAAAGTGCGGAAGCAGCTATCCTTGTGCTGAAACAACAAAAATTTGACCTGGTTGTTTCCGACGTTCAAATGGGAGGCATGAGCGGACTGGAATTGCTTAAGTTTGTAAAGAACAACTATCCAATGTTGCCAGTATTAATGATGACCGCGTATGGCACGATCAAAGATGCGGTTCAGGCGATGCGTGAAGGCGCTGTAGATTACATGGCTAAACCATTTGCACCTGAAGTCTTGTTGAATATGGTGAGTCGTTTTGCCCCTGCAAACAAAGTAGAGAAACTACAACCTGTTGTTGCCGATAAGAAAAGTTTAGATCTTCTTTACATAGCGGAACGAGTAGCACAGTCTGATGCGTCTGTTATGGTGACTGGCCCGAGTGGTTCAGGTAAAGAAGTGTTATCTCGGTTCATTCATGACAATTCAAAACGTAAAGATGGTCCTTTCGTAGCAATTAATTGTGCAGCAATTCCTGAAAGTATGCTGGAAGCCACACTGTTTGGCTATGAGAAAGGTGCCTTTACCGGAGCAATTCAGGCATGTCCTGGTAAGTTTGAGCAAGCTCAGGGTGGTACGATTCTGTTGGATGAAATCACAGAAATGGACCTTAGTCTGCAAGCTAAGTTGTTACGTATTCTTCAGGAAAGAGAAGTTGAGCGTTTAGGCAGCCGTAAAACCTTAAAACTTGATGTTCGGGTTGTAGCGACCAGTAACCGGGATCTGAAAGAAGCTGTGAAAGCTGGCAAATTCAGAGAAGATTTGTACTACCGTTTGAATGTTTTCCCATTGGCCTGGCCGTCACTGGCTCAGCGCAAGGGGGATATTATTCCACTGGCGAAGCATTTAATTGAACGACATTGTAAAGACGCAGGTCTGTCTATTCCTGAGTTGACAGAAGATGCAGTCAGAAAACTGGAGCTTCATAGTTGGCCTGGCAATGTTCGTGAACTGGATAATGTGATTCAGCGGGCATTAATATTGCAAATTGGAAACAAAATTGACGTTAACGCTGTCTTATTAGAAGAGTTTGCTGTTGATTCTGTCGCCAGTGAAGCACAAATGTCGCTTAATCAGTTCGTTGAAGTCCCAGAGGAGCTGCATGATGAAGCAGCGCCCAGCTTCAAAGATGAAATTCAGGAGCAAGAACATAAAATTATTCTGGATACACTAATCTCATGCAATGGAAAACGTAGTGATGTAGCAGAGAAACTGGGTATCAGCCCAAGAACGTTACGTTATAAAATTGCTCGTATGCGTGAGAAAGGAATAGAAATTCCTGCGTAATAAAACAGTGAATCACCATGAGCCTTTTTCACAATCACCATCCGCTCCGATTGTGTTAAAGGCTCTTTTTTAACAGGCAATATATTCTGGAAATAACTATAAAAATCAAAAGATTCCCACCTCATAAACCTGTAAGCGTTAATTTAACCCGGATAGCGTGATAGAATTCACTATTCGATGCTGTTAAGCAATTGACAATGGTTGACCTAATCGCTTTTACAACACCGTCAAAAAATTGTGTAGACGTATTTTTCTTGATTAATTCATTGAAAAATATAGAAAAATAAAGTTGGCACGCACAATGCTTTACTCTGATCAGTTAATTATTCTCGACGATCAAAAGGCTTGCAAATTCAGGCCCTGGAGTAAGCAAAATGAATATTTCAGCACATAATCTATATAGCGAAATGCAGCAAATGGCTCGCGGTGCAGGAAATATCTCAGGTGATCTTTCAATTCAACCTAAAGAAACCAATGCCAGCACTACGAATTTCGCAGGCATGTTGAAAGACGCGATTGACAACGTAAACAGCATTCAGAAAGAAGCTGGAGCGATGCGAAAAGCGGTTGAAATGGGTGATAAAAATGTTACCCTGGCTCAAGCGATGATCGCAGGTCAAAAATCTTCTGTAGCATTTGAGGCAACTGTTCAGGTTAGAAATAAACTGATGGAAGCCTATAAAGAAGTAATGAACATGCCTGTCTAGGCAATAATTGGAGTTAAACGTGGCAGATTCAGCGCAATCGACTGAACTTTCAGTTTCTGATGTAACGCCTGGGGATGGTCAACCTCAGGAACAACGCTCGGGTTTTTTAGGAAGCCTTGGAAGCATTGATGTTTTACGTCAGGTTACACTGGTCCTTGCATTAGCTATCTGTCTTGCCATTGCCGTCTTTATCATTATCTGGGCGCGCCAACCGGATATGCGTCCACTCGGTAAATATCCCACCGAAGAACTTATTCAGGTCCTTGATTTCCTTGATGCCAACCAGGTTGATACCTATGTCCTCGAAGGTAATACCATTTCTGTGCCTGAAGATGACTATCAAAGCATCAAATTGATGATGGCCAGACAAGGCCTGGAAAATGGTCCGACAAAAGGCTCTGACATCCTGATGCAGGATATGGGGTTTGGTGTCAGTCAGCGACTTGAGCGCGAGCGATTGAATTTTAGTCGAGAAACTCAATTAGCCCGAACTATCGAAGAACTCCAGGATGTATCTCGTGCCAAAGTTCTGTTGGCTATCCCCAAAGAAAATGTATTTGCCCGCCGTGAGAAAAAACCATCAGCAACTGTTGTTCTAACGATGAAGCGAGGTCGAACTCTATCGGGTGAAGAAGTCGATTCTATCGTTGATATTGTCGCTTCAGCTGTTAATGGTCTTGAACCTTCCCGTGTCACTATTACTGATCAGAATGGCCGTCTATTAAATTCAGGTTCGCAAGATGCGGCCTCAGCCCGAACACGCAAAGAATATGAAATAGAGAACAAGCGTGAACAGGAATACATGGAGAAGATAGACACCATCATGATGCCAATTGTGGGCTATGGAAATTATACGGCGCAGGTTGATGTTGTGATGGACTTCTCGGTCAGTGAAGAAACTCAGAAACGTTATAACCCTGATTTACCCGCTGTTCGAAGTGAAATGACTGTTGAAGATAACAGCATTGGTAGCGTTGTTGCAGGGATACCGGGTGCTGTTAGTAATCAACCACCGTTGAATTCAAATATTCCTGAAGAAGCTAATGATGGTAATGGTGGTGCCGCCACTCCGGGTCGAAATCGTAAAGAAGCTACCCGAAATTATGAATTAGATACGACTATCAGCCATACACGTTCGCAGGCTGGCATTATCAGTCGAGTCAGTGTTTCTGTGGCGATTGACTATGAGCCAGTTTCTGGCGCTGATGGTGCTGTTACCCGAGAACCTCGTTCGCAAGAAGTGCTATTGAATATTCGTCGTCTTTTGCAGGGCAGTATTGGATTTGATATGGCTCGTGGTGACGTACTGGAAGTCGTGACTATTCCGTTTAATAAAGCCGACGAAGCAGAAGCTATCCAGACACCATGGTATGAGAATCCTGTCGTGATAAAAGTCGCGAGAGTTGCTATCGGTGGTTTGATTATCATCATACTGATTGTGACAATTGTCAGACCAATGCTAAGAAAACTGATCTACCCGGAAGATACAACGGAAGAGTACGACGAGGAGTCATTCCGCTCTGGTCTTGACCTGGGAGATGAAGCCTTAGATATGTTGACGTCAGATTTCGATGAAGCAGCTGTAGGATTTTCACCAGATGGCACGTTACAGCTTCCTGATTTACATGGTGATGATGATCTTCTTAAAGCGGTCAGAGCCCTGGTGGCCAATGAGCCGGAGCTGTCATCTCAGGTCGTTAAAGCCTGGTTAAGTGAGGACGAATAACGATGGATGAACCTTTGGATCAACCCATAGAAACCATTGAACGAGCGCCCGGCTTTGATGTCGGGAAGCTTGAAGGTGTAGAAAAAGCAGCGATATTGCTGCTTTCTTTGTCTGAAGAAGACGCTGCCCAAATACTTAAGCATCTTGAGCCAAAACAGGTGCAAAAAGTTGGTATGGCGATGGCTGCCATTGAAGATCTCAGCCAGGACAAAATTTCCGCAGTACACCGACTGTTTGTCGAACAAATTCAAAACTTCAGTACTATCGGCTTCCAAAGTGAAGAGTTCATCAAAAAAGCCCTTACTTCTGCATTAGGTGAAGAAAAAGCCAGTAATATTATTGAGCAGATTGTTATGGGAAGCGGGGCCAAAGGTCTCGATTCATTGAAGTGGATGGATTCTAAACAGGTCGCTAATATTATTCGTAATGAGCACCCTCAGATTCAAACCATTGTATTGTCCTACCTGGACCCGGAACAGTCTGCCGAGATTATCTCGCAGTTCTCTGAAAAAGTTCGTCTCGATCTCTTGATGCGTATCGCAAATCTTGAAGAAGTTCAGCCTGCGGCACTACAAGAATTGAACGAAATTATGGAGAAACAGTTTGCTGGTCAGGCTGGGGCTCAAGCGGCGAAAATGGGTGGCTTGAAAGCTGCTGCTGATATCATGAACTACCTGGATACAAATATCGAAGGTCAGCTGATGGATGCTATCCGTGAGCAGGATGAAGATATGTCGCAACAAATTCAGGATTTGATGTTTGTGTTCGACAACTTGTTGGATGTCGAAGATCGGGGCATTCAGGCGTTATTACGTGAAATTCAGCAAGATGTCCTGATGAAGGCTATTAAAGGTGCCGATGAAGGGCTTCAGGATAAAATACTGAATAATATGTCTAAGCGTGCGGCTGACATGTTACGTGATGATCTTGAAGCAATGGGACCAATCCGGATTAGTGAAGTTGAATCAGCTCAAAAAGAGATTCTTGCGATTGCCCGGAGACTCGCCGATGCGGGTGAAATTATGCTCGGCGGCGGTGGCGGTGAAGAGTATCTGTAATAATGAATTACTGTTCCGGTTTGAGATGATGAGTGTGTGAATTGGTGATGTCATGATTAAAAATAACTATAGTGGAAAAACAAATGGGTTATTAAACCTCACCGAAGAAGAACGTGAACTCATCAAAAACTGGGCCTTACCTGATGTTGAAGTCCCGGACCCTACATTAGACGATAAAACCAATGTAATGGGGCAGCCAATGCGGTGGGTTTATGAGCCACCGGAAGAAGAAGAGGTTGAAGAAGTTAAACCTCTTACGGCTGAGGAAATAGAAGAAATTCGCCTCGCAGCAATGCAGGAAGGTTTTGAGCAAGGTAAAGAATCAGGTTTCGAAGAAGGCTATAAAGAAGGCCGAGAACGGGGCTATGAAGATGGGCTTGAGCAAGGTGCTGCTGAAGGTAAAAAAACAGGGCTTGAGGAAGGTCAGGTTCTGGTCGATGAACAAATTAAAGTTTGGGAAGCACTGATTTCCCAGTTATCAGATCCCATTCGTGATTTGGATGAACATGTCGAGAAAGAGCTGGTGAAAATCAGCGTTTTACTTGCCGAAGCAGTGCTTCAGAAAGAACTTTCTATTCACCCCGAAATTATTCTGAATACGATTAAAAACAGTATTTCTGCGTTGCCAATTGCAGAGCAAGGCTGTGAAATCCAGCTGAACCCTGATGATGCTCAGTTAGTGAAACTCGCTTATGGCGAAGATGAACTTATTGAAAGAAAATGGCGCATTATGGCGGAACCCTCAATTTCTCCGGGGGGCTGCATTGTTGAAAACAGAACGTCTTCCATTAATCAGACTATCGAAGAGCGAGTCAAAGACACATTTGAACGTTTTGTTCAAAGTTCCGGACTGGCTGATTCCTCTCAATCCTAATTCAATGATCCTGTAATCTCGGGAGGTTGCCGTGGCATTACTGGACAATGTCAAAAACTATCAACGTTTCATTAAAGCTTCTGCCCCGATGGCCGCAGGCAAATTAACGCGAGTTGTCGGATTGACACTTGAGGCTGTCGGTTGTCGCGCACCGCTGGGAAGTTTGTGTTCTGTTGAAACGCAAACAGGAACCCTGGTCGCCGAAGTTGTTGGTTTTGCGGATGAATGTATTTATTTGATGCCTACCGAAGAGGTAACCGGGGTTTTGCCTGGTGCTCGCGTTCAACCTTTAGCTACCGATGCCGGAATTCCAGTGGGTATGGAATTGTTAGGACGGGTGATGGATTCAACCGGGCAACCGCTTGATGGTTTAGGACCAATAAAAACGGATCAATTTGTTTCTGGCCAGAAAACCGCAATCAATCCATTGCATCGACGTCAAATATCAGAGCCGATGGATGTCGGCGTTCGCGCTATTAACTCTGTCATCACGGTAGGGCGAGGCCAGAGAATGGGGCTGTTCGCTGGTAGTGGTGTGGGTAAGAGTGTATTGCTCGGAATGATGACTCGTGGAACAACGGCAGATGTAGTTGTTGTTGGATTGATTGGAGAGCGTGGTCGAGAAGTTAAAGAATTTATCGAAGAAATTCTGGGTGAAGAAGGCAGAAAGCGTAGTGTGGTAATCGCTGCACCGGCAGATGCTTCACCACTGATGCGACTGAAAGGGTGTGAAACGGCGGTAACGGTTGCTGAATATTTTCGGGATCAAGGACTGGATGTGTTGTTGCTGCTGGATTCGGTTACTCGATACGCGCAAGCTCAGCGTGAAATAGCGTTGGCAGTTGGTGAGCCTCCGGCAACAAAAGGCTATCCACCTTCTGTTTTTGCAAAACTGCCTGCATTGATAGAGCGAGCCGGAAATGGTGGTGAAGGGCAGGGAGCTATTACTGCTTTTTATACGGTACTGGTGGAAGGTGATGATTTACAGGACCCTATCGCAGATGCTGCCAGAGCCATTCTGGATGGACATATAGTTTTGTCACGGCATCTGGCTGATGCGGCACATTTCCCGGCGATCGATATTGAGAAGTCAATTAGTCGGGTTATGCCTGCAGTAACCAGCGATGAACATCAACAACTGGCACGAGCTTTGAAACAGTTATATTCACTGTATCAACAGAACAAAGATCTAATTTCTATTGGTGCATATGTTAAAGGAAGTAACCCGGCAGTTGATGAAGCGATCAGATTAATTCCGATTGTTGATCAATTCTTGCAACAAGGGATGAAGGATATTATTCCGTATGATGAATGTCTGGTGGGACTAGGTAATTTGCTTCGTTCATGATGTCGTAACGTTTAGCAAGGTATTGAAATATGAGTATTAAACAACTGGAAATGATTGCAAAACTGGAGCGTGAGAAAGAAGATCAACTCTCCAGTGAGTTGGTAAAGGCACGTCAGTTTTTAGTCGATAATCAAAATAAGCTCGAAGATATCCGCCAGTATCGTATTGACTACCTTCACTCAGTCCAGGAGCGTGGGCGTCAAGGAATTGGCGGGAACAATTTTGCTCATTTCAATTCTTTCATCACTAAACTGGATGATGCAACGGATCAGCAGGCACAAGTCGTTGATACGGCACATCAGGTTGTAGAACAACGTCAGCAATTTTTTTTAGAACAACAACAAAAGCGCAAAGCGATCGAATTATTGATTGAAAAAGATCAAATGCGTCGTCAGGCCGCTGAAGCTAAAAAAGAACAGCAAATGTTAGATGAATTCGCGACTATTCAGTTTTTCAAAAAGCAAAATAAGCGGTAAGCTCGGTTTTTTCTCCTTTCATTTTTCTTCCTCAGATTTATCTTATTTCTTGATGTTAATCATATTGGCCCAGTTCTTGTATTAATCTCCGTTAGATTTATTCGACAGATGCTATTGCTTCAATATTGGAGAGATAAAATGCCTGCAATGATGAAAATTTTACCGGACCCTATAGCCGATACACCACCTGCAGTCGCTGATCAGGGCGCTGATTTAAAAGGAAAAAGCTCATCATCTAATGAATCATCATTTAATGATGTTTTACATTCAGAGATGAAAAGTGGTGATACGGCAAGTAGTCAAAAAAGCGGCAATGATCGGCAGCAAGATGCAAAGTCTGATGACGACCGACATTCAAATGCGGCTAAAACAAAAGAGAAAGATTCTGAAGCAGCTACTACGAATGACGCTTTAAATGCGAATGCTCAAACTGCGCAGCAAGCGACTCCCGAAACTGAATCAAAAACTGACAGTTTTCTCAATGTTGTGAGCGGCGCAAGAAATTATCAGGCAACGTTAAAGTCAGCAAAGAATCAGGATGAAAAGGCTGTTGAAGGTAAAGAGCAGTCGACTAAACCTGGTTTTGCGGTTACTCAACCAGATGAAGATGGTGCTGATCCGCTTAATAAGCAAGCGAGTGGACAGAAGCATATTGAACTGACTGGACAGCAGGCAACGTCCACTCAGCAGCAACAGAAGCCTTTAGACCAAATCTCTCCGGTTAAAGGATCTGGCGAATCTGAACAACAATCAAAAACTGTCGAAACGTTAATAGCAAGTCAGGTCAAAGACGGCAAAGCGACAGACGCTAAACCGGCTGGTGACCAGGAACCTGATCAGCTGGGAACTGGCAAAGTTGCCGGACAAACGGTCATCTCACCAGAACCAGCGAAACAAGGCGATATCGACACAAAGGGTAAATTAACGGGTGTCGACGCAAAAGACATCAAATCGACAGGCACGGGTCAGGATAAAGGTGCTGCGATTCACAAATATGTTGATCCGGATGCTCAAATTGATAAGGCTGGAACGGCCTCAGTAAATAAGGTTGAATCGTTAAACGATGAGAGCACTGAAGATGACTCATTGTTGACTCAGACTGTAAGTAAAGGCGAAGTAACAGAGAAATCATCTGATAAATCGGGTGACAAGGTATCTGATAAGTCATCAGTACTTACATCTAATGCCCAGACTCGAACGAATGCATCACAATCAGCTAATGCCCAAACTGGCACTCAACCATTGGCTCAGCAAACAATGACGGCGTCAGAAGATAAAACTGATGCAGCAAAAGATGCATTACTTTCTTCTTCTGATTCCACGATTAAAGACACGCCTAAAAACGATCAAACTATTTTTTCAGCTGATAAATCTCAGCAGACAGTAAGTAATGGTGACAAGGCTGGAAACCAGGACCAATCTCAGGGTGAGAATCATCAGTCTGGACAGTCATCAGAGCAAATTCTGGCTGAGCAAAATGTCGCAGAAGAAGCAACGGATCAACAGCAATTCGCCAGCATGATGAGTGATAAACCTCGTCAGGGTACTGAAACAACACCGGTTAATAATCCAGCCGTTAATCGAATGCAGGCCGTTGAAAATGCGTCTGCGGTAAAACATCAGCAACAACTTCAAGCTCAGCAACAAGAAAATGCAATGAATGAAGCTGAACGCCTGGCTAATGAGCCTATGTCAGTGAAGAAAGGCGAGTTTGCAGTTGCTGCTCATGAGCGTGTCATGCTAATGAACAGCAACGGTGTTAAATCTGCTGATATCCGTTTAGATCCGGCCGATCTGGGGCGAATGCAGATTAAAGTAAACCAGGAAGGTGATCAGGTTTCGGTGAGTTTTGTTGTCCAGAATAGTCAGGCTAAAGAAATGCTTGAAAGTGCGCTTCCTAAGCTTCGTGAGATGATGGCGGAGAATGGTATTGAAATGGGCGAAGGGTCTGTTGATCAGGAAAAAGGTGGCAATGACCGCTATGCTGAAACAGAGACGGGGGCTCATGGCGATGGACGCCAAAAGCAAGCAACTGGCTATGAATCATCAACAACGACCAGTGAAGCTGAAATCGATAGCGCAGTTATGTCTTCATTACGGTTAAGTGGTGGCACTGTTGGCGGTATTGATTATTTCGCTTAGGGCGTCAGAGAGCTGAATGTTTGATTTTCAAGCGAGATTAGACTGACAAGCATCAAACTATCTGTTGTCGGCGAAATTATTGCTTGCTGGAGATCTACGCCACTATATAATCAGTAACTCTTTATAAATTATCATGCTTTTACTGATGAGCTGGGGGAAAGATGGCTGAAGAACAACGCGATTTAGAAATGGAAGAAGGCGGTGGTAAGAGTAAAAAACTGCTGTTTATTATCATTGCTGCTGTTGTACTTGTTGGTGGAGGCGCAGCCGCCTATTTCATGATGGGCAGTGAACCACCTCCGGAAGAACAAACTGTATCAGAGCAACCTGATGCAGATGCAGCGGCCGCTGCACCGAAAAGTGCGGCTGATAAAGGCAGTGCGTTATATGTGGCAATGCCCAGACCATTTGTTTTCAATGTGCCTGGTTCGGTAAGAGATCGGCTGGTTCAGATTAAAGTTCAGTTGTTAGTTCGAGGTGATGCCTCGGAAGAAATGGCAAAACGTCATATTCCCTTGATTGAAGGTACATTACTTTCAACGTTTAGTAAGACAAATGCTGATGATCTGTCAACGATGGCAGGTAAAGAAGCATTAAAAGTTAAAGCATTACAAGATGTTCAGGTTGCAATGAATGATGTAGCTGGACAAAAAATTGTAGAGCAGGTGTTATTTACCGGCTTTGTAATGCAATAAATGCGAGAAAAAAGAAGCATATAAATGGCTGTCAGTGACTTATTATCCCAGGACGAAATCGATGCGCTCTTACACGGTGTTGATGAGGTCGAAGAAGAAGAGATAGAGGAAGCTCCCGAATCGGGTGTTTCGGCTTCCGCGCTTGATTATGACTTCTCTTCTCAAGACAGAATCGTTCGTGGTCGGATGCCGACCCTGGAAATTGTTAACGAACGTTTTGCTCGTCATATGCGTATCAGTTTATTTAACATGATGCGGAGAACGGCAGAGGTTTCAATCAATGGTGTGCAAATGCTCAAGTTTGGTGAGTATGTTCATACCTTGTTTGTGCCAACATCGTTAAATATGGTTCGTTTCAGACCGTTGAAAGGCACGGCGTTAATTACAATGGAGGCAAGATTAGTCTTCATTCTGGTGGATAATTTTTTCGGTGGTGATGGCCGTTATCACGCTAAAATCGAGGGTCGGGAATTCACACCGACGGAACGTCGAATTATTCAGATGCTACTCAAGTTAATCTTTGAAGATTATAAAGAAGCATGGGCGCCAGTCATGGATGTGTCGTTCGAATATCTCGATTCAGAAGTTAACCCGGCAATGGCGAACATTGTCAGCCCGACAGAGGTTGTCGTTATTTGTTCGTTTCACATTGAACTGGACGGTGGTGGCGGAGATTTCCATATCGCGTTACCTTATTCTATGCTGGAACCTATCAGGGAATTATTGGATGCCGGTGTTCAGAGTGACAAGGAAGATACTGATTTACGCTGGAGTAAAGCACTTCGCGACGAAATTATGGATGTCAATGTAGAGCTGTCGACATTGATGATGGAAACCAGCCTGTCGCTGCAGGAAGTGATGGAGCTGAAAAAGGGCGATATTATCCCGATTGAAATGCCGGAATATTTGACGGTGTTTATAGAAGATCTTCCTTCCTATCGTGCCAAGATGGGACGCTCGCGTGACAACGTGGCGATCAAAATCATGGAGAAGATTAAACGACCAGAAACAGTTAAATCAGAAATGGCCTTGTTTACTAAAGGTGGTCGTAGACTGGATAGTGATTCAAATATCTCTATCTTAGAGGAAGATTTGGTGTTAAATGATAAATCATCAGGTGAATGGTAATGAGTGACGATCAAGATACTATGGATGAATGGGCTGCGGCCATGGCGGAGCAGGAAGCTGATGAAGAACTTGAAGTTCAGGCTGCGCCACTCGAAGAATTAACGGAAGAAGGGTCTGCCATCTCTGGTGAAGAAAAAGCCAAGCTGGATGCCATTCTGGATATTCCGGTTACTATTTCAATGGAAGTTGGCCGGAGTAAAATAAGTATCAGAAACCTGTTACAGCTCAATCAGGGTTCTGTTGTCGAACTTGACCGTGTTGCGGGTGAATCACTGGATGTACTGGTGAATGGCACCTTAATCGCCCACGGTGAAGTGGTTGTAGTTAATGATAAGTTTGGTATCCGATTAACTGATGTTATTAGCCAGATTGAGCGTATTAAAAAGCTGCGTTAAAAGCTTTCTTAAAACACTTCCTTCAATAACCCGAGCGCCACTAAACCGGCGTATCGGGTTTTTGTTTTTTTTACTCCTTACCCCGTTGACTGCGAGGGCTGATGCGATTACCGAGCCATCAATGGTATCGATGTTTCTGTCTTTGTTTATCGTTATTTTTCTTATCTTTGGTATGGCATGGCTTTATAAGAAAACTGTACTCAGGATGCCTGGTAGTGACGCGATAAAAGTTATTACATCCTTACAGCTGGGTACGAAAGAAAGACTGCTTGTTGTTGAAATTAATGGTAAACAGCACGTTCTGGGCGTTACAAGTCAGCAAATTAATTATTTAGTCGCTCTGGATGAGCCTGTTGAAATGCCCGATATGAGTGGCGATTTTAAAACTCAGTTAATAAAAATGATGGGAAATAAACGTGAGCAGTAACAAAACAGGATTGTCGATGTCACGACGCTTATGGCGTATTTTTGCAATATTGACGCTACTTTTGATAGTCCCCACGAGTTTTGCTGAACCGGGGATTCCAGCGTTAACATTGACAGAAAATCCGGATGGTGGGGCTGATTACACGGTTACCTTGCAGATTCTGGCGATCATGACGGCATTAAGTTTTTTGCCTGCCATGTTAATTATGATGACGTCATTTACCCGTATTATCATTGTGTTGTCTATTCTTCGTCAGGCGATTGGTCTGCAACAATCACCATCCAATCAAATCTTAATCGGTATTACATTATTCATGACATTTTTTATCATGGCACCGGTTTTTCAAAAAGTGAATGATACGGCGATTCAGCCTTATATTGCAGAAGATATCACCGCAATACAGGCGTTTGAGAATGCGAAGATACCCATGAGGGAGTTTATGCTCTCTCAAACACGAGTAAAAGACATTGATTCTTTCGCTCAGATAGCCGGGTATGATTCATTGAGTGGCCCAGAAGAAGCGCCTATGTCAGTGTTGATTCCTGCATTTGTGACCAGTGAACTCAAAACGGCATTCCAAATCGGATTTATGTTTTTCATCCCATTCCTGATCCTGGATTTGGTTGTGGCCAGTATCTTAATGGCGATGGGTATGATGATGCTGTCACCAATGATTGTCTCTTTACCTTTTAAATTAATGTTATTCGTACTGGTTGATGGCTGGGGACTTGTGATGGGCACATTAGCAACGAGCTTTGGACTGGGAGTCTGACGATGACGCCAGAAACTTTTGTCGATATTCTAAGAGAGTCTTTGTTTCTGGTTATTATGTTGGTATCAGCCATCATAATGCCAAGTTTGTTGGTTGGTTTGCTAGTGTCTATTTTCCAGGCCGCGACATCAATCAATGAACAAACGTTGAGTTTTTTACCTCGTTTAATTGTTACCCTGTTAGCCCTGATTTACGGTGGGCACTGGTTAACGCAGGTGCTAATTGATTTTACAAAGGAATTGGTCGGACGAATTCCGGCGGTGATTGGTTAATGGAATATCCCCTCGACATAATATTGCAGTGGATAGCCGATTTTTTACTGCCATTTAGCCGGGTTGCTGCGATGTTAGGTGTAATGGTTGGTATTGGCGCAAGAAATACCCCGGTACGGATTAAAGCAGGCCTGGCGGTCTTTATCGTCTTGTTGATAATGCCTGTCATACCACCATCACCTATCATCGATTTATTCTCTGTTGGCACTATTCTGGTTGTTGCGCAACAGATTTTGATTGGTGTAGCTATCGGTTTCACTTCAGTGTTGATGATGAACACCTTTGTTTTAGCGGGGCAAATTGTTGCTATGCAAACCGGTTTGGGATTTGCCTCGGTTGTTGATCCCATTAATGGATTGAATGTAGCGGCAATTGGTCAGTTTTATCTAATTCTGGCGACGCTGCTGTTCTGGGTGTTTGATGGACACTTAGCGTTAATACATATGGTTGTTCATAGTTTCCATGCATTACCAATCAGCAATGAATGGTGGCCTGTTGATAATTATCATACGCTGGCCATGTGGGGCCGTTGGCTGTTCATGACAGCATTAGTTCTTTCTTTACCTCCGATTACCGCAATGTTAGTGATTAATTTCGCATTCGGTATTATGACGAGGGCAGCTCCTCAGTTGAATATATTTAGTTTAGGTTTTCCAGTTACTATGATGTCCGGCCTTATTATTCTTTGGCTGACACTCGATAACTTCATGTTCCATTTTGAATCTCAATGGAATCAGGCATTACTCCTGGCTTGCGATCTCATTAATTGTTGATTGCTTATTAAGCCTGAGGATAAGGAGTCTCAGCAATGGCTGATGATAGCGGTGAACGTACCGAAGACCCCACGGGGAAAAAGCTCTCAGAGGCCAGAAAGAAAGGCCAGATAGCTCGTTCTCGTGAATTGGGGACTGCAATGGTATTGATTATGAGTGCTGTGGCTGTGATTGTTTTTGGACGGTCGCTGGCAGTAGCGATGCTGGGCGTCATGGAAAATGGTCTGAAACTGGACAGAGCCGATACTTTTGATTCTGATAAAGCAGCTTCTCGTGTTGCCGGGCTTGTCGAACTGATCGTTGAACCATTAGCGGCAATTTTCATTGTCATTTTTATTTCAGCATTCATCGGTAACAGTCTTATGGGGGGCTTTAACTGGAGTTCGGAAGCGATGGCTCCGAAGTTTAGTAAGTTAAGTCCATTGCAGGGATTTAAGCGCATGTTTGGTGTTCAGGCACTGGTTGAGTTGCTTAAATCCATTTTGAAAGTGACAGTGGTCTTCACGTTTTCTTATTTCTTTCTTCAAGGTTTCTTCACCGATATTCTTCATCTGAGTATTCAAAATCTTCCCGGTAATATTTTTTCGTCGCTGGATTTGCTGGCCTGGATCTTTTTAGGTTTGACCAGTTCGATGTTGTTAATTGCAGCTGTTGATGCGCCGTATCAGAAGTGGAGTCATAAAAAGCAATTGAAGATGACGAAGCAAGAAGTAAAAGATGAGTACAAAAACAGTGAAGGTAGTCCGGAAGTTAAAGGCCGTATTAGACGATTACAACGAGAAGCAGCGCAGCGCCGGATGATGCAAGAAGTGCCCGATGCTGACGTAGTAGTGACAAACCCAACGCATTTCTCTGTAGCAATCAAATATGACACCTCCCGAGCAGGCGCACCTTTATTAGTTGCAAAGGGTGCTGACGAGATCGCCATGCACATTCGGAAAGTTGCAAAAGAAAATGATGTGCCTGTAATCGCTTCGCCAGCTCTGGCCAGAACTATTTACTATACAACAGAAATTGAAGAAGAAATTCCAGAAAAGCTCTTTGTCGCGGTTGCACAAGTGTTAGCTTATGTTCTGCAACTTAAGCAATTCAAAGCAGGAAAAGGCAGAAAACCGACACCACTGTCGAAAAAATTACCAATTCCTCCTGAGTTACGACATTAATACGCGTCAGTATGTGTTGATGAAGTTTGTGTGGTAGTGCATTTCTACTTCGTTGTTTGTGGGTATGTCGAACATACTTATGATAAAGCCGTAAATTTTGTTTGAATGTACAACGATTCGATTGAAAAACAACCACTAGAGGTTTGCCGGCTCTAATTCGCTTGCTTAATTTAATTGCTGTTTTATGATGGCTGGAATGATTTTTGCCTTCTCCAGCGAGTTGTGCCAATTTTTTGTTACAGGTTATGGATTTAAAATCATACTTATCGTCAATAGATAAAGAAAAGTTGCAGTTAATCAAAGGGGTAGGTACGCCTCTGTTGGTTATGGCTGCGCTGGGTATGGTTGTACTTCCATTACCTCCTGTTCTCCTTGATACCTTATTTACGTTCAATATCGCACTGGCACTGATTGTGCTGTTAGTGACGGTCTATACGATTAAACCTCTTGAATTTGGTTCCTTTCCCAGTGTGCTGTTAATAGCGACCATTATGCGTCTGGCGTTGAATGTAGCCAGTACTCGAGTTGTGCTTCTTGAAGGGCACAACGGTCCGGAAGCAGCCGGGCAGGTTATTGCGTCATTTGGTAATGTTGTTATCGGTGGTAACTATGCCGTTGGTTTGGTGGTCTTTCTCATCCTCATCGTTATTAATTTTATCGTAATTACCAATGGTGCAGGTCGTATCTCTGAAGTAACAGCTCGATTTACACTTGATGCGATGCCTGGTAAACAAATGGCTATTGATGCCGATTTGAATGCCGGTTTTATCACTCAGGAGGATGCCAGAGCCAGACGTCAGGAAATTACCGCTGAAGCTGATTTTTATGGTTCGATGGATGGTGCCAGTAAATTCGTAAAAGGCGATGCTATTGCTGGTATCGTCATCTTACTCATCAATATTATTGGTGGATTATTTATTGGAATGATCCAACATGATCTTGAGTTCAGTTATGCACTTGAAGTCTACGTATTATTGACGATTGGAGATGGCCTGGTTGCTCAGATTCCTTCTTTACTTTTATCCATAGCCACGGCGATTGTTGTTACCCGTCAAAATGCTGAAAAAGACATGGGTGAGCTGGTTACAGGCCAGTTAGGTAATATTCAGGCGCTGATTATTGGTGGTGGTATTCTGTTTATTATGGGAATTATCCCTGGAATGCCACACTTTGCATTCATAAGCCTGGCTTCTCTTATGTTAGGTGGAGCATACATGCTCCAACGTCGCAATAAAAAGCCTGATACAGGCATGCCGATCATAGATGATGCGACAGCGCCGACAGCACCCGTAGAACAAAAAGAGATCGGTTGGGATGATGTCTCACATGTCGATATTATTGGTCTTGAAGTTGGCTATCGATTAATTCCTCTGGTTGACCGTAGCCAGGGAGGGGAATTATTGACTCGGATCAAAGGTGTCCGTAAAAAACTTTCACAAGAGCTTGGCTTTCTCGTTCCACCGGTACACATCCGGGATAATCTTGACCTTGAACCAAATAGTTACCGAATTACGTTGATGGGTGTGACGTTTGGCGAGGGCGAATTGAGACATGACAATGAACTTGCAATAAATCCAGGTCAGGTGTTTGGTACGGTTGAGGGAATACCGACTGTAGACCCTGCATTTGGTCTGGAAGCCGTATGGATTGCACAATCACAAAGAGATCACGCCCAATCACTGGGGTATACCGTGGTAGATGCAGCAACGGTCGTAGCAACACATTTAAGTCAACTACTAACAAATAATGCTTCGATGTTACTGGGGCATGAAGAAGTTCAAAGTTTACTCGACCTGCTTGAGAAAAATAGTCCGAAGCTTGTTGAAGGTCTGGTGCCAGATATTCTTCCATTGACAACGGTTGTTAAAGTACTCCAAAATCTTTTAACCGAAGGGGTCCCAATTCGCGATATGCGCACTATAATTCAAACACTTGTAGAATATGGTGCAAGAAGTCAGGATATTGACGTACTGACGGCAGCAGTCCGAATTGCTTTACGACGGTTGATTGTTCAACATGTTGCCGGTCCGGCTCCTGAAATATCGGTTATCACACTTGCACCTGAACTGGAGCAGATGTTACATCAGTCAATGCAGGCTGGTGGTGATCAAGGGGCTGGTATAGAACCTGGATTAGCTGAGAGATTGCAGCAGTCGCTAAGTGAAGCTCATCACCAGCAGGAAATGGCTGGCGAGCCGTCTGTTTTACTGACGTCAGGTATTTTACGTTCGGTATTGTCAAGGTTCGTCAAAAATACAATACCGGGGCTAAGTGTACTATCATACCAAGAGATACCCGACGAAAAACAAATCAAAATTGTTAGCTCAATTGGGCAATAAGCCAGAGATAATGCCGGAATAATTTAATGAAGATTAAACGCTTTTTTGCAAAAGACATGAAAACAGCATTGAAAGAGGTTAAAGAAACCCTCGGCGCTGATGCTGTGATTATGTCAAACAAGAAAGTTGCCGGTGGTATTGAGCTGGTAGCTGCCGTTGATGACAATGCGCCGCCATCATCAAATAGAGGCAATCCTCCTGAGCAGCCTTCCCAGGGAAACCCGGGGTTTAGTCAGGCTTCTCAAGACGATAGTGCTCAGGAACAAAACACACCGCCGGATTCCCTTGCAGCTCTTCTAAAGAGACAACAAAAATCAAATGCGGCACAAGGTATTCATGATCCTGATGATTCACTTCCTCCCGAACAGATGGCTGATCGAATTGCTGCGATTGCGCAAAATCTGCAGGCAACGGGTCCCGGTGGTAGAGCTGTTTCACAACAAATAAGGCAGCATTTGGATAAGCACACTCAAAACAGTGCGCATCAATCTGTCTCTGATGATCGGTTTGAGCAATCACAGCAGCCTCAATCATTTCAACAGCAAACTTCACAAAATCCTGATTATCAGTCGCCTCGCCAACACAATTACGATCATATGGGCAGTCCTCAAAATGATGCGCTTCAAAACTATGGAAACGCTCCGCAGAATGCTCATTATTCTTATGATATTTCATCGCAACAGCAATCGACCCGTCAACAAGGATTTCAGAATCAACAACCTGATTTGAATAATGCGCGTGATCTTAACAGCGAAGTTAATGATTTTGGTCAACAACTTAGACCTGAAAATCATTTACATTCTGCTGCCAGCGATGAGATGCTATTCAATCAGGCTGCGCAGGAAAGTCAGTCTGGAGATTCATCTGGTGAATATAAGCAACAGATGGAGTCGCTGAAGCAGGAGATGGAGTCGATCAAGAAGATTCTTACTCATCAGGTTTCAGGTCTAATGTGGCAGGAGTTGTCCAGAAAAGAGCCTGTCAGGGCAATGCTGATCTCTCGACTCAGGAAAATGGGATTGTCAGAGCAAGTTGCAGATCAACTGGCCTGTTTCATTCCTGAAGATTTGCCACATAAAGAAGCATGGGATAGTGTGATTGAGTTGTTGAAGGGGCAGTTAACGACCACTAACAACGACGTATTGGGGCGAGGTGGTTATGTTGCACTTGTTGGGCCAACCGGAGTTGGAAAAACCACAACGATTGCGAAGCTTGCAGCTCGATTTGCACAGTTACATGGCGCAGAAAATCTGGCGCTGGTGACGACAGATACTTACCGTATTGGCGCTCATGAACAGTTGTCTACGTTTGGAAAAATTATCGGGTGTCCAGTCAGAGTGACAAAAAGTGCGACTGAATTACGTGAAGTTTTAGCTGCGTTTAGAAATAAAAGACTGGTATTAATTGATACTGCAGGCATGAGTCAACGTGATTTAAGACTAACGGAACAGTTGTCATCGTTGATGAAGAATAGCCAGGTTAAGATAAAAAGTTATTTAGTGTTGTCATCCACAGCACAAAGAAATGTAACGGAAGATATTGTTCAACACTTTAAAAGGATTCCATTGGCTGGATGCATTTTTACCAAAATTGATGAATGTGTAAGCCTTGGAGAGATCATTAGTGTTGCAATTCAAAATGCGTTACCTATTGGTTATGTTACAACAGGTCAGCGAGTGCCTGAAGATATAGAAGTTGTTGACCCTAAGGTGCTTGTAGATCAGGCAAAGATGTTTTTAGAAAAAAATAGTGGTTCGGAACATACCTGGTTCTCTGACCCGGAGTCCCACGCGGTAGGAATGTATGATTGATTCTTTTCACAATGATCAGGCCAGTGGCCTGAGACAAATGGCACAAAAATCTAAAATTTCTCAGAATGATCATATTCAGGTCGTCGCTGTAACTGGTGGTAAAGGGGGGGTTGGGAAAACCAACGTATCGCTTAATACTGCAATAGCGATGGGGCAGCTGGGTAAAAGAGTTCTTGTGTTAGATGCTGACCTGGGCCTTGCTAACTGTGATGTGATGCTAGGCTTGCGAGTGGTCAAGAACCTTTCTCATGTTTTGTCGGGTGAATGCACACTTGAAGAGGTTATCGTTGAAGGACCTGCTGGAATTTCTATTGTTCCTGCGACTTCAGGTTCTCAATCAATGGTAGAACTATCACCTTCTGAACATGCAGGTCTGATTAGAGCATTTAGTGAATTACACGTTAAATATGATGTATTAATTGTAGACACAGCTGCAGGTATTTCTGATATGGTATTGAGCTTTGCCAGTGCCTCACAAGAAATTTTGATGGTTGTCTGTGATGAGCCGTCGTCTATAACAGATGCTTATGCCTTAATGAAGATTCTTAGTCGTGATCATGATGTGTACAAATTTAAAATTATTGCTAACATGGTGCGCAGCCTGAAGGAAGGACAAGAATTATTCGCTAAGTTATCAAAGGTTACGGATCGTTTTCTTGATGTCGCACTGGAGCTGGTAGCGACGATTCCATTCGATGAAAATGTCAGGCGTTCAGTAAGAAAGCAAAAAGCTATAGTTGAAGCATTCCCAAAATCACCTGCTGCAATTGCTTATAAAGCACTGGCAACACGAATTCTAAGGTGGCCGGTTCCAAATCATGCGAGTGGTCAGTTATCGTTTTTCGTCGAGAGACTATTTAGTAAAAGTGCAGACATTAGGGAGTAAGCGTGAATAAAGCAGCCGCCTATGGTGGAGTAAACCATATGCAGCAATTGGTTGAGCGTCATGCTGGGCTGGTTAAAAGAATTGCGCTGCATTTAATGGCAAGATTACCAGCAAGTGTATTACTTGATGACTTAATACAATCAGGTATGATCGGCTTGATCGAAGCTGCAAAAAACTTTGATGGATCAAAGGGTGCGAGCTTTGAAACTTATGCTGGAATAAGAATTCGAGGTGCAATGCTTGATGAAATCAGGCGTGGAGACTGGACACCGCGTTCCGTGCATAAAAACAGTCGATTAATTACTAATACCATTGCAGAATTAGAAGCTGAATTGGGTCGCGACGTAAAAGATATCGAAGTAGCGGAAAGGCTTGATATTACGTTAGATGAGTATCATCATATGCTCAATGAGGTAAATGCTGGAAAGATCATAGGGATGGAAGATCTTGGTGTTACTGAAGATGTCATTTCACCGGTAGATGATAATGACAACGGAGACACACCATTTGAAGGTATGGCAACAGAGTCATTTCATAAAGCTCTGGTTGAAACCATCGGCACATTACCGGAACGAGAAGCCTTGGTTTTATCCCTTTATTATGATGAAGAGTTAAACTTGCGAGAAATAGGGGAAGTGCTGGATGTTAGTGAGTCCAGAGTGAGTCAGATACATAGCCAGGCTATGGCTCGTCTCAAGTCCCGTTTGCAAGCCTGGGTATAGTTTAGAATTAAATAGTGTCTTAATTAGCCTCACTGGAGAGTACTTTGGATAAGAACATAAAAATTCTTGTGGTTGATGATTTCTCCACCATGAGAAGGATTATTAAAAATTTATTGAGGGACCTGGGTTTTACAAATATCCAGGAAGCGGATGACGGTAGTACAGCTCTTCCTATGCTTCAAGGCGGTGATTTTGATTTCGTAGTAACAGATTGGAATATGCCAGGAATGCAAGGAATTGATTTGCTAAGACATATCAGAGCTGATGATAATCTTAAGCATATTCCGGTTTTAATGGTTACTGCGGAAGCTAAGAAAGAGCAAATCGTCGCCGCTGCACAAGCTGGTGTTAACGGTTACATTGTTAAGCCTTTCACTGCTGCTACATTAAAAACCAAACTTGATAAAGTATTTGAGCGTTTAGGTTAAGGTTTTCCGGGTTAATTCAGATGTCTGATTTAGATACATCTTTCGTAAGCCTGGAGCAAGCTCGACAGCTGGTAGAGCATCTTGAAAAAGGTGATGTAGCAGCTGCAAATACTTTATTTATGAGTATGGGCTCTCCTGATCACTCCGTCTTGTTTGCTGAAATAGGCAAGTTGACGCGGCAATTACATGATTCTCTGCTAAATTTTCAGTTAGATGCACGTATTTCTGATTTGGCTAATACTGATATTCCAGATGCCAAAGAGCGACTGAATTACGTCATAAATATGACTGAGAATGCGGCTAATGCGACGATGGACGCCGTAGAGTCGAGTCTCCCCATTGCAGAAAAGCTTCATGAAGAGTTGTTAGAGATCAAGCCTTCGTTTGAAAGGTTGATGTCGAGAGATTTAAAAGTTGGTGAATTCAAGCAACTATGTCATAAACTTCATGAGTTTATAGGTCAGGCTGAGCAAGACGCTTCTGAGTTAAAAACATCATTAAATGAAGTATTAATGGCTCAGGGGTTTCAGGATTTAACTGGCCAGGTGATCAGAAGAGTAATAGAGTTGGTCAGAGAGGTTGAAGACAACCTGATTCATTTGCTGACCGTATTTGGTTCCGTCGACACTTCGCCTTCGATCGAAGCTGGTGAAAAAGAAATAGATGCCAGCGAACCTGAAGGACCAATCATCAATCTGGAAGGAAGAGATGATGTTGTTTCTGATCAGGATGATGTTGACGACTTACTGTCTAGTTTAGGATTTTAAAGGGGGAAAATTTCATGGGCTTTGATGTAGATGAGGATATTTTACAAGACTTCCTAATCGAAGCCGGAGAAATTCTTGAGCTTCTTTCTGAACAGCTTATCGAGTTAGAAAATAATCCTGAAGATAATGATCTGTTAAACGCAATCTTCAGAGGGTTCCATACTGTGAAAGGTGGAGCAGGATTTTTATCTCTAATCGAACTGGTTGATGCCTGTCATGGCGCCGAGAATGTTTTCGATTTGCTCAGAACTGGTCAGCGTAAAGTAACACCTGAACTGATGGATGCAATTCTACAGGTACTTGATACTGTCAATAGCATGTTTGTTCAGGTTCAAAATCATCAAGAGCTAACCCCGGCCGATCCAGAACTTTTAGAACGTATCAAAGCATTTAGTGTCCCTGAAGGTGAAGAGTCTCAAGAAGTTCCGACTTTAGAAGTTGAAGAAGTAATACCGGAGCCTGAACCTGAAGCATTTATTGAGCCTTCTGATGTAAATAGCGATGCTGACGATAGTATTGATGAAATTACTGAAGAAGAGTTCGAAAAATTACTGGACGAACTACATGGTTCCGGTCCGGTACAAAGTCGTGAAGATGAAGAAGCGGAAGCCAATTCTCAACCTGCTAAGGATACATCTGCAGTTGGTGGAGATGAGGATATCACTGATGATGAGTTTGAAGCGCTTCTTGATGAACTGCATGGCGAAGGACAATTTAAAGTAAAAGAAGAGGTCGAAGCCTCTCCTGCCACTTCTGGCAAAGCAGAGTCATCTGCGGATGACAGCACAATTTCAGAAAGCGAATTTGATGCATTGTTGGATGAGTTGCATGGTATGGGTAAAGGACCAGCCACTGCAGCTAAAGCAGAAAGCAAACCAGAGAAAAAAGCTGAACCGAAGAAGGTTCCGGCCAAACAAGCACCTGCACCGAAAGCGGCTGAAAAGAAAGAACCTGCAAAAGCGCCAGCTAAACCAGCGGCCGCAGCTCGTGATAAAGCTGCCAAGCCTGCCGGTGATCAAAAAGCGGCGACAACCAGCCCTCAAGCTCAAGCTGAATCGACCGTTCGTGTTGATACAAAACGTCTTGATCAAATTATGAATATGGTTGGTGAACTTGTTTTGGTTCGTAACCGACTTGTTAGTTTGGGTATCGCTGTTGAACATGAAGAGATGTCGAAAGCGATTTCTAATCTGGATGTTGTTACAGCTGACCTGCAAGGCGCGGTAATGAAAACTCGAATGCAACCGATCAAAAAAGTGTTCGGTCGTTTCCCTCGGGTTGTTCGTGACCTTGCCAGAAGTCTCAAAAAAGAAATTAATCTTGAATTACGTGGTGAAGATACCGATTTAGATAAAAATCTGGTTGAAGCTCTGGCAGATCCTTTGGTTCACCTGGTCAGAAACTCTGTAGACCATGGTGTTGAAATGCCAGATATTCGTGAGCAGTCAGGTAAACCAAGAACTGGACATGTAATTTTAAGCGCGTCTCAGGAAGGTGATCATATCTTACTTACTATCGAAGATGATGGTGCAGGTATGGATCCTGAAAGACTGAAAAATATCGCGATTGATAAGGGCATACTGGATCCAGACAATGCAGCCAGGATGCCGGATACCGATGCTTATAATCTTATTTTTGCGCCTGGATTTTCGACCAAAAAAGAAATATCTGACATTTCAGGTCGTGGCGTAGGTATGGATGTCGTTAAGACTAAGATTACCCAGCTAAATGGTACTGTAAATATTGATTCATCACGCGGGAAAGGAACTATCATTGAAATTAAGGTTCCATTAACACTCGCGATTCTACCGACATTAATGATAGTTGTGGGTGAACAAACATTTGCACTGCCGCTGGCTGCTGTAAATGAGATTTTCCATCTGAACTTGAAGAAAACTAATGTCGTTGATGGACAGTTAACTGTTGTCGTACGTGATAAGGCTATTCCGCTGTTTTATTTGCAGCAGTGGTTGTTAAGAAGCAATCGTGGCAAGTCGTTTGAATCTAAAGAAGAAGGGCATGTTGTAATTGTCCAAATCGGCACACAGCAGGTTGGTTTTGTAGTTGATTCTCTTATCGGTCAGGAAGAAGTTGTAATTAAGCCTCTTGATGCATTATTGCAAGGGACACCGGGTATGGCTGGTGCAACAATTACTTCAGACGGTGGAATCGCACTAATTCTGGATATTCCAAGCTTATTGAAACATTATGCTTCGAAATCAAAGATTTCTGTGAATCGCCTTAATAGCTAATTGAGCAACGACAATTAAGCAAGGACAGGATGTAAGTGATGTGATGATTAAAAGAGACGAAATTTTTATTTCGTCTCTTTTATCTTTTAAATATTGTTATATTTGACTGCGAAGATTTATTAATGGCTTTTAAGGTATTGGTAGTAGATGACTCATCGTTTTTCAGACGTAGAGTTACAGAGATCTTAAATGAAGATCGAGAGCTTGAAGTAATTGATGTGGCTGTGAATGGGCAGGAGGCCGTAGAAAAAGCGTTAGCACTGAAGCCTGATGTTATAACTATGGACGTTGAAATGCCCGTACTGGACGGTATTACCGCTGTACGACAAATCATGCAAAAGTCACCAATTCCAATTCTGATGTTTTCGTCTTTGACTCACGAAGGTGCAAAAGCGACATTTGATGCGCTGGATGCGGGTGCTATTGATTTTCTACCTAAAAAGTTTGAAGACATAGCCAGAAACAAGAATGAAGCATCGGAAACTCTCCAGCAACGCGTTAAGACGGTTGCACGTTCCCGTTCTGTAAGACGGACTTCTCGCTTATCTTCCTCGACTAATTCGTTAACATCTCAATCTACACGAACAGCTCCTGGTCGTTCACCACTGGAAGGCCGAAGCCGGTTTTCAAGACCTTCTTCAAGTACTACTGCTGCTTCCGGCTCTTCATTAAATCGATCCCTTGACAGTTCAGCGAGAACTACACGAAGTGATGCGCTGAGAAATGAATCTACCCGTAATGAGGCTGTAAAGCCATCTTCTACCAGAGCAAGTGGTGGAAGAGGACGATATAAACTTACTGCAATAGGCACCTCGACAGGGGGGCCTGTTGCTCTGCAAACGATACTGACTGAACTTCCTAAGGACTATCCTCATCCCATTCTACTTATTCAGCACATGCCTGCCACGTTCACAGCAGCGTTTGCCAGTCGATTAAATTCATTGTGTAAAATTGATGTCAAAGAAGCTCAGGATGGCGATCAGTTGAAACCTGGAGTGGCTTATCTGGCTCCCGGTGGAACTCAAATGGTTGTCGAAGGTAGAGCTGAAGCGCCACGATTAAAAATAATGGAAGACGATTCTCCGAGAATTACCTATAAACCGAGCGTCGATATAACGTTTGGTACCACAGCAAAAGTATTGAAAGATAAAGTACTTGCAATTGTGTTAACGGGGATGGGAGCTGATGGACGAGAAGGCGCGCGGCTGTTAAAGCAATATGGTTCAACAATCTGGGCACAAGATGAAGAGTCCAGCGTCGTATATGGAATGCCTCAGGCTGTATATAGTGCTGGTTTGGCAGATGAAGAATACGCGTTAAAGGATTTTGCAGAGAAAATTCTGCGTGAAATAGGACATGGATAGGCTTTCTGTATTTGGGATATTTCTTGCGTTAGCATCGATTGTAGGCGGTTTCTTTATTGAAGGCGGTGGTCTTTCTGCACTAGTACAGCTTTCATCGTTAGTTGTTGTATTAGGCGGCACGGTCGGTGCGGTGATGTTTCAGTCTTCGTCGGCTTTATTCATCGATGCGATTAAAATGGCTCGTCTGGCGTTCTATCCACCAAAATTTGACGTGAACGAAGGTATCGAAAGGGTTTCAGACTGGGCCTCTAAAGCGCGTCAGAAAGGCTTTTTGGTACTTGAGGATGAAGGTCAGTCTGATAATGATCCATTTATACGTAAAGGCTTAAGTTTATTGGTTGATGGCATTGAGCCAGAACAACTTAAAAAAGAACTTAATCTGGAAATAGATTGTTATCGTGATATCAGATTACAGTATGCCGACGTATATGAGTCAATGGGTGGCTATGCGCCAACTATTGGAATTTTAGGCGCGGTTTTAGGATTGATTCAGGCAATGAGTCATTTAAAAAATCCTGAATTACTGGGTGGTGGTATAGCGACTGCTTTTGTCGCGACGATATATGGTGTTGGTTTCGCAAATCTATTTTTTTTGCCGCTTGCAGGGAAACTGAGAGCGGTTATAGACGCTGATACTCGGTATAAAGAAATGCTATGTGAAGGATTGTACGCAATCGCAAATGGAGAAGCGCCAGGTGTGATATCGAACAGACTTCAAGCGTATCGGCATTCGACATTTTAATGAGTGCAGCAAATGAATCACCGGCAACAGGCTCTGTTACGTCGACAGCAAGAAGGTAATCGCAAGCCTGATGTAAATCGCTGGTTGGTGTCTTATGCTGACTATATGACACTGATGTTTGCTTTGTTTGTTGTTTTGTATGCTTTTGCGCTGGTAAATGAGTCCGAATACATTCGTCTGACCAGTACAATAGAATCTGTTTTTATAACAGAAAAAGCATCAAGCCCAGATGAATTGATCGTTGCTGAAAATGGTCAAGAATTAACTCAGGGAATCGGTGACTATTCAGGTTCAAGTGTGATTGATCTTGCTGAAGAAATGACGCTTGATGCCCGCCGTATTTCTGCTGGCGGAGAGGTCCTGAGTGATGTTAGCAAAGAGCAATTAGGTGAATCATTAGAGTCGATACAGAATCAGCTGGCGAGAATATTTCCGGAAGAAATTAATGAACAGTTGCTGGAAATCAATTCGGGCACTGACTGGATTAAAGTAAACTTATATGACTCTATATTGTTCTCACCAGGAAGTGCAGTGCCAGGGGGGGAGTCAATTAAGGTAATTGAAAAGATTTCATCAGTTATAGGTAATACTAATAACTTCATTAGAATTAAGGGATTTACTGATAATTTACCTATAAATAATGAGATCTTCCTGTCAAACTGGGAACTTTCACTGGCACGGGCGACAGCCGTCACTAAGTTAATGATGACGATGGGCATTAATCCGCATCGGATTGGTATAGAAGGCTTTGGGGAATACTCTCCGACAGAAGACAACCGAACAAATGAAGGTCGAGCGCGTAACCGCAAAGTTGTCGTCGCGATTTCTAAGTTTGCCTGGATTCCCACAGATGGGTTGCAAGATGAACTGGCTGATTTCGGAAAGGTCGAAAAAAGTAGTTCAGAAACAAGAAGTAGAGTAGATTCTGATCAAATACAAGTGATAGAGTTACCTGGCGGGGGAATACGAATTACGACAAGGACTGACGACGTACCTTCGGATAATGATGACAATTAATAATAGGAATTAAGCTTTGATAATCTGGTCCATTGCAAACCAAAAAGGTGGAGTTGGAAAAACAACTACCACGGTAACCCTTGGGGGGCTTCTGGCAAGCCGAAAGAAGCGGGTTTTGCTTGTTGATACAGACCCTAGTTCATCATTAACTTATTACTTTGGCATTAATTCAGAAGAACTTGAATTCAGTCTTTACGACTTGTTTATGCACGGTAAAGATATTACTCAGGAAGAGATTCTGCAGATTTTGTGTCCGAGCACCATTCCCGGATTAGATATTTTGCCAGCAACCATGTCTCTTTCCACATTGGATCGTTCATTCGGAACGAAAGGCGGTATGGGACTGGTGTTAAATAAGTGTCTTCAGAAAATCAGTGATTTTTATGACTACGCTATACTGGATTGCCCGCCAATAATGGGCATTTTAACAGTGAATTCACTGGCTGCATGTGACAGGTTATTAATACCGGTTCAAACGGAGTTTTTGGCATTAAAAGGTCTGGATCGGATGTTGAAAACGATGGAGTTAATGCAGCAATCCCAAAGCAAGCCTTATAAATATACCATTGTCCCTACTATGTACGATAAACGGACAAGAGCCTCTCTTGATACGTATCAAAAGCTTAGAGAGCTATATGGTGACAATGTATGGTCCAGTGTTATTCCTGTAGATACAAAATTCAGAGATGCCAGTGTGGCTCAGACTCCTCCATCAGTATATGCCCCTAAATCCAGAGGTGTTTTCGCCTATAATACATTATTGACGTATCTGGAACAGTTAAGCCCGGAGGCGGTTTGAGATGACTAAGAGTACATTCAACAGCGCTAAAGTAATGAAGCAATATTTTTCTGCGATGTTGACTGAAGATGAAGCGCCCGAGGTTGCTGTAAAAGAGGCTGAACCAAAAGCTGAAGAAAAGCTTAAACCGGTTGAAAAGCTTCTTGAAAAAGTAAGTGTTGTTGAAACGAAACAACCAGAAGCTCGAAAAGAACAAACTATTACAACCCATGAACCAACTGAACCAGTTAAAGTACCTGAGCCTGAAATTGTTCAGCCACCTGTGGTTGAAAAGCCAGTTACTCGTGTCGTTGAAAATGAAAGCGAGTTAGTTCTTCCTGAAATAACAGTTGACGAAAAGTCGTATCGTCAGGGAGAATTTCAGGCACTGTTTTTCAAGGTGGCAGGTTTGACCGTTGCCGTTCCTTTAACGGAGTTGGGCGGTATTCACAATATGGGTAAACTAAATAACATTTTTGGTAAGCCCGATTGGTTCAAGGGGGTCATGGTCCATCGTGAAGAAAAACTGAATGTAGTTGATACTGCACGTTGGGTAATGCCTGAAAAGTTTACAGAAGAGTTGGAAGCATCATTAGATTATCAATATTTAATCATGTTAAAGGATAGTCCATGGGGACTGTCGTGTGAGCAGCTTGTAAATACAGTCACATTGACTCAGGATGACGTTAAGTGGCGTGAAGCATCGGGTAAACGTCCGTGGCTTGCAGGGTTAATCAAGGAGAAGATGTGTGCCCTACTGGATGTTGATTCGCTAATAGCGTTATTAGAGCAAGGCTTAGGTAGCCACGATAGTTAGAGTTAATTAACCTTCTTGCTGGGGAGCAAGTTTCATGAGTGAAGAAAGAATATTATCAGCTAATGCAGCTGATGCTAACGATGAAGTTGTACAGTGGGTAACATTTCGCCTGGAAGGGGAAACATACGGTATCAACGTTATGCAGGTACAGGAGGTTTTACGGTACACTGAGATTGCTCCCGTACCCGGCGCGCCTGATTACGTTTTAGGCATTATTAATCTGCGTGGTAATGTTGTAACAGTCATTGATACTCGTACTCGTTTTGGTTTACCACCGAATGAAATCACAGATAATACACGAATTGTTATTATCGAAGCTGATAAGCAGGTCATTGGTATTTTAGTCGACAGCGTTGCTGAAGTTGTATATCTACGTTCATCTGAAATTGATAGCGCGCCTAATATTGGTACTGAAGAAAGTGCTAAATTTATCCAGGGTGTTAGTAATCATGATGATGAACTACTGATCCTGGTTGATCTGAATAAACTACTATCTGATGAAGAATGGGATGAGCTTTCAAAGTTCTAATCATTAGTTAACTTGCATTCAGATAGCTTGATTGTTAATTAGTTAAAATAGCCCAATTTTCATTTGAAACTTGGGCTTTGTTGTATTTTGGATACATATGAATAATATGATTGTGCTGGCAGCTGTAGCAGGCATTGGATTCGTTCTGCTGTTTGGTGGGTTATACATGCTGGTCCGATTAAATCGTCTGTCATCACAGATAGATAGTATTCGTGACGAATTGAACTCTGATAAGGGTGAATCTGAACGTGCGGAGTTGCTCTCACGCATTAACCTTTTAAAAAATGAAGTGAAAGAGCTCAGAGTGGGTTTCATCGCTATTAACAAAAAGAATCAATCAATAGAACAGCAAGTAGGGCAGTTAGAGACGACACAATCTACCATGCAACCAACAGATGATGCTGCCAGATTATATTCAAGAGCTGTAAAAATGGTTGAACTGGGTGCAGATGTTGAAGAAATAGTAAGGGAATGTGAGTTACCTAAAGCCGAAGCTGAATTGCTGGTTTCTCTACATAGAAAATGAATGGTGAAGTTAGTATTCACAGTGTCATATTGAAGCGTTGGTCAGGTTTTATCATTGATTCTGTTATGAATATTTGACCAGTTTTCAGGAAACTTACCTTGTAATATATACGAGAAAGCAATTAATTCAGCGATAATAACGTAGAGCTCCCTGGGAATCTCATCGCCAGCTTCAAGTGTTGCCAGTAGCGATGATAATGCTTCATCCTCGTGAATCAGTACATCTCCTTCTTTTGCCAGTGAAATAATATGTTCGGCTAAATCTCCATGTCCTTTCGCAACAACCTTAGGTGCATTCGTACCGTCATATTTTAACCCTATAGCAGTTTTTAGCTTCTCAAAACGACTCATGTACAAGACCTTACGTTACACTTTTATATTGAATGCATTAGATTGCACGCTATTTGTATTTCTGGTGATTTTCCCAAGAGAGCACTGAATGTCAGCGACATTTATACCATGCCCTGTGAGTCGTTCAGAAAGCATATCAACAAATTCTTTGGAACGAGATAAACCATTTTGTTGCTCAGCATAAATTTTTATGGATACGTCCGGTGGACTTACTTGTGCACGAGCCATCATTTTTCCCAGCTTGCCAAGATCGAATGTTAGTGTCAGTTGCCAGTTTTTCTTAACTGTTTCTGAAGTTGAATTGCCAGGCTCTTCTTCTTTAATTTGTAGCTGAACTTCCTTCATCTCATCTCCCGTCTTAATGGGTAATGTAAGATTTATCAAAGTCTGGTTATCTGCCAGTCTTTCCAAATTTGAAGCTTGTTGATGTTTTATGGAGGTATTTATATTCAACAGTGATTTTAATAACTGCGAGTCCTGCTTAGTGTCGAATTGCTCAGGCTGTATGGCGGTGTCTTTTGCATTAGCCTTTGACGTGGAAGATGCTGACTTAATAACGGTTTTTATTGCTTCTTTTAAAGGCACTGGCTTCTCTTCTGCTGGTCGAGGTTTCTTTGCTCCTAATAGCAATTGAAGGGCAAGCGCGATGTTATTTCCAAATGAACTTCCTTCCGGTGCGCGTGTCACAGAATAATTCATTAAATGGTTTATGGTGTGATGGATCGTAGGGATATCGGTATCTCGCTCACTAATTAAACTGTCCTCTATCATTGAAAACAGTTGTTGTTCATTAGCGGGTAACTGTGAACGTTGTGCTTGAACTAATTGTAAGACGTCTTTTATGTTCTGGTGACTTGATCGCGTTTGATTTAGTAATTGTTGAGCTGCTTTTAATAGCTCTGTATCGGGTGTTTTTTCATTTAAGGTAGCCATAAGCTGACCTGAAGAATCAGCGATACCCGCTTTTCTGGCTTCCGCGGTCAAAGAAATAGTTGCCGGGACCGCTGTTGTATTCTTATGTGACATTGTTTTGTCAATGTTTGATACGACAGCTCCCAATTGTTTTGCTGATAGTTGAACTTCGCCAATTGGCCTGGCATCTGACTTCACTGGTGTGGCTTGAGATGAGATAGCCTGAGAAGCTCCTTCTTTAGTTGTTAGTTGTAGTTGTAAATCTTTGATTGTCACAGCAGTGATAGCAGCTGTTGCGGCTTTCAGGTTTGGAGGTGCGGGTGAAACAACTTTATTATCAAGAGTTATCCATGCACGGCCGTTATTATCCTGAAGGCTGATTTTAGCTTTCAGTGAATCTGGTGATGATGTTTTCATGGAGTCCAGTAACTGCTGTGCCTGTTTTGCGGAGAGAGGAATCGTGTGTGGTTTCTCCGAGTTGCTTTTTGCATCCAGAGGGAGTTTAAGTAAAAAGCCTTTATTGTCTGTTGTAAGAGTAATTTGGCTTACATTATTGCGTTTTGCTGTATCTGCGATGATTGCTGGAATATCAATAGTTACTTTATTATTAATGACCAGCCGGGATTTATCTGCTGAATGTGAGTTAGCGAACTGGATGGGGAGCGTTTGAACACCTTGTCCTGATTTTGACACAAGTCGCAATAATTGCTCGGGACTAACTGCAATGGTGTGTATTTTTGCGGTCTGAGCATTTGCTTTAGATGTATTTGCATCAAAGAAAGTAATGTTAACCTGATCTTTGCTGATCTGTTGGAGTTTAATTTGGTAATTTTTTTCCGGTATAATTTGGCGCGGTAAGTGCTGAAGAGGGATAGATATAGCTCCCTTACCAGTAGACACAGTTACTTGAGATAGCTGTTTACCGATAGTTTCCAGTCTGGCGTTATATAATTTTTCTGTTTCCAGTTTTAAATCACCAGAACCCGGTGGGGATTTACCGGATTTAGAGAGTGAAAGTAACTGGTTAATATCAAACATTGAAACGTCCAGAAGTTAAAGCTTATATTTTACAGTGATGTGATGAGAATTAGCGCCGATCACATTTTTGTACAAATTAGTCTGAAATAAAACGTATTTTTGAGATGTCATTCTCGCTGCATTTTAATACTGTTACGCGTAGCTTCAGGAAAAAGCGAATATACTTTTACTTTAGCTGTTCTGATTCAAATTTTCTTTAGGTAATTTATTTATGTCGCTCAGTAAAAAATGGCTATCTGTACTAGTAGCCATGTCTTTTACCGTTAACGCCGCTGATGAAACACAGCAGGAACAAAAGGAAAGTAGCGTTCAAACGTCTCACGATGAATACTCAGATCCAAGAGATCCATTTGAGTCATTTAACCGCGCAATGTGGGACTTCAACTGGGATATTCTGGACCACTATATTTTACGACCTGTCACGGTTGGTTATGTAACGGTAGTACCGCAGCCGGTAAGAATCGGTTTGAATAACGTGGTACTTAACCTTAATGAACCCCAGACGTTTGTTAACTCAGTTCTACAGTTTAAATTAGGAGATGCTGGTGCCACGACGGGCCGATTTGCTATCAATACAACATTAGGATTGGTTGGCATATTCGATGTCGCTACTGAATTGGGTATAGAACGTCGAAATGAAGACTTTGGTCAGACACTGGCTGTTTGGGGTGTAGGCGATGGTCCATTTTTAATGATCCCTGCTTTAGGCCCTAATACAGTTGCAGATTTCACCGGAAATGTTGTTGATAACTTGTACTTTCCGATGAATATACTGAATCCCACCCAGCGTTATCTCCGTTTTGCGGTAAGAATATTGAATACTCGTGCTGATTTGATGGATCAGGAGAACCTGATTAACGATTCACTCGATCCTTATTCGTTCGTTAAGGAAGGGTATTATCAGCGTCAGGAATTCTTACAGTATGACGGTGATGTACCTGAGGAAGAATTAGAAGAATTTGATGAAGACTGGGGCGATGAAGAATTTTAATCGCTGATTCAGTATCAGTCATTAGACACAAAAAAAGCGCCATAGGCGCTTTTTTTGTGGGCAGCGTCAATCAAATTAATGGTTGACTGTACCTTCCAGCTCTTCTTCAAGAGCTTTTTCTTGTGTCTCTGGAGGATTTTCAGCGCCGTGCATCCAGTCAATAAGCTTATCGCTTAAGAAGTACAATACACCTGCGAATACTAGTGAAGCCGCACCAACACTTGCAAAGATCGTGTAGTAGCCTGCTTCGCCAACCAATGAGCCAACAAAACCAGCAACATAGTTAGCTGCTGCAATAAATACGAACCATACACCCATCATTAGTGACATCAGACGAAGTGGTGCAAGTTTAGTAACCATCGATAAGCCAATTGGTGATAAGCAAAGTTCACCCACTGTATGGAAGAAATAGATACCAATTAGCCACAGCATGCTGGCTTTGCCGCTTTCTGAGTTGTTCATTTCAACAACTGCACCAAGCATACAAGCAAAACCAAGGGCCAGGAAAATGAGTGCAAATACGAACTTCATTGGTGAAGATGGTTCGTTTTTACCCATTTTTACCCAGAACATTGCGATTAACGGTGCAAGTGTAACGATGAAGATAGCATTAACAGACTGGAACCATGTGGCTGGAATTTCAAAACCAAACAGGAAACGATCGGTGTGTTCAGAAGCGAAGATGTTCAACAAGCCACCGGCTTGCTCGAAACCAACCCAGAACATAATCGTGAAGATACCAAGAACAAAAATTACTTTAAGACGATCACGCTCTTCTTTTGTTAACGGTTCTTTTTTACCGCCAGCTGCTTCACGTTCAAGTTTTGCATTTGGCTCAATACCAATTGAACCAAGGAAAGAATTTGCCAGTGACACCTGAAGAATAAGGCTGATTACCATACCGACACCAGCGGCAAGGAAACCATACTGCCAGCGAATTTCTTCACCGATATAGCCGATAACTAACGGTGCGAATGCAGCACCCAGGTTAATACCCATATAGAAAATAGTGAATGCACTGTCTCTACGACGATCGCCATCTTCATATAAGTCACCAACCATTGTGGAAATGTTTGGCTTAAATAAACCGTTACCGATAATTAATAATGTTAAACCCAGATAGAAGAAGGTATGTTCCATACCCGGAATGTATTCGTGTGGTGTGCCCAGCGTAAACTGGCCAGCAGCCATTAAAATACCACCATAAATGATGGATTTACGTTGACCTAATATGTTGTCAGCAAGATAACCACCAAGGATTGGGGTTACGTAAACTAAACCTGTATATATCCCATAAAGTTGAAGCGCATCAGCTTGCGTCCAACCTAATCCACCTTCTGTCGTTAAGGCGGTTAAATAAAGCACTAGTAATGCTCTCATACCGTAATAACTGAAACGTTCCCACATTTCAGTTCCAAAGAGCAGGAATAAGCCCTTCGGATGGCCGAGAATAGTGCCTGCTGGCAATGAATTATTCATCAAGCAATCCTATATATTTTAGTAATGTGATTGTTCTTTGGGGAAGTCGTGTAAACTGCCGTGCGCCATTATATACAAGATACATCCACTGAATACAAGGGAATTGGTATGTCGATACTGTGAATGGCTGATTTAAAGAGGTGATAAAAATATTTAAATCTGATTAAAAACACTAGTTTCATCTGGTATTCCTTTTATATAGAATATGCTGTCTTTTATGTTCAACCAAATTCCAGAGGTATGCATGTTGTTAGCGAATAGAAGCAATTGGATTCATCTCTTTTTAGCTAGCTTGATGTTCATTTTTTTTAATCTTGAAGCTGCAACACCATCCAAACAGCAAATTGAGCAATTCAAGAAACTTCCTCTTTCCCAGCAGAAAGCGTTAGCAAAGCAATTCGGGATCGACGTTAACTCATTGATGATGCCTCAGACTCAGGCTCCACTGAACAGCAATACCGATATGGGTGCTGACTGGCCTGTTGAGCGCGTTGAAGAAGAACTTATCGATTATGAAGATGAGTTTGAGCCTAAAAAGGAAGAACTTACACGATTCGGTTACGAGCTATTTGCATCTGAGCCGTCTACATTTGCTCCGGTAAGCAATGCACCTGTTCCGGCTAATTACATTCTTGGACCGGGCGACTCAGTACTAATCAATATTTATGGTAAAGAAAATATTGTTCATGAAGTCATTGTGGACCGTGAAGGCTCTCTGGTTATCCCGGGTATGTCACCGATTTATGTTACTGGCCTTACTTACTCTGAAGTGAAAATTCTGGTAGCAAATCAGGTTAAGTCTCAATTACTGGGCGTTGAAGCCTCTGTCAGTATGGGGCAGTTAAGAACAATCCGCATTTTTGTACTGGGTGAATCTTACAAGCCTGGTGCTTACGCAGTATCCTCTCTTTCTACTATTACACACGCGTTATTCGTTAGTGGTGGTATCACTGACATTGGTTCTCTTCGTAATATTCAGTTGAAACGTAACGGCAAGGTAGTAAATACACTTGACCTTTATGATCTGCTAATTAATGGCGACAACAAAAATGATGAACTGTTAAAACCGGGTGATGTGGTGTTTATTCCTACTGTAGAGAAAAGTGTTTCTATCAGTGGTGAAGTTCGTCGTGAAGCAATTTTTGAACTTAAGAATAAAGAAACTTTTGGTGATGTAATAAAAATGGCTGGTGGTTTATCTCCACAGGCATTTGCAAAGAACAGTTCTGTAAGCCGTTTCAATGGCTCAAACCTGAAAACAATTCTCAACGTTGACTTGTCAAAGAAATCTGATTTAGCAAAACAACCCGCAGACGGTGATGAAGTTGTTATTGGTGCCGTTTCAAATCAATATGAAGGCGCGGTAGCATTTATTGGTGCTCTTGAGCGTCCGGGTATCTTCCAGTGGCGTAAAGGCGCAAGAATCAGTAACTATTTGTCATCAGTATATGGTGAATTTTTACCAACAGCTGATCTGAAGTATGGCTTGGTTGTACGTGAAACTGAGCAACCTGATCAGATCGAAGTATATCAATTCGCGCCAGGTCAGGCTGTCAGAAAACGTGGTTCTGCTGATGATTTGGTTCTTCAGTCTCGTGACAAAGTTGTTATCTTCTCTCGTTTCGAATCAAAAGCGGCTGAGAATCGTCTGTTAGAAAAATATGCTAAAACAGAAGATGAAATTGTTTTTGCGCAAAAAGACCGCCTTTGGAAAAAGTATCAGGAAAAACGTTTTCTTGAATACATTGAAGCTCAAAGCACTGACTTGCTGGATAGCGATGACTTCAATCAGGATGACATTAATCAAGCTAACCGTTCATTAATTGAAATCACAGACGAAGATAAAAAAGCTAAGCCTGAAAGCTATTACTCGGTTTTCTCGCGTCATCGCATGTTGGCGCCTATTATTCTTACCTTGAAAGAACAAGCAGGTTTTGGCAAACGAGTTCGTCTGGTTGAAATTGACGGTCGTGTTAAATATCCTGGCGTTTATCCATTAGCTGAAAGCGGTAAAGTTTCTGATTTGATCAATGCTGCGGGTGGGCTTGATGAGTCAGCATATCTGGAAAAAGCAGAAATTACCCGTCTGGATACAACATCCAGCGGTACGTCAATTCAACATTTGACTGTAAATCTTGGTGAAGTAGTCACTGGCAATACTAGTCAGGATGTTGCCTTAGAGAGTAAAGACCGTTTAAACATCTTGCCTATCCCGAACTGGCAGGAAAACATCACGGTTACATTACGTGGTGAAGTAATGTTCCCTGGTAGTTACACGATTCGCCGTGGTGAAGAACTGTCTGACGTTATTTCTCGTGCCGGTGGTTTTACTGATTTCGCAGACCCTAAAGCAGCAATCTTTACGCGTACTTCACTACGTATTAAAGAAAAACGTCAGTTAATGAAATTATCAAATGATCTTCGCCGCGAAATCGCTGCAAGAGGGTTCCAGCCTGGCAACTCAGGTATGAGCACTGTAAATTATGCTGAAACCAAACAATTGCTTGATGATTTAACCAATGTTGACGCCGTTGGACGTCTGGTTATTAATTTACCGTCTATCCTTACTGGCAACGCGCAAGCGGACGTTAAACTGGAAAATGGCGACATGTTACATGTACCAGCACAGCGTCAGTCGATTAACGTTATCGGTGAAGTAAATGTTTCAACAGCTCACATGTTTGAAGGTGCGTTGACGATTAGTGATTACATTGAACGCAGTGGTGGCTATAAGCAACGTGCTGATCAGTCTGGTGTATATGTCATTAAATCGAATGGTGCTGTCGTTATCCCTGGTGATAACTCATGGTTTGCTGTAGAGAAAAAAGTAGCGCTTGAAGCTGGTGATACGATTGTTGTCCCACTGGATTCAGAGCACATGGATAATCTGAGCTTATGGACTTCAGCAACTCAGGTTATTTATCAGCTGGCTGTTGCCGTAGCAGCAATCGGAAGCTTATAGAAATCTGCTGATAAGAAAACACCTGGAACAAACATTCTATGACACAAACACAAATTGGAATTGTTCTGTTATCTGTTCTTAGCTGCACCTTGCTGACAATCTTTTTCAGCAAGGCAGCGGCTAAGCTGAAACTGATCGATAATCCAAATGAGCGTAAAAAACACGCTCGACCTGTGCCACTGGTAGGTGGCATTTCTATTTTTATTTCACTGGTTTTAGTAACAATACTGGCTGATATTCAATGGCCATTTGATCATACGATTTTAATACTAGCCTCAATCTTATTTATCACCGGTATTCTGGATGATGTAATTGATTTACCTGCGTCATTACGGTTGATACTGTTTTTTGCAGTCGCCGTACTAGCCGTCTATTGGGGTGATGTGAAGTTGGTTCACTTCGGCAAAATTTTTGGTGACTGGACCACTGATTTGGGTGTGACAGGTGAAATTTTAACAATCGTTGCTATTGTTGCCGGAATGAACGCATTCAATATGATTGATGGTATGGACGGTTTACTGGCCGTATTCATCATTAATGTGTTCTTCTTCTTATTGCTGCTCGGTAGTAAGTTTGATTTCCTGTATATCGTTCTTTTATCTCATATGTTGGTGTTTTTCATTGCAAATATGGGTGTTAAAAAGAATGGTAATAAGAAACAAATTTTTATGGGTGACAGTGGCAGTATCACCTTTGGCTTTTTAATTGTGTGTATTTTAATTAGCCAAAGTCAAAATGAAACGGCTGAGATCAGACCGGTGTCTGCACTTTGGTTGATTGCTATTCCTTTGATGGATTTTGTCGCGATTGTGTTGCGCCGTCTTCGTAAAGGTCAGTCAATTATGAAAGCCGATCGTCAACATTTGCATCATATTTTTATGCGCTTCGGTTATTCGCATAAGAAGATTTTGTTTGTTGTTGCCGTTGCATCAACGATTTGTTCATTACTGGGTATCTTAGGTGAGAAACTTTACGTCGCTGAATCGGTGATGTTCTTTATGTTTATTTTGATGTTCCTGGGATATTTGTACTTCATTTTCAATTGCTGGCGTCTGACCCGTTATTTTCGTTCTGCGAAACAATAACAAGCGTGGTGTGAGTGTTTGGCATTGACTGGCGACGTTACCAACAAGAATTTACGAACTCAGCGTGGTTAATCGCTGAAAAGCTAATAAAGTTTTTCGTATCTTTTCTTGTTGGTGTTCTGGTCGCCAGACACCTTGGCCCGGCCTTGTTCGGGCAACTCAATATTGTTCTCTCCTTTTTTATTCTTTTCTTACCGATAACAACACTGGGGCTGAATGGCATTCTGGTGCAGGAAATTGTTAAAGGTAACCAACCACCCGGACGTATTTTTTCTACGGCGATAGCTCTTCGAATACTTGGTGCTTTATTAACGTTTATCTGCCTGTGGTTACTCTGGCCTTTGCTATTAAAGGAAGTAGATGGGATTAGCTCGTGGTGGGTTATTTTCCTTGGCTTCGCGAATTCCTTTTTAGCCTTTGGTGTTTTTGAGTTTTGGTTTCAGGCCAGGCTCAAGAACCAGCAAGCAGCAATGGTCAGGGTTGTTGTTACATTAGCCATATCCGGATTTAAAGTAATGGCTATCAGCCTGGATGCATCAATGCTGATGTTTCTGATGCTTAATGCTATGGAGTGGTTTTTTATCCCGGTTGGCTACTGGCTCATGTATCGGAAGCAGAATGCTACTGGAGATATTGGTATATCAGGCGTGTCGGGCTCTTATGCGATTGAGTTGATTAAAAAGTCAGGCTGGTTGATGTTAAGTGGTGTTGCCTCTTACATCTATCTCAAGATGGATATTGTCATGCTTGGGATATTTACCAGTGACGCCATTGCCGGGAAATATGCAGCTGCTTCACGAATTTCGGAGATTTGGTATTTCCTGCCAGTAGCACTGATGTCCGCGTTTTATCCCAGATTAGAATTGAATGCCGGAAATGAGGAAGGGCTGTCATCTCATTTTCGTTTTATTGTCAGATTGCTGTTGTTTGTGGCCTTGATGCTCATGATGTCATTGATCATCAGTGCCGACTGGATCTCTGATTTATTGTACGGTGAGTCCTGGCTGGGTGTGGCAGAGATTATTCGTATTCATGCCTGGGTATTGCCTTTTGTTTTTCTTCGGGCACTACTGAGTAGCTGGCTGATCCTGAAACAACTTTATCGTTATTCATTGGTTTCTCATTTATCCGGAGCGGTAACCAATCTGGTGTTGAATCTGATGTTGATACCCTTGTGGCAAGGAGAAGGGGCAGCAATCGCATCGGTTATTTCTTTCGTGGTTTCTGCTTGTGTCAGTATGATGTTATATCCAGCCACCAGGCCCTTTGTTCGTGCTGTATTTTACAGTTTTACTCAAAAGAAAATTATTACAGGTTAATCATTTGATTCGACGGATCATCGCAAAAATTCTTCCTCAGACAATCAAGCAGTTAATTCGACGTTGGTTGGATAATTTCCGTGCCGCGCGGATATCAGTGTTTTCTCGTCACCGTTTTCTGACACGATTAAATTACAGCATATTGAGCGGGCAGTTTAGTCGAGAGCAGGTTGCGGTCATTAAAGGGATGGCCGATTACAGAACACAGCAGGGCGTAGTGGCCGATTCATGCATTTTGTTAAGACGTAATATTCATCGGATTGAAAAAGGCTTGATTATGCGGCCTGCAAAGCCCGTTTTTGCGCTGGACTATATCGAGAAAACGGTGGAAGTGTATGTTTCATTGATTAACCAACCGACGGATAAAACAGAATTACGCTGGTTTTCCGATGTACTGGAAACGTATTTTAATACGGTTGAACAGACCCCTTTGATTACGTCTTTGGCTGCAAAGTTTCGTCAGGTGAAACCTGATTTTTCGGACTCGTCAGAACATTTTTCTCCTTATGCTCGACGTGCTTTACCATTAAGCCAGGTCGACTACAGTGATTTTCTTGCCCTGTGCCGTCAACGTCGCTCAACGCGTTGGTTTTTAGATAAAAAGGTGCCGAGAGCGCTAATCGAGCAAGCGGTTACTGCCGCAGCCTGGGCACCCAGTGCCTGTAACAGACAGCCATTTAATTTTTATTCCATTGATAAGCAACCCTTGCTCAAACAAATTATGTCGTTGCCAATGGGGACTACGGGCTTTGCTGGCAATATTCAGTGTGGAATTGTCATTGTCGGTGATCTGGCTTGTTATGAGTCAGAACGGGACAGGCATCTGATTTATATTGATGGCTCGTTAGCTGCGATGCAGTTAATGCTGGCGCTGGAAACCCTGGGGCTCAGTAGCTGTCCGATAAACTGGCCTGACGTTGAACATCTTGAGAAACGGATGGCCGACAAATTATCGCTGTCGGCAACTCAGCGACCCGTCATGTTAATCGGTATTGGTTATGCTGATCCGGACGGTGGCATACCTTACTCACAAAAAAAATCACATCAGCAGTTAATTCGTTGGATCGAAGATGAACATTGAAATAAAAGGTGTTGAGTTCAGCAATAAAGGTGCAGAGCTCATGATGATGGCGATCCTTGATCAGATTAATCAGAACTTGCCTGAAGCAGAAATTGTGATGGAACCAGGCCTGCTGGCGCCATATAAAAGTCGAGCTGCGATAGGCGCCTGGCAAAAATGTAACTTCCAAGTCAAAGGCAGAGATATTGCTGGCCTGATTAATGTATTGCCCAGAGCAATTTTGAACCGCCTGAAACACTTTGGCATTCTGGCTGAAAAAGACATCGACGTAGTACTCGATGCTTCCGGATTTGGCTATGGCGATAACTGGGGGAGCGCGAGTCTCAAGCGGACCCTGGCGCAAATCAAACGTATTAAATCTCATGGTGGAAAATATATCTTTTTGCCCCAGGCGTTTGGTCCGTTTAATGATGCTGAAAATGCAGATATTGCCAGAGAGATGTTTGAGGAAGCTGACTTAATCGTTGCTCGTGATCATGTGTCTTTTGATGCAATTCAGGGATTAGGTGAGTTTAGTCATCTGGTTCAGTTTCCGGATTTTACACCGCTGTATGCGAGTAAAACACTAACGAAAAACGCTGATCTTGCGGTCATCATCCCTAATCACAAAATGGTATCAAGTTTTAATCAGCGAGATGAACGACCAGACGACGAAAGTTACCTGACTTTTTTATGTGCTATGGCTCGTCATTTGGCCGATAACCAGTTTGATGTCGTGGTGCTAAATCACGAAGGTAAAGAAGATCGTCAACTGTGTGAGCAGGTTATTGCTGAGATCCCGGAAGCCAGATTGGTCGATGGATTAAATGCCGTAGAGGTAAAACATATGATCGGTGAAAGTGCCGTGTGTGTGTCATCGCGGTTTCACGGTTGTGTTAGTGGTCTGAGTCAGGGTGTTCCGACACTGGCGACCAGCTGGAGTCATAAATATGAACAGCTTTACGCGTATTATCAAAAACCCGAGCTGGTGATAGATTTATCTCAGGATATCAGTGATGTACAGGATAAACTGACACATGTTCTGGAGAATCTTACGATGTACGCCAGCGATTTAACAACATCATCAATCCATCATAAACAGGCTATTGAGCAGATGTGGAAAACGGTGTTTTCTGTCATCAATGAACAATAACGATTGAGTCTTCCGGCTGCGCTCAATCGTTTGTTGATTGGGCGTCAGCTAATGTTGTTATCAAGAGCAAGGATGCAGACTTTAATGATGAAATATCATCAGCCAGCCCTAATGGATGTAAGGTTTCACTCATCAGGTAATTGGCCTGTATTCCGCTGGCGACCAGCTCACAGTGTTCAGCAGTAGCCGTTGTAAATTCTTTGCCTAATTCCTCACTAACAATGCGAACAAACATATTCATCGAATGAATTTGATCATCTTTAACGGGTGCTAATCTTTTGGCTTCAGAAAACAGCGCATCACTGATTACTGTCGCCTTCAAATAGCTTTCACTTCTTGCGGCAAATAAAATATCAATTAACGCATTAACCCGGTTTTTTTCTGGCAACCAGCTTAGTGTCTCATGCCATTGCTCATCAAACTTTTCACGCCAGCGTTTACTCAGCGCGCAAATAATATCATCACGATTACCGAGATAATGACGCAAGATTGTACGCTTCATGTTGGCTGTTTCAGCCAGATATTCCAACGATGTTCCCTGAATTCCTTTCTCCAGAATACAGGTTTCCAGCGCATCTAAAATTTCTTCCCGGCGTTGTCCGGCCATACTGGGTCGCGGCATGTATGACTTCCTCTGTATTGGTCTCTACAAATCAGATCCTGGCGATCAAAAACCGCATCACTATACCATCTGAAAATAAATTGTCATGTTGACAATAAACAAAAGATCACTGTAGGCTATAAATTGTCAATATGAAAATTTACTTTGAGATGGAAGCAATTCTGGAGGAATCATGAAGCAAACAATACTTGCAGGACTACTCACAGCACTTTTGGCTGGTTGCGGTGGATCTGGCTCTAATGTCTCTCCCGTCATTACTGAGCCTCCCGTGACTGAACCACCTGTAACCGTGCCGCCACCGTTTGTCGGTCGTATTGGATCATTTATTGGGTTTGAATCAACACCTACACGGCCGATTGCTATGTCGGCAGATGGAAAATATTTATACGTGACGAATACATCGAATCACTCGCTGGATATCTTTGCTGTTGACCAGCAAGGATCGCTAACACCGATTGATTCTGTCACTGTTGGGTTGGACCCGGTTGCGGTAGCGCTCAATTCCAGTGGAGAAGTCTGGGTTGTAAATCATGTGTCTGATTCTGTCAGTGTTGTCGATGTGTCTGGTGTTCCAGCGCGAGTAACGCGAACCATACTGGTTGGTGATGAGCCATCTGACATTGTGTTTGCCAGGAATCATGCCTTCATTTCAACCGCTCACCGTGGTCAGCAACGGGTTAATCCTGAATTAAATGATGTGCCTGGCGCAGGTGATCCTCAGTTACATGAAGCTGGCATTGGTCGGGCAGATGTCTGGGTATTTGAACGTTCAAATCCTGGCGTTGGAATTGGAGGTAAACCAGAAAAGATCATTACCATGTTTGGTGATACCACACGAGCGCTTGCCGTTTCACCGGATGAACAATCCGTTTATGCCGCTGTTTTTCATTCTGGTAATCAAACCAGTGCGGTGCATGAGGCGGTGATTTGCCCTGGGTTTGAAGATGATGTTTACGGTGAACAGCCTTGTCAGGTGATGGATGGTATCTCCAGTCCTCAAGGAATGGAGGACGGTTGGTTGCCAGGCGGTCGGACAGCGCCGGGTGTTAATGCCGACGGTGAATATCAGCCCTGGACATCAATGATTGTTAAGTTTGATCAGGCGTCAGGTGAGTGGCGTGACACTAAAGGGCGGAATTTTAGTAATGGCATTCGATTTTCGCTGCCTGATTATGATGTGTTTGGTATTGATAGTGAAAGCCTGACTATTTCTGAACAAATTCCGCATGTTGGAACAACCTTGTTTACGATGGCAACTAATCCGGTAACCGGGGATTTGTTTGTCACGAATACGGAAGCCAATAATCACACTCGTTTTGAAGGAAGTGGTGATTTTGCCGAAAGTACTGTTCAGGGAAATCTTGCCCGAACCCGAATAACTGTTATTGATGTCGATAACGGTAATGTGAAACCTCGTCATTTGAATCGTCATATCGACTATAACCAGTTGAAAGCGCCTGCAGGTACGAAACAACACAGTCTTTCCACACCCGGGCAACTGTCATTTTCTCAGAATGGAAAAACTCTGTTCATGGCGGCTATGGGATCGGACAAAGTTGCGGTAATTCCTACCCAACAATTAACAGATTCTCGCTGGTGGGATCAGGAAGGTGAAGAGTTTGACCCGACTACGGCTAGTGAACAATACATTGATGTGAGTGGCGGTCCGGTTGGTTTGCTTCTGAATGAATCGGCAAACAGACTTTATGTGATGACTCGCTACGACAATGCGATAGCCGTGGTAGCGCCTGATACGAAGCAAGTTTTACAACGTCAAATCATGCCTTCACCGGAACCTGAGAGCTTCAGTGCCGGACGTTTCATGCTGTATGACGCTAATCGTTCATCCAGCAATGGTGAATCATCCTGTGCCAGTTGTCATATATCTGGCGATACTGACCATCTTAGCTGGAATCTGGGCAATCCTGATGCGTCCAATTTAAGAAATCCTCAACCGTTTCCTACCGAGAACTTTTTGAATCTTGGCTGCTTATTGGTTGGGCCGGATGAAGAAAGTTGTGCGTTATTGGAGATTCTGAACGGTAACGGTGATGAACGTAGTATTGCAGCTATGAAAGGACCAATGACCACCCAAACGATGCGAGGCATGAGTACACATGGTCATATGCACTGGCGAGGTGATCGTTCGGTTGGATACTTTGGTGAAGATACTGCGCAGACGCTGGATGAACGAACGTCGTTTAAGAATTTTATTGTCGCGTTTGAGGGGTTGATGGGGCTGGATATACATCTTGAATCGGTTGAAGCCAGCGAAAAAACCGCTGATGTAGTCGCACTGGAGCAAGACATGGATAAGTTTGCCGACTTTATGTTGCGTGTTGCTATGCCACCGAACCCAGTTCGAGGACTGGATAATTCATTGTCAGCTTCGGCGCAAAAGGGCGCTAATTTTTTTCATGGCGAACGTCGTTCTGATGGCGTAGAAACAGACATTGCCGAGAATGGTGATTCGCCAGATGGCGTTAACTGTGCTGGCTGTCACGGTGTTGATCACGCTAAAGGATTTTACGGCACCCGAGGTGAAGCGGCTCATGGTGGTGAAATTCAAATCTTTAAAGTCCCGCAACTTCGTAACCTTTATACACGAGTCGGTATGTTTGGTTTACCGGATCGTGAAGGTTTCCTGCCATCGCATACACGAGAGCATCAGGGCGAGCAAATCAGAGGATTTGGCTTCTTACATGATGGTGCAACCGATCTACTACTAAACTTTTTGAAAGGCGGTGTGTTTGATAACGGTGAAACTGGTTGTCCACAAGGTGCAGACGAGCGACATGGCTGTCACTTCAATGAAGGGGCTGTGGGTATTCCTGATGAAGCGACCAGACAAGGATTAGTTGATTACATGATGGAGTTCGACAACGACCTGGCACCTGTTGTCGGTCAACAGATTACGTTTAATCAGACGACGGCAGCACAAGTCAGCGCTCGACTGAATTTGTTAGAAGCGCGTGCAGGAACCCCCTTTGTGTCGAAAATCCTGGGTGGTGATGTCACGGAATGTGATTTGGTCGCAACAGGGGTGATCGCGCAGAAAAAGCGAGGGTATTTCTACAATGCTGCAGCAAAGCAATATGTTGCTGATTCTCGTGATGAAAGCCCGTTATCGTCCGAAGAACTCAGAGAGCTGGCGTCGCAAGATGCTAATTCCCTGACTTTTACCTGTGCAGTGCCAGGACTTGGCTGGCAACTGGCGGTTGACGCTGATTTGAATGGCGTTCTGAATGGAGACGAATAAATGACTGAAACATTTACTTATTGGTTAGGTGCTGCCCTCGTGCTGTGGGTTATTTATGACTTATTTAGCGGTAGTGCCTGGTTGCATCGTGAATATGTCAGAGCGGAAGAGCCGGTTGGCTACTGGCTCACTATGCTCTTATGGTCGGCTGTCGCTGCATCATGCTTTATCTATCCTTACTGGTCGTGAACCGGATTATTTTTCGGAGATTTATGATGAAAACTCAACACAACCCAATGATAAAAGCCTGCTATGTGTTGCTGGTTATTTTTATGTTCGTATTCTTTTCATTGCTGGTTCGCCAATATGCCAATGCTGAAACTCAATCGGTTAACAAGACGAAACTACCGCAGCAAACGGTGCCATTAATTTATCAAAGCGAGCATGTTGTAGTCGGCAGAGTATTTACTATTACGTTAGATAATCAGGCGGAAAAACAGATTACCCGAGCCTGGACTCAATACTTCAGTGCTGCCATGCCCCGGGCATTAAAACGTTATCAGGACGACGATTTTATCTACGTGGCTTACAGTGAATATTCTCAACGAGACAACACCATCATGATGACTATTGGTATTAAAACGGACGAGCAGCCCACCGTGCCAAAGGGATTTAAACGTGCGTCACTTAAAGCCGGTAGTTATTATCAGGCTGATTCAGTGCTGAATACCTGGCAGCAAGCTGAAACCCTGCCAGTAACATTGGCATTTACCAGTGATTTCGAACAATACGCATTCAATGAAAACTTCGAGATCGTAACGCAAAAGAGTTGGTCGCTGGTCACTGACGAGGTGAACCATGATTGAGTGGATGAGTTATCTGGTGCCAGCGTCTTTTCAATCATTTGATGACATGATCGAGCATCTGGCATTCGACATCTATGACTGGGTTCTGGTGTTTGCCATCCTGTTTTTTACGCTGGAAGTCGCGGATGATTTGCTGCAACGACGACAGGCGGGCAAGCGATTTCTGGAATCGATGTCCAGCATCATTACTCAAATTCCGTACTACATTACAGAGATCTTTATTTTTGGAAGTGCGGTATATCTCTATTTCACCGTTTATGAAGTGATCCCGTGGAAAATGCCAGATACGGCGTGGTGTTTTGTTCTTGTGCTGTTACTGGCTGATTTTACTTACTACGTTGAACATTACTTTTTACACCGCATTCGGTTGTTGTGGGTCGCTCATTCTGTTCATCATAGTTCGACTGTGATGAATACCGCGATGGCTTTCAGGTTCAGTCTGTTTGATCCAGTCGTATCCGTGTTATTCCATTTTCCGCTGGTATTAATGGGCTTTAATCCAATCTATATATTCGCGGCTGAAGTACTGGTTCAGGCGTATCAGTTTTGGATTCATAACGAAATGTTCGGCAAGCTCGGGCCATTAGAATGGGTGTTTAACACACCATCTCACCACCGGGTTCATCATGGTTCGGATAAAAAGTATCTGGATAAGAACTTTGGCGGCATCCTGATTATCTGGGATCGATTATTCGGAACTTTTCAGGCAGAAGAAGAAACGCCAAATTACGGGCTGACCAAGCCGTTAAATTCTATTAATCCGATCAAGGTTCAGTTTTTCGAATGGGTGAATTTATGGCGTGATCTTCGGAGTGAAAAAGGCAAAGGGCATCGGTTGAGTTACCTGTTCAGAGCGCCAGGCTGGACACCAGAATCATCAGGTAATACGTCGCAGCGAGGTACGTTTCATGACTGAGTCAAATAATGGGATAGCTGAAAACACGGAGTTACGAAACAGCGTGTTACCCGCAGAAGCGTATTACTGTCCTCGTTGGTTTTCGCTTGAACAGCAGTACATTTTTTCTCGTCACTGGTTGTGCGCCGGGTTCATTGAAGATCTAACCAAACCCGGCGATTTTCTTACGGTGCAGGCTGGTAGAGATAACTTGCTGGTGGTTCTTGATAATGAACATCAATTACAAGCATTTCACAATATTTGTCGTCACCGTGGGACGCGTCTTAAAGAGGGGAGTGGGCATTGTGGGCGTGCAATTACTTGCCCTTACCATGACTGGACATGGGATTTAGCCGGAAATCTGAAAGGAATTCCTTCGAAACGTGATGAGTTTCCGGTGACTAATTTGGCTGACTGGCCATTAAAAAAAGCATCGGTAGCAACCTGGCGAGGTATGATTTGGGTGAATGCTCAACCTGATGCTGGTGATATTCAACAATGGTTTGAACCGATTGAACCCTGGTTAGGGCCTCATGATCCACAAACCCTGGTTGAATCGGTAGATGATTTGTATGACAACGTGATTCAGGCTAACTGGAAAATCGTGGTTGAGAACTACATCGACCATTATCACCTGGCGCATTTACATGCCGGAACATTAAACATGTATGATCATAAACAGGCTGTTTATGGCTTTCATGGGGCGCATTTTGGTTTCTTTGAACCCTTAGAAGCAGGCTATGCCAGTAAGTTATCAGAAGCTTCTCCACTGCCACTGATTTCAGCGGTTGATAAAGATTCACCGGGTGCATGGGTGCCGATGTTATTTCCTGGGATTGGCCTGGCGGAATCTGAATCATCCTGGTCTGTTTTTGTCATCATACCGCTTTCACCAACCAGTTCTCGGGTTATCGTCAGAACCAAAGTTGAACCTGCATCGAACTGGCAATATATGATGCAGATGGCCCGTTCATCGTCGTTCTGGTATCGCAGAGTTCGGCCAAAATCGGCACAGCTTGAAGCTTCGCATCCGTTGGGTTCTGCCGATTTTATGCAAGAAGACGTGTATATCTGTGAGCAACTACAAAAGTCAGTGACCAGCTCTCATTTTGAACCTGGCCCATCGGCACAAAACAGCGAAGCTCCAGTACGACAACATCAGCAATTGATTCGCTCGTTGATTTACCCTCACTGGTCAGCTAATACACGCAGCGGATAATAACTGATGAACCGCAGAAGGATCTGCAATCACTTTTCCTTTCCACGCTACGGTGGGTTGACCGACTAAGGTTAGCTCACCGTTTTTGATCACAACGGCATCATCATCACTCGCAAGTACGACTGGAAAATCAACGGATGCTAATTGAGACGCTAATTGTTGTTGTCTGGCTGGGTCATTTTCTACATGGGGAAGAAAGCCAAAAGGTACAAGGTTAAATCCCAGGGTGTTCTCCAGGTTGACATCATTCGGATCGCCGCAAAGTCCTGCGATGTTGATATCAGGCGTCATAAGCAATGCACCTGCACTCAGGCCGATCAATGTTCCGCCATTTTTCACCCATTGAATAAATGCTGACATGGCATGATGTTGCTGTAATCCCTTTAGAAATCGGAAGGTATTACCACCGGAGAGATGAATTACCGAGTAATCAAAGAGCTGTTGTAAAAGCTTGTCATCGTAATCATCTTCAAAATCAACATAGTGTGTGACAGATATATTGCTGCGCTGATACACGCACTGCGTATAGTGGAAGTACGCACGTTCAGCGTCGTGTTCTGAAGAGACATAGCCGACGGCCTGATGTTTGTCATCAATAATATGTTCTATCGCTTGTTGACCGGCTGCGCCGTTGTGATTGCTGATTAATGCGAGATTCATAGATTACCATTTGCACCTGAATTGGTGTTATTTGTTACATTTTGTTAGTAAATTACTCAGTTGTGTATTTACCATACAATGTCGGTGTTACAGTAGCTATCGCAACATTGGTTGCAACAACATAATAATCAACGACAGTGGAGCAGTCGTACTATTGAACGGCTGCTTTCGGTAGTTTTTATAAGGAAATCAATATGAAACGTATCACAACTTCTCTTCTTTTGACATTAGCTGTTTCAAGTTCTGCATTCGCAGGTAGTTATCAATATGGCAAGGTGACTGAAGTCGCTACAACAGGCGATGCAGTAACATTTCAACTGGATACCACTGATGGTGCTGATATTCGTGCGGATAATTGTCAGGCTGACACCTTGAACTTTAGTATCAACTTTGCAACAAAAGCGGCTGCTAAAGCGATGTTTGATATTGTCATGGAATCAAAGCGCACTGGTGTCAAAATCGGTGTTAATGGCGATGGTAACTGTTGGGCAAATGGTGAATTTGAAAACGCCGATTCTATTGCCTTCTAATCCCGCTCAGGCAGCCTCTGTATGAGTGACAAGATAAACGAGCAGCGTGACTATGTTGCTCGTTTTTTACTGTAAAAGGGGTATTGGTTTCGCTTTATCAGAATAAACACGACAGTTTAAAAAAATGAATGGTTAACTGTTATTTGGGTTAGGTGGTATTTCGAATTACTCTTATCTGATTGATTAATAATAACTATACTTCAAGATGTAAACACTCTCCCTTTGTTAAGAAATCGCATTGAAAAGTTGTCATTAATTGACTTTTGTTAATGCGGTCTTTTAAAATCCGCCCCTTTCTATAAACAGTAAATAAACAATAGATGATACTTTTTGACTGTCCTGACCGTTCAGTGGCAGGAATCAGGTCATTTATCTGGAGGTGGTAACAAGGATGAGTCAAACAGCATCAAACGATAGCACCGCAAAACGTGGCAAAATTACTCAGCTTGATCCGGTATACCCGACTGAACATGCAGACGGCTCAGTACGAAAGCCAACCTTGACGGAAGTACTTCGCCAGTATTTGCATGTCATCAACCCTCGCCGGGACAGCAGTCACTGGCTGAATCTTCATGTGGAAATCTATTTTTATCTAGCACTATTCTTTTTTATCGTGTTTTTGACACAGTATTTGACCGTTATGAATGTGGTTATTTTCTCTGTGGTGTTTTATGTCATGGCGAATGTTCTTAACACATTCTGGTATCACCGTTTTTGCAGTCATAACGCATTTACCTTTACCAATGGTGTCGTGCCGACGTTGATTATGTGGTTCAACCCGATTGCTTACCGTGAAGAAGTGTATGCATTTAATCATTTGTTGCATCACCGATTTTCCGATACAAAAGACGATCCTTACGGGCCGCATCTGGGTTGGATGGGGAATTTCTTTGCGTCACCCTTTTATAAAGTTGATCGTTCGATCAGTGAAGCCGATTTTGAGCACCTGAAGAAAGTACTCAGTCATATTGGTTTATCTTTCGCTTCCTATGAGAGCTTCAAACGGTGGGGCAGTGTTGAATCTGTTTCATCGTTTTTATTGCGTTCCACTTTTGCCAATATTTTCTGGGCTTCAATCATGTGGTGGCTGGGGGGCTTTGAGCTGTTGACGGTCTGGTTCGCGATTATCTTTGCCTATCATGCGGTAGCGCGTGACTTCAATTATCGCGGGCACGGTGGTAGTGCTGAACAGGCGCAACATAAAGATAATGTTGACTTTTATCGTAGCTCGAAAGCACTTAATCAGGTGTTTTATGGCTTAAGTGCGGGTGAATGGCATAACAATCATCATGCATTTCAGCGTTCAGCGAATGCGGGTTTCCTTCCTTATCAACTGGATATTCCTTTCTTGCTGGTCAAGTTACTGAAAAAACTGGGTATTGTCGCAAAATACAACGATGCACAGGAAGCTTTTGAGCGTAAGTATCTGAATAACTCAGATTGATCTAAGCCTTTTATTGACCGAAGTCTGTTAAAACAAGCCCTGGTTTTGCCACGGCTTGTTTAAACACGCGATAAATTGCGGATCAAAGATTACTTACCACTGTCGTTATTATTCGTCTGATGACCGGGCGAATGCCATAACACCAAAAAACGCTAACGCTTCCTCTCGCGAAAGTGGTTCAAGTTCCTGAATGACTTGATGAATGATCGCAGCTCTCGAACTATTCTGACCAAACTGTATCAGGCTCTGTAACGCAGCATCAGCGCCAATGTGATTTGATACCACATCTTCTTCTTTGAATGCGGACATCGGTGCAAAATATAGTTGTGCAACCTCAATAAACCACGGACCAAAGCGTGAAACCACAGGGATAAATGCTGTTGGATTGCTGGTGGCACTAATGACATGTTTTAAATCGATCCATCCAGCCTTTCGCGTATAAATGTACCGTTGGTTTTCATCCATGCCTTTACCGGACGCGCCAATCACCCAGTAGCTGAATGCAACATTATCCATGGCGAATTCAACAATCTGTTGAACCTGAGCCGGGTCTGCATATTCCTGTAAATTCCCTAAGTCAAACCAGGTTGGTGCCATCGTTGCGACCTGATGATGTCGCTCGCCAAAGCAAACTTTTCCCTGTTTTACATAAACATCACTGATGTTTGCAGAAACCTCAGCATTATCGAAGCAGGGAGGTAATTGAAACAGAGCCATTGTCTGTGTGGATTGTGAAATGTTGCCTCTGTCAGGATCGCTCGCACTAAAAAATACGGGTTCTCTGCCATAAAACAATCGTAAATAGATCGTGTTGTTTTGATCTGGCGTAATTAAAAAATCACGCTGGACCAGAGGTCTGGAATCCGGATTTTTAATGTAGCCAATAGCAAATTGATGGCGTCCTGGTGTTAGGTATACCGTGGTTTTTTCCTCTGTTTTAAGTAATGCAACAGGCTGTTCATCAATAATGAGCATAGCATTCATCATCAGTCCTAAAGCGCCGGATTCTCGTGAAATGGTCACAGGAATCTTGTTATTAGCTTGTTCATAGCTTGTTTGATTCAGTTGTCTGTCTACCGGAACTGTCGATGGATGATCTGAAGGTTGAGTCTGCGTGAGTGTTGCACAGCCAGATAAGATTGATGTTGAGTAAATGATTATAAAATACAGTTGCTTATGGTTGATTAATGACATGAACAGATAATGACTCCTTGTTCTGTTTACCGTGAATGAAACCCAGTTAAGTAACATATGTGTTTATTTTTGGCTGGCTATTGTGATGATTGTTAATGTTTAAAACAAACGTATTTCACTTGTTTTTCCATTATTTATAGCAATTTTGTGTGAGAACGATTTTTATTGAACGTATTTCATACTGATGTATCTGGTGTACCTGCGATGATGTTGGAAGAACGTACTTCCCGTTGCGAATTGTTTATCAATAATGAACAAGCTCAGACCCGGTTCTGGAACGGTATATTCATTATTGTTTATCTAACGTATCTTATGTTTTCCTTTGTTTATTAAATGATGTTTAGATTAAAAAAATGATAGATATTCTTGAATAGTAGTGAAGTTTTCTTTATATTCCTTCGCCTCAATTTATCTGTCATTTTGATAACAAAAAATAAACAAGGGTATCGATGTAGTGGACGTTCCACCGAACATTCTGGACAATTTTTTTAGTGATATCCCGTGGATGCGGATTGTCATTTACCTGTTTCTTAGCACATTAGTACTTGGAAACATCTCTACGTATCTTCGAAAAAAATACGCGCTCAAAGACGGTTATTCTCGAAAAATTAATCATGTGGGAATTATGATGATCACCGGGCCAACGCTGGCATTTTTACCGGATGCTCAGTTGATACCTGCGGTCTTTATTGGCTCAATTGGTCTGATCGTCATCTATGGTATTTCAGCGGTGAGTAGTACCTGGTGGATTCACGGAATTGTGTCGGGAAGTTTGCGTGAGCGCGATGCCCCAAGACGCCGTTTTTTCTTCTTCTTTCCATTGATTTCTTTCAATGTCACGCTTGTTTTTCTGGCCTTTTTATTTCCTCTGGATGTTGTGCGAGTGGCATTTTTCACCGTCGCCGTGGCTGACGGTTTTGCGGAGCCAATAGGCTTGCGTTTTGGTACGACCAACACCTATCAGTTGCGTGATGCCATATGGAAAACCACTAATACGAAATCAATTGCGGGTTCTTCCACGGTGATGTTTTTCTCGACCGTGACCTTCCTGGCGTTTGTCTCTTTCTCCTATCCAATGTCCGGGCTGCTGGTTGCGATGGCGATTGGCTACGGATTGTTTATTGCCGGACTGGAGGCTGTTTCGCCTCGGGGAATGGATAACATGTTGATTCTACTGGTCGCAACACCTGTCGTGATGATGCTGATTAATTTGTATGCCTCGCTGACAGGGTATTAATCAGGGTAACTGGCGAGATGAAAGAACGTACTTTATTTGAACAGTTATGCAAGCTTGGTTTGACTGCTAATCATCGCGGTCAGGTGGATTTTTTTAAAGTGCCAGCGCCTGCGAATGTATTTCCTGCGACGTTAAAAACTGAACTGTTAACCGTGTTCTGCACCATTACAGATGATCTGTACGACGCAGATACCTCTTTTCACTGGTTTGGTAAAAAAGATGGCGTTAAAAAAGACTATTTCGCCACTATTAGTCATATCTGGCTGGTTTTTAAAGATAAAAAACTGATTGGCTTTTCAGCTATTCGATTACTGGATGGCTGTGGCGAGCGGATTATTTATGTCGATAACATGAACATTCAGCGTGTTAGCGGCAAAATATTTTCCAGTTACAGTATCGGTTCCATGCTGGTCAATGAAATCCTGCAGGAAAACTGGCGAATGTCCTTAAAGCCGGTATCCGTGGTGTTCAGAACGCAAAATGCCAATGTATATCGATTGGGTTATTCTATTCTACCGCCCGGGACTTACCCTCGTATGACGGAAGAGAAAGCCAGAGATGAAGAGCGCAGCATTCGTGTCAACGGTTACATGGCCAGTGTGTTGTCACCGGGCAAGCAATTCATTGAACAAACCTCTGTTATTAAACAAGCGTACAGCGGCTGCATTTATGGCGCTGATAATCCAGCGATTCGTACACAACGATCTGATATTAAAGCATTTTGGGAAAAGCATGTTGATTTCGATAACGGTGATGCCGTATTAATTTCTGTTTGTCCCAGCCGTATTGAATTCATTGCCGCCATTACGCTATATCGCGTAAATGTCCTGATTTATCAGTTAAAGCGCCTTTTTTCCAGACACTCTTCAACAGCATCATCCGGGCAACAGCCAGGTTAAGGAATGGATATCTTGAAACAACTAACTTCGCTTTCTCCATCACAATATCAGGACGCTATTCATCGAAATATCGATATCATCTCCAGCGCTGAACAGGCGCATCTGGGCAGTGCCAAAATTCTGATTGCTGGATGCGGTAGTGTTGGTGGCAGCATCGTCGAGCCATTAACACGTACTGGTATGAGTCGTTTTGTGTTAGCTGATCCGGAAGATTATGACGTCACTAACCTGAATCGTCAGGTATGTGTGTTGCAAGATGTCGGGCGTAAAAAAGTTGATGTCGTCGCAGAGCGAGCCAGAACCATTAACCCGAATGTAGACATTACAACGTTCGATGACGGATTAACGGTTGCAAACATTGAAGTGGCTTTTGAAGGCGTTAATGTTGTTTTTGATGGGGTTGATGCTGGAGCCGCGCCTTATGAAAAATACCTGATGCATAAAATCGCCTGTGAGCGAAACATCCCGGTGCTGGCTGGTTTCGATTTCGGTGGTAAGGCGGTGATTTATGTCTTTGATTATCGCCGTCATAACACGCCATTCTATGGTCGTGCGACAGAGCAGGCTCATAAAGACGGCGATCTGGTTGCGGCGTTGAAATGGCTTGGTTACACCCAGTATCCGGCGGACTTCCTGCCTGTTATTGCGGACCGATTAGTGACTAAAGAGCCGTGGCCGCAGGTATCTTATTGCGTGATGGCGATGGGTGCACTGGGCGTCAGAACTGTTATTGATGTATTAATGGCGCGACGAGTGCCACACAAAGTCACGTTTGACGTCAACATGGCATCGCGTGGATGCTGGAGCCGATTGCAAGAATACATCAACTGGCCGTTGAATCTGATTCATGCGTTCAACGTGTCTCGCAATTCTGCACTGGTCAATGCTGAACCGGAAAAGCAGGAAAGTACTAATTCCGCCCTTCGTTATTTGAATGACCATCCAACACTGATGTTGGTGTTGCAGATTATGATTCGTTCACCATCTCCTCATAATTGTCAGCCCTGGCGCTTTACCATTACCGGGCCTGATACGATTGCGATTGGCTGGGATAAATCACGTTTACTGGATTATATCGATCCGGACGGTTACGCGATTATGTACAGTCTTGGCTGTGCAGTTGAAGCTGCTTCATCGGTCGCTGAGGTTGAATTTACACCTGCGAACGCGAATGGCTTTGCAACCCTGGATTTCTTTGATGACAACTATTCTGTGGGCACGCTTCGTATCAAGCATATTTACGCAGATGATTACCCGCTAAACCGGGATATTAACTTAAAGCGTTCAACCAATCGCTTCCGTTTTCTTAATACACCACTGGACAGCGCATTGACTGACGCCTGTGTTGCTTCTGCGGAAGGAACATCTTCTCACGTTGCGTTTCTTGAACAGGCGTCTGGTGTGTTGAAGCAAACTGCTCAACGAGAAAGCAATCGTTTATTTGCCGAGGATGGCTATTTCGACGAGCTGATGGACTTCATGCGTCTGAATAAAGCTGAAGAACAGTCAACGCCAACCGGATTTACCCGAGACTCGCTGGCAATCACACGTATCGAAGCCGCATTTCTTGGTTTGTTAAAGAAAAATAAAGGATTACAGCGTATTGCTGAACGCTTTGGTCTACGAAAAATCATGGCGTGGTCTTCCGTTAAATCATTGAATAATGATGGCAGTTACATGCTGATTTCGACCAAAGACTGGTCGGATAAAGGTCGGTTCGAGGTTGGCAGAACTATCATGAAAACCTGGTTGTCGCTGACGAAAGCGGATATTGCTTGTCAGCCGGTTGATTTTCCAATCAGTAGTGATGAAGGCCGGGCAACAATCAAGCGATTATTTGGTATTGATGACGACAGTCGTCCGATTTTGTTGATGCGTCTGGGCCGGGCAACACGAACGCATGATGCTATGAGTTCTCGTATGACGCTTGGTCAGTTTGTTGATTTGGCAATTGCGGATGATCCACAGGAGCGTCAATCATGAAAACATTAGTGGTTGGAGCTACCGGCCAGCTTGGCTCCCGGTTGATTCACAAGCGGTCAGCGTTTGATGCTGATAATCAGGTTAAAGCATTTGTTCGTCCTGGATCGAGTTATAAAAAACTGGACTGTGAACAAGACGATCTGGTTTTTGGTGACCTGACAGATAAACAAAGCCTGATTGAAGCCTGCTCAGGCGTCGACACTGTCATTGCTACGGCAACCCTGGTTTTTCCCAGGAAAAAAGACAGTTTTGAATCTGATGAACGTAAAGGCTATCGCAATCTGATCGAAGCTTGCGAACAGTGCGGTGTAAAACAGATTGTTTTTATTTCTATCGCAGTGCCAATGACCGATAACTACACCGAACAATCCACGACTTATGCGCTTAAGAAATGGTGTGAAGAACTGATGATTGATTCCCCGGTCAGTCACACGATTTTGCGTTGTCCGCTATTCATGGATGATTACTTTGCTTTGATTGGCAGTGAGATCCCGCTGGCTGGAGAATCGTTAGCAACCGTCAATCGTTCTGAAGGTATGACCAAACTGTTTCGTCGCCTGATCAAAGGTTCTGTCGAAAAATATGGGTTAGCCTGGATACCCGGAAAAGCCGACAAACGACAAGCATTTATCGCGGTAGAAGACATCGCGAATTATTGTATTCAAGTCACAGGTAAGCCCGAGTTTTACAATCAGATCCTGACGATTGGCGGACCTGAAGATTTATCCTGGCAGCAGGTGTGTGACATCTATTCCTCTTTGCTTTCTCGCCGTGTTCGGCCCGTATCGCTACCAGCCCCCATGTTACTGTTGATCTTAAAACTGATACGACCATTTGCGCCTGTTTTAGCTAATCAACTCAGTATTTTATGGATCATTGCCTCAACTGAATGTGTTCGAGAGGCAAGCTGGGAAAACACTTTGAGCGCCGAAGAAACGACGACTGCACAAAATTACCTGACGGGTAAATATCAGCAATTTCAGGCAAAGCCATGACAGATTCGACGATGTTAAAACGCAATACGTCAACGTCAGTAACGCCAACGCCGAATGTGCACACATTAATGATTGATGAGGCATTTACCTTCGAGTGCGGCAAGGTGATTGATGGTTTGTCTGTTACTTACACGACCTGGGGGGAAATGAATGAACAGCGAGACAACATTGTCTGGGTTTGTCATCCCTTAACCTGTAGTGCTGATCCGACACAATGGTGGCCGGGCATGGTTGGTCTGGACCGGACGTTGTCACCGCAAAAATACTTCATTGTTTGCGTCAATGTTATTGGTTCGTGTTATGGCACTACCGGTCCGGGGAGTTGTAATACCCACGGCGTCATTCCTGGGTTTGATTTCCCACTTACCACAATACGAGATGTTGTTGCCGTGTTGCAGCGAGTCAAAAAACAGCTTGGTATTGAACACATCAATCTTGGCATCGGTGCTTCTTTTGGTGGGCAGCAACTGGTTCAGTGGATGGCACTGGAACCAGGATTATTTAAGCATGCCTGTGTTGCGGGAGCGAATGCATTACAAAGCCCCTGGGCAAAAGCATTTAACGAAACTCAACGCATGGCTATTGAAGCGGACGAATCGTTTTATCATGATGTCCCCGATGGTGGTAAGAAAGGTCTGGCGGCAGCACGGTCGCTGGCTGTTATTTCCTATCGTAGCTTTGATACGTATGGCCGGACTCAGGCTGAACCGACTCATCAAACTTTCGATGATTTTAAAGCATCATCTTACCAGCGTTATATCGGCACGAAGTTTACAGAGCGATTCAGTGCCATCAGTTACTGGTATCTGACTAAAGCGATGGACAGCCACAATATTGCACGTCACAACGAATCCCTGGAGCAAGTGCTGGCGACGATTCAAACGAACGTACTCTTGCTGGCGATGTCCGGTGATGTGCTGTTTCGACAGCAAGAAGTTGATTTCATGGATCAGCATCTGCCTTTTAGTACTCCCGTAACGATTGAATCGACACATGGTCATGACGGACTGCTGGCTAATGCAGACCGAATCGCTCACACACTACAGTCATTTATTGAAGAAAATGCCATTTTTTAGAGGTTGGAATCCCAGTTTATGAATCTCGCACTATTTGATTTTGACGGCACGATTACCGATTGCGATACCTTCACGCCGTTTGTGAAGAAAGTGATTCCGGCAGAGCGGATGCGCTGGGGGCGGCTGTTACTTGCACCGTCTATTCTGGGTTATCGCCTGGGCCTGGTGTCGTCGTCACGTATCAGACAGCAAATCGTGAAAGTTGGTCTGGCCGGGTATTCAAAAGACGCTATTGATGAGAAAGGTCGGCTACATGCCAATAATTTTATTCCACCCGTACTTCGTCCAGAAGCAATGGAACGATTGCAATGGCACCAACAACAAGGCGACCGAATTATTATCGTATCAGCGTCGCTTGATGTGTATCTGAAACCCTGGTGTGAGCAAATGGGATTCGAGTTGTCCTGTGCGGAACTGGAAGTTGCCGATGCGAAGTTGACTGGCCGTTATTGTGGCGGCGACTGTTCAGGGCAGGCCAAAGCTGAACGCGTTAAGGCCATGGTCGATTTAGAGCAGTACAACACAGTTTATGCTTATGGCGATACTAAAGAAGACGATGAATTACTCGCACTGGCCGATGAAAAGTACTTCCAATGGAGAAAGGTTTAGCTACACCAAGGAGCGTTAACAATGAGTTTTAAATATCTGGAAATCCCCCTTGCTGAATTAAGCAATCACATGATGGATCTGCTGAAAGGCAATACAACGGCATTACTGGTTAAGAAAACCATGTCACCCGCCCAGTGTCAGGTGGTTTACGACAACTTCATCAACAGCGCCGGTTTGTATCAGCGTGAAGATGGTGTGCCAGCATTGATGGTCGGCACCAATACTTATCTACAAAATGCCGAAACGGTGATTGAAGAATTACAGAAGAACAATGTCTATGCTGAATTGTTGTTTCGCGGTACAGACAATGTTTATCGTCACGTTTTTGACTGTATTGAAGATGCGGGATACCGGTTCCGTCAGGCGTATATCGATGGCATTCCAGCACCCGTTTATCGCGGCACAATCTGGAATAATCCAGCCAAACGCGGCAAACCTTTACTGGCGCACACCGACTGGCCTCAGGTTAAGTTCTCCGGCCTGGAGTTTGAACATGTGAAAACGCCGGTCGCGATTAACTTCTATCCAAAGCACCCACCTAAAGGCGCATCAACCCTTCGGTTGTACAACCTGATTCCGGAAGAATCCTGGTTAGACGATCTGGGGATAAAAAGTAGTGGTTATCCCATTGCTCAAGAGCAACTGGAAGGTATTCGCTATATTGATATTCACCCTGAAGAAGGTGACATCCTGCTATTCAATGCTGCTCATGTTCACGCTGTTAATAGTCAGTCTGTGCTTGATGAGCAAAATGACAGCAATCAACATCGGCTTAATATCAATGGCTTTTTTGGCTTCTGTGAACAGTTGAACCGGGTGTTGGCCTGGGCTTAATGATGTCGGTCACTTCTCGTTCATCGCTGCGTTACTGGCTGGGAAAAACCTTGTACAACACCGTCTGCAACTTGACGGCGATTACCGCCAGGCTTAAGGCGCGTGAGTTCCAGTCCAGCCAGGGAGTCCTGCGTTATTACATTCATAACAACCCGGGTAAGCCTATGTTGGTTTTCCTGCATGGGTTCAGTGGCAATAAAGAACTTTGGTTGAATACCGTATGGTCACTGCGGCACTCACACAGTGTATTGATTCCGGATTTACCCGGACATGGTGAATCTGATGCACCGTCATCTAATCAATATCAACCGGAAGATCACGCCAGTTTGATCGAAGAGTTGCTACAGGCAGAAGGCATTAAGACGTGTTGTCTGGTCGGCAGTTCAATGGGATGCGCGGTTGCCGCTGCTTTGCTGGCTGAATCAAGGGCTCGAATACCGGCGGCATTATTTATAAACCCGTTTGGTGTGACTCGGGAACAAATTACCGCAATTCAGCATTTCAAAGCAGGGACTACATCGCCGTTTCAGATTGAAAGTGTTGACGATTATCGCGAATTTTTCAGCCTGCTCAGCTGCCAGCCTGTGTGGATACCTAGCTGGATCAAAGATTATCTGGCTATTGAGCATATGCGCCGAAATGACCAGATTGCACAAATGTTTTCAGCGCTGAAATCAAGCGAACCTTTCTTACCCCGATTGCAGGCATTGCAAAAAAAGCAGTCGTTTTCACTCATTGTTCTGGCCGGGCAACAAGATGCTGTCGTGACGACAGAATGTTTTTCAATGTTAGAACAGGAACTTGATAACTGTCAGCTCCACTGGCTGGACGACAGCGGGCATCTGCCAATGCTGGAGACGCCAAAGGTTCTGGCAACGGCGATTCAATGTTTGTTGCCCTGTTCCGAGGTAAAAACTGGCCTGAACACCGACTAACGGAATCATCCAAACAACATTTCAACACCAACAATAACGATAACTTGAAGCTACCCGAGATCATCATGAAACAACTAACATTTTTCAAACCTGACTCCGCGACGGGGTTTTTCGCTACGTTAGCACTGACTATTCTGACCGTTATGATTGCCATTAATTATGTTGATCATCAATTAGTGGCTTACCTGAATGAACACCCGTTCGAAAAAACCAAACTAGTGTCTGTTGTGCTGTCCATCCCTGTACTGATGGGACTGTTTTCGGTGTTTTATATTCTGGCTTATGCGCTGGCACTTCATAAGAAAAAAGACTCCCGCTGGTGCCAGGATATGTTCATTGTAACCGTGACTTATATGGTAACCGTCTCGATTAAGAATTTTCTTAAGATAGCCTTTGGTCGAACATGGCCAAATCAAACGCCGAGTTTTTTCCCGGACGATAATATTGCTCGTGGTCTTAAAGACGGTGCGCAGGTTGTTACTGAGGGGTTTCACCCGTTTACTGGCTTGCGCGAGTTTGCCTCATTTCCTTCTGGCAGCACATCTATCACGCTTTGTTTTGTGGTGATGGTTGCTGTGCTGTTTCCTAAAACCCGAATCCCTGCATTATTACTGGGATTGAGTGTGCCTGTATTACTGGTTCTGACTAATATTCACTACGTGTCAGATGTTATTGCGGGCTTATTTATCGGCTGTAGCGCGGCATTGCTGGCGTTAAAAATCACAGGACGAGACAAGGCCGCATGAGTCAAATCTCCAATGTGATCACCCGGTTGCGACCGCCAAATTCACTGACTGAGCGACTAACACAGACGCTGATACAGCCATTGCCTGCAAACTGTCAGCAGTTTTCTGATGAATTTATCCAGCTCATCGGTGAAGACAATCTGGCAGCATTGCTGTTTTACGGTAGCCATAAATCCGGTTCTCAGAATCAGCGTAATGTATCTATGGTTGATTTTTATGCGGTCATACGGGATGACGCTGTGAACCGGGTTTTGCTGCGCCTGATCGCTGGTGGTGAAGGGCAAGCAAATCTCTGGTCATTACTGAAGTTTGCGAAGTATCGACTCTTATACCAGTTCCTTGCTCCCTTGATTATCGACAAAGTGATGTTAAATGAGCAGCAACGGATTGAAGGTGGCGCGAAGTTTTGCCTGATTACTGAGAAACAACTCACGACTTATTTGTCGGACAGAGCGCCGGACAATCACCAACTTGCACGGTTTTCTCAGCCGATGCGGCTCTGTTACCCCCGAACAGACGAGGGGATAAAAAAATCATTGCGCTGGCTGCTAAGTGCGCAACGACGCTCCTTTGATTTTATTAGCGAAAAACTCCCGAACTCGTTTGATGTCACTCAGTATTTGCGTATTTATCTACAAGAATGTTATCGCGCTGAATGTCGGCCGGAAACCTCGCAACGAGTAGACGATTTAATTGCAGCTGAACACAACGAACTGACCGGCATTTATGGCGATATTCTTAAAGAGCGCACAATGTTACATCCCGGGTTTGACTGGTGTACGGAGTCCGACACTTTCAGTTTTGATCATGACGTCCGTCGCACCTTCAGTGCGTCGTTACAGCAATTCAATGTTCGTCGCTCACAGGTTCGGGAAATAGGGCGCTGGGGGAAAAACATTGCGACGTTCGACAGTTGGATGGAATACATTCTCGACAAGATAGAGCGTAGTGTTGCCCATCGCATTGAACCCAGTCCAGTGAGCAAGAAACTCTGGTTTATTACCCTGCCATACTTTTTTGTGGAATACCTGATTGCAAAACGCAGGTTTAAAAAAAGGAATTTGTCATGACACAACCTCGTTTTCAACATACTGTCTCGACCGCAAAAAAAGCATTATTTGCCTTTAAGATCATCTCTGCGATCATCCTGTTTGTTTTTCTGTATCGCTATGCTTTGTCGAAAAATGTACTGGAACACATTCAAGCCATTCATTACCACTGGCTTGCGTTTGGTGTGTTATTGACGATTCCCATCGTTGCCCTGAGAGCAAAGCGCTGGTCACTGATCGTTGCTGAAAATGGGGTCGCGATGACGCATAAATCCCTGTTCAATGTATACGTGCCCAGTTTTACATTAGGATTGATAACGCCGGGCAGAGCGGGTGAGGTGATTCGGTGTAAACACCTGTATGACAATGGCATGGCCGTCAAAACGTCGTTGTTAACCCTGGTGTTTGATCGCTTGTTTGATATCGTCCCAACGATTTTTATTTCAACTCTGTTTAGTTTTTACGTCATCGATAAAAATGTTGATGCCGATACCCGACAATGGCTGCTGATAATCGCTGGTGCTACCGTCGCTATTTGCCTGAGTGCATTGGTTATTAGTCTGTGGCGAAGACGAAAGCAAACTAAATCAGATGCACAAGGTTTTCGTTACTCGTTCGCCTTGTTCTACAAATGCGCATTGCTCAGTATTACCTCTATTTTTATCTCTGCGCTGCAAGTCTATTTCTTTGCCAGTAGCGTTGAACTTAAAACATCCCCATTTGAGTCTTTTGGCTTTGCCAGCTTATCGGCGTTTGTTAGCCAACTACCGGTTGGTATTGGTGGAATTGGTAGTCGGGATTTAATTCTGGTGTATCTGCTTGAACAAGCCGGCAACCCAACAGAAACCGCTTTCTTGTTCGCCCAAACGTTTAATATCACCTTCGTCTGTTTAATTCTCATGGGATTATTACTGTCGATGATCATTAATCGCCATATCTTTAATGCCTTCAGGCAAAACTCAGCTAACGCATAGTTGCTCAATAATAGTTGCTCAATAAAAGTAAGAGAGTCTGACAGGCCGCTATCTCTCTTACTTTTCTCACTCCTTCTGCAAAACATTAAACCTTAGGTCAGACAGGCAAAACTCGATGAGTGAAAAAGGTTACCAGGTCATTTCTCGGGTACACTGAACTATTACAACTGAGCTGATACGGCGGGATAATAAGCCCGCCATCGAACACTAACCTACAATCTCCTTTAAAGCCTCAACATGTCCATTAAATGCAGTTCTTCCATCTTTTGTTAATGAAAGCCAGGTCCGTTGGCGACCATTTTCCGGACGTTTTTCCAGAAAGACATAACCAGCTTCTTCCAATGCTTTTAGTTGTTTTGACATCACTGAATCACTGACGTCAAGAAGCTCTGTGAGCGTTTTGAACTCTATCTCGGCGACGACGGCGAGTCGGGCGCAGATTTGGAGTCGGTTGGGCGCGTGGATCAGCGTGTCGAATTTTCCTTTACTCATTGTTACTGTCCTTCTACTGCTTTTTTACCTGGCCCATACCACCGGGGAAAAACCGAAACATCACAAAAACCAGTGTGCCAGTGATGGCGGAAATCAGTATGACTAATGACGGATAACCCCATCCAGAAAAAGTTCGGGCGAGGGTATTAAGTCCGGCTGCGCCGATTGTGATAGCTATGACATACCACCATTCAGCCTTGTTGTCTGGCATTTCACGCGGTGTGATGCCCAGTAAACGAGAGCGGTAAATATAAAAAATCACCGCAAGAATAAAAAATCCCATCGCGATTCCGCCAAACAAACCCCAAAAGTTTTCGTGTCGGGCGCTTGCCATGCCGTAGACCTGAAATCCTGCCGATAGTGCCAGAATCAGGTTTAACCACAAAGGTGGTCGTAATGCCAGATTGGTTTTTTGATGAGCGTCGGATAATGCGTTTAGTGATGCTTTAGCTTCTTCGATGCTGATGTCGCTTTGTTGATCGGTCATGTTGCTTCTCCTTACTTTCCACTATGGAAAGTACTATAAAGGATCACTTTCCACTTTGTAAAGTTAAAACTTTCCACCATGGAAAGTATTAGGTTCTTTCTTCGTTTGTCTCGGGTAGAAATTCACTCAACCGAGTCTTTTTCTACACAGCATTTACGCGATTTAAAGCGTGAAAATTAATGTGCTATCAGGTAACTCACCAGCAAAGCAGGATTCTTGTTGAAATTTATTTATTTTAAATATCATTGCTTTAAGTGCATTTTCCTCCGGTTATCTTCTCAGTTTTTCCCTTTCTGACTTTTCTGGCATCAATCTTGTGATTAACGCCCTCGAATGTAGTTCGTCATGCAACATTTATCAGGTGGGTTAACGCTGTTTTTCGCTCCTGAAAATGTTCAGAACGGCAGTTTGGATTGCAGCTGTGGACATCAGGTTCGTCGAATGCCCGGTAACAATAACAATCAGCGCCATGATTATTTGCTGACTCGTCGCAGCATTTAAACGGAAAGGCGGGTAATCAGGGGGTTGATTGTTTTTGTTTGGCGTGCCGGTACCAGCTGTTTGTGTTTGTACAACACCGGGATTGGAAGAGAAAACGTGAGTGAAACAAATGATATTGCGCGATTAATCGAGAGGTATCTGCTGAGTCACCCTAATTCGGAAGACAACCTGGATGGCATCGCAAACTGGTGGATACAACGGCAGCTTATTGATGATTCAAAGTTAGCTGTGCAAACCGGAGTCGAACAACTGGTACAGCGCGGTGTTATCACGAGAGTGGTTAGAAACAACGACGTTTACTATCGGTTGGTTCGATAACTGTACATAACCTACTGAATATACGTTCTTTTTAGTTCTAATTGATCAGGAGCTTTTATTTTGGATAGCATACAAAAAAAGCTTTCGCGAGTTCGGAAGCCACGAGTTCATATAACGTATGACGTTGAGCTTGGCGGCGCGATTGAGCAACGAGAGTTGCCTCTGATGGTCGCTGTGTTATCGGACTTATCCGGTCAGCCGAAAGAACCGCTTCCTCCGTTAAAGGAGCGGCAGTTCATTGAGATTGATCGTGATAATTTCGATGCCGTCATGCTTGGCTGTCATGTTCGTTTAGCATTTGCTGCAACGGATCATACCGCCGCAACCGCAGGAGCCAAAACCAACCTGGAATTATTGTTTAAAGGCATTGATGACTTCACGCCATTAGCGCTGGTTAAGCAAATTCCGGTGACATCTGTTCTGTATACCGCACGCAGCGAGCTGCGTGACTTGTTAGCAAAACTGGATGGTAATGATCCGCTGGATAAGCTGTTTGACGAGTTGCTGGGTGGCGAAGCATACCTGGCTGCGGCAGCAGAAAAAGCGAAGCAGGAAAAACAGAAAGAAGATCCGGAAATTTCAGAAGAAGACCTGGAGCAGGTCGGTGTTGATGCGCGAGACGCAGCAAAAGCCGCCGCTGAAGCGCTTCGAACTGAGATGGTTACTTTATTCGATGGTGTTGAAGATCGTTCTGCGGTTTCGCCTGGTGAGTTTGTAACCCGGTTGATTAAAGAAGGCCAAATCGCATTGTCTGATGATCAGGTGCCTTATGCACTGACGTTGTTAGGCGAAATGACGATGAGCATTCTGAAAGACTTCAAAGCGGATTCAAACGGCACAATGGCGGATCGTATTAACGACCGCGTTGCTGAGATCGATAACACGCTAACGAAGCAAATCAATGAAGTGTTGCACACGCCATCATTCCAGCGACTGGAAGCGACCTGGCGCGGCATGCATTACTTTGTGATGAACACGGAAACCAGCACTACGCTGAAAATTCGTGTGCTGAACGTGTCAAAAGATGACTTGCTGAAAGATCTGCAAAAAGCGGTTGAGTTTGATCAAAGCGCATTGTTTAAAAAGGTTTATGAGGAAGAGTTCGGCACCTATGGTGGCGATCCGTTCAGCTTTATTCTGGGTGATTACGAGTTTGGCCGTCATCCGGCTGATATTGAATTACTGGAAAAAATCTCTGGTGTGGCTGCCGCAGCGCATGCACCGTTCGTTTCAGCAGCTTATGCCAAGCTGTTCGATCTGAAAGACTTCTTCAGCCTGGCGCAACCGCGTGATCTGAGCAAAATCTTCGAAAGTAATGAGTTGATCAAATGGCGTAGTTTCCGCGAAAGCGATGACTCGCGTTATGTCTCTCTGACCTTACCGAAAGTCTTGCTACGTTTACCATATGGTGAAGAAACTGTGCCAGTGGAAGGATTTGATTTTGAAGAAGCGGTTGACGGTTCTGATGCATCAAAATACCTGTGGGGCAACCCGTCTTACATCCTGGGTCAGCGCATCACAAATGCATTCTCGAAATACGGCTGGTTAGCGGCAATTCGAGGCGTTGAAGGTGGTGGTCTGGTTGAAGGTCTTCCTGCGCATACATTCAAGACGCCAAAAGGTGACGTCAAACTGACGTGTCCAACTCAGGTGTCAATCAGTGATCGTCGTGAGAAGGAACTGAACGACCTTGGCTTCATGGCTATTCTGCACCGCAAAGGTTCAGACAAAGCGGCATTCTTTGGTGGTCAGACGGCCAATCAACCGAAGAAATACAACACTGATGCAGCGAATGCCAACGCTCAAATCTCCAGTATGTTGCCTTACGTACTGAATGCCTCTCGTTTTGCTCATTACATCAAAGTCATTATGCGCGACAAGATTGGTAGCTTTGCCACAAAAGAAAACGTGGCGACATTCCTGAATAACTGGATCGCCAGCTACGTGCTGATTGACGATGCAGCGCCGCAGGAAATGAAAGCGAAATATCCACTGCGTGACGCACGTATTGATGTCACTGATGTACCGGGTAGCCCGGGCAAATACACGGCAACGGTTTTCTTACGACCTCACTTCCAGCTGGAAGAGTTGTCTACTTCGATTCGTCTGGTAGCTGAGCTGCCGTAATCGTGGTTTTACCGTTGAATTTAAACCCGTACAGAGAGATTAACTGATGGATTTAATACTTTTGCAATTTGGTGACGACAGTTTCACCAAGCCTGACTCTGAACTCATGGGAGCATCGGGCGGCTCGTTAATCGACGGCGCGGATGGTCCGGATTGGTCAGCACTGGCTAATCAGGGCGCGGCTGGCGATTTTGATCCTGCGCGTTGTGTTGAGTTGGTGTCTATCAATCAGGGCATTCAGCAACAGGTTACGACAGATGTCAGTAACAGTGCGCGAACTTCCGGGCGACCGGTTGTGACGGATTTCACTTGTGTGAAATATGTCGATGTGTCTTCACCGAAGATGTACGACTACTGTCTACGCGCAAAAACGCTGGATACCGACCCATCTAAGCCAACCACTATTTTTGTACTCCGTAACTCAGGCGATCAGCTGAATATCATTATGCGATTTGAGCTTCGTCTGGCGTTAATCAGCGAAATTCAGTTCCAGTCCCATCCTAACGATATGGCGACTGAGCAGTTCAAACTGAACTTCACTGAAATCACCTGGCATCATCAACTGCAAGGTGACGGTATGCAGAATAAAGGAACCATGGCGGCTGGCTGGAGTATCGCCAAAAACCGTCCAATTGGTGCCTTTTCGGCGTAATGGTGATGATCGAGGATTCGGAAGGACTATCTGCGTGAGATTGCTGATTTCTCGATCATCTGATTACAGGTTTATGTATGACGATCTGGTCGGTGCCGGTACAGCTAATGCTGGCACCCTCTTAGCCCAGCCAGGGTGGAACCTGAGCGTGACGAGTACCGACTTTTTCAATGACTAACAACGTAATTTACTGAACTGATAGCAGTAGGTTGCATGAACAAACTGACTGACAAGCGAGGCGCTATGAGTAAGACATTGTTTGAAAAGCTCTTGTATCCCCGAGCTGATATCAGCCTGGAGCAGTCAGTCGTGAATAACATTCAACATATTTTGTCATCTGGCGGTTATCTGGATGGCGATAAATCTCGTAGTGAGCGAACACCGGAAAAAGGTTTGAGAACATTGCCTCTCATTATGGACCAGGCCTCGGCCAGCGGTGCGGAACTGGAGGCGACCCGAGCAACGATAAAACGGTTGATATTACGACACGAGCCGCGAGTGAGTGGTGTTGATGTGTCGATAGAAATAGCCCACGGCATTGAAGGAAAATGCCGATTAAAACTGATGATACAAGATCAGGAAGTTGAACATATGTTCACGTTCCAGAAGCCAGATACCCAGACGTTGTCGGCGTAAGCGACGACCCTGATTAACCGGACTGAAGAGAGTTTTTGAGTGGATCATTTTGATTTTTTCCAACAAGAGTTAGCCTTTCTGCGCAACTCTGTCAGCGAGTTTACTCAGGCCTATCCTGAGGCCGCGACAGAGTTAAAGCTCAGTGCTGGCCGCTCGAATGATCCTCATGTGGAGCAACTTCTTCAGTCTTTTGCGTTCCTGACCGGTAAATTGCGTCAGGACCTGGAGTTGCACAAAGATCAACTCGCGAATCAAATGCTCTACAACCTGTATCCGAATCTGATTAGTTCGGTGCCGTGTATGACAGTGCTTCAAGCCGATGTACTGCCAGATGGTGCGAACTTCCTGAACGGTTCAATGCTGGAAAAAGGTAGTTATCTGACGGCCTCTGCAAAGATCACGAATAACCCCAAACGTATCGATTGCCAGTTCCAGAATTGTTATGACACACCACTTTGGCCGCTTCACATCAACCGGGTTCATGTCAGCCCTAAAAATCACTATGACTTGTTAGACAACCGAAACGATGTCCAGGCCGTGATTTCTGTTGATGTGATTAATGACGGAGAAGGGCTGGTCAAAGAATATCCGATGAATTCATTGCGATTCTATATCGCTAACCGACCCGAACGGTCTCAGATCTATCAGCTGTTAAAAGACAACCTGGTCGGTGTAGCGGTAAAAACGCAGGTAAATAATCAGACGGTCATTAAACCCTTACCGAATGGGAAGTTACGTTGGTTGGGATTTGATCAGCGAGAAAACGTGTTACCGGATTCACCGCAAACGATGCCGGGCTACCGCCTGATGCAGGAATACTTTGCGTTCAGCGACAAGTTCTACTTCTTTGATGTCGAAGGGCTGGAACTGGATCATGTAGATAAACAGTTTGAATTGCTATTTTTCCTGAATGAACCGGGTAACGCGATATCAATTAATCGCAAGAATCTTAGCCTGAACTGCTTCCCGGTTATCAACTTATTCCTTAAAACATTCAAGCCTGTTCCGTTGGATCAAACACAACATGAATACCGATTAACCGGTGATGAGAATAATTACCTGTACAACGAAATTCATAGCATTAGTGAAATGCGAGCGATTGGTACAGGTGGTGTGACACGTCAGGTTAATCACTGGTTGGGACAACACAGCGATGTGACCAGCAAGATGCATTATGCCGCTCATTTGACGCCGCTACTGACTTCAGGCGAGCCAGGTTGTGACACCATGATTACGTTGTATGAAGACAATTTTGATGTCACAAAACCGGTGGATCAAACATTGTCGGTCAATGGCTGGTGTAATAACCGTCGTTTGCCAGAGTGGTTACGAGCGGGCGATCAGTTCAAAGATAAATTCCGTCCGATTGGGCTGGCACCGATGCTTACCGCCAGCATTATCGAACAGCCAACCCGGTTTAAAGGGGCGCAGATTCAGGGGGAACGTTTACTGAAGCTGCTGTCCCAGTTGCGCTTGAATGTTATGTCGCTAGGTAACAGTGACGCGCAACTGTCGGCCTTAAAACAATTGCTATATCTCTACAGTGATCCGAAATCTTCATCACATATGCGCCAGCTCGAAGGTATTCGGGAAATGGGCGCAGAATCCATTGTTAAACGGTTGGGCAAAGACGCCTGGCGCGGTCACTGTCGCGGCACACGTATCACGATCACCGTCGATGAGAATTACTACACCGGTGCGAATCCCTTGTTATTCGGCGAAGTGCTGAGTCATTTCATGGGGCTTTACACCACAGTTAACCACTTTGTTCAGCTACAGCTGAAAAGTCAGCAACGGGGAGGCGTCTGGAAGCAATGGCAGCCACGCATTGGCGAACAGATACTTCTGTAGCTGACCTTTACCATAAACCGGATGTTGGCTGGTCGTTTGAGCAGCTGATTCGACTGTTGCTTGAAAGTGGTGTGGCTGAAGCTGATTTGCCGGACACATTGAATCGCCGTATTCGATTTAATGCATCGTTAAAGACCGATTTCCCTCCGAGTGAGATTCGCCAGATCAACGTTGATCAGCAGGATGAAGACGGTGAGCCGACGGTAGAAGTGACCTGTGTGTCGGACAACGTAGCAGGGCTGAATGGGCCAATCCCGGAACCTTTTTTTGAGCTGGCGCGGGAAGATGAAATCAGTGGTGAGGGCGCGTTTGCTGCATTTTTCAACCTGTTCAATCAACAGTTGCAGGTAACGCGCTATCTGGTCAATACGGTTAATCGTCTGGGCGTCACAACCAGCGGGGTAGTGGATACGACCTTTGGACAGTTTTTACTGGCGCTCAGCGGCAACTTCCCTGTTAAACCATTGAATTACCGAGATTATGATCGCCAGCGTAAGCAGGACATCCAACAGAAACACCAGCAGGTTCTGACCAGCTTGTCGGCGTTACTGGCGAATAATCGCATGTCGTTACCGGTTATTCGTCAGAGTTTACAAACCCGGTTTGGCCTGACGTTGATCGAGATGAATTCATTTGTTGAACGTTGGCTACCCGTCGATGAGCAGGATCGAACCTTGTTAGGCGATAAGAATCAGCGATTAGGTGAGAGTGCGGTGTTAGGCCACCGAATCTGGGATCAACAAGCGGCCATTGAATTAAAAATTGGTCCGGTTTCGATGGAAACGTTGCGAGCGTTTACACCGGGCGGCCCTCGCTTTTATGAGTTAAAAACCTTTATGCAGTGGATTTGCGAACGTCGCAGTGACTGCCGAATTACCTTTGTGATTGAAGAAGAGAATATACAGCGCATTCGTCTGACCCGCCGTGAAAAGAATGGGGCAAGACTCGGCCTGACCAGCTGGTTACACGATGTCGCACTGGAACAGCAAGAGGTGAGTTTTATGTTGTATATCGTTGAAGCCGACACGGATACCGAAGGAGCAAGCTGGCATGTTGAAAATTAATCATTCCATCAGATACGCCAGAAAAGCCGCGTTGAATGCTGGGCGAAGTGTGGTGGTTATGGCATGGCTCATTGCGTTGTCGGGCTGTTCCAGCGTATCGATTCCTTATATCTGGGAACTTGATAACCAGTTAGATGAAGTCACGGTTGAGAGCTTGTCCGGTGCTAATCGTAACAACCCGGTCGCGTTTGACCTGGTGTTCATTTACGACAAAGACCTGAGCATGATGTTGGCAGGACTGACCGGGCCAGAATGGTTCGCACAGAAAACGGACCTGATGTTCCGTTTCAGAGATGGCATTGATGTTGTTGGCGCAGAAATCGTACCTCGCAGTAAGGTGCGAGGTGTATCACTGCCAGACGACTCTACCGATGCCGTGCAAATTCTGTTGTTTGCTAATTATGTTACGCCTGACGGTCAGATTGCCGCTGATGTCACAGGTTTTTACGAATTACGAATTCGCCTTGAGGGCGAACGCTATGTTTTACAGGAGCTGGATTCATGACATTACCTGCTGAACAATTACCTAATCCGGTGTGCTGGTCTGAAGGCATGCTGTTGTCACCGCAGCATTTTCAGCAAAATCATTTGTACTGGGAAAATCGGTTTCTGCATTTTAATCAGATGTATGCACCACTGAGTTATGGTTTAGCCGAGCTGGAACTGGATACAGCCAGATTAGCGGGCGGTGAGGTGTTTATTAAACGGGTGAAGGCCGTTATGCCGGACCGCATGTTAGTCGATTTCCACCATGAAGTGGATGGTGAGCTGTCGTTGAAACTGGCGGATGTTGCCAATTTTGAAGATACGCGAAAAGTCCGAATTCATCTGGTGATCCCGATGCAGGCGCAAGGCAGTGCCAGTCAGTCGGCGACGATTCGTCGTTATGATGTGATTGAAAGTCATCCAGTCGTCGATGAAAACACCAATGAAGGCGCGTTGTCAGTACCTCGGCTAAAAGCGCGACTCGCATTGTTTGCCGGTGATAATCCGCCGGGAAAATACATTTCATTACCGCTGTGTGATGTGACCTTGCCGGATGGTGCCAATATCGTGCTGGGAGATTATTGCCCACCGTTGCTGTTTCTCGGCGCGGACGGCTTTCGGTTTGACCCCAATGCATCAGAAGCCAGACAGCCGATACAACATCGGGTGACTTGTCTGGCAAATAAAATGCGTACCCGGGCGCATAAGTTGGCTGGATTTTCTCAGGATGACGACGAGCGTCTGGGGCGTCAGGTCAGCGTGCAGCACAAGGCCTGGATTCGGGCACTGGTTAAAGCGTTGCCTGAATTTGAAACGATGGCAGATAACCGGCTGACACGTCCTTACGACATGTATCTGGCGTTATTACGTGTTGTCGGCGCTATTAGCGAACTGGACAGTCACCGGATTCCGGAAAAAATGGGTAGTTATGATCATCTGGATATCACCCGTTGCTTCAATCAGTTACTGCACTACATCGATGAGCTGGTTGAAACTGTCAATTTGAATTACACCAGTATTTTGTTCGAACAGGACCGGGATGGCGTATTCAAAATCTTGTACGACAAAGCCTGGACCCGTCCGAAATTACTGGTCGAACTGACGGCGGGTGGCAATGTCACGGAAGCCGATTTAGTACGCTGGTTTTCATCGTGTCGGATTGGTTCTGCCAGCATGCATAAACAAATGGCGACCAATCGTCAGTTAGGTGTTCGTCCTGAAAATATCGAAGAAGACAAAGTTACCGGCTTGAAAGCATCGCCGGGTCGGGCTTTGTTCTATCTGGACACGGAAAATGAATTTGTTCGTCCGGGACAACATCTGGTTGTGGTTAGTTCTAATCAGGCCAATGCCAGCTTCCAGCCAAAACGAATCACTCTACATTTATCTCACGAGTAACAGGTGCTGTGATGAATGAATCAACGTCAACGCTGAACTTACCCGAGTTAATCACCGGGTTTTATACCCGAATCGCAGAGCTGAAGCAGGTCGCAACGGTCGAGTCGATGCAGAACGATGTGCGTTACAAACTAAATATAACGGGCAACCTGACGACGGAGCATTTTGTGGATTATATCCAGCTTGAGTTGCGTCAGTGGCTCGGTCAGACCGAATTGACGTTGAAACCTCGCCTCACTGATATGGAGAACGATTATTTGCAAGGTGCGCTTTATGCGTTGGCGGCATTGGCAGATGAAATTTTTATGGTGACCTGGGCCTGGGAAGGTCAGGTTGCCTGGTATAACAATCCGTTGGAAGAAACGTTATACCGCTCCAGTTTTGCCGGTACTGAATTGTTTAATCGTATCGACAGATTACTGGCTCAGGATGGTCATGACGAGCTGGACAGCCAGTTAGCGTCTTTTTATCTGCTGATGTTACGGCTGGGATTTCAGGGGCAGTTTCGCGGCGATGATGAAACTATTTCTACCATTAAATCGAGCCTGATGTTGATCATTGAATATCAGGCCGATGAATTGATCTGTACTGAAGCGTATCAGGGCGTAAGAAAAAATGGTTCAGCGGAACGACTGGCGCCGATAGCGACCTGGATTCGCTGGATCATTCTGGGGGGCGTTAGTTACATCGCCACATCGACAGGCATCTGGTTTTACCATATCTGGCAATTCAAACAACTGATGGGTTTATAGGGAGGCAGCTATGAGTGAGCAACAGCAAGTAACTGATTCTAAGGCTGAGTCTTCCACCGGACAGATGGTTGAACAACTGGAGAATATTGGTAATGCAGAGGCTGCTATTCAAGAACTTCAGGCCGCTGAAGCGTCTTTTATGGAGCAACTGTCAGCACGAATTGGTAGTTGGTATCAGGACAATATCAACGATCAGGTGTCAGCGTTATTTGATCATTCGCTGGTGGCTGCGACGGGCCTTGAAGAACGGCTTACGCCATTAGTTGTTCAATTACGCCCAATCTGGCAAGACCCGTTATGGCAGTCCCTGGGAGCCTTGATCGTGGCGATTCTGATCGTGGCGATTAATGTCTGGCTGATTAATCGCGCCCGCGAGCTGAGTGTTAGCCTGATACAGTTGATCGGTGAAGGGTTTAACCGGTTAGGTGCCGCAGTACTTTACCCGTTCAGGTGGTTACAACAAAAAATCACTGACTGGCGCGAGCAACGCGCAAACAAACCCTCACTGGCGCAGTCATTATTCCGGCGAGCGAATATGGCAACCAAAGCGCTGAAGTATTTATCAACGCGCAGAGAGTGGCGTTATAACTCACCCTGGTATCTGTTACTGGGTGATGGCAACAGCGATAAGCAAAAGCTGCTACAGGGCGTTACAACGGGGCGACGCCATGAACTGCAAATGAAAGAAAAGCAGTTGATGCAGAGTCCATCGGGCTGGCATTTCTTTGAAAATGCGGTCGTCATTGATGCAGAAGCCGAAATCTTCTACAGCCTGACAGAGAAAGAAAAGCAGGCTGAGCAGCAGGATGAATTGGCGGTCTCGAATGCTGCCGACGCTTCCTCCGATGACTCACCGGACCAGTCTGAAAATTCTGACCATTCAGATGGTAATGTGGCACATGATGCGACGGTATCAGCTACACAAACTCAACAGGCTTCGTCAGCCTCGTTGACGATGGAACATATCATCGAACAAAAAGTGACTGATATCGATCAGAGTGGTCGCACTAAGCCGGGCATTATTCGCGGGCTGGAACAGGTGATGCAGTTACTGCACTGGTATCGCCCGGAGCGTCCACTGGATGGTGTTATTCTGACGGTATCGGCTAAGTCGTTGATGGCAGCAGCACAAAGCGATGAGCCGGAAATAGCGCTTAAAGAGCTGGGTAATCGTTTACATCGCAAGTTGTGGCTGGTTCAGAAAGAAGCTGGTTTTATTGTACCGGCCTGGCTGGTAGTGACCGAGTGTGAAAATCGTAGTGGTTTCCAGTCATTCTGGCGTGCGGAAGAACAGAATAAATTAGGACAAATGCTGGGCTGGTCGAGTCATCATCGGATTGAAACTCAGTTTTCAGCGGCCTGGGTAGATGAAGCATTTGACCAGGTGATGCATGATATTCAATTGGTTCAGTTGAATGCCGCAGCCAGTGAACGCGAGATCGATAACATGGACTTATTCATGTTATTCCGTCAGCGTTTTTCTGCCCTTCGTTCACCGTTACAGCAAGTAGCAAAACAAATCTTTTCAGCGTCAAATTATCATCTTGCACCCTTCTGTCGTGGTATTTATTTCACGGGTTCTATCGCGGATAAAACCGTGTTTGCTGATGACTTGTTTAACCAGAAAATCTTCCCTGAATCACGTCTGGCAAAACCGATTGAACATAAGCGGTTATCCGCTAATCGGACGATTCGTCGTTTTCAGGTCGCGACGATTTCCTCGGCGATTGTCCTGAGTTTGTTTCTGGTGTCTGACACTCTTCGTGGCTTTTTCAACAATAAAGGCTTTGCTGATGACTTACATAAGGTGATGTTAATGTCGCCGGATTGCTCGGCATCCGGCCAACGAACCCATCATTTACTCCGTAATCTTGAACATGCTGGCGAGCAACCCTTCTATTTGTCATTCCCGCTATCCTGGTTTGAGAATAATCAACACCGGGAAGCGCGTGAACATCTGTTAACTCAGAAAGTGCTGAATACTATCTTATTTAAGAGTATGGATTGTCGGTTGCAACAGCGTGCTGCTGAAATTAACAGCCATCTGGATCAGGATTTGACTGGCCATCGCAGTTACGCAGATGTGTTGAAACACTGGGATCAGTTCACCAAAAAATTTGAAGCATTCAGTCAGAGTCGTAATGTGTTCGTGCAACTGGCTGGCGCATCAACAGACAGAACAACAACGATTTCGAACTTAAATCATCTGCTGGATTATCTGTATGACGGTGATGTGCGTAATGGCGTGGAGTTGGATAGTTCACTCATTGTAGGTGCGATTGTCGATATGCGATATCAGCCCATATGGATGCAGGAAACATCACGGATGCTGGACTGGAATAAGGTGATTGCGTACTTCGAACGGACCAGTGATTTGCTTCAGCACGAAATGCTGGAACATGCGATGAAGAACCCGATTAACGAAATTCGGGTAGCAAGCCAGGTGCAACCTGACGAGAAATTTGTCACGTTCGAACCCTTAATTAAGGCCATTGATGACTTTGAGTACTGGCTAACGCATACCCGCTCTGACTGGGTGGGTGGTTATTACGACAGTCCGTGTTATGTCATTCATCAGCGGTTAAACATGCTGGATAAAGCGCTGACCAGTATCGAAATGGATCAAACCGTGTTTTATCAGATCACTGATAAATTCACCGAGAAAAACTGTTTTGGCCCAATCATTAAAGGCCTGGCCAGTATGAATGAAATGCCGGTAGGTTACTTATTTGAACTTCATCAGGATACAGCCGGAGAACGCTTAACGGTATCTCCGGAAGTGATTGAATTTCATAGTGAAGTGGTGGCATTTAAATCACTGGCGCTGGTGACAAAGAATTATCCGAATCCTGATCCAACGCCGGAAGCCATCATCGGTTGGCGTGAAGAACCGGTCAGAGAAATTCTGGACATTTTGGCCGAATTCCAGGTGTTTACCGAAACATTCTGGCCGGGTGGTAAGCCATTCTACGGTGAGTTATTGCTGGCACGATTACAGGAAGTGATAGCAGGGCAATTTGAACTGTCGAAGATCAAGCCATCCAATCGACAACCTGAATGGAACGACTCATTTAAAGATCAGGAAGCGTTGTACAGCCAACAGATTGCTAATTTTAAACAGGTCAAAGATGAGTTAATTCAGGTCGCCCGTTTATTACAACAAGTTGGTGATGTCCGTAATTTTACCCAGGTACAAAATACCGCAGCTCATTACGCTAACCAGTTATTGAATACGCTGGACAGCCATGTCACGACTGAACGTTTGTACTTGCCGTTACTGTTACCTCGTTGGCAGCAGCCCGATTTTGCGGCGGCTTTGTACCCGGCAGAAACAGACAAGCAGCTTGAAGCGTTAATGACGACTCACCGTCAGCGCCTGAACTACCTGACTTTCAGTTATGCAGAGCCATTACTGGCGTATTTGTTAAACAGTCAGGGCGAGGCGGCGATGCAATTGAGTGCTAAACGCTGGTACAGCACAGTGCAGGCTTTTGCAGACTTTAATCGTGAGATTACTGACAACCCGATTTACGCGCTGGAATCGTTTGTTTATCAGGATCTGGTCAGCATGAACCGGGATAACTGCATCGATAAACTGGACCCGGTGGAAGGCAAAACTCAGCCTTATAACTTCTCAGCGTCTGGTGTGAGCTGGTTTGCTGAACGCAAAGTGCAGCTGATTCGTCAGATAAAAGTGTTCTGTGATGGCTATGCTGAAACGCAGGTGATTGACCGTTATCTGGTGGTGGCTGATTTGTTTAATAAGTCACTGGCGGGTTTCTTCCCATTTGCTGATGTCGGTTATGCCGGACGACGAGATGCGACACCACAGCAGGTCGAGCGTTTCTTTGAACAATATCGTCAGTCTTCGACGGGATTGAGAGACGACTTACAAACACTGGCAAACGAGCGCCCTGATTTAGTGCCTCGGTCATGGATTGGTTTTATTCATCAGTTGGATCAGTTCGATAACCTGGTGCAAAAAATCAGTGTGGATGGTAAACCGGTGTGGCAGATTCCATTGGATGTTGAGTTTCATGCGTATCCGGCGTATTCCACCGGTGCAGATCAAATCGTGTCCTGGCAGATCAATACGGGTGAGCAACAGGCCGGATTCCCGAATGGAAATGAGCAGTTGATGTGGCAAGTCGGTGAATCAATGGCGTTGAATTTACGTTGGGCTGAAGGCTCTGTGTGGCAGCCCGCCCCAAATCCGATGAATGCGAACGGGTTACATCTGGACTTTGCGCGTCAAAGTGTCGCGGCGACCAGTAAAAGCCCGTGGAGTTTATTTGAATGGTTGTATCGGTTTGGTGCTACGGATTTAAAACAATTGCCACGACTGGATGATGCAGAGCAGGTACTGGCGTTTTATGTCCCAGTGATGCTGAAAGAGAAAGATGAAAATGCCTTGATAAAGCCGCAACCAGCAAAACAAATCAGCCGGGCCAATATCACGTTACGTGCGACGGCAGCCGGAGATAAAGGCAGTGAACTGTATTTGATGTCACGACTACCACAAACGGCGCCGGGCTTTGGTGACTAAGGAAACAATGATGAGAACAGAAGAGCAACAACAAGCGTTAGATCATTACATTGAACACTTTCTCGGTGTGCCGTTGTCTTCATTGATGGAGCCGGTAGGTGATGACCAGGTTGGAGAAAACGTTCGTCATAACGGTGTGTATTTCAACATTAAAGAAGCCAGACAGCAGGATGATCCAACATTGCCGCGTGGCGTATGGAGCCATGAACTGAAAACGGCGGACTGGAACAAAGTTCGTCAGGTAGCGATTGATGCCCTCAAGGGAAAAAGTAAAGATCTGCAATTGGGTGTCTGGTTGTTTGAAGCCAATATTCATAGCTTTGGCTTTGCCGGTGTTGCGCCTTCAGCGATTTTGATTCAGGAGTTATGCGAGCACTTCTGGGACAATATGCATCCACAAATTCAGGATGGCGATTTGGAATACCGAACCAATCCCATCACCTGGATTAATGACAAACTGACCTTGCATTTACGGCTGATTCCACTGACGCATGTGGTGTTGGATGGTGACGAATACAGCTGGGATGATCTGGAAAATGCGCAACGTCATGAACAGTTGAAAAATCAGGGTAAATTACCCAACAATTGGGAAGGACTGACGCCAAAAGCATTCAAACAACGATTAACGGCGACTGCTTCCGATCATGTTAAACAACAAGTGATCGAGATCAGGCAAGGACTGGAGGCACTTGATAATCTGCAAGCGTGGTTCGATGATCGCTGTGGTAATGAAAGCCCGGGCTTGCACGATATGACTCAGCTGCTTCATAAAGTGGATGACTTGTTGACGGATGAACTACAAAAGCGGGGGATTCGATTGTCGGCTGCAGGTGAAGATGAAGCCGATTCACAATCTGACAGTGATGAAGTCATTGATGACGGTGGTGCTGGCGGTTCTGGAGATGGTTCTGATGGTGGCACTCCATCACCATTTAAGTTGAAAAATCGTGCAGAAGCGTTTATTTGTTTACGAAAAGCGGCTGAGTTTTTGATGCAGGATGATCCGCACAGTCCGGTGCCTTATCTGGTCAATACCGCGATTGAATGGGGTGAGCGCAGTGCGCCTGAGTTATATCAGCAATTATTTTTAACTCAGGGTGGTCAGCTTAATATTTTTGAAATAATGGGCCTGGATATTAGTAACGAAAACCGCTGATATTCACTGAACAGATCGTAAGAGAGTCAACGATGGCAATGTTATCGCAATTCCAGTACGAATCGTCTGAACACGGATCAGAGCATCATCCGCTACGACCTAAAAATGCTGAAGTGCTGGCGTTTAATCGCGAACGTCGATTAGCTGAGGGGGCTTTCTGGTCCAGCTGGCAACGCTTGTTGTTGCCTCAACATGCCATTGTTGAGGAAGAAAGACTGGAATGGATGATGCGATTTCGTCAGTGTATGGAGGCATTGAACGTTGCTCAGGCGTCGGCGAAAGAAGCCTGTCAGCAAACGATCACCATGACGAAAAAACAACGTGATGATCTGTTACATCAGGCTCGTTATCTTTGTGACTGGTACGGTGTTATTACTTTGCTGGAATGGTGGCAACAGCATGATGACTGGGAGTGTCGCGATTATTGTTATTACATTCACGCTTGTCTGTTAACGGGCGAGTTGGTTAAAGGCCAGCTTGCGCTGGACAAGGGGATGATGCGCTTTTCTGGTGATGCATCACTGCTTAAATTAAGCCAGCAGTTATTACAGTTTTATCAGCAATTACCTTTCCCTTTATCTGCCTGTGAGCAGGATTCCTTCCGTATCATTCCGATGATGAGTGAGCATCGCAGTGATTTCTGTTGGCAATATGCTGATCCGGAAATTGCTCGACGCTGTAATCTGCCATCATTTGTCAATGATGATGACTGGCTGAACTGGTACTGGCAATCGGTGAGTGATCCTGATCGGCGTCTGTTTGCGGTTATCGATAAACAATATGGTTTTGTTGGTTCGTTATCATTAGAAATCTATCGGGGTGTCGGTTATTTCTATTACTGGTTCGGTAGTGATTTTCAGGGGCAGGGTCTGGGGCCAAAAACCGTGGTGTTTTTACTGAATCTTGCACAGGAATATCTGGGGATGCATTGTTGCTATGCCAAAGTTTTTGACTACAACGTGCCGTCTCAAAAAGCATTAAGCAAAATGGGTTTTGAAACGCTGCCGTTTAATGTCCAACCACCTTTTGAGAATGAATGGTTTTATCATCTCGGTCCTGAAAAATCAGAGCAGCGACTTTATGAAGAATTAGCTCAGTTACTGGAAGACATGAATTCAGTGGTAGAACTGGAAAAGAAAATTATGCTGTGATGGTTTTGAATATTTGTTGGATTGAAGGGAGTTCTGGTGAAGCCCGGGGAGTTGTCTTCAATTAACTATCACTTTTGATGATACATATAAAAACGCCCTGACGATCCTGCCAGGGCGTTTTGTTTTCAGGGTTGGGATTGCAGTTAACTCGGTCCAGGGATGATAGATTAGAGTATTCGTGGTCGAGTTTGGGTATTGCATGGTCTTGCTTGTATTGCTCCATCACTTGTCTGTGTTACTCCATTAATAGTGCTCTGTTGTTTCCCGAATACTGGTTGGGGGTTCGGGTTTGTTTACTTCAGTTTACTTATACAAACGAAACGTTATTTGAAATTCTATTCGAGTTTCTGGCGGTGCCTTTGTTCAGGCTCTTGTTCAAGCTTTTGGTGAACTCATAGGCGTTTATCCTGATTTTCATGACAGTGATTCAGAATAGCTGAATCTCCTGCCATGACTTTGCCTGAATGCCTTTGAATTAGAGCTGGAACAACGAGTAAAGTCAGGGTTGCTAAGCGACGCTTTTGATATCTGGCTTAGCGTCAGCTTTTTTAGTGGTCTTTTTAGCAGATGCTTTTGGCTCGGCTGCATCTGTTTCATCGTCGTTAGCGTCTTCTGTTTTTGTTTTTTCAGCACTGGCCGCATCAGCTTTCTTGTCACTTGTTTTGCTGGTGGCTGGACGCTTTTTCGCTTGCAGTGCGTAAAGCATTTCTTCGCGATTTTTCGCCAGGTAGATGCTTAACTCTTCTTTTGCCGGATCATCTAATTCAATAGAAGCACTACCAAGTAGTGTGGAGATATCTTCTGCGATATCTAACATACGATCATATTCGTCAGCGGATTTTTTGTCGGCAAATGTCATAACTTCTTTACCTCCATTTCTGACGACGACATAGCGAGTTTCAACAGCCATTGGTTACCTCTGAAAGTTGCTTTACTGTAAGTAAATACAGTATATGCCGAATCGTTTTTTATGCAATAGCCGATACAAAAAAATAACAAGATTTTGTGGTGATGCCTGCAAGGGTCTGTAAATCATGGAGGAGGTGGAGAAGTGGTGATAATAACAGGCTGATCTATATAAAAAAGGCGGTGATAGTATTATCACCGCCCTGGAAATATGCTGTTCAAACGATGTTACAGCTTAAACTGACTCATGCTCAGAGTTACCTGATTCAATGCTTTATCCAGTAGTGACTGACCGGATTTCAGTGAATCAGTGGTAGTGGCTGTGTTATCCGCTACCTGGTTAATGCTGGACATGTGATCGTTAATCTGACCCATGCTGTGTTGTTGCTGTTCTGTCTCATCAGCAATCGACAGATTCATTTGTTCGATGATTGAAATACTGTCGCCGATTTGATTCAGTGCCACACTTACGTCATTACTCTGAGTCACACAATTCAGGGCCAGTTCTCGGCCTTGTTGCATGACTTCGCGAGCGGCATCAACACGGGTATGAATGTTTGAAATGGTTGACTGAATATTCTCTGTAGACTCACGGGTTTTATTCGCCAGTGCGCGAACTTCATCAGCAACAACGGCAAATCCGCGACCTGCTTCACCCGCTCGTGCAGCTTCGATAGCGGCATTCAGTGCCAGTAAATTGGTTTGATCGGCAATTTCTTCGATCACGTTTAACAGATTACTGATATTACTGCTGTCTGATGCCAGCTGTTGAATGGTCTCACTGGCCGCCGAAACTTCATTTGCCAGGCGATTTATATTGGAGCTGGCGTCTTCAACCAGCGTCATGCTGTCTCGAGCATCATCACTGATTTGGCGCGCCTGATCTTTAGCGGTTGTTGAACGTTCTCTTACACCGCTTACCGCAGCCGTCATTTGTTCAATGGCGATATTGGTTTCTTCCAGTCGTGATTTTTGCTGTGCAACACCCTGGTGTGTGTCCTGAGCCAGGTCACCAAAGCCTGAAATCGTTTGATGGGCCTGTCTAAGCGCAGACTGAGTATCACTAACCAGTTCATGAATACGAGAGATGAACAAATCAATTTCGTCTGCCAGATCACCAATTTCATCACTACGGTTGAGATTCAGGCGTTGTGTTAAGTCACCATCACCACGAGCAAGGTCAATAATTGCTGTTAATAGCTGCTTCAATGGTTTAGTCAGACTAACCGCAAGATAAAGAGCAATGGCAGCACCAATTCCAATCGTCAGAATCAGCATAACGTTACTTAGCCATAACGTGCTGGAGATCAGGGATTCAGTGCGTTGCTTATATTGGCCGGATGCCATCAGACTGGCTTTTACCAGGTCATCCAGGTCAACGCCGAGCTGGCGATCAATCTGAGTCAGTGCCCGCTCATCCGGCAGGACAGTCAGGTTACTGTTGCCGATCCGTTGTTTATTCAGTTTGTACCATTCGGTTGCGGCTTGTTCGATTCGATTAAAGTCAGCGTTAACGCCTAGTGCCTGAGACGCAACTTTTGCAGTGGCCAGTTCCTTGTTAAAACGGCTTTCGTAATCATTGAGTCGGGTAAGCGCATCAGCACTGTTTGTAAACTGAATTCTGGCCAGTTCGCGATTTACCAGGTCACGGCTGGAACGAAATAAATCCCAGGAGGCACGACTGCTTGAAACAGCTTTTAACGGCGATTCGAAAACGTCCAGAGCGCTGTCACCCAGCCGGTTTAACTGAATACTCTGATACACACCGAGCAAACTGAATAGCAAAATGAGTAAGCCAAAACCGCCCCATAATTTGTGTTTAATGGTCATTGTCAGCGTCCTTTATTAAATTGGTAAAATAGGCAGGCTTACAGGTACATCTTCACCCTGAAGGCTTTCAAGGAATGCGATAATTAGCTTCACATCGCCAGAACTGAGTGCAACAGACTGCATGTCTTGTGACAACGTTTCTCGTTGTAACCCGCCCATGATGTAGTGGCTCATGACCTGTTCGAGGTTTTTCAGGCTACCGTCATGCATGTAAGGGGCTCTGAGTGTAATGTTGCGTAGCCCGGGTGTTTTAAAGGATTGATTGTCAGTTGGATCACCACTGACAACACCACGTCCGTTATCATTGCCGGGTAAACCTATGTCGTGGAATTTGTTATCTGTAAAATTCCAGCCTGAGTGACACGCGGCACAGTTGGCTTTTGTATTGAACAAACGGAAGCCTTCTTTTGCATCGTCAGAAATCGCATCATCATCGCCTTGCACCCATAAATCAAATGGAGCGGTGCCGGATACGATTGTTCGTTCATACGTGGCAATGGCTTTAAGCAGATTATTAATGGTCATGCCATCAGGGAATACTTTATTGAACTGTGTAACGTAACCGGGAACCTTTTCAAGTCGTTCAACGACGACCGGAAGTGGAACGTTCATTTCTCCCGGGGATTCCACGGGGCCAATTATCTGTGTTTCAAGCGTTGCCGCTCGGCCATCCCAGAAGAATTTATCTCCCCAGGCCATATTGAGAATAGTGGGTGAGTGTCGATCAAGAGTTTTCCCCTGGCCACCAAATGCGCCTGGAACACCATCTTCCCAGCCCAGTGAAGGGTTGTGACAGGTGGCACAGGTCATGTTGAAGTTTCTGCTAAGCCTTTGATCAAAAAATAACATTTTGCCTAACTGTGCTTTTTCGGCACTGTATGGGTTGTCGGCGGGGAATGGAATCGTGGTTGGTCGTTTATAAGCTTTTCTGAATCCTTCGAGCTCTGGGTCTTCGGCGGCGGTTGCCAGATTAATACCAGCAATAACCAGGGCAGCAGTTACAAACAGTTTGCGGATCATTTTTTTCTCCTGATCTAATATTCTGAGCTACCAGACAGCATTTACAGACAGCATGTAAACGTAGCGGTTACTGTGTGATGGCTCGAAATAATCGCATGTTCACAATGTGGTGTATCATTTCATCCTTGTTTACAGGATGTCTTTGTGAATGCAAGGGTGTAATTATTACCTTTTAGTTACTAAAGGGTTATATTTAATTTTTATAGTGCCCTTACATCCTGGATCTGTTGACCCTTGATGGTGATTTAAATCCGTTACATCGGCGAATGATCATCATTTTGTTTCTTAAATATATATTTAGATAACCTAAAGTAGCTAAAATTAATTTTTAACTACTAATTATCATAACCGAATTTAATCCAATTCGTACTGTATTACCAAGGAGTTAATTAAATGAAGACTGAAAAATTGTCATTTGGGCGTCCTTGGTAACAGACAGAGTTTTGTCTGTTCGTCATTTACCATTTAACGTAGAAACAGGTTGCTTTACCGTGTGTGTAAAAATGAAACTATTGAGGTATGAACTGAGTTTCCAGGCCTGAACAGTGTGTGAAAAGAAACCCATTACCGCGCTGAGTTTTACCCGCCAACTATCTTTTTTTGCTTTTGAAAATTAAAAACCCTTTAAATTCAGGTTCTTACTTGTTGGCATTCTTCGTGCTTTTGCTGGGTATTGATTAATACCTGGCGGGTAAATATGACTGATGCATTTGATCCGGGGCATCTGGACGCAATAGCGATAGAAGAAGAGCGGCGACAGACCCGGCCAATAGCCCTGGATATTGATGGCTCATTCAGTGGTCATACATTAAATGATGACTTTCTGCGTGTGACATCTTTTCAAGGCGATGAAAGTGTATCGCAGCCTTATCAGTTTAATCTGGAACTGAGAGCGAATGATTTGGATGTGCAGGATATTGATGCACAGGAATCACTGGTTGAGCTAATGGGGCCTGATTTGCTCGGATTATGGGCGCGAGTCAGAGTTGCTATGCCGTATACTGTGGATCGGTTTGAAGGGCCAGATCCATCTTTGCCTCCTTCCTGGGAAGATGCCACGCCATCTCGGTTTTTTCATGGCGTGATTAATGGTGTCACAATGGCCGCGCCGGGTATTTATAATCTGACTATCGCATCGCCGCTGATTATGCTGACTTTTCGGAATCGGTATCACGTATTTCGTGATCATGATATGGAATCGCTGATTCGGGAGGTTTTAAAGCCTGAGACTGATCGTTACAAGCTGACATTGCAGTTCAAGCTGGAAGGGATTACGGCGAATCGGGTGCAGGACTGGTTGCAGGCCGGAGAAAATGATCTCGCTTTTCTGCAACGTGTGATGGCAAAAGCATCTATCCACTTTTACGCAATACATGAACAAAATCAGCTAACGCTGGTGTTCTCCAATCAGACAACCACCTCACAAGAAGTCGCCATTCCGGGCGCGAGTCAGACACCGCTGGCGCTACGATACAGCTATACCGATTTAAAAGCGGTTGGTGCGCAGCAAAGTGATTTGTTCATGGAGTTGCGTTATCAACTAAAAATGACGCCGCAAACAGCTCGTTCCGTGTTAACCCGAACAGAGGCACAATGGGAGAGCAATAAAGTCGCGGGCTTTATCAGTTACGATGAAAAACCGACCGGCGAAGCGACGGACTCTAATTTTCTGCATCATCGTTATTATGCTTACGGCACGAATGACGAAGAGTCCAAACAGCAGCTCACCCGTATTTACCAACAGATGGACACAGACGAAAGTTCGATTTCTGGTGTGTCTACCTCGCCATTATTAAGCCCGGGTTATACCTTCGAGTTAACTCAGGCGGCTAATATCAATAATCAGATGGGTAATCTGATGCGCACCCAGTTCAGCGGCAAAGTGTTTGTCGTTACCCGGGTATCACATAAAGTGACCGATGGTGAAGCGTATTCCGGACAAATTGAAGCGACGGAAGTCGTGGATTCAGGGAATTACGAAGGCACGATGATCACGCCATTCAGTATGGATGACACGCATCAGGGCAGTGTGATTGCACAAGTTGTTGAATCGGTTGCACCGAAAGGCTGGCGTTATCGAGAGAAGAATAACTTTCAGGTTGAATCCAGTACGTATCAGTTTGATGACAATGTAGAACATGAAAAAGGTTGTCTGGTGCGTTTTGCTACGGCCTCAGGTGATGAAGATGTGTTCTGGGTGCGGTTATCGGCTCAAATGCAGACTGCGCCTGAAGTCAATGCAATGGTGTTGATCTCCCGTAGTAATGACGAGAGTGAATTACCGGAAATTAGCAGTGTGCTGGCATCTCATGGCTCTAAAACCATCCAACCAGCTGACCGTCGCAAAGAGTCATGGACGGCAAATACCAGTTGGGGTAGCAATTATTCCACCAGTTATGGCGACAGCATTGGGATGCGGTTTGGTTATTTTTCACCAGTTGATTTCAACGGTGCGAAACAGATTGTTGAAAGTGCTTACGACAATCCGGACATGTTGTCAGGTAACTATAAGGACAGTAGTTACAACATTGGCGGCTCGTATGGTTTTTCTGAAAGTGACAATGGGGCTGATGGCGTACTGAGTGCCAGCGTGTCTCAGGGCAGTAATTACAACGAGAATCATGGCTTAATTAGTTATGGTTACAGTGATATTGGCACCAGTCAGAATTATTCCCAGGTAGGTAAAAGTGTCAGTAAATCAGTGATTGGCGATTATTCAGGGGAGGTGGATAAAGCGGCGCCGAGTTTTGTGAATGGCAACGTGCCGGACCAGTCCATTATCGATCTGGCTGATGAGCTGGTGGATGGTGATACCTACAGTGAAAATACTATTCGTAACCGTACCATTAATTTATCCGGTATTGGCACGGATGCGCCAACCTGGACGGACCCTTCGGCCACGGTGTTCTCTAACTCTGAAACGTTGGGCGACACGGTAAGTTTATCTAAGACCACTGGCGATACTAATACGACCAATCAAACCACAGGTAATAACACGCATAAAAACACGATGCAGGGGAATACAACCAGCAATTCAACGACCCTCGGCAACAACGACAATACTAATATTCAATTAGGTAACAACACATCTCAATCGATCCAGATTGGTAATACCACCAGTAGTAATCTGCAAATAGGCAATACGACGGGCAGTAATACGACAATTGGTGATACCACTAACACCCAGATGCAGATCGGCAAATCAACATCTACATCCACTCATATTGGTGATTCAAAAAATACCAGTACTACCGTTGGCGACACCAAAAACAGTACGACGGTGACGGGTGACAAAAATGAATCATCTACCGTGACGGGTGATTCCGATGTGAATTCATCGAATGTTGGGATCAACAACCAGGTATCGACCAATCTGGCGCTGAATAATAGTTTTACAGCGTCCCTGAGCATGGATAACCGGATGTCCACCACGTTGGGCAATGCTAACTCAACCGAAATTTTCCTTGGACTACGAAACAGTGTCTCGATGCAGATGGGCATGTTTAACAGCATGAGTATGACACTGGGGCCCAGTTACGACATGTCGCTCAAACTGGCATCGGCTACCAGCATGGGAATCAAAATGGGATCGTCGGCGGATTTATCAATCAACATGGCGGCGAATATTGGTTACAGCGTCAATATGGGGGTGAATCTCAATATGGAGACGAACCTTGGCGCGAAGATAAATCTATCGAACAACGCGGGTGTTGTTGTTGAGCTGAATAACGGTGCTGCGGCCATTCGAACCGTGGAAGAAATGGAAGCTGAAATGAGCACGGTTAAAGCCAAAATCATTTCTGGCATTTTAGCGATGTTGTAACGGTCAGGGAGATGAATGATGCAACTGTATAAACCGAAGCAACTGAGTCTGATTCACAAGAACTACTACCTGAAACGGTCAATGTTTGCCGTGGGTGTGCTGGTGTTTTTCAAACTGGATGAAGAGCGCAAACTGATTAGTGAACAGGATGGTTGGAAACTGATTGGTGAAGCGATGCCGCCAGGTGGTGTGTTGGATATGGGCTTTGCCAAAGAACGCGCTGAAATGTTAGCAATGGGCAGTGCTTATGCGCCCGGAGGCGAAGCTGTTCGGCAAATGTCAGTCCGTATCGCAATCGGTAGCGTGAATAAAACGTTGAACGTGATTGGTGATCGGGATTATCGCGGTGGGCTATTTCCACGCACCAGCCTCGCAGAACCATTCACCGATATGCCGATTAACTGGAAGCATGCCTGGGGCGGAGAAGGGCTCGCGCTGAATCCGCAAGGAAAAGGGCTGTTAAAGCGAACGTTAAAAAACACAGAAACAGGCCGCTACGATTTAGCCAATATTTACCATGAAAAAGATAAAGGGTCAGCGCGTAAATTTAGTCGTCAGCCTGCAAGCTTTGCGCCGTTGGATATCACCTGGCCACAGCGGGCGCAGCATCAGGGCACCTACGACCAACACTGGCTTGATAATATTCATCCGGGTTTTCCGGATGATACGAACACCGCATTGTTTAATGCAGCCGCACCGGATCAGTGGAGCGGTGGGAATTTTACGCCGGGCAGTGAATATTGTATTGAAGGCATGCATCCGGAAAAACCTGTGTTGCGAGGTTGTTTGCCCTCATTGCGCGTTCGAGCATTTGCAGCGCAGGCTGCGAATGGGAAACGCTTGCCAGGCGACGATGATTTCCCGGTGAAAGAAATTAAAACGGTGATTGATACCGTCTGGTTCTTTCCTGCTCAGGAGTTGGGTGTACTGATTTACCGTGGTGTAATTGATGCGAATGATTCGGATGGACTGGACATTCGCCAGTTACTGATTGGTTGTGAGAACGTGGCTGATACACCGCGTAGCAATGCGTATTATCAACATGTTATGGCGCTGCGAGCCAACCATGAAACGGCTGCGGCTCATGTGTTTAACGATGCCCAATTGTTGCCGGAAAAATCGCCCGAAGAAAAAACTAAAATGGCGGCTTTGGTTGCTCAGGCTAAAGCCGAAAACGACGAGAAAAAGAAAGTCGCTAAAGCGTTACTGGTCAGTGAGCATCTCGAAGATACGCCTGCAGAAGAAACGGATATTCCACCACTGGAAGCCGATGATGACCTACCGCCGCTACCGGCTGAGTTAATCGAATCCGGTGATGTTGATTTATCCGCTTATCTGGCTCATGCGGAGGCGAAAGTCGCTGAAGCAGAAAAGAAAGCTGAAGCGATGAAAAAGCAGCAGGAAGCGATGGCAGCGAATATCCCGGATGAATCGCTTGATGTGGTGCGTTATCGGATGAAAGCACCAGTGATGGTAACTGGTGTTGATTTGAAGGCGATTCAGGAGCAGGCAACGGCGACCGTTGCTACCCGGTCAGATTATTCAATGACGGGGGCAGCGATAAACGGTGGACTGCAACAACAAAAAGCCCACGCCGCTGAACAGCTAAAGGCTATTCTATCTCGCCAGGCTCGACAACAATCGCCAGACATTCAGGTGCTGCATCAACGATTGACTGATGAAGGCAATCAACTGATTCGTTGTTGGGTTGTCGATGCTTTACAAACTGGCCAGTCGCTGGCCGGGTGTGACCTGTCTGGAGCCAATCTGGCGAGGCTGGACTTTTCTGGGCAGAACCTGACGGATACGATGTTTGAAGGCTGCAATCTGGAGCAATGTCGGTTTGATGACTGCACGTTAACCGGCGCGGTGTTTACGGGCGCTCATGTGGATCATGCCGTGTTTGACCGGGTAAAAGCGAACCAGGTTAACTTCAGTAAAGCATGCGGTAATAAAGCGTTATTTAATGAGATCCAGTTAACAAAAGCATTGTTTGCTGAGGCTGAACTTCCAGCCAGTCAGTGGCAGCAGGCAAACTTAACTTCTCCGGTATTTACTGCCCCGCAATTAAATGCGGCTAATTTCACTGCCGCGACATTCAAGGAAGCTATATTCACCGAAGCCTGTCTGGACCAGGCTCAGTTCACGCAGGCACATCTGTCAGCCTGTCAGCTACTTAAATCATCTTTTTGCGAAGCTAACTTTTCTGATGCAACCCTCAGCCGTTGCCTGATGCTGAACAGTCAGGCAGTAAGCACTAACTTTACAGGAGTGAATGCCGACAAAGTTCAGTTTAGTAATCAGGGGGATTTTCGTGATTGCGTCATGACGGATAGCCAGTGGCATACCTGTGGTTTTCGCGGATTGGATTTGACCGGGCTGGTGGCTGATAACGCTATTTTCATTGAATGTGATTTTGCAGATGCATTGCTGATGACAGCCAGTATGAAGAAAGGGTTGTTTAAGCGCTGCAATATGATGCTGGCCGATTTAACGGAAGCAGATTGCACCAGCGCCTGGTTTGGTGAAACGACGTTACGCAAAGTGAACTTTGCAGACAGTACGCTCAATCAGGTGACACTGCACAACTCCAACACGGGTGAAGCCTGGTGGGAAGGCAGCAAACAACAACGCATGAAACGTTATCCTCAGCCATCAGTACGATAGGCAGGAGCAACTATGACAGACAAGATTGAACAAATTAAACAGAGTATTGCAACCGGGCAGCCCGTGATGGGACAAGATTTCTCGGGTGTAAACTGGCAAGGCGTACAACTGGAAGGCGCGATATTCCTGCAATGCAATTTTACCGGTGCTGTATTCACAGAATGTGAGTTTTCCAGACTGGTGTTCGCACAGTGCGATTTATCGCAGACGCAATGGAAGGACAATGTACTGAACCAGTGCAATATTTTACAAAGCCCCTGTGTATCGTCTCGCTGGGAAAGCACTGGTGATGCATTCGTTTTCGATACAATGACCATTGCTGAAAGTGATTTCAGTGATAGTGAGTGGTTACATTTAACGATTGCTAAAGCGACCTGGGCCAAAGTGGATTTAACACGAACGGAATTTGCTGACTGTACGATTAACACCTCTTCGTTGACGGAATTAATGTTGATGGATACGACATTCACTCGTTGCACCTTTGAAAACGTCAATCTGGTGGAAGTGAATTTTGATCCGGTTACGCTGGAACAATGTCAGTTCAATCAGGCGTTATTGCTGAAATGCACGTTAACCAATAAAGATTTCTCCGGGCTGGATTTCACCGCGTGTAATTGTATGGAAAGTACAATTTGTGACATGAATTTCAGTGGTGGAAATCTGATCTCAACCAATTTTGCTAAGTGTCAGCTGACAAAGGTTAATTTCTCCGAAGCCTTGTTACATCAGGCCATTTTCATGGAAGCTCAGATCAATGATTGCCAGTTTACGGCAGCGCAATTACCCGGGGCTAATTTCCAGCAAGCTACTATCACCGACAGTCAGTTTACTGAGGCCGTCATGAGTGAAGCCTGGATGAAAGCGCTGGTTGCGGATACGGCTGATTTTTCTGGTGCTGACTTGCAGTATGCCAATTTGTCTTATGGGCAATTGACCCGCTGCAACTTCGCCAGTGTAACCGTGTTACGCACCATCATTTACGCCCTGGAACAACAGCAATGTAACTGGAAAGGTGTGGATACCAGCCAGTTACTGACCGACGATCCCAATCAGGAAGAAGCTGATAAACAACTTGCCGAACGAGGAGTAACCCCATGAGTTCTTGTCTTAGATTATCTGATTCACCAACCCCTGCGATGCAATTCATCGGTCAGTTAACGGCTTTTGATGAGATGGAGCAGCGTTGGGTTGTCGATGGTTCGTTTTTCGCATCGGTCGCCGTCAGTGAACTGCTAACGCCAACGATTGGCGATACCGTGTTATTTGTTGTGAGCGGGCAGCATGACAAACCGCAATATGTGATCACGCATGTATTGGAGTCTCAGGCCCGGTCGTTATCAATCCAGACGGAAAAGCCCGTGACTTTAGTCAGCCCAAAAATCTCGTTGACAGCTACTCAGGATGTAGAGGTGACGGCGCTGAATAAATTGCAGTTTATTGGTAAGCATGGGGTGTTGTCGTTTACCGATAGTCTGGTCAATACCGTGAAAAATCTGATCCAACACGTTGAACATGCATCGGTGACAGCGAAAGGTATGTTCAGGACGCATGCAAAACAACAGGTCATTACTGCCAGTGAAGATGTGCGAGTTGATGGCAAACGAATCAATATGGGATAGGGGCTACTATGTTTTCAAATACACAAATGTCAGCGATTAACCTGGGTTTTCCCGATGTCTGTAAAACATTAATTGCGCTGGCGACAGTGCCGATCCCTTATCCAAATATTGCACCCAGTACGACTTGCATCCCGAATATCTTCAATGTGTTTATTCAATGTATGCCCAGTCACAATTTAATGACGTTAAATCCGATGTCGTCTGGCGATGAGCCAGGTGTGTTACTGGGGGTTGCGTCGAATCTGATAAAAGGACCGGTGCAGCACATGATTGGTAGCTTTAAGGTGTTTAAGCAGGTCATGCCCGCGACAAAAATGTTGTCGATGACGGGTCATAACGGCGTCGCCTTGAACATACCTGGCCTGACGTTATCGCCAAGCCAGTTGAAGGAGCTTATTCTGGGGTAGGGATAATTACTTTAGCCCACAATATTCCGCGGTCGGATAAACGGCCTTTATTTCGTAAGTCGCGCTGGGAATCAGAATGTATTCACTGGCACCGACATCATTGTCTTTACGACCTCCCCAGTCAAAGGTGTAGCCCAGGCCTGTCCAGGGAACACCCGGGCGAGTTCGGAAATCGTTGAAATACAGGTTTTTATAAAATTGCTGGTAATCAGTAATATTTTTTACGGTCGGGTTTCCATCGAATGTGATTTCACAGGTGGAATCATTGATTTCCGGATCAACGCAGGGACGAAATAATTCGTCAGGACTGACCCACAGCTCTGCAAATACGTCGTATTGCCATTCATGACTTAGCCCCAGATATTTTTTTAATCGTAAATCTAAATCTTCTTTAGAGGCTTTTGGGTGATTTTTCAGGTAGCGCGTACAAAAGTTTTTGAGCTGCGGTGCGGCAGTGACCCAGGTGACATACTGTTCGCTGGCGGAAGTTTTTGTATTGGGTTCAATGTATTTTTTAAAACCGTCTTCACTTTTCCAGGTTAAGACCAGTAGTTTCGTTTTATCGTCATTCCAGATGAGCTGATCGTTCTGGTCATTGATGGCGAATAGTTTGTCTGAGATTTCGTTTTGTCGCACAACCGAGGCGTCACGAACGGCCTGATTATATTTTTTTGCCAGTTGTTCGTTAGCCTGAGCGGGTGTGAAAGTGAACAATGTGGTTGCTGCAAGTGCTACTGACAGCGTGAGTGTTTGGATATTCGCAGAGCGTTTCAGATTCATAGGGCTTTCTCACAGGAATAGAGGAAAGCTGAAATGTAACGAGTTTGTACATTTTATACAAACTCTATGTTAGCAATACGCGCTAGTCTTTCGAGGTCGTTTTATCGTCGGTTTTCTTTTGTGGCGTTTGCATCGGTTCCATGGTCACTGTTGGTTCCACTTTTTTGGTATAACTGTGTTCGCCAAAGCTGGTGCGTTGTTTCGTACCTGGTAGCAAATCATTACGGCTTTGCACTAATGGCCCACCAACCCCGGAAAAGAAGGATTGTGTGTTGTCGTTTAGCTGATGGTAGTAAATAGATGATGTTCTGGCGTCAAACTCACCACCTTTATCGACAGGCCCGGGACGTCGTGGTGATACCGCATTAAAGCCGGATTCTTCGAGTGTTCGGAGCCGTAAATCCAACCCTCGGACTGGTTGGTCTGTTTTGCCAAATGCTGATGCCATTGAATAGCCATTTCCATGATTCTTACCGGAGTCGGCCTTATCCTGAACAACACGCATCATTTGTTGATAGTTGCGAAGTGGTGGATCAACCTTTTTCATGACATTTATCCTTCTGCGCTTTCATTTGTCTCAGGCGTCAATGGCCAGCGAACAATGGGTAATTTGCTGGTTGCCTGATTTACCGATGTCTCGTTCGAGTTCGCTTCACTCAACGCATCCTGAGCGGCGGCTTTCTGTGTAAACGGTCCTACTAACGGGGTGTACCAGAATCTGGAGTGGTCTTTAATCTTAACTATAGTGACTGACTGTGCAAATGGATGTTTTCCGGCTTCATTAATTGCTTGTTGCAATTCACCAAACATGCCGAGTTGAATAGCATAAGCATCTTCCTGTGTAGGTTGCAGTGGGAGCCGGGTCAGGGAAACCGGTAGGGGACTGTCGAGAGATGACTGATTGAGTTGCCAGTTTGCTGCTGGATTATTATCCGGTCGTTGAGAGATATCGTAGTCTGGCAACCAAAGTGTCAGACCTACACCGCTTAAAATCAGTGCAATAATAGATAAAGTGATATTTTTTAGCATAAAATGCGCGAAATTTTTGTCGTTATTGATTACGTGTTGTCGTTCGATGTTACCTTGATTTACGGACAAGTAAATCTAACCTGGCATGAACTGGCGATAAAACTCGCAATATGTGTATTAATAATAATCAGCTTGTTTCTTAAAACTGCAAGTAACCAAAAAAATTGAAAAAAACTCGAAAAAAACACGTTTTCCCTGTTGCCAGCTTAAAATAAATATTGTTTAATACGCCCCGCTTTCAAGGGAAAGCAACACAGTGTGCCGGCTTAGCTCAGTTGGTAGAGCAACTGACTTGTAATCAGTAGGTCGCCAGTTCGACTCCGGCAGCCGGCACCATCCTTCCTTTTCACACTGTGTTTCCCTGCTAGTCAAAACAACTCCTCATTTTTAAATTCTTTAAGAAAATTACTGATAAATCTCATTTGTTTTTACGTCTTCTGGTTTCTGTCAGGTCGTCTTCCGTTTTATATATTTTTAAGGCGAGATGTTTTTTAAGCGCGGAATAAAAAAACGCCGCTTAAAAAGCGGCGTAAAGTTAGGTAGTGGATGTGCGTAACAAGAGAATTGCGTTACAGGTGTACAATGCTATCCGGGTTGCCATCAGGGTCACCGCTGGCAGTACCATCGGTACCAGGGTTACCGTTTCTCATCATGATAACTGCACAAGCTGCAGGCGATGCCATTGACGTACCTGACATAGTCGTAGTACCGCCACCTTTTCTGGTTGAAAGGATGCTTACACCTGGAGCTGCGTAGTCAACCGGAGGGTTACCGTAGTTTGACCATGATGCCATTCTGTCGCTGGAATCAGTTGCTGAAATTGTGTAAACACGGTTACCGTTTGCACGAGCTGGAGAGTGATTACTTGCGTGATCACCGTCATTACCAGCTGCAAGTACGAAGTACGCACCAGACTGCTGCGCGGCTGCGATAACGGCGTCATCAAGCGCTTCACTAACACCGCCACCAAGACTCATGTTCGCGCAATCGCCTGCTGATGCGTTTGCTGCAACAAAATCAATACCTGCAATTACACCAGACGTTGAGCCAGAGCCTCGAGCATCAAGAACTTTTACAGGAATTACTGTAGCGCCAGCAGCAACACCAACAACATCAATTGTGTTATCCAGTGCGCCGATAGTACCTGCAACGTGAGTACCATGGCCGTGACCATCATCAACACCTGCATTTCTGCCTTTGGTGAATGCAGAGAATCCACGCGATGCATCAACATTCAGGTCAGGGTGGTCTACGTCAATACCAGTGTCTAATACCCAGGCTGTGTATCCAGAACCGTCTACTGGTCCACCAACACGAGTAACACTCCATGGTGTTGTTTGTGATTCAGGTGTACCACCGTCGCCAGGCTTAGCTGATACAGATACTACACTGTCTGGCGTGAAGCTTTTCACGTCTGGGTTATTGCCAAAAGCTTGCTGAGCAGCATGACAAGGCATGTTGATAGCAAAACCTTTTAATGAATTCTTATATACGTGCTTAAGAGTTGATTTGCCCTGAGCGGCCAGACCGTTTGCAAGGCCAGGCACATTAGCGCGTGCAACATTATCGTTGAATTGAACGATACATTGGTTATGGATGTTATCCAGTTCTGAACTGGCGCCCGACGTTGGTTGTTCTGCCTGAACAGATACAGCTGCCAGACCTGTGATTGCTGTTAAAACGGCAGTAGATACAATAGTTTTACGCATGCTGATACTCCGAATAATTTTTATTTTGGATTATTAATATTGTTGTTAGTTTGTTTTTTTGTATTTCTGTATTTTTTGTTTTTTTAAAAGGTATATCTCGGTTACCTGTTAAGACAATAGCCAGAGGTTTCTGAAATAGGCAAATTCAAAAAAGTAATAAGATGTAATGAATTATATAAATTATTGAAAAATATACTTTAAATAAACTGGTATGACTTGTAAGCGCGTACATAATTTTTATTTTGGTTGTTATTTATACAAGTTGTTTATAGTTCTTAATCTGTTGCTAAATAGTAATTTTGAATCAAATTTTAATCTTAAGTGCTAAAACTCATTTACATAATGAAGTTCTAATTAATCATGTCTTTCTATAAAGTCATTAGAAATAGTAATGACTATTAGTGATGGGGTTGGGAGATGCTTGTTCCTGAAGTTGCTGCTGGTGCAAAAAACTAGTGGCATTTAGTTGTACCTTCTGGTTTTATGCGCTCTCAATGTTTGAAAACGATGAATACTACGGCCTCTCATGATTAAACTACGTGATGTATCTCTCCTGAAATCGACTTCCTTTATTAATGGTTCTTTTCTCCCTGCAGGTGATAACCAATTTTCTGTCACTGACCCTGCGACTCAAGAACTGTTAACTAATGTATCCAATATCACTCAACAAGACGTTCTGGCAGCCGTCGATGCGGCCGAAAAAGCGCTTCCAGCCTGGCGTGCAAAAACAACCGCTGAACGCTCTGCTATATTGATGAAATGGCACGATCTGATGTTAGCGCATCAGGATGATCTGGCGATGATCATGACCCGCGAGCAAGGTAAGCCGCTATCAGAGGCCAGTCGTGAGATTGGTTACGGTGCTGCTTTTTGTGACTGGTTCGCTAATGAAGCAAAGCGTGTTTATGGCCAGACGATCCCGGCTCCAGACGCAACGAAGCGAATTCTGGTGATGAAACAGCCTGTTGGTGTGACCTCGGCTATCACGCCGTGGAATTTCCCGAGTTCAATGATTACTCGTAAAGCTGCGCCAGCGCTTGCCGCAGGTTGTACATTTGTCGTCAAGCCGTCTGAATTGACGCCTTTATCGGCACTGGCGTTGGCAGAGCTGGCAAAAAGAGCCGGTATTCCCGACGGTGTATTCAATGTCGTCGTTGGGGATGATGCTGACATGATTGGTCAGGTGTTAACGACCCATCCCGTTATCCGCAAGTTCTCATTCACAGGGTCGACCGCTGTAGGTAAACAATTATCTGAACAGTGTGCGTCAACAGTCAAACGTGTGTCACTTGAACTTGGCGGTAATGCACCTTTTATTGTGTTTGACGATGCAGATTTAGATGCGGCTGTACAAGGGGCGATGGGATCGAAATATCGTAATGCGGGTCAAACTTGTGTATGTGCTAATCGCATGTTTGTCCATGCCAGCGTATATGATGAATTCATCAGCAAGTTATCGGACGAAGTAAGTCGGTTAACCCTCGGGCAGGGGACTGATCCGAATGTAACGACAGGGCCGATGATTAATCAGCAAGCAAAGCAAAAGGCGGTTTCCTTAATTGAATCAGCGGTAGCTGATGGCGCGGAACTGCTGGTTGGTGAAGCGAATCCGGATATGTCATCTAACTTTTTCCAGCCAGCCATTCTAACGGGAGTTAATAATCAGATGGCTGTTGCGCAAACCGAGATTTTTGCGCCACTGGCTCCGGTGATTAAATTTGAACATGAGGACGACGTTATCCGAATGGCAAACGATACTGATTATGGTCTGGCGGCTTATTTTTACAGCCGTGATATAGGGCGTATCTATCGAGTTTCTGAACAATTGGAATATGGGATGGTTGGTGTGAATGAAGGTGTTATTTCAAACCCGACTGCCCCTTTTGGCGGTGTAAAGCAGTCCGGTTTAGGACGGGAAGGTGGCTCTCAGGGCATTGAAGAGTATCTTGAGACTCGTTATGTGTGCATTGGCATATAAACTTTTGACAGTATTTTTAAGATAATTGAATTTTATCGTTGTCTACAAGGTGTTCAACACACACGCTCTGGTAAAACAAATTGGCTGTGGAAAAATGCGGCTAACAACATAAAAACAGAGTACGAGAAAAATGATGAATGTAAAAAAGGCACTGCTACCTGGACTTCTTCTTTGTCAAAGTCAGGCATTTGCTGCTGATTACGTGTTGCACGTTGGATCATTAATCGACGGTGTGTCGGATGATGTGCGAAAAAATGTCAGCATTGTGGTTAAGGGCAATAAGATTGCTGCTATTGAAAAAGGATTTCTTCAACCAACAGGCAAACAACAGCTTGTCGATTTAAAAGGTGAAACATTGATGCCTGGTTTCATTGATCTTCATACTCATCTTGATATGTATTTTGGCCCCGGCTCTTATGCTGAAAAATACACAAAAAATGAAGCGGCCAGAGCGTTAACTGCTGCTAAGTATGCTGCAATTACGCTGAATGCAGGTTTTACTTCAGTGCGAAACCTGGGTGGAACAGTCACGATTGATTTGCGTAACTCTATTAATAAAGGCGAAACCATCGGTCCCAGAATTTATGCGGCTGGTGGAGCAATTGCAACGACGGGCGGACATGGTGACAGTTCAAATGGTATGAATAAGCACTATGCTCACTTATCAGGCGAGCAAGGTCCGACACAAGGTGTGGTAAATGGACCTTATGAAGCCAGACAAGCAATTCGTCAGCGTTATAAGGACGGTGCAGATGTGATCAAACTCACCGTTACCGGTGGCGTACTAAGCCTGGCAAAAAGTGGCGATAACCCTCAATTTATGGATGACGAGTTAGATGCGATTATGGACGCAGCAAAAGATTACAACTTTGTGGTAGCGGTTCACGCTCATGGCGCTGAAGGAATGCGTCGTGCTGTCAAAGCGGGTGTTGATTCGGTTGAACATGGCACCTATATGACTGACGACATCATGACGTTGATGAAAGAAAAGGGTACATGGTATGTGCCAACCATTTCTGCCGGTAAATGGGTTGCGGGCAATCTTGAATTGTATCCTGCTATTGTCAGACCAAAAGCGAAAGCTGTTGGCCCGCAAATTCAAAAGACGTTTGCAAGGGCTTATAAAGAAGGTGTGAAAATAGCATTTGGTACTGATGCTGGTGTGTTTCCTCATGGCATGAATGCCAATGAGTTTGTCTACATGGTTGAAGCGGGCATGCCTGAAATGGAAGCGATTCAATCAGCAACATATTCAGCGGCGAGTCTGTTGGGAGAAGAATCATCATTAGGTAGTGTGGAAGTTGGTAAGCTTGCTGATCTGGTTGCAGTGACCGGAAATCCACTGGCTGATATCAAACTATTAAAAGACATCGATTTTGTGATGAAAGATGGTGTGATTTATAAAGAAGATTAACAGCTATTTTGACTTATCCCGTCGCAGATGAATGTTTGTTCATCTGCGTTCTACTATCTTCCTTCCAGTTCAGATTCAATAAAACATCATTATCGATAACTGCTTTGATATGACAGTTATATCGATCCATGCAACATACGATTAAAACGTCGATAAAGTAACTCAGTTTTACGTTGTATGTATCTTATATTCGAGATTTTTAAACAAACTTCACGGTCTTAGATATTCAATACAGGATATTGTTTGTATTAAAAACAGGGATGACTGTATGTACCTATCAGGTATAATCCGCGACATTATTGAAATACCTGTTTTGGAGAAGTGTAATGAAATCTCTGTTTAAGCCTGCATTAATCGCATTATCTGTTGTTTGTGCCAGTGGTTTGACGGTTCCGGCTTTTGCCGCTGATGAAAATAAGAAAGTTGAACAGCCAATGACTCAAGGATTGAATCACCTTGGGCTAACGGTTTCAAAACTGGATAAAACGGTTGCTTTTTTCACGGATGTTTTAGGTTGGCGATATGCCGGAGGCGATCCTTCTTACCCCGCAAAATTTGTAACAGATGGCAAAATCTTTATCACGTTGTGGCAAGCAAGAGACCCAAAAAATGTAGTGGCGTTTGATCGAAAGAATAATATTGGGCTTCATCATCTGGCATTAACTGTTGATAGTTTTGATAGGTTAGATGAGCTGCATGAACGCTTTAAAAAAGCAGAAGGTGTAGTTGTTGAATTTGGTCCGGAGCCAAATCGAGGTGGCCCAACTAAGCACATGATGATTCGTGAACCGAGCGGAAATCGAATTGAATTTGCTCACAACCCGCCGAAAAAATAAGAGCTACTACCTTTGCTGGTTATTTTGGCTGCTGTTTAATGATTGGTTTCATTAAACAGCATTTCATTCAGGGAGCTGTGATATCGACGCACAATAATAGAATATTCGGTCATGCGTACTGCCTGAATCTGTTAATTCTTAGAATAGAGATGGTTTAGTACTGGACGTTATAGTACCTAAATCCTTAATCAGAATATGGATTAAATGCGCAAATGCTACGTTTATGACTTTATAGACACGCGTACCTATGTTACATTTTGTAAACGGTTTGCGAAGATACTATAAACTGTAGTAAATTTAAGCAATTCATCTTATTCAGGGCGCTATTTATCGACAAAAGCTTGATTATGTACCCTAATAAGAGAACATTCATAACTATCAAGTTGCTTTAGACTTTAAGATTGATGAAATAAGCCGCTACTTATTACATGAATCGGTCACTAACTTGAATTATGTTTGTTTAAGGTTTTGTTATCTTCGGATAGCAGCTTTGCAATTGCAAAGCGTAAAGGCTTATCAAGGATAGATAAGGCCATGTGATGGTTTTCAGCTTTATTACCGCTCATAAGTTGTCAATTATCATTTGGTAGTGTCACAGGAAGTTGGGCAAATTAACACATGTACCGAATGGTTAGTGTGTTGACCCGCTAGCACTGATACTCTCTTTGGCATAGGTGCGAAATATCACCTATGCCCTTTTTATTTTACCTCGCCGATAATTCCATTTCGTCCCCAGAAAAACTTTCATCTTTCCATACCTTTTTAAAGCTCGATTGAGTATAGAGTTTTAGTAATGATCTGCCAGTGGTTTGGACCTTTTTTATATCATCCTTTGTTATAGATAATGCTGATATGGATATAAAAAAGGAGTTGTGCGCTATTCACCGTCAGATTTGTGAATTTGGTCGTAAAACCGGAAAGTTTTTTTGAAAACGATATCCTTACTATTGTTCGATTGACCGATTAGAACAAGTGACATAGTATGTCGCGTTTACTTGTACTGAAGATATAGTTAGCCAGAAAAACTACGAAAATAGAGAATGAATTATTCTATCTGGTTACCTAACGCAAATTGATGAACAAAGAGGATTCACATTGGCAAAATTTAAGTCACATGCTTTAGTTGCACTGTTGCTGGTCGTTGGATACGGGCTTATGCAATTCAGAGCAACGATGGGACCATCGCTGCTGTTAGAAATTGGGCTGTTTGTATTAGCGCTTATTGCTTTGATAGTTGCGGCTGATAATTTTACTGAGCTGGCTGTAAAAGTAGGTAATAGCCTTGGGTTAAGTAAATTAGCAACCGGAACATTGATTGTAGCGATTGGTACCTCTGCGCCAGAAATGTTTTCCTCACTGAGTGCCGCGCTTAAAGGCGAGGCCGGTATGGTTATTGGCAATGTCTACGGTACGGTTGTAGCCAACACTTTATTAGGAATTGGTGCTGCTGCAACATTTGCAAAAGCCTCACTACCTGTTCACAAAGATGTGTTTGGTAGCAAAATGTCAATCTTCCTGGGGGCCGTCTTAATTTCTACAGCATCGATGATCGACGGTGTATTCGACATGGTTGATGGCCTGCTACTGTTATTGTTGTTGGTATTTTATCTTGCTTACGTTCTTAAAAATGATAAGCATAATCAGGCTGAACAGGCTCTTCTGAACAGCGATGAAGATGAGGAAGAAGAAAAAGAAACAACGACAGTGCTTGATTGGGGATTGTTGGTTTTAAGTCTTAGCTTCTTATTTATTTCCGGCGATTTGGTCGTTGATGCTCTAATTAAAGGTGCAGAGATTACAGATATTATGAGTGCTAAGTTATCCAGTACAATTCTGGCTGTTGGTACTTCTATTCCTGAAATTGCGGTTGCTATTACTATTGTCCGTCGTCCGGGTGATAACAATGATCAAGCAGATCTGTTGTTGGGTGAAATCCTGGGATCAAACATCTTTGATATTTTCGGTATCCTGGGGATTACGTCATTGATTCTACCGTTAACAATGGAGCCGAATCTGTTGATGTACTTATCAGGCTCAATGGTTGTAATGTTCTTTGTGACGAATGTTGTTATGAATGACCGGAAGATAGATAAAATTGAAGGACTGATACTGTTAGCCTTGTTTGCTGTCTTTAATAATCAGCTGGTATCGATTTAGTTTCGTCCGACAATTACGGTTTACCACCTGAAGCCCGTTTGTGAATGCAAGCGGGCTTTTTTGTATTTTCCTGACTGAGTTGAGGCGGAGATCACAGGTAAGAATATTTTTTCAATCAATCGCTTGTATCTCGGGGAATCAACCCCATTTTTATCAAAAATAGATTTACAGGTTATCTCAGAATGAATACTGCACCAGAAAATGTTGTTGCATTAACACCAGAGAACTTTCAACAAGTATTGTTAGAAGTATCGAATGAAAAAGCGGTGGTTGTAAGCTTTTGGATGGAAGCCCATGAGCAAAGTAAAGAGGCTACAAATCTTGTTTCAGCGATTGCCGCTGAATACCCTGATGAGTTACTGGTTGCGACTGTTGATTGTGAAGCTCAGCAAGCAATTGCAATGCAGTTTGGTGTTCGAGCATTACCAACGGTTGCAGTGATTAAAAATGGTCAGCCTGTTGATGGGTTAGGTGGTGAAGTAGACGAGCCAAAGCTACGAGAAATGTTAGCAAAACACCTTCCTCTTCCTGAAGATAAGCTGGTTAAACAGGCTGCGGCACTGATTGCAGAACAACAGGCGGATGAAGCTTATGCGAAAGCGAAACAGGCATTTGAGCTAAACAATGAGCGCGCTGATATAAAACTGGTGTTGGCTGATGCAGCCCTTGATGTGGGTAAGTCAGATGAAGCTGAGCAGCTACTTGGAACCGTTATGATGGCTGATCAGGATAGTTACTATCACAGTCTGATGTCGAAGTTAGAGTTGGCGAAAGAGGCAGCTGAATCTCCAGAAATTAAAGCATTACAGCAACAGATTGCAGAGTCGCCAGACGATCTGGAATTAAAAGTTCAGCTTGGTGTTAAGTTTAACGAAGCTAATATGAAAGCAGAAGCGCTGGATGTTTTGTTTGACGTGCTGAAAAAGGACATGAACTTTGGTGAAGCAAAGAAACTGTTCCTTGGCGTCATCAGCAATTTACCGGCGGGGGATACGTTGGCGACGAGCTACCGCCAAAAACTTTATAGCATGATGTATTAATGATGCTTCAGGAGCGACGAACATCCGTTTACTCGCTCCTGACAGTTTATCTATTTTTCCCTTCTCTGATTTTAAACCGCTATAAGTAACGGTCTTTGATTCTTCCATATTCGTAAAATAGCCGTTGACCGACTCGCCTGAATGGTGAAAACGGAAATACTGGTAAAGGTGTTTGAAGTGTTGGAATGGTGTGTTCAGCAGTAAGACCTAATACTTTTTCTGCAAGGCGTTTACCCGCGAGTGTGCTAAATGAAACACCCGCACCGCAATAACCTGCCGCATAAAAAACCGAATCGTTATACTCATGTATATGAGGTATTGAATCCAGTGAGACGCTGATCCAGCCACTCCACTTATAATCCGCTTTGATTGCATGTAATGTCGGGAAGCTTCTCTTTAAAGCAGTTAATAGTCGATCATGATAAATAGGATTGCCAGATGCTTTACCAGAGATCGCGCCTCGGCCACCAAACAGAATCCTGTTATCCGGCAATTTTCGATAATAATATTTAAGTTCCCTTGTATCCATCATGACCTGATTGGTTTTAAATCCAGATGAAGCAATTTGATCATCAGTTAACGGCGATGTAACCAATACACTGGTTTGAACGGGAAGAAGTCGCTTATCTATAGCAGGATGAAAAGACTGTGTTGTATAGCCATTACTGCAACACACTACCTTTTTGGCTTTAACTTGCCCCTGCGGAGTCTGTAGCAGGTGGTAACCATGCTTCTGTTTCCAGGATAAAACGGGTGACTGAGTAAACAGCTGACATTGCTCAGCGGGAAGCAGGCTATGATACGCAAGTGCCAGTTTCATTGGATTGATACCGTAACCTTGTTGATATCGCAATGCGCCGAACGCTTCCTTGTGATCAACATAATGGTTTTTTAACTCGTCAGTCGTTAATGGCTCAACGTCATAGCCAAAATAACGTTGCATATAGTCAGCTTGTTCTACAAGTTGCGCATAATATTTTTTTCTATGCGCTATTTTCAGGTATCCATTAGGTTGGCGGTCTACATTATGTCCTGATTCACCGATTAATGATTCAACTAATGAGACACCGCTCAAAAACTCGTTGTGCAATCGTAGTGTAGTGTCCATCCCAAAGCGATCAACCAGCGCCTTGTAACCTAAACGACCACTTAACGGCAAAACAAAACCGGCATTTCGTCCGCTGGCTCCCCAGGCTATGCCGTTCGCCTCTAATAAGACGACCGATAAGTCACTTTGTCTGGCCAAATGTAATGCGGTGCTCATACCTGCATAACCTGCACCGATGATAACAACGTCGGCATTAACAGAGTCGGTCAGTGTTGTTGTCGTTGGAAAGGAATTGATCGTCGAAGCCCAGAACGATTCCGGATAAGGTTGTGCCGATGTGGGGGTTTTAGATAGTAATGGATCGAACATGTGTTTGAATATTTGCCTGAAGATATGGTGACATTAAAGCAATTCAGTATCCGGATTAATATCGAAATCTGATGATATACCGGATACTGAGCGAGATTTTTCTGGAAATTGCGGTGTTATTTTTCGAAGTGGACAATCATTTCTGCGGCAACACACTTACAACCTATGCCGCAAATGGGACAGTCATAATCCAGATCGCCCCATTTGCCGGGGTGTTCTTTAACAAGCTCTCCGCCAGCTTTCGTCATGTATTTGAATGCACTGTTACCAGGACTCTGAAGCCAGATGTGACTCACGCCTGCTTTAGCACCCTGTTGCTTGGCAATGGCAATAGAGTGTTGGAGTAATTTACTTCCGATTCCCTTGCCGCGTAATGATTCGTCAACGGTATTACATTTGAAATAACAGACAGCATCGCGGTCGGTATGCCATTCCTCTGGCGAGCACCATTTGTCGAGTTCCCAGTTTCCAGGCGCATAAGTTAGACGAAATCCCACGAGTTTATCATCTATATAACAAACGCAACTGGCGTTTAGTCCATCTTTTAAACCTTTTAGATAGATTTCTTCGGCAGACTCCGGATTGAGATAATTGTCACCATGTACCAGATTGCCTAGCTTAATAACATCTTCAAAACTTGAATGGTCATACGGAACGATTCTCAGGTGATCCATAAGTACTCTCCAAAATAAAGTAATGGCCTTTATGAGCAGATGGCCTAAATAATTCTTGTAGTGGGTTCTGCTTTTAAGGGATACGGTACATTAAAGTCAATCACGAGTTAGTCCTTTGCCAGAATAAATAGCAAAACTGCACGTTATATAGCAGATTTGGTTAACTATTGAACATTCTGAAGTTTTTTCAAAAAAGTGCTTGCAAAGATAAATGAACTGCCTATAATGCGCCACCACTGCAACGGGGCAGCACGGCAATAAGCCATGTGTCAGGTAGCAGTTTTAAGTCTTCTAAATGGATTTGAAAATAATTCAAAAAAAGAGGTTGACTTAAAAATCAGGAAGCGTAAGATGCGCATCCTGCCTCGGGGAGATGCCCAGAGGAACGCTCTTTAACAATAAGTAATCATTCATCTGTGTGGGTACTCACGATGAGTTGATGTCTGGCAAAGAAATACAGAAATCAATGAAGTGAGTAAACCTGAGTTGAGCAATCAACACAAACAGTAGTTAATTCAGAATTCATTGAGTCGACAGTTCGCTGTCAACAAGCTTTAAATTGAAGAGTTTGATCATGGCTCAGATTGAACGCTGGCGGCAGGCCTAACACATGCAAGTCGAGCGGAAACGATGGTAGCTTGCTACCAGGCGTCGAGCG
>CBFHMJ010000042.1:0-3344 GCA_965656875.1 Alteromonadaceae bacterium
GCAAAGGCCAGAGCGCTGGTCGCGGAATGTCAGGAACTGTGAGCCAGTCGGAGAGGTTCACCTGAATCCAGAGAAAGAAGCTGCTTGAGAGTTAAGCAAGTAGTGACAACTACCTTGAAAAACACCGCATAAAAAGGCCTTAGATCAAAGAAGGCGTCTTAAAAACTTCGTAAAAAATGCTGAGAATCAACCACCGGGTTCCTATCCTTATAGTAAGCGAGATGTCGAATTTGCCCGTGAATTAATACAGGATTTAGATAATGCAATTAGCTACTAATATTTTTATTAAATTCGTCAACTGGCTTATTTCACTAGAAGTAATTAGCCAAGTTGACTTAGACCAGGTGTTGGAAGAGTTCAATGGTTGTTCAGGTGTAATTGAACAGGAAATGTATATATCTGCCTACGAGGAAATTAGTAGACATATCGCAAATAAGCTAAGTGGAAAGGAACTCGTAGAGTTTCTTTCTTCTGGTTGTAAAAACTTAGTTGAGGATATTGATTGCCAATATTATTTTGTCGAAGCGATGCTTGACGAAGTAGCTGAAGATAAAGAGTTGCTTTTGAAATTGATCAATGCGTCACCTGAGCCATATAAGGAATTTTTAATAAAGCGCTTTAATTAGATGTTACAAAGAGTGCAGCTCAACGGATGAATGCACAGGTCGATATAAAAGATGGTACTGCAACTGTTAATTTCACTCAAAGGCCAGCAACTTCACTTTCTCCTGATGATATCAAGTCATTGAAATCATAGTTAAAAGAACAGGGTGCTAAGAATGTAGTTGTTAACTCAGGACAGGTTGTTGAACCAACTCGGCGTTTGCGGCGGATCTTATAGAAAAAACCGAGACAGAAGGAACATGGAACGGTCTCAATGTTTGGTCAACGGACAACGCAAAGAATGAATTTGTTTTGATGGGAAGTTCATAGATGATTACATTGAACGTTGCTTATGCAAGGATGAAACGCCAAAAGATAGAAGAATTTTCTGGTGAGTGTTTTTTGCATTGCGATGATGTAGTTGAAAAAATACCGCGCCTGCAAGCATATAAAGATCAACAATTTTTATTTGGGATTTATAATTCTGAAAAAGAGTGGACAGCCTTATCTGTTAATTTTCTCTATGCTGCTTACGAGGACGAGTTGTCAACTTTACGGTTGGATACTGAGACAGACAAAATCTTTGACTATTTTAGTATTGAAGACAATGACTTTTCGAGTGATATTCAATTAAAAGATGGGCGGCGTATTTGGATGAAATCTCCAGATCTTGCCTCTCTTGTTTTGAATATTATGTTGATGTTGAAAGAAGTTCCATGTGGTACTGTATTAGATTAAGGTGTAAATGACTTTTGTAATTAGCCCCGCATTAGCCTGTCTCTTGATCACATCTCATCATCCAGCTCTTTTGCCAGACGATAGCCAGACAGCAATTCCTGAAGGAGATACCAGCCTTCCCCCAAGACCTCCCAGCCCGTACGACCCGTGCGTTTGCTGTCGTACCAGCCGCCCAGTCCCGCGATGTTCAGGTAAGCCTATTGCAGGTCTGGCGCGGTCTTCGGTGGCTTTTTGTTCATCCGTTTTAACCACAACAGTTTCCATTCCACCCGGCTCATTACTGTTTCACAACTGATGCCTGTTTTGCCGCCGTGCAGCAACACCAGGCCCCTGAGTTGTAAAATTCGCGCCGCGATAAAGGCCAGAACAGTGATCACCCGCAACAGATTATCCAGTGACTGCATCCGACTGTTTTCGACTAACGTGCCGCCTAATAAGCGCCCATTTTATGGCGAACAAATTTTACGCCGCTATGATGAAACGGAAAAAAAGATTCAAATTGCTAAAGATTAGAAGAACCTATTATGAATAAATTAATATTTTTTTGTTTAGTACTTTTTTCACAAACAGTTAATGCAACTCCCATCAATAATAAAATTAAAGGCATGACTGAAGGGACTGAGCTAACCATGTCGGTAAAATTGAATGAGATGGTAAAAATAGAAGCTATTTTGGATAAGACAGTTAGAGGAAATGGAACTTTGTTTATTGGTCACACTTTACTCAAGATAAGAGATACAAACCCTGATGATGGGCTGATATATCAAGACGGATATTTGAATGTATTTTTGCATGATGTTAACTCTGATGGAGTGAATGACTTGATTGTTTCTGGTGTCGGAAAAAAAACACATGCTGAAGGAATAGAGATTCGTCCAATTCTATTTATCTATGAATACAGTATGGAGAAAAGAATGTTTATTCAAATTTTTCGCAACTCGGATGTGGAAATTAATTTGGCAAAATGACAGCTAGAGTTTGTAACTATCATCACATTGAAATACTCCATTATTAGATCTTCATCAATTAATCCAAATAGATTATACGCAGTATCGGAAGGTATGTTATCGATATTTACCGTTGTGGTTCTATCCGTATTCTGAAAACCAAAACTGGATAAGAAAGCGCCGTGCAACTGCTTTGTAGCTGGCACAGAAGTCACGACAAAAGAGGGATATAAGGCCATTGAAGACATCACGGTGGGCGATGAAGTACTGGCCAAAAATGTACTGACTGGCGAGCAGGCATGGAAACCGGTGACACAGACATTCGTGATCCCTGATAATCGCCTTTATGAAATCCTGCTGGATATCGGCGAAGACCGACCGCTGACACTGGAAGCCTCGGCAACACATCCATTTTACATTCCGGCAAAAGGCTGGCGGACAACGATCGAATTAGCACCCGGCGATGTGATTGAAACCGACGGTCAAACTTCTGCCCGGGTGATTTCAGTCAATGACTTGCACAACAATGCACTGACGTATAACTTTGCGGTGGCAGATTTTGAGACATATTATGTATCACGTGAACGGGTGCTGGTGCATAACTGTCCTGAGGTTGATGAGGTTACAAAGAGACTAAGTCCTGATGAACTTGTGCCTACCCAACCATTAACTAAGCCTCGAAAACAAATGAAAAGGCTTCGAAACGAAATTGATGAGGCTGGTGAAATAAATGAGTCTCTTAAATATGTTGATCATAAGGGACAAAAATATCTTGTAGATGGGCATCACAGGCAAGCAATAGCCAAGCAAAAAGGAATGAAAGACGTTCCAGCTGAAAAAGTTTAATTGCCCTACAAGGGATACAAAACGGAGGAAGATCTTGAATATTCTCAATATTAAAGCTGGTAGTACAGAAAGTTTGGTAGAACCCCCCTCTGGCAGGATAGTTGTCATTGTTAAAATTTAACCAGTTAGGGGCGGTAGCAGAGTCAATCATGTCTCGTTATCCGCAAGAAAGAAAAGATGCAATATTGAAAAAGTTGCTGCCTCCGCACT
>CBFHMJ010000043.1:0-311589 GCA_965656875.1 Alteromonadaceae bacterium
ACACATAAAAAAAGGGCCACTTTACGTGGCCCTCTTCTTTGAGAGTAACATCCTGTCATTGAGCTTCCCTGAGAGAGAGTCTTTCCCGCTCAGCCCGCCTAACCCTGTATCAGGGATAACGCCTGCTGAGACTGTTGATTCGCCTGGGTCAGCATCGAACTCGATGCCTGTTGTAATACCTGATTCTTCGCCAGCATCGCTGACTCCGCCGCGAAATCCGCATCCATAATTCTCGACATTGAAGCCGACACATTTTCCACGATATTTTGCAGATTTCTGACCGTCGAGCTGAAGCGGTTTTGCTTCGAACCCAGGTCTGCACGGGTATCATTAATCGTTGCCAGGGCGCTGTCCAGATTTGAAATCGCTGTCTGCGCACCCGCCGCCGTGCTGATAGTATCGCCATTGATGCTCAGACCCGTTGTGGTCATCGCTGTGCCAATGGTCACATTTATCGTCTGGTTCGCGTCCGCACCCACCTGAAAGTTCTGGTTGTACGTGCCGTCCAGAATGTTGACACCACCAAACGTGGTATCTGAAGCTACACGGTCGATTTCCGTCTGTAGCTCACCAAATTCTTTTTGCAAAGCCGCTCTGTCTGCATCGGTGTTTGAACCGTTCGCCGACTGAAGCGCCAGCACTCGCATCCGCTGAAGCATGTTCACTGATTCATCCAGTGCACCTTCTGCTGTCTGCGCCAGGGAAATGCCGTCATTTGCATTTCGTGCGCCCTGGTTCATACCGTTTACCTGTGACTGTAAACGTGTTGCTATTTGTAGACCCGCTGCATCATCTGCCGCACTGTTGATTCTTTTTCCTGACGATAAACGCTCAAACGACGTCTGAAGCGCTGTTGTTGACATTGCCAGGTTACGTTGTGCGTTCAGTGACGCCACATTAGTGTTTACAAAAAAGCTCATGGGGATTCTCTCTCTTCTCTCTGCCGGGGCTCTCACCCCCCGGACTTCTCTCATTGGCGTCAGGGCTCTCACCCCCCGACACCTACTTATCGCCCCACCAGCGAATTCCTTTAGTAATTTTATCGTTTTTTCGTATTTATTTTGAAAGCGGCAAAAACTTGCCTCACGGCGGCAACCTATTGATTTAAAACGGCAATAATTTTCCTTCAGACATAAAAAAAGAGAGTGGGCTCATACACTCTCTTCTCTTTGCTATACGTTTTTAGCGCCTGGGGCTAATCATCCCCTGATAATGCTATTTTTAAGGTCTGTTGACCTCTGATGTGCAATTTTTTCTCTCTTCTCTCATCAGGGCTCTCACCTCCTGATGATTACTTATCGACCATGAACTGGTCAACTTTAGACCATGTTGCGTTGAAACGGTAAAAAATACAAGTCCCGATATAGAATGCAGATATGTGATAAACAGATTAATACCTTGACTTCGGCTTAAGATAAATTGCATATTATTCGCGGCTTGTACATGTTCTGTATAAAAAAGGTGCAAAAACACCTTGATATGGAATAAGAAAAACAAGTACTGGCCCGGACACTTTATTGTTATGTCAGATTAGCATTATGAATACCCAACAAAACTAAAATGGCTTACCACTGTGTTTCGGGCCCCTTACTTTCCCGCCGTACAACATCTTTTTCTCCCATTATTGACTGCACGTTCTCCAGGATTTACTTCACTTTATCCAGGGCTTCCATCTGCTGTTGCAGTGAATGCATTAAATCTTTTTTCCCGGGTTGCTCAACCATTTTAATGGGAAGCTCCATGTACTGGTGCAATCGCTTAAGCTCGGTGTACGTTTTTCGGCTACTCACCTCATTACCATACCGATAAAAGAAGTCTTGCTCCCAGGGTGATTCGAATTCTTGCATAACCCGGTTAAACGAGGCATTAATCAGAGTGCGTCTTGCGGCTATATTGCTTTGCTGGACATGCGCATAAATGGCTTTACACCGAAATCGTTTCATCGCGGTTTTTAGCAGACACTTCACGGCATGAGAACCCGTTCCCTGATGGCGAAAATCAGAACCAACCCAAAAGGTCAGTAATGCCAGATCATCGAACGACTGAATCCTTGTCATTCCGATCACGCCCCACTCCTGATGATGAATCAGATCCGTAAAGCTTTGCTTAGAGTAGTTTTTCCCTGCCCAGTTAAGAAAGGATTCATTACTATCAAATACGGGAAGTCCGAGAGTTTTCAAGGTATCGACCTGGCCGTACTGCCAGTAAAATTCAACCATGTCCTGCTTCGTCAATGGCGCAAGCAGAATGTTACGTTGGTCATAGTCATCTGTGGTTTGTCGCATAGCTGCTTTTCTGTCTGGTCCGGGTATATCAAACCGGTGCCTCAGCATTTGTTGAAGTTTTTTGTCACTCCAGATCACCGCAATATCGTATACATCTCGTAATACATCCGGACTCAACTGCCCCAGACAATGCTCTACTGAAATACGGAGCAGATTTATCCATTGAAAACGTTTGTCAGGCGATAACCAGGGTGCGATGTCCCTTACTTCTCCAACAATTGAACTTAGCTGGCTCGCACTACGCCAGTCATCCTGCAATCGGTTCCGAAGCGGCTCTAAATCAATAAATTTTTTATTATCAAAAAACAGATGCTGTGCTTCTCCGGAATCACCGGCAATGATGCGTTCAACTGTAGCGATATCTGTCATAAAGTCTTCCGGTCATTGTTCAATATGAAGTACTCCGATAATTCAACCTGCATACTGGGTACTGCCTGATGTTTGACAACTAATTCCATAAATACAGAACATTTTTAAAATGTAGAAAACATTATTGTGTTGTTCACTGGTATCCGGTTTGTACCTTTCTTACCAGTAGTAAATTATTCAAAGTGACTGGCACAGAAAAGCCTGATGCATTTCAGTACTTGTGCCGGTTTTATATTCAGTTGAATGTATTATACCAAGCGGGACCAGGATGGCTTAAAGGCGAGTGATCCCTCATAACAAACATTTTTGTTACCCGGGAACAATAACAATGTCAGGAATCTGGAGCTGTCAGGGTCTGTTGACCTTTTCGGATGAAATTTTGTTCGACTTCAATTCATTTGTTAATGATGAAATATTGACACATGTTTCAGATAAAGTAAGGCCCGGCTCTGTGATACAAAGCCGGGCCTTACAAGATTTCGGTTTTGCCTGGAGCTGTTGCTCCGGCTGTTTAACGATTCAAACGATTTTCAATCAGGTTTTCAACGACAGACGGATCAGCCAGTGTTGAAATATCGCCCAGGTTGCTAATTTCGTTATGTGCAATTTTACGCAGGATCCGGCGCATGATTTTTCCTGAACGTGTTTTAGGCACACCCGGCGCCCACTGAATCATGTCTGGTTTTGCGAATCGACCAATTTCTGCTGCAACAAACTCGATCAGTTCTTTTGCCAGTGCATCACTGGATTCCACGCCATCCATCAAAGTGACATACGCATAAACGCCTTCGCCCTTAACATCATGCGGATAGCCAACAATAGCAGCCTCAGCAACCGCTTCATGCAAGACCAGCGCACTTTCAATTTCTGCTGTGCCCAGTCTGTGCCCTGAGACATTCAAGACATCATCAACACGACCGGTGATCCAGTAGTAGCCATCCTCATCACGACGCGCACCATCACCTGACGTATAGTAACCTTTGAACTGCGATAAATACGTTGTAATAAATCGCTCATGATCACCATAAACGGTTCGCATTTGACCCGGCCAGCTATCAGCAATCACCAGATTTCCTTCACCCGGTCCTTCAATGACATTTCCGTCGTTATCCAACAACGCTGGTTTTACGCCGAAGAATGGACGGGTTGCTGAACCCGGTTTTAAATCAGTGACGCCGTGCAACGGTGATAACAATGCGCCGCCAGTTTCTGTTTGCCACCAGGTATCAACAATCGGGCAGTTTCCATCACCGACAATCTCGTGATACCAGTGCCATGCTTCCGGATTAATCGGTTCACCCACGGTGCCAAGAATACGAAGTGATGAACGATCGGTTTTTCTGACGGGCTCATCGCCCAGTTTCATCAACGCACGAATTGCTGTCGGCGCGGTATAAAAGATATTGACCTGATGTTTTTCTACAACCTGCCAGAAACGCGAGGCATCCGGATACGTTGGTACGCCTTCAAACACCAGAGTCGTAGCTCCATTCGCTAACGGACCGTAGAAAATATAGGTGTGACCGGTGATCCAGCCAGCATCTGCTGTACACCAGTACACTTCACCCGGGCGATAATCGAACACATATTTGTGTGTCATCGCTGCGTATAGCAAATAGCCGCCCGTTGTATGCAGTACGCCTTTCGGTTTACCGGTTGAACCTGAGGTATACAGAATAAATAACGGATCTTCTGCATCCATTTCTTCCGGCTCACAGTCGGCTGAAGCCGCTTCCATCGATTCGTGATACCAGATGTCACGACCGTTTTGCATCGCCACTTCGTTGCCAGTACGTTGAACCACAACAACCGTGTGAACGCTGGCAACACCATCAATGGCGGTATCGGTATTTGCTTTTAGCGGAATTTGTTTACCACCACGAACGCCTTCGTCGGCAGTGATAACAGCTGAACAGTCAGCATCTTCAATACGGGATTTAATAGATTCAGGTGAGAAACCACCGAAGACAACAGAATGAATAGCACCAATGCGAGCACAGGCTAACATGGCATAGCCAACTTCCGGGATCATAGGCATATAGATACAGACGCGGTCGCCTTTTTTCACACCTCTGGATTTTAATACATTCGCCAGTTTACTGACTTTTTCGTGGAGTTCCTGGTAGGTAATGTGTTGCTGTTGGTCAACTTCATCACCTTCCCAGATAATAGCGGTGTCATTTGCACGTTCAGGTAAGTGACGGTCAATACAGTTGTAGCTAACGTTCAGTGTGCCGCCATCAAACCAGCGAATCTTACCACTGTGGAAGTCAACGTCTTTAACAGTAGACCAGGGCTTAGTCCAGCTCACCATTTTCTCTGCATGCTCACTCCAGAAACCTTCTGGATCAGAAACTGATTGCTCATACATTGCCTGATATTGCTCAAGGTTGATTGAGCCTGCTGGATAGTCACCCATTGGGTAGAGTTGTTTTAAAGGATTCATTATTCCTGACTTCTCTGTTGTGATTAATAGTTGATTCTGACGCTCACGATTAACCCCTGACAGACACCACACCGTGAAAGTTGCTCATTAACAGCATCACGCGAAGGGATTGAGCTCAAAACCAGAATAAGTACCAAAGTCTCTAAATGCTAATAAGTTTTTAAATTTAATAAATAGTGTTGTTGTATAATATATAGAAAATCCTTACAAGCTTGCGACATTTTCTTATCATAGAGCCTGTTGATTTTTGTGCAGAAACCCATCTTTACGCCTCCTGCCTCGCCAATAAAACATGCAAGCCCCGACGACTCCCGTTATAATGCCTGGCCTTTTCGTCCAGCATTATTGATTGACCATGCAAAACCTCATCGCTAAGACTCAGGAGTCCTTACTGCCTGATTCCCCATTCACCGAAACCATGAACTGGTCAGAACTAACATCTACGTTAGCCTCATCTCGTAGTTGGCAGGATAAATATCGCTTTATTATGCAGTTAGGTAAGAAATTGTCCCCACTTTCAGATGAGCTGAAAACGGACGACTTTAAAGTTGATGGCTGTGAAAGTGAGGTGTGGCTGATTTGCCAACAGAATGCAGAGGGTCAACTTATTGCTTATGCTGACAGTGATGCAAGGATCGTGAAGGGACTACTGGTGATTGTTTTACTGTGTGTTGCACAAGGTCAGCGGGATTCCGTCACGGGTATTCGGGCCACATTTGAAGAATTAGGGCTGGAGCGGCATTTAAGTCCGTCACGGACCAACGGACTTCATGCCATTATGAGCGTACTGGACGGCGTTTAGTGCTCTGCGTCCAGTTGTCGTTGTTTACGAGCGATTATCTTTTTAACCACCCGGGATGCGGCGACAAAACCAAAAGATGCAGTCACCATAGTCACCGCACCAAATCCTGCATTACAGTCCAACCGCATACTGCCATCCGAATCGGCTCCCGATTTAGCCGCACATACTGAACCATCAGCCTGCGGGTAAACCAGTTGTTCGGTTGAGTACACGCAATCAACGCCAAACTTTCGCTTAGTGTTTTTGCTGAAATTATACTGGCGGCGCAACTGATGACGTACCTTTGACAACAACGGGTCCTGAACTGTTTTAGCCAGGTCACCAATCGCAATTTGTGTCGGGTCCGTTTGTCCACCGGCTCCGCCGGTCGTGATCACCGGAATTTTGCGGCGCTTACAAAAAGCAATCAATGCCGCTTTAACAGAAACGCTGTCTATCGCATCAATCACATAGTCGTAATCCTGCGTCAGATATTCATTCAGGTTGTCTGTCGCCAGAAAATCATCAATCAGCTTGACGTCACAATCAGGATTTATCAGTTTAATTCGGTCAGCCATAACATCAATTTTTGACGCACCAACGGTGCCTGTCATTGCATGGATCTGACGATTAATATTCGTGGCACAGATGTCATCCAGGTCTATCAGTGTTAGTTTACCAACCCCGGTTCTTGCCAGCGCTTCTGCCACCCATGAACCCACACCACCAATACCAATCACACACACATGGGACTGACGGAGCCATTCTGCCTCCTGCACCCCGTAAAGACGTTGAATACCACCAAAACGAATATCGTGTGTTTGATTCTCTGAAGAAGCCATAAAACTCTTTAATCTCGATACAGGCGCGGCCACTTCAACAACCAGGGTTGTTGCCAGTCAGCTTGCATCGCCTGACATTGTTCATGTTGAAAATAGACGCCTTCATTCGCTGGCGCACAAAATGAGTACTCTTGCTCAAACAGCGAAAAGCGCAATGCAAAAGCATGCAGATAACCCCGATCAAACCGTTCACTGTCTGCTGTATCAGCATATAAAGCATCACCCGCAATGGGCGAACCCAAACTCTTCATACACACGCGAATTTGATGAGTCTTTCCGGTTTTAGGGCGTAACAGGAAAACACGCAAACCATTCAGCTCTGTATGCTCATCGCCGGATAAATCCATAAAAAACGATTGAAACTGAGTAACAGCAGGATTGCTGACATCGCGTGTCAGTTTCCAGGCACCACGTCGGGCTTTTACCATATCGCCGATCACTGAACCCTGTTTTTTCATTGGTTTTTTTTCTGACAAGGCCAGATAGTACTTTTCAATCTGACCTTGTTCAAAAAGTTTCCCAAACGCTGCCGCTGCCCCCGCTGTTTTCGCCACAATCATCAAACCTGATGTAATTTTGTCGAGTCGATGGACCGGATACAATTCATCAGTGGCTAATGCTTGTTTACAAGTCTGAAAAAAACCAACCTCATTGTCTTCCTGATGGAATGAGGTTTTAGCTGGTTTATTAAACACTGCAAAATGTTCATTTTGAAATAACGGAGATAATGGCATGACGCGTCCTTTTTTACCGAAAAGCAATCAGTGGGGTTATCAATAGCGTAGTTACTGTTTGCTCACTAACTTGCGAACGACATCCAGATCGTCCGGTGTATCGACACCAGCCGGAGGTGCTTCACAAGCTGTAGCAACATGAATTTTCTCGCCATACCACAACACACGTAACTGCTCCAGCGCTTCAATCTGTTCCAGTTGAGATTCAGGCCAGGTGACGTACTGCTTGATAAAACCGGCACGATACGCATAGATGCCAATATGACGTTGCCATAGTGTAGCGGAGAGATCTTTCTGTTGCTCCGAGGCAAATTGTGAACGGTCCCACGGGATCGATGCTCGGCTGAAATACAGCGCATAGCCTTCATGATCAGTCACCACTTTCACCGCATTCGGATTAAATACTTCCTGCTCGTCTTTTATCGCAACCGATAGCGTTGCCATATTCGCCGTCGAACTAGCCAGGTTTTCAGCCACCTGACGGATGTTCGATGGTGGAATCAACGGCTCATCGCCCTGAACATTAACGATAATTGTATCTGTTGGTAATTGCAGCGTATCAACCACTTCAGCCAGTCGTTCAGTACCGGACTGATGATCCGGCGATGTCATGCAGACTTCACAAAGCCCTTGCTCAAAACTGTCTGTTTGTTCCACAGCTTGTTGAATACGGTCGTCGTCAGTCGCAACTACCACGCGTGAAGCACCACTGGCAACCGCCTTTTCAACCACCCATTCCACCATGGGTTTACCCGCGATATCAGCCAACGGTTTTCCCGGTAAACGCGATGATTGATAACGCGCCGGGATAACAACTACGAAGTCCATTTTTCAATCTCTTCTAAGGTTAGTTGCTGCGCTTCGGATTCCAGTAATACCGGAATGTCGTCTTTGACCGGATAGCTCACACGGTCATAGCTACATACCAGTATTTTTTCTTCCTTACCGTACTTTAATTTTCCTTTACATATCGGACACGCCACGATGTCCAGAAGCTTGGTATCAAATGCCATAATTACTTTCCTGTTGAAGTACTCAGTGAGTTGTCTGATGCTTTTTCTTGCGCAACATCATCAACCAACTGTAAAAGTTCAGTCGCCAGCGTTTCACAAGGAATCGCATCAACGGCAAGGTAAAACCAGTTATCGGCGGCGAACGATGCGCATTTTACCGCATCTTTTTCCGTCATGATTAAGGGCAAATCGCCCACGAATGAAAAGTCGCTCGCCGTGAATTTATGATGATCAACAAATGATTGCTGAGTCGACAGTTGCAGACCAGTGGTCGCCAGGGTTTGATAAAAACGTTCCGGATTACCAATACCGGATGCCGCGACAAATACATCACCAAAACGCTGTTTTAATGCCTCAGCGGTTAAGCCTTGATGCGATGCCGACGTTGTATTGCCCTGCTTTACCGGATAAAACAGCCCAGGTTGCAACAAATAATGATAAGGCTCAGTCGGATTGCCATTCACGATGGCAAAATCAACACTCTGTAACCGATTAACCGGCTCACGTAGCGGCCCTATCGGTAATAACCATTGATTTCCAAAACGGCGCTGACCATCAACGATGACCAGTTCAATATCCCGGGGTAATTTATAATGCTGCAGGCCGTCGTCACTAATGATGACATCACAACCAAACTCGGCGATTAACTGCTGACTGTCAGCGATACGATTTGGACCAACCACGACTGGACATCCCAAACGTCGAGCAATCAATAACGGTTCGTCACCTGTTTGTGTTGCCGCCATTGAAGACGACACTGATAACGGATAATGCTCACTCTTGCCACCATACCCCCGGCTAATCACGCCCGGGTGATAACCTTTGGCTTTTAACTGTTCCACCAGCCAGATCACAAACGGAGTTTTACCGTTACCACCAATACTGATATTACCCACCACAATTACCGGACACGGCAAATCATCTGAGGCCGTTGCACGTAAAGCTATGAGCCGACGAAATGAAACGATGAGAAAATACAGAATATTGATGGGAAATAATAAAAAGATGAGCCAGTGACCGGCTGGTTTTTTTCCATACCAGACGGCCTCGATCCATTGTTGAAATCCACCTACCGACGATTGCGACATAGCGTTTCTCGTTAGTTGTTCTCGTTCGGACTATTCACCATACTGCAATTTATACAGTGCAGCATAAGCATTACCTTTTTCAATCAATGCCTGGTGAGTGCCTTCTTCTATAATCCGACCTTTATCAACCACCACAATTTTGTCTGCATTCTCGATGGTTGACAGGCGATGAGCTATAACGATGCTGGTGCGGCCTTTAAGCAGCGTGGTTAACGCGGATTGAATTATTTTTTCAGATTCTGAATCCAGTGCCGACGTAGCTTCATCCAGAATCAATACCGGAGCATCGCGAAGCAATGCACGCGCAATAGCGATCCGTTGGCGTTGACCGCCAGACAGCATGACGCCATTCTCACCCACCACTGTATTTAAACCATCGGGTAGTTCATTGACGAATTCCAGCACATGAGATTGACGAGCAACCTCAAGCATTTTCTCTTCCGTTACTTCACCGTTGTAACCGTAAGCAATGTTGTTCGCAATGGTGTCATTGAACAGGATCACATGTTGCGAAACCGTCGCGAATTGCTCACGCAATGACGTTAACTGAAATTCGGTGATATCAGTATCATCCAGCGCAATTACACCGCTGTCTAACTCGTACAATCTCACCAATAAATTTGAAATCGTTGATTTACCACTGCCGGAGCGCCCCACCAGTGCAACGGTTTGTCCGGCAGGAATTGACAGGTTGATATCAGTAAAAATTGGTTCTGATTTGGTGGGATAGGTAAACCGAACATTTTTCAGTTCAACGTGACCCTGAATATTCTGAGCCTGTTTTGATCCGCAATCATTTTCCGTTTCCTGGTCAAGTACGGCAAAGACACTGGCACATGCAGACATCCCACGCTGGAACTCACTGTTCACATTGGTCAATTGTTTCAATGGACGTAAAAGCATCATCATCGACGTAACAATCACCGTGAACGTACCGGGTGTCAATTCAGATAACATACTCGGAAAACTGGCGATATATAACACGGTGGCCAGCGCCAGCGATGCAATCACCTGAACCACAGAAACACTGAGTACACGCGTGACTTCAAGCTTCATCTTTTGCTGACGATTCACATTGTTAACGCCAGCAAATCGTTCTTTCTCAATGTCTTGTCCACCAAAGCCCAGAATCACTTTGTGGCCCTTGATCATTTGCTCTGAACAGCGGGTAACGTCCCCCATCGTGTCCTGAATATTGCGGCTGATCGCTCTGAAACGCTTGGAAACATAGGCCACAATAACGGCAATAAACGGGGCAAGAATAAGAAACACCAGCGATAATCGCCAGCTGTGATAAAACATCAGGAAGAGTAAACCAAAAACAATCGCACCTTCGCGAACCAGTACCAGTAATGCTTTACTGGCGGCTAATTGAATCTGCTCGGTGTCATAGGTGATTTTTGAGATTAATTCACCCGACGAGTTTTGATCATGGAAAGAAACGGGCAAATGCAGCATCTTTTCAAACAGCTGCTGACGCATTCGCATCACGATTTTGCTACCAACCCAGTTCAGGCAGTATGCTGAGGTAAAGTTAAATACCCCTCTCGCCATAAATACGACGATCACAAACAATGGAGCCCAGGTCAGCACTTCCGGCTTGTTATTGGTAATACCATCATCGATAAAGGGTTTAACCTGGGAAATGAATAATGTATCGATGCCTGCGTAACCCAACATACCAATAATCGCCATGATGAAACCGGCACGATAATGATTAACATAGGAAAGAAGACGTCGAAAGGTTTCTTTAGTCACTTCGTTACCGGCATTGTTCTGGCCAGTAACTTTTACAGAAGTTGTCGCCTCAGGCGCATTTTTTTGCATAATGTGTGATCTTAATTGCGGCCGAAAAGCAGAAATCGCGGCACGCTAAACATAAACTAGTTGATTAAAAGCCGATGTATTTTAGCTGCACACCTGCAATGCGCCAAGGAATTAATTTTATTCCTGTTTTCTGACCAAAATCGCTGTTAGTGAAAGCTCGAATCTGATCTGTATGATTTTACAAAAATCAGGCTTGCATCGGCTTAAGTGACTCGTTAGTCTTGCCGCGATATCAATGTGATAACTCGTGGTTTATGCCGAGTAATACACGTTCAACCCATTACTTATAGGTCACTTTGTGGAATTTAGCCTCGCCAAGTATCTCATCGGGCAACTTCTCATGCCGCTTCCGATGTTTTTTCTACTTCTCCTCACTGGAGGATTACTCAAACGGTTTAACCGAAAAAAGCTGGCAACTGCTTTAACTGTGTTTGCTCTGGTCGCGCTGTATGCATGTTCGATAAAGCTTGTTGCAGACGTTATGCTAAAACCACTCGAATTCCGATATGCGAACTATGCCGGACAAAAAGCACGTTACGTCATTGTATTAGGATGTGGACACAACACAGACAAGCATTTACCACCATCCAGCCAGCTTCAGCCTTGTGCACGAATTCGCCTGACTGAAGGTATTAATATCGCGAAGGCAAATCCGGGAAGTCAGTTAGTACTGTCGGGAAGTAGTTTCTGGGATAAAAAATCTCATGCTGAGGTCATGAGACAAGCAGCGATTAAGGCGGGGATTCCGGATCGTCGAATTATTTCAATTCCTCAACCCCATGATACGTACCAGGAATCAGTAGCAATCGCGCCGGTTGTCGTCGATTCTCCTACCGTACTGGTCACTTCAGCCTCGCATATGCCACGGGCTGTCAAACTATTCAACGATCAGGGAATTACTGTTATTCCGGCACCAACAGATTATTTAACCCGGCGGAAAGATGCGGCGTTCTCACTGTTTGATTTGATGCCCGATCCCAGCAATCTCAAAAAAGTACAACGAGCACTCCACGAATACTATGGAATGCTCTGGAGTGAGGTTCACTTCGCTGTTCAGCTTTTACTGGAATAATAAAGTGATGCGGCAAAGTCTGTTAGCCTTTGCCAGATATAAAATCTATGCCGGGTTGTCGATATCAATGAATTGAACGTCTAACCCTGTTTTTTCAGCCAGATACTGACCAAGCGCCATAGCGCCATATCGCTCTGTCGCATGATGACCACAGGCAAAGAAATCGATTTGTTGCTCTCTTGAGCTATGAATTGTTTGTTCTGAAACTTCGCCAGACAAAAATGCATCTATTCCGGCATCAGCAGCTGCATCAATAAACCCCTGCCCACCACCGGTACACCAGGCTACGGTATGGATTAATTCGTCGCGCACTGCATTAATCAAAGGTTTTCGGCCCAGCTTTGCTTCAATTAACCGGCCTAACTGCTCGGCTGTTAATGGTTGATTTAGCACCCCACGAACAACCACACTACCCGGGTTTTCCGGCTCCAGAGATTCAATCTGCTCAACCCCCAATAATTTACCCAGTTGTGCATTATTACCATGCTCGGGATGAACATCTAAAGGTAAGTGATACGCCACCAGGTTAATGTCGTTCGCCAGTAATTTTGCCAACCGACGACGTTTCATTCCTTTTACAATGGGCGATTCTCCTTTCCAGAAATAGCCATGATGTACCAGCAACATATCGGCATTCGCCGCAATTGCTGCATCAATCATCGCTTCTGATGCTGTAACACCTGTCACAACTTTAGTGATCGTTCCCGTTCCTTCGACTTGAAGCCCATTTGGACAATAATCTTTGATTCGACCGGGTTGCATTACATCATCAAGTAGCGCCAGTACTTCTTTTGTTTTCATCATTTATTCCTGGAAATAGTGTCAATCAGGGCTGAAGTGTAAGGATTATGGAGAAAAAAATCATTAACGGCGGCCAGATTCTGAGATTTGTTTGCAAAAAGCAAATTGAAGCGATTAGTATAGTCAACTTTCAAACAACATTGTTCACATGACGGGTCTGTGGAATTTCTTCCGATGGCTCGCAACAGAATAATTATAATCAATTATCAACAGGAAATTTTAATGAGTAAGCTTGATAAAAATGAGGTACTGGCTAACTATACGGAGGCCTATAAAGCAGCCAACGGAAAAGAACCTCAAATCGAAGCAAAAAGCGGATGGTACAGCGTTGATGGCGGCAAAAACGTGCGCCTTGCCACGTTAGTTGAAATGACTGAAGAATTGAAGTCAGGCAGTGCTACTGAAGCAGCGGCCCCTGCTGCTGAAGAAAAGAAAGAAGCTGCACCAGCGAAAAAAGCTAAAAAGGCGACACCAAAGAAAGCAGCCGGTGGTTCTGGAATGTCACCAAAAGACGCATGGTTAAAACACCTTGCAGAGCAAAACCAGTCAGCTAAACCTCGCGGTTTTTAATTGTCTGCATTTTGCTGAAGCCAGCGCACTGCCGCTGGCTCCCTTCCCCCATAAAAACACCTCAAACTAATTCACACCAATAAGACAACAGCCTGTTCTTTTACAGCACACGACCGTACCTCAGATTTACTGTGACTATCAAAACACACGTTGATCGTTTCTTTTTCGTCGCTAACCAGGCCTGAAGCCGTCTCTTAAGTAATAGTTTCGTTACTCAAACGGCGTATCGATAACAAGATTCATTGCTAATTCACGCTTTAAAACAAGCCCAAAAGGTCATTATTTAATCATTTTAACGTTCTCAATGCGGCTGACCCAGCACAAAAGTTCCCTTAATGTGTATTTTCGTAAAGAAAAGTTGTTACAGGGAAGTGGTGCTAAAATGCTCTAAAACCAATGGCCGGACCAGTTTTAACATATATTTATTTTGTTTATTTTCAATATATTAAACAAGTTCATTCATCTATCTCACCATCAAGCCAGACATGCCATTATCGTTAAATTTACACTTTTGAAAGATCGCAAGCTACACCTTGTAATATTCTATACATTACTGTTAGATTACGGCCTGATATATACACGTATCACCTGCAACTTTTATAGACCACTAAATTAAAAATATTAAAAACTTTAGTAGGGATAAGGATGAAAATTACACGTCTTTTTAATACTACAGCGTGCGCAACAGCCGTTGCTATGGCGCTAAGCAGCAACGTTGCTATTGCTGCTGATGAAGAAATTGAACGCATTGAAGTTACCGGTTCACACATCAAACGTAGCGATATGGAAGGACCATCTCCGGTTCAGGTCATGTCTGCTGATGAAATCCGTGCTACAGGTGCCAACGATCTGATTGGCGCACTACAAAAACTTCCAATCGCTGGTACTGGTACTTTCAGTACTCAGGCTAACTCAAGTGATGACACTGCTAACGGTGGCTCAAGTATCGCACTTCGTGGTCTTGGCGCAGATAAGACATTGGTCTTAATCAATGGCCGTCGTGTTGCTGTCAGCCCATTCGCTAAAGATATCGATACAGCTTTCGTCGATTTAAACAACATCCCAATGTCTGCGGTAAAACGCGTTGAAATTCTGAAAGATGGTGCATCAGCAACTTACGGTTCTGACGCTATCGCGGGTGTGGTTAACGTTATCATTCGTGACGACATCGACGGCATGGAATTCACGGGTAAATACGGTGGCACTGAAGATGGTGGCGGCGATGAAACCAGCATGTCACTTCTTTGGGGTGAGTCTACTGATAAATCAAGCCACACCGTAATCGTTGATTACTTCAAACGTAAGCCAATTTTCTACGGAAATCGTGACTATTCAGCATCAGCCGACCAAACATGGCGCGGTGGCGATGACTTCCGTAGTTCATCAGGTTTCCCTGGTACAATTCGCTTAGATCAAAGCCAGTTTACCCCAGAGCAACTTGAACAACTTTCTACAACTAATCCTGGTGCGCTTGACTGGTATGCTGATATCTACGGCAATGATACCTGTCCACAGGATATGATTACACAGCAAGACTTTGGTACGATCTGTCGTTACGACTACGCGCCAGTGATGTCATTAATGCCAGAAACTGAACGTGTAGGTTTCAACTACTTAGGTAAGCGCCAACTTACTGACGACATCGAAGGTTTTGCAGAAGTTTCAGTACAACATTCATCAACTGAGGTTCACGGCGCAGGTAGCCCAAGCTTCGATGAATTGTTCATGTCTGCAGACAATGCTAATCATCCTTTCCTGAATGATGTTACTCACCCACTTTACAACATGCCACTGACGATGCGTCGTCGTATGGTTGAAATTGGCAACCGTAAAAAAGAAACGGATACAGATTACTATCGTTTCATCATCGGTGCTGAAGGTACGTTCTGGGACGACTGGACCTGGGAATCTGCATACAGCAACATCCGCAGTAACTCTACCGAACACGGTTTTGACGGCTACCCGAACTCAGTTCGCCTGCAACAAGCCATCGATAGCGGTATGTACAACCCATTTGAACCATCGCAAAACTCGCAAGAAGCATTAGACTTCTTCGAAACACAAACTATCCGTGACGGCACGTCTAAAATGGAAACATTTGACGTAACAGTTACAGGTGATTTGTTCGAATTAAGCACAGGTATGGTCGGTTTTGCATTCGGTTTCGAATACAAGAAAGAATCTATCTCTGATAATCCGGATGGTCAGTACCTTCGCGGTGAAATCTTTGGTACTGAGGCAACTCAGGCTAATGGCGCTCGAAACAATAAAGCGTACTTCACTGAAGTATCAATCCCGGCACTTGAAGATTTAGAAATCCAGCTTGCTGTTCGTCACGAACGTTACAGTGACTTTGGTACAACAACCGATCCAAAAGTTGCTTTCCGTTGGGCTCCTCAGGATAACCTGACTCTTCGTGGTTCATGGGGTACTGCGTTTAAAGCACCTTCACTGGTTCACCTTGGCCTTGGCCAGACAAATGAATCTCCAAACCTGGTTGACCCGTGGCGTTGTGCGGTTACAGGAGCTGATTTTGACTGTAATCCTCGTGAATACACATCAACTGTTCGCGGTAATCCAAACCTGGATCCGGAAGAGTCAGAAAACTTCAACTTTGGTTTAATCTTCGAGCCAACTGATAACCTGAATATTGGTATCGATTACTGGAACTACGACATTGATGATCTAATCAGCCGTAATGCTCAGTTCATCGTGAACAAATTCGGTAACGACCCTGATTTAGTAACTCGTGAACCAAGCATCGGTGGCGTACCGGGTCAAATCACCAATATTATCGATACATTCGTTAACTTTGGTGGTCTTGAAACTGATGGTATCGACTTCGATATCGGCTACAAAATGGATACCAGCTTCGGTGAATTCAAATTCAGCTATATCCTGACTTACACACTAAGCTATGACGAAGAACGTCCAACGGCTGAAGTTGATGCTAATGGAAACCCTGTGTTTGGTGATGTTGACCTGAATGGCGAGTTTGAGCATCCAGAATACCGCTGGACTACAACTATCGACTGGGCTAAAGATGACTGGAGCGCGAACGTTCGTGTGAACTACATCGATAGCTACAATGATGATGTTGAAGCAGGTATTACTGATCACGAAGTAAGCAGCTGGACATCAGTTGATACGTCTGTGACTTACCTTGGTTTCGACGATATCAAGCTAACCGTTGGTGCAACAAACCTGTTTGATAAAGAACCTCCATTCGCTAAAGGCGATTTCATGGGCTTCGATACCAAAACACACAGTGCGCAAGGTCGTTTCGCTTACGCACAATTCAGCATCGCTTTCTAAACAAAGCATAAGCTGACAAGCATTAAAAAACCCGCTGAAAAGCGGGTTTTTTGTGTCTGGAACAATATAATTAACTATGTCAGTGACTTAAGCTGTTCGGCTGCTGTCTGGCACACTTATTTATTCATAAGTATCTTTTCAAGTTTTTGCGCTGGTACAGGTTTAGAAAACAAATAACCTTGCCCATAATCACAATTTAAATCAGCCAGGAAATCCTGCTGTGCAGTCAGTTCAACCCCTTCTGCCACTACTTTTAAATTCAACGTATTAGCCAGTGCAATGATCGTTTTCACCAGCGGGCTTTCAACATCATTACCTTCCATTGATGTGATAAATGAACGATCAATTTTAAGGCAATCGAGTGGGAACATATGTAAGTAACTTAACGATGAGTAACCCGTACCGAAATCATCTAACAACACTTTAATGTCGTTTTCTCTCAACCGCTGTAAGGTGAGTTTAGCCAATTCGGTATTGCTGATTAATGCCCGTTCAGTGAGCTCAATCGCTAATTCTCCGTGAGTCAGGCCCATCTCTTTAATCGTATCGATCACGTAATCGACAAAACCGTTATTGGTAAAGCTACGGCCACACACATTTGCGCTGATATAAAACGGATAGTCGTATATCTCGGTCCACCGTTTCGCCTGTTCTGCGGCTTTACGAATCACATAGCGGTCAATTCTGACAATCAGGTTTGATTCTTCAGCGTACTCTATGAATTCTCCCGGATAAACGAGCCCGTGAACAGGATGATTCCACCGAATCAGCGCTTCCATGCCTACTATTCTGTCATCTTTGATATCAAAGATTGGCTGGTAATAAAGCTCCAGTTCTTCTTCATCAAGTGCGCGTTTAAGCTCAACATCCAGTCGTAAGTAATTTTGATTGCCGGACAGCATATCGGGTGTAAATACTTTAAATGTTCCACGACCGTCATCTTTTGATTTAAACATGGCGGTATCAGCCTGCTTTAACAGGTCAACCGCATTCAGTCTTGAGTGATCATGGAAAGCAATACCAATACTGGCAGACGTTCTAAGTTCATGATTTTCGACAATCAAAGGTTGCTGTAATGCATTGATAATGCGATCAGCGATATCTATAGCATCCTGGCGACCACTTAAATCTTCGAGCAATATCGCAAATTCATCGCCGCCCAAACGCGCCAGCGTATCGCAATCCCGAATATTCTTAGCCAGCACTTCACTCACACTAACAAGGAAGGCATCCCCGGTTAAATGACCCAACGTATCGTTAACCAGTTTAAAGCGGTCTAAATCAATATACATGAGCGCCATCAGTTCATCTTCATGACGATTAGCACGGTCAATAGCATGCTCTATACGATCCATTAGCAATAAACGATTCGGCAGATTAGTTAATGCGTCATGCAAAGCCTGGTGTTGAAACTTTTGTTCTGTCAGCACACGCTCTAATGCATTACTGATATGTTGAGATACAAAGATAAGCAGCTCTTTGTCTTTCTCGTTATAAACCAGATTCGATTTATAACTTTGTACGGCCACAACTCCCTGAACTTCATCATTTGAATGAAACGGGACACCCAGCCATGACTCGCAAATCTCGCCATACAGGCTACATTCACCCCGATCCATCAATTCATTAACTTGCTCCCGGTCTACCAGCAGTGGCTTTTTATTGCGAAAAACCCAACCAGTAAGACTCTGGTCGAGTAATTCTGATGGGAAAAATTCATTAGGATCGATATCAGATTGCTCATCTGATAAATAAGGAAAACGCAGAAGAGATGATTTACTGTCGTACAATGCAATATAGAAGTTTTCAGCGTAAATCAATGAACTGATGATGTTGTGGACTTCATTATAAAATCCATCAATATTGTCGAAACTGGCTGTTAAAGAGGCGATACGGAATAATGCCATTTGAAGTTTTTCAGCATATTCCAGTTGTGTTACCGACTCCTTCAATTGGTCCAGTGTAAGTGTGTTATCAATCTTGGTCGATAAAATTGATGCAACCGTTACCAGAATCTGTTCATGTTCTGACGAATAGTGATAACGCTCTTCGTGTTCACAATCAATAACACCGATAACCTGGTCGTTAAGAATAATGGGTACTGCTATTTCAGATAAAGCCAGATGGACATCGCGAACATAACGACTATCAAGCGTTGTATCCGGAACAATGATCGATTCCCCTAATTGCGCACAACTACCCGCAATTCCTACGCCGATTTCCAAACATACAACATTCTCAACATTACTATCAGCAGACTTCACTCCCCGAGCGGAAACTGGTTCAAGTATTGAATTTTCAGGATTAACCATATAAACGACGCAATCCTCAAAACCCAAATAAGCAACAACTTCTTCTGCAACATACTTATACACTTCGTCCAATGTTTTAAGTGACATCAGAGCGATAGAAAATGAGTTTAAAACTCTGAGATATTCGGTTTGTCGTTCGAGAGAGTTGATTTTATCTTGGATTTCTTCAGGATTCAGGCATTCATTTTTTATGTTATCTTTCAATACCTTATCTACTGACATCTAGATATTTTACCTGCTTTAACGCTAATAGGAATGGCTGACGTTATATCATATATAGGTCTGGAAATAAAACGCTCAACCCGGCCTTATTCTTACATTATGATGACAATTTTGTTTAATTGTAATGACGTTTTTTAATCACCATAACAGAAACAAATACTTTTCGCGATTACAAATTGGTACTTTAACATCTGTTAAGTTTACAAATAAACAGTGTATATAGATGAAAAGTATACAGTTGTGTTGCGTTCATTACACTTAATAAATTCTGATAATACTGTAATAAATACATATAAAAAGTGTCTTCTGACACAAAAATTTCATTTAGTTGAGGCGAATCAAAAAAGGTGGGCATTAAAAAAGCTGCCGAAGCAGCTTTTTAATGAACTATAGAAAAGAATTCAACAGTGCCTTTCCCTGGTCGTTAGATAAGCGCTATACAGCTTAATCGTCAACGTTATCCTGAGTACCGTCTTCTACTCTACTTTTGAGTTTTTGGCCCGGTCTGAACGTTACAACACGGCGAGCCTTAATAGGGATATCTTCTCCCGTCTTAGGATTTCGGCCGGGACGTTCGTTTTTGTCACGCAAATCAAAATTACCAAAACCTGATAACTTAACTTGCTCACCGGATTCAAGTGCTGACCGAATCTCTTCAAAAAATGCTTCGACCACATCTTTTGCGTCGCGTTTATTCAAGCCAAGGGTTGTGAATAAATGCTCTGCGATTTCTGCTTTAGTAAGCGCCATAGCTACTCCCTCAGTGATGCATTAAATTCTTCATGTAAGGCTGAAACAACGTTGTTCACTGTTTCAGCGATGTCTTTATCTTCAAGGGTTCGAGTTGAGTCTTGAAGCGTTAACGCGACAGCCAGACTCTTATATCCGGGATCGACACCCTCACCATGGTACACATCAAATAATTTTAGGTCAACTAGTTGATTTCCGCCAACTTTTTTAACTAAAGACAAAACATCTGCGGCAGGAATTTTATCTTCAACTACAATCGCCAAGTCTCGCCTATTCGATGGGAATTTAGAAATATCAATTACTTCCGGTATATGTGTTATTGATATACTTTCCAATTCAAGCTCAAACAAGTAAGTTTTGCCATTAAGTCCTGATTTTTTTTGAACTTCAGGATGAATTGTACCTAACCAGCCTACTCGTTTACCATCAAGATAAATAGCGGCAGATTGACCCGGATGAAGTGCTGAATGTTCTTCGGCGATAAATTCAAAACCTTCAGCATTCACTCGTGCCAGACCTAAAATGGCTTCTACATCCCCTTTAAGGTCATAGAAGTCAACAGCACGAGTACTACCGTCCCAGTTCTCTCCTTCGTACAAACCAGCAATCAAGCCACCGATTACCGGAACCTGACGACAGCCTGTAAACTCCTGGTCATCAGGAATAAACTTCAGCCCCTGCTCAAATAAACGAACACGAGGTTGTTGGCGTTTCTGATTGTAAACAGCAGCTTGTACCAACCCAGGCCAGACACTTTGACGCATAACTGACATTTCAACCGAAATTGGATGCGGTAACACCATGCCTTCTTGTTCTGGGTGGAATAAGTTCTGCATTTTCGGGTCAACAAAACTATACGTAATCGCTTCCTGATAACCTCGATCAACCAACAACTGTTTGAAGTTGTTCGTTGCAACTGCAGCTTCACGATGAGAAGACATCTTTAATGACGCGACAGGCGAGACATTAGGAATATTGTTGTAGCCATAAATTCTGGCAACTTCTTCAATCAAATCTTCTTCGATTTTCAAATCAAAGCGATATGGCGGAACTGAAACATCCCAGCTTCCTGCATTTACTGTTACTTCAAGCCCCATACGTTGCAGCATTTCTGTCACTGCATCTGTATCAAATGAAATACCGACCAGACGATGTAAACGCTCAGCACGTAACGTAATTGCTCTGTTCGTTGGTAAATGTTCTTCTGACTTAGTATCAACAACGGGACCTGCTTCACCACCGACTATTTCCAACAGTAAAGCGGTTGCGCGTTCCATTGCGATAACCTGAAGCGCCGGATCCACGCCACGCTCATAGCGGTGAGAGGCGTCAGTATGTAAACCGTAGCTTCTTGCACGTCCCATGATTGCAACAGGATTGAACCATGCACTCTCAAGGAAGATATGCTTACTGTCAGCCTGAACGCCTGACTGCTCACCACCAAAAATACCAGCAATCGCCAGCGGTTTAGTATGGTCTGCAATCACCAGAGTATCGGCATTTAATGTCACTTCGTTACCATCAAGCAACGTTAACTTTTCACCTTGCTCTGCCATACGAACTCGCACGCCGCCTTCCAGTTTTTCAAGGTCAAATGCATGCATCGGATGGCCCAGTTCAACCAGGACAAAGTTGGTAATATCAACAACAGGATCAATAGAACGGATTCCACTACGACGTAGTTTTTCTACCATCCATAAAGGTGTTTTGGCATTTGCATCAATATTGCGAATGACACGACCAACATAACGAGGGCAAGCTTCAGGTGCTTCCAGCTTTACGTCAAACGTTTCATCGATTGACACCGGCGCTGCACCCCACGTTGGCTCAGTAACATCCATTTGATTTAATACGCCCACTTCACGTGCCAGTCCTTTCATACCAAGACAATCTGCACGATTTGGCGTTAAATCAACTTCAATCATCTTGTCATCCAGACCAAGAAACTCATGGAAGTCAGTACCAACCTCGGCATTTAAAGGTAATTCCATAATGCCGGGAGAATCTTCTGCTAACCCCAGTTCAGACTCAGAACACAGCATACCGAATGAGGGTTGGCCGCGAAGTTTAGCTTTTTTGATCTTAAAGTTACCGGGTAAAACCGCACCAACTTTTGCAACGGCGACTTTTAGTCCCTGACGACAGTTTTTTGCACCACAGACGATATCAACCAGTTCATCTTCGCCAATATTTACTTTTGTTACCTGAAGTTTGTCAGCGTCAGGATGCTGACCACACTCCATAACTTCACCGACAACAACGCCGGTGAATTCGCCAGCCACCGGATCAACACCGTCAACTTCCAGGCCAGCCATTGTAATTTGTTCTGCCAGTGCTTCTGTAGAGATTGATGGATTAACCCACTCTCTTAGCCACTGTTCACTGAATTTCATTATCCATCAACCTCTTATCTGAATTGCTTCAAGAAGCGTAAATCATTTTCGAAGAATGCACGCAAGTCTGTAACGCCGTAACGCAACATTGTCAGACGTTCAACGCCCATACCAAACGCAAAGCCTGTGTATTTCTCTGGATCAATATTGACTGATTTCAGGACGTTTGGATGAACCATGCCGCAACCCAGCACTTCCAGCCATTTGCCCGTTTTCTTACTACGGACATCAACTTCTGCTGATGGCTCTGTGAATGGGAAATAAGATGGACGGAAACGGATATCTAAGTCTTCTTCAAAGAAGTTATGCAGGAAGTCGTGAAGAATGCCCTTCAGTTCAGTGAAGCTCACATTTTCATCGACCATTAACCCTTCTACCTGATGGAACATCGGTGTATGAGTTTGATCGTAGTCGTTACGGTAAACACGACCCGGAGAAATAATTCTCAACGGCGGCTGCTCAGTTTCCATGGTTCTGATTTGAACACCGGAGGTCTGAGTACGTAACATAACTTTAGGATTAAAATAAAACGTGTCGTGGTCAGCGCGAGCAGGATGGTGCTCAGGAATATTTAAAGCGTCAAAGTTGTGAAAATCATCTTCCACTTCGGGACCAGATTTCACCTGGAAGCCAAGCTCATTAAAAAATGACTCAATACGTTGAATCGTTCTTGAAACCGGGTGATAACCGCCCTGATCCATTTTACGGCCCGGTAGTGTTACATCAATTGTCTCAGAAGCCAGTTTTTGGCGTAACACTTCAGCTTCAAGTGCTTCTTTGCGCTGATAGATATGTTGTTGAAGTGCTTGCTTAGCTTTATTTACGGCTTGCCCAAGCTCTTTACGTTCTTCAGGTGTTGCCTGACCTAACGTTTTCAGTAATGCGGTGATCTCACCTTTCTTACCAAGATAGTCCACTCGGACCTGATCCAACGCTACCGGATCGTTTGCTGCTGCAACGGCGTCTAACCCGCGTTGCAAGATTTCATCTAAATTCATTACCATCCTCTAAAACACATCGTCACGAATGCCGGAGAATACGTTTAATTTTAATCGCTGTTTTAACTTATAAAACGGGAAATTCAAAGGCGCTAATACTACACGAAAAACACCAGCCTCGGCTATGCTTGAAGCATGAAAACTATAGAATTTTTTGGAGGAACAAGTCCATAAACAAGGGAGAGAAAAATTGCTCGCTTTTAAGGCTTATTTGTTATTAAGCGGTGCGTTTTTTGATCACTTACTTATAACGAAAGAACATCTTTAATAAAAGGAATGGTAATACGACGTTGCATTGCAATTGATGCTCGGTCAAGTTGATCAAGTGACAACATCAGAGAAGACATATCACGAGAAATTCGGTGGAGTAAAAATCGGGCTGCATCATCACTCATCTCAAGACCTCTTAACCTGGCGCGCAAAATTAATGCTTCAACTTTCTCATCGTCACCAAGCTCTTTCAGATAAAAAGATACTCCCCATTGCAGTCTTGAGGTTAAATCGGGTAATTGAAAACCACATGATTCGGGTTTGTCGGTCGCCGATATAAACAATCGCTTACCGGCTTCATTGAAAAGATTATAGAAATTGAAGAGCGCACGCTCCCATTCAGGAATTCCTGCAACAAGATGAACATCATCAATACAGACCAGATCGTAATGTTCAAGATCGCTCAGTACATCAACGCCATAATTGACCAGTTGATCCATCGCCAACAAGATATTAGGAATACCTCTTTCCTGAGCAGCAATGCATGACGCATATAACAAATGAGATTTGCCACTGCTTTTACCACCAAAGATAAACGCCTGATTAAGCTTGTCACCACTCTCTGCAATAAAATCATTTAATTGCGAGAAGACAGTCTGGTTGTCGCCGGGCACGTAGCACGCGAACGTTTCATCATCCGGTAGAGTGACCGGTAATGCGATTTGATGAAATGGTTGTTGCTGCATACTTACCCCTGCCATCGATATTCGAGTGGCTGTGTTTCCTGGTGTTTAATCAATGGATCAAATATTTTTTTAAACTGTGGATCTAAATCCAACGCATCAATCAGGTCAGGCGCTTCACCAATCAAGGATACGCTAAATGTTGCATAACCATTATGAACCGACACTAATTGTGCATCCAACACAGAAGAAAGGCTCAGTAGACGGTTTTCTGCATTAATAAAATCTTCAATAGCAGCAACGCCGGAAATATTGACGACCAATCCACTGTTAGAAGCATTCGCATCTACGTCAATGGCATACTGTTGTGCAAAATAATCGGCCAGTTCGTTGAGAAATAACTGCACGATAGATTCGTAATCACCTTCATTCACCTGGCGTTTCTTTTCCGTTTCACCTTCGTAGACGGTCCAGTCCAATTGCCATTGTTCTTTATTTAACGGGCTCAAACGAGCCAACACGATCGCTTCGGGCTGATATCGCTCTGATGCCTGATAGACATGTCCAAAAAAACGTCCCCAAATATCCGAAACCTGAATCCTGGAAGCATCGTCTAAATCCATCAGCGGTAAAATGACCGGAAGTCCTCTGGTTTCAGGCAAAGAATTGATTTGCTCCGCAATATACCGGGAGCGTTCAGGCGTAACAATTTCTCGTTGTTCATCTATTTCAGTTGCCATCCAAATCATGGTTAACGGTCGGCGTGTTCCCCACAATTTTAGCCCCTGACGACGGATTAACTGATTAATTTTTACCGGATCAAATTGTGCATCCAACACTTGTTGACCACCCGCGGTACTACCGAACTGATATTGAGATAAAAACTGGTCAGCCCGTTTTATTTCTTTCTTAAGCGTTTTGTCTGTTAAAACCGCTGTTGAACCGGTTGCTTTAACTAAAACACGTTTAAGCGCAAGTGCCTGAGCTTCTTTTCGAGCTTTTTCTGTCTGATCTTCAATTAATACTTTTGACTGGTAGACCGTTTGAAATTCGATAGCCTGTGCAGGGAACAACTGGATAGAGATGAACAGAAAGATGGCCTGGCTAAATACACGTAGAAATCGATTTGCTTTCATTATCATGACGCGATCAACGTGACAGTCGGCCTGTTTAATGCCCGGTAAAGAGGAGTTTCCGGTAGTTGTCACTAAAGTTGTATTTTGACGCATCGTCGAGTGAAATAAATCGCTTTTGTCTGGCTGTTCTGGTTTTTGATCATATCAGTCATTACAACTAACTGATGTTATTAATTAACATACGTCCGTGAATTTGACTGTATTTTCAGACCTTAAACCTACAGAAAATGATCAGAAATTTGCAGCATAATAATGGAATCACACGTAAAGAGGAAACGAATTTTACACTTTGTGATCCTGGTTGATTAAAGTCAGTGCAATGCATCCAGTTCCGACGGACTATTAAACTGATAGCAGGTGCCTTCATACAACTTTCCCTGCTCTGTCACTGTTAAGCGAGCACCATCAATAATCATTGCCCAGTCCACGGAGCGAGTCAGATTGTCTTCGAGACTTTTAACTAACGAATTGTCGATGAGTAACAATTCAACGTCTTCCAGTGCCGACTGATTTATACGTGCTTGCTCAAGCCAGTCACTGGACAATAAACTGGTGACTAAAACATGATCAGCATGATGTCTGGCGCGTTTCAATCGGTTTACCGCAGGAAAACCTGCGTCGATCCAATATAACAGATGATCATCCATCGCTTTTTGCATGACATCCGGATCATGCCCGGAACAGACTCCGCGCCCAAACGTCAATGGCTTCATGGGTAGTAAGCCAATAGTCAGTAATCTGAGAACTAAATGCTCAGTACTTTCATCATCCATAAAAGCCGTGGTCAAACGACTGGTTTCGTAACGATTACGATTCAAATCTGTAATGGTTAACTGGCACCGGATGACACTGGATCTCGCTTTCATAAGCCTTCCTCACCGGATGGATAACCGGGTCACCACAGGCCCGGTCCTTACTTAAAGCGTAGCTTAAAAATCAACCAGTACCAGTTTGATTGCCAAAGCAATCAAAATGACGCCCATAAAACGATCAATCAAATACCGATACTGTTTTATCCATGACAAAAATCTTGCCGATGTACACATCCAGCTGAAAAAACAAAACCAGGCCATTGTGGTAACAACCATGTACAGCCCATATCCCGCTTTAATCGTTGTTGGTGTGTCAACGGAAACAACAGCTGAGAACAGCGCCAGGAAGAATAATGTGGCTTTAGGGTTTAACCCATTGGTGATAAATCCGATAACGAATGCTTTTCGATCAGACAGCAATAATTGCGGTTGTTGCTCCGGATTGGCATTTTCATCTTCATCAGGGGAAGAACGAAGTGATTGCCAGCCAATCCAGAAAAGATAAGCCCCAGCAGCCAGTTTCAACAAACTAAATAACCACGGCGTGGTAGAAATAACTAACCCTATTCCAATCAGGGTATAAGCCACATGGATCAATATCCCGGTACCAATCCCAATACTGGTGATCATCGCTGCTCGACGACCATAAGTAATAGCATGCTTGAGTACGACGGCAAAATCTGGCCCAGGGCTGGTCACTGCTAATAAATGTGCAATAGCAATAATCGTAAATTCAGTTATCCACTGAGGTTGCAGCGTCATTACTTCAGTGTCTCCAGAAATTCAGGCACGACATCAGTTGCTAATCCATAGATATGCTCATCAAAAAGATAATTGGTGCTGGATGGTTCCAGGTTTAACTCGACGGTTCGCGCTCCGTTCATCTTGGCTTCCTGTACAAATCCGGCAGCTGGATAGACATTTCCAGACGTTCCAATAGAAATAAAAACGTCAGCTTGCTGCAAATGAGTAGCAATGTCCTGCATAAACAAGGGCATTTCACCAAACCAGACAATATGGGGTCGAATAGCCTGGGTTGGAGAACAGCATGAACACATCGTGGACTCATCAAATCGTTCGAGGGCAGGAATAACCTCGCCGCTTGCCACACATCTGGCCTTTAGCAATTCGCCATGCATATGTATCACACCCGTCGCACCAGCACGTTCATGCAAGTCATCGACATTTTGTGTAATAACCACTAACTCATGTTCAGCTGTCTGTTGAAATTGAGCCAAAGCCTCATGAGCTTTGTTTGGCATAACATCACCAGACAACAAGTGCACTCTTCTCATGTTATAGAACCGGTAAACAAGTTCTGGATCACGTTCGAAAGCTTCTGGTGTGGCAACATCTTCAACACGATGTTCTTCCCATAATCCATCATCAGCACGAAATGTTTTAATACCTGATTCAGCTGAAATACCTGCCCCGGTAAGTACAACAATTTTCATGACGCTCCCCCAACATAGACTTGATTGTCCGTGTAACACTAAGTTCAGTTAAACACCAACCTGAGTAGAACACGGTGACACTAAACGTAAAAAACCCGCTGCTACTTTAGGGTCAACAGCCCCTGATAACAACGGGTTTTAACAACAATGATAAAACAGCGACTATTCAGCGTTAATCTGTTTTGGCGCCTGCATTGCGTTATATTCATCTTCCCAGAAGAACTTTTCTTCACCGAAAGCAGGTTTAAGGTGGTTCAGCCAGGTAGCTTCTTCATCGTATTTAGCAAAGAAAGGACGTTGAACCCAGTCAGGATTACGCGCTTGAATGAAACGAAGAACAAATACTTTCTCGCCATTAATCTCGGAAACACCCTGCACTTCAACTTTACCCGGACCAGCACTCATGGATGGACCGCGAACTGTACGCGCAACACCTGATACCTGCTTATACGCATCTCGGAATATTTCCCACGTTTTATACAGAGGTAACTCAAAGTATAGCTTTGCACCAGTATCACGTTCGACGAACATGTAGTAAGGAATTAATCCCATACCAATTTGCTCTCTCCACATATCAGCCCATGCATCCGCATCATCATTGATATGTTGTAACAGAGGAGCCTGAGTACGGATCTGCACACCACTGGCGCGAATACGTTTGATCGCTTCACGACAAACTTCTGTACGCATTTCTTGTGGATGATTGAAATGCGCCATAAATGAAACGTGCTTACCTGCTTTAGTTAGCTTAGTGAATAATGCTAATAACTCATCTGCATCCGGATCTGTTACATAACGGTATGGCCAGAATGTCAGTGATTTACTACCAATCCGGATAGTCTTAATGTGGTCATATTCCGGCTTGATCAGTTCTTCAAGGTAATTACGTAACTTGACGGTACGCATTACCATTGGGTCACCACCCGTCATCAATAAATCTGTCACTTCTGTATGTTCTTTCAGATAGCGGTGAAGAATCTCCGCGTCATTAGAATTAAAGCGCATTGATTTACCAACAAACTGTGCCCAACGGAAACAGAAAGTACAGTATGCGTGACAGTACTGCCCCTGACTTGGGAAAAACAGTACAGTTTCTTTGTATTTATGCTGCATTCCTGGCAGGGCTTCACCATCAAGGTGTGGCACATTCATTTCCATTTGTCCTGCCGGGTGCGGATTCATTTCTGCACGTAGCTCTGTCGCCAGCTTAAAAATTTCGTCTGGCGTAGGATCTGTTTTTAATAACGCTGCCATGCGGTCATACGCGTGGTCGGGCAGCATGCCTCGTTGCGGAAACGTCAACTGGAATACGGGATCGTTTGGAACATTGTCCCAGTCAATTAATTCATTAAATACATATTCATTGACGCGAAATGGCAGCACATTAGCAACCACTTTCATTTCAAAACGAAGATCTTCAGGAATACGTTTTAGTACTTCAATTTTATCTATTTGTTTTTGTTGATAAACCTGAAACTTTCGCGGGTAAATTGTAGACGGTTGAACTTGAATGGTATCTGGCATTGTCTCTGAATTGTTTGCTCACAAAGCCGCTTATGTTAATAAACTTTGATTATAAGATTCAAGGATGTACACCAAACAATGACAGTATTTCGAACAAAAAAATACAATTATCTAAGCGTTAAAAGAGACAAACCACTGAATAATAACCATTTAATATTCTATAAAAAGTTTTCATTAAATCTGATGAATTTTTGAACTTCTTGCACGATTTTTCCATATTTACTCCAGCAGTAATGTTATAACATCTCATTTAGTGCTTGATTCAGCTTCACATCAGAGTTATGTTATAACATAACAAAACAATAAAAGAGTTTACGATTCACCTCATTGATACAAATAGCAAGGTGAATACGTTTAACCAAAAGAAAACCTAAAACGAGAGAGCGGTTATAAAGTGAAACAGAATAAAAGAACAATGCCTGAAAAAATTTCCCAAACATTCATGAGTAAAACGATTAAATTATCAGCTGTTGCCTGTCTGGTAGCATCTGCAATTAACCCAGCCTTCGCTGCCAGCTTCAGTGGCGTTGTTGTTGATGAAGCAACTAACACACCTGTTGCATCCGCCAAAGTTCATATTCACGGTCGTGCCGATTGGGTCAAAACCGACCGAAACGGTCGCTTTTCTATAGATGCCGAACAATCAGACAAACTTCATATAACCGCTGACCGCTTTAAAGATCTTGAAATCCCGGTTTCCACACTGGCAGCTTCGGGCAAAGTACAACTAACTAAAGGTGATATCGAAACTATCGTGATCACTGCTTCTGGTCTTCATCAAACCAGCCTTGAAATGGCAACACCAGTTTCAGTATTAGCTGAAGATCAGTTAAAAACTCAGTCAAAAGGTACGCTGGGTGAAACACTGAAATCAGAACCAGGCATTAATTCATCATATTTTGGTCCGGTATCAGCCAGCCCAATTATTCGAGGAATGGACGGGCCCAGAGTTAAAATTCTACAAAATGGTATGGATTCTGGTGACGTATCTCGCGTTGGACCGGACCATGCAGTTGCAACTGAATCAATCGTAACGCAACAAATTGAAGTATTACGTGGACCAGCAACCCTACTTTATGGTTCTGGCGCAATCGGCGGTGTCGTCAACGTAGTAGACAATCGTATCCCAACACAGGTCTTTGAAGGCGTTGAAGGTGTTGCCGAGCTAAAATACGACGATGTTTCCAATGAAAAACTGGCTGCAACATCAATTGACTTTGGTCAGGGTGATTTTGCATTCCATCTTGATGCGTTCAAACGTAAAACAAACGATTACGAAATCCCGGGCATCACATCTCACGAAGAACATGATGACCACGAAGAAGATGAAGAAGATCATGAGGAACATGAAACTTCAACGGATATTCTGGCGAATTCTGATGTTGATGCAGATGGCTTCAATGTAGGTGGTAGCTGGATCACAGATAAAGGCTACTTCGGTATATCGTTTGGTCAGTTAAATAATGATTATGGTATTCCTGGTCACGCTCACGGTGAAGAGCACCACGATGATGACCATGAAGAAGATGATCACGATGATGATGAACATCACGAAGAAGAAGAGCATGCGGCAGAGCGAGTCTATGCTGCATTGGAACAGGATCGCTGGCAAATGGCTGGTGCCATTTACAATCCTTTCTCAAACATTGAAAGTTTATCATTCCGTGCATCGTATACCGACTACGAACATACTGAATTTGAAAACGGTGAAGCTGGAACCTCATTCAGCAACGAAACGACTGAGTCACGCATCACGCTGGAACATGCAGTAATCGGTGGCTGGCACGGTGTATTTGGCTATCACTACAGTGAAAGTGACTACACGGCAACAGGTGCTGAAGCGTTTACACCTGCAAATGAAACAAAAAGCCATGCTTTCTTCTTGTTAGAAGAACAGGAACTATTTTTATCTAATGATCAAACGGTAAACCTTCAGTTTGGTGCTCGAGTTGAAAAAACAGATATCGACGCAAGTGAATTGCTGCTTGAAAACGTCGAAGATCCGTTAACAACATCTTTTGACTATGACAACACGAATTTAAGCCTTAGTGCAGGCGCTGTGTGGCATTACCAACCAGGCTATTCAGTCTCAGTTGCATTATCACGAGCAGAGCGCTCACCTAATGCAGCCGAATTACTGTCAAACGGCTTACATATTTCTACCAATGCTTTTGAACTGGGTGCTTTATACGATGTAGAAGAAGACGGTCATATTGTTTTCAACAATCAAAACCCTGAAGAAGAAGTTGCTAACAACATTGATATTAGCTGGCGTAAATATACAGGTGATGTGACATGGTCATTCAATGCGTTCTACAACAAAATTGATGACTACTATTATCAGGCTGATACCGGTTTTGAATTCGAAGAAGATGGTCATGACCATCATGAAGAAGAAAGTGCTGACGGACATGAAGATGATCATGAGGAAGAAAGCCATATTCCGATTCTGGTATTCCGTTCCGACGATGCTGATCTATATGGTTTTGAAGCTGATGTAAACTGGCAAATCAACCCATCATGGAGCACTCGTCTTGTCACTGACTATGTACGTGCTGATTTAGATAGTGGTGAGGATCTTCCTCGTATTCCTCCGCTGAGAATTCGCTCAACATTGTTGTATGAAGCAGATAACTGGAACACAGAACTGGCAGTAGATTTTTACGACAGACAAGATAAAACAGGCCCGGAAGAAAGCGAAACAGCATCTTATGCTCTGTTGGGTCTGACAATGAATTACTTTACTGAAGTTGCAGGTAATGAAGTAATTGTTTATTTCAGAGGCGAGAATCTGACTGACAAATTAGCCAGAGTTCATTCGTCTTTTATTAAAGAACAAGCACCACTGCCGGGGCGTTCGTTATCCCTTGGCATGAGAATATGGTTCTAAACTATACTCTCTGTACTGTTTCAGTACCAAATGACGATTCTCTCGTACTAATGCAGGACGTGACGTAATTTTAAGTCTTAATGGCTAAAAGAAATCACAGGTAATCAGGGTTACGTAGCAGGCCCTGATTATTTAACCCCGCACTAGTCTTTTGGCCACACGCCCGTGTGGCCTTTTTTTTGTCTTCTTTTTACTTAGGGTCTTTTGCCCCTGGCAACAACTATAAATATTGGTAAAGATACTCAACAGGATGTTTAGGCTTACTCCCTTCAAATCGCTTCACCTGACTACGACAGCTGAATCCTGTTGCTATAACATTGTCCAAATTTAATGCATCAATCGCGGGTTTCCATGACAAGTCATACAACCCTCTGGAATTCTGTTGATTTTGCTGTTCATGTCCATAAGTACCAGCCATACCGCAACATCCGGCACTGACAACATTCAACGTTAAGCCAAACTTCTTGAAAATAGTTTGCCAGTCGGCACCACTGGACGGTAGAGCTGTTTTTTCTGTACAGTGTCCAATAAGATTCACACTGTCTTTACTGTCTTCAGGCAGCGCAAAATCCAGTGTTTTCATCCATTCATGGATAACCTGTACTGAAAAATCACCACGAGCATCTCCCAATACTTTCTTATACTCATCCCGATAAGTAAGTACCAGTGAAGCATCCAGTCCAATCATAGGAATGCCTAAGGTCGCTATATCATTTAAAAAGTCTGCCGAACGCTGTGCAGTCGATTTAAACCGCGTTAAAAAACCTTTTACATGCTGAGGCTTACCATTGGGTTTAAAAGGTAGCAGCACAGGCAGGTAATGCATTTTCTCAAGCAGTTTTAGCGTTGTTTCAACTAATTCTGCCTCATAAAAGCTGGTAAAAGGGTCCTGCACGATGATGACGCTTTTCTGCTTATCTTCGTCTGATAGCTGTTTTAACCGCTGAAAATCAAACGCAAATCGACCACTCAGGCGGCTAGATAGTGACGGCACACTCAACGCCGGAGCATCTTTATAACCAATAACCTGCTCGACCACGGTTTTACCTGGTGCAGAATCTAACAACCAGTTTGCTACTCGAGGAAACTTAGCTAACAACGGAGCCGTTTGTTCGACGGTTGCGACCATCATGTCTTTCAGCGGTCGTTTATATTTATCGTAGTAAACACTCAGGAATTTGGCTCTGAAGTCCGGCACGTCAACTTTTACCGGGCATTGTGACGAACAAGCCTTACACGCCAGACATTCTTCCATCGCATCAAATACTTCATGGGAAAAATCATCAAGATTTACAGCCTTGTTTTCACGAGAAAACCAGGATGTTGTTTTGCCTGACATGACTTGCTGATGGTATTGCTGTACATCCGTGCCCTTTTCCTGCATCAAACGCAACCATTCTCTGATTAGCCCGGCCCGCCCTTTTGGGCTGTTACGACGATCACCGGTAATTTTATAAGATGGACACATAGGTGATTTAACGTCGTAATTAAAACAAAGACCATTGCCATTACAATTCATTGCGGGCTCGAATTCAGCTTTAACCGCTGTCGGTATTTGACGGTCAAAATACCCTCGTTTAGTGTCATCGACAGACACCAGCGACGCATCGCTGTTGTAAGGCGTACAAATCTTTCCCGGGTTTACCCGATTGTCAGGATCAAACACAGCTTTGATTTTTTGCAATTCCTGGTAAAGTACATCACCGAAAAAGGCTGGCGCATATTCACTTCGATAACCTTTTCCATGTTCTCCCCACATTAAGCCGCCATACTTTGCAGTTAATGCGACTACTTCATCAGAAATTGAGCGCATTAACTGTTCCTGCGCTGGATCACATAAATCCAATGCCGGACGAACGTGTAACACACCCGCATCCACATGCCCAAACATACCGTAATCCAGCTTATGGCTATCCAGTAATGCTCGGAATTCCATAATAAAATCAGCCAGTGATTCAGGAGGCACGGCGGTATCTTCAGCAAATGCAACCGGCTTTGCGCTGCCTTTGGTATTACCCAGTAAACCAACTGCTTTTTTGCGCATCCCGTATATTCGGCCAATAGAGGCTAAATCATCAGTGACCTGATAACCAATGACTCCACCTGCTTTACTGGCAATTTGCTCATCCAGTGTCGCTGTCAGACGAGCCAGTTTGTCATCTATCTCTTCCTGAGTTTCAGTGTTGTATTCAACAATATTCAGCCCATCCATTTCATGGCCTTCAACGTCTGTAATTAAAGATGAGATTGAGTGCCAGACGATGTCCTGCTTAGCCAGATTAAGTACCCGGCTGTCAATCGTCTCTACAGACGTAGCTTCAGCAGCTACCAGCGCTGGAGAGTGCCGAAGTGCGGACTCAAAACTATCGTATTTGATATTCACCAGGACTTTATAGTCAGGAATAGGCGTTAGATTAAGTTTTGCTTCCGTCACAAAGCCTAACGATCCTTCAGAACCTGTGATAATGCGAGTCAGATCGAAATGCGTCATGTCTTCATCAAAAACATGCTCCAGATCATACCCTGTAAGGAATCGATTCAGACGAGGAAACCTGTCCTGAATAAGCTCACGATGATTCGTACAGCTTTCCAGTACTTGCTGAATGATACGACCTTCTACCGTATCCTGAGCCGCGAGTTGTCTGGCCGTTTCAACAGGGATGGGCGACGTATTTAGTTCCACGCCATCCATCAAAATGGTTTTCAAACCTAATACATGATCACTGGTTTTTCCGTAAACTAAAGAGCCTTGCCCGGATGCATCAGTATTGACCATACCGCCTATCGTTGCCCGGTTACTGGTTGATAAATCTGGAGAGAAGAAAAAACCGTAAGGACGTAAAAAATCGTTTAACTGATCTTTAATCACCCCAGACTGAACACGCACCCATTTTTCTTCAACATTTATCTCAAGGATTTCTCGCATATGACGCGACATATCGACAACAACACCCGGTGTTAACGATTGCCCATTCGTGCCTGTTCCACCACCTCGAGGGCTGAATGTGATGTGTGAAAATGCATCCTTCGCAGCCAGAGAGGTGATTTTCGCGACATCATCTGTAGAAACAGGAAATAGTACAGCCTGAGGTAGCGACTGATACACACTGTTGTCTGTCGCCACAGCAAGACGACTGCTATAAGAAATCTCAGTCTCTCCGTTAAATCCTAGCTGTTTTAACTGTTCAATAAATTGAGCAACAATGGGGTCGATCGTATCTTTCGTACTAATTTGAGGAATCATAAATTTCCGATTCAGTTATAAATTTCACATTCGAACTAACTATTGAATCCCAATACAAGCATTAGATGAGTCCGGGATTGAAAAGAAATGAATGTTGAAGAAAATATCAAAAGTAAAAACCCGGCAATAGCCGGGTTTTATTATTTATATAGGCTTGTATTACTTGTTGAATTTTTCACCAAGATAAAGCCAGGTTTCAAGCACTGAGTCAGGGTTTAATGACACAGTATCGATACCTTGTTCAACTAACCATGCAGCAAAATCTTCATGGTCTGATGGTCCCTGACCACAAATACCAATGTACTTGCCTTTTGCCTTGGCAGTTTGGATAGCCATAGATAATAGCTTTTTAACGGCCAGGTTACGCTCATCAAACAAATGAGCAATCAGACCAGAATCACGATCCAGACCAAGCGTTAACTGAGTCAGATCATTCGATCCGATAGAGAAGCCATCAAAGAATTCAAGGAATTCATCGGCCAATAGTGCATTTGACGGTAATTCACACATCATAATGACACGTAAGCCGTTTTCACCACGTTTCAAGCCGTGATCAGCAAGAAGATTAATCACCGCCTCGGCTTCATCCAGTGTACGTACAAATGGAATCATGACTTCTACATTCGTCAGACCCATTTCATTCCGTACACGTTTGATTGCTTCACATTCAAGGGCAAAACAATCACGGAAATCTTCCGAAATATAACGAGATGCACCACGGAAACCAATCATTGGGTTTTCTTCTTCTGGCTCGTACTGCTGACCGCCAAGAAGATTTGCGTATTCATTCGACTTAAAGTCAGACATACGCACAATTACTTTCTCTGGCGAGAAGGCCGCTGCCAGCGTTGCAATACCTTCGACAAGGCGTGCAACATAAAATTCAACCGGGCTGTCGTAACCAGCAATAATCTCTTTGATTTCTTGCTGCAACTCAGCTGGTTGAGTATCAAAGTTTAACAATGCTTTCGGGTGAACACCGATCATGCGATTGATAATGAATTCAAGACGCGCAAGACCAACACCGGCATGTGGTAAGCTGGCAAAAGCAAACGCACGGTCAGGATTTGCGACGTTCATCATTATCTTCATCGGTAACTCTGGCATTTCATCAATACTTGATGTCAATACACGATAGTCCAGTTCACCTTCATAAATAAAGCCGGTGTCACCTTCCGCACATGACACAGTCACTGAGTCGCCAGATTTAAGTTTACGCGTAGCATCACCACAACCAACAACCGCAGGAATACCCATTTCACGAGCAATAATCGCCGCGTGACAAGTACGCCCCCCCCGGTTAGTTACAATAGCTGACGCTTTTTTCATGACCGGTTCCCAATCTGGATCGGTCATATCAGTGACCAGTACGTCACCTTCGTTAATCTGGTCCATTTCCTCAATGCCAGAAAGCACTTTAGCTTTACCAACACCGATTTTGTGACCAATCGCACGGCCATCAACAATAACGTTTGAACTACCCGACAACTGGTATGTTTCCATCACACGTTTGTCTTCGTTACTACGAACTGTTTCAGGACGAGCCTGTACGATATAAAGTTTGCCATCTACACCATCTTTCGCCCATTCAATATCCATTGGACGACCATAGTGTTTTTCAATGATAACCGCTTGCTTCGCTAACTCCTGAACTTCAGCGTCAGTAATCGAATAGCGATCACTCTGTTCAAGATCAACGTCAACGGTAATGACCTGATTACCATGAGACTGATCTTCAGAGTAAATCATTTTAATCGCTTTACTACCGATGTTACGGCGAATCACTGAAGGACGATTAGCGGCAAGTGTAGGTTTGTGTACATAGAACTCATCCGGGTTAACAGCACCCTGAACAACCATTTCACCCAAACCATAGGAAGAAGTAATGAAGACCACATCTTCAAAGCCTGACTCTGTATCAATGGTGAACATCACACCAGATGATGCGAGATCACTGCGAACCATACGTTGAATACCGGCAGATAAAGCAACACCACGGTGGTCATAACCCTGGTGAACGCGGTAGGAAATTGCGCGGTCATTAAATAAAGAAGCGAAGACGTGTTTTATTGCCACCATAATGGCGTCAATACCAACAACGTTAAGAAAAGTCTCTTGTTGACCGGCAAAAGATGCATCAGGCATATCTTCAGCAGTCGCCGATGAGCGGACAGCAAATGAAACATCAGCTTCATCGCCGTGTAATTCTTGATAAGCATCACGGATCGCTTTATCAAGTTCAGGTTGGAAAGGTGTATCGAGAATCCACTGACGAATGTCTGCGCCTACACGCGCTAATTCATTAACATCGTCAACGTCTAATGCATCTAACACGGCATAGATTTTGTCATTTATACCGCTTTGCTCAAGAAATTCGTTAAATGCGTGGGAAGTAGTCGCGAACCCTCCTGGTACCTGCACACCGGCGTTAGCCAGGTTGCTGATCATTTCACCTAATGATGCATTTTTGCCACCCACACGATTAACGTCTGACATAGCCAGGTTTTGATACCAGAGTACATAATCTTGCACGATCCGAATCTCCAAATTGTAATTTGCCGCCCGAAGCAACCAGATTTAAGTCGACGCGATAGGACTCAAACAGACAGCAGCATGCTCAGAAAGTGACTAAGCATTGCATTTCTACCCATAGCCGTTATCACTTTAAATTTTGCAGCCGCAATTCTACACTGGCGGAAACTCAAGTAAACATTAAAGTAGAAATCTTACCCGTCCAATTCACATATTTTGCGTACTTTTTTCATAAAATAACTCAGTAAACCACTGAATGTGTGTTGAAATGAAAAAGAATTTCACAACTATGGAACAACAGGCAGTAAAATCAAAAGTTCCTTATAATTACACAATTTGAATAAAACAGCACCCCAAATGAGGTATTATTTTACCTCCCTGAATATCTTAACAATTTGGGCCTGTTGACATTAATTTAAAAAGTGAGGCGAATGGTGAGAACAGCTTTTTATCTATCCGATGGTACTGCAATTACATCCGAAGTATTTGGTCACGCTCTGCTATCACAATTTCCAACTAAATTTGAGCACGTCACTATACCTTTTATAGAAACCGCCCAAAAAGCGGAAGAAATTAAACAACGAATAAATGACACCTACGAAAATCATGATGAAAAACCACTAGTCTTTCATACTTTTGTAGATCCTGACTTGAAAGCAATTATTGAGCAGAGTAATGGCAGTTGCTACGATTTCCTGGCGCATTACACCGACACCGTTCAGCAAGAGTTACAGATGGAGCCTGTGCCTAAGACACACAGAACTCACAGCATTCATGAGAAAACCTACGATTTTCGGATTGATGCAATGAATTATGCACTGGTGAATGATGATGGCATTAATATGCGAGATCTGGATGAAGCCGACATTATTCTGGTTGGCGTGTCTCGCTCAGGTAAAACGCCAACCAGCCTCTATCTCGCATTACAATACGGTATAAAAGCAGCAAACTATCCATTCACTGAAGACGATATGGATGAGCTAAAACTGCCTCCTGAACTCAAACGCAACAAAAAGAAACTGTTTGGCTTAACAATCTCAGCTGAGCGACTAGCCGCTATCAGAAATGAGCGACGTTCCAACAGTCGATATTCATCATTGCGCCAATGCCGAATTGAAACACGAGAGGTAGAAGCACTCTATCGACGCGAAAAAATTCCATACATCAATTCCACCCACCTTTCAGTCGAAGAGATTTCAGCAAAAATTCTTGGTGAAACTGGCCTCACCCGACACAACTATTAATCAGTCAGTATCTACGACTACCAACCAGTACTTTACTGTATAAAAGTACTGGTTGGTTTTTCCATACCCAGTAATAACCAACCAAACCACTGTATAAAAACACAATTTTAACCATCTGTTTTTATTGATTTTTTTAAACACACGTCTTTATTCGTTTATTTTTTTAGCAAAAAAAGCTTGCAAAATAAGCGCCCCGAAACTACTGTATGCATCAACACTGTATTTGAACACAGTATCTGGAGAGAAAGATGACGACGATAAATCAGCAAGCACAGTACACTCACCACAACGTAATGGACATCCTTCAACAATATGAGAATCAAAACAGATGGATGTTACTTGTAGCTCCCCACGAACTTCCTGCTAAAGAGCAATTAAAAAGTACGTTGAAAGGTGCTGATAAAGTATTAGTCATTCATCGCCATCAAATAAAAGATGCACTGCACATTATTCAAAAAGCGATGACTTCAGGTAATTTCTCAACGGTTCTGTCATGGGATAATTCAATGAGTTTTGAAGTGTTAGAAGCTCTTGCAGAGACAGGAAGCCATCTAAACTGTGATTTTCATCACATTAATGCCCCTACTCCAGCCGTAAGTCGAATGCACTAAACATAGCATTCCGATGTTGGCAGGTTCACTGTGGCAATGTTGATCACAATGAATACTCGTTAAAGAAAGGTTTTGTTTTGTCAATCAGGCGTCTGTTATGTTCATTCTCCAGATAAATTGAACATTATAATTATTGAATATTGTAATTAAAGCAGACGCCCGGACCTATAACACTCAACTCACCCGTTGCTCTATCATCCCCGTCATGTAGTTTTACATATGTGATGAAAAGTACACTTTGCGCCAGCAAAAGTTGAATCATCAACACTGATTAGAGCAAATGGCGACGTATCCTCGCACTAACCTCACATAAATATAGTCTTCCTGTGAAAATCAGAGAACAAACGAACTATGGTTGCAATAAATGTCTGAAGTCGCTATAAAAGTCGCCCTTAAAATCATCCTCTGTGTAAACACGTTAAAAGAGAGCGTTTTATGAATAATAACAATCATTGTCACTGTCAGTCCGGTCAGCCCTATGAGCAATGTTGTGAACCCGTTCTCGAACAACGCCAATCCAATATCACACCTGAAATGCTGATGCGTTCCAGGTATACAGCGTTCAAACTGGGACTGGTTGATTACTTATTTGATACACATGGGAAAAACGAAATGGCAACGGCGCAACAAGCCGTGAAAGAAAAAGCAGAACTTGCTAACTGGTGTGATGCAGTCTGCTTTGTTGGACTTGAAATTATCGATAGCTCAGAAGTATCAGAGACTGAGTTAGCGACTGTAGAATTTAAAGCGCAATATATACAAGATAAAGTACTTTATACTCTGCATGAAAAAAGTCGATTTGACCAAAGAAATGGACGATTGAAGTACATTGACGGAGATCTCTTTCATTCACCGGCTATTAAACCTTCGCGCAATGACGCTTGTCCTTGTGGTAGTGGCGTAAAATTTAAACGTTGTCACGGTCAGTAATAAGACTGACCGTCAATTTAAGTATCAGGCATGACCATGAATCTGATCTAATACATCAATCAAGCCTGTGACATCAGGCTCAGGTAATGCAGGCAAGTCTCCAAAGTAGCGCTGTTGAACGGCTGGCTCACAATTTCCTATTACTTCAGTGCCTATATAGGCTTTATCATCGCGAGGAGCAACGGGTTCCAGCTCCATATAGTGGCTTAGCTTCACCGATGCCAAACCACCATCTCTTAACAATCGATTCATTGACAGTGCTTGTTCCGCGCTGGAAGAAGTGCCACTAAACTTAATAGCAGGTTGAACATTAAAGCGTTTCGCCAGTTCTTCAGTTTTAGATAAATCAAACTGTTCATCTTTTGGAAGGTTAAATACAGCCTGGTCAACAACATTCTGAGACAGCATAGACAGTAATAAACCAAAATCAGCACGCCGACTTTGATTCACTGCTGAAGATAATTTGTTCCCCAGTTGTCTTTCATTGATTAAAAGTTCTTCAACCTTCATGTGTTACGTTTAAGTTATGAGCAACTAAGGGTTTTATCGGCAGAATCCGCAAAAAATTTAGTTATTTTTCTTTACATAGAAAAATTATTCCGTATTATTGCGCCCTGTGCTTTGGAGGGGTTCCCGAGTGGCCAAAGGGATCAGACTGTAAATCTGACGGCTCCGCCTTCGCAGGTTCGAATCCTGCCCCCTCCACCACTTCTCCTTTACTTCCCTATTTTCACTTCTGCATTAATATTCACACACTGGCAATTATTCAATCCTTGTTTAAGCTTAGTTTATTTGAGCTGAAACCTGTCATGCTATGACCCCACGAAAAACTTGCTCGTATTGCTCGCCGGACGGAACTTCGTGTACAGAGAAAGATATGGGTAATGGATTTTGCTTTTGGCATGATCCGGTGTTTGACAAAAGCGGTCTTGAATTAAAAGACAAACTTGAGCGTTACGCAGCTTCAGGGGGCCTGATGCACGGCCTTCAACTAAAGAGAGCCAACTTACGCGGACTTAACCTTGTAAGACACAAATCCAATTCAGGTTATGACCTTTCATGGTCTGATCTATATCGAGCCAACCTTTCAGGTGCACACCTATTTAATCTCAAAATGCATCATGGTTCATTGATGAAAACCGATCTGTCAGAATCCAATTTACATTGTGCTGACTTAACCGATACCAATCTGTTAGGCGTGAAACTCACTCACGCAAAAATTGACAATATTTGTGTCGGCGAACGTTTATCACAAGAAAACAAAGCGACAATCGCCATACAACACCATAAAACAGATGAGGCTCATGATTTATTTGAACAGTCGGAAGAAATCTATCGAGCATTACGAAAAGCATCTGAAGAACAAGGCTTGTTCGAACTGGCAGGGAACTATATACATCGAGAATTAAAAATGAGACGGATGCAATATCCGATATTTTCAAGGAAGAGAGTCTTATCTAAATTTGTTGATCTTCTCTGTGGTTACGGTGAAAAACCGGCAAATGTTATTCTGTTTTCAATCTGTTTGATTGTCTTATGCGCCTGTTTTTACTTCATTACTGGTGTCAAAGCACCCGAAGGCTTTATTTCCTTCAATGCTCAAATATCGTTTACGACTAACATCACTTACTTCCTTAAGTGCCTGTATTTTAGTGTCGTTACATTCACCACATTAGGCTATGGTGATATCACCCCGATCGGACTGTCTCGTTTAATCGCCGCAATTGAAGCCTTTATCGGTAACTTCACGCTGGCATTATTCGTCGTTGTTTTCGTTAAAAAAATGACGAGATAACCTGAAACACGCCTGAACTTATACTTTGTTGATAAATCAGTAGACTAGCTTAATGTTCCTTTCTGTTTAAAAATTCAAGATAAAAGTCTGTTGCCATTTTATTAGCTTTAGTTTTGTCTTCGTTTGTCAATTCTTCCCAGGGGACTGTCTCGCCATCAGACTGTACAACTTCTGATTCCACCATGTAGACCATAAAAGCGACAAACTCGATACACTTATAACACTCAGACTTTAAGATTTCATTCTGATCTCTTAACGATTTTAACTCTTCGGCATAGTCCATACATTAATCCTTAAGTGTGTTGGCCAACTGTTAAAACCATACTTCTTTCAGCAAACATCAATAATTCAACATTACCTACTTAAGGTATATCAATTAACAGCTTTTGGCATTGTGATTTTCTAAAGGTTAATTATTTGGAAATATGTACAAATGTCAAATACACCCCATACACAAATCATCATCATAAAATTAAAATTACGCCCTCTACTGATGAGTAGATAGAATTCCTTACTAATTAAAAAGTTAACGTTTAATTAACACTGGAATTTTCATTCATGCTGGAACCGTATTAAGTACAACAATGAGTATTAATGCATAAAACAGGGGTATTTCTGCAAATTTTTACTTAGAACATGTTGATATACTTCATGTCAAAAAATGCAAAATCAACGCATTTTTACCCTTTTCGAGAACATCCTGGCCATTAGTTCCTTTTTTGGTTTCAGTCATTTTGTTCTCTATTATTTTTCAATTCTACAAATAAGCGCATACGATAAATTCATATAAATGAATTTTATAATCAATCAATGTAATATCTGTTATTACGAGGAGGATGAGAGTACTTTTCTGACGATATGCTCACCAATAGGAAATGCAGATGTTGCTGCTGGTGATGGTGCATTACAAACATGCAAACTATTGTCCGTTTGCATAAAATGAAAATCATGCATAAGTTGTCCGGTACGAGACACCGCCTGAGCTCGGATGCCAGAAGGGTAAGGTTTTAAATCACTGAGTGAAACCGCTTGCGTATATTTGGCGACTTTCGACAGATAGTGCTCTTTTGAAAAAGAACATCTCAATTCATCCAGCGTTGACCGAGTATGAGCCACCAATATGGACCAAAAGCCCGGCCATAAAAATGTATCCGACATGTCTTTCAAATTCACGGACAACTTATCGTATCCAAATCTCGCCAGTGAAAGTGCCGCATTAGGCCCTACCGTGACAGATCCATCAATCATCTTTGTTAAATGAACACCCAAAAATGGCAAATCTGGATCAGGAACAGGATAGATAAGATGTTTGAAAGCCTGATTAAATTGTTTGGGTAATTGGTAGTAATCACCTCGAAACGGCACGATTCTAAAATCCGGCGTTATACCAGACATCGCGACAATCCTGTCAGCCGCTACGCCGGCACAATTGATTAAGTAACCGGCCTGGAAGTTGCCTGAACGACTTCTGATAATCACTGAAGAGCTCCCTGTGACTATGCCTTCTACTTCAGCATTGAACCAAACATCGCCTCCGGCAGCAGTGAACAAAGACATCATTGTCTGTACAACATTTTTATAATCAACAATACCTGATTCATAAATGAATAATGCTGCCTCTCCCGTCACCAGAGGTTCTTTCTCTTTTAACTGTTGACGGTCCAGACTATCGACAGTCAATCCATTTAACTGGCAACGTTCTTTCAGGTCAGCAAGTTGCTCAACTTCCTTTTGATTAGTGGCAACAATCAATTTTCCGCATTGATCATAGTTAATGCCATGTTCGTCACAGAAAGTCATCGTAGCTATTGAGCCTCGACGACAAAAATCAGCTTTTAAACTACCCGGCTTATAATAAACACCAGCATGTATGACACCAGAATTTCGCCCGGTTTGATGAAAGCTATGGCCACTCTCTTTTTCTAATAGCGCAATTTTGGCATCCGGAAGCGCTTGTTTTAGTTGTAAAGCGGTCGAGAATCCTACAATTCCACCGCCAATAATCACATAGTCATATATATGATAATTTTTAGCCATTTTTTTCCTCTAAAAAGCCCGATTTTCTGGCAAAAAACATCAGCATTTTGCTGATAAATTGAATAAACTCATTGAGTCCCGATGGAAACTAATCGTTTCCTTTGCCGCACTTGCAATCAACCGGGGGCCGTGTAACATGCTCGGCATTGAAATCCCAAATAGATTTCGGAAGTTTATAACGAATGAGACAAAAATTACTGTTATTTCCACTTTTCATGTTGGGCGGTTGTCAAACATTAACCACTCAAACACCATCAGAAAGCACGGAAACGCAAAGCAACATTGTTGCGCAACAACCAAAGCCGGAAATCGACTGGTCTGAAGTCGCAAACCCCGAAGAAATTATCGATGCGCTAACGTATGCCGCACTGGAAGGCGATACTCAGCCGGATGAGCCTGATGTTAAAGAATTTGACGATTTGTGGAAGCGAATTCAGTATCAAATGTCTTTTGAAATCCCGCAAAACCGTCCGGTCGTGGCACAACGAAACTGGTATGCAAGAAACCAAAAATACCTTGATCGAGTCGCTAAGCGTGCAACTCCCTTCCTTCACTACATCGTAGAAGAAATAGAAAAACGAGAAATGCCGATGGAACTGGCATTGTTACCTATCGTTGAAAGCGCCTTTGATCCATTTGCTTATTCTCATGGTCGTGCGTCAGGTATGTGGCAGTTCATCCCGGGTACAGGTAAACGCTACGGTTTAAAACAAAACTGGTGGTATGACGGACGTCGCGATGTTGTTGAATCAACACGAGCAGCATTAGACTACTTATCATATCTGCATAAAATTCTTGAGGGAGACTGGCTAAACGCCATTGCAGCTTATAATTCTGGAGAAGGTCGAGTTCTTAAAGCAATCAAGAAGAACAAACGTAAGCATTTACCGACTGACTTCTTCTCATTGGATCTACCTCGAGAAACCTCAGCGTATGTTCCAAAACTGTTAGCATTGGCTGATATTCTTAAACGGCCTGAAGAATTCAATATTGTCTGGAAGCATATACCGAATACGCCTCAATTTGGCATCGTTGACCCTGGCTCTCAAATTGATCTTGCCTTAGCTGCTGCTATGGCTGATATGTCGGTTGGTGAACTCTACAATCTAAATCCTGGCTACAACCGCTGGGCTACCGATCCGCAAGGACCGCACAAGCTGGTTCTACCGCTTAACAAAGTTGTCCGATTTGAAGAACAGTTAGCAAAAACTACCGAAAATCGTATGCTGGCCTGGGAGCGGTATAAAGTAAAAGAAGGCGACAGCCTGAATAAAGTCGCGCATCGTTACCACACAACGGCTGACAACATCAGAAAAGTAAATCGCATTAAAGGAAATATTATCCGAGTTGGTGAAGAACTCCTTATTCCGGTTGCAGCCAGAGATCTGAACGATTACGAACTATCACTGGATAAACGCGTTGCGAATATAAAACCGGGTAAGTCACTGGGCAGTTCTTCTCGTATTCAATACACCGTTAAACGTGGCGATACCCTTTGGGATATCAGCCGTGATTACAAAGTAAACATTCGTAGCCTAGCTAAATGGAATGGCATTGCGCCAACAGATATCCTAAAGCCAGGTCAGAAAATGACGATCTGGAAAGTGGACAAACAGCAAGGCTCTTTGGATGACAAGCTGGCCATTAAGTCTGTGACGTATAAAGTTCGTCGAGGTGATTCACTCGCTCGTATCGCAGGCAAGTTTAATGTCCGCATTAAGGACATTGTTAAGTGGAATAAGATCAACGTAAAAGATTACCTACAACCTGGGCAAAAACTCACGTTATACGTTGATATTACGAAAGCTTAAGATGAACGCTGGATGTACCATTATCAGTCGTTAGGTAAAAATGATCGCTTAATAATCAAGTATTACTGAAGTCTTTTTATGTGAATCATTATTAAGTGTAAATAGAATACAAAAAATGCGGCCTTGAGCCGCATTTTTTGTATTAGAAAACCTGTTATTTTAAATGCTACCGATTATTTAAAGCTGTCGATAGAGAACAGAAGGGAAAGCGAATTACGATAGGTATAAATAATTAGATGATGTTCTTTCTATACAAAATAGCATTTTATATTGTGTGTATGAGACTGTATTAGCAGAGAAGATGATAAAGCCATAATGATGTAATCTTTTATCTGCATCCTGGCAATTCCTCTTTTTCCTCTATTCCATCTTTGCTCAAAGAAGAAATCAATACACAAAACTGCCGAGATATCGAAACAACTGATTGCCCTCACATCTATTCACTACGCATAGTCTGAAATGTTATGAGAGCAATCAGCGATATATCCAATCGTTCAACTGATAACTACTTATCCTGTTATTAAATTGATACCAAAGTATTTCAACAACACCGTGTTTAGGAAAATAAGCAGTAAGAACACTGGTATAAATGTACTTAATGAAAAATCTACGTATTTCTGAAGAAGAGATCCATTAAAGTTCGGATTTCCTGTACTCAACTCTTCATGGAAATTCGCTTTTTTCCAACGGTAAACAACGAACAGACAAACCAGTAAACCATTCAACGGTAAGACAGTTTCATAAAATACTTCAACAATAAAATCAAACAGAGACTTAGTTGAACCGCCATATGAAATGAACTGTGTTAAACCATCGACCATACCAAACGACATAGCGGATAGAATACTCAGTACAGCCATCAATCCAAACATCGTCATTAATGCTTTTTTACGGCTCATTTTTAATTCGTCGATAAAGCTTGCTACTGGAACTTCGATGATAGACACCAGAGATGTAATTGCAGCAAAGAACACCAACATAAAGAAAATCACGGCAACAATACTCGCACCGGTATAACCAATCGAATCTTGCAGCGCATACAAGATTTGTGGCAGATAACTGAAAATAAGTGTAACGGATGAATCGCTTAATGTTGATGAGTCTGTATTAGGATTGAACGAGAAAATAGCAGGCAGAATCATTAATCCCGCAGTAAAGGCAACCAGGGTATCCACAAACGCAACAAATTTTGCTGAGCCAGTAATATCATCCTGCTTATTAAGATATGAGCCATAAGTAATCATAACGCCCATCCCCAACGACAGTGAGAAAAATGCTTGTGACAAAGCGCCATTAACAACGGAGGCGTCTATCTTTGAAAAATCAGGAACAAGATAGTACTTCACACCAGCCATCGCATTATCAAGCGTTAATACATAGACAACCAGAATGAGCAGCATGACAAATAATGAAGGCATTAGTAGTCTGGCTGCACGCTCAATACCATCTTTTACACCGCCAATCAGAATGAAATTGACTATCGCAAAGGCGACAATCATATAGACAAAAATGCTTTTACTATTAATAAAGTTGTTGAAGTTATCTGGATCAGCCAGCGTATCCAACCCCCCCATAAAAGCTTGCGTTAAATAACCGAAGAGCCATACGGTCAACACCATGTAAAAAACGGAAATCATAAATGGTGTAATAATTGAAATCGCTCCAGCCAGTTTCCAAACAATGCTTCCCTCAGATAAAGCACTGTATGTTCCCAGCGGATCTTTTTGCGAGCGGCGCCCTAACGACATTTCAGCGATCATAACTGGTAAACAGATTAAAACGACGAAAAATGCGTATATCAGAAGAAATGCTCCGCCACCATTTTTAGTCGCCGCCACGGGGAATCCAACTAAATTACCAATACCAACAGCCGATCCCGCGGCTGCTAATACGAACCCCAGCTTTGAACTAAAATGCTCACGTTGCGTACTCATTGAACTAACTACCTTTTTATCATTGTTTTCAGTGAAGGGGCGCCAATCGTAGCAAGCTTTTAAAAAAATGTCTTATAGAAAAGGTCAGGTTGTAGTCAATCTCCGTGTAACAACAATTGACAAAAAGTAATCGGACCAGCTTCAACGGTAAACAACTGAAAGCACAATAATATTAAGGCGGAAGATCTGTAAATTAATCTGATACAGGTATTCAGAAAGCGCTTTCATATTTCCAGATAAGAATCGTTTTTTTGGCTTTGAAAACAGATTTTCACAAAACCCTGTAATATTTAAGGCTAATTGCCTACGTTCATGTGAGTTTTATTCAAAAATTGAGGTATGAACTACGTATAAGAACATTGGTTATATAAAAAAAGTAAATAAAATAAAACTTTTCTTGATTAGTTGTTCAGAAGTTTTGTTAAAAATAATTCATGTCAACTAATACCGATGAATACTTCCCCTGTTCACTTGTACCTTTGCTCTTTTATAAAAAAAACAAAGAAATCAATAACAAAATAATATACTTTTAAAATCTACCTTTTGAAGTACCCATATAAATACTTAAGCCATGCTACAAAGTGCCTGAAAATCAACCAATTTGCCCAACATTTATTACTGTTGGTTAATCATATTTAATTAAAAATCTTCATCTAAAAACCTTCACCTCTTGTAATTCACCAATTAGTTCTGATAAATTACCCATAACAACGACAAATTGACTAATTGAGTTTTTTGCAAATTAGCAAAGAGCTTCCGTTTAATTCCAACATTAAATTGTAGCTAAATGATTATTACAGAGAACACGCGATCAACCGAAGCAGTGATTGATATATACAATCGATTGCTTGAATTCATTCCCGAAGCAAAGGGTATGAAAATTAGTGACCGAGGCTCTATGGCTGTACTGGCGGATACGATAGGTATTGCCCGATCAGCCGTAACTGGTGCATTAAAAAGAGGCTCAGTTCCCGAATCATTCATTACCTACTGCACCAAAAAGGGCATTAGCCTTGACTATGTTTTTGGCAATGTTCAGGTAGGTGGCAATCACAAGTTGAGTGCATCAGCACGAGATTATTGGTTATTCAATGGTCAGGATTCCACGCTGGAAAACGCGATTTTGATCAGTCAAAAGCTCGAAGAAACATTTAAGGGCGAATTTGGCACCGAATACTCATTCATCCAGAATCACGCTCAGGTTGTCAAAGCGCTGGAAGATGCCAATATTATGCCTACATACAAGCATATGCTATATGCTCACCGTTTCTATCTGTCATTACTTGAACGAAATATGTCACCTAACGACATTCAACCCATTATGGTTGCTCATTGTCTGAGTTTCGATATTCAGGAAGAGGCAGACGAAGAAGCCGTTGCGTGACGGACTACAATTTAATTTTTACTTCTGGAAATCAGTACAGCCTGTTCATTACTTTGAGCCTCATTTTTCAGGACTGATTTTCAGAAGTTTCTTTTTTAATTCAGTTTCAGTTAAGACTCCCTCCTCTAGTATCCTTACTCATCATTAATTTCCTGTTTTATAAGATTGGCTTAGCCTCTAACACACCTTACACTATGAAAAAAAGTTAAATCCATGACTGAAACCACAACCAGGGTGAATTTACATCTTTCGGTTAATAGAAAAGGTCGATGTAATGAACATTAAACACAAATTATTCGCAGCTACTTTCACTCTGCTTGTCGGACTACAAGTCCTGTCACCTGACGAAGCTCAGGCGGCAATATCAAAGTCCCAGGCCGTTGCTATTGCGCAAAAAAAACATCCGGGTAAAGTCGTTAAAGTCAAAAAAAGTGGCAAGTTTTATAAAGTCCGTATAGTGAAAAAGAATGGTCATGTAGTAACACTGTCAATTGATCAAGAAACGGGAAAACTGAAGAAAGGATAACCAACCATGCGATTACTATTAATTGAAGACGATTCCGCACTGGCCGAAAATGTTCGGCAACAACTTGTTGCGCATCGTTTTAGTGTCGATTTGGCAAGCAATGGTGAAGACGGCTTGTTTAATTTAATGGAAAACGATTACGACCTTGCCATTATTGATATCGGCCTGCCTGTGATGAGTGGCATTGATGTCATTAAAGAAGCTCGACAGAAACAGATCAATACACCCGTGTTAATTCTGACAGCCCGCAATCGATGGCAAGAGAAAGTAGAGGGACTTGACGCCGGAGCAGATGATTACCTGACCAAGCCTTTCCACCCTGAAGAACTATTAGCCCGGGCTAACGCCTTAATACGCCGGGCATCCGGACAAACCGAACCTGAAATCAAAGCAGGTCCCGTCACACTCAACACCCGGACACATCAAGTTAAAGTCAATGGTCACGAATTAGAATTAACCGCATATGAATACAAGGTAATTGAGTACCTGATGCTAAATCCTGAAAAAGTCATTTCAAAAACCGAATTGACCGAACACATTTATGACCAGGATTTTGATCTTGATAGCAATGTTATCGAAGTATTTATCCTGCGCTTGCGAAAAAAATTATGTCAGCATGCCAGCGATTTAAACCCAATCAACACCCTGCGAGGCCGTGGCTATCAATTTAATATCCCCGTAAGCAGTCATTAAATTGAATCACTATGCACCGTTTATCTCTTCTCTCTCGCCAGGCAATTGCAATGATCGGTATTACACTGATCATTTTGCCCTTACTCTTTCTATCCATTCAGTCTGCATTTAAACATGCACAAATAGCCGCGACAGAAAATCAACTTCAGGCCAACCTGTACACCGTGATTGGTGAAATGGAGTACGAAGACGGACTTGTTACTTTAAGTCCTACCTTTCTCCCACCAGAATTCAGCCAATTATCGTCAGGCATTATGGCTGTTATCTCAGATGGAAGTGTACTGCTTTGGCGTTCGGATTCATCACTCAACGAATCGTTTACTCCCTATTCAATTTCACTGATGAGTGGTGAAAAACGTTTCTATCAACAAAACAATCTATGGATTCTGGAATACGGATTAATTTTCGATACTGAAGCAGGTGGTAAAAAACTCTATATTCAACTGGCCATGTCAGATCGCGTGATAACCGACAAACTCAGAGAATTCCGTCAAACACTTATAATCTGGTTTCTGTTTATCGCATTGACTCTCATCAGTATTCTAAGTTGGAATCTCTGGTTTACCCTCCGACCGATTCGGCAGCTGGATGTACAGGTTAAACAAGTAGAAGCCGGGGAAGCAGATCGAATAGACGGAACATTTCCTGCCGAACTTCAGACATTGAAAGAAGACTTGAATCTCCTACTCGATCAGCAAGAAAGGCAGCGTACTAAATACCGGGGTTATTTAAGCGATCTGGCCCATGCACTGAAAACACCTGTCGCAGTGCTTAAAACAAGCCCTCTTGCTACCGACAAGGAAATGAACAATCAACTGGATCGAATAACCAATATCATTGAACACCAGCTCAAACGGGCAGCAACCGCAGGGGCTGATCACTGGAAAAAACAATTACTCGTTTATCCGGTTTTAACGCAAATAACGGTAGCGATGGAAAAAATTCACCATGTCAAAGCCCCATCACTATCCATTAATTGTGACGAATCATCATTTTTCCTGGGTGATCAAGAAGATTTCATGGAATTAGCTGGAAACCTTATTGATAATGCCTGTAAAGCCTGTCGTTCAAACGTTAGCATATCTATCTCAAACCATAGTGATGTACGATACCTGACCATGATCATTGATGATGACGGGCCGGGAATCGCTGAAAACAAGCGAGATGCGTTATTAACCCGAGGTATGAGGCTCGATACATATACTGAAGGGCATGGTGTTGGGCTGGCGATTGTTAATGATATTGTCCATAGTTACAATGCCAGTTTGGAAATAGGACGTTCTCCATTGGGAGGGGCTCGTTTCAGTTTGTCGTTTATTAAATAGAATCACCCTGTAAAAAGAAGATAAATAACATGAAAAGTATAAGTAGTATCAGTGCCTTGTTAATGTTTCTGCTGCCTGGGTCTGGATATGCCGCCAATGACGCCATAGCGTTATGCCAGGCAAAAAAACTACGCGCAGCAGATTATCTGAGATGTCTCGATGAGCAACTGAATTTAAAACAACGGGAAACCGATGTCTGGGTGAACAACAAAAAGTTCCAACTGGAAGAGTTTTCAAAAGCAACCGGTCATAAAGGCCCTATTACAATATTCAAACGCTCCAATAAGCACTTTAAAAACTATATGGATGCCCACTGTCTGTGGCAGTATCAGTTGGTGTTACCCGACACAACATCAGCGGCAATGAAAATGAAAGAATGCAAGATCCAGCTCTTAGACCAACGACTGGAAGAAATGAAAAATATCGGCAAATCGTTGGAATAATCCAACGATTTGCCTGATAAAATTACGTTTTATTATCCTCAGATAAACCTGAATTATTACCCAACAACACAGCCAGCCATTTCAAATTCTGATTCGCTTCCAGTGCTATTTTGACAATCATAGTTAGCGGCACTGACAACAACATCCCAACCGTGCCCAGAAGCCATCCCCAGAATATTAACGATAGAAATACAATTAATGTCGACAGACCAAGTCCTTTACCCATATAACGTGGTTCGACGACATTCCCCATCACTGTATTAATAGCCATGTAACCTATCGCAACTAATCCAGCCGTCAGTGGCCCCTGAGTAAAGGCAAGCAAAACAGCTGGCACGGCTGCAATAATAGAACCTATGTTTGGGATGTAATTAAACAAAAATGCGACCAAAGCCCACATAACAAAGTATTCAACATTCAAAAACCACAACATGAGACCGACCAGTGTGCCAGTAAATAAACTCACTACCGTTTTGATCGCCAGATAACTATTTACCGCATCCAGAAATCTATCAATATGCTTGAGTTTATACGTCGGATCGTCCAGTGCCAGATGGACTTTTCCTGTTACCGATGGTGCTTCAAACAACATAAATACAACTGTCAGCACGATCAAGAATATATTAGCGAGCACATTACCCAGACCGCTCAACATACTGGCGACCAATGACATAACCGCGCCAGGATCGAAATGTTCTGTAATGAGTTGTTGATTCAAGTGAATACCAAAATCCGCAAGCCAACTTACCAGCCAGGTAAATTCTGTTCGTAATTTCACTTCATATTGAGGAAGATTCTGCGAAAATTCATTGAGGGATTGCCCAACGAAACCAGCCATCGTAAAGCCCAGTAGTAATGCAATACTGATAACACTAAAAACGGCTAAACCTCGGGGTAGTCTAAGACTGGTCAGTTTCTTCACCAGCGGATTACAGATTATCGCCAAAAACAGCGAAAGTAAAAATGGCACAAGAATCGCGCTGGCCAGTTTAATACAGGCAAAGATGACAAACAGTGATGCCACAATAACCAAAGAACTGCCAGTTACCCTGGTTGGTTTATTATCAGACATAATCAGTTATTCCTAATTACAAAAATATCCTTGCAATCAGACAGATGTAGCGGCTTAATGTAGCCAATTATATTCACCCGCCTGTTTAATCCTGACTGTTCGCCTTTAGCGAGCAGTTCATCAATGAAGCGCAAATATACTGTAATGAAATTAGACTTAGCAACGATTAGAATCAAGAACTTGAGATTACGTACTTATATTGGTATCAATGAAGACGAAATTAAGAACAAACAAGATGTCATCGTTAATATCGTCGTTAAATACCCAGCAGAGAATGCAACTGAATCTGACAATATGGATGATGCACTCAATTACCGCACTATTACTAAAAAGATTATTGCGCTGGTTGAAAACAATCGTTTTTCATTGCTTGAAAAGCTTACACATGATGTTTTATCCGTCGCTGCGGATCATCCGTGGGTATCGTTCGCGGAAGTCGAAATCGACAAACCTCACGCGTTAAGATTTGCAGATTCAGTATCTCTGTCTCTTTCTTGTAAAAAATAACCTGATTATAAAACGCTAATTTAAAAGCCAGATACCATTCTGGCTTTCTCCGCATTCAATTACACACTATCTGAAAACCTTCTGAGCTATACTTACTATCAACGATCATCAGTTCGGACGAAGTAAGTTATGCGAGATGAGACTCTTTTAATTACCGGCGGCACTGGATTCATAGGCTCCCGCTTAATCAAACAACTGAAAAGCAAAAACGAAGTTACCGTCCTGACACGTCAGAGTCATCAATCATGGAATAAACTGGGACATGATGTGCATGCCGTTAATGATCTCAGCAATGTCGATTTCAATCACATTGATCACGTTATCAATCTGGCTGGTGAACCCATTGCAGATAAACGTTGGACAAATAAACAAAAACAACGAATTTGCCGCAGCCGCTGGCAGATCACTCAAGAGCTGGTAGACGCTATAAACGCATGCTCTAATCCGCCAAAAACCTTCATTAGCGGCTCTGCTATTGGCTACTATGGCCGTCAGGGTGATAAAGAAATAGACGAGACGTTCAGCTCACCCTATCCCGAGTTTTCTCATCAGATCTGTAAAACATGGGAAGAAATTGCGCAACAGGTTCAACCGTCATCGACACGCCTTTGTATATTAAGAACCGGTATTGTCCTTTCAAGAAAGCAAGGCGCACTCAAGAAAATGATGTTGCCATTCAAATTAGGGTTTGGTGGACCAATAGGAAACGGACAGCAATATATGAGCTGGATACATATTGATGATATGGTCGATCTCATTGAAACACTTTTAGAGAACGAACAATTTAATGGTATCTACAATGCAACGGCGCCCAACCCTGTGACAAATAACGAATTCACATCAACATTAGCCTGCCGATTAAATCGCCCGGGCTTTATGCGTATGCCATCTACTATTGCAAAGCTCTTGTTTGGTGAGCTCTCCGACTTATTGATTCATGGACAAAGAGTTGTACCATCAAGATTAATACAACAAGGTTTTCACTTTCGATACAAACATTTAGATGACGCAATTCAGCACATTCTTCAACAAGACAATAAATAATATATCAGGCAAGTTTCTTCATTTCCCTCAACAAACATCAAATCAATGATGGTGTAAACAGTCCGAATAATGTGAATCGTTACGCTGTTTATCTGACTACTTACACAATACGCTCTGGTAGTAATTGTTGCTAATACATCTTTTTGGACTATTTATCTAATTTAGAAAATCAAGGGCAACTTTTACCCAATTACGTGATGTTTCACGTTAATTTACACACATCAAAACCTTACTAACCGTAATGTTAATAGTTAAAAAAATTAATCAAAACATTCTCATATAGAAACAAAAAGGCTAATAGATGGTTAGTGAGCTAGAAGATTTAGCTATGTTTTTTAAGCAAAAAGCATAAAGCGGCTGACGAAAATTGTCGGTTAAACATGAGTTAAAACAATTTTTATCCTTTTATATCAGCACCTTACATATTTTTGAATTTTAAAAAAAATTTCACCCTATATACGTCTTTAGGTTTCTATGTCGTTTATCACATATGAGGTACCCAAGTAAGCTTCAATTAACTAAAAATTAAATTTCCTTTAGATAATTTCTATGTATATATTGATTATCACAAGGAAGTGTTATTAAATTGCCGTCACAAATTATTGCCAAATACGATTATAAACTGATTATTCAGGTACACATGTTAATAACTGAAGATTAGGATAATGACTTCAATTAGCATGTAAAAAATAAATAACCAATAAGCAATTATTTGTATTTAAAAGAAAAAAATAAAAATAATAGTAAAAATACACATTTAATAAAAATAAAAGAACATCGGTAGGATATATAAATAGTATCTACCTGGATCGTTGGGTTGATTCCAGTTTTTACTGGGTGCATTAATGATTAAAGCACCTACTTTTAGTTCAAAAGGACTTTTTAGGGTGAGAAAACATATGAACAAGAAAATTTTATTAGTCGCTATGTTAGGGTTAGCTTCTGGTACAGTATTAGCTGCGAGCCAAACTTATCAGGCAACAATTGATGGCTGGAACGAAGCTACTATCGCTGAAACTACAGGCTTGAACTTCGGTAAAATCCGTCCTTCTGCAGGCTCTACTTGTACAATGGACAACGCTGGTGCAGTAACAGGTAACTGTGATGCATCTGACGCAGATCTTGCACTTGGCGCGATCAACGTAACTGGCCTTGCTCCTTCAACTGCTATGAACATCACAGTTACTGGTAGCTCTTCTGCAAACCTTACGTTTGCAGCTGCAGGTGCTGCAACTGATGGTACTTCAAACGTTACTACTGCAAACGGTGTAGCCAGCGCATTCACTACTGATGCGTCTGGTACTGATATCACTCTTTCAGTATTTGGTGTAATGACTGTTGATACTGCTCTGAACCCAGGTGACGAGTACCAGGTTGATTACACAGTAGACGTTTCTTTCCAATAAGATACGCTATTTTCTGATTGCAAAAGCCTGATCACCCCTCGTGTTCAGGCTTTTTCCGTTATGCGATCCGTTAATCAGATGAATTGGTTCCCCAAGTCTTTCGATATCGCTAATAAAACACATATGCTTTATGCCTGTGTGTCATGACCTATGATCTTATTATGACAGTCATCCATCGTTTAATTTATATTTCATTGTGCAGCGTCATTCTGCTCTGGCCATCTTTCAGTCAGGCAAATATGGCCTTATCCGATTACCGTATATTTTTTAGTGCGAACCAACGTTCCAATGCCCTACAAATAAGAAACACATCCGATAAGCCTCTTCGATTTACCACACAAATCGTTCATATGAATATGACCGACGAAGGCACTTTAATTCCTATTACCATTGAAGAAGCTGGTGATAGCTCCGCCAAACGAATGCTTCGTTTCTCGCCAAAGCGAGCAACGATACCGCCTTACGGGATTCAGGCAATTCGCTTTTCAGTGAGAAAACCGAAAGGATTAAAACCAGGCGAATACAGAGCTGTTTTAAAACTGATAGGAAGCGTTGATGTAAATAATACTGGCGGCTTAGCAGTAAGACCAAAGATAGCTTACAACCTCCCTATTATTATCCGACACGGACAGGTTAACGCGACAGGCGAATTATACGAACCCAGCCTTATCTATCGTGATGCAAAACCGTTCCTGAGTGTCTGGTTGAAAAGTGATGGAAATCGATCACTTTATGGTTCTTTAAGCGTTCTTGATTCTGGCAACGATGAAGTTGGTCGAGTGAATGGTATTGCCTTTTATCAACCATTGGATAAACGGCGTGTTTTAATTCCACTGAATGACGATACAACAGGCAACGTCATTATTAAATTTGAAGAAGACCCAGCATTTGGTGGCACCGTCGAAGATATTATCAATTATAAAATCGAATAGTCAGCTCGTTACCTTCTGGCAGAAGTAGCAAAGACGTGAGTCGATTAAATTCTACGCCACTACTGGTTTGTTTATTGTCATTGCTCTGTTTTCCTGTATTTGCAGAGCAATGCGAACTCTCTCGTCCCGTTCACTTCTCCCAACAGTCAGAAGACAACCTCATCATTGTTGTTCTCAAAGTTGGCCCCCTCCCCGTTTCTCCCGATTTTGAACTCTATCAAATTGACGACCAAATCCTGGTGCCTGTTAATGCGCTAAACGACTTACTGGAACTCGATCTCCGTGCAGAACAAATTGATCTCATCTTGAGAGGAAAACATCTGGAATCTGGTTGTGAGTTCAACTGGTCGCTTAAAAATACTGAGGATTCTTACAATGAGACATCCTGGCTCTGGTATCAGGACGATTATGATCTCTATCTGGATGTGCGTGCAATCAACTGGATAATAAGTTCAACTCACAAATATGACCCTACTCTTCTCCATCTGATTTTCACAACCGAACAGCAACTACCTGGTTTGCTAAAAGTTCCCGAACAGTCCGTTACGGAAATTCTGAGAAATACCATCCAGGTTCCTGACAGAGTATTCACTGACAAATATGATGCGCTGACCTGGCCTGTCGTCAATTACAACCTGAGTCATGATTACCAGTCAGCTAATTCGCTGTCACGCTATAACGCACAGATAAACAGCTATTTCGACATCGCACATCACAGTGGTGAGTTTAGATTCAACCGCTCTTCAGGGCGTAATCGGTCTTATTTCAAGTTATCACATCACATTGATCAGTATGACGAAGATATTACTGATAATTACCAGATTGAAAGTCAGTTAGACATCATGAAATACGAAGTCGGGGATATACAATTGCAAGCATCTCCGCTCATTCATAATGCCGCACAAGGCCTCGGCTTTCATTTTTTTAACCGGGAACAAGCCAGTAATCAGGCGTTTAGTCGCATTGTTATTGAAGAGACAACTCTACCCGGCTGGCGTGCTGAACTTTTTCGTAATGGCGAATACATTGGGGATGCAGATGCAGGAGATGACAACCGGGTTGTATTTGAAGATGTAGAGACTTATTACGGTAGCAACCGTTTTGAGATCGTCATGTACGGTAATGAAGGGGAACAAAAAACCGTGGTGAAATCGATTCAGGTTGGTGGAAATCTGCTCCCTGAAGGCGCCCTGTCATACGATATCTCAGTTCAAAATCCGGCATTATCATTGTTTAATGATAAACAAACTATATCCGACAATTTACCGCCAAATATTCGCTCTCAATTCAGTTATGGACTGACCGATACACTCACTCTGGATGCGGGATTGCACTTATTAGACATCGAAACAACCAATGATAATGACACTGCGCTAAATACAGCAGAACCGGTTCTCTTCGCTTCAACCGGGCTCTATTATCAATTAGAACACAGCAGCCTGAACATGAGTTTTGTGAGTGATGACACGGGTAACACAGGTCTGTTTGCAGGCTATTCAGGCGTATTTGATAACCTGACTCGCCTTAACACATCAATCACTCATTATGACAACCTGATAACCAGTAAGCACACCATTAACGATAACACGAAAACGACCTTTAATCTGAGCGCTTCCGGTGCAACACCCTGGTTAGACCGAACTCGCTGGAGTGGAGGTGCAACATCAAGATTAAATAAACAGGATGAAATTGACACTAATTTTCGATTATCCCTCAGTACTTCACTGGATCGGGGAACGATTACTAATAGTTTGAATCATAACGATAAAGAAGATTTTAAATTTACTCGACACAGTTTATTCACCAGTTATCGATTCGAACAGATTCAAATCAGTAATACCATCGACTGGGAACCGATGAACGGTCAAAAGTTGCGTTCAGTTCGTAGTAATATTCGCTGGCCACAGTACCGAAAAATGTTCAATCAAACTCGCCTGCAATATACCCCGGAACAGCAAACTGAATTTCGTCTTTCTCACACCACAACCTGGCGTCAACCCTGGTTTAATATTCAAATGGGTATGACTGTAGACAGCGAAGGCGAATGGCAAATTAGAACCGGAATTACCGGCACACTGGGCATGGACTATGAGAACAATCAGATCCTGTTCAACCCGCCAGGTTCTTTTAATACCGGTTCCATCGAAGCATTCAGTTATATTGATGACAACGCAGATGGTGTATTTGATGCGACGGATACACCATTAATGGGTACGGGATATCGTGGAAATTCCCGTTGGAAAGACATCCGCTCCGGTGAAAATGGGTTCGCCTTATTGCCCTCCGTAGCGAATGGTCAACGCATGAACCTGGATTTAGTCACCGTTCCCGATCCCTTTTTAAAACCGGCTTATGAAAATATTCTGGTCTTTACACACCGTGGCGGTATGCAGCGAGTTGATATTCCAATGCATCCTGTCAACGATATTGAAGGATCTACTTTCCTGGAACATAGTGCAGGAAGCCGCCCGTTAGCTCGTTTACCACTCGTTCTGAAAAACAAGCAAGGCGAAGTGGTCGAACAGCTAGAGAGTGAATCAGATGGTTACTTTGTTTTCCATCAGATACAACCTGGACACTATAGTCTGGACACACAGCCAGATTTCCTGTCTGAACGTGAATACCGTGCATTGAATTTACCCATTCAAATTGATGCCAGCGTTAAAGGTGATTCCATTATTATTGATGACATCCTGATAGCACATCATTCCTATGGACAGCGGCCAACAGAGCAAAAACCAGCATCAATCAATGAACACTTGTTTTATATTATCGGTCAGTACCAAACATTGTATGAGATTTCAAAACAAGCGACTCAACCCGACTTCAGACACCATGAAGTACGAATTTACCGTGATCATCATCAAGGACAATATCTTCTAATGGTAGATAGCAAACAGTCTCAGCCACCAGCATGGCTATTAAAATTAAATCCAACACCTGATTCTGTTTCTGAAGACCAGTTAACCACCAGTGACCTGCGTTTATTTACTCAACTGATCAACATTGATGATCGCTTATCGACCGGGAAGCAAGCCATTCAACAAAGCACTGATGATGAGTATTTCTGTCAACTTGCCTCGTATACATCCCTTGCCTCACTTAGCCAGGCGCGCTACGACAATACTCAATTAATGTTGGTAGAGCGGCAATTAACGTCAGGCACATACTACAGCTTGTTAACGGGCCCTTATCAACGAGATGGTTTGAATCAATGTCATCAAATCGGATTACTCAACCTGACTCCTGAAGTACCAACGATGCGTGCCGCCTCTCTGTTAAAATCTGAAATTACCTCAGATTAAAATCGTTGATTTGTCATCTACATTAATCATCAGGGTAGATTGGCTACATAATGACAGCGTGAATCCGGTAAGAACGCTAATGAAAGAAGTCTACAAAAGTAGTCGGTCGGTAACAGAATAGAATTGGCCCTATAAAAAAACAGGGGCCGCATAACACGTCCCCTGTTTCATTCAATAATTTATTGTATTCACGAATTAACCGATAACTCGCAACAAATCAGCGGTCCGAGTTCGTAACAGATTCACTGTCATCAAAAGTCCGACAATAGAGACGAACGCACCACCAGTGACCGGACCAATCCACCATAATGACCAGTGAATGCTCGGCTCCATGTTAAACACCGAGCTTTGTAAGACCCATAACGTCGCTTCAGCCGCAAATGTCGCCATAAACCCAGCAATGACACCCAATAGTAGGAATTCCAACGCGATACTCCAGCGAATCAAACTACCTTTGGCGCCCAATGTTCGAAGAATGACGGTTTCCTGTTTACGCTCTTCCATAGAGGATTGAACCTGCGCACTCAATACCAATACACCAGCCACGATAACAATAATCAACACAAACTGGATAGCAGTTGATACCTGCCCAATAACCGATTGAATTTGTTTGATAATCGTATCAACTTCAATCACCGTAATAGTCGGAAAGTTTCGCAAGAAGTTATTAATTGTTAGCTTCTGCTCAGCAGGTAAATAAAATGACGTGATATACGTTGCGGGAAAATCATTTAATGTTCCCGGACTCAAAATCATGAAGAAATTAGGCTGCATTGTATTCCAGTCTACCTCTCGCAGACTGGTGACAGTCGTTACCACTTCTCTGGCCCCGATTAAAAATGTCAGCTTATCACCCAATCCTATCGACAGCCGATCCGCGACATTTGTCTCGACAGATACGGCCATTTCGCCTTCTTCTCCCGTGAACCACTCGCCTTCTACAATCGTGTTTTCTGCGGGTAAGTCCGCTCGCCAGGTCAGGTTGATTTCACGACCAATTCCTACCCGTCCTTCCGTTTCTTCTCGTTCACCATCCTCTTTAGAGACAAATTTACGTACTTTTTCATCATTGATAACACTCAGGCGACCTCTGACAACAGGATAAAGCCCCTTGGTAGTTACATCCTCTTTTTGCCAAAATGTTTCCACTTCGCTAACTTCATGCTGTGCAACATTGACCAGAAAATGATTTGGCGTTCCTTCTGGCAATTGTGCCTGCCACTCCTGAAGAATTTCATTCTTCAAAATAAAGATGGTGAGCAACAACATGATTGCAGTCGAAAACGTAATTAGCTGGATACTGTTACTTTGTGCGCGTCGTCTCAATGATGCCATCGCCAGGTGGAACGGACTTGATGGCCTCATACCCAGAGAGCGGCCTGCACGCAAAACAAGCTGGCTCAACACCATCAGAATTACGATGAGGAAAATACCGCCGAAGAATAAAATAGCGGTTATTTTCAGGTTCTGACTGTACAACAACATTAATGCCAGTACGGTCAGTGCAGAGACGACCATATGCCAACGATTAATCACAATTGCATCGCCCACATTACGACGAAGAATTCGAATAGCCGGAATTTCAAATAGCTGCATAAGTGGAAATGCGCTGAACATTAAAGAACAGGAAATACCAGTGATAACCGCCATTAGTATTGGCTTAATTGTTAACGGTGGGACTTCATCAGGTAAGTACTCACTTAATGCGGACACCGCGATAGACTGCAAACCATAGCCCGCAACTAACCCAATAATCAGCGCACTGAAAGTAACCAGCAACAAATGAGTGATATAAATGCGACGAATCTGTACCCGGCTACCTCCAATAGTTTTAAAGATGGCAACTGGATCATAATGGCGCTGGCAATAACGCTGTGCAGCCACTGCAATTGCAACCGCCGCCAAAACAATGCCCAATAACCCGGCTAATAACAGAAATTGCTCCGCCCGCTGTAATGCGCCAGAAATACTCGACTGCGCATCTTTTACACCATACAAGAACTCATTTTCTTTTAGTTTTGGCTTGAGCCACTTAGCCAGCTCATCAATGCGGGCTTTTGGTCCGGCGAACATTTTACGCCAGGCGATCCTGCTACCCGGTTGCACCACTTCTGTTCGTGCTATATCAGCTGCGTTCATTAACACTCTGGGCGCAGCGGTAAAAACGCTGAATGAATTATCAGGCTCTTCAACAATAACACCGGCAACTTTAATTTTTGCTACACCAATTTCAATCTCATCACCAATAGACAGATTCAGACCAAAATATAAACGCTTTGCTACGTAAGCCTCTCCCGGTTTTGGTGCTTTAAGGCTTTCACCAACACCAGACTCCGGCTGTTGTGTGATCAACAAGTCACCTCGTAGCGGATAGCTTTCACTCACCGCTTTGACATCTGCAAACTGCAGATTCTCATCAAAGTAGATCATCGAACTGAAACGAACTTGATCTGCTACTTCGATGTCTTCCATTGGTGCTTCATCAAAATAGTCTTCGGGTAGTTTCTGCGGCGACAGCATGATCCGGTCAGCAGCAATAAAGCCCGTACTCTTTTGCATAATTGCCGACTCAACCCGTTGTGACACACCGCCAAGGGTCATAACAGATAATACTGACAGAATGATAGCCAGAGATATAACCGTTAGTTCACCACGCCCTAACTCTCGCCGAAATAATCTTAAAGCAAGATTAAACCACATCGGATAACGCCTCCGACTTCGCCGTTGGCGTATCTTCTTCTGATAGCTGCCCATCCGACATAATCAGTCGTCGTTGACAACGAGCGGCTAACTCCTGGTCGTGCGTAACCAGCACCAGCGTCGTACCATATTGCTCATTCAACGCAAATAACAAATCAATGATTAATGCGCCATTTTTGTTATCCAGATTGGCAGATGGTTCATCAGCAAACAGTATCTGAGGTCGGGTAATAAATGCTCGCGCAATTGCCACGCGTTGTTGCTCACCGCCAGATAATTGATTCGGGAAATGATTTACCCGTTCAGACAGACCTACCTGTTTAAGTAATGCCATTGCCTGTTGTTTCGCATCATGACTCCCTGCCAACTCTGCGGGTAACATCACATTTTCCAACGCTGTCAGGCTTTGTACCAGCATGAAAGACTGAAAGATAAATCCGGTCTTTTCCCCACGTAACAAAGCTCGCTGTTCTTCATCCATTTTATCAATTGCCTGCCCGTCGAGAACGACTGAGCCGGACGTTGGAATATCAAGTCCAGCTAACAAACTCAGTAATGTTGACTTCCCTGAACCGGAAGCACCAACGACAGCAACTGATTCGCCACGCTTGACACTACAATTAATGTTCTTAAGTATATGAAGCTCACCTTCGGCCGTTGTTACCTGTTTATTCAGGTTAACAACATCAATCATGGTTATTGTTGAATTATCAGACATGGCAAAAAGAATCTTTTTCTCTACAGTATTTCTGGGTTTTTTAATTTGGTTTTCCGCTGCACTTCATGCAGCGTCACCTGTGCAATCTCGTATTGTAATACTAGGTGACAGCTTAAGTGCAAGCTACGGAATGAAACAAAGTGAAGGCTGGGTTTCCTTGCTTCAGCATCAACTTAATGAACAAGAAAGTGGTATCACATTGATCAACGAAAGCATCAGTGGTGAGACAACAGGCGGCGGTTTAGCAAGGCTGGAAGGTATATTAAAAAAACAGAAACCAACCCATCTGCTCGTTGAACTAGGTGGCAATGATGGCCTGCGGGGCTTCCCAATCAAGCGAATTAAAAACAACTTGTTACAAATAATAGAGACTGCACAACGTTATAATGTCGCTGTCTGGTTAATGGAAATTCAAATTCCACCAAATTATGGCCGCCGATATACCCAAATGTTCACCGGTCTCTATCAAAAATTGGGAGAGCAACATAAGATCCCGGTCCTTCCCTTCTTTATGGAATCTATCGCTGATAAACCGAATTTGATGCAAAACGATAAAATTCATCCAAATCAAAGTGCTCAGCCCTTAATTCGTGATTTCATGAACTTACAATTGACGACAGTTCTTGGAGAACAAAATTCTACATCAGTCACAGTTCGCTGATTGTTCTTTTTGCGTTACCCGGCCAGTCTGACTCACTGTCAGGCTGGCGCTAAATTTACCTTTATCATCGCCAGCACAATAATGAAATGTGCCATTATAAAATCCGGCCAGGCTACCATCTGATCTAAAGCTAATGCCTTTTCTGGGGTATATAAGAAAGTCATTTGCAGGAATTGGATTTAAATGAGCGAATGCCATTTCATCCGGGTCAATTTGCATATTTCCGTTTATATCAATGAATGTTGTTATCCCTCTTCGCCAGTCACCGCTACAACGAATCCCCTCTAACGGACATAGCGTAACTCGGTGTCCCCCAGTAATAGATTGCCAGCGAGCCAGTTGAATCGCTCGTGTAATTTCACTTAAGTTGGAGTCAGCTCTTCCCTGTAGTAACAAGGATTGTAATGAAGGAATAGCAATAAAAGAGAGAATTGCAATAATGAACAGAGTAATGAGTGATTCAAACAGGCTAAAGCCTGCAATTTTCCGGTAAGTCATAATCATCCTTGATCGATATGGGTGATAGTTAAAAATTATTGACGACTAAAACAGTGATTTACTCTCAAGATTTCGAGAACGTTGCTGTGTAAATGGTTGAGTGGCATACACGCATTGCACAACATCATTAATCAATATTTTTGTTTTACCATCAGCAGCGAAAATTGTTTGTCCCGCCAACGATTGCTCCAGTTTTTTGATATTGATTCCTGGTTTTCGACCGTCAAACTGATGAACAACTTCCTGCTTTCCTGCTAACAATAAATGACATTTTATGACCTTGCTCTCCGCTGAATGCACGTTATTAACGAATATAGCCAGCAGTCCGGAATAAACATATTTACTCAACACATTGTCTTTCATTGTCATACGCTAATGCCCCCAACAAATTGTGGTACTGTCACTACCAGAGCTGTTTTTTGCTGTTTTTTGCCCTAAATGATCAAGGCTCAATGATGCACAATCATCATCATCTGTCTGAGCGCCAACCGCTGTTGCCGTTAAAATGTAATCTGTTTTAATGTCTGTTACTGCTTCGGATTTAATCTGAAATTTACCTGATTCACTTGTAGCCACATCTGAACTAAAACCTAATTTGGTCAATGCCGTGGCATAACTACGATGATCCGCAAAATACTGTTCCTGCATATTGGCTACCTTAACCAGTTCATGCATGGCTTCACTTCGATAACTCTTCAGTGAAAAACTCACATAACTGGGATAAACGATTGCGGTCAGAATGCCAACAATAGCGACAGCAATCATCAGCTCAACCAGGGAAAACCCTTTATGTCTCATATTCATTAATTTCCACTGCTATTTTCTTCGGTATAGGTATAAGTGCGCGATGTTTTTAAGCCTAACGGCCGAGTACTGGCAGAGCAATTACCTTCTTCTTCACATTTCTTTCTTACCGTCATACAGGCAACACCGCCAACACAAGCTTCTGGTGGTGCAATTGTTCCCGACGAACTGTCTCCCGCACCAACACCAATCAAGAGTAATTTACTACGCCCTTTATCGTCTTCATCCAAAAACAACTCCAGAGTATCCGGAACTTTATCACCCACATCCACAGAATCTGTTTGAAAGACTCTGGAGCCATAATTCAGATTGAACGCATACAAGCTGCCAGAACCAGCTTCCAGAATACAGGTGTTATTTTGTACATTCGCAGCCGGTAAAAACGATGTGTAGTAAGCAACGCCACCGAGCACCAACGCTGCTGACAGAGACTTTTCGACGCCTGTTTGCATCTCATAGCGCCAGCCGGTGTAGGTTGAGAATAATGCTTCCTGATCTTCCCAGGCCTCAATGGTATCTATCGTGTTAAACGGATTATTCGTGATATCAATCAATGATGAGGTTGTTAGCGCCTGAGGCCGTGTATCCGCCTTATCTAAAGGCACAATATTCCAGTCTTGCAACATAAAGAGCTGATCATTCACACCCGTCGCCGTCGGATGAGCCCGATTACCACTACCGATTAACACAGCATCAAATGGCTTTTGTTTTCGAATAACGGTTCGATTACCCGCGATTGTTTTAATCGTTACATGTTCCTGCCAGGTCCGGGCAACCACGGGCTCGCTAAAGAACCGCCGGTCTTCAGTACCCGAGCCACCCAATGCTGCTAACTTGTATCCAGTCCAGTTATTAGTATCTTCATCCGGCATATCCACTCGCCAGACATTACCGCCAGTATCAGCAAAATAAAGTCGGTCAACAAATCCATCATAATCACTGTCCAGCGGCGTAACTGAGGAAGGAACGCTGTCACTGATTGGAAGATTTGTATTAGTTCCTGCAGTCGCGGCTGGCGTTAAACTCCAGACTTTTGCTTTAGTTTCAGCGTCAATAATAAAGATTCCACGACCAGTTGTATCGCTTACCTTAGCGACATTGTCTTTGGTCAACGCGTATCCAGCCCCAAATATCAATACAGGTTTTGCCACGCCACCAGCTGTGTTATAGCCCTTAACAAATCCAATCTCGGGCGTAGACCAGGATTGTCCAAGCTCTTCAAATCCAGTATCTCCGGGACTAAGCTGCCACATCAACTTCGGTGCATCAGGTGTGGTTAAATCAAAAGCGAAATAGCTACTTCCTCCACGGCGCATACCAACAAACATCCAGACTTTATCGCCATCTCCCGCTTCAATTTGTCCATCATTATCGTTATCCAGTTTATAAACAGCAGGAACACCATCTATGCCGTATACTTTGCTCGAACCAGCAAAGTTATCTTTTAACGACACAATATTAGGTAGCAAGGAGTAAGGCATAAACGCCCAGGATTCATCAACGGAAGCGCCATTGTCATCGAACATATGAATAAATCCGGTATTTGTGCCTACAACAATTCGTACATCCGGATTCTCTTTGGGGCCATAGTTGATAACCAGCGGTCTTGAATGCAAAGGATCACCAAATACATCCGAGCGAATATCTGTATGACTGCCGTCACCGTCGGCATCATCCACGTCAAAACCGCGACTCCAGTCTATATAATTCGATAATTCACTACTCGGAATACCAAGGTAAGTAGCCAGCGCAGCATCGCCACCGACGGCCGTTGATAATGCTGACTTGCTCAAGGTAGGAAGCGGTGAGCCTGTGCCAATATCCGTATACAACTTACGATTTGTCTTTTTTCGTAGCATAGCAGCAACACCGCCCTGCTCTACATCATTACCATCAGCACCTTCTTGTGGATCAGTCCAGTAACTCAGTGCTGAATCCTTGATATTCCCGGCACTGTCAATAGCTGTGACACCATTAGCATCGGTGAGTACATTATTGACCATCTTGAGTTTTTTAATATTGCCCTGCCAACGAGGGCCTTGTTGCGGAAGAAACATCGAATAATAGACAGAGTCCAGACTTCTGGTGCGGTCGAAACTGTTACTCGCCACAGCTGGCGCAGTAAAATTACTGCTCACTTTCAAGATATCACCCAGGGCGACTTGCAACGCTCGTTGTAATGCCACAGCATCTTCTGCTGCAAAATACTGTCCACCACCCAATTCAGCAGTTCGAGCCAGCAAAACGCCAGCATCATCAATCGCATCACGACCGAACCCAATGGTGTATATATTGGCATTCTGCTCACCATCGGCTTCTGTGCCGTAAATATCATTGTTATGCATCCAGTGCGCTAATGACGGCAGGTAACTGTTAGATACAACTTCTCCACCCGGATTTAAAGCTGCTATCTGGGTATTGGCAGCGGCGTCTTTGGTCGGTTGTCCATCAGTGATCAGAATGACATTTATGTCGTTTGCACACCGTTTAACCGTAACGCCATTTTCATCAACGAAATCTGCAAACGGTGATATATATTTTCCACTGGCATCTTCAGCACTTGAATCTCTGGCTGGATCATTCGCCTTATAAGAAATTCTGCGACCGCCACTCCACCACGAAGTATCACTATCCGCTTTACCAAAGACAACATAGTCACCTGAGAAATACCGATAGGCTTCGTACATAGATTCACACAGCGGCGTATTGGTTTCAGCTTCAATATTATTAACAGTTTGGATAATCGCAGTGTTGTTGCTGCCAACTTTTGCGATGATACGACCGCCATCACGCTGATATTCAGAAAAGGCATTTAAGTTGAAAACCATCAATCCAAATTCTAATGCAGGAGCTGAGTCTAATAACTCAACTATCGTTTGTTGTGCGACTTCCAGTCGTGACTTTTGAACAGTTTCTAAATCCGTAGCATGGTACCAACGTAAATAGTTAGCCGTATAAAATGTAACAACTTCTCCAGTTCCAAAACTGCTATTCACCGCATCAATATTGTCACTGTAGTAGACTGGGTTTTTCTTAGAGCCCTGTGCATCGACAGGATAACCATCAGGTGCTACCGTCCCATCTTGCAATGTAGCACTCTGATTATCAGGGTTTGTATCTAACACATCTTCCCAGCAATCAACCAGTTCTGTGGTATTTGCGCCGCTATTATTCGACAGTTCAATCCAACTTCCCGTATTGCCCTTAAATTTGTACTCTCTGACGTGTCCTGTGAAGTAACCAACCGTATTCAATCTGGCTGTTGCAGAAGCACATGCATTAATTTGCCATTTAAATCGCTTGGTATCGTCATTGCTATCTGGACTGGGCAAGACTGAATCTACACCTATACCACGGGTGAAATAGATGAAATCAGGATTGAGGGAGTTATCAAACGGCGCACCGTTTTCATAGTTTATCGTAGGATCATAATCAGGCTTGGTCTGAACGGTTGTCTTCATACTGCCGGAGTTATCGAAAATAATCAGAACCTGAGGTTTTTGTCCTTCTCTCTGACTTCGATCACCGATATAGATTTCGATATCTTCAGCTATCGCCCATTGAAAGCAGATTGAAAGAATCAAACTTATAAGCAGGATAAACTGTCTCATCAGTATACCTCCGGACTTCAATTAACCTGTTGAGTAATACCGGTGATAACCCGGACCTGATTTTGTTTGCCTTTACCGTAACTTGTCGCGGATGTCATTCGCACTTTATTGCATTTAAACCGGCTACTGGCCAGACGATCAAAACACAAGGTATGCCCTGCAGAACTTAATGCCTGTGGAGGCAACTCGCTGACAACAGTAATCGCGGTATCGGTATCTGTTGAAGTTAATGTGACTTCGGTATCATCGGCAATGGTAAAATAATTCTGACCATCCGTTTCCCGCTCTACTTCAGCTTTTACCGCCTGTTCTGTCTGCCCTCGTGCCATCAAAGTAGCCTGTTCTCGTTCTTGAGAAAAAACAGTCATTTTTATGTCCATGGAACTGGTCGACATCAGAGATAACGCAACGCCAGTAATAGCAATTAGCAATACCATTGCCGTGACCAGTACAAATCCTTGTTGTCGTTGGAATAAATGAATCTGATGCGTCATTACCGTCCTCCTTCATACCAGTTAGTCGTGGCTGCATTTTCGACCCGAACCGTTGAAGTCAGTAAAATACGTCTGTAATTATCACCACCGCCATTGACCACAACATTACCCAGCTGATAACGGTTATTATTGGTGTATCTTTTATCTGGCTGACTTGCTCTTGCCAGAACAAAAATTTTAACCGCCATTATTCGTGCGTTTGCTGACTGATCCCAGATCGCCTGAGTCACCTGCGCTGGCGCTAAATAGACATCCACTTGTTGGTCACCGGTGGTATCGACTCCTAACTGAAAGTGAATGCGCTCAATACCGTCAATTAGGGAAGAGGTATCAATGCTCGGTTGACCATCGCCACCAATAATTAATCTTTTTCGTCTCAGTGCGGTGCCGCCCGCAGCCGTAGAAACGTAATAAACAATGTGCTGGTACATCCAGTTCTGGCTATTCTCAATGTCTGGAAACACCGCTGCATTACCCGCAACCAGTCCGGATTCGACATCACTGCTTATCAGATAATAGCGATTCACTCTAAAATCAGCAGTAGAAGCAACTCTAGCCCCAACCGCTCTTTTTAACTGAAGAATATCCGAACCAGCCTTACTATCCTGAATACAGCCCATTTCGTTCGTTTGGGTTGCCGTCTTAAGCCATAAATAGCGAAACGGATAATCACTGGCTAACACAGGAAAACTACGATTGTTATCTGTTGGTCCATCTCCGATACAATCACCGGCAAATGCAACAGGATTTGTCGTCAAACTATCTTCAAGATTGAAATCCAGATCAGCGCCCCAAAACCCGGCTTTTTCTATGTCCCTTTTTAACAAATTCATAGCCATACGAGCCGTTTCCTGAATATCACCTATCGCCAATGTCTCTGAAGAAGTACTTCTCATTGCCGAATACGCACTAATCACACCTGCGAACATGAATACACCAATAGCCAGCGCAATGAATGTTTCCAGGAGAGTAAAACCTCTGAGGTGGTTTCTATTCATCATCATGCTCAATAGACAAATGTTTCAACAGAAATTTGACGCCGTTTGTTGTTGGCGGAGCCACAGGACGAGGCAAAAGATATATTACTTTGTGAAGATGCGGCGTCTTCTGTTGCATGTTTGCCCATCCATGAAATCACAACCGTAATCGCGCCACTTTGATGTCGTATACAACCAGTCGGATTGAGCAAGCCACCAACATTTTGTTCGCCAGCGGTTACATCAGCGCCTACTAACGCTTGCTCCCACTCGTACAAATCATTTTGCACAATTTGAGCAAACGTATTACAAGGTGCTGCAATATCATTACATCGGTTTTCAGGTGCGGATAAAAGCGTACCGGACGCATAAGACTGACCGTTGTACAGGTCATAAGAATCTGCGGAGCTGGCAGGTAGGTTTGCTCGCATTCGCTGAACAATGTCATTGGCTAATTCTGTTGCAATTGCCCTTTGCATAGCATCAAAACTTCCTTTTTTTGCATATCCCTGTAGTAACACGGCTCCCGTAATTCCTACAGCCAGAATAATAAAAGCGACCATCAGTTCAATAAATGAAAAACCGAGCTGACGTTTTACGTTAACGTTCAAGATCGATACCTCAATTCGTCTGTCTCCCTGTCACGAAAGCCTGAGTCCATCAGTTAAAACAACCTGCTAATTGCCAGCTTGCTAAAACACCATTGGACTAATCCCTGACATCGTGCGCGATCATTGATAATACGGAGAACAAAGACAGAATCAAGTTTTTATTTGCTAAATAATAAACAAATCAGAGGAGTGATAAAGAAGTGCTTGATATTGAAGAAATAAGAAAAGTGGCGTCCCCTAGGGGACTCGAACCCCTGTTACCGCCGTGAAAGGGCGGTGTCCTGGGCCTCTAGACGAAGGGGACACAGGAAACTTTTTGTTTTATGTTCAGACACACACTTCAAGAGAAGTGGCGTCCCCTAGGGGACTCGAACCCCTGTTACCGCCGTGAAAGGGCGGTGTCCTGGGCCTCTAGACGAAGGGGACACAGAACATAAAACAGGTTGTCAAAATTATAGCCGATACTCTAAACAAAATTAGTGGCGTCCCCTAGGGGACTCGAACCCCTGTTACCGCCGTGAAAGGGCGGTGTCCTGGGCCTCTAGACGAAGGGGACGCAGGAACTTTGTTTTGTTTATGTTCAGACACACACTTCAGAAGAAGTGGCGTCCCCTAGGGGACTCGAACCCCTGTTACCGCCGTGAAAGGGCGGTGTCCTGGGCCTCTAGACGAAGGGGACACAGAACATAAACAGTATCAGTATAAGACTGACTGAGCAATTAAGAAAATTAGTGGCGTCCCCTAGGGGACTCGAACCCCTGTTACCGCCGTGAAAGGGCGGTGTCCTGGGCCTCTAGACGAAGGGGACGCAGGAACTTTCTTAATTTTAAATTGCTCCTGAACTCAGGTAGTCTGGAAGCAATTTGGTGGAGCTAAGCGGGGTCGAACCGCTGACCTCTTGAATGCCATTCAAGCGCTCTCCCAACTGAGCTATAGCCCCAAACTATTTCAGTGATAATGTTCAGTAATAAAACTGACTCGTTATCCCCGAAACGCGGGGCGCATTCTATGCAGCCCCCGGTTTTATGTCAACAACTTTTTTGAAGCATAAGTTTAAATGCTCCATTTTTCAGCAACCTGAGTAGATTTCCTACAAAAAGCAGGTTTTATTGTGCTTCTCGTTCCTGAATAAAAGAAAGCGCACGATCAATACGTGTTTGCACAACGTCCGGCGACATTAATGCCAGCGTTACATCCAGTGATGGTGAATTACCCGCACCCGTTACTGCCACACGTAATGGCATTCCCACTTTGCCCATACCAACTTCCAGGTCGGCAGCGGTTTGTTCGATTGCAGCATGAATAGTAGAAGCTTCCCACGATTCAAGTGCGGCCAGTTTCTCTTTCACCGTTTCCAGCGGTTGTTTAGCTACTGGACGTAAATGTTTCTTTGCTGCCTTTTCATCAAAGGCTTCATACTCTTCATAAAAGTAACGGCTGATTTGCGCCATCTCTTTTAATGTTTTAACTCGCTCAGCCTGAATTTCGATAACTGCTGCCAGCGATGGCCCATTAGATGTATCTATACCCTGATCAGTCATATGCCAGGCAAGATACTCGGCAACATGCTCAGCAGGCAGTTCTTTCATATAATGCTGATTCAGCCAGTTTAGCTTTTCAGTATTAAATGCTGAGGCTGATTTACTTATCGCATCCAGAGAAAACAATTCTTTCATCTCGTCGCCAGAAAAAACTTCCTGATCACCATGAGACCATCCAAGGCGTACCAGATAATTAAGCAGTGCTTCCGGTAAATAACCATCATCGCGATATTGCATAACACTGACTGCACCATGACGTTTGGACAATTTTTTACCATCATCACCCAGAATCATAGAAACATGCGCATATTCCGGCACAGGCGCACCCAGTGCTTTTAGAATATTAATCTGACGAGGTGTGTTATTAATATGGTCTTCACCACGCACAACATGAGAAATGTTCATATCCCAGTCATCAATCACAACACAGAAATTATAGGTTGGCGTGCCATCGGTACGTGCAATGATCAGATCATCAAGTTCATTATTAGAAATTTCAATTTCACCACGAATATGATCATTGAACACCACACTACCCTCTTGCGGGTTTCTGAAGCGAATAACGTGAGGTTTATCTTCAGGGTAACTATCCAGGTGCTGGCAACGTCCGTCGTAACGAGGTTTTTCTCCGTTTGCCATTTGTTCCTCACGTAACGCATCAAGGCGCTCTGTCGAACAATAACAACGGTACGCTTTACCTTCGTCTAATAACTGCTGAATTAACGCTTTGTAACGATCGAAACGTTGAGTTTGATAATAAGGTCCTTTTTCCCAGGTAAGTCCCAGCCATTCCATTCCTTCCAGGATTGCATCAATAGCTTCCTGAGTAGAACGTTCAATATCAGTATCTTCGATACGAAGGACGAATTCGCCGCCCATTTTCTTTGCATATAGCCAGGAATATAGTGCAGTTCTTGCACCGCCAACATGAAGAAAGCCCGTTGGGCTGGGAGCAAATCGAGTAACGACTGTCATTATGTCTTCCACATTAGTTCAAAATTGCGCGTATTCTACCAGTGCTCTTATTTTTTTTCTGTACTCAGACAAAGATTGTCGGGAATATTCCTTTCAATCGGACCTGTTCAGGGTATCAGTATCTTCCATTCATCCTTAATAGCGAATTAAAAACAGCGTCCGGAGCTCAAAGCTCTACAAGATTGCAGGAAAATCAACCTTTTTGCGTATAAATTCTGCTAACAGTATGTTTGCGAGCAATTTTTAAAAAATTCTGTTGACAGTTTTCGAATGCTCCCTATAATGGCGCCCCACAAGTGACGAGGATGATTAGCTCAGTTGGGAGAGCATCGCCCTTACAAGGCGAGGGTCACTGGTTCGAGCCCAGTATCATCCACCACTTACTCATGAAAACTGGGTGGTTAGCTCAGTTGGGAGAGCATCGCCCTTACAAGGCGAGGGTCACTGGTTCGAGCCCAGTACCACCCACCAATTTTCATGACAATCGGATTTATTTAAAGCAATGGCTTTATTTCAACGGGTGGTTAGCTCAGTTGGGAGAGCATCGCCCTTACAAGGCGAGGGTCACTGGTTCGAGCCCAGTACCACCCACCACAATCCGATACAATTCAATTTATAAGCTTTATGCTTACTTCAACGGGTGGTTAGCTCAGTTGGGAGAGCATCGCCCTTACAAGGCGAGGGTCACTGGTTCGAGCCCAGTACCACCCACCAACTCCTTTTTTATACTTCATACGTATTACATCCCTTTAAAACAGACAAACTATCGAACATCTCTTTTATTATCGTTCCAATGCGCTACTATAGCGACATGGAAGGCTCATTACTGCTATGCAATGCAACCTGTATCATTTAAGGCAATCAAAGTCTTAATCATCGATAATCAAAACGTTACCAAGAACTACCTGAAGTACTCGCTGGAGAATCTGGGCTATGACAACATCTATCATGCGCCCAAAGCTCAAACGGCGTTTAACCTGTGTAAGGAAAACAAATTTGATTTAGTGCTTTGCATGTTCGACCTGGAACAAGAGAAAGATGGTTTTCAAATCTATGATGAGTTGAAGCTTAAAAAGCTCATTCACCTCTCAACAGCATTTATTTTCATTAGTGCAGAAACAAACCCTGCGCTGGTTCATGGCATTATCGAACTGCAACCCGATGACTTTCTGGTTAAACCTTTTACGCTCAAAGAATTTGGTGATCGAGTTAATCGAGCGCTAAAAAGAAAACTACCGCTTAAAACGGTTTACGAACAACTGGAAGCCGGTAAATTAAAAGATTGCCTCGATACAATTCGTAAATTGCTCTCCAAACCAATAAATACGCCCCTCTTTCCCCAATTACTTAAAATCAAAGGTAATACTCTGCTTGAGTTAGGTCATTACCGAAAAGCCCTGCATTTTTTTAGTACGGTGAGCGAATTACAACAAATGAGCTGGGTAAAGCTGGGTATTGTCAAATCCCACATTGGTCTGAAACAATTTGACGAGGCCACTCAACTCCTGGCAAAACTGGTAACCAGCAGGGCAACCCGTCTGGAAGCACTTGAATTGCTCAGTAAGATTGATGTTGAACAGCAAAATTACCGTCAGGCACAGGATCATCTGAAGCAAGCTGCGGATTTGTCACCACGTAACGTATCTCGCCAACAGGAACTTATTAACCTGTCACGAATAACTCACGATTACGAACAACAATTTGATTCATCAAAAACACTGTTGCGATACGCAAGAAATTCCGTTCATGATTCACCCGAGTTATATCTGACCGCTGCACGTTCTGGTATCGATTATGCCACCCGCACCTTTGATGAAGACGTGATTAATTCAGTCATGAAGCATACCGGCGAATACCTGACTGAACTGAAAAAACAGTTCCCTCAGTCAGACAAAACTGAACAAATAGAGATCATCAATGCTCGAATTCTACATTTAAAAAATGAATCCGACAGAGCCAAATGTCTGGTGCAGCAATTCTCAAACCCAAATGAAGACATCGAATCTGTAGAAGATTCACTGGACAAGGCCAAAGCCCTGCATGAATTAGGTTTTTATCAACAGTCACAGCATTTATTTGAAAAGATCGAAAAACATTGCCAACAGCAGTCTTCCGATGACAATTCAATGGCAATTTATTTATCGCAGGAGAAAAAGGAAAGAAAAGACATTACTGCTGATCCTAAAGATTTGAACAATACAGCAGTCAAATATTACAAACGGAAGAACTACGCGCAGGCACTCAAAGCATTCATGCAAGCCTTCAGAATCATGCCAAATAATGTCAGTATCGCGCTCAATCTGTTGCAGTCAATCTGTGAAAGCCATGTTAGTTCCATTCTGTCTGCGGCCTACAAACAACAAGTGGAGCAATGCCTGGCAGTGATCGAACGATCAAAGTTGGATGATGAACAAGTAAAACGTCTTGAACGGATTAAGAAGAATCTGGCCGATATCGAGAAAAATACGGCTAAAGCCTGACTACTGACTTTAATAGCCAATACCAGGCCTAAACACCTTTTTCTAACTCATCTTCAGACTTATCTGAAACGTCTTCTTCAGGTTCATCCGGACGAGGCCATTCAGAAAAATACGTTGGTATATCTTTACTTTGCCATAGATACTGAGCAACCCACAGATGTAACAACAAGGTAATTCCAATCGACATTTCAAAGCGAAAATGCATCACTTTAACGGTGTAGATTGTCAACGCAACTTCCGCCAACCAGGTCATCCATAACAAAAATTTCCCTCGCTTCCATATAGTAAACAGCCACTCCATTGCGCCCTCACGTCGCAAGGACAATACAATAGCAACAATTAATGCTGGTACTGCCGCTGCGACATGATAGAAAAAATCATACTTTGACGGATAAATCGTTGAAATCATCATGTGATCCTGACCACGTTCAGTCAGAGAGATAATCCAGACCAGAACCGGTCTTAGCAAAAATGCTAACACCAGATAAAACTCAGCTGAAAGTTTCAGTAGTCCTTTATCGTCATATCGGTCCGGATTAAAATCATGCATCACATACAACCTATTTGAAAAGCCGTGTATGCCTGGCCTACACGACAATATTGTGCTGTTTTAATAATTCAATAAAACCAGGTTCGTCCAGCACATCAACGCCCAAATCCTGGGCTTTCGCCAACTTAGACCCTGCTTTTTCACCAGCAACCAGACAAGTGGTTTTTGCTGAAACACTTCCAGCGACTTTTGCACCCAGTTGTTGCAGGTAAGCTTTCGCATCATTCCGTCCCATGACAGATAACGTGCCGGTTACCACCCAGGTTTGATCAGCCAGCGGTTGTTCGTCTGCTTCTGGCTTTTCAATGTCAGGCCAGTTGATGCCTTGCTCCAGAAGCTGTTGGATAACGTCCAGGTTATGTTCTTCATTAAAGAAATAACGGATATGTTTCGCGACTATTACGCCAACATCCTGAACTTCTTCAAGTTTCTCCGTTGAAGCCACTTTAATCGCATCCAACGTTAAGAAATGATGCGCCAGATTACGAGCTGTCGCCTCACCAACCTCACGTATACCTAACGAGTATAAGAACTTATCTAATGTGGTCGTTTTTGCCGTATTTAAAGCCTCAACCAGATTTTTTGCTGATTTTTCTCCCATTCGAGGCATTGATGCCAGCAAAGGCACTGATAATTTAAATAGATCTGCAGGTGTTTTAATGTATTCACGATCCACCAGCTGTTCTACCAACTTGTCACCAAGTCCATCAACATCCAGTGCTTTTCTTGAGGCAAAATGCTTAATCGCTTCTTTGCACTGAGCCTGACAAATCAAGCCACCACTGCAACGAGCAACAGCCTCACCTTCAATTCGTTCAACGGTCGAATCACAAATCGGGCAATGTGTCGGGAATACTATTGCTTGCGTATCAACGTTATTGCGAGCAGCGACATTAACGGCAACAATTTGAGGAATAACATCCCCGGCACGACGAATAATTACTGTGTCACCAACCTGAACACCCAGTCGGTCAATTTCATCCTGATTATGCAGCGTGGCATTACTGACAGTTACACCGCCCACAAATACCGGCTCCAGTCGGGCAACCGGGGTAATTGCCCCCGTACGTCCAACCTGGAACTCGACGTCAAGCAACTTCGTTGTTTCTTCTTGTGCTGGAAATTTGAATGCGGTTGCCCAGCGAGGCGCTCGAGAAACAAAACCCAACGCTGTCTGTGCCGCAATGTCATTTACTTTTACTACGACACCGTCGATTTCATAAGGTAAGTCACCTCGCCCCGTTAAGATACTGTCGTAGTACGCCATTACATTCTTTGGTGAGTCAGCAGTTTTAGTCTCCGGGCAAACTGGAATGCCCCAGGTTTTAATTTGTTGCAAGCGACCAAAGTGCGTATCAGCCAGTGGCGTTTTTTCGCCTTCAACTAATCCGGTTGAATAACCATAAAAACTCAAAGGGCGAGATGCGGTAATCTTTGAGTCCAACTGTCTCAAACTACCAGCAGCAGCATTTCGTGGATTAACAAAGACTTTTTCATCGTTGGCTCGCGCTTTTTCATTCAGTTTTTCAAAGCCTTCCAACAACATGAAAACTTCACCTCTGACTTCCAGCCTCGCTGGAAAATCATCGCCCTGAAGTTTCAATGGGATGTTTTTTATCGTTTTTACATTCTGAGTGATGTTCTCACCCGTGCTGCCATCTCCCCGAGTTGCACCACGTACCAGCACACCATTTTCATACAGCAAACTTACCGCCAGACCGTCAAGCTTAGGCTCACAACAATATTCAAATGCGGTTGTTGCATTGATTCGGTCCGTAATGCGTTTATCAAATGCATCGAATTCTTCACCATCAAACACATTGTCCAGCGAAAGCATAGGGACTTCATGTGCCACTTGCTCGAATTGACTCAAAGGCGCTCCGCCTACTTTTTGCGACGGCGAATCGGCTGATTGCAACTCAGGATACTTTTTCTCGATATCCAACAGTTCACGCATCATCAAATCATAATCTTTGTCCGTAATCGTCGGCTCATCCATGACATAGTAGTTGTGATTATGAAGGGTGATTTCTGCTTTCAGCTGCTCTAGCCTGTCTTTAATTTCTTGCATGTGTTTACTCTGGAATGTCGATAAAAAAACCTCCATCAGGAGGTTTTCATTGTCAGTTTAAATCGTTCGGTTATACGCCGGAATAGTCCCGTATTTTATCGACGTATCGTCGTGTTGCCTGCACAGTCAGTGGTTTACGTTCGTTATCCAGTAACTCTCCACCAAACTCGTCGGCCAGTTTCTTCGCGGCATTTTGCATCAGGGTGAAATTATGCATCGCATCCCCCTGCCCCGGTAATGTCATAAACAAGCTGACACCACGCGTATTGAATTGCTCCATGTTATCAACGTCAAACGTGCCAGGATTAAACATATTAGACAAATGAAATAATACTTGCCCAGTACCATCATTCTTTTCATAACGATGAAATATGTTCATTTCGCCGAATTTAAAACCCATTGTTAGCAATTGTGGTAACAAGGATGCGCCAGACATTGTCATGCCTTCAGGCATTGCAACATTGATAATAATGATATCTTGTTGCGGTGCTGCTTGTTGTTCAGCAGCATCCTGCTCTCGCTTCATCGCCTGACGAGAAGCGCCAATTGTTTCGGTTTCAATTGGTTTAACCTGTTCAGGATTAGCCGGTCTGCCACCAGTAACAACATTTTCCTTCTCTGCCGCAGTGTACATCCGGGTATCTTCATGCATATCTGGTTGTTTGTCATCGTTCAAATCGATATCAAAATCCAGACTCATCGAGGGTTCTTTGCGATTCTCATCTTCAACCGTATCGCTACTTTCATTGTCAGCAAATGGCGCAGGTGTTTGCACCGGTTGTGATTTTACATTCACCTTTGGCGCAGGTGCTTGTTGGCTAAAAGATACCGCTGGTTTTTCCTCAACAGGACTATCGTCTTTTTCTGAATCTGCCTGTCCAGACACAACCCGAGGCTTCCCTACACCCAGGTTATCCAGACCTGCACCATCGTAATCGCTGTCATCCGTCTCTCGTTTGTTGAAATCAGCTTTCGCTGAATCGGTATCTTTACGACGTTTGCTGGTTATTAAATCTTTGTCCCGGGAACTTTTTCGTACAGTCCACATTCCGTGAATCAGCAGGCCAACGATTGCCATAGTGCCTATAACGATCAGCGAAAAACGTAGTTCGTCTGCCATGTAAACTCTCTCTGATTTATCCTGTTATTCTTTGCTTCCAGTCGTCCTGCGACTGGTTCGATCTAATTCTGTTCAGGCTTCCGCCATTTTAATTGCTTCTTCGATATCAACCGCAACCATCCGTGAAACACCCGGCTCCTGCATAGTAACGCCTGTCAGATGAGTAGCCATTTCCATTGCGACTTTGTTGTGACTGATATAAACAAACTGCACCGTATCCGACATTTCTCTGACCAGATTACAAAAACGGCCAACGTTTGCATCATCCAGTGGCGCATCAACTTCGTCCAGCATACAAAACGGTGCGGGATTAAGACGGAAAATAGAAAAGACCAATGATAAAGCGGTCAACGCCTTTTCTCCACCCGAAAGCAGGTGAATGGTCGAGTTTTTCTTACCAGGTGGTCGCGCCATAATCGAAACCCCGGTTTCAAGCAGGTCATTGTCGGTTAATTCCAGATAAGCACTACCACCACCGAACACCTTCGGAAAAAGATTTTGCAGTCCTTCGTTAACATTTTCAAATGTTTCACGGAATTTAGCCTTCGTTTCCCGGTCAATTTTGCGAATTGCCAGCTCTAGCGTCTCCATTGCCGACATTAAATCGTCATTTTGTTCATCCAGATACTGTTTTCGAGATGACTGTGCTTCAAATTCTTCAATAGCTGACAGATTAATTGCACCTAATCTTGATATCGATGCCGTTGTTTTTTCTAAATCTCGCTGCCAACGCTCCTCTTCGGCATCTTCTGGCATCATCTCCAATACAGGCTTGATCGATTGTTTCATGTCAGACAATTGTTCCAGCATATTGTTCGCATGAATGGTAAAACGTTCCGCTTGTAAACGGGTATCCTGTATTTCTTGTTGCCGCAGTTGAATTTTGGTCTGTACAGAATGTTGTCCCGACTCCAGTTGCCGAATAAATTCATCAACGTCAGCCAGCTCATCTGCAACCTGCGCTTTATCCTGTTCTAACACTTCCCGCTGTTCAATCAGTAATGCCAGTTCTTCTGCCATCTCTTCTTGCGGATTATCATCATCCTGAAGTTGCAGTTTTATCGTCGTCTGTTTTTCTTCCAACTGCGCCAGATGGGTTTTCGCTCGCTCAATCGTCGCTTTTGCTGTAGCAACTTTGCCAGTTAGTGCTTGCTGCGCCATTTGCTTTTGATGCAATACCTGCTGAGCGTTTTGCAAATTCATTCGTTTTTGCTGTAATCGACTGGTGACATCCGCCCTGCTTTGTTGAGCCTGTTCTACCCGTTCTTCATGTTCCAGTATTGTTTCATCAAGCTCAGCCTGTTCTATCTGTAACTCTTCAGTCAACATGAGCGCTTCTTCTTCCTGTGCTCGATGCTCAGTCAACTGTTCCGTGAGTTGTTGCAATCGTTGCTGTTGTTGCTCTTGTTTTTGCTCCGTCAGCCGTTTATCCAGCTCACAGCTTGATAAGTGCTTACGCGCTTGAGCTACATCCTGTTGGAGCTGCTTAAACACTGTCGATTGCTCTGCCAATGCGTGTTGTAGTTGTTCCAACTTAGCTGCGTTGCTTTCTTTGTCCTGACGATACTGTTCAATAACCGTTTCCAGTTCGGCAATGCGCTGCTGCCGTTCAAGAAAACCACTCGCTTCACTGGTTACACCTTTTAACCACCAGTTAGGACCAATCCAGTGGCCAGTTTTGGTAATAAACGACGTAAACCCTTGTTCGTGAACGTTTTGCTGATCTTGAGGAACCTGTGATACATCACGGCCTGAATTTTCAGAATTGAAATGAAGTAATGCGGTTTCAACGGTATCTGTTGTTCCAATGTGAGAAAGCAATGCAGGGAAAACACCTGACACTATTTTTTCAGCCAGGCTGTTTGTTGGCTTTTCGTGTATTAACCCAGAAATCAGCGCTAATTTTTCCGGCTCATTACCCGGTGAGAAGATTGGAAACTCATCAGCAACAAGACCCTGTTGAAAGTTCGACAGTACCGACTCAACAGCCGTCTCCCAACCGTGTTCAACCTTTAGCTGAGACAATATTGGCACACAATTTACGCTATTCAATTCAGGAATAGCATTATCGGTTGCACTCAGTGATGCATTTAAACGCTCAAGCGAAGCATGTTCGGCCTTCGCCGCTTCTAACATTGAAGAAACCTCAATGGCAGATTGTTGCAATACATCTCGCTGTTGCTGTAATTCTGAAACCTTTACTTCAGTCTCTGATTGTTGCTGCTCAAGGCTATCTGCCTGCTGTTTAGCCTCAGATAAAGAAGTGGTGATGACGGCTAAAGTTTCGCGGTAGTCCTGCCCTCTTGCTTCATCAAGCGAGCTTTTAGTCTTAACGATTGCATCCTGAGCTTTAGCCAGTTGAGTCTGCTGAAACTGTTGGCGTGTTTGCGAAACTTTCAGCTGCTCTTTAACTTGAGCAAGTTGATGTTGAAGTTGTTGCAATACATCTGCAGATTCCAGTTCCGTCGACTCTGCTTCATAGAGCTGCTCACTCAATTCATCAAGACTTTCTTGTTGCAGTTCCAGCTCTGGTTCTAACTCCAGCACTTGCTCATTCAAATCATCGAAGCTTTCCTGTTCTTCACTGATCGTTTGACGCGTCATGTCAGCACCTTCGACCAGCTGACGTAATTCGTCATTCAAGGATTGTGTTAATTGCCTGGCATAGACCATCTTTTGCTCTAACCGGGTAATATCCTGACCCACTCGATAAAATTGCTGCTGTAAATCTTCCAGCTTATGCTTCAAGTCACTTTGTTGCTGGCGATATTTAATGCCATCGGCTTCACCGCCTTTTTGTTCTGTGATAATAGCTTCCAGTTCGGCTTCCTGATTTTTTAACTGCAAATTCAGTGCATTAACCTGTTCGTTGTATCCATACCAACGTAGTGCCAGCAATTGCGATTTCAGTAAGCGTTCTTTTGCTTTAAGCTCTTTGTAACGACTGGCTGTGGCGGCCTGACTTTGAAGCTTTTTGATTTGAGCACCGAGTTCTTCCCGGACGTCATTCAACCTATCCAGATTTTCACGGGTATGACGAATGCGATTTTCAGTTTCTCTTCGGCGTTCTTTGTATTTAGAAATTCCTGCGGCTTCATCAAGGAAAACACGTAACTCTTTCGGTTTTGATTCAATCAGGCGAGAAATCATGCCTTGCTCAATAATGGCATAACTGCGAGGACCAAGACCGGTGCCGAGAAATATATCAGTGATATCCCGACGGCGACATTTACTGCCATTGAGATAATAAAAGGATTGCGCTTCACGGGTTACAAGACGCTTAACAGAGATCTCGCTACGATTAGCCATTGATCCCTGAAGCTTCCCTTCAGTATTTTGAAAAACCAACTCTACGCTGGCCTGAGAGATAGGTTTACGCTGTGTTGAGCCATTGAAAATGACGTCCGTCATGGCATCGCCGCGTAAGTTTTTAGCGGAGCTTTCGCCCAGCACCCATCGAACCGCATCAATAATATTCGATTTACCACATCCATTTGGTCCAACTATCGCAGTCATCTGATCCGGAAAAGGAACTGTGGTTGGATCAACAAATGACTTAAAGCCAGCGAGTTTTATTTGTTTCAGTCGCATGTATTACTAATCGAATTTTTGGTGCGAGTTGATTCAGGTATGCGGACTCTAACAAATTATTGTGTCTCGGTCACTGCGTTACGTAACACAGACTTACGAAAAGAAACTTGAGTGTTTTTCTCCGATGCATAAACTTAACACTTTGCATTAATTACTGAATTTTAAAAATGGCGTCAAAATCAGGTATCGAATATTTTATTCAGGGCTTTTCACTGATTTCTACAAAGGGTGTTAAACGGTTTGTATTAGTGCCGCTTACTGTCAACATCTTGTTATTTACAGGAGCATTCATCTGGGGTTATCAGCAGCTGGATGAGGTTTTTTTGTGGATCAAAGATTCCCTGCCAGACTGGTTAATGTGGCTTGAAACCGTTTTTGTGCCACTAGCCGCATTTTTAATGTTAGTGTTCTTCATGATGATTTTTTCTATCGCAGCGAATTGGATAGCGGCACCATTTAATGGTCTGCTGGCAGAACGGATTGAAGCACATCTGACACAACAAACACCACCACCCGGCGGTATCGTTGCTATCGCAAAGGATGTTCCAAGAACCATTCATCGAGAATGGCGAAAACTCGCTTATTACATTCCCCGGGCTATTGGATTTTTTATTCTATTTTTGATTTTGCCAGTGATCGGCCAGTTAATCTGGATACTGTTCAGCGGTTGGATGATGGCGGTTCAATACTGTGATTATCCGTTTGATAACCACAAAACCAGTTTTGACGACATGAAATCTATGCTTCGTCGACGTAAAGGACTCACATTCAGCTTTGGCTTAACCGTCATGTTATTTGCAGCCATACCGTTTGTGAATTTAATTGTCATGCCAGTCGCTATTTGTGGCGCAACTGCTTTGTTTGTTGATAACTTCAGATCAGCCGGTGAATTTACCAGACGTCATTGATCAAACTCGAAACAGGTTATCTTTCAACGTGTACCGTAAACCAAAAAAGCCGACAGAATCACTTATTAAAGTGACACCATCGGCTTTTTAATTATTAGGGCCTGTTAACCTTTGAAAGCTATTACTTAATCACACTAAGTAATGATTTAAATGTTGCCCCTTCGGCGACCTTTTGCAGTTCGAATAACGCCATCTCAACAGAAGTCAGGCCAATGCCTGCTTGCTGCATTTTGCTAAGCGCAATTTGCTTGTTTTCAGATTTACGTGATGACACGCAGTCCGAGACTACTTCAACATCAAAACCAGCCTGATGCATTTCCATTGCAGTTTGATAAACACAAATATGACTTTCAATACCAACTACCAGAATTTGCTGGCATTCAGTGGCAATCAACTTCTGCCGAAACTCTGCATTCTGCCAACAACTAAAAGTGTTTTTCGCCATTGGCGCATTATCAGGCATCAATTCCGCCAGTTCAGGAATTGTCGGCCCCAGTTTGTCAGGTAACTGTTCAACCCACAAAATTGGCAGCCCTAAAAGAGTAACGCCTTTAACCATTGACTGAAGCTGACTGAACAGCTGTTCATGATTATCCATCATTGTTGCCAGCTTGCCTTGCACATCGACAACAACCAGACAGGTATTTTCTTTGTTCAGCATATCAACCTCATTTTACATCAATCAGTTTACGTCTCGTTCTGGATTGCAATTATCATTAACCACCCAACGGCCATGTCACTATATAGTCTTCAAATTCATCTAAATCGACTTCATCTTCGAACACAATCTTACCTCTGACACTATGCCCGGCAACGTGCATAGCCGTTTTCTTCCCTTTGTGTAATAACGGATGCCACTCAGGTAAAGACTTACCTTCATGTAGCCGACGATAGGCACAACTCGGTGGCATAAAGAAAATTTTGTCCAGGTTGTCTTTTGTTAGCTTCACACAATCTGGCACTAGTTTGGTTCGCTGTTTGTACTTAGTACAACTGCACTTTTTCTCATTCAGATAGCGACAAGCGATATTGGTATAAACAATAGTCTCGTTGTCACGGATAAAATCCGTGGGTTTATTTTCATCGACTTCGTCGTCTTCAATGAATTTATGTAAACAGCATTTGGCACAACCATCACACAGCGATTCCCACTCTGCATCAGTCATCTCTGTCAGGCTCTTTACTTCCCAAAATGGTTGTTGTGAATCATTAACCATTAGCAGGTTGTACCTCTGTTTTTATATCAATCAGCCTCTGTTTGGCATCAAGACTCAATGTAAGCTTGTCACCAGGCACTAACGGACCAACGCCTGCAGGCGTGCCCGTTAACACAATATCGCCCGCTTGTAGGGTAAAGAATGAAGACATCTCAGCAATCAGTTGATAAACCGGCCTCATCATGTGATCGGTCGCACCGCATTGCCTTGTTTCTCCGTTCACGGTCAACGTAAACGTTAGTTGTTGTGGATCAAGGATGTCATCTGCTGGTACAAAGTGGCTTACAGGGCATGAGTCATCAAAAGACTTAGCCATTTCCCAGGGTCTACCCAATGATTTCAACCGTTTTTGAACATCACGTAATGTCAAATCCAGTGCCAGACCATAACCCCAAATATGTTGTTTTACGGTTTCAATATCCGCGTTTTTCAATGGTGACTTAATGAGTACCGCCATCTCCAGCTCATTGTGACATTCACCATGTTCAAGTGGAATGACTAATGGTTTTGTGACATCACATAAAGCAGTCTGCGGCTTAAAGAAAAACAAAGGCTCCGGTGCCTGTGTACTGTTAAGTTCTTTAATATGGTCCATATAATTCTGACCAATACAAAGCACTTTGCTAACCGGCAAATCAATGACGTGACCCAGGGCATCGCGGTGATGATAATCAATCACTGGCTTTTTCTCCTGATGTCTTTCGCTTTGCTGGCTTCGCGCCATACTTGATTAAATCAGACAGATAGCCAACTGAAGTCACAAAGTAATACGAGCGGTTCCAGTGCATAAGTACTTTATAGTTGTCATAGGCCAGATATGCGCGACCTTCTCCATCATCCGGCATAACCAGCGCCGCCGTTATATTTCGGACTGGGATCGGCTTACCGTTTGTCCGGGTTAATCCCAGTGCTTTCCAATCTGACAAGCTGCGTTCGCTCTTAGTCCACTTGTTTAACCAGTCTTTACGTCCACGAGTACCGCGAGGAATCGCATTCACCAGATCAAATGATTGCGGTAAAACTACCTGACGTCCCCAGGTGAGATCATCATTCCAGCCTTCGGTTTTCAGATAATTAGCAATAGATGCAAATACATCTTTCTCGTTATTCCAGATATCCCGTTTACCATCACCATCATAGTCAACCGCATACGCGTGGAACGATGAGGGCATAAATTGAGTTTGTCCCATAGCACCGGCCCAGGAGCCTTTTAAATCTTCCAGCGAGATTTCACCCTGCTTTACGATATCAAGTGCTTTAAAAATTTGTGGACGATAAAGTGACTCCCGGCGACCTTCATAAGCCAGCGTGACCAGTGACGCAATTACCGGCATTTTGCCTCGATGTTTACCAAATGAACTTTCCAGCCCCCACAAAGCAACAATAAATCGTGGTTGAACACCATATTTAGCACCGATTTCGTCAAGAAGCGTTTTCTTTTCCTGATATAAAGAACGTGCTTTATTCACAACCCACTTGTTAACACGTCTTGGCAGGTACGTATCCAGCGTTTGTTTAAATTCAGGTTGGTTTTTATCTGCTTTTACAACTTTCTTTTTGTAAGTCAGATTGGCAAATGCCTCATCAACCAGTGATTTCTCGAAGCCTTTTTCCAGCGCTTCCTGTTTTAATGTCGCTACATATTGTTCAAACGAAGGTTTTTCAGCCAGCGCAGCCGGGCTTACGGACGCCAGAGCAAACAGAGTAGTAGCAATAACCGACTTAATGATTTTCACGCGTAGAGTCCTGTACTTGGTTACAACGTTCAGGTAACAAAACAACCTGATAAATTAGTAGATTCAGTCTGTAGATTTCTTCTGAGATTCCAGATGCATTTCCAGTAAATTTTCCACTGGCGGCGGCACCTGAAGGAAGTATCCTTTTTCACTCAGGTCGGTCTTCACTTTGTCGATATCAACCTGAGCGAGATGGGTTCGGGATGTTAAATCAAGCATCATAGCGAAGTGCGGTTTTCCAAACGCCTCCAATAGAGGTTTAGGTACATCAGAGAAGTCTTCGCGCTTGTTCACGTAGAGGTAAGTATCAGCTTTTTTAAGGCTTTTGTAGATTGCACATAACATAGGAATTTATATCTTTCTTAGTACTTGCTTAAGCAAAGTGCAGACTATAACATGAAGCCACATTTTTAGCGCCGTACAGATAAGTAAAAGCTTGTAACAACGAGCAGATTCTGTCACGAACACCTGTGACAGGATGCCAATACAACACGATGTACGACTTTTCAAACAGTCTGGAATAAATGTAGCTCATGCATCTGCAATCATTTGATTTAAAAGGAAGTTTATTTACACTTTCTGTTTTGCATATCAATAATAACGATCTTCAGGCGCTTAAAGCGGATTTATCGTCAAAAATTAATCAAGCGCCAGGTTTTTTTCATCGCGCCCCTATTGTCGCGAACCTTGAGCTCATTGAAGAAGATATCTTCGACTTTGCCGCACTCAACGATATCCTCACATCGCTTAATCTTGTTTTCTTTGGTATCACGTCTACTGCTAACGCAGCATTAAAAGCTCTGGCCAAAGATGCCGGATTTGCAGTTTTAACATACAGTAAAGAAGTGCCCGTTCAACAAAAAGCACCAAGCGTTGAACCAACCGTGAAAATCGTTGAAAAGCCAACGATGATTCCTGCAAAAATCGTCGAAAATAATATTCGTTCGGGTCAACAGGTTTATGCAAAAGGCGGTGATTTAATTGTTTATGGTTCCGTTGGGCATGGTGCAGAAGCTATTGCTGATGGCAATATACATATTTACGGTAGTTTAAGAGGACGCGCAATCGCAGGTGCGCAGTCCAAACCAGATGATAATCAGGATGCACGCATTTTCTGCCAGAACATGCAGGCTGAACTGGTATCCGTATGCGGTAATTATCTACTGAGCGAACAATTACAAGGTGAACACTGGTCCAAACCAGCCAGTATCCGATTAATCGATAATAAATTATCAATAACAGCATTAAATAAAGTTTAAAGGTACGCACAACTATGGCAAAAATCATTGTCGTCACGTCTGGTAAGGGTGGAGTTGGAAAAACCACATCCAGTGCAGCGATTGGAACAGGCCTCGCACTTCAGGGCAAGAAAACCGTCATTATTGATTTTGATATTGGCCTGAGAAACCTGGATCTGATCATGGGGGTTGAGCGCCGGGTTGTTTATGATTTTATCAACGTGATTAATGGTGAATCGAATCTCAATCAAACGCTGATTAAAGATAAGCGCGTTGACAATCTTTACATTCTTCCTGCATCACAAACCAGAGATAAAGATGCGCTAACAAAGGAAGGCGTTGAAAAGGTTCTTGACGAATTATCAAAAGATTTTGATTTTATTCTGTGTGACTCTCCTGCCGGCATTGAAGCGGGTGCCTTGATGGCACTTTATTTTGCCGATGAAGCCATTGTCGTAACCAACCCTGAAGTATCATCAGTACGTGATTCTGATCGCATCCTTGGCTTGTTACAGAGTAAATCTCGCCGTGCTGAACAATCAAAAAGCGCAGTAAAAGAACACTTGCTTATCACACGTTACAATCCTGAGCGCGTTGAGAAAGGCGACATGCTAAGTGTTGAAGACGTCAAAGAAATTCTTGCTATCCCACTTGTAGGTGTTATTCCTGAATCGCAGGCAGTATTAAACGCATCAAATGCTGGTCAACCGGTTATCCTTGATGAACAGAGTGATGCAGGCCAGGCTTATATGGATGCAATCAAACGCATTATGGGCGAAAATGTAGACTTCCGCTTTCTTGACGTCGAAAAGAAAGGCCTGCTGAAGAGACTATTTGGAGGATAATATGTCTTTACTGGATTACTTCAGATCATCCAAGAAAAATACAGCCTCCGTTGCCAAAGAGCGACTTCAGATTATTGTTGCTCACGAGAGAAAACAGCGCACAGCTCCGGATTATCTTCCGCTGATGGAGCGAGACATTCTTGAAGTGATCAAGAAATATATCGATATCGATCAGGATCAAATTTCTGTACAGCTGGAACAACGGGATAATGACCTGTCGGTCCTGGAATTGAACGTTACTTTGCCAGAAGAGCTACGCAAATAGCTATCAAAACTTCTTTGAAGTAAAAAGCAGAAAGCCCGATTATCGGGCTTTCATGATTTCTCTAATTTTCTCGCCAACTAACGTTTCTCGCCAGCCTTGCAATAAATCAGGCGTATTTCCGCTTTGCTCTGGTTTTTGCCAGTACCAACTCAATACCTGATTCAATTGACGCTTAGAAGCGATCATTTCAGCCGGAATATCATTAGCTGATGCGGCTTGAGTAACCGTTTTCTTCAACGCAGAAAAATAATCTTTATAACCCGGAAATTCAATTAAACGTTTAATCGTATCAGGTTGATCCTTCTCAGGCATATTCAAACCATTTTCAACGCATTCAATGAGCTTCTTGCCATAACGTTTAATCACCTGAGGTGGAAGATCTCTAATACTATAAAGTTGATTAATATCTGTCGGTCTGATTCGAGCAATGTCCAGCAACGGCTCTTCTCGTACAATAAAATTCAAAGCCAGGTTTCGGCGACGCGCCTCTTTCAGACGCCACGCACCTAAATAGACTAATATGGCCAGTTCATGACGAGTTAGTTTGGACAAATTTTTAAAGCTCTTCCATGCCGACATAAGCTCAGGCATTTGCGAACGCTTTTCAACGACCATAGCGGTTTCATTCAGAACAATATCAACAAGGTTCTGTTCTTGTAACTCAGCATAAAGATGCTCAAACACAGGCATCAGGTAAACGACATCATTCGCTGCATATTGCATTTGTTTGGCTGATAAAGGACGTTTTAACCAATTGGTTCGCGCTTCACCTTTATCCAGGTTAATCCCGAGATATTTCTCAACCATCGCGCCATATCCCAGACTACTGCCATGTCCCAACATACCCGCTGCTATTTGGGTATCAATTAAATTGACTGGCACATCATTCGATTCTTGCTTAATTAGCTCAATATCTTCTGAACAGGAGTGAATGGCTTTAATAATGGAAGGATTTGTGAGCAATGCCCAGAAGGGACTCAGGTCATCGATAGCTATTGGGTCAATAATGACAGAGCTGATCCCATCATTAGCCTGAAATAATCCAGCTTCCGGAAACAACGTCCTGGTGCGAACAAATTCTGTATCGATACACAAAATGGGTTGCTGCTGAGCTTGCTGGCAAAATTGTTCAAGTTCATCTGATGTTGTAATCAACCGGAAATCTGACATTCGTCGCCCTTAATAATACGTATCACCTGTTGACAGAAGATACCGATAGCCTTGTGGAAGCCCAAAAAATAAAACCGCCGGGTATTTCAACTCCACGGCGGCTTTATTGCAACTTATTTTATTGTATTGCGTCTTATCAGCTGTTTTTTCAATCAACTGACAGGCTGTCCTGCAAAAACTAAGCGCTTTTCTTCAATTCTTCTTCTTTTAATTCACGACGTAAAATTTTGCCAACGTTAGTTTTTGGTAACACATCACGGAACTCAACCAGCTTAGGAACTTTGTAACCAGTCAGGTTCTCTCGACAATGTTTAATAATCTCTTCATCAGTCAATGAATTATCTTTACGAACAATAAAGATTTTCACCACTTCACCTGAAACCTCGTGAGGAACACCAATAGCAGCAACTTCTGCAACTTTATCGTTCATCGCTACAACTTCTTCGATTTCATTTGGGAAAACATTAAAACCTGACACCAGGATCATATCTTTCTTACGATCTACGATGTAGAAGAAGCCATTTTCATCCATTCTGGCAATATCACCGGTCGCAAACCAGCCATCATGCATTACTTCAGCAGTGGCTTCTGGTCTGTTCCAGTAGCCTCTCATAACTTGAGGTCCACGAACCCATAATTCACCCGATTCACCCTGAGGAACATCAACGCCTTCATCATTCACCAGACGAACCTCTGTAGATGGAGCAGGTAAACCAATACTGCCGTTATAACGAGTAACGTTGTACGGTGTGATCGTAATCATAGGACAACATTCTGTTAGTCCGTATCCCTCGATCAGACCTGTTTTTGTCACTTGCTGCCAACGCTCCGCAACCGGACGCTGTACAGCCATACCGCCCCCTAATGACAATTTCAGATTACTAAAATCCAGTTCTGAAAATCCTGGGGTGTTTAACAGTCCATTAAATAAAGTATTTACACCTGTCAGAGCGGTAAATTTGTGCTTAGATAGTTCTTTTACAAAACCAGGCATATCTCTTGGATTTGTAATTAGTAAGTTTGTTGAACCAAACTTCATAAACGAAAGCCAGTTCGCCGTTAATGCAAAGATATGATAAAGCGGTAATGGCGTTACAATAACTTCATGACCAATATCCAGGGCAGGAGATAAACAAGCGACTACTTGCTCCAGATTCCCAAGCATATTGCGGTGTGTAAGCATTGCACCTTTGGATACACCTGTTGTACCACCGGTATATTGCAAGAACGCAATATCTTCATTCGTAATTTCAGGTTGAGTAAACGTTTGTCTGGCACCAGATTTCAGTGCCTGGTTGAATGTCGCAGATACATTTAGCGAATGTTTTGGCACCATCTTTTTGACGTGCTTAACGACAGTATTAACCAGCAATCCTTTAACACCGCCAAGCAGATCACCCATTTTTGTAAGAATGACGTGCTTAACCGGTGTATCGTCAATGACTTCTTCAAGCGTATTTGCAAAGTTTTCGATAATGACGATGGCTTTTGCGTTTGAGTCATTTAACTGATGGTGTAATTCGCGAGGAGTATAAAGAGGGTTAACGTTGACAACAGTTGCTCCAGCTTTAAGGATACCCAGTAAAGCGACTGGATACTGAAGCAAGTTTGGCATCATGACAGCAATCGCATCACCACGCTTAATACCGAGATCATTTTGTAGAAAAGAGGCGAACGCTTCACCCTTTTGACCTAACTCAGCATATGTCATCGACTTATCCATGTTGATGAACGCTTTATTGTTGGCGAATTTGGAAATGGATTCTTCCAACACTTCGACCAGCGAGCTGTAATTATCTGGATTTATAAACTCTGGAACCTTATCTGGATAATTTTCTAGCCAAATCTTTTCCACTGTCCGTCTCCCCTTTGTAACTTGCAATCTTGTTATTATGCTTTTGGATTCATGCGGCTGACAGTGCTTTACTCATTGTATTTGCTATGAAAAATAAGACAGCCTGAGTGTTATAAACGTACGTCAACGCAGATATTTAATTAAATTTTTATTCAGTATTATGCTGATTTTAATTGAGCATTTACTCTATAAGGCCGTGAATACTCCCACATTTGAACGCAATGTACAATTTTGCTCGATAAAATTTATAAACTAATTTTTAAATTTTACGTATAAAGTTCAAAATGTGCTCCGCGAGCAATCCAGGATATTCTAAATGGCAATGATGACCTCCAGGCACATTGATTATCGTCAGATTTTTATAGTCTTTTTCAAACAGCGCCATGTTTTTTGAAATCATCTGGTAGCCATTTTCAGCTTTTAATAACAGTACATTATGTTCAATATTCTGTATTATTTCTGCGGCTTGCTGAGGTGAAAATCTCATTGCTGATGGATGCCTCAAACGCATATCTGTGCGCCACGTATATCCACCCTCACATGCCATCAAGCCCCTTGATACGAGAATTTCAGCTATCTCCGCTGAAAAATCACTCGCTGAACATCTGGCTGTAATAGCCGATTCTATCGTTTTATGGACTGGCGCTTCCTTTGTTGATAGCGCCAATCTCGCTTTAATTGCTTTTCGAAGTTGAGATGTCGTATCGGAAATATCGGTTGTGACCAGTCCCACTGACTCAATTAGTACCACACCCGCTATTAATTCGGGAAACGTAGCCGCCACCGTCGTTGCGATCATTCCCCCCATTGAATGACCTAAAAGAAAAGGGGTTTCCCATTGCTTTGCGATAATGAGTTCAACAACATCTTTAACCCAATCAGCAAAGAAATAACCACCCTTGCCATCTCGGTGGTCCGATTTCCCATGTCCAGGTAAATCCAGAGCTATAAAATGGTAATCTTCAAAAGAAGTAGCGATGGTTGAAAAACTTGCTGCATTATCTAACCATCCATGTAATGCAAGGATGACGGGCTTCCCTTGCTGGTTATTTGTTAAGCCAGCAAGCTTAATATGAGGTAGCTCAAAGGTAATTTCAGTTAACATCGGCGTTTGTAAGTTCCGGCTTTTTAAATCGAAGCGTCATACGATCGCTTTCACCTATGGCAAGATACTTTTCTCTGTCTTTAGCCCCCATAGCAAGCGTTGGTGGCAAAGTATAAACACCTCTGGGATAGTTCTTAATATCCCTGGAATTATTATTAATTCCTGAACTCGCATCTAAAACAAATCCAGCCGCCTTCGCAGCTTCAATGACATAGTTTTCATCTAAATATCCTTCCGCAGCATTAGACGAAATCTCACTAAATGAATCAGCTCGGTGCTCGACGACGCCAAATACACCGCCAGGCTTAAGAACGTCATATACTGCTGCCAGAATTTTAGCTAAATGGCCTTCAGCGTCCCAATTATGAATATTCCTGAATTCAACAACCATATCTTGCGAATTAGCTTTTCCTAACTCAATATCAAGCCAGGGGTCCATTTCAATTTCAATAACAGGGCCAAAGTAAGATTCGTCTTTAATCAGACGGCGTTTGAATGCAACACCAAGACGGGCCCAATATTCTACTTTGTTGTCCGCATCACCATTTACCTTTCTGAAGTTAGCGACTGTTAGTTGACCGGAATCTTTGAGATACGGTCCCAATATTTCCGTATACCAACCTCTTACAGGCCACAACTCAAGGACATGCATATCTGGCTTTATACCAAAGAAGTCCAAAGTTTCTGCTGGATGACGATATTGATTTCTGGATCGATTCTTATCGCTACGAAAATTACTATCGGCTAATTCCTGTAATGCTTTTATATTGCCGACATCAGCCGAAACTGATAGTGATGTCAGTGTCAGTACTGTACCGACCAGTAATGCATTAATTGATTTTACGAGAATCATTTTTTGAACCACCTGAGCTACCTGACTGTCTTATTGTTCTGGTTCTTACCGGACCATAATATCGTGGACCATAAAACTGACCGGGATAATAATGCCAGAACGGCCATGGGTCGATGTAGTCAATCTGTACTTCCTTAACTTCCTTCCATAAATGTACTTCTGCATCAGTAATTGTTGGAAACTTATATTCATACTCGCCGATCATCCCAGCTTCAACATCCGTCAACTTACCCAGAACAGTGATACTTCGTCCCTTTCGGTAAACAACAGGATCCAGAAATTTATCTACATAAACACGGAACCGACCGGCAGATTCATCCTTGACCAGAGGACGTCCATAACCTCTAAGGTCAAAATAAACGATCTCCAGCATTGTTTTGCTATCAAGATTTTTAATTTCTGCAATCACCCCGCCCCAGCGAGCAAGGCTGTCATCCTTAGCCTGTGGAGATTCCAGAACGGCTTTGAAAGAAAGTAAATTTGTTTCAGAAGGAACCTGAAGATTTTCAGGAAAGGTGCTTACACACCCGGAAAGAAATAACACACACGTTAAAATACTTATAAATCGCATTATAAAACTATTCACTAAAGCTAAGTTTTAATTCACACCCTCATCGAGTATAGGCGGTGTAACAGTTGAACTACAGTAATTTTTTTAATGTATAGCATTTTTTTAAGCTAAAAATTAATAATTGTCTTGTTCACGAGGTAAATTTGATTGCCTATTCTAATTAATTAGTGTCTTCTGGAAGTAATTAATAATGTGCCGGCTGACCAGACACACACCGCCACGCTAATCAGGTAAGCAAACATGATGTACTCCCGAAAACTGACAAAGTTAGACAGAGATATAGACCAGGCTGAAAGTTACACGGCATATAAAGAAGCCTGTCTGGAATATGACGCGCTTTCCGGCAACGACGACTGGAAAGAAGAAAATGCCAGTCATGACTATGACTACAAATTAATAGAAAAAAGACTTAAACGCATCCGGAATGCTCGAGAAAGCGACAATATCAGTAATCTGATGTATATCCTCCACGAAGGCATTCACGGAAATCTGGGGAATATTGCCAACCCTTCTCTTTACGAAAAGAGCAAATGTGGCACTAAAAAACTTATCGAAGCATTTCTGGAAGAAATCTGTGAATCACTGGCTCATATTTATCATTCCGATTCACCTGATATAACCTTCTACGATAAGCTTTCATTCTTTGAAGACACCAGCCATGCATATGGACAGAGTTGCTTAATGTTAAGTGGCGGAGCTGGTCTGGGATTTTTCCACAGTGGCGTCATTAAAACGCTCATCGATCAAAAACTGCTGCCTAACGTTATTTCAGGAGCCAGTGCGGGTTCTATTATCGCCGGTATTCTGGGCACCAAGCCCGATGATGAACTTGAGCCTGTCTTTTCACCAGAATACATTTTCGATTTGTTCAACCAATGGGGGAGCTTGAACAAGCTGTTTGAACCGTCATTACTGGACCCAACCAACCTGGAAAACAGTTTAATCCGGTTATTTGATCTGACAACATTTGAAGAAGCATGGCAAAAAACAGGGAGAGATATCAATATCACTGTCTCGCCTGCTGATATCCATCAACACGCAAGAATGCTTAATGCCAGAACATCACCGAATGCGGTTATCACGCAAGCAGTTAGAGCCTCATGCGCAATCCCTTTCATGTTTGAGCCTGTACAATTAAAAGCTAAGAATGAACAAGGCGACATCGTTCCTTATGTCCCTAATCGTAAATTTGCAGATGGTTCCATCATGGCTGATTTACCAATCAATCGCCTTTCTCGTTTATATGGTGTTAATCACAGTATTGTCAGTCAGACAAATCCACTTGCAGTTCCATTCTTATCTCGTAGTAGAAAGAAAACATCTGGGATCTTATCGTTAACGACACGGCATTTAACACGCATGGCTAAAGAAAACAGCATCTTTATGTGTGATGTCGTTGAAAACATGCTACCAGACTCCAGTGTTAACACACGATTGGGCATTCACAAATTCAGAGCAATAATCGACCAGCAATATGTTGGCGATATCAACATATTACCTCCAAGAAACCTGCTAAATCTTAAGCGTGCTATTTCGAATCCTTCCATTGAAAGTATTGCAACACTCATGCGTCAGGCTGAACGAGCAACCTGGCCTCAGGTAGAACAAATTAGAAATACCACACGGATTAGCTTCGCTTTTCAAAAATATCTGAAATTACTAAAAGCTGAAGAGAATAAAAAATTATCTTTGCCTGCAAACAATGTTATTCCACTAACAGGCTCTTAAGCACAAAAAAGGGCGGTGTTATAACCGCCCTACCGCACTTTTAGTTAATTTAAATACCAATCAACTATTCAGTGTTATTAATATTTTTTTATCTATCAATAACGACAAAATCTGTTCTGCACCTTGCTTAAGTTGCTCGCTGGTGAATTGTGGAACCTGTTCCCCTACCAACGCTATAATTTCTTCAAAGAGTAATCCCGGCTTTTCTTCCAACACTTGCATCATGAGTGCTGTCAAAGCATTAATAGCCATAAATCCCACCTCATCTTCGCTGTCACGATAAACTATCAGGTGACATGAACCTTCAACGCCTTCTTGTGGTTGAAAATCAGCGGATATCTGATGTACGGGGAATGAATAGCTTAAAACAGTCGCCAGTTCTGACAAATACAACCCTGTCGTTTTTAACTGTCCATTCATTAATTGACTCTCTTCCCTTGTTTCTTTTTTTATCGATAAGGCAAGTTCAATCCACTCGTAATGAGCAAGTTCAATCATGAATACTGGATCGCTATCATCCAACTCTCGTTGTTCAATCAGATAATCCAGGAAAGATTCGGAAATATCGAGAAAGTAAGGACTCTGGCAGTCATGGTTAATGAAGAAATCTCTAACAAGTTCTTTCCAGGTCTCCTCTGTATAGAGAGATTTCAATACAGGAAAAGCCGAAGCAACGAAGCTTTCGATATTGTTGAAGAAAAGATCACGATAGATACCCATACGTCGATCTTCATAATGTGATGGAATCTGATTATTCTCCGGGTCCCTGATATGCGCCATAAATTGATGCTGAATATGTTTAAAGTTCTCCATTAACTAACTCCTCTTGCATCAGCGTAATGTTGCACTTCTTTCTGAATTGACGCTATCAGTTCAACTTCCTTAACCAGCACTTCAGTTGGAGGGATATTAAAGTCACGTTCTAAAAGGGTTGGAAAAACACCATGATGTCTATAAGTCTCTTTCAATAATGCCCACACGGGATCAATGACATCCGCTCCGTGAGTATCAACGATCAAATCTTCTGCTTCATTGAAATGACCAGCAATATGACCATAGCAAATTCGTTCAGTTGGCAACTGTTTCATAAACGCTATCGGATCGTAGTGATGATTCACAGAATTCACGTAAATATTGTTCACATCCAATAGCAATTCACAATCAGACTGTTCCAGTACCTCTTTGATAAAATCGATCTCTGACATTTCATCTGTCGGAGCAAGGTAATAACTCGCATTCTCTATCGCTATTTTATCTTCCAGGATATCCTGAACCATCTTAATTCTTTCCACTACATGCTTTACTGCCTCTTCAGTAAATGGAATAGGCATTAAGTCGTACATATGCCCCTTGCCAGAACAATAAGTTAAATGCTCTGTATAGCGAATAATATTGTGTTGTTCCATAAACTGCTTAATTTGCTTTACAAACTCGATATCCAGCGGCTCAGGTCCCCCTATGGATAACGACAATCCATGTGCTACAAACTTATTATTGGCCGTTATATTTTCAAACTGCCGAGCAAATTTTCCTCCCAGAGGAATCCAGTTTTCTGGTGCTATTTCCATAAAGTCTACCTGGGCAGGACAGTTAACTTCGAACTCATCAAGCATCTCCCGGCGGAATCCCAATCCGGCACCAGACAAATTAATTTGTTCAAACCTTTTCATGTATTTTCCTCTTGCAAGTCCGTGTTATACATAAACTGTATGGAAATAAAAACAACGTTTTAAAAACAAAACAGCCAGCAAAATTTGCTGGCTGTTAAATTTATTCTACTGACTACTCGCTATTACTTAGCGCCGCCACATTTACCTTCACCACATTTGCCTTCTGAAGATTTCTTGCTGCTACCGCCACATTTACCTTCGCCGCATTTGCCTTCCGAAGATTTCTTGCTGCTGCCACCGCATTTGCCTTCACCGCATTTGCCTTCTGAAGACTTCTTGCTGCTACCGCCACATTTACCTTCACCGCATTTGCCTTCTGAAGACTTCTTGCTGCTGCCGCCACATTTACCTTCACCGCATTTGCCTTCTGAAGACTTCTTGCTGCTGCCACCGCATTTACCTTCGCCACATTTGCCTTCACCGCCGCTTAGCTGATAACCAGCTACAAGCTCTTGAACTTCAAATGGATTCGCTTCAGCGGTCTCTGGTAAACCAGCCAGTGAACCAATTACTACAGCGCCAACTGCCATTGCAGCGCTATTCTTTTTAAACGACTTCATAGTATTCCCTCGATTAAACAGGTTTTGTGTTTTTGATGAATTAAATGACCTGGCAGTTATTATGAATATTTCACAATAAACCAAAAAAAATCTTTTAATTAGATCTCACCATCAAAAAAGATCTAATTGATTCAATGAAAGATAGCGAAAAACATTCAAATGTAAAGCATCAATTACCCCTATTGGATACTTCAACAATAAACCCAACAGGAAAAAGCGCTGATTAGTTCTATACTTAAGTCAAACTGTGCCAAGAAAGGACAAAAGAATGATACATTCCTTTAGAAATTCATCATTCAGGGACGAATTAACAGGACTTTATACGGAAGAATATTTTATGGAAACGATATACCGGGAATGGTACCGGTTAATGCGTGAAAATGAATACCTCACTTTGATGACAGCTCATTTTTGTCCTTCACTTGCATCCGATACAAATTTAGAAAAGTACCAGCGCCTTGCTGAAATTTTGAGAAGCAGTCTTTACAGAGCCAGCGACTTAATCTCAAGGTTCAATAACAATGAATTTACAATAGGTCTGTTCAATCTTGATGATAATGGAACACTCGCAATTTCACATCGGATCAACGAACAACTTAGCTCGCACCCTGAACTTTCCAGACTGGTTACATTTGGTGCAATTAATTTAAAGCCAACAAATGAAACACTCATAGAAAAAGTCATTCTTGAAACTCAAAAGCTTGCAGGTGAAGCTTTGAAGGACAAAAATCAAAATCTGATGATGAAAGTCATTCATTAGTTTTATTAACAATAATTATTTATTGAATACATAAAAAAAGCCTCTACTAAGAGAGGCTTTTTACTAACTTTGTCAGCTATTACAGTGAGACGCCATTTCTACTGGCAGCTTCTTTAATGTAAGACTGCCATGCTTTAGCAGATTTCGCTGTCTTAGGATCTTTAATGGATTCCTGAATGACTTTGAAAGCTTGCTTATACTTACGCTGATAGAAATATGCCTGAGCAAGACTCATATTAGCCTTACCTTTAGCTTTCAACCCTGCATCAAGCGCTTTATTCAACGCTTTGACAGCACGTGTATACTCTTCAGCCTGTAAAAACAAAGCACCCTGTTTTCTATACAGCTCTGCATCATTATCGAATGCTGCTGCTTCACCATAGTAAATTGCAGCTTCTTTGTATTGCATTGCTGAAAGTAACGAGTTTGCTAATGCAGAAACATTTTGCTTATTACGCTCGATCACACCTTGCTTCAAGTACTTTTCTTGTACTTGTGCAGCATGGAAAGGCATGTCATTAGTTGCATAAAGCTGAGACAATGTTTTGTATTCATTCTCTTTCGACAGATAACCTTGCTTATAGGCAAGTTCCATCGCAGATAATGCTTTCTTGTAATCTTCAACCAGCATGTAGAACATGGCCAGCTGTGACCACCAACGCCCTTCTTCTGGGAAAAGCTTAACTAACGTCTCAACAACATCTACCGCTTTAGGGTAGATTTTACGCTCGTAGTAAGAAGCCAGTTTCAATACATAAGGGTCAGCTGAAAGCTTCTCCTGTAATGCAATGGCCTGGTCTGCTGGCTCGATAATTTTATCAAGCTGCTTCAACTCATAATACGCGTTCGCTATACGAACATACGTATTTGAATCTTGTTCACCAGTGAAGTCCATCCATCTTAGATAACCATCAACAGCTTTCTGGTAGCTTTTTTCCTGCATATTCAGGTCAGCAATCAATTTAAGCGTTAATGCTTGTTCATTGAAGTTCAGGACATCTGGCGCTACAGCTTTTTCCAAATAGCTTAATGACTCTTTAGCTCTGTTCTCGTCACCTGCAAGCAAGTTTCCGATCATTCTATCGACATAGGCACGATCAAATGTATTGCTCGGGTCCATATCCATCAGAATTTCTAAGGCTTCATTAACCTGATCGTTTGAATAGAATTCAAACGCTTTTTGGATTTTCTTACCAGATCGTTCACCAAGAACGCGCGTTTTTTCGTTTTTACGTTTTTCAATAGCTTCGTAATCAGGAGCGGCCTGAACAGGAGTAGAAGTTACCGAGCCAAAGGCAACGACAGCAATTACTGCCAAAGATGAACTATATTTAGCAAAAGTTTTCATCTCTAACTTCCTCCATCAAGTGTGAAGTCCAGTTGGACTGACATGCCAGGTTGTCTGATAGCTTTACCATCAACAATCTTAGGCTTGTACTTCCACTTTCTCAGTGCTCTGCGTGCTTCACGATCAAAGATACGCTTCGGCTGAGCTTCGATTACTTTAATATCCGTTACACCACCAAGCTCGTCGATAGTGAAGCTTAGTTTTACCCAACCTTCTTTACCGTCTCGCGCTGCCTGAACAGGATACTTAGGTTCAATACGAACGATAGGTGTAGCGTCACCGTCACGACCTAACGCTGAACCCGGGCCTGATAAACCAACATCCGTACCACCAACATTCACTGAAGGAATATTGAATTGCAGTGCTGACGGATCAGAGTTCTGCTGTTCAGGTTCAGGTTGCGCCGGTTTTGGCGGTGTCTTAGGTGGAGGTGGAGGCGGCGGTGGAACACGCTTTCTCTCCTGCACCGATGATTTTGGCGGAGTCGTAAAAATTTCAACCTGGATTTGTTCTTTCTGCTCGTCATTTCGAGTGGCGCCATCTGCAATCAGATACGCCATGAAAACGAACAATCCAAAGGATATAGCTCCGCCCAGTAAAATAGATACCAGGAAACGAACCATATTACTTTTTCTCCGCTGCGATTGAAATTCGGTCAATACCAGAAGCTTTAATCTGGTCCATAACTTTCACTACGATACCGTGTTTAGCTTCTTTATCGGCCTGAATAACTACGACTTCTGTTGGAGTTTCAGCAAGCATACGCTCGATATTAGCACTTACACGCTCAATATCTACTACACGCTTGTCCATCCAGATTTCACCATTTTCACGAATAGCGATGAAAATGTTAGCTTTATCAGTTTTTTGAGATTGCTGAGCTTTTGGCTTAGAAACCTCGATACCTGCTTCCTTCAAGAAAGATGTTGAAACAATGAAGAAGATCAACATGATGAATACGATATCCAACATTGGAGTCATGTCGATCGCCGCTTCTTCTTCCTCACGAATGCGTTTACGAGCCATAATTTCTTCTCTCTAATGATGTGGCAGACTATCTACTAATTCTTCTCTTGCGATTTTAGCTTTAGCTTCTAAACGAGAACTAAAGAATACGCCTGAAATCGCAGCAACCATACCAGACATTGTCGGAATTGTTGCCATAGAGATACCTTCTGCCATCAATCTTGGGTTACCTGTACCCTGATATGCCATAACTTCAAATACTGAAATCATACCAGTAACAGTTCCCAGTAGACCAACTAATGGACACATAGCTACAAGAGTCTTGATAAGTAGCATGCGCGCATTTAACTTTTCAGATGCTTCAGAAATCCACGCATCACGAATTCTATGTGCGTACCATGAAGTGGTGTCTTCTCTGGCATCCCATCTAGCAATAATTTCTGCTTTGATTTTCGGGAAGTTACCAGTTAAGAACCAATAACGTTCTATCATTAACATCCACATAATGAAGAGAACTGTGGCGACGATATATAAAACATCACCGCCGGTCGCAATAAAATCCCTGACAGATTCCCAATAGCCTATCAGGTAATACATATTATGCTCTCTCCCGCTCTGCGTGAGCTGCAATTATGCCAGCGCTTTGCTCATCAAGGATATGTAGGATTGATTTGCTCTTACCAGCTACGATGCTATGTACGAAGATTAATGGTAGTGCAGCAATCAGACCTTCAGCCGTTGTAACAAGTGCCATTGAGATACTACCAGCCATGATCTTCGGATCACCAGTACCGAACAATGTGATTTGTTGGAACGTGTTGATCATACCAACAACCGTACCTAGTAGACCTAGTAATGGTGCGATAGCAGCTAGAATCTTAATGACTGTTACGCCACGTTCAATTTTTGGAAGCTCTTTAAGAATTGCTTCATCAAGCTTAAGCTCAAGGTTTTCAACGTCAGCATTTTTGTTTTCGTTGTAAACTTTAAGGATACGACCAAGAGGATTAGATTGGTTAGGGTTAGATGTGTTCTTAAGTTGAGAACGCATTTGAGAACCCATCATTGTAAGCGTGAACATACGCTCAAGAGCAATTAGAAGACCCAGTGCTAATACACCAGTGATGATATAACCAACCATACCACCTGCTTCGTAACGATCTTGCAATGTCGCTTTTTGAGTATTTAGACGTAGAAGGTTTCCGCGAGTCGGGTCAACGAACAGTGCAGCTAAAGAACCAGCACCTGCCGCAGAGAAACCTTGAACTGTAGAAAGGTAGTGACCTTCTGCAGGACGACCAAGAGGCTGAATTTGCTTAGTCTCAAGGTTATAAACAAGGTAGTTAGAATCCGTCATAAGGTTGAAGTTACCAACACGAGTAACCGGTGTTACATTAGTTGAACCATCAAGGTTAACAACTTCTGCATCAAACTTAACTACTTTACCTGATTCAGTCATTTCTGTCTGAAGTGCAATCCAAAGTTCTTCTAACTCACGAGTAGTTGGAAGTTCTTTTGCTTCAGCAAGTTTAACTAAAAGCTCATCACGACCCGGATATTGAGCACTGATGATTGAACCAGAAATAGAACCCATTGTGTCATTAGCTGCACGACGAACAACACCGAACATTTCACCAAGAGTACCCTGAGCATTTGTTAGCTCAGTTTCTTTGTTTGCTAATGTGATTTCATTCTGAGCGAACTGATCTTTCAGACGGTTGCCACGCGCTTTCTCTTTAGCAAGAGTATCTTTTGCTTTTTTAAGAAGTGCGGCTTTGTCTGCACGAGCAGCCATGAACTCTTGCTCACGTTGCTTGTTGATTTTACCTTCAGAAATACGATCTTGTTTTACCTGCTGTAGTAGCTGGTCAAGCGTAGTGTTTGCAGCTGCTGTGAAAGCAGTTGACGCAGTGATAGAAACTGTAGCTGCGATTAGAATGTTCTTTAAAACCTTTTTCATTATCCTGTTACTCCGCAGCGAAAATTGGAAGTTTAACCAGATTTGGTGCCGCTTGTTTACGAGCAACACGTACAGCCTGAGTTACCGAACGAAGATAATCATCGCTCAGGGCTTCCCATGAACGGCTGGAGTTATTCCAAACCCATGCATGCTTTTGATCTAATGATTGAGCAAGGAAAGCGATACGTCCAACGTGAACAAAGTCAACAGTCACGTCAGTACCGTTGTTGTCCAGAGTACCCTGCCATGCACGGATCATTGAGCCATAATCTTTTTCGATTTGATAAGCTTCAAGAACCTGACGGTAACGCTCTGAAGTAGAGATATTTTGTTGCTTCATGATTTCACGAAGCTTTTCAACACGCTCTTTACGCTCTGTAAGAAGAATTGGAATATCAGCTTCGATGAACTCTTCTAACGTATCAATCATTTTGTACATTAGAGGAACAACGTTACGCTTAGTTGTTACGATTTCATCGATTTGACGATTGAAAGAATCGATACCAGCTTGCTGATCAGCTACCAGACGAGCAACGTGATCGTTGTAGACTTTCAGGTTTTCATATTCGTCAACAACAGTTCTGTACTCAGCCAATAAGTCCTGGCTCTCACTATAAATATTGTTAATCTTCTCCTGAGACTTAGCAGCAGATTCATGAATTTTCCGTTCTGCTTTATGCAAGTCTTCCAGCGGGTCTGCAGCTACGTTGCCGCCCGCGAACGCGAAAGCACCAATAAAAGCTGATGCGATAAGACTTTTTCTGATTTTCACAGACATAGTTCCCAACCAATTTTATTATTAACTGACTCCCGGCTACCTGATGTAACCAGGAGATTGACCAACATAATACAACCCAAAGACCATCTATTAGGATGGTTAAATCCGACGAATACTCCCATGAACCGACATCTTGTGTCAATTAACGAGAGTGTTCATTGATTCGACTAATAATAGAAAAGAAATCTTTTGATTGTTAAAAATTGAATCTATACCTATTCAATAGTGCCCTGATAACGACTCTACAGTCCATTTCAAAGCTTTAGCACAAGGTGTGTAGAAAACATGCTGACCTGGATATAACCGGACAGTACTTTGACAAATTTGCATTTTGTCTTCGAACACACACTCTTTTTAATGGAAGAAAGTTTGCAATCCCCCGTCGATTACCCGCCTGTTATCCTCGACTAAAATCAGTTTATAGTCATTTAAGCCAGAATATGCAGGCGTTTAAAAGCCAAAGTGGAAGAATATTCACATAACTAAGGAAGATTTTCAAACACAAAAACTATTTAATTAATTCAAATCGCCCTAACTGACGATAAAAGGCGTATATATCATCAACAATGCCCCTGGAAAGATTTGTAAATCAGGTCAGGTACATATTGCGAAAAAATAACACTCTTGATACAGTTTTTTAAAAGCAAAATCATCTAACTGATTGTATTTAATGTATTTAAATACATTACCGTTATCACATTCATATTTGGGTATTAATTAAATGGGTTACAAAGTTCCCGTTAATTAAAATACTATTAAATATTTAATATTTTCTATTTAATTCAATATCTTAAAATCATTAGCGCTCAGAAATCATATAATAATGCTAAAAACAATACAGACCATTCATAATTTCTGATTTACTAAATATTTAAATGAGCAGTGCTATGAAGTTTTCTTTGAAATGAGGTCATACCAGAGGTATAAAATCAAAAAAGGAGGGTTAATTAACCCGCCTTTTGAATCACAATACCAATGCCCGGCTTTACGTTATTACTATTCAAATGAGTGATTGTTAGTTCGAAATCATGATTTTTACATTCAGCTTCAAGCCACGCTAAATCCTGAATCGTTACCACAGAAGCCAGTTGATGTTCCAATCTGCTTATATTTGCTTCCAGTGCCTGTTGAGCATAATTTAATTGTCCAATTCGATGCTGATGAATAACATCTTTCCTATCCAGAGACGAATAGATTATTTTACACAGTTCAATTGCGGGAAGAATGGTGGACTGTCGATCAGGCAACATGCGAGCCTGATGAAGCCTTGCACTCAGTGTTTCCAGTTTCTTCAAGTCAGACTTGCTCAGCTTCTTTTTCTTAGTTAAAAGTTTAGCGAACTGCCCAAATATATTCACATCCTTAATGATTTCAGATTCCTGGATTTGTTTTTTAGCGAGTGACGTTAGCGCTGAATCAAAAGAATGTACAAGGCCAACAAACATACCATTTTTTCTTAGTACTCTTAGTACCTCTGTAATCCCTTCTCGAAAGCCGCCATACTCCAGACCAAACAGACTCATAGCCACATCAAAACTACTTTTTCTGTAAGGTAAGTCTGTGACATTGACACCTGATTCGAAAATAACATTTTCGCTAATCTCGGCTCGGGTCTTTTCCGGAATATCGACGATATCTACAGCTTTAATTTTTGCTTTACCCAGTTCGTCCTCAAGTAACCTCAACAAACTACCAGTACCTGTGGCCAAATCTATTAGTGATTTTTTTGCTGGAGCTGATGATATGGCATCCGTGAAGAATTTCTTGATCTCATCATGTTGCTCATAATTAATTAGCGACTCTTTTGCACCACTATCCCAATATTGTTGCCACGCTTGTGTTGTTTTTGTCATAAAAAGACTCTTTAGTCGTTACTTATCAAATTCTGTAGCAGATTGATTAAATCTATTTAAAAAAAAAGGCCGCCGTAGGGCAGCCTTTCTTTAAATAAACTTCAAATTAGAAGCTGTGAGAGATTCTCACGAAGTACTCACGACCGAAAATACGGTAAGTACTTGGGTCTGTTGAACCGTTGAAACCAGCATCGATATATGTTGGATCACGGTCAGCAAAGTTGTTGATACCCATTGAAACACGAGTACCGAAGTCGAAGTTATAAGCTACAGCGATATCCTGGTAAGTAGCAGAACCTACTTCCTGAGTATAATCGATGAAGTTAACTTCAGCAGTGATATCTGAAATGTGCTCTACAGAGTAAGTTACAGATAGGTCATTCCAGTACCAGTTTGCGTCGAAGATAGCTTTATCTTTCGCGTAAACTTCGCCAAGGTCGAAGTCATGAGTACCAGCCATTTGGATCTCAGGCTGACCTTCAGAATCAATACGGCTACGGTCGATTAGGTGAGTCCAACCAAGGTGAGTTTTGATTTCACCCCATTCGCCGATTTCGAAATTGTAATCGAACGTGAAGTCAACACCTTCCGCTTTCATTGAAGCAAGGTTACGGTTAGCAGCAAAGATTGCGTTGATACGACCATCTGAGAAACGAGAGATGTTAGCACAAGCAGACTCAGAACCATCGTTGATACACTGGTCAAGAGTAGACTGAGCTGACAAGCTCGCGATAACGCCGTCTAGCTCAACTTTCCACCAGTCAGCAGTCATGCTGAAACCGTCAAGGAATTCTGGAGACCATGCGATACCAACTGTGTAAGTATCACCCTCTTCCGGAGCCAAATCAGTGTTACCACCTACACGAGCACGTAACTGTGAGTCAGTTTGTTGGTAACCACCTTGTGGAACACCTTGAGCCACACAACGAGCCTGACCGTCTGCAGATAAGTCACCCCAGTTAGTTGTGCTACAAGGATCCTGAGTTTGTGGGAAACCGTCAGCCTGACCATCGAACAATTCGTTGATGTTTGGTGCACGGAATACTTCACCTACAGTACCACGTACTAGTAGACCTGGCATTGGACGCCATTCGATACCACTTTGTAGAGTAGTGTTTGAACCGAATGTGCTGAAGTCGTCATAACGAATACCAAGTTTCAAATCTAGCATTTCAGCGAAAGGCGCGTCAGCTAGTAGAGGAACAAGGAACTCACCATATAGAGAGTTTACTGTGTATGAACCTTTAGTACCCTGGCCAGTGTTACCAGATACTGTGTCCATGTATTTACCAGAATCAACTTCGTTTTGAAGTGCTTCACGACGGTACTCGTAACCGAATGCAACGCCGATAGTACCAGCTGGTAGGTCGAATAATTCACCAACAACGTTAGCAGTGATCATGTCTTGTTCAGTTTGAACAGTGTCAACTAACGGTGCAGAAATGTAGTCAAGCATTTCTTGAGTGATAGTACCTGGACCACCGAAAAGGTTTAACGATACACAACCTGCGATTGGAGAATCAGGAGTACCACAAACAACATTACCGTCATCATCTACGAAAGATGGACCTAATGCGTTTGCTACGTTTTGACCGTATAGCTGACCGTAGTCAACGTCAGTACGGCTACGACGACCCCAGTTGTAAGATACGTCCCAAGACCAGATATCGTTGAACTCGCCTTCGAAGCCAGCAACTGCCTGAACCTGAGTAACGTCTTGTTCAAAACGACGCTCGCCTTCTACGATACGACGACGCGCACGCCAGATATCTTCACCGAATGGGTTGTAAGCGTTGTCTTTAGAAACACCGTTGAACATACCTAGTGATTCGCCGTCAGCGTTGAAACGCTCTACAGAGTAACCAGGGTCAAACTGTGTATCGAATGGAACTGGCGCAAGACGCTGTGCAGATTCACGTTGGTTAAGACGGATAGCACCGAAGAAACGAACGTCTTCTGCTACGTCAAACTTAGTCTCCATGAACACGTTCGCTCTCGTGTATGGAGTTTGTAGGAAGTTAACAGGAGCATAGTTATACGTATCGTTAACTGCACCACCACCTACGTAGTCTCTGAACTGATCAGCTGTTGGGAAGTTAGTACCCCAAGCTGAATTATCAAGAGTTTGAGAAGCTGCAGTACCGTTGATGTTGAAGTTACCACCAAGGTTACGTGAAGAACCAAGACCGAAAACAGTTGGGTTTTCAGGATCTTGATCAGCAGTTACGAAACCACGGTTATCAAAACCTTCACCGTCAACGATGAAATAACTGTTTTGGAAGAATTCAGTATCAGTACCGCCCTGAAGAACAGCTTCCTGCTCAACGTACTCAGCACCAAATACTACGTTACCGCCGTCCCATGCTTTACCAGCAAGCATACTAGCGATTTTCTCGATACCACCGTCAGTATCGAATGCATCTCTTTGCTGAACTTCGAATTGAACACCTTCGAAGTCGTCACGAGTGATGATGTTAACAACACCAGCTACCGCGTCAGCACCGTAAACCGCAGAAGCACCATCCTTAAGGATTTGAACTTCTTTGATCATTGTTGATGGGATAGTTTGGAAGTCACCGCCGTCAACAGTACGACGACCGTTGATAAGGACAAGAGTACGGATTGAGCCTAAACCACGAAGGTTTACGAATACGCCACCTGAACCACCGTTGTTGGTAGTGGTGCCGATTGGAGAACCAGACATCGCTGGCATTCTTTGGATAAGATCACCAACATCAGTGATACCCAAATTGATCATGTCGTCGCGGCTAACGACTGTTACTGGGCTAGCGCTTTCTAAATCTGTTCTTTTAATACGAGAACCAGTAACTTCAATACGCTCTACTTCTTCGCCTTCTTCAGCAGCGACTACGTTAGTGCTCACAGCAGCAGCTGATGCAGCACCAAACGCAATAGCTAAGCGAACAGCTTTCACTAATTTGCTGTTTGTGTACATTTATGTTTTCTCCCTGGACCACTGTATAAGTGATTCTAGTTTTTAAAAAATAAGGCCTTTACATGGGCACCTTTTGCTCCCGTGGTCGGACTAGACCTAATCTATCGTCCTGAATATTAACCGTTATTTTTCTCGACGGTCAACACTTCTCCCTAATCTTTTTTAAACCCATTTTTTTGCATCATTCATCTGGATTGAACATTAACATCACGTAACGTTTCAGTGTTGCACTTTCCTCAGTTAAACGAACTGACTTAATACTATGTAATAATTGAAATTTATCGGTATCACTTGTGCTAATTTGTTCATTTTTTTCAAAAAACGAACAGAACCCATATTTACAATTTACAAATAAATAACATGTAGCAGTGGGCATTTAAAAAGCCCTCAAGGTTCTAAAATCGCGTAAATATGCTGTTTTTCAACATTTACATTTTACAGGCATGTTATCATGCGCCCCGTCAGCAAAGGTCTCAACGCTTAATTTTCAATCAGGTGAAAACATGCTCAGTGACAAACTAAAGTCACAAATCCGTAAGATACACAAATCCATTGGTCAGTCACTTGATGGATATCAACCCAGGAAAGGACAAAATTACCTGGTTGCAGAAATTGCAAAAACATTGGCAGGAGAATATAGCAAGGAAAAGCGCCTTGCTGTCATAGAAGCAGGCACCGGGACGGGTAAATCACTAGCTTATTGCCTGGGCGCCATACCCTTTGCAGTTGCAACCAGTAAAAAAGTCATCATTTCAACAGCAACCGTTGCATTACAAGAACAACTGTTTTTAAAAGACCTGCCATTTTTTTCCAGGCACTCCGGACTGAATTTTTCATACGAGCTGGTAAAGGGTCGGCAACGCTATGTATGTCGTCAAAAGCTTTACGACCTTGTTTACGCTGAACAAGAACAACTGTCATTCACTCAACTGTCACAAAAACCGGTTACGGAAAAAGCCCGGTCGTTATATAAAGAGCTATTTGAAAGTCTTGAGGATGGAAAATGGGATGGTGAATATGACAGCTGGCCGGACTCTCTGGCATCCATTGACTGGACTTTAATTCAAAGTGATCGCCACAGTTGTACACGAGCGCTTGAATCACATCGCTCTTGCCCTTTTCATAAGGCGCGGAACGCCATTCACAAAGCAGATGTACTTGTCGTAAATCACGCACTTTTGATGGCTGATCTCTCTCTTGGTGGCGGGAAAATCCTACCTGAGACAGACGACGCAATTTATATCATTGATGAGGCTCATCATCTTCCAGGCATTACTCGCGATTTTTCATCAGCATACAGTTCAACAAAAGGCGCTCTCGACTGGCTGGACAAGCTTCCCAAAACACTACATAAGTATTCTGCGCTCATTGATCGTAATAAAACGACAACAATGGTGATGAAAGCCCAGGATGCACTGGAAGACATTACTACCAATCTGAAAGAAGTACATCAATGGATTGAAAGTAACCATCAGACGCTATTTTTATCCAATGACACTTATCGTTTTGAGCACGGCAAACTTCCTACTTTCTGGTATCAGAAATCAGATGTTTTATCGAGCAAATTTCAAGCAGTAGAATCTCAACTCAATCGACTCAATGATGTGTTGACTGAGGAGATAAATGACGGCTCGGTCAACAAAGTGAATGCGGAGCCCTTACTCGCCGAAACATCGTTTTATTTACAGCGTCTGGAAAATAGTACGAAATTATGGACCTTACTAAATAAACCAGCATCTGAAAAACAACCGCCTAATGCAATCTGGCTGGAGATCAATAAACCAGAAAAAGGAAATCGCATTGACTACACCATTTCAGCAGCGCCATTAGAAGTGGGTTTTTGGTTGTCCGATATGCTTTGGAGTAAATGTGCCGGGGCTGTACTTTGTTCTGCTACCTTAACAGCGCTGAATAAATTTGATTATTTCCGGTTTCAAGCTGGATTGATGAATAATGACGGGACTCAATATATCAGAACGCCAGGCCCTTTTAATTACCAGGAGCAGGCGGAACTGGTCATTCCGTCAATTAAAGTGGAACCGGGTAGTGACCAGTTTACCGATGAATTAGTTAAACAGATTCCAAGGTTGCTGGAAAACCAGTCTGCTTCATTAGTTTTGTTTTCTTCTTACTGGCAAATGGATGCTGTTGCCGATGCTTTACGGCAAAAATCTCAAGCAAAGTTACTGATACAAGGTGAGACTTCACGACAAGCTTTGTTGAGTAAACATAAAAAGGCGATTGATAGTGGTAAGCCGAGTATTTTGTTTGGTACTCAAAGTTTATCTGAAGGGCTGGATCTACCGGGTAAATACCTGACGAATCTTATTATTACCAAGATCCCGTTTGCAGTTCCTGATTCTCCGGTAGAAGAAGCTCATGCTGAGTATATAAAGGATAAAGGTGGTAATCCGTTTTTAACCCTGTCAGTGCCGGAAGCTTCTCGAAAGCTCATTCAGGCATGTGGTCGCCTGATTAGAAAAGAATCTGACACGGGTCGGGTTGTCATTCTCGACAGACGACTGGTATCACGTCAATATGGAAAATCACTCATAAACGCTTTACCTGATTTCCGTCGAAAAATTGAATATTAACAAGAGGATATAATCTCGTGGAACTGGCTGTCGAACCGAGTATTTTTATTATTCTTTGTGTCGTATCCTTCGTTGCCGGATTCGTTGATGCCATTGCTGGCGGTGGAGGACTATTAACGCTTCCCGCTCTTATTGCCACAGGTTTACCACCACATATAGCATTGGGCACCAATAAAGTCGCAGCTACATTTGGTACATTCACGGCGAGTCTGGCTTTTTACAAAAATAAGCTTTTTTCGCCATCTTTCTGGAAGTTGTCTATTATTGCCACCATCACAGGCTCCATTATTGGCACCCTTGTCATCAGTCATATCAGCACTGATTCATTGGAAAAAGCAGTACCCGTTATGGTCATTCTGGTCGCTATATACACGTTGATGCATAAGCCCGCGCCCGATTCTGATCACTCTCTGCCCGAGCAAACTCCAGAACTTAAAGCCAAACAACTGGCACAAGGAACAACACTCGGTTTTTATGACGGTGTCTTCGGCCCTGGTACTGGTGCATTCTGGACGGTAAGTTCGGTGTCAATGTACAAAACCAATTTGCTGATTAGTAGCGGTGTCGCCAGAACAATGAATTTTTTTAGCAACATCAGTTCACTGACTACTTTTGTTATTTTGGGTCACTACAGTCTGTTAATCGGAATAGGCATGGGCTTTTCTCAAATGGCTGGTGCATGGATGGGAGCGCATTCTGCAATTAAACTGGGCAGCAAGTTTATTCGCCCGGTGTTTATCACCATTGTCATTATCATGGCAATTAAACTAGGTTACGACGCATGGGCATAATGGGCACAATATGAATAGTCTGAACCGACTTTCTGCAAAGCTGGATGAATTAAGAGCCAGAGCAGAAAGTGTTGACCAACAAGTTAAAAAACTATCAGTCTCACAAAAAGCCCGACTGTACTGGTTTTCAACAGAACTGTTTACAACCGATTCTCTCGAATTAACCGAGTACATCGACGAAACTCAGCAACAACTGAATCAAATCAAAGTATTGCCCGGAAATCAGGAAGATAAAAAAGCCTGGTTAGCAGAGCAAGTTGCTGAAAAGGTCAGCGCTCTGGTAAACCTGTTCAGAAGCGTCGATATAAAGCTTAACAGCCTGAAGTTTACGCCTCGAAAAAAGAAACCAGTTGATAACGTCTATAAACAGGCAGCACAAAAAATCATGGCCAGTGGGCAGGAGTTATACAGTGAGTTGTCTCAACATCATGAGTTTGAAAGACGGCTGAATGATATGATTGTCCAACGACAGATTCAGTTAGATAACGCCAGTGATGAACAACAGTTACAGCTACGTAAAGAAGTCATGGCACTCCATCAACGTTTAAGTCGCTGTCGCAAAGCCATAAGTGGTATTGAAGAGAAAATTGACTGGTATGAAAGAAAGGAATCAAGGAAAAACCGTTAGAGAGCCAGATATTCAATATCATACAATGGAGAACGGCAATGCCGCTCTCCATTTCAATTATCAGCTATCGTCAGAAAAATAAAAACCCAACGCTTTTTTCACTTCACCCGGCAATGCAGGCAAGCTACTACCAGGCAACATAAACGTCGCCATGTTGAATAAATCATTAAAAATCTTGTTGCGTTCAGTTGTTCGCTTCAAATATTGATGTCCTGAAGATCCACCCGTCCCAATTTTACTTCCAAGCATTCTTTTGACCATCATGGCATGTCTGTAACGCCAGATCGTGAGATTCTCTTCGACTTCGGCCAAAGACGTGAGTAGCTGAAACGGTAAATTAAATACCGGTTCATCTCGGTATAAATGAATAAACAACGCGCCCAACATTGCTCGTTGAGACATTCTGAATTGTCCGTCATCCTGCATTTTTTTGTACGAATCAGCATCCAGTAATGCATTAAATTTTTCACGCGTTCTTTCTATTTCAGCCAGTTGGAATTCACGCTCCTTCTCGGAAATATTCTCCAGGTTGCTAACAATATTCGCATCACTCGCCAACATTTCCTCCGTTGCCTGATGATATAAATCCCAAAACTTGAATTCACCGAACTCAAGGAAAGGCATCCGCTCCAACCAGTTTTCAACCAACGTGAACAAACTATCTTTATTTTCCAAGTCCATCAAAAATTCGCGGTCAGCCGGTTCTAACCTTGATAAAAAAGATTGTTTGTCAAAGTCAATGCGATACTCACTCTTCAATCCCAGTAAGATTTCAAGCATTTTGAATTGAATACTCTGGAATCCAGAAGCCGGTACAAGGTAATCACGAAACTCCATAAAATCCTGTGGAGTCATTGTTTCGATAATACTGATTTGTTGATTAAGTAGATTCTGGATAGCGACTATCCGGTTTAAACGATGAACAACTGATGTAAGCTGTTCGTCCTTTACTTCCTGACCAGAAAACGCAGTTAAAACTGAATTTAGTTCATGAAGTATTTGTTTAAACCATAATTCATAGGCTTGATGAACAATGATAAACAGCGTTTCATCGTGTGCTTCGTCGCCATACTTAGCACTCTCTGGTGCCTGTGCTGACAAAATCTTGTCTAATTGAAGATAGTCGCCGTAGTAACAAGGCGTTTTGTTTTTTTGCATGTTGTTTTGCCTGATCTATTTTCCCGACGGAATTATAACAATGAAACGATTATTGATGCTTGTTATAAATCATCCTCGCGACTCTTGACTGTGAACTATAATAGATACAGGAAAATTGCCAGAAATCAGTCTAAATTAATATTTGCAATCAACTGACAAGCATCATATTTTCTAGCAGTATTTTTGCACCACAAGACCTTAGCAGCAAAGCGCCACACCGTGGTTTTACATCAACAGCTCTCGGATGCTGTTTGAAATGAACAGGAGCAAAACATGAAACTTGATAATGATATCCATAATTATTATGAATACCTTGTGATTGAACATCTAACACACCGGGATGTGGATCAAGATCCGGACTATATCGCAGACTTGTGCTGTCTCGTCCTTAATCAGCTGCCTCCCCGCTACATCCGATATCAGGTAGATATGGCATTTTACCTACCAAAACACGAGCGAATTGAAATGGAAATAAAAGTCAAAGAAGCCATTGACCGCTCCATTGATTATCTAAACAAAATGACCGATCGTGAAACGCCTTTAACAACTTTCCCTGTTCCACCAAAGGAGTCTTCAACCTAAAATGTCTGACCTGAATACTGCACCGCCCCACATCAAATTAGCGGTTGATCTCATTATGCTGTTGGAACAAAACGATGTTGCGGCTGCAACAGTGTTAGAAGCGCTACCCATCGTAGCAGAAGACTTTAAGAGAAAGCTGGAAGAAGAACAGAAAGAGTAGTAACAAGCTCTCGTGTAGCGGCTGAGATCAAGCCGCTTCAACCGTAATCATATCATCAACGACAGGAGCCATAATTGCAGGTAATTGTTCCGTTGGAGCTGCCAACCACCAGCCGACATTTTCTGGCAAAATAAGAAACGGCATTCGATGATGATAGGGCTGACAACGTTGATTAGGTGCAATGGTAACAGATACCACTTCTGCCAACCCATTATCAGGTCGTTCAAACCATATACCAGCCATGTAAAGCGGCTTGTTATCACTTTCTGAAAACAAGTATTTCTGTTTTCGAGGTGCCCCTTCATCACGCCATTCATACCAGCCGGACATCGGAATGACACAACGGTGTGACTGTAATGCCTGACTAAACATTCTTTTTTCCGACAGCGTTTCAGCCCGAGCATTGATAATGAGTTTTTTTGCCCATTCAGGCTGAATTCCCCAATTCATCGCATGTTGTTCATAAAAAAAACCATTCGGCTGTTGACGCGCTATGATGGTTTGTACTTCGTTAGTTGGGCGTACATCCGGATTATTTGGCGCTCGAAAATTCAGATTTAATTGCTCACTGACAAATCGACTTAATGGATCTTCGATAACATTGAATCGCCCACACATACACGTAGTACCTTATTTAAAACAGAGAACCTTACAATACACACTTTTCAGAAAGACAGTTACCTGAATTGCGATAGCTTTAATCAAAATAACGATAATTGATCATCGCAAATATGCTGGAAAGATGAGCCTGTAAATTGCAAAATCGCATCTGCAATTGGGGCGATTTGACGTTCTATATACAGCTCATAATCAAGCGGAGATGTTGTGTAATCAGCCGGTTCGGCGCCATTAATGGTCAGCACATATCGAATCCAACCACCACGTTGGTAAACAGGCTTTAACCCCTCTTTTTCGCGTTGTTCATCAGCAAGACGAGCAGCATGAACATGAGGAGGAATTTGTTTTACATAATCAGCAAGTTTTCGGCGAAGACGCTTTCGGTAAACCAGCTTACTGTCAAACTCGCCCTGTCTCAGGCGAGTCACAATATCCAGAATATACGCTTCATATTGTTCATCAGCAAAAACCCTGCGATACAGCTCTGTTTGAAACTCTCTCGCGAGGTGGGTCCAGTCCGTTCTGACGGTTTCCAGCCCCTTAAACACCAGCTTTTCTTCTTCACCTACAGCCATTAAGCCCGCATATCGTTTCTTACTTCCTTTTTCCGAACCTCGAATTGTCGGCATGAAGAATCGTTTAAAATGCGTTTCAAATTCTATCTCCAGTCGACTTTCCAGTCGGTACTGCTGCTGCAAATGTTGCTGCCACCACTCATTTAATTGTTGCTCGAGTAACTGTCCCATTTTTGTTGCATTCTCTGGAGATAAAGGGTTTTGCGCATCACTACCAAGCCAGACAAAAATTGAATCTGTATCTCCATAAATGACTTTGTAACCTTGCTCTTCAATATATGCTTTACTCAAATTAAGGATCTGATGGCCTCGGCAAGTTATAGAACTGGGTAATCTGAAATCAAAGAATCGACAACCAGAAGTCCCTAACACACCATAAAAAGAATTCATGATGATTTTAATCGCCTGAGACATCGCTGCTCGTTTTTGCCGCTTAGCCTCATCCCTCGCAGTCCAAAGTTCTCCGATAATATCCGGTAAGAGCGACCTGTCTTTATCGAATACTGCGCCATTAAAACCGGCCACCAGCTGATCGGAAGGTTCGAGTTCTGTCTCTTTTCGACCAGGCTTAGCTTCAACCGGATGCTGTAGAAATCCTTGCATCAACGCCAGAGGGTCAATATGAAATGTACGAATAATACTGGGATACAGACTCTTAAAATCCAGTACTAACACATCATGATAAAGCCCGGGTGTAGAATCCATGACAAAGCCGCCCGGACTTCTAACACCAACAGGATTTGCCATCATTTGTGGCGCTACATAGCCAGCGCGATGTAGTCTTGGAAGATAACGATAATCAAACGCTGCAACTGAACCTCCAAACCGATCCATTGCCAGTCCGGTCAATGATGTTCGATCAATCGCAAAATTCATTAAATCCAGTTCATCAAAGATATCCCAGACCAGATGACAATCTTCCAGGTTATAGCGAATGAATGCTTCTTTATTTTCATAAAACAGATGTGTAATTTGTTCGCCACGATCATCCGGGTGATCAATCTTCTTTCCCCGGTTTAATACTTCGCGAGATACAAATTCCAGCGAGAAACTCTCAAAATTATAGGTTGCTGACTTTAGTGTCTCGATTCCATCTAAAACGACACGGCCTGGCATCACCAGCGTAAAGTACTCGTCGTCATCTCGTGACTGTCGCCAGTCCAACGTCTGGCGTCCACGACCTATAGCAAAAGGCATATTCAAATCATCAGCTTTGCGTTGTAAAAATCGCAAATCGAAATTCACCACAGACCAGCCGATTAAAATATCCGGGTCTTCAGTCTGCATCCATTGAATAAAAGCCTGGAGCAATGCCTGCTCGGTAGGTAAATAGTGAATATAATCCATTTGCTGTGTCAGGCCGTCACCAAGAACAAAAATCAAATCCTGCCAGGGTTCACCCCATAAACCAAAACAAATACCAATTGAAAAGAGATGCTTTCCGTCCATAGACGTTTCTATGTCAACAGATGCCACCTTGAATAGTGGCTTACAAGCAGATGGTTTAACAGCGGGGTTTAAAGATTCAAGATGAGTAAATCGATCGGATGTATGCCCCTGAAACAGTAAACCGCCCGTAATAAAGCGTTCCATAAAGAAACGATCATAGGGCTGTATATCAGCTTCAAAGACTGACAGTTGATGAGCCGAAAATTGTTCTCTCGCCCGATAGAGTGAACGTTGCTGTTTGAAGTAAATACCAGCAACCGGTTTATTATCAAACGATGTTAAGGATAATGGTTGAATGCGCCAGCCACTAATACCAGAAAGCAACCTTCTCGCCTGTTGCTCATCATCCTGATGAATGAAACAAACCGCTTCCTGATCCGTAAACCTCAAATGAACCGGACCTTGTTCTGTCCAAATCCAGGCATCAAGACTTAATCGACGATTGACCTCTTTCCACTGGCGGGTCAACAAAAACCCTTCTCTGGTTATCATCGAGCTCAAACAACATACTCCGGAACAAACAGGCAATAAAAAAGAGCTTTATTGTCTGACAATAAAGCTCTTTTGCAAGGTACAGTCTTAACTATAATAGTTGACTATAGTCTTTACAGATATTCGTTACAGAATTTCCAATAATTCAACGTCGAACACCAGTACAGAGAATGGAGGGATCTTAGCACCCGCACCACGCTCACCATATGCAAGGTCATGTGGTAAATGCAGACGCCATTTAGAGCCTACAGACATTAGCTGAAGTGCTTCTGTCCATCCAGGAATAACACCATTTACCGGGAATTCTGCAGGTTGACCACGCTCATAGGAGCTATCGAACACTTCGCCATTGGTCAATGTACCGTGGTAGTGTGTACGAACAGTTGATGACGCCGATGGTTTGTCACCTGAACCTTCATTAAGTACTTCGTACTGCAAGCCTGACTCAAGTGTTATAACGCCATCACGCGCTTTGTTTTCTTCAAGATACTTTTCGCCAACCTGGATAACTTTATCCATTTCAGCACGGCGTTTCTTTTCAAGTTCCTGGCCTACGATCTGAAATGCTTCAACCAGTTCTTGTTGTGGGATCTGACTTTCAACATTATTAAGCACGTCAGTAACACCAGCAATAATGCCGTCGCTATCAATGCCATCAAATGGGTTTTTCAATACTTGCTCAGCCATTTGGCGACCAAGGCCGTAACTAACTTTTTGAGCTACGGTTTCAAATTTATGTGACATGGTAAATGCTTTCCATTAGTAACAAAACGGCGATAGTCTAACATACTAAATAGAAACTACCACTGAGAGGTCAGTCATGCGATCAATCTATACACTTGCGGTGTTTTAACGATGCTCAGATGGCTGATGACGAATTGCGAATCCAATAAAAACACGCCCGGTCATTGACCTGACAATTAAATAGCGGTCATCTAACGGGTCACAAAAACAACGTACCCAGCCTTTTTCCATCGTGTGGAAACTATCATGCCAAAACCAGTAACCTTTCCAGTAGATGCCATCATGATCAATTTGCACAATGCCTTCAGGTAACATATTTCCTTTCTTATCCCACTGACAAATAACTGGAAAAAATACATCGGTTATTTGCTCTACCACTGTCAGTTCTTTCCTCGTGCCGACGCCAGATATCATTGTTCCCGAAGCTGCATGCTCACCTTGTTCACCAGATACTCTCGTTAAACATTCAAGCAACGCCATCGCCACCTGACCAGATAAGGCAGAACGCCACGGAGCAATTTCGGATGTGCACTCTAACCACAAGAGCAAACGTTGAATTGTTTGCTCACACGCCTGCCGTTCATTCTGAAATGTCACGGTACGAAGTAAGTCAACGAGTTGAACGATAAAATGTCTGGCAACATCAGGTAGCGCGCGATCTACGCCAACAATAACCTGCCGAATGCCCAGCACAGACAGTACGACTTGTAATGTGCTGTCTGGCTCACAATCCGGCATAAAATGTATCTCGTCCGGTTTACCAAATCTGATAATCAGCTCTCTGGTCAGCAAGCCAACAGCCGAGCGGGAATCTGCTGGCATAACCAGATGATCACCCGTTGCTACATTGATAAACACATAGACATGAATATCTCTGGCGCGTTCTGGTACAACAAAATGGCAAGGCAGCAACAGTAAAAGCCAGGTATTCATAAACATATTGTCGGAAGCTGACTGACGAGCAATAAACTGCTCTTTCAAGTGGGCAATCCAGGCAGTAATTTTTAATACGGACGGTAATTCGTCAGTAGCAAAGCGCAATGCCAGAAAGCGTCTAATCAAAGACGAGCTAACTTGTGGGTTCGTCTGAAACAACTGCATAACCATATTGAACTGCGATTGACGAATCAATCGTTCAACTTCATTTTGATATCGGGTGCCCAACTTGGTCAGCCCTAATAAGCCTCCTGATTCATATCGACTCTCCCATCTCAGCAACGATATCCGACTTACGGTTGTGACAATGTGATACACATGTTCAGGAAACGCCAGTTGCCGATCATTGTATTGTTCACAAAAGCGGTCATAGCCATCAATCTTTCCGTACTCATAGTGATTTACCCAGGCTTTTGCAGCCTGAATCAGACGATACTTTGTAAAAATCTCCTGCGTTATTGCAGAGCCGTAACCTGCCAGTTGCTCTTCTTGCTGCAATAAATGAAATGTTGAAACTTCTATATCCAGTTCTGATGTTTGAGCGGTAATCGCTTGCTGCACATCTGGAGGCAATAAATCAACATCATAAATACGCTGTAATCCTCCCCTGCCCCGTTTTTCTCTGAACTCCCATAATTCCCTGATGGCTCTTTTCTGTACTGTACGTTTAGTGACAGACAACAATTCGCTTATCTGTTGTGCAGTCAAAAATTTCATGTCGTCTCCATACTGCTGTTGAGCATACGATGAAATGCAGAATCGTACTGCTCTATCGATTCCTTATTGGCCAGAACTATCAATTACAGACCAATGGCATGCCGTTAAATTCCTGATGTAAGCATATAAAATTCTAATTCAATGCTTTCATCAGTGTGGGTCAATCAAATATCTGCACACAAATGTATTTATTTTTTAATAATTCGTCAATTACTGAAACCACTCATATGCAAAATTAATGGTTTACATAAATTGGTCTGGAAAATACATCCAACCTGGTTAACAATAAGCGCGGCATTATTGCCGCAGTTACTCCCACTTTTTAAAGTAAGCAAGCCCATAAAATTCGTTAACCGAGCAAACTATGTCAGGCCAAAGCAGCAAGTCATTTCGTTATAAATTTGATTCATTCAACAAGCTCATCAAATTTCTTCGCGAGCAAGCACGCATCAATTCAGGAAAAATGGCTGAATTGACAGGAATACACCGGAATAGTCAGACAAATTATGAAAAAGATCGGGATCCCAGCGTGGATTATTTGATTTCTTTCAGTCATGAAACCAATCACTCATTCTGGTCATTACTGGCAGAGCGAATACGTCTTGGAACAGCACCTGAACATCAAAAAGAACATGTGCTAAAGCAACTTGATAAGTTTGAGGCGGGTCTGGGTGGAGAAAGTCAGGAGCCTGGTGATTCAACCGTTGGAGCGAATGTAACCGCGCATCTGACACGACAAATGAAGCGTCTGGCAGCAAATTCCACCGACCTTATCGTTGTTACACAACAAGGTGAGTCGATGTCTCCTGTTATTCGTCACGGCGATGTCATGTTAGTCGATAAAACAGATTCATTATTATCCGACAGTGGTCTGTATATATTTCGTATTGACGAAGAAACGATTGCCAAACGAGTTCAGCGATTACCTGATGGAAAAATCAATCTATTGGCCGATAATCCAATGTTTGACACCATGACGATTGATGCTGAATCAGTCATCCGGTTGTCTGTTGCAGGGCGAGTGATTATGTCGATGAATCGTCAGTTAACCACCTGACAAACAAACGTTCTTTATCAACATTCAAACGTATTTCAATACGCGTTATCACATAATGGTTCACTTACAGAACCTAAAAAACAAAAAAGCCGCTGCAGAAAACCAACAGCGGCTTTTTTAAACTTTTTTGTGATTCAGTTATCTAGTCTGTTTCTTTCAATACAGAAGCAACCGATTTCGCAAAGTAATCGATGTTATCAGCACTGATACCAGCGACATTCATACGGCTTGAACCGACCATATAAATACCATAGTTTGCACGCAACAATTCAATCTGAACTTTATTGATACCGAAGAATGAAAACATACCGTGTTGGCGTTCAATAAAGCTAAAATCAACGCCTGTATCCTGAGCATTCATCTTTTCAACGATATTCTTACGCAAACCATTAATCCGATCACGCATTTCAGCTAATTCTTCGTGCCATGATGCAGTCAGTTCTTCACTATTGAGAATTAACTCAACAACTGCGGCACCATGCGCAGGCGGCATAGAATAGATGCTACGAACAACACTCAATAGTACGCTGTTCGCAATCTCTGCCTGTAAACGGTCACTGGCAACAACGGAACAGCTACCAACACGTTCACGATACAAACCAAAGTTCTTTGAACAAGAATTACAAACAACAAGCTCTGGTACTTTAGACGCCATGATGCGAACACCCTGAGCATCTACATCCAGACCATTACCAAAACCTTGATAAGCAAAATCAATTAATGGTGTAAAACCATTCTCAGCGGCCAGATCAGCTAACTGTTCCCATTGCTCTTTATTCAAATCCATACCGCTCGGGTTGTGGCAGCATGCATGAACAAGAACAACATCACCCGCTTTAACTTCTTTCAACACAGCCATCATGTTGTCGAATTGCAGGCCACGCGTTTCATAATCGTAGTAAGGATATTCTTTAACCGTAAATCCAGCAGCCTGGAATAAACTGGTATGATTTGCCCAGGTCGGCGCGCTCACCCAAATCGTAGCATTTGGATTACAACGGATAAGAAATTCACCAGCAACACGCAGAGCACCTGTTCCACCAGGAGTTTGCGCCGTGCGAACACGCTCTTGTTGTAAAACATCATGCTCGCCAAAAATCAGCTCACGCATTTTCTGATTGAAACCCAGGTTTCCTGCCAGACCAATGTAAGCTTTTGTCGCTTCATTCTTTAACAGAAAATCTTCTGCTTCTTTAACGCATTTCAGTACAGGCGTATTACCCTGCTCATCTTTGTACACGCCAACCCCAAGATCGATCTTGTTAGGGTTCTTATCTTCTTTATATGCTGCCATTAATCCCAAAATTGGATCCGTTGGCACTTGTTGTAATTGTGAAAACATAACTATCTCACTTTGTTAGCTTCTGCCTTTGGGGCTGCGACCGCTTTGTTACATCCGGTTTTGTTACGCCCGGTGATGAGTGACACCCTGCAACAAAAAAGCTGATCCCCGCCTTCAAAATTAATTTTGCTTAAATAACCGGCGAATACACCAGTTCACAATGTCGTGGTTGTTGTATTTACAGGCACTTACTTCACTGTAAGGCAATAAATACAAGCCCACTATATTAAGGTGATGTTACAAACTAATAAATAGTGGTTTCACATATATTATCCAATCCTGGCAATTGAACGAATTAAAGTTCTGCCATAAACAAATCAGATAAATACATACACACCGCAACCATCAGGGCTTGCTCGTTACCATTAAAGAAATCTTTGCTGAAAGCTTCAGCATCAATAATACCAATGGAATTGCCCTGATAGTCGAAAATAGGAAGGCATACTTCAGATTCTACTTTTGGATCACAGGTATAGTACTCGCCACCATCAAGCACATATTGTTGAATATCATTGATTACGCGAGCTTTGCCTGTAAATGCAACGTTTACATTGTTGCTACGAGACATGAAATCTTCTGTCAAAGGAAACTCTGCACGGCTGGGCACACCAAAATAAGCTAGTTTTGCTAATACAGGATCTTCATTGTCGACAGCAAAACCTCGATATATACCAAACCATTCTACGTCAGACTGACTAACAACGTAGTTAACCACCTGATGTAGTTTAACAAGTAATGTTCTGATTTCTGGTGTTAACTCTCCAACCACACGAGTCAAATCGTATGGCTCTTCAGCGAGGTCCTCAAAAATTGAACATGCGCCATCAGGCGTTAATTCAGGCACCTTATAACGCAACAGCTCATCATCCGTCAGTGACAATGAGCCATCACAGGCTAACGCAAGGCGGTCAAGATGAGACTCAACAACGCTTTCAAATTCTTCTGCTGAGATAGCGATTTCAGCACGTTGAAGATAATTTCTAAACATAATCCAGATTTCCAGACATCTAAACGAAGCGATATTTTAGCCGAAAGCCACATAAACTCAATCCGGTAGTATCTTACCTTTAAGCGTTAAAATGTTACGTAACGTTGTCAGATTGACAGTTGCTCCCGACACGGGTTCAGCAAAAAGGATTATTCATCTACTTTGCCACAGTTATACCAGACCCGAGCAAGTCGTCCTTCTTTCTCATATTCGACCAAATCCGCCACACCTTCGACGAGTTGCATACCATTGCTGGTTTCACCAGATAATTCATCATAATTGGCACGCAATAGTTCATGATCAAAGCCATTTCCACTGTCTTCTACAGAAACAATCATGACCTGATCTGTGCTACGGTAATCTATCTCAATACAGATACAGCCTTCCTCCAGCTCCGCCAGTCTCCGTTCACGTTCATTAAAATATTCCAGGACTCCATTTTCATTTTCTTTGATAAATGAGTCCAGATTAAGCAGACCGTGCTCCAGCGCGTTGTTATACAATTCGGAAAGGATCAAGAAAATGGTCGTTCGATGAGTGTTAAACCAGGGCATAGTCGCCATCAGATTCATAATATCCTGAACCGGGTGCATACGTTTGATATCATGCACTGATAGCTTCGTTTTGAAAAAAACTGGTAGTTCATAACAACGCTCTTCTGCTTCCGGCTTAACAGAAGGAGGAACGTAATTTTTACAGTTAATAATAGCCAGCGTAATATCGTCGTTTTGTTCAGCTCTTCCTCTGAATTTAACGATATTGGCAACCAACATATTTACCGATACATTTAGTGAAGGTCTGAAAAATGAAAACAGCCTTTCTTCACCAAACATCTCACCATCTTCATTAACCGACTCTACGACACCATCAGAATACACCACGATACGTTCTCCGGGGATCCCGGCAAAATCACTCGTCGTATCATCAAACTCATGTTCTTCGAGTATGCCTAATGCCATGTGCTGAGATTGCAGCAGACGCTTTATTTCACCTCGCTTGTTAATTAATACAGCGGTTGGCATCCCTCCGCCCCAGTACGAAAAAATATTTCCTTTACGGTTAACTTCAAACATCATCGCCGCACAGAACATATCATCAGGTAGCAAATCTAATAAATGGCGATTAATTTCACGCACTATTTCACTGACGGTTAAGCCTTTCTCTACCATTGAATAAAAGATTTTTGAAACCGGCAATGCACCAATAGCAGCGGATAAGCCATGGCCTGTAAAATCCCCCAGAAAGATGTACGAACTACCCGAGGGGCTTGTCGCAGACAGCAACAGATCTCCATTAAACATCGATGCAGGCGATACATATTGCTCCACAACATCCGGATCAACATTACGCTCTGCCAGTGCGTTATTGAAAATATGCTCCACAATCAAATGTTCTCGCTCAACATTATGACGGTGGTATTCCAAAATGCGGTTTTGCTCAATAGTTTTACGAGATAATTCCCGGATTCGGGCATGAGCGACTATTTTTGCAGTCAGTAAGGTTCGGTTGAATGGCTTAGTCAGAAAATCATCGCCACCTACTTCGAGACAACGAGACAGACTGGCTTCGTCATCCAACGCCGTCAGAAAAATAATGGGGCAATAGATATCGCCCGATAATTTTTTCAATACAGGCGCTGTGTCAAAACCATCTCTGCCGGGCATGACAACATCCAGAATTGTTATGTCCGGTTTTTCGCGTTCAAAGACATCAATAGCTTCATTCCCATCACAGGCCTGGCACACTTCATACCCGCAATCCGTCAGCATTGATTCCAGTAAAATTCGATTCACGCTTTGATCATCGACAACCAAAATTTTCATCGTCACACTCCGATAATTTCACGAGGTGCCTGAGTTCGGTGACCTTTGCGAGTGAAATCTCGTTCGAAAGCAATAGTATTCAGAAAAGGCTCACGACTGAAGATTCAGTTATTCCAAATCAATGCCATAAAGCGCGGCATGACTAGCTAAAACCTACAATAAATACGTCACCTCAGGTCAACCGAATTTAATCAATATCAAATTTTTTATCGAAATGACTAATCTGAAATATTTTTTTAATCTGAGGTTTGCAGTGACTAATTCGCACATCAGCATCAATACGCTCCAATGATTTCTTCATATTGAGCAACATGCCCAGAGCAGAACTATCCATATAATCAGTGTCTTCGAGATCGACGACAACATGGTTAGTTTCATCCCCCAGATTTTCATAAGCGTTGCGGAATAACTGCACCAGGTTGTAATCAAACTTACCGTCTATTTTTATCGTGTAGACAGTTGAATCATCTGAAAAATTTGAACTGAGTAGTGCCATTACAATCACTCCTTTGTGTATTGAACAGAGGCTTTTTGTTATCTAAAGACAAAAAATGTACCGACTTAAACATAGCAAACAATCAAATTTTTGCGTGACCAAACCTGCAAATATGAGGCTATTTATTTCCATTAATCTGATGAAAATGTACACATGCTGGCGCTTCCAGTCTTGTATCCGACAAGAATACTCAGGTATTATCGCGGTTCAGTTAGATGAATTTTTTTGTCTGCGAATATTGCATGACAAAACAATAAGAATGGAGTGCAGGTGCAAGAAAACTCAAAACTCGTTTACTCAACTGATGGTGGGCGTGTTCACGATGAAAAGCCAGAACAAACCTGGCAGACGTGGAGTGATGGCTGTTTGCGTGTCAAACGTGAAACCAAGGGCCGGAAAGGAAAAGGTGTAATCACTATCGCAGGGTTTCCTCAAGGCACAGATCTGAAGAAAATTGCTGCATTGTTAAAGAAAAAATGCGGTACAGGTGGTGCGGTAAAAGAAGGCATCATCGAAATTCAGGGGGATAAACGCGACATTATTAAGCAAGAGTTGGAAAAAAACGGCTTTAAGGTGAAATTTGCAGGCGGTTAGCTTGTACACATATAAACATCTATGGTTTTATGAAAAACCGCAACACTGAAACCTTGTACCCACATGACTTAACATTACGCATTTTCAGGGGATGCATATTATGCAGCAGGAAATTTCGCCACAGGATTTATCAATATTGTTGGTTGAACCATCAGCAACGCAACGCAAAATTATAATTAAGCATCTTGCCGTAGAATCCATCGACAATATTACTGAAGTTGGTACAGCGGCCGACGCGGAAACATTACTGGAAACTCATGTTCCCGATCTTGTCGTCAGTGCATTGCACTTCGAAGATGGCACAGGATTAGATCTGGTACGTTCAATGCGCAACTCTGAGCGTCTGAAAGACGTACCATTTATGCTAATCTCAAGCGAAACCCGGAAAGAACAACTGGAAGAATTTAAGCAATCCGGTGTTGTCGCAATTTTGCCAAAACCATTTACTCCGGATCATCTGGGTAAAGCTATCAATGCAACGATTGATCTGTTATCCCCATCAGAAATGGACCTTGAATATTTTGATATCCAGGACATTCGCGTTTTAGTTGTCGATGACAGTGCTTTTGCTCGTAGCCACATTATACGAGTACTTCGGAATCTGGGCGTTGCAAAAATCACTGAAGCTTCAGATGGTAAAGACGCAATTCATATTCTGAGTAATGAAATGTTTGATTTAGTCGTCACTGATTACAATATGCCAGATGTTGACGGCCGTGAGTTGACAGAATTTATTCGTCAAAAAAGCCAACAATCCCATATTCCGGTGTTAATGGTGAGTTCTGAAGCCAACGAAAGTCATCTGGAAAATATCGCTCAATCTGGCGTAAACGCAATGTGTGATAAACCCTTCGAACCAGATATGGTAAGACGCATTATTTTCAATTTGCTGGAACAGGAATAGTTCCGCCAGGTATTGCTTCACATTAAATCGTTAACAGACACCTATCCATCAAAAAACGCTGGTCTTCGTGCCAGCGTTTTTCATTTCTCTTACTAAGTAAGTCTTTCAGGCATTGCTAATTTTATTTAATAACCGATAATGTGCCGCTCAACTCGTGAGCAATGTTCATGTTCAATTGAACTGAAGCAATGCTGCTAAAGCTCACCAACACCTCTTAAGCAACGGAAACAGGAAGAATTTATGCTTAAATCAATCACAGGAATGTTACTCCTTTCATTCGCAAGCCTTACCTTTGCCACCGAAGACACCACGCAACCTCAAGTTTCTCAGGCTGAAACAGAAGCGATTTCTCCGGAACAACAAGCATTTAATGAAGCCATGTCGATCTGGCAATCACTTACACCAATCAGCGGTAACGTAACGCTTGATAAAGCAAATGCATTTCTGGAAGTACCTGAAAGCTTTGTTTTCTTCAACGGTTCAGATGCCAACAAAATCCTTGTTGATTTATGGGGCAACCCTGCCAGTCAACCGCCGTTGGGTTTATTAATGCCAGCCAACATGACGCCTTTTGACGCTGAGTCCTGGGTTGTAACAGTTGAGTATGAACAAGATGGATATGTATCAGACGAAGATGCAAAAGACATAGATTATGATGACCTGCTCAAGCAAATGCAGGCTGACACTGAGGAACAGAGTAAATACCGCGTTCAACAAGGGTATGAACCAATTGAACTGGTTGGTTGGGCATCCTCACCGTTTTATGACCACAACGCCAAAAAATTGCACTGGGCACAAGAACTTAAATTTGGTCAGAACGCTGAAAACACTCTGAACTACAACATCCGAGTACTGGGCCGTAAAGGTGTACTGGTATTGAATTTTATCGCTGGAATGGAACATAAACCTGTCATAGACCAAAACCTTGAGACTGTATTGGCCATGGCTAATTTCCAACGTGGTGCGCAGTACAGTGATTTTGATCCCAGTATTGATGAGGTAGCAGCTTATGGTATTGGCGCACTGGTGGCAGGTAAAGTGATCGCCAAAACAGGTTTCCTGGCTGTATTACTGGTCTTCTTAAAGAAATTCGGCGTTTATCTGCTAATTGGTTTGGGCTTTGTCGCTAAAAAACTATTTTCACGGAAAAAAGCGACCTCTGAAGAGTAAGCTGATCCTGGCAAATAGATGAACACAAGGTCGATAGTTACTGACTATCGACCAACTCCCGTGAAATTATCCGGCCTTTTTCTATCATTCTGTCCACCATTACCACACCATCCAGATGATCAAATTCATGCTGCAATAGCTCTGAATCCTGCGCAGACAATTCCACCAACTCATGCCAGTTGCCTTCCAGACATTGATACCGTACAGAAACTGACATCCAACGCTCTACCAGCACGGCAATTTCAGGCAAACTCATACAATCATCCCAGATTTGCTGCTTGTCTTCGCTATGCCAGGTAATCTCAGGATTTATCATTACTTCGGGTAATCCCGGTGAATTGATAGCAATAAATCGTTTTAAAATACCAATTTGCGGCGCTGCAATTGATCGTCCCCAACCTACTCGCTGCTGAAAGTCCAACAAGGTGGACTGTAAGAGCTCAACCTGAGCTTTCAAGCCACCTGAAATAATATCCACCGTATCAGCAACTTGTCTCAGACGCGTATCACCAAACTTCAATATTTTTGCCGGAGTAAGCATAGATACCTCATTATGCGGATTAAGGAACAAGCGTTGTTCTTACTTTAACCCGAATTAATGATAAGAAAAATGCTGATTAGTCAGATGTAACAAAAATGTCGGCTAAATTCACCAAATGAAAAATATGACATTTTTCAGTACTAAAAAGAATTGAACGTGGAAATGAAGGGTAAACCAGAATCCTTATACGAAAACTCATGTTCCCTTATTGATAAACTTAGTGCTCAGCAGTATTCTCAAAATTTATCTAATAAGTGAACTAATTTAAAAAATTATTCCACATTAAGTAAAGATCTATCCTGAGTCACCTGTGCAATTCTTTTGGAGATTTGATCGAAAAGATGTTGTCGAAACAAGTTTTGAATTAATTGATTCAAAAATCTAATTTGGTATTCAAGTTGTAGATTTACTCGTTTCCACTGCCAATAGGTGATTAAAAAACAATTATTCAAATAATGAAAAAATGGTATCTCTTCTTAGTAAGTTAATGCTCAGCGCTCTGAAGTCTAATATTCGAGAGAGCAGATTAATAACTTTCCCTTATTCGTGTCAATTAAAGAACTCTACTGGAGAATTGGTAATATTGATGGATGAAATCGGTAAAAACTTTTATCTACAAAGCTTATTCACAATTCAGAATCGCACTACAAAAAATAAAACAATACATTTAAACAGAACTAAAACCTTTGGTTAAGTCTCAATTAACTACACATTATTAGTCCCACTTAATGGGGCGTTAGCCAATAAAGGAGTATCTATGAAAATTAGATTAGAACATCAAAATATTGGTGCGGCTGTAATGCAAATTGCAGAGCATGAACAATTTACAGCTATTAACGCATTAAAACTAAATAATAAGCCCATTAGTAACGCTTTTCTCATTAATAGCCACGTTGCCGTTTTGTGCAAATATGCAACTGAACCAAATGGAAATGGCGAATATGTCTTTACATTTACTGAAGACCAATTAAAAACTCTTGAATCCTTACTTCCCAGGCACGATAACTTATTTTTTGGATTGGTGTGTGTTGAAGTTGGAGACATTTGTTGTTTAACAAAGGCAGAATTTGAAGAATTGCTTGGTTACAGGAAAAATTCAGCCGGTAAAGCTGAGTCGCAGTATGCAATATTAGTGACGGCTAAAGCCGGAGCACGTTTTCGCGTTTTCGTAAACGCTGCTGGGAAAAAAGGCAAGATTGCAGGTAAACAACTAACTGTTGCCCGTAAAGCATTCCCTAATGCAGTATTCAACTAACAAAGCCTGTCAAAAACGCTAAATACGTGGGCTGGACCTCAAACCCGCTGTGCAGCTGTTGGTATTAGCAACCTAGATACGAAGTAAATAGGTATGTAAATGAATTTCAAAAAATACAAATTTGACCGCTTATCAAGTGACAATTGTAATAATCAAAAAATCAGGCTTATAGCAACAAACCCTGCCCTCTATCCCATATTTAAACCCTAGCGGTTGTACTTCAAAGGATTTTATTTCGCAAGAATATTCTAAGTGGAAGCCCTCATCGAATTCTAATGATGACGCAACTAAGTATGTAGATTTGTTCTTCTGACTTGCAAACATGTAGAGGCTCTTGACTCTGGCGTGCTTTAGTTTACTCCTTATCATGACCACAAACCGAATATTCGAAGCTATTTTAAAATAGATAAATGCAGAGTTACATTTCGAGTTTAGTGCGGGATTTTACAAAAAATATGCAGACTTACAGTCTAAACAACAAGAAGAGATATTTGGGTGGCGATTCCACCAGCCACATCCCGGCACATGAGTCACCTGCTGTGGCTGCTCCCTTCCGGGCCTGACCAGATTCACAAGCTATCATTGCGAGAGGACCAATGGAATCACCATTGAAGCAGGGTTACTGATTACCCTGAAGCGCGGCGAATTATCACTAAATTATTGCTATTAATCAAGCAATAAAAAAGCAGTTTGGTTCAACTGCTTTTTTATCACACAATTTGTTGTCAACTCAGCGATTGTATATGTTTATTCAGCAATAAGAGCACGACGTAATTTACGCAAAGCATCTTTTACTTTAGCTACGTTTTCAGGCCCCATTCTCATAACTTGTTTCTGAAGATCAGAAGCCGTTTCTAACTCTTCATCAGCATATTGATACATAACTTTAGGGCTAACAACTTCGATCATCTTGCCCGTATCTGGTGTTTCTAACACCATATCAATAGCGAGAATCATTGCCTCTTTAAAATCTTTCTCCGGATAACCTAACTCACCGTACACTTCATGCACCAGCGGGGAATATTTTTCGTAAAGACCTCTTAAGTCATTGGCATTGAATGACTCAAGAATAGCTACATACAGGTTATAACGATCGAAACTGGCTGGATCGATGTATGTCTTACCATCCAGTTCAAGAACACTGAAACGCTGTACTGGACCTTTTACCACACTAAAATCACGCTCAACATTACCGTGAGATAAGTTATCGATAAAGATAACGCCTTTGCGGATTAAGTCTTCAGATAAAAACAGAGCAGGTAGATTCTGATCCCAGGTTAACCCCAGAATATCCTTACGGACTACTTCATCACTCTCATCAATTGCCGGTAAAACAATTTTTGGTTCTGGTGCTGGTTCCGGCTCTGGTTCGGGTTCTGGCAGTGGCTCCGGCTCAGAAACAACTGGTTCAGGTTCTGGCTCAGGCTCCGGAGCAATAACAGGTTCAGGTTTTGGCGGTTCGGGTTGTTTTACCACAGGTGGTGGCGGTGCAGGTTCTTCTTTATCCTGTGTCAGGACAAAGCCCAGAATAAGAATAGCAACAAGAGCAATAGCGCCGGGAATTTTATATTTAGATAAATCAGTTGCCTGTTCTTCAACTTGTTCTTCGTTCGACATTAATTTCAATCCTGTTTCAAACAATCAATCGATATTTGGGTCGCCACCATCGTAACAGAATAAACAGATAAGCCCAGAGCCTGTTAACCGTTGATGGTGATTTTTGCCATGTTTATACCAGACTTCAAGGTGAGTCGTGCAGTTATTCTACATAAGCGTGCTGAAACGTCGTTTAAAAGCACGACACGCGTTGTCCATGCCACAACTTAATCAATAGATAGATTCGTTTCAATAGGCAGAAATGGGGAAAAATACGAGGAAAGGATGAACGGTGAACAGGGAGAAAACGCTGTTAATATTCTCAATCACTGCTTTGGCAATTTTTTAGCAGACACACTATTTGCTTCCATGTGTCTGCTAAAAACAACAGAAAACGTTTAATAACCGTTAGCTTGTCGTGCCTCACGTTCTTTTTTTTGTTTTGCAATCTTAGCAGCCAGCTCTTCTTCCGTATTTGGCTCACTAATTAAAAATTCTGTTTGGTCTTCTAACGCCAAACCTAATTGTTTTTTCATTTCTTCCGGTGTCATTTCGCCACTGCTATGCGTCGATTGTGTGACTGCACTTTCTTGAGTAGCCGTGGCTTTACCGTTGCTATTCATAAACCAGGCTGCACCAGCAACGACTACAATTGCGATGCCAATATTCAATAGTTTTGATGAAGATTGCTCATTGGTTGTCATGTTCAAATTCCCGTTCTGTTACTGCGTAATTGTTTATGCGTTACAGCCTGTTATGGCTTTACAGGATTTCTGATACTGATTAATCTAATTTTGTATCACTGATCAGAAACAGGCCAAAGAAGGCCAGATTTTTTATCCGTTTGCAGACTGAGAAGTAAAATCCCAGTGCAAATAAACGATAAATATAAACATTTTGTATATAAAATATTAAACTATTTTACATACCTCAATCGGGAATGATAAGAGCAAAGTGAAATTTAGCAAAGAAAAAAATAATAAAATTGCGCTACTACTTACAGGTGGTGGAGCCAGAGCTGCTTATCAGGTTGGCGTACTAAAAGCGATTTCAACCTGTATGCCAAGGCACCATGGAGTGCCATTTAAAATTATTTGTGGCACGTCTGCCGGTTCTATTAACGCAACTGCCCTGTCCTGCTATGCTTCTTGCTATCACCTTGGCGTTAAAAAAGTTGAATGGATATGGAAAAACTTCAGAACTAAACAAATCTACCATACAGATTTCTTCAGGGTTTTCCGTCATATTGGTCGAGGCTTTCTGTCTACGTTTCAATCGGAGCATGAAACTCAAAGTCCCGTCAGCTTGCTTGATAATCAACCGCTACGACATTTATTAAGACACGTTCTGGATTTGAAACGTATCGATCGCCATATAATGCGCAATCATCTGGATGCTATCGCAGTAACAGCTTCTTCCTACTCTGATGGTGACTCACTAACTTTTTTCCAAGCCAATGACAACATAATGCCCTGGTCAAGAGCCAGACGAAAAGGCATCCCTACCCATATAAACTCAGAACACCTGATGGCCTCTTCTGCTATCCCTTTTGTATTTCCGTCCGTTAAAGTCGACCAAAACTATTTTGGTGACGGAAGTGTACACCAATTATCACCACTGAGTGCGCCCATACATCTTGGCGCTGAGAAAATTTTTATTATTGGTGTTGAACAAAATAAAGCCAGAAAATATCACGGTGATAAACCGCATCACCCCAGTGCCGCCACCATTGCAGGCCATCTGCTGGATAGTGTATTTTCCGATACATTAAACGCAGATATCGAGCGAATGCTGCGTATTAACAGCACCTTGTCTCATTTACCAGAAAAGAAGACTAATTCGTTAAAAACAATCGAAAGCATGATCATTAATCCCAGTCATGATTTTGATGGTATTGCGAATCAGTATTTTATGGACATGCCGATGGCAATTCGTTTGTTACTGCGAGGCATTGGTGTCAGAGAGGATTCAGAATCCAGCTTAATCAGCTACCTGTTATTTGAAAAAACCTATACGAAACATTTAATACAACTAGGTTTTGAAGATGGGATGGAACAATTACAATCTATCAAACATTTTCTGGAGTTAGATTAAGGCTGAAACTCAGCCTTAATCATCTGTAGCAACTATCCTTGTAGTAAATAGCGTTCAGCTCTTTCCACACTTCGCGGCTTTCCTTTCAGTATCAGAATATCCATCGGCTCCAACACCATATCTTCACCCGGATCGGCAATTTCATTTTCTCCACGTCTTAAACCCGCAAGAGAAACTCGCCGACTGGTTAAGTTCAATGATTCAATAGTCCGTCCAATGGCAAAAGCATCGTGATTAAGTGAAACCGCATGCAGTAACTCTAATCGTTGTCTACCACCGCTATCTTCACCCGGATAAAATCCATGTAACATACCGTAACGGTTTTCTCTTTCCGTTCTGACACGTTTTAACACCCTCGGTACTGGCACACCACTCATGTACAAAACATGCGACACCAACATCAAACTACCTTCCAGTGTTTCTGGAACCACTTCCGTCACGCCTGCATTTTGTAACTGTGTCAAATAGTCGTCATTTTTTGTACGAACCAAAATACGAATTGACGGCGATAACTGGCGAATTTTTTCCACAATAGCTTCTGCTTTATGTACATCAGCCAATGTAACAACAATTAGTTTGGCATTAGCGAGTCCGGCAGCACTTAAAACCTCAGGCTCTCTGGCATTCCCAAATTTAACGATCTCACCTGCTGATGTCGCTTCAGTGATCCGGACAGGATCAATATCAAGTGCTATGTAGGGAATCGCTTCCAGTTTCAGAAAACGGCTTACTGTTTGACCCACACGACCAAACCCACAAATGATGACATGACCCTTCAACTCCTTACCAATGGCCTGTAATTCATGTTCAGGTGTTGTTACTTCTTTAACGAACAGACCAACAAGCTTTTGTGCTAACACCATGCTTTTGTCCATCAATAAAGGGGTCAATGCCATACTGCAAACACCTACACCGATTAACAACGAAGCCACTTGCTCGCTGAATAACTGTTGTTTTGTCGCCAGTGCGATCAATACAAAACTAAATTCACCGACCTGTGCGAGCATAATGCCCGTGGAAACACCGTCAATCGCGTTAAATCGAAACATTTTGACCAGAACAAAAATGACGATGGCTTTGAACAACAAGGTGACTGCCAACAACAACAGTAACATGCCTGAATTAGCAATTAGCGCATCAGTATTTAGCTGCATGCCCACAGTCACAAAGAATAAGCCCATTAATATGTCACGAAATGGACGTATATCGGCTTCCAGTTGATGACGATACTGACTCTCACCCAGCATCATGCCTGCTAAAAATGCTCCTAACGACATCGACAGACCAAACATATATGTCAGTCCAGCAGCAAATAACGCAACCAGTAAAGTCGTTAATAGAAACAATTCATCGGTTTTCTCACCAGCAATAGCGTTGAATACTCCCGGTAGCACCCATTTACCGACCGCCAGTAGAATTGCAAATACCGCCATACCTTTTAACAGCGCCATAAATAACGCAAATCCAAGATGACTATCTCCACTGCCGGCTAACAATGGAATTGCAATGAGTAATGGAACAACAGCGATGTCCTGAAACAACAGAATACTGACGGATAATTGACCACGCATAGAATTGAGAATGCCATCTTCATTAAGTTGTTTAATGACGATAGCCGTAGAAGAGAGACTAAGAATGCCACCAATAGCAAATGCCGTAATAGGCTCAAACCCTGCCAGTAGTGCAAGAGCCATGGCAATTAGAATCGAAACCAGCACCTGAGCACTTCCGACTCCAAACACCATATGCCGCATAGACATCAGTTTTGGCACGGAAAATTCCAATCCAAGAGAAAATAACAGGAAGACTATACCCAGTTCAGCAATCAGATGGATTTCTTCAGGATCGTGAATAAGCGATAACCCATTGGAACCTATGATAATACCCGTCACCAGATAGGCGAGTATGGGTGGCATATTCATCCGTTTAAATAACCAGACGGTGACGACAGCAATCGAAAGAAGTCCGATCAAAATTCCAAACATTATTCCCCCTTGCGGCAAATTCCTCTAAAGATTGGCAATCAGTTGCCGACTATTAATTGACACCAACAGTGATTACGTTCAATAAAAACTACAATTATCCTTAAATATTAGTTGGTTATATTCTTGGCACGGATTTAGCTTATAGAAAAACATCAATAACTCAGTAACTATAATCAACAACCAAAGGTGGTAGTAACGATGGAAAATATTCAGGCATTCGAGCAAATTGGCTTATATAGCAACGAATACTCGCCGTTCTATAACCTGAACGATGGTCATCACTTTGTTGCATCTTCTCAACCGACTTTAGTTGAGAAACTACAAACTACCCTTGAACTTGATAAGTTGCTTGAAATTTACGCCAAAGAAGCCTTTCGCTACGTATCATTTTGCGGCTTAAGTTTTAGCCATGATGATAATGAAATCGCAGTAAGAGGTTCAGTACCTGGTCGTCACAGACTTTGCTTTGATATTAAAGTGGACAACCAGTCATTAGGACAGCTGGCGTACAATATTAACAAAGAATTAACCAAAGAACAGTTTGATTTCTTAGATAAATTTCATCACCAGTTAAGGTATCCCCTTCGGAATGCGATCTCTTTTTATCAGGTTAAGAAGATGGCGATCAAGGACAATTTAACCGGGCTTGGAAACCGCTGTTACTACGATGAGAATATCGAACGAATGGTTCAACATGCGAACCGCCATCGCTCACACTTCTCATTGATGGTTTTAGACTTAGACGAATTTAAACAAGTTAACGATACACATGGCCATCAACGTGGCGATGAAGTATTACGAGAATTTTCCGGCATTCTGAATCAATCTGTTCGAGGATCAGATCGGGTCTTCCGGTTAGGTGGTGACGAATTCGTTATCATCCTGGAAGGCGAACAGAGTGAAGGTATGAAGACTATTGCTGCACGAATCCAACATCATGTCGCAAATAGTAAACTTATGGTCACTAATGGCGTATCCACCAGTATTGGTTGTGCGACATTTGAGCCTGGAGAAACAGCTCAAGAAATCTTTGAGCGTGCCGATAAAGCGTTATACAACGCTAAAAACGTTGGCAAAAACTGCACTCGCATTGCTTAAGTTTCAAGGATTAGCTTGCGATTTTATGGAGTAACACACTGCTTCGGATAATTTGATTTTTATTGCACGCTACCGTTGCAATACGTTGTTTTACACTACCGCTTTGGGAGCCTTTTATGGCTCCCTTTTTTTATTCACAACGGCAATTTTGACCAACAAACAGAACATTGAATAAAAGGCTCTGTCAACGGTATATCGGCTATTAATGTATCACCAATAGCAATGCACTGACCGCCTGAAAACAATAATGGAATGCGAGTTCTTTCCCACGGTGCAACATCCAACGATTTTAGCCAGTCATTGATTTTCTTCGACCCCTTCCTACCAACTACTGACATTCTAGAACCTGAGCCATCAAATCGTACTTCCAGCGTATCCAGCCATTTTTTTGGCAATTTAAGTGCCTGAACGCTGTTCTTTTCTTTACTCTCTGTATGATCCATTTCTGTACCATTCAGCTGATAATGTCCCAGTGAATCTGGCAAACGGACTGTTTGACCTACAGCTATCGGCAACACAACATTTTTTACCGATTCGACTTTGCCCACTAACACCAGTTGTTTTCGATGCGACCGGATAACAGCTGTCTGCCCCCAGTCAATCATCAAACCGGAATCCGAATCTACCGTCGATAGTTGATGCAAAAGATCATTGAGTACTGCCGCAGAAGGCATACTGATTACTTGCTGCTTTAACCACATCCTGATGATATTTTTTTGTCTCACCTGACTAAATTTAAGTAACTCAACGATGGATAACCGCTCACCTACAATACATATTGCGACATCTTGTTTTGTATACTCATCAATTAGCGCCTGTTGCTCAGCAATGATTGCGGAGGAACGGGTTGCTGCCGCTACAAATCCCGGCCAACGGTTCGTCAGCAAAGGCAAAACATCGTGGCGAAGAAAGTTTCTGTCATAGCTCGTATCGTCATTGCTTTCATCGTGTATCCATTGCAAAGCATGTTGTTCAGCATAGTCAGTCAACGTTTGCCGAGACATACCCAACAATGGACGACATAACATCACGGAGTCAGTGAGTGAACGAAACTCAGGCATTGCAGATAAGCCGGGTAAGCCAGCTCCTCGTTTCAACTGTAACAGCAAGGTTTCAACCTGATCATCCGCATGATGACCGGTTAAAACCATGTCTCCAGTCGTGACAAAATCACGTAATGCACTATATCGAGCCTCTCTTGCTGAGGCTTCCAGACTAATACGAGCACCTGTATTCACCTGCACGCTGACTGGAAAAAACTCAATACTCAATGCTGACGTAATGTCTCTACAGTGGTTTTCCCATTCATCAGCATGGGTGCTCAACTGATGATTAACATGAACAGCAATAACGTCGATATCGCTTATATCTTGCTTATATTTAGCAACAAGATGCAGTAAGACCATTGAATCCAGCCCACCGCTGAATCCAATGACCAGTCGTCTAACCGAGGTCGGCAGGATTGTCATTAAATGATGATTAAACGTGCTTTGAAGATTCATGATGTACGGATAATTGTGTCGACTCACTCAAATAATATTTATTCACTAAAAAAGGGTGACTTGTTTATCACAAGTCACCCTTTTTATGAATTTTATATGTGTTATTTCAGATTTTAGCAGTAGCCATAATTCATTAAACGTTGATAACGTCGCTCTAGCAAAGCAGCCTCTGATAAAGACTCCAGCTCAGCTAAGTCCTTTTTGATTGTAGACTTCAACTGGGCAGCCATATCATCATGATTGCGATGAGCTCCACCCATAGGCTCATCAATGATCGTGTCAATTAAGTCCAGAGATGAAAGACGCTTAGCAGTAATACCCATTGCTTCAGCTGCTGTAGAAGCTTTAGAAGCACTTTTCCAAAGAATTGATGCACAACCTTCAGGAGAAATAACAGAATATGTACTGAATTGAAGCATGTTCACTTTATCACCAACACCGATAGCTAAAGCGCCACCAGAGCCACCTTCTCCAATCACCGTACAGATTGTTGGCACTTTAAGACCAGCCATTACTTTAAGGTTTCTGGCAATCGCTTCACTCTGACCACGTTCTTCAGCACCAACGCCCGGGTAAGCGCCCGGTGTATCAATGAAGGTAACCACTGGCATTTTAAAACGTTCAGCCATCTCCATTAAACGAAGTGCTTTTCGATATCCTTCGGGTTTTGGCATCCCGAAGTTGCGCTTAATTTTCTCAGCCGTATCACGTCCTTTTTGGTGACCGATAACCATAACAGGTTGCCCATCAAGACGAGCGGTACCGCCGATAATGGCCGGATCATTTGCAAACGCACGATCACCGCAAAACTCATCAAATTCAGTGAAGATTCGCTCTATATAATCGCGTGTATAAGGACGAAGTGGGTGACGAGCGACTTGAGCAATTTGCCATGCATCAAGATCAGAAAAGATCTTCTGTGTCATTTCAACACATTTTTCTTTTAGCTGACTCACTTGCTCTTCAAGACTTAGATCTAACTCAGCACCACGATTAACGTTGCGAAGTTCTTCAATTTTGGTTTCTAACTCTACGATAGGTTGTTCGAATTCGAGATAATTAAGACTCATGGAGCTGTACTACCTATATTAATAAACTGGTTAAAAATTTAATTCTACGTCTTCCACCAACTGCCCTAATTCATGTATTAGCAGATCAGCTGGAGAAACTCGCCATTCCGTACCCAGCGTTAATCGCGAGGTGGATTCCGGACGACGATACAAAATCTCTACGGGACAGGTTCCATTCTTATGGGGCTCAAGTATTTCCTCAAAACGATCTAAAAACTGATTCGTCACTTGAGACCGTGACACTGTTACCTGGATATTCTTTATATATTTTTCTCGGGCTGACTCAATATCCATTAAATCGCGGCCGGTCATTGTAAGTCCACCGCTAAAGTCATCAAAGCTGACCTGTCCATTTACTAACAGAATTTTATCATTTTGTAGCAGATCCTGATATTTTTCAAACTGTTCAGGGAATAATCGTACATCTATTCGACCACTTTTGTCATCAAGTGTAACAATTGCCCACTTTTTTCCTCGTTTATTGATCAAAACACGAACGGAAAGTACCAATCCTGCAGCGTTTGCAGCAGAATCGCGACCAGTTGGCTGCAAATCAACGATCCTTGCAGAACAATAATTCTTTAATTCTTTTCGGTAGCTGTTAATTGGGTGTCCTGTCAGATACAGACCAAGCGTTTCCTTTTCACCATTGAGCCATTCTTTCTCCGGCCAGTGAGGAACATCCTTAAAAGAATTAGCAACATCTGGCTCATCATTTGCGATTAGCCCAAATAAATCACCCTGCCCCAGAGATTCGGCTTTTGCATGCTGATCCGCGGCCTTTAATGCATCTGGCAATGTGGCCATAAGCGCTGCACGGTGTGGGCCTAATTTATCCAGTGCCCCAGACAAGATAAGTTTTTCAATAACACGACGATTTATTTTTTTAAGATTGATACGAACACAGAAATCAAACAGATCCTTAAATTTACCGCCGGTATTTCTGGCTTCCAGAATCGTTTCAACCGGGCCTTCACCAACGCCTTTAATCGCACCAATGCCATAAACAATGGCTTGTGACTCATTAACCGTAAACTGATACTGTCCTGTATTCACATCTGGTGGTTCCAGCGTAAGCTTCATGCGCTCACACTCATCCACTAAGGTTACAATCTTATCGGTGTTATCCATATCCGCCGACATAACCGCTGCCATAAACTCTGATGGGAAATGGGCTTTCATCCATAACGTCTGATAAGACACCAGCGCGTAAGCAGCAGAGTGAGACTTGTTAAATCCATATCCAGCAAACTTCTCTACCAGATCGAAGATTTTCATTGCAAGTTCAGGATCAACACCATTATTTTTTGAACCATCTTCGAAAACAGCACGCTGCTTTGCCATTTCTTCCGGTTTTTTCTTACCCATTGCTCGACGTAGTAAGTCAGCACCGCCCAGTGAATAGCCCGCTAAAACCTGGGCAATCTGCATAACCTGTTCCTGATAAAGGATGATGCCATAAGTTGGGTCAAGAATGGGCTTAAGAGATTCATGTTGGTACTGAGAATCAGGGTAAGAAACTTCTTCCCGGCCATGTTTACGGTCAATAAAGTTATCAACCATGCCTGATTGCAACGGCCCCGGACGGAATAACGCAACCAGTGCAATCATGTCCTCGAAACAATCCGGTTGCAGACGTTTTATCAGATCTTTCATACCACGAGATTCAAGCTGGAATACAGCTGTCGTTTCGTATTTTTTCAACATGACAAAACTGTCAGCATCATCCAGTGGAATCTGATTAATATCAATCAGTGGCTTTCCTTGCTTCTCATGAGTCGCATTAACCATGTCCAGTGCCCACTGAAGAATAGTTAGCGTTCTTAGGCCAAGGAAATCAAACTTGACCAGTCCTGCATACTCAACGTCATTTTTATCAAATTGAGTAACCGGGTTATGGCCTTCATCATCGCAATACAGGGGAGAGAAATCAGTGATAGTTGTCGGCGAGATTACAACACCACCGGCATGTTTACCGGCATTTCGGGTAACGCCTTCCAGCTTCCGGGCCATATCAACCAAATCACGAACTTCTTCGTCCTGGTCATAAAGCTCTGGTAATGCGGGCTCCATCTCGAACGCTTTACCCAGTGTCATACCCGGATCAGGCGGTATTAATTTTGAAATCCGGTCAACAAATCCATAAGGATGACCAAGCACCCGTCCAACATCACGTATTACCGCTTTCGCCGCCATCGTACCAAATGTAATGATCTGTGATACTGCATCCCGACCATACTTTTCAGCAACGTGATCAATAACTTCATCCCGACGGTCCATACAAAAATCGACGTCAAAGTCAGGCATTGATACCCGTTCAGGATTAAGGAATCGTTCGAAAAGGAGATCAAACTCTAACGGGTCGAGGTCAGTAATTTTTAGCGCATACGCGACCAATGAACCGGCCCCCGATCCTCGACCAGGGCCAACAGGGATATTGTTATCCTTACTCCACTGAATGAACTCCATTACGATAAGGAAATAGCCAGGAAACCCCATTTGGTTGATTACACCCAGTTCAATCTCCAGACGTTCGTCGTATTCAGCACGCTTTTCTGCTCGAACAGTGGGATCAGGGAATAATATTTCAAGGCGTTCTTCCAGGCCTTCTTCTGAGACTTTAACCAGGAAATCTGCTGTCGATAGATCACCGGTAGGATATTCAGGTAGGAAATACTCGCCAAGTCGAATGGTTACATTACAACGACGGGCAATTTCTACCGAGTTTTGTAACGCTTCCGGAATGTCTGAAAACAATTCAGCCATTTCATCTTCAGATCGGAAGTACTGTTGCTCGCTAAAGCGTTTTGGACGTCGGCTATCTGCCAGAGTATAGCCATCATGAATACAGACCCTGATTTCATGTGCATCGAAGTCGTCCTGCTCCAGGAAAACAACTTCATTGGTTGCGACTACGGGTAACTGAACTTTATCAGCCCATTCGACCGCAAGATGCAGGTAATTTTCTTCATCCTGGCGTCCTGTTCGCAACAATTCGATATAAAAACGATCTGGAAAATTAATCTGATAAAATTCGGTGAACTGTTCTACCTGACGGTAGTTACCCTTAAGCAGGGCTTGACCAATATCGCCCTCTTTACCGCCTGATAAAACAATTAATCCTTCGTTAAGCTCAGCAAGCCAGTCTTTATCAATGACTGGTTTTCCCTGAACATGACCTCTCTGGAAAGCCTGAGAAATTAACAGTGTCAGATTTTTGTAGCCTTGATTATTCTGCGCTAACAGCAACAACCGAAACATTTCTTCGTCCGGTTCTCCTGACTGAACCCAGAAGTCAGCACCTACTATCGGCTTAACGCCCTCACCATGTGCTGCTCCATAAAATCGAACTAAACCACACAGGTTCATTTGATCAGTTACAGCAACGGCTGGCATTCCAGCTTCAACGACTTTACTTAAAATAGGCTTGGTTTTGGCGAGTCCATCCACCATCGAAAAATCACTATGGACTCGAAGATGAATAAATCTGGGTTCTGACATGTTGAGTTACTCAGCCCTGATTAATCAGGTTGGCTACAGGTTTGAAACTTTTGCGATGATAAGGCGTAACGCCCAGAAGTTGAAGCTTTTCGAGATGAGCTTTTGTTGGATATCCTTTATGACCTGCGAAACCGTATTCAGGATAGAGCTGATCGAGTTCAACCATTTCACGGTCACGAGTGACTTTAGCTAAAACCGATGCGGCACTAATTTCTGCTACGCGCAAATCACCTTTAACCACACTTTGCGATTGAATACCAAAATCCGGACATCGATTGCCATCGACCAACACGAACTCTGGTTTTATCGTCAGGCCTGCGACAGCTCGTTGCATCGCAAGCATAGTGGCATGCAAAATATTGAGCTCATCAATCTCTGCCGGGTTTGCACGGCCAACAGACCATGCCAACGCTTTTTCCTGAATTTCAGGAAACAACGCTTCTCTCTTTTTTTCACTTAGCTTTTTAGAATCAGTCAGTCCTTGAATCGGATTGGCCGGATCAAGAATAACAGCGGCGGTAACGACATCGCCCACAAGAGGACCACGGCCCACTTCATCAACACCCGCGATTAATTGAAAAGGAGGGCGCTGAAAGTCAGGAAAATCAGCCACGATGGCAAACCTCTAAAATTGCTTTTGCTGCTTGCTCACTGGCATTACAGCGAATGTTCTGATGAATAGTGCGGAAAGTATCACGTAACCCGCGATCATCGCCGGTCAGTAATGGTAGTAATTCTTTCACCAAATTTTCAGGCGTTACTTCATCTTGCAGTAGCTCTGCGACCAGAGGTTTATCTGCTAGTAAATTGGGTAATGAGAAATATTTAACATTAATCAGGCGATTAAAGATTTGATATGACAGCCACTTGAATTTATAGGCGACAACCATTGGAGCTTTCAACAACATGCATTCCAACGTTGCAGTGCCAGAAGACAACAGCACAGCAGTTGATGCCGACATTACATCTCTTGATTGTCCTTCCAGCAATGTGACAGGAAGTTCAGGTGCGACTTCTTGCTTGATTGTTTCAAACTGACTGCGACGCTTTTCATTGACCATAGGTAATACGATCTGAAGCTCAGGAATTTGCTGCTTTAACTGAACACAAGCCTGCAAAAACGGGGGCGACAGTAAGCCGACTTCAGCACCACGACTTCCCGGCAACACACCCAATACAGGCTTTTCCAGAGCTAGTCCCAATCCACGCCGAGCTTCAATCTGGTCAATATCAAGCGGTAATTCATCGGCTAAAGTATGACCGACAAAAGTACATGGTGCGTCGTGTTGATCATAAAACGCTTTTTCAAAAGGCAATAAAGCTAAAACTAAATCAGTTGCTTTCTTAATTTTGAAAATTCGTTTCTTACGCCATGCCCAGACACTTGGGCTGACATAATGAACAGTCTTGATATCCTGAGCTTTAAGCTTTAATTCAAGCCCAATATTAAAATCTGGTGCATCTATACCAACGAATACGTCAGGAGGATTTTGTGTGAAGTACTGTACCAGTTCACCTCTGATTTGAAATAAGCGTCTTAATTTACCCAGTATTTCTACCAGGCCCATTACGGCCAGTTCTTCCATTTCAAACAGTGGTTCACATCCCTGCTCTCGCATTAACGGTCCCGCAACACCAATAAATCGTGTATCAGGTGCGATCTCTTTAATAGCTTTTATCAGGCTTGCACCAAGAATGTCACCGGAATGTTCTCCGGCGACAATACCAATCGTCAATGATTTGTTGTTTTGCGACACTTAACGAACAATTCCACGAGTAGATTTTTCGAAGAAGTCCAGATAAAGCTGAAGTTCAGGAAATTCCTCAACCTGAGATTTAATTTTCTCTTGTGCTTCATCCAGCGTCAGGCTTTCACGATAAATTGATTTATAAGCCCTGAAGACAGCTCGAATTGCCGCAGATGAATATCCACGACGCTTCAATCCTTCTTTATTGATACCGAAAGGCGCTGCCTTTCCATTATCAGACATGGCTACCATGACAAATGGAGGGACATCCTGTACAACAATTGAACCAGCCCCACAGAAGCTATGAGAACCAACTTCACAAAACTGATGCACACCGACAAAACCACCCAAAATACACCAGTCGCCCAAATGAACATGGCCCGCCAGTGTTACGGTATTCGCGAAAATATTGTTGTCACCGATAATACAATCATGCGCAACATGCGCGTTAGCCATAAACAAGTTATTGCTACCGATAATGGTCTTTGAATCATCTTGAATCGTGCCACGATGCACGCTGACACTTTCGCGGAAAACATTATTGTCACCGATATATAACTCAGTCGGTTCACCCGCGTATTTCTTATCCTGACATTCTTCGCCAATAGACGAAAACTGGAAAAAACGGTTACCCTTGCCAATATATGAAGGGCCTTTAATGACAACATGGGATTCGACGATACAATCGTCGCCCAGTTCCACATCATTTCCGATGTAGGTAAATGCGCCAACCTGCACATTTTTGCCCAGCTTAGCACCAGGTTCAATTATTGCTGTTGCGTGGATCACGTTACATTTCTCTTCTTGCGCACATCAACTCAGCAGAACAGGCCACTTTGCCGTCTACACGAGCTTCTCCGTAGAATTTCCACATACCACGACGTTCTTTCAGAAAATCGACGTGAAGATGCATAGTATCGCCAGGGGTGACGGGATGCTTAAAACGTGCTTTATCAATAGATGCGAACAAGTATAGTTCATTCTCACTTTTGACTTCAGCCATCTTAAAGCCGAGCAGTCCTGTCGCTTGCGCCATTGACTCAAGGATTAAAACACCAGGGAAAATTGGCTTTTCAGGGAAGTGACCGGTAAAAATCGGTTCATTTATCGTTACGTTTTTGATCGCATGAAGGCTTTCACCTGGAACATAATCAAGAACACGATCGATCAATAACATAGGGTAACGATGGGGAAGCAAACTCAGGATTTCCTGAATTTCAATTTGATTCATTTCGTTAGACAAAACAAAATTCCTAATTAACTATTACTACCAGGGGCTGTTAACCTTTCCTCACTACTGGATAATTTATTAATATAAATCAACCTGTTGCAAGTAAAGGTGAACAGCCCCACGGAATCATTTTTAAACTGAAGAAATTGTACCCGGAAATTCTGACTAAAATCTATGCTGACATCAGAAATTACCAGGCATCAGGGCTACACAACACGCCTGTCTGTGAACGAAGCCGGTGATGGCGCTGACTCACGGTTTAAAATGTACAAGCTACAAAAGCAATATTCAGGAATTGGCAAAGCCCTGTCATTGGGATTTACATCTGGATGGCTGTATAGTCATCACGACTATCAGGCAACTCCATGTATTACTCTTCTTTTTCTTTCAGGCGTCGAATTTCCTTTTCCAGCTCTTTTAATTTCTGGTTCATAGAGTCCAGGTGTTTAAAACGAAGTGCATTTTTAACCCAGCCTCGATGCTCTTCGGCAGGAACCCCTGATGAATAAACACCAGGTTTTTTAATGGATTTAGTTACCATCGCCATGCCGGAAATTTGTGTTCCATCTGCAATATCGATGTGTCCATTTAATGCAGCTGCACCAGCGATAATACAGTGTTTGCCAATTGTTGAACTACCCGCAAATACCGTGCAGCCAGCAATCGCTGTTTTTTCGCCAATCTGAACGTTGTGACCAATCTGAACCAGATTATCAATGATGACACCATCAGCAATAACGGTGTCATCCAGTGCTCCTCGGTCAATAGCTGTTGATGCGCCGATATCGACGTTATTACCAATGACTACCCGACCAAGTTGCGGAATTTTAACCCACTCGCCTTTATCATTCGCCCAGCCAAATCCATCAGCACCTATCACCGTACTACTGTGGATAACACAGTGTTCTCCGATAACAGTATTATGATAAATCGTAACATTAGGCCAGATTCGAGTGTTGGCTCCAATAGTTGTTCCCTGCCCAATAAAGCTACCGGCACCAATAATGACATTCTCACCAAGCTCAACGCCTGATTCAATAACCGCATTAGGTCCAATAGAGGCTGATGTCGGCACTATAGCATCTTCTGCAATACTCGCGCCGACACCACGTTCACCTTGCTCGGGAACTGGAGTCGTATCCATTAACTGAGCTACTTTCGCGTAACTCAGATAAGGGTTATCTGACACCAACGCATTGGTTTGACATAGCGACAGAGCGTCTTTTGACACCAATACCGCTGAAGCTTCTGTAGTTTCAAGGTACTTACTGTATTTGCTATTCGCTAAAAAAGAAATCTGTCCAGTCTTAGCTGATTGCAGGGTGGCAACACTGGTGATCTCACAATCGGGATCACCCTGTACTTCTGCACCAATATGTTCGGCTATTTCAGATAATTTATAGGCCATTTTTAACGTAATTTACCCACTTTTTTTACGATTTCATCAGTCAGATCTTTTGCATCTTTAGAATAGATAACAGCGCTCTTTTGCAGCACCATATCGTAGTCTCCGCTTTTCGCTTCGGCTTCGATAGTTTGCATAATTAGTGCAACAATCTTGTTACGCTCTTCGTTCTGACGACGGCGAATATTCACTTCAAGAGGCTTAACCATGCTCTCAAATTCTTTACGCTGAGAGATGATTTGGTTTTGTAATTCTTCTTTCTGAGCCTTGCTCATTGTTGCGTTTTCACGCTTCAACTTATCCATGTTGTAAGTAATATCAGCTTCAAGCTTTTTGATTTTTTCACGCTCTGGCGCGAATTCATCTTCGATTTTTTGCTGAATAGTAGCGATTTGCGGTAATTGACCAAATACGCCCTGAATATCAACGATTGCTACTTTATCAGCAGCCATTGCATTACCAGCTAATGCTGTTGAGGCTACTAAAGCCAGCGCGGTTTTCTTTAACATCTGTTTCATTTTAATTACTCCCACGGATCAGAATGTTGTTCCTACGTTGAAACTAAAGAAGTCGTTCTTGTCGCCCGTTTGTTTTTTAATTGCTTTTGCAAAGCTAAATACCATCGGTCCCATTGGCGAAATCCACTGGAATGAGATACCTGCTGATGCACGGAATCTTGACGGATCAGAGAAGTCCTCTAACCCAACGACATCTTGAATCTGTTCTTCTGTAAATTGTGACAAGCTGAATTCAGTATCCCATACGTTACCGGCATCAACGAACAAACTACTACGAATAGAGCGCTTGTATTCATCCGGAATAAACGGTGTTGGGAAAATAAGCTCGACACCTGTAATTGCGATAGCGTTACCACCCGTTGATACCTCAGACACAGTCAGGATATCGTTTTCTGGGCCAGTACCGATTGGAATGGAATTTCCTGATTCATCAGGAATACCTGGAATAAATGTTGGTGTACGGAAAACCGCGTGAGGACCAACGATATTGTTTTCGAAACCACGAATGTTACGACCACCACCACGGAAGTTTTCCCAGAATGGAAGAATCTGGTCAAAACCATCTTTAGTGCTATAGCCGTTACCGTAACCAAGCTCTAACTTGGTTGCAAACGTCCAGCTATGATCTTTAGTGATCGGGAAATAGAAACGCGAATCGTAACGCGCTTTAAAGTAAGTGGTATCTGAATTAGGTGTAGTTACTTTTAACGATGCAGATTGCTGACTACCGTCAGTAGGGAAAGTACCACGGTTAATCGTCGCTCGTGACCAGCCAGCAATAACTTCAAAGTTTTTGAATTCCAGACGACCATCGGGGTCCTGAGGATCTTCAAAAATTGATTTGAAGTTTTTGATTTGTTCGTATTCAGATAACTGAGAAATACCATTCACTTTGTAGGCTAAACCAAAGTTCAAACGGTTATATTCATCAAGCGGGTAACCAATATTGAAACCCAAACCATACGACTCATTCTTATAACGCTCAAGACCCTGAACACGAGAGTCAAACTTGTTATAGAAAGCGTTACCACCCAGACTCACACCATCAATAGTGAAATATGGGTCGGTAAAATTAAGGCTGTAATTTTGAGAACCGGAATAGGTATTAATGTTGAAACCAACAATATTACCTGTGCCAAGGAAGTTATTTTGTTGCACACCAGCCTGGAAGGAAAGACGGGTAAATGAACCGTATGACACACCCGCGTTAAATGAACCTGATGGCTGTTCCTTAACTTTAAATTCAACATCCACCAAATCATCACGACCGGGGATTTCACGGATTTCATATTCTACTTCTTCCATGTATGAAAGACGCTGAATACGAGCCTTAGACAGCTCAAGTAAATCTTTAGACAGGTAAGTACCTTCTAATTGACGAAGCTCACGACGCAACACCTCGTCTTTAGTCGTCTCATTACCCTGGAAGTTAATACGACCAACATAAACACGCTGACCAGGATCAACTGAGATAATCAGTTTTACTTCTTTGTTTTCGTCATCGATCTCCGGAATAGTTTTTACTTCGGAGTTTGCATAGCCAAATTGTGCCAGATAACGAGCAATTAATTCTTCGGTATGTGTCGTCAACGCACCGTTGTATAGATTCCCAGCTTTAATAGGTACGATTTTTCGGATGAAGTCTTCCTTGTCTAATAAATCACCGATGAAATCAAAACCGTTTACTGTGTAGGTTTCACCTTCATTTACATTCATCGTGATGTAAACAGATTCTTTATCCGGACTTACAGAAACCTGAGTTGATTCAATTTCAAAACGCAGATAACCGCGATCAAGGTAATAACTACGAACCTTTTCTAAATCGCCCTGAAGCGTTTGCTTCTGGTAGCGATCACTGGTCATGAAACGCCACCAGGGTAAATTCTGCTGAGATTCAATCTGATTCAGAAGCTCTTCATCGTTATAAACTTCATTACCAACAAAGTTAATTTGTCTGACTGACGCCGCATTACCTTCTTCAAACTGAACTTTTAAACGGACCCGGTTACGCGGTAGGTAGGTCGTGATAATTTCAACGTTTGCATTGTATTTACCAACAGAGTGGAAGAAATCTGTAAGGCCATGTTCAATAGATGTAATGATCGTTTTGTCCAGCGGTTCACCAACGCGAATTCCGCTGTCATCCAAACTTTCCTGAAGCTGTTCATCTTTGATGTCTTTATTACCATCAAATTCGATGCTGCTGATAGTAGGACGTTCTACAATGTCAAAGATAACCACGTTGCCATCGCGAGATACTGCAATGTGATCAAAATGTCCGGACGCATAGAGCGATTTAATCGTTTTGGACAGAGTGTATTCGGTAATTGTATCGCCGATATTGAAAGGAATGTCTGTTAACGCTGCTCCCAGTGCAACACGTTGAAGTCCCTCTAATCTAAGATCCTCAACAACGAAACTATCTTCGGCCTGTGCATGAAATCCAGTACCTAATAATAAAGATAGTGCCAGTACTCGTTTATTCATCATTGTTAGTTATTTCTTCCCGGTTTACTCTACAAACGCGCAATATCGTTAACGATTGCAATACTCATCAATAAAAACAGAATCACGGCACCAATCTTAAAACCGATTTCCTGCGTCCTTTCAGAGACTGGTTTACGACGAATAAGTTCAATTGTGTAATAAAACAGATGCCCGCCATCCAGTATTGGAAGTGGCAACAAATTGATTACACCCAGATTCACACTTATCAATGCAAGGAAGCTAAGAAAGTAAACAATACCGTAACCAGCACTGTTTCCAGCCCCCTGGGCAATGGATATCGGGCCACTCAAATTCTTGACCGATACATCACCAACAATCAGTTTGCCTATCATGGCAAAACTCACTCGAACCAGTTGCCACGTTTTTTCTGCACCGCGCACAATAGATTCAAATGGATCATATTTCAATTCAATTAAGTATTCTTCAGGCCACGGATTCACTTTTGGCGATACGCCAAGATAGCCAATTTCATATCCTTCTTCATCTTTCTTAGCATCCGGTGTCACATCCATGAGCATTTCATAGCCATCACGTTCAATCAAAATTTCGATTTTGTTGCCTGGATTTAATCGAACAATCTCAACGAAATATGACCAGTCATAAATATCTGTACGCTCTATGCCAGTAACTCTGTCCCCTGGCAATAATCCCCATTTTTCAGCGGCACTGCCTTTGGCAACAGTTGCCAGTTCCATTGTTGTTTCAGGGCGGAAAGGCTTGATACCAAGGCTTGACAATGTTGATTCTTTTTCAGGATCGAAGGACCATTTTTTCAGATCTACCTGAATATCCCGTTCCATCGTGCTTTCAGGATCTTTCACACGGATAACAGTCATATCGTCGCCAATATGCTCAACCAAAGCCAGATTCACGGCATTCCAGTCTCGCGTTCTTTCACCGGCAATAGCGATAATCTCAGCTCGTTTTGGCAGACCTGCCTGATAAGCAACAGAATCAGGTTCAACCGAACCTACTATTGGTTTAACAGCTGATGTGCCGATCATGTGCATAAGCCACAGTGCGACTATCGCAAAAGCAAAATTAGCGAACGGACCAGCGGCGATGATAGCCATTCGCTGTCCAACGCTTTTTTTATCAAATGCCTGGTCATGCATATCAGCCGGAACATCATCAATTCTGGAGTCCAGCATCTTTACGTAGCCACCTAACGGAATGCCTGCGACAACGTATTCTGTGCCATCCTTGCCCACTTTGCGCCAAAGGGCTTTTCCAAAACCAATGGAAAAACGCTCAACCTTTACCCCACACCGTCTGGCTACCCAAAAATGTCCATACTCATGCACTGTGATTAGCAATCCAAGAGCGATAATAAAAGCGCCTAAATTCCAGATAAAATCGAACATAATGCTATCTGACTACCTCTGAGATACGTGTTTGTGCGACATGCCTTGCCTGTTCATCAATAGCCAGAATTGCATCCAGAGAATCCGGTTTAATATCTGGAATGTGGTCAAGACAATACTCATTAATATCAGCAATATCCGTGAACTTTATTTGATCATTTAAAAATGCAGCGACTGTTTCCTCATTGGCTGCATTTAATACTGTTGTTGCTCCCTGCCCCACTGAAAATGCGTCTATAGCAAGTTTGAGATTTTTATAACGACTATAATCAGGGCGAGCAAATGTAAAATCAGCAACCATGCTGAAATCCAGTGGTTTAACACCTGCATCGATACGGTCAGGCCACGCCATACCATGAGCAATTGGTGTTCTCATATCCGGATTTCCCAACTGAGCGATAACAGAACCATCCCGATATTGAACCATCGAATGGATAACACTCTGTGGGTGTAAAACAACCTCAACATCATCCGGTTTCAGATTAAACAGCCAACACGCTTCGATAAACTCCAACCCTTTGTTCATCATGGTTGCTGAATCTACCGATATCTTCCGTCCCATAGACCAGTTTGGATGCGCGACAGCTTCTGCAACGGTGACATTTGATAATGTTTCAAGAGGACGCGTCAGGAATGGGCCTCCTGAGCCTGTAAGAAGGATTTTACTAACACCGACAGAGTCGAGTGTTTGAGTCTGTTGTTCAAGCGATTGCAGAGCGCCAGGAAGGCATTGGAAAATGGCATTGTGTTCGCTATCAACAGGTAACAACGTTGCGTTATGTTTTCGCACGCTCTCCATGAATATCTCGCCACTCATGACGAGAGATTCTTTATTAGCCAACAAGACACGCTTACCTGCGTTTACCGCAGCCAATGTTGGCAGTAATCCGTTAGCACCGACAATGGCAGCCATCACAATATCGACCTGCGAATCGCTGCTCACTGCGCACAATTGTTCAACACCGTGCAATACCGTTGTTTTCAACGACAGGGCCGCCAGCTTATCCTTTAACAGCTTTGCGCTGTCGGCACAGGCCATAACCGCATATTGCGGCTGAAATGCCTGACACTGCTCAACCATCACATCAATGTTGGTATTTGCTGTTAATGCAAAAATTCGATACAAGTCCGGATGTCGTGATACGACATCCAGTGTGCTTTTGCCAATTGAGCCAGTCGCGCCCAGAATCGTTACATATTTCATACTAACGGCTATTGGAGAACAAATAAGTTATAAAGCAAAATGAAGACAGGCGTTGCGGCAATTAAACTATCGACACGGTCTAACACGCCACCATGCCCCGGTAGCAATGTTCCACTGTCTTTTACACCGGCTTCACGCTTCATCATACTTTCATTCAAATCACCGACAGCGGAGATAAACGCCGTTATTCCAGCGATCACCAAATAAATATAAACCGGCGCTAATGAAGCGCCAGTGATCGTTGTAACCAGCCAGACAAATGCCACCGCACTGATTAGTCCCCCCATAAAGCCTTCAATCGTTTTATTTGGACTGACTCGCTTCATTAAGGGCGTTTTACCGGTTGCTTTACCAATAAAATAAGCACCGACATCAGCCGCCCAGACAATGCAAAAGGCTACCAGTAACAGCCAGGCACCAAAGAACTCACTGTCAGCACTTTGTTGTGTACGAATCGCAAGGATCGCCATCCATGCCGGAACCAGAGACAAAATACCCATAATTCCTTTAATGACAGTACTTTGACTCCAAAAAGATTTACTTTCAGGATAACGGACAATAAGAACAAGAGAAGCAATCCACCACAAGCAAGCGATGCCCATAGTGATCAAATAACCATCGGCGAGATGTCCATCAAATCCCCATACAGTGGCGGTTGGAATTTGTGTACTGACAGTGCCTATAATTGCGGCAATTAAGCCAACATATCCCATTCTCGCAGTTGTTGACTGAAACCCCATCAATGGGCCCCATTCCCATGCGCCAACCAGCATGACTAAAGCAACTGCGACTGAAAACCATTCCATTGGCAAATAGAAAATAGCGGCGATTGTTAACGGCAATAATACAATCGCAGTGAGAATTCGTTGTTTTAGCAAATTATTATTCCTGTATTCTTTAACATCCTTGCAGCATCAATTCGCATAATTTTTTATTCAGCGTCGGAATCACTTCGTTCGAGTAACTGTCTGACCTGGTCTCCCGTACAACCAAACCGCCTTTCACGTTCAACGTAGGCTGCCACGGCTTCAGAGAAAATAGTCTCGTCAAAATCAGGCCAAAGTGTTTCAGTAAAATAAAGTTCAGCGTAAGCCGCCTGCCAGATTAAAAAATTACTAATTCGATAATCACCACCCGTTCGGATTAATAAATCCAACGGCGGCTGTTCTGCCAGGCACATATGCGCTGATAACAAGTCTTCAGTTAATTCATCAGGTGAACGCCCCTGCTCCACAAGTATTCGCGTAGCTTTTTTAGCGGCTTCAGTAATATCCCAACGACCACCATAATTAGCGGCAATATTTAAGACCAGTTCGCTGTTTTGATTTGTTAACGCTTCTGCTGCAGCGATTTTATCCTGTAACTTCGATGAAAATCGGCTTGTATCCCCAACAACATTAAGACGGACATCATTTTTATTGATTTTCTTCACATCTCTGGTCAGCACTAACATAAATAAATCCATGAGCGTGCTAACTTCGTTTTCGGGTCTGCGCCAGTTTTCACTACTGAATGCAAAAAGTGTTAATGATTTAATACCCATTCTGCGACAGAAGGTTACAGAATTTCTGACAGCTTCAACTCCATTTTTATGCCCCCATACTCTGGGCTTACCTTGTTTCTGAGCCCAGCGGCCATTTCCGTCCATTATGATGCCAACATGCTTTGGCAAATCACGCTGTGCGAGAATTAGTTCATCAACTGACATTAGTGATTCGTCTGAAGTCCACAAAAGATAAAAAAACGCGGCACAGTATACCCTGAACCTTCCATTTCCTCTATTGATTTAATTTAGGAATTAAAAAAATAGAAATATCAAATAATTAACGTTAGTGAATTCAAACAGGAAAGTAGTATTAGGAGGGAAAGAATGATGGAAGCAGATACTTCCATCATCAGGAGGATTAGATTTCCATCAGCTCTGCTTCTTTTGCAGCCAGAACGTCGTCCATCTTTTTGATCGTCGCATCCGTAACTTTCTGGATGTCGTCTTCTGCCTTACGTTGCTCATCTTCTGTGATTTCTTTATCTTTTAGTAATTGTTTGAAATCGTTGTTCGCATCACGACGGATATTACGAACAGCAACACGTCCACCTTCTACTTCGCCACGAACAACTTTCACCAGATCACGGCGACGTTCTTCTGTTAACGGAGGAAGTGGAATGCGAATTAAAGTACCAGCACTTGCAGGATTCAGACCCAAATCTGATGTCATAATCGCTTTTTCAACCGGACCAATTAATGTTTTATCGAAAACAGTAATCGCCAGTGTTCTCGCGTCCTGAACGGTCACATTACCAACCTGATTTAATGGCGTATCAGCACCGTAATAAGGAACTTTGATACCATCCAGTAAGCTTGGGTGAGCACGCCCGGTACGGATTTTTGATAACTGACTTTCAAGGGCACTGATGCTTTTCTCCATGCGAGTTTTAGCATCATCAATAATCTCGTTAATCACAATAATCTTACCTTTCAATTATTTGAGTAAAAGTGAATCTGGCTTAGTGATCAATCACAGTGCCTTCATCTTCACCCATAATTACTCGTTTCAGTGCGCCATCTTTATTCATGTTGAAAACACGAATAGGCATTTTGTAATCTCTTGCCAGTGTAAATGCCGCCAAATCCATCACTTTTAGTTCTTTTTCCAGAACTTCCTGATAGCTCAGTGTTTCATACATTTCTGCTTCCGGGTTCTTTTCCGGATCATCCGTGTAGATGCCGTCTACTTTTGTCGCTTTGAGTACTGCTTCAGCTTCAATCTCGATCGCTCGTAAACAAGCCGCAGAGTCGGTTGTGAAGAATGGATTACCAGTACCAGAAGAGAATATCACTACGCGGCCTGACTTTAATAAGCTGATCGCTTCAGCCCAGTTGTAGCTGTCACATACACCGTTAAGTTCAATAGCAGACATCAAACGGGCGTTAACAAATGCACGATGCAGCGCATCTCGCATTGCCAGTCCGTTCATTACTGTTGCCAACATACCCATGTGGTCACCCACAACCCGGTTCATACCAGCAGCAGCCAGTCCGGCACCTCGGAAAAGGTTACCACCACCGATTACGATACCAACCTGGACACCCATCTCAACCAGTTCTTTGATCTCCTGCGCCATGCGATCTAACACTTTAGGATCAATACCGAACTCTTCGTCGCCAGTTAAAGCTTCACCACTTAATTTAAGTAATATACGTCTGTAAACAGGTTTTGGATTTGTTGTCATCATGCTCTCAAGTTTCTGAAGATGGATAAAATAAACGCGGCTACAAGGCCGCGCTTATTCTATTGAAATTTTAAAATCGAGGCAAAATGCCTTGATTCATTTTGGTAAACATTTCTGGCAGCGCCAAATTACTTAGAAGCCGCTTCGATTTGTTTTTGAACTTCAGCTGCGAAATCTTCTTCTTTCTTCTCGATACCTTCACCAACTTCGAAACGAACGAAGTCAACAGCTTCAGCACTGTTTTGCTTAAGGAAATCAGCAACTGACATTGAAGGATCTTTTACGAAAGCCTGACCAGTAAGGCTGATTTCGTGCGTGAATTTCTTCATGCGACCAACAACCATCTTTTCAGCGATTTCAGCAGGCTTACCGCTTTGCATTGCGATTTCAACCTGGATGCCTTTTTCTTTCTCAACAACTTCAGCTGGAACGTGGTCAGGTGTTACGAACTGAGGGTTGCTTGCTGCAACGTGCATTGAAACGTCTTTTGCAACGTCTTCGCTTCCGCCTTTAAGAACAGAAACAACACCGATACGGCCGCCGTGGATGTAAGCGCCAAGGTTATCACCTTCGATGATCTGAGCACGACGAACATTGATGTTCTCGCCAATTTTGTTGATAAGAGCAAGACGCGCTTCTTCAACAGTTGTATCGCCGTATGCAGTCGCTTTTAGCGCTTCCATATCAGTGATTTTGCCAGCAAGAATAACGTCAGCTACGCCATTTGCGAATGCAAGGAAGCTTTCGTCACGAGCAACGAAGTCAGTTTCACAGTTGAATTCTGCCATCGCAGCAACAGTACCTGTTGACTTAACGATGATAGTACCTTCAGCAGCGATACGGCCAGCTTTCTTAGCCGCTTTTGCCTGACCATTTTTACGCATTAGTTCTACCGCAGCATCGATATCGCCGTCAGTTTCAGTTAATGCTTTTTTACAATCCATCATGCCTGCGCCAGTCATCTGACGAAGCTCTTTAACAAGAGCAGCAGTAACAGCCATTGTGATTATCCTCTAACTTTCGAAAAATGAATTAAATCGTAAAGCCCGGTTATTACAGTTTTGTGTAGTCCTGAACAACAACCCGGCTTTGGGAATGCGTAGTTACTAAAAAGCAGGAGTGATACCTCCTGCTATTAGTACTTCAGTGCAGAATAATTATGAATTACTCAGCTTCAACGAAGCTGTCGTCTTCTGCCTGAACTTCGATGTTGCTTTCGCGACCTTCGATAACTGAATCAGCCATAGCGTTAACGAATAAATCGATAGCACGGATAGCATCGTCGTTACCAGGGATAACGTAGTCGATACCGTCTGGGCTAGAGTTAGTATCAACAACAGCAACTACTGGAATACCCAGGTTGTTAGCTTCACGGATCGCGATGTGCTCAACTTCAGCGTCAACTACAAAGATAGCGTCTGGAAGACCGCCCATGTTTTTGATACCGCCAAGGCTTTTTTCAAGCTTTTCCATTTCACGAGTGCGAAGTAGCGCTTCTTTTTTAGTGATTTTCTCGAACGTACCGTCCTGACTTTGAGTTTCAAAGTCTTTCAGACGTTTGATTGACTGACGAACTGTTTTCCAGTTAGTCAGCATACCACCTAACCAACGGTGGTTTACGTAGAACTGATCACAACGTAATGCAGCTTCTTTGATTACGTCGCCGGCTGCACGCTTAGTTCCAACGAAAAGGATTTTACCTTTCTTTGCAGAAACGCTTTTGATGAAGCTTGTAGCGTCGTTGAACATTGGAACAGTATGCTCAAGGTTGATGATATGAACTCGGTTACGAGCACCAAAGATGAAAGGCTTCATTTTTGGATTCCAGAAACGAGTTTGGTGACCGAAGTGAACACCAGCCTGAAGCATGTCGCGCATTGTTACATTTGCCATGTAAATTTCCTCAATTGAGTGGGGTTAAGCCTCCATACATCCCATAGAACCGACTTTAAATACCTCAGGTAAAATTACCATCGTATTTGAAAGCACCCCGGCCTACGTGTCGATGTATGTGTGTTGTTAATCAAAAAGTCGTTTAAAATTTTATAGTTACATTTCCAACAAAAAGCCCTGGTTTACAATTTTTCTCCATGAGAAAATGCTTCCCAGTTTTTGACACTTTTCGTTTGCGAAAATGTGCGGCGCTTTATACCATAAACACCACTAAATGTACAACCAGAAACCACTGGAAACTGATTAAGGATTTGCATTGACTATCTCAATCAAAACGTCAGAAGAAATCGATAAAATGCGAGTCGCCGGCAAACTGGCGGCAGAAGTACTTGAAATGATTACCCCGCACGTAAAAGCGGGCGTTACTACCGATGAATTGGACAAAATTTGTCACGATTATATCGTTAATGAACAAAATGCCATCCCAGCACCATTGAATTACCACGGGTTTCCTAAGTCTATTTGTACATCCGTTAACCATGTCATTTGTCATGGTATTCCATCTGATAAAAAACTGAAGGATGGCGATATCATTAATGTTGATATCACCGTAATCAAAGATGGTTATCACGGCGATACCAGCAAGATGTTTGTTGTGGGCAAACCCTCAATCCTGTCAGAGCGCTTAATTAAGGTGACACAGGAATCACTTTATCTGGCCATAAAAATGGTTAAACCTGGTGTAAGACTTGGCGATCTGGGTGCTGCAATTCAAAAATATGTTGAAGAACACCACTACAGCGTTGTTCGTGAATACTGTGGTCATGGTATTGGCGCAGAATTCCATGAAGATCCACAGATCCTGCACTATGGCAAAGCGGGAACGGGTGATGTCATTAAAGAAGGGATGTGTTTTACGATTGAACCTATGGTCAATGCCGGTAAACGATACTGTAAAGTTCTGAAGGATAACTGGACTGTTGTCACTAAAGATCGCAGCTTGTCTGCTCAGTTTGAGCATACTTTACTGGTAACAAAGAATGGTGTTGAAATCCTGACCATTCGCAGCGACGACACCATTCCTCATATCATCGAACACGACAGCTAACAGAATGACTGGCTGTCATCCCGACAGCCAGTCATTACAAATACGTCTAACCATATTCCAATCAATCTGATTCCTGTCGTGATTTGCCATCATCAACTATACAAATCTTGCCAACATCAGGTTAAACTCTCATGCACTTTTCGGCTCATCTTTCATTGGTTTAACTATGGCCGCCCATCCTTTGATCAACAGCATACTGCCATCCTCATTACTGGCTGACCTGAACGGTCCGTTTTCATTGGCTGGATTCCAACAAATCCAGGCCGATTTCCGACAATGGTTATCCGATCACTTTGAAACATGGCCCGTGCCCATGCTGGTAAAAGCTCGCGCGCGATTTGTTGATTTGATGCTTAACCGGTTGTGGCAGCATTTTGATCTTGATAAAGAGCCTGTCGCATTGATAGCTGTTGGCGGCTATGGTCGGGGAGAACTTCACCTCTTTTCCGATATCGATCTTCTCGTTTTATCACGAAAAGGGCTGAAAAAACCTGAACAAGAAAAGATAAGCCAACTTATTACATTGCTTTGGGATTTAAAGTTTGAAGTTGGTCAAAGTGTCAGGACACTGAAAGAAACCGTCTCATTAGCAAAAGATGACGTCACAATCGCCACCAATTTACTGGAAAAGCGATTTTTGGCCGGTGATGAAGAAATCTTCGAAGAATTAAAGCAAACCCTCGAAGATAAATTCCCCTGGTCTGAAAGAGATTTTTATCTGGCCAAACGTGAAGAACAAGAATCTCGCCATCGTCAGCACAAAGGTAGCGCCTATAATCTTGAGCCCAATGTCAAAGCAAATCCCGGTGGCCTACGAGATATTCAAACGATTGGCTGGGTGGCTAAACGTCACTTTCATACTAATACTTTTCAGCAACTGGTTGATCGCGGCTATTTAACACAAGAAGAACGAGAAGAATTAATTGAGTGCCGTGATCTACTCTGGCACGTCCGTCTGGCATTACATATGGAAGCGGGTCGGGCTGAAAACAGACTTTTGTTTGACTACCAGCCTGGCGTTGCCAAACGACTTGGTTTTGGTTCCGATCCAAAACGCGCAGTAGCATCAATGATGAAGCGTCTGTTCAGGACAATACAACGTGTGATCGTCTTGAACCAAATGCTGTTACAGCATTTCGATTCGGAAATCTTAGGTAATAAGCCAGATGGAAAAGGACAACAACTGGATGATGATTTCTACATCAATGGCAACTTGATATCAGCAACCGACAATCACACATTTTTTCAGCGTAAGAATTTCCTGAAACTGTTTTTACATGTTGCTGATCATCCTGAAATCACTGAAATTGAATCCTCAACAGTCAGACATTTACGTCAGGTGCGACGGCGTTTAATGGGGGACTTGCAAGATTACGATGTTTGCCAAAAATTGTTCGTACAAATTCTGAAGCACCCGAACAGTATGGCGAATGCTATTCCACTCATGCACAAACATGGCGTGTTATCCGCTTATCTTCCCCAGTGGCGAAATATCGTCGGTCAGATGCAATTCGACCTGTTTCATGCGTATACCGTAGACGAGCACACCAATCGATTATTGAAAAATCTACATCAGTATTATGCAGGAGAAACCGATCCTACCTTTCATCTTTGCTTCGATATCGCTCAGTCGTTTGATAAACCTGAATTACTTTATATTGCTGGCCTGTTTCATGACATTGCTAAAGGACGAGGTGGCGACCATTCCACCTTAGGTGCTCAGGATGTTACTGCTTTTATGCAAATGCATGGCTTCGAAGAGAGCGACACATCACTGGTTGCCTGGTTGGTTAAAAGTCACTTATTAATGTCTACCACTGCGCAACGAAAAGATATTCACGATCCAGATGTCATTAATCAATTCGCTCAAAAAGTAAAAAACAAACGGTGCCTGGATTATCTGTATTGTCTGACCGTAGCGGATATCAGAGCAACCAACGACAATTTATGGAATGCCTGGAAAGCATCACTGTTAAGTGATTTATATTTGTTCACCAGACATGCTCTTGCGAACGACTTTGATGCCCAGGATGAATTCAATGCGATTGGTGACACAAAACAACATGCTCTTCAGCTTTTACAGCAATCAGACATAGACATCGATACTGTGAATGCTTTATGGAAGCAATTTAAGGATGAATATTTTGCTTTTTATCGACCAGACCAAATTGCGTGGCAATGCAAACACATCCTTGATCATGGTAGTAAAGGTCCACTCGTGCTGGTTAGTACGGACAATGATAGTGGTGGCACCCAGTTATTTGTTTACGTAAAAGATCAAAATAACGCCTTTGCGAACATGGTTCAGGTCATCGAACAGAAAAAGCTGTCTATTCAGCATGCACAAATCAGCTCAAGCCGCGATGGATATATTCTCGATACGTTTGATGTACTTGGTCAGGATGGAAACACTGAATTAAATCAATCGACAATTGATAGTGTTAAACGAGGTCTGATAAAAGCACTGAGCGATGACAGGGCTATTAAGCGAGTCCGTCGTCGAGCTTCGCGGAAAATCAAGCAGTTTAATGTCCAGCCTAAAGTCGAATTCCAGGTAGACAAACGGAAAAACCGAACCCGTGTCGATATTACCGCTCTTGATATCCCGGGGTTGTTGTCGGTGATCACGGATGTGTTCCAAAAAACCCGATGTCACATACATTCAGCTAAAATTACTACGATAGGCGAACGCGCCGAAGATTTATTTACTCTGACCAATCCTTCCGGTCAGGCGCTCACTGAGCAAGAAGAAACCGAATTAAAAGGGTTGCTGTTGCAACGTCTGGCATCAGAAACCGACACCGTATGATTCAACACAGGAAAATCAATGAACCAGTTAAAAGAAACCATCGAGTCAGCATTTGATAATCGCAACAACATCACACCTGCAACCGTAGATGCTGATGTCAAACAAGCCATTGAACAATCACTGGCTTTACTTGATTCAGGCGAAGCACGGGTAGCAGAGAAAATTGCTGGTGAGTGGGTCGTCCATCAATGGCTAAAAAAAGCAGTTTTACTGTCATTCCGTATTTCAGACAACAAAATCATGCAAGGTGGCGATACCCAGTACTGGGATAAAGTAGCACTGAAATTTGCTGATTACACACCAGAGCAATTTAAGCAGGAAGGTATGCGCGTTGTGCCACCAGCAACCGTTCGTAAAGGTGTATTTATTGGCTCTGATGTCGTGTTAATGCCTTCATACGTGAATATCGGCGCTTATGTTGGTGAAGGTACTATGGTTGATACCTGGGCTACCGTCGGCTCATGTGCGCAAATTGGAAAAAATGTTCACCTGTCTGGTGGCGTTGGTATCGGTGGTGTACTGGAACCACTTCAGGCAAATCCAACCATTATTGAAGACAACTGCTTCATTGGTGCTCGTTCAGAAATAGTTGAAGGCGTTATCGTTGAAGAAGGCGCTGTCATCTCAATGGGTGTTTACATCGGCCAAAGTACACGTATCTTTGACCGCGAAACAGGTCAGGTTCATTATGGTCGCGTACCAGCAGGCTCTGTCGTTGTACCAGGCACCTTGCCATCAAAAGATGGTAGTCATAGTTTATATGCAGCAATCATCGTGAAGAAAGTTGATGCTAAAACACGCGAAAAAGTCGGCATCAATGCCCTTCTTCGCAGCGTTGACTAAATTGCCTGTCAACACACAGAACACCAGATATAAAAAAAGCGCTGATTGCTATCAGCGCTTTTTTTCGAATATATTTACCGGGGTCAATTGACCTTTGCAACAACCTACAGCTTAGTCGCCCAGTCTTCTGCCCACTCAACAGCAGCCACTTCCGGCTCCATCGTTTCACAAGCATCAATCTGTAAACGCTCACCAACACGTTTGCCCTGAAGCTCTTCAAGCAATTCGTCAAACATACGGCCAGCCTGACAGTAAGTATCACCATAGCTGGTATCACCTAAAGCAATAACACCGAACTGCTTACCAGAAATCATTGCACCATCGTTCTTTAACTGGAAAAACGTGCCTTCAAGGTTAGGTGGAACTTCACCCTGGCCCGTCGTTGAAGTAATTACCAGTAACACGTCATGTTCTTCATTGGTGAAATCTTCAACGCTTGGTGCTTCACTTAGATATACGTCGAAGCCTTTCCCCTGAAGACTTTCAGATACCTGTTCACCTGCATACTGCGCGCCGCCGTATACAGTACCAATCAAAATTGCAATTTTCTTCATGAAAAACCTCAAAAAAACTTAAAAGCGAACAAAACCTGTTCATTATCAGGCGAACTTACTCATTACTGAGTCCGCACTTTTAATTTGAATGACCACGAAGTATACGTGGTGTACACCCGTGCATAAACCTGAAATATAAAAATTTTCTAACTAATTTATGCTGACTCATTGACCATTAACGATTCACAATTAACATCAAGTTCTTGTAATACCTGAGCCCAGAATTCATCCCAGTCCAGGACAAACTGCATCGGTTCTTTCGAAACCGGGTGGTCAAATTGCAGTTTTTGCGCCATCAACATTAATCGACGCATGGCGAAATGCTCTCTGAAAAACTTATTTTGTTTGCAATCACCGTGAGTGGTATCACCCAGAATAGGATGAAAAATATGCGCCATATGTCGACGTAACTGATGTTTTCTGCCGGTTTGAGGCGACAACTGAACCAGACTGTATCGCACCGTCTCATAACGTCCTACTGGATAAGGTAATTCTGCTGTTGCCAGTGGTTTTACTTCTGTAATGGCATCCTGTGGTGCTTTATCCTGACGAGCCATCTTATCACTGCAAGCATCCAGCTCTTCTTTGAGTGGATAGTCAATAATCTGAGCGTTTGTCACATAACCTCGTACCAGTGCAACATAATGCTTCTTTACTTTTCGACTGGTAAATTGCTCAGTCAATATCCTGGCAACGTCACTGGATAACCCAAAGACCATTAAACCGCTGGTTGGTCTGTCCAGGCGATGAACCGGATAAACATATTGTCCTAACTGATTTCGTAAAGTCTGAAGCAAAAAAACCGTTTCTCGCTTATCAATAAGTGAGCGATGAACCAGCATGGCAGGTGGTTTATCAACAACTACAATATGCTCATCCTGATAAAGGATCGGAATATGAATGGGATCAGCAATACTGGCATTACTCTCCGCTAATTCTATGGCCTCAGACACCTGTGTTTCTCGTGTTTTTACCACTCAACAAAAAGTCGAATTCAGCAATTTTATCAATCAATGGGATAACATCGGCGCCCATGTGTTTGAATGACTCTTCTGCCATAGGACAGATTGCAATGCTGGCGGGTAATGCCGCTTTTGCATCAATCATTGCCTGCATACGTGGGATAAAAATGAATTGAATCCACTGAGAAAACGTCAACGTATCACAACAAAAAGGTTGTTGACTGGACAACGCTTCTGGGGAAGGTGTGCTTGACTCCCACATAAATAAGCGAACCATTTCATTTTTAATATCAAGTAGTAAGGCCGAAGCCTGAGCATATTTATCCATTGTTTGTGCCGTTCAACCACAGCGAAATAAACGCTTTCAACGTTTAAGACAACGTGGTTTGTCATCAGGTTTATATAAAAAGGCCGATATTATTGCCCGAATAATCATGATAGTCACTGCTAATCCCGTTATAATTCCCGGCAATCGACGTTAGCTTTAAACAAATCATGCAACCATCTATTTCTACAATCAGTGATTTACTCGACTCTGCCCAAACTCAGTGGCGGGTTTACGATATGGGACGAAAAATCAGCAAAATTTCTGCGGAAGAGTTTCGTCAGTTTGAACATACCAATACTCCGTGGCCCTCCCCTATTCAGCAAAAAGCTTTCTTTGCGGTGTTTTTTCACCATGCTAAGCAATCCACTCAACCATTTCTCTGGTTCTTAAATTTCGATTTAGATGAACAAGGCAAACTTCAACAAACCGGTCGGGACCATTTCATCTCTCTGGTACTTGAATCATTGGGTACTAACCTGACGGAACAAAATGAAGCGGGTGAACAACGACTGAAAGACACACCGTATATATTCACTCCTTCACAAAACAAGCTGGCCAGTCTGCACGCTCGTCTGAATGTAGAGATGCACCGCACCGCCTCAACATATTATCCGATGGCCCAACAATATTTTCATGGCGAGTTGCCCGTAGAAAGTTGGGAAACGCTGGGAATTCAGGGAATTGCTGACTTTACTCATCGTCTTAGCGAGAAATATAACAACAATTTAAATAGTGAAGCACTCAGCCGAATTTTACCGACTTTGCCCGCTGAGGTGACAGAACCTTTATCTGAGATGTTAGAAAGTGTTGAGACGCCCACTCATTTGATTGAAAAACTGGCATACCTTGCGAGTAAAGCAATCAATGCAGGTGATTTTGACAGTGTAGCTCGCTATATCCGGTCTATGTCTGGTAGTAAAGGGCATGGCTTAAGACAGGAAGTGTTACGAAATGCTCTGGCAACTGATGGCGCAAATGCGACACCGTTTCTGTTGCTGATTGCCGCACGATGCTGGCATGATTTAACCGATGATTCAATTCGTCTCGCCTATCTTGATCAACTGGCACAAAATACGGAAGGACAAGCATTTTTTAACGGAATTTTCGCTGACCTGGTTGCAATCCCGGTTTTAAGACATAAGTTACTAACTGACATTCGCAGCGAAAATCGTAGTAATATTCTTGCAACAGCAATCGGTAAGTTATTTGGTCAGTCCTGATTTTAGATTGCTATTCAGTAAACAAGATAAACAGCCAACACTGCGAGCGATAATAACAACAATAACGAGGTAAGAACCAATGGAAAACATTCTGATTACACTGGTTTTTGTCGCATTTGCCTGGCACTTCTGGTACCAGCGCAATTTATCTGAATATGCGATGACACACGCGAAGCGGTACTGTGATGATATGAATTTACAATTTATGTCCGTCGCACGACATAAAACAGCATTAGTGATAGATAAACGCAGAGGTCTTGTTTGGAAAACAACCTGGTGTTTTGAATTTAGTGGTGATGGTGAAAGTAAATATGACGGTGAACTAATTATGCTTGATCAATACCTGAAGCACATATCAACGCCTGTTTATAAAACACTGTAAAGATGAAGAGCTGGAATACCAGCTCTTCAACAAATTATCGATTGACTACTCCCCTCCCTGGCGATAACGGAATAATAATTTTCCGCTGACCGAACCAAACGATAGTTCGTCGATAAATTGATAATCTTCATTGCTGAAAAATTCCATATATTTGTCCAGCGTAACAAAAACACCGACGCCTTTTGAGTCAAGGCTCTCACTCACAATTGAGTCTACTGCCTTCATTAAATATTTACCTAAACCATGTTTCTGATGATTCGGATGAACAGCAATAAATGCCAGCATATGGTAATGCTCTTCAGGAATTGTTTCCCGAATACGCTCTTCTTTTTCTAACATCTGTTTGGTACTCATAAATCCAGATGTCAGAAGCATTTTTAGTCGCCAGTGCCAGAATCGACCTTCGCCAATAACCGAACCGGGCGTCACAACACAGGCAACACCTAACATTCGATCACCCGCAAATAAGCCAACCATCGGCTCTTTAGCTTCCCAAAACGCATTTAATTCTTCTCGAATAGCAACCCTTAGCCGTTTATCATATTCAGGCTTGTCATGATTAAAAATCTCCATGAACAAAGGGTCATCAAAGTAGGATTGATAAAGGAGGGAAGCGGCCAGTTTCAAGTCGTCTGCGGCCAGATATACTGCTTTTACATCTTCCGTATTTCCTGCACTGTCGATATCCAGTTTCTCGTCAGTTTGTTGCTCGTTAGTTTCAGTCTGACTTTCCGTCATAATTGTATCCGAATAGTTGATTATTCAATCAGGCTATTCGGTGCCCATACCACCTCACAAAAGGCACACTAACCCGATAAATAACTGTTTCTTATTATAATCACCGGGAATTGTCTCACTGCCTGATAAACCACGGTGATCAGCACAATAAGTCTATTATTTCCCCGGTACAACGTGAAAAACAGCTTAACAGTACCAAACAGGAAAGCAAGAACCGTACTGGATAAACTTGTTAGCAACAATCCATACTCCGCTGACAATAAAAAACCAACAACGGAGGTAACGTTGTCGGTTTTTACAGAATGTGTGTTCAGGGCCTGTATGTAATCTTAGTTGTAGTTATTTTTAAGATCTTTTAGTGCGCGATCGCCCCAGCTTTTTAACTCACCATCTTCAAAAATCAGCGCTGTACATTCATCTTTTGTCGTAATGCCATCTGATTTTCTGTGTTGTGTACGGTAAAATAAGACTTGAACATCTTTGCCTTCTTTTTGGAAAACTTCATTAAAATCAGGAGTTCCCATTCTGTTTTTGACTGACTGATACGTCAAGCCAATTGATAAATCGGCAATTGCTTCCCGATTCAAGCGTTCAGTCTTTTTCCAGGATTCTGAATAATCGTGGCTGTAATCACCATCGCCATCAACGGCAATTACACATCCTGATAAACCTACAACAGCAGTAGTAGCCAGTGCCAATGTCATTAGTGATTTTTTCATTATTAATTCCTTTCCGGTTTTTAATTTTCAGTTTTGCCCAGTGTGAGCAATATGCTTACCAAATTTATTTATTCAATATATTTCAATAGGTTATACTTTTCATCACCAATAATTATTTCTTCACCAATAATTAATACGCTAATATTTAGTAAAAATAACTAAATAAAGCTGAATTCAACATGAATGATGAAATATTCAGAGCAGCCGCGTCATTGCAGCGAGCAGGTAAGCCCCTTACCATCGCGCTGGTGAAATCTAAAATTCCACCTAACATACCGATTCCTCTCATTGTTTCCACTATCCAACAATGGAAAAACTCACCTGAGATCCAAAAACAATATTTAGATGACAATTCGTCAGAAACGTTTCCTGAAGTTCAACCTGATATCAATTCGGATGAATCAACGGTATCCATTCAAGGGGATGAAATTGTCAAATTTGAACAACGGCTTTCCCGACTGGAGAAAAAAGTTGATCAGTTACTCGCAATTATGACCGAGCATTTTCAACACAAACGCTGAACTACAATTCAAATGATTCCAGTGTTGGTTTTAATTCCGCGATAAATTCAGCCAGTGAATCAGCTAATTTTTCCTGAGGTTTTTTGCCAACCTGCTCCAACCAGACTTCGCCGGTAGCGTTAACCACTGTGATCACAAAATCATCTTCATCCGTTAATGCAATAAATATGGTTTCATCTTGCTTCAAATTGCGCTTCATCAGCACATGCCCAACGAGGTTTTGCTGCAAGCGTTCAAAGTCATCCTCTGACCATGCCTGCAATAACTGTAAGTGGCCTCTGGAATGGTGAGCGAAAATATTGTCGGCGAAAAAACTACTGTAAAAGTCCACGATATCCGGATGAAACGTCATTCCCAGTGCGTCAGCAATATTATCAAAGGAACCTGAATCATCTCGCTCCACCGGTTTCCACTGAATCATATTTCCTTTCAGTGTGTCTGCTAATTCGCAGTCTGATGGCCAGTCACCATCATGTTCAATCATGGGGAAATGTCCCAATTGCTCAACGGCTGCGTCCGTCCAGCGGGATAAAAAAGAAGATAATGCAGCTTTTGTTGCACTCATGATGCGTAATTCTCTCTGGTTACGTTAAAATTAGCGTGAAAAATTATTTCAGGAATAATAAATGACCCGATATCAAGACTCAGAAGAGCTAAAAGGCTCGGCCCTTGGAAAAACCACTGAATATACCGCTAATTACGCGCCCGGGCTACTCCATCCGGTGCCGCGTTCTCTAAACAGAGATCAATTAGAGCTTCCAGAATCATTCCCTTTTCATGGAGTCGATATCTGGCATGGCTATGAACTTTCCTGGCTGAATAGTAGAGGTAAACCTGTTGTTGCGCTGGCTCGATTTGCTGTTCCTGCGACCAGCCCTAACATTATCGAATCAAAATCATTCAAACTTTACCTGAACAGCCTGAATCAGACTCGCTTCGATTCACAGGACATCGTAAAAGAAACGCTGGAAAATGATTTAAGTAAAACAGCCGGCAGCCCCGTCACTGTTGAATTGATAAAACCTGATGACATTCAAACCTTGAGCTACGCCACGCTACCCGGCGACAACATTGATGATCTGGATATCAGTATTGAACACTATGAATTTCTGCCTGACACGCTTAAGCAAGCAGCGGAGGGAGAAATTGTGGAAGAAACACTAAATAGTCATTTGTTGAAATCAAACTGCCTGATTACATCCCAGCCTGACTGGGGCAGTGTCATCATTGATTACAAAGGTCCGGCAATTAACCGAGAAAAATTACTACGCTACCTGATTAGCTTCAGGCAGCATAATGAATTTCATGAACAATGCGTAGAACGTATTTACAGCGACATAGTGAAATACTGCCAACCTGAAAAACTAACCGTACAAGCGCTGTACACTCGCCGAGGCGGTCTTGACATTAATCCGTTCCGCTCATCAGATCCAGCAGCTAAACCACCCGCAAGGCGCATTAATCGTCAGTAGTTTATCAGCGTTGAAAAAGCGCAATAACTCATCAATAGTCTGAGCCGCTATAAAGCGGCTCCATATTCTGAGAAAACTCAGCTTTCCGGGTAATCAACACCCAACCATGCTTTAAAGAATGCTTTCTGCTTTCTCGTTGGCTTTTCCACCGGTTTGATTGACGCTGGTTTACTGAAACCCTCATCGAACGTGATCCACGTCGTCATTAACGAATCACGTCGGAAGTAATCAACCTTGACCTTCTGACCCGGTTTAAAATCCTTCATACGTTTGTCCAATGTGCCAGAAGACAAACGTAAACCATCCAGAGCAACAATCTTGTCGTCTGTCGTCAATCCAGCTTTCCAGGCAGCCGAATCACGCTCGACTCGCACAATGTTGTTGTCTTTTGTTCGAGATGACAGCGTGAAACCACTTACGGCTACAGCTTTTTCATCCTTACCCCGGTTGAACGTCAAACCGGCTCTTTCCAGTAAGTCTGCAAAATCCAGTGAAACAGGCTGGTTGATATTCTTTGCCCACCAGTCACTGTAATCTTTGTCGGTTAATTTCTTCAAAATATTCAGCATGTCGCTGTCATTAAAACTACCTGGTACACGGTAATTTTCATATAAAGCCTGATGAACATCTCGATAGCTAACATCATTGTCAGATTCAGACAATAACGTCGCATCTAACAACCAGGACACCAGATAACCCTCAGAATAGATGTTTACATTGAAGTTGTTACCATAGTCACCATGTGCGCCAATCCAGGCGTCAAAGCTACTTTGTGCGACAGATTGAGTTTCACGTCCTGGACGATGCTGATTCTTATGAATCTGGCTCGCCAACTTTTTGAAAAACTCTTTCTGGGTCATCAATCCTGCGCGAAGTAATAACTGATTCTGAAAATAGCTGGTAGAACCTTCACTTAGCCATAACAAATTCGTGTAGTTTGGATTGATGTAGTCATATGGAACCAAGCCTTCCGGGCGATACGCTTTTACATTCCAGGTATGAATAAACTCATGAGACGCAGTACTCAAAAATTCCAGATATTTTTCACGAGGAGCAAACGTGTAACGATCACGCTGAATAATCGTAGAATTTAAGTGTTCTGTTGCACCACGAGCACCGCTGGTTGCATGCACCATGAATACGTAACGTTCATATGGATAGCCATCCCAAATAGCGTGACCTGTCGCCACTAATTTTTTCAGGTCTGCTGTCATTTGCTCGAAATCGTAGTTTCCTTTCCCCCAGACGACTAACTCGTAATCGCGACCATCCTGTTCAAATGTCGCATGCTGATTGATACCGGTTTCAATTGGCGAGTCTACCAACACATCAAAATTTGCAGCTGTAAACGAATGCGGCTTATTACCTGACGGTAAACCAGACACCGAACGCCAGTCTTTTGGAACATTCATGGTCAACGCTACTTCATCATTACGAAACTCATCGGCATACATGAAATATCCCGACGCATCGATATATGCATGAGAATCATCAACATGACGAGTACGTTTACCCAGTTGATTTGCATAAACCTGATAGCTCACCGTTATTTCATCAGGTTTATCCAAAAAAACTCGCCAGGTACTTTTTTCAACTTTTTTCCACGTTAAGGGACGACCTTTACTATCTTTCACTACAAAGTCAGTAATGCCATTGGCCAGATCAAGAATTTCATAACGGCCTGTTCGCCATGCCGGTAATTTGATATCTAACTCTGAGCGAGTAGTTTTAGGGAAAGTGGCGGTAACATTGGCAAGATGATGCTCAGGATTTGTAATATCGAGATGATAACTAACATCGGATAAGGCAGGAAAAGAGCATAAAGCTCCAGCAACAGCTAACACACTTGCTTTAATAGCAGGTGCGGAAAATTTCTTCTTCACGTTCTACTCTCTCAGAAATGGTAATCGCGTCATAATAACAGACATTTCTAACCCAACGGCTAAATTCCGTTGAGTCGCCAGTGTCTGTCGGTATTCGAACAGATCCGGGCTGTTTTCATGTCTTCATTTGTGCCTAAACAGTGAATCCGGTGATATTGATTTGTGCTATCACCTAAATTCCAGTTTGTTAATAGTGTGTATTCGCGATCTTGTAATCACAGGCTTATAGTGGCAACGTCAACAACAAACTTGTCGATACCCACCGCAAGGGCGGCCATTCTATTTTAAAGCATTGAGTTTGTTAACTAATTACCAAACAAGGAACCAATCCTCTAACTGAATTAGAGACAAAAAATAAAATGTCTGGCTACAATGGCGCTCGACAATTTCTGGTTGATATAAATCAACAAAGTCTTTCGTTTGGACAGAAAAAGGACATGTTTCTTAATTCAACAATTAGCAAACGTTCCAATCCTGACTAAATAGAGCTAAACTCTCGGCGTTGACAATGTTGTTACCACTTATTGAATATTAGTAAACATATTGTCGTGGATTTTGTACCGATGTCGCGAAAGAACTAAACCTTGACTGATATAACAAATCAGCATGTTTTTTTCTCGGAAACACTTTACATGCCCACCCACCCGTATAAGGTAATGAGGCATTTAATGTATAGCGTTACGTTGACCCGGTGTGAGTTTGCGTTCAACCATAGAAACCGTTGATATTCGTATAAGCTATAATACATTGATGACTGTTTAAGTTATTAATAATCAAGTAAAAAGTACTAATACACAAAGGCGTAGCAAATAATACGGACAACATTAATTTGAGCGTTCAGACAAAACCTCGTTTTGTTCCTGCTTTAGCTCAACGAAAAATCGTGAATAATTCTTCAAATTTTTCGGGTCAAATATGTCTTGTAGTTTTATAACCCGTTTTTAATTCGACTACCCTTAAATACATTAATAACCAGTAAGGAATATGCACCACCGTGGCAGAGCAGGTTGAAAAGTTAAAACAGCAACTATCATCGGCAATAACAGCTCGACAATCGATGGAAAAAGTTTACGAAGAACATTTCGGTAAGCTTTCTCAATTTATTTCTCGACTGACTTATGTTTGCCGCGGCATTGATATTGAGCTGGATAACCGTCTGGCAAAGCTTCGTAAAGAACTGAAAGCTAAAGCAGATGTATCTAAGCTAACTCCTTTACTGGATGAAATTACGCAATTACTGAAACATCAGGAAAATCGAACGGCTCAAAATATTAAAGCCACTCAAACGTCGCTTAACCACGCAGGTAAAGTACTGCAAAAGCAACGGGGTCTTCCTGATAATCTACGTCGCCAGCTCCGCGCCTTACTTGAAAGCCTGAACGCTTCCGAAATTTCTACCGTCCATTCCTTAGTGCCTTTGTTAGAGCAACTTACTCAGCTCTATCAGGAAGCGTTTAAAGCTAAACACAATATTGAAGGCATGGATCAGGATGAACTGGCTGCTCATCAGCAAGAAGCATCTGATTCATTTGATGAAATTGCGAGCCAGCTACTCAATCTGGTTAGCGAACTCGCGTTTGAAGGAGATCTCGGTCGAGAAATTGAAAGTATTCGGAGCAATTTACTCAAATGTAAAAGCTCAGACCAACTGGTCGACAGTTGTTTATCGGTTATCCGACTGATTGTTTCCAGCATTTCGGAAGAACGTTCTTCAGCTCAATATTTCCTTGTTTCTCTGAACGATGCGTTATCTCAAGTCCATCAGGCTGTTCTGAATTCATTAAGTAAATCCAAACACATTAATGAAGAAATGGTGGCGCTGAATGAAAAGATTCAAAGTCAGATTAAGAATCTGTCTATGCAGTCTGAGAAAGCCACATCGTTAGATGAATTACAGAAGCTGGTCAGCACCAACCTGAAAGTCATCACTGATTCCATCATTCAAAAAGAAGAACTGGAACGAGAAGAGAAAATGATTCTTCTCGATAGCTTATCGGTCATGGAAGAACGTCTGGTCGATGTTGAGAAAACAGCAAACACCTACAAAAAACATCTTGCTGAACAAAAGTTTAAATCACTACAAGATTCCCTAACCCGCTTACCTAATCGCGCCGCGTTCGATGAACGTATGGAAATTGAATTCAAACGTTGGCAACGATATAACCATAGCCTGTGTATGGCCGTGGTTGATATTGACCACTTTAAGAAAATCAACGATACCTTCGGACATTCTGCTGGTGATAAAACTTTGAAAGTTATTGCTCAGGCCTTAAAGAAAACACTACGAGGTACTGACTTTATCGCACGTTACGGTGGTGAAGAGTTCGTGATTTTGATTCCGGAGTCCAGTGTCGCTGATTTACTGGTTCCACTGAACAAAATTCGTGAATCCATTAAGCGGATTCCATTTAAATTTAAAGAGTCAAAAGTACAGATCACCATCTCAATTGGTGCAACAATGTTCACCAAAGGTGATGGCCCACGTGAAGCATTCGATCGTGCTGATTCTGCACTATACAAAGCAAAAAACAACGGACGGGATCAGGTCATCATCGCCTGATAAACATGTTAGTCCGTCGTATAATTCACACCTCAAAAGGCGTCAAATCAGACGCCTTTTTTGTCTGTTACAGACAAGATGTATCAACTTTCTTTCTCTGTCGCATCACGGTTTTACGACCCTGACAAATTCACCCGATTCCCGGACAAATATATGATATGCCATAAAAAAAACTGTACACGGTCCTGGAATGGCGCTAGGTTAGAACTATTGATTGTTTAGGTGAAATCAAACTACACAAGCTGCTCTTCATATCAGACAGGCATATCCAGACTTTGATCAACACATCCTAAAAAACATTCAACTTTCAGCTTTACCGGTTATGCTGCCTGACCGCTTTTTTGCTTTGTGTGGTTACCTTCGGAGGTAAATACCATATGCAAGTCCAACTGAACCCAGCAGGTTCACTTAATCTGCTAACACCCCTTGAAGTCGATTCGCTGGCCAAATCCTCGACCAGTGATTTATACCAAATGTACCGTAACTGTTCACTGGCGGTCTTGAATGTTGGTTCGCATACTGACAGCAGCACCGAGATCTACGAAAAGTTTAAAGACTTTGACATCACCCTTAAACGAAGAGAACGCGGGTTGAAGATTGAACTGGCTAATCCACCAGAAATAGCCTTTGTTGACGGGAAAATCATTCAGGGTATACACGAACATCTTTTCTCTGTCCTTCGAGATATCGTTTATATCAGCAATAAAATAGATAAAGACCAGAACCTCAACCTGTCCCAGTCTGATCATATTACTCACGTTGTATTTGATATTTTGCGTAATGCTGCTGTCGTCGAGGCTAACGTTGATCCAAACATGATTGTTTGCTGGGGTGGTCACTCCATCAAAGAACACGAGTATCGCTACACGAAAGAAGTCGGTTATCAGTTAGGACTGAGAGGATTAAATATCTGTACTGGCTGTGGACCAGGTGCAATGAAAGGCCCAATGAAAGGCGCCACAATCGGGCACGCCAAACAGCGCAATCCAGGTGGACGATATCTTGGCCTGACAGAACCCGGCATTATTGCCGCAGAGCCACCAAATCCCATCGTTAATGAACTGGTTATCCTGCCTGATATTGAGAAACGCCTCGAAGCCTTCGTTCGTATTTCTCATGGGATTATTATTTTCCCAGGCGGCGCTGGAACAGCGGAAGAATTATTATATCTGCTGGGTATTTTGTTACATCCGGATAATAAAGATCAGCAACTACCCGTTATTCTCACCGGTCCGAAAGAAAGCGAAGCTTACTTCAGAGAGTTGGAACAATTTATTCTCAAAACGGTTGGAGAAGAAGGCGCATCCAGATTCCAAATCATTATTGATGACCCGGTCAAGGTCGCTCAAACACTAAGAGCCTCTATGGATGATGTCAGAGCCTATCGGAAAGAAACCGGTGACGCTTACCACTTTAACTGGTCATTAAAGATCGAACCTGAATTCCAACATCCGTTCGAACCTACCCATGAAAATATGGCAAATCTGAACTTAAGCCTTGATCAGCCAAAAGCAGAACTGGCCGCGAGTCTGCGACAAGCATTCTCTGGCATCGTTGCTGGTAATGTAAAAGACAATGGCATTCGTTCCATTGAGAGCAATGGACCATTCCAACTCAAAGGCGAACCTGCCCTGATGGAATTAATGGATGATTTACTCCGTGCCTTTGTCGAGCAAGGTCGAATGAAACTACCCGGTAGTACGTATGTGCCTTGTTACGAAATAGTACGATAATCAAGCTAAATATTGATGACCTGCTGAACGGGTCATCAATATCCCTTCTTTCATAAACAGATTAACCTAATTAGACACCTCTGGCGGTTGCTGGCTCTGGCAGATTTAGCTATATTCACCAGCCTTGCTAATCAATTGATCCGTTGACACTTTATGGAAATGAACCTTGTCATTATCGATGCGCTGAATTTGATAAGGCGTATTTATGCTGTTCAGGAACGTCAGTTCAATCCGGCCAGTGTCGCTCCCGGTCAAACCATTGATGTTAATGGTGTGTCCGTTCCTCCCGTTGTTGCCAATACCGTCAATGCACTTGAATCTGCCATTCGTAAAATCATTAATTTAAAACGTCCCACTCATATGGTTGCTGTATTCGATGGCATCAGACAAAGCTGGCGACACGAAATATTTCCAGAATATAAAGCGAAGCGACCACCGATGCCCGAGCAACTGGCAGAACATTTTTCAACGATTAAGCAAGCTTTTATCAATCAGGACATTCCACTGGTTGAACCGGATAATCATGAAGCAGATGATGTCATTGCAACGATTGCCTGTCGTGTTGCGCACTCAGGTAATCATGCAACAATCATCTCGACAGACACAGGCTTTATGCAGTTACACAGCGACTTGATTCATCTGTTCGATTACTTCAATCGACGGGATATTGATAACCAATGGATAGAACAGAAATTCAATGTAAAACCGCATCAACTGGTTAATTACTGGAGCCTTGTCGGTAGCAATTCCAATAATATTCCAGGCGTTAAGGGCATTGGTCCTGGCAGTGCAACTGACATCATCACGAATTATCCGTCGTTGAAAGCCGCATTGGAGAGTGAGACGCTCAAACCCTCCATTAAGAAGAAACTAAAAGACAACATCGCCGAATTTAAGCTATGTCGCCAATTATTAACGCTAAAAACTGACATACCGCTTGGCATCAACTTAAAAGATCTCAGGGTAAGAACATGACAGATTCTAAACAAACTGTGGTAATCACTGGCGCAAATCGAGGTATCGGCCTCGCATTCACTAAACATTATTTATCCGCTGGTTGCCATGTCATTTCAACCTGGCGGCAAGAAAAAGCCGAACTGGATGCATTAGAAACAAGTGACTTTCCAGGAAAACTCACGTTGATTCAGCTAGACGTTTCAGATTCAGCTTCGCTACAACAATTCACCTCTGCAATAAATCACCAAACTATCGACATTCTTATCAATAACGCTGGCGTCTACGGCCCCGGCGGAAAAGCCGCAAATGATATCAATGCCGACGACTGGCTTCCCGTTTTTCATATCAATACCATTGCACCATTCATGCTCGCTCAGGCATTACTTCCCATGTTAAAGAAAAGCACTAATGCAAAAATTGCCTTTGTCAGTAGCAAGATGGGCAGCATTGACGACAATACTGGTGGCGGTTCATACATCTACCGTTCATCGAAAGCCGCATTAAACGCCGTTGTTAAAAGCCTGTCCATCGATTTGGCCGAGCAAGAGGTTAAGGTTATCGCACTTCATCCAGGTTGGGTGAAAACAGACATGGGTGGACCGAACGCTCTTATCGACACAGAAACGTCGGTGACTGGCATGACACGAGTCATTGATCAACTAACACCTCGGCAATCAGGCTTATTTGTTAATTATGATGGCACACTTATTCAATGGTAAGAAACTTGCTTAAACTGGCGTAATGGTCATTACGTTGTTATTGCGTAGCCATTCGCCGTATCTTGCCGATATATCATTCTTCATTCGCCAGAAGTCAATCCTCATTGTAGTATTGACTTCTAAGAGACCTGATAACTGGCAGTACGCTGAACTAATCAACAATCTGATTGGTTTACTGGCTACAAACACAATTCTGCGAAAAATCGATGAACAAAATAGTAAAACTTATTCTGGTGGGTATTGCCCTGTACGTAGCGTTTGCCGCCAGTATTCTGACATTCTATAAAGACGACCCGTCTCGAATGCACTGGGAAGACAGGGAAGCTTTCAACATACAATTCATTAGTAAATTGTCTTTAACTGACGCAACGACCCAAAAAACAGTGATCGACTATCTCGGATCGCCCGATTTAACTGAAGCCCAAAAAATTAATGATGTGGTCTATCAAGTTCTTTTTTATCGCACCCAACGCACTAAATCTGATGGTTTTACAACCAGAGATGAATGCACACCAATGTTATTTAAAGATGGGGTTCTCATTGCGATAGGCGCATCAGCCTGGCAAACCTATAAAGCGTTATAACGATTGAATACTCAAACCAAGACAGAATTAAAAACAAATACTGCTGACCGGGAAACCACGACCGAGACAATAGAATCGCTCTATCTGTTATCTCAACAGCTTGTCCAACTTTGTCTCAAACATATCCAGTTGCCAGGTACTGATCCTAAAGAACCAATACCGGTCGCGAAAACCCTGGTCATGTTAGCAAACAAGATCGCAGATGGTCTTATTCGACAGTATTATCAACACCCTGCCCGTGTTATCGCACAAACGACTTTCTATCTGCCACACTATGGCTATCTGATAAACCAGATGTTGAATAAAGGCATTCTGGCAACCATCATTACGCAAAAATCTCAGTGGCACCCCAGACCACAACGCTCAGTCGTCGCAGCCGCCATCCTTAGTCAGGCTTGCGCACTTAAAGCTATTCATAAGCAGGCAAATGAACTGGGATTAACACCCGCAGAGCAAAAAGTACTGAAAAGTGCAAATACCTGTACAGCCCGACTACTTCAGTACAAAGGCATTGATCAATTATTCGTGCAAGCTATTTCTGGTAATCGACCAGGCGGAGCCCATTTAAAAAGTAAAGAAGCGATTACCATCGTTGATCTTTGTGTACGCCTGACCCGATTAATCACACCATCACGACACCAGAAAGCATTACCCCCGGCTATGGCGATTAAAAAACTGGCTCTGATAAATACGCCAGCTTATTTCATGACATGGCTGGATCATCTTGCTCATATCTTCACGGCTCATTACGATGGCTCACTCGTTAAGCTCCTGTACAAAAGTAATAAAGCGAAATCAAAAACGGATGAAGGGCCAGAAGTAAGGCTAGTGTTGTTAATGGCCCCGGTCGATATCGAACCACAGGATATTATTCTTGATGAAGACACACCCGAAACAGAGCGCCCTGAGGAACCAGTCCGTGGTCATGTAGGTTACATGCTGGAAGACTATAAAATGTCGCCCGATGGTGAGTTTATCTGTGTGAATCCATCCGATATTATTCAGGTCCTACCGCCAAAAGCCTGTCGCCATGAGCGCGTGTATTCCACTATCTGGGATCATGCATTGATGGCATATCGAGCACAATTTCCAGCTATCAGCACATCGATTCCTCGCGTTAATCCCGTGACAGTATTACAACCACCACCAGCAGTAACCGGGTTGATTAAAGAACTTGCTTCTGAATCACCCGATGTTGGTACTTTATGTGAACATATTGATACGTCGACTTATCTACAAACGCTTATTGCCAGCTTTGCATCACAAAAATCCAGACAAGATCTGGAAGTAAAAGACACGCGGCATTCATTAATGATGCTAGGTATGGAACGTGTTGGCCCGTTAGTTATTCAGGAAGCCATCAATGAAAAACTGCTGCAATTGAGCTTCCCGGGTATCCATTGCCTCCAACAAATTCATCGCTGTTTTTTAAATTGTGTGCGGGAGCTGGGTAATCATAATGATTTATCTCATCCGGAAGAAGTTGCACTGATTGCACATGTGCTGATTGCACCTGTCTATTTGAACCAGGATCTACAGTTAAATGCCTGGAATACCGCTCAACTCTTCCGTCCATGCCCAGCTGATAGTCCGTTAAAGCGCCCTGTCGAACAATTGTTCCATATCCCGTTTAACGAAAAACACATGACCATCGTACAGAAGCTGGCCCGCAGCTGGATGCTGCCATCGTATTCATTAGAAGTATTTAAATTATTGGTTGGCGATACGCCAGATAAAAACACCACAAAGAAAGTAGTGATGGCTCAGGCCGTTATAGCCGGTGCAACAGAAGTCGCCTTGTGTTTGCTACAACAGGGAACAGCTGGTATTCCAAATACCCAGAAACAACTGTCAGTTGTCGCTAAACGTTTAAAGCTGTCAGACAAGAAACTTCAAGCCATATTCGACCAATGTCTGATCGAATATCATCCAATGATTCCTTTATACTGACCATCTTACCTCGGCACCAGAATGGAGAATCTGGTGCCTTCTCATATTGCTGACACAATCCTGGTCTACACTTAATCAGGACGATATTCGACGCAATTCGCGGCACGTTATAGAAATTTTTATCTGGAAATTCTGGAAATATATACACTGAAGTGTTATAACGCGCCACCATAAAATTTGACCACTTGTTCAAATTATTGTTCTCAAGTTCCACCCGGAGTAAAAAGTCGTTAGATATCGGCGTTTTACGGCGACTTACTCCGCAGAAGCGACAATCAGGCTGAAACAACGTCGCTTCACAATGGATAAATTTTCAAAAGGTATATTAATGACAACGATTACTGTTCTTAAGGGCGATGGCATCGGTCCGGATATTATTGATGCTACCATTCAAATCCTGGATAAAGCGGGTTGTGGATTTGACTATGAGTTTGTTGATGCTGGTATCACAGCACTTGAAAAACACGGTGAGCTTCTTCCGGAATCAACCATTGAAGCGATCAAGCGCAACAAAATCGCTCTTAAAGGCCCACTAACAACACCTGTTGGTGAAGGCTTCACATCAATCAATGTTACTCTTCGTCGTACTTTCAGCTTATACGCTAACCTTCGCCCGGTTGTATCGTTCAAAGGCACAAAAGCGCGTTATGACAATATCGATATCATCACCGTGCGTGAAAATACTGAAGGTATGTACTCTGGTTTAGGCCAGGTTGTAACTGATGACGGCAGTGAAGCTGAAGCAGTAAGTAAAGTTACTCGTCAGGGTGCTGAGCGTATCGTTCGTTTTGCATACGAATTAGCACGTCGTGAAGGCCGTAAAAAAGTTACAGCAGTTCACAAAGCTAATATCCTTAAATCAACATCAGGTCTTTTCCTGAAAGTTGCTCGTGAAGTGGGTGAAGAATATCCAGATATCGAGTCAGCGGAAATGATCGTTGATAACACTTGTATGCAGCTGGTTATGAACCCTCAACAGTTCGACGTTATCGTTACAACTAACCTGTTTGGCGACATCTTATCGGATCTTTGTGCAGGTCTTGTTGGCGGTCTTGGTATGGCACCAGGCGCTAATATTGGTAAAGATTGTGCAATCTTCGAAGCTGTACATGGTAGTGCGCCAGATATCGCTGGTAAAAACCTGGCGAACCCTACATCAGTCGTTCTTGCTGCAATTCAAATGCTTGAATACATGGGCATGAATGATAAAGCAACTAAGATCCGTGATGCTATTCGTGACGTTATCGAATCAGGTGACCGTACTACGCGTGATTTAGGTGGTACATCTGGTACGACTGATTTCACTCAGGCAGTATTAGATCGTCTGTAAGTCATATTTACTGTGACTTCTTAGGCAGAGTAGTAATACTCTGCCTTTTAAAAACAAATTACTTCTATTCGGTGATCATCCGAGTTTCGCCACTCACCCAGACTCCAACTTTGTCATCTGCACTGAAACGCACGTTTAGTCTCGACGGACTTCCCATATCGACACCCTGTACAATCGTAAACTCTCCGTCCTTTTTCACATGATTACGCAAATAACCCGCTAATGCCGCAGCCGCTGCACCGGTCGCCGGATCTTCATAAACACCACCCGATGCAAACGCATTACGAGCGTGATAAACGCTGTCAGACTCTTTCCATACAATTGAAATCGTTGTCAGATCATGCGCCAACATCAATGCTTTCACTGGTTCAAAATCATATTTCATCTGTTGTAACGTGGCTTTATCTTTTACCACAAAAATCAAATGTCGGGTGCCTGCGCCACCAAAACCCGGTTCAAGTTCATTGTCCAGTTTATCAGTCGAGAAACCAAATAAAGCAGCGGCATCATTAACCATTGCAGCATCTGGTGAAGCCATTTCGACAGGTGTGGACTGCAGCGTGATTTCCCACTCACCAGATTCAGCTTTATCGATGTTTAACGTGATATCACCGTGATTTAACGACAAGGTATATAACCCTTCGCCACAACTTTCAGCTAAAGCACGACCACTGGCAATAGTGGCATGACCGCAAAATGGCACTTCGATTTCTGGAGAAAAGTATCTGACCTTCCAGTGCTTATCGATACCAGAACCCGCAACTGGTGCTAAAAACGCCGTTTCCGAGTATCCAACGTCAGCAGCGATAGCCTGCATGTCAGCAACTGTTGGATGCTGTTCGCCAATCGCGACTCCGGCAGGATTTCCCCCTTCATTATTCAGAGAAAACGCACTGATACGATGAATGGAGAGTTGATCGTTATTATTCATGATTTATTGCCTTTGTTGTCATTCACTTTACGTCTCATATAGGGTACAGGAGCATATCAAATCACACGAAAATGCCAATGTGTTGTCTCGAAAAATAATAAATTACATCCATAAGATCATATCCACTCATCGTTTTATATTGCTTGCTGTAATCTTGCTATGCTGAAATACCCATCCAATTTTACATGCTACACACATAACATCATGAAACGATTAAACCTGTTCCGTTTACTAACAGCAGTATTTACTGTTATTACAACACTTTACGCTCAGTCTGCACTGGCTTTTGGTCAGAATGGTCATCGAATTGTGGCCCGTATAGCTGAAAACCACCTGACACCGGAAGCGCGTGCTGAAATCAAAAAAATCACCGGCACGCAATATTTATCACAACTTTCGAACTGGCCTGATGAAATACGGTCTGACACAAGCTGGAATCATACTCATCCCTGGCATTACGTTTCGATAGACGATCATGAAGATATTCATAAACCCTTCCCTCGCAGTAAAAAAGGCGACATTCTGAAATCACTGCATGATTTTGAAGCACAACTTCGCGATAAATCCTTGTCGAAAGAAAAACACTGGCAAGCACTGGCGTTTTACATCCATTTTGTGGGTGATATTCATCAGCCGCTTCACGTTGGACGTCGTGATGACCGTGGTGGCAACGACATTAAAGTCGAGTTCTTCTGGGATAAAAGCTATAACCTGCATCGAGTCTGGGATACCGGAATGATTGAACAGGAACATTTAAGCTTTCGTGAGTACGCCAGCTATCTCGACCAGCTATCAACGGCTGAGATCAGTAAACTGCAACAAGCCAGCTATCTTGACTGGGCAGCTGAGTCAAAATCTTACAGAAGTCAGGTTTATGATTTAGGCAAGCAAAAACCTGGTCGTGACTTACCCGCGTTGAACTATCAGTATCGATTCCACAACATTGGCTTAGTGAACCAGCGACTCACTGAGGCAGGCATTCGCCTGGCTGGCAAACTGAACGCTATATTCGGTCAGTCTCGCTAATTCTCATGACGTTACTCTGGATTGTTACCGGCATCTGGGCGTTCAGTTTTTCACTGATCGGCCATTTTCTGGCAGGTCAGGTAGACAGCTATATCGCGGTATTTATTCGAACGTTACTCGCTTTTCTGATTTTTTTACCGTTTTTACGATGGCAGAAACCTGGCAGGCACGAATACCAGCTGATAGCTATCGGGGCGATTCAAATTGGGTTGATGTATTTGTTCTTCTACAACAGCTTTTTGTTTCTGTCCGTGCCTGAAGTCCTGTTATTCACGATTTTTACGCCGCTGTTCATTACGCTGATCGGTCAATTGCTTGAAGGTCGCTTGTCGGCAATCTGGCTCGGACCTGCGCTGATGGCTATTGTGGGTGCTGCCATTATTCGCTGGCAGAATATCAACGAATCATTTATTGCAGGCTTCTTGCTGGTTCAGGGTGCTAATCTGTGTTTCGCAACGGGTCAGGTCTGGTATCGCCAGTTACATCATGTCCAGACGCCTGACGTAAAAACTCAGGCGCAAACCTTTGGTTACTTTTTTACCGGCGCGCTCATTGTGGCTACCCTGGCATTGTTGTTGTTTGCCAATACTGAACGATTGCCCTTTACTTCAGTCCACTGGCTCACACTTGTCTGGCTAGGCGTTATCGCGTCCGGAGTAGGCTATTTAATGTGGAACGCTGGTGCGGCGACGGTATCCGTGAGCCAGTTAGCAGTAATGAACAATATGGTGATTCCTGTCGGTATCGTTGTGAACCTGGTTTTCTGGGGGGCACAAACAGACTGGATAAAATTGTCTGTTGGCGGTCTGGTGATCATTCTGTCTTTGTTCTGGAGTAATCGTCTTACCCGTACAACTGAAACTGCGAGTCTTTAATGATGACTTGTAGTAGATGATGACTCGTACTAACGATCAAAGGGGCTCATTTTCGATAGTTATCATACTGCGTTCCACAGCATTAGTTCAGCCTATACCTTGACCATAAGACACACATAAAAAAGGCCGGAATTCCGGCCTGTAAAACACATAGACAATTTTTTATTATGAATTGAAGTAGTGAGCTGCAAAAGCCACTAATGGCCTCGCATTTGGCTCTCCGCGCTCCAGAGCGCTACCTGCTAAATCTACATGCGTGTATGGAATAGGTTGTTCGCTGAACTGACCGTGCTTATCAAGACCTGCGGCAATAGCCAGGAATGCCATTGGGAACTGATGGCCTCGTGCAATACTGACTGATGGGCCTGGATTTGACTGCAACACATCCCAGGCTTTACTGGTTGGTGCGATAAACGCGTAATCTTCTCGTCGTGAGCGTGTAACATCGAACCCGTCGCCCCACAGATCTCCAGTCGCCGCAATACTATTACCAATATTCTGCTGACGCGCCGGACCGTTTTCCGTCATGATGGTATACGGCCCTGCCGCTCTGGCTGCATGACCCGTTAAGGTTGCAAACGTAAACATTTCCGGATTCACTTCATTCAACGCTTGTTGACGCTGTTTTGACAACATATCGGCCATTGCCATCCGACCTTCCGCATCCGTATTACCAACTCGCACACGAATACCAGAATGTCCGGTAATGATTTCATCAGCAACATAAGCGTCTGGACCAATGTCATTACGGACAGCGGCAATACTGGCAATCACTTTAGTGCCTGTTGGCTTAAGCATTGCGACAGTTTTCATTAAACCGGCAACCGCAGAACCGCCACCTTTATCACGGCTCATGCCCGCCATTGCGCCACCAACTTTAATATCAGCGCCACCCGTGTCATACGTCACCGCTTTACCAACCATCATCATCGTTTTATTGATGTCGCCTTTTGGCGTGTAGGTCAGATTAATCACACGAATATGATGATGAGGAACGGTCAACGATGCACGACCCACTGCCGCCAGCAATGGATATTCCCGGGTAATCAAATCCTGATCATCAATGATTTCCACATCGATATCTGTATCTGCAAATGCTTGTTCACAGTACGCAGCAAACTTTGGTGGTGCCATACGCACAGGCTCAGTACCACATAAATCTCTGGCTACTCGGCGGCCTTCTTCTGTCGCTGTTAAGAAGTCAGTATTCAACTGACCATTTGGATCATAAATACCAACTGACTGAACCGGTTCAATCGACTCACCACTAAATTCACGCGCTTCCAGTGGCATCCATAACCGCTGACAAACAGATAACCAGGACACCGCTGCAGCATTAGCAAACAAACTATGAGATGAACCGTTTTCGATAATTAATAATGGATTGACTGCGCCAGTTTCCACTGCCAGTACCACACCTTCAGCCGCAGCATCAGCGATAGTACGCACGTCATCAAAATCACGAGTCAGTGGTCCGGTTGCTGCGTGAATCAACTTGCCACCCGCAAGATCAGCGCAAGGAATAAGCACAACTTTGCTTCCAAGTCGTTTATCCGTAGATTGATGAGCTGCAAGCGCGTTTGAAATGACATCGGAACCGTCAAAAGAAGTAGAGTGAGAAACGAGAACAACAGCATCGAATTCGCTGTTAGTTGAAATAGCGTCAGTCAACTCAGTAACCGACTTAAGACCAGGCATCGCCATAAGGGACTCCAGAAATTCGTAAACAGAAAATGTCGCTTACGGTAATGAAACTACAAGCCGGGTTCAAGCATTGTGACGACGATAACCAGTGTTATAGCTAAAACTTAGTATCCTTGTGTCAATTGTTCGTTACAATGAGCCCTCATCCATAAATAGGAAACAAAGTAAGAAAAGCAATAAATATAGTTTTTACTTTACTTATTATTTTGAAGATTTATTATTAAATAAAGTTTTTGCTTTATTTAATAAGGAAGCATTATGTCATCAACAAGAGATCGCTGGATTTTTGCCGCAACCCTGATGGTTGCGTTTTTAAGTTGTGTGGGTATTGCGTTGCCCTATCCTATTCTCGCGCCCCTGTTTATGGGTGGCGAAGTAAATGGATTAAATAGCTTTGCAGGAATATCGCCAGAATTATTACTGGGAATCGCTTTAGCCATCTATCCTTTTGGTATTTTCATTGGCGGATCATTTATAGGTTCTTTGTCAGATACTTATGGCCGAAAAAAAGTGCTGCAACTGACTCTCCTTATCAGCGTCGCTGGCTATATCGCATCTGCCATTGCTATTGTTCAGGAGCAATATTTACTCTTTATTATCGCTCGATTTTTTACTGGATTATGTGAAGGTAACGTTTCAATTGCTCGTGCCATTGCGCTTGATCTCGCCAAAACCATTGATAAAACCCGAGCGATCTCAGTGCTGAATGCAGCGATATTTGCGGGCTGGTTAATGGGCCCTCTGGTTGGTGGTGTGCTGGCAATGTATGGATCTCATGTGGCATTCAACGCCGCTGCGGTTGCGATTCTTGCCTGTAGTCTACTCGTTCAACTGGCGATTAAGGAAACCACAAAAGCAACGGCAACACGCCCGTTTCACTGGAAAGATGCTATCAGTCAGAATTCCCTGCGATTACTGAGTCAAAAACCCATCCGTCTGGTGTTCTACATTCAACTGTTTTTTACGCTTGGTCTGAACGCATTTTATGAGTTTTATCCAGTCTGGCTGGTGACAGACCGTAATTTCACTCCGGAACAAATCGGCTATACCACGGCAGGAATGACATTGTTCATGACACTGGCCAGTTTGATTATCGTTACACGTCTCAAAAACAAATTTGGTCAACCGGCATCCATGCTGACGGCATTATTCGCCCTGAGTACACTGGTGTTGTTACTACCTGTTACCTGGGATTTTGCCATGCAAGCTGTATTTGCTTTGATGGGTATTTCCATCGCAGTAATGAATGGGAACTTTTCTGGCTACATCACAGACATTCATGAAGATGTAGGACATGGCGCAATGATGGGACTGCTAACAACCACTTTCTGTCTGTCTAATACGATCATCGCATTACTGGGTAGCTGGATGTTGCACTTTAATTCGAATGCACCGTTATTAAGCACCTGCGGCTTTGTCGTTATTGCAATCTGGTTCCTGTACAAGCTGGTTGCACAACAAAAAGCCGAGCAACCCGCTCAGCTGGCGAAAGCTGAATAGCAGGTTCGACAGGCCCGTCATTCAATCAAATGCTTCCATCCATCAGGTCAGGCGACCCGCCTGACCTGATTTCTTCCGTGAGTTTTGGCCTGATAAAGTAATTCATCAGCTTCAGCAATCAGCGCATTCACCGTTTTATCAGTACCTTCTGACAAACCTATGCTGATCGTGCATTGAAGCGATCCTTCTTCATAGGCAAATTCAAATTCAGCCAGTGATTGCCTGAATTCATCCAGCTCACCTTCCAGTTCCTCACTGGTTACATCCTGTGCGTATAAACAGAACTCTTCGCCGCCAAAACGAGCCAGAAAGTAGTTGTTGAAATGAGAATCCAGCAACCGGGCAACCTGAATCAAAACAGCATCACCTGCATCATGCCCGTAGGAGTCATTAATACGTTTAAAATGATCAATATCGAATATTGCAACAGAGGCAGGCATATCATTCTGCTGGCACTGCTTATGTACATCGTTTACCTGAGAGAAGAAGTAACGACGATTCGGTAAACCAGTCAGATAATCCGTATTAGCCTGATACCGTATCTTTTCAATTAACTTTATGTTTTCCAGATTACTTTCAATTCGGCAATACAATTCTTCCGGACAAAACGGTTTAGTCAGGTAATCATTGGCACCAATTTTTAAAAAGCGGGCAGAAAGTGACGAGTCACTACTACCAGAAAGACCAATAATAATGATCTCTTCCTTGGCATAATTGCGACGAACGGCAGATGTAAACTGGATGCCATCCATCCCGGGCATCTCTTGATCGGTAATGACAATTCGAATATCGGGATGAGCTTGTAATTGTGCCAACGCTACATTACCGCTTTCAGCTTCCACAACCTTAAAAAAGTGACGTTTCAGTAATTCTCTTAACTGTGCTCGTGACGTTCTTGAATCATCAACGACCATCACGGTCTGTTCCTGATTACTTTGCAAGTTTTTTAACAGATTCAGCAGATAGTCATAAACCAGTGGGCTTTCTTTATAGATATAGTCAACCGTTGGATAACGCAGAATTCGTTCTCGGGTTCTGTTGTCCATTTGTCCAGTAACAACAATAACCGGAACCTCTTTGCTCAATACATACGGAATCGCCTGACCGGAAGCTGCATCAGGTAAGTTGTAATCCACGATAGAACAAAAAAAATCACTTGTTTCTTCCAGTACATTTTTAGCTTGTTCGAGCGAACGAGCCACAGTTACCTCTAACCCGGCTTTACTCGCTATATATCGCTGAACTTTGATCACCGCCTGATTATCTTCAATTAACAATAGTCGTTTATCAGACACCCTAAACTCCAAAACCATTTGCATCAGATATCAGAAATACCTCGTTGTGCAAAATAGATAATATATGGTCGTTTTATTTTTACATATCGATGTAATGAAGAAGTTCATGTGATGAATATAACCATCACAGAATCATCTTTGAGTTTAGAAAAGCCTGACTAATTAGCCACTCATTGCCAGGATTTTTTTGCTTTTACGACTTTTTCAAGATATCGACGACTTTCATGTCGAGGGTGGCGAGTCGTTAAGCGCTGGTAAACAGACGAAGTATTTAGTTTATTAATCGCTGAAACAGCGTTAGAACGATTAGGTGAAAATGTCGCGAAAACATTGCCCGCTCCCCCGTTGTAGGCAGAAATGACGGTATATTCACGAGACAGAGGATTCTGGATGTTGACCAGATACCGAGTCGTTAACAGATAAAGATAAGCCGACCCGATATCGATATTGTTGGCTGGATTAAACAAGGTTTGTCGATCAGGTTGTCCATTTTTCTGCTTAACCTTTTGATAGACATCTCGCCCGGCAGTTGCAGGCACGACTTGCATCAAACCATAAGCAGACGCCGGACTGACCGCATAAGGGTTAAAAGAACTTTCAGTTTGAATGATGGCGTAGATAAGCGCTTCTTCCAGTTGATATCGCTTGGCTGCTTCAGACACTAACGGCTGGAACTTCACCTTCCGAAGCGCCTCATGATTAGTCACTAAAGGGATGTCAACATAATGTACTTTCCGCAATCCCTGCCGCTCAGTACGATATTGATTTGCAATCAGATAATCAGCAAAACGATTCGCTCTCCATTCATAAGCAACTGGCTTTTTATCCTGATCCTGCACCTGACCATAAAGCCAGGGCTTCGATGAGAAAGTGACTTCGTTGACGGAAAATAGATCGACAGTCGATGGGTCGTCGGGTGTCAGTAATGTTGTAACAATGGCTTTTTTCAGATGCTGCATTGTTTCAGTTGTTGCGATAGTTTCTACCCGTACATTGCCGCCTTTAAAATCAACAATCGCCCGGCTCAGGTAATTATCAGTGTACTTAACATACTTCTTCTTCGACGCAACCTCGTTATTTTTATTACCCCATTTCTTACCAACAGCTTGCTGAAAAGCTTCGACCAGGGCGATGAAATCTCGAACATCAGTGACCAGATTTTCAGGATTTGTCTGATAACTCTTAACCCGACTTGATGCCACGTTTTTTATTGCTGAAACAGGATCTGATGAGCGCACAACTTGCTGCACAGTATGAGGAGACAATGTTTTACATCCTGCGACTGACAGACAGCAACCAAGAACAAATAAACCAGTGACTTTGTACATAATTCCCTTAAATCGATCAGACATAACAACAGATCTAACCTTAACATTAATCGGCTGTGGAATAACTAACCCTATCTTTGTTAGAGTGCTGTTAGAGTCTGTTAACCTTTGCGAGTGAGGTTCTATTAAAACTCATTCGTTAAACAGGTGCTAAAACAACCACTAAGGGCCACCACAAGCCCTGGTCAATAAGAAAAATAGCTGGAGAAAGCACTATGTACGGAAAAATGATGGACGTTCCTCTCACCATCACGTCTATTATGCAACATGCAAAAAAACTGAACCGGCACGTCGAGATAGTTTCAGTTACTCATGACCACGATTACCACAAAGAAACGTTTAGTCAGGCCTTTGAGCGAAGCGCTCAGCTGGCTCACGCTTTTGATGCTCACGGTATTGCTAAAAGTGACAGGATTGGTACGCTCGCCTGGAATGATTTTCGACACTTTGAACTGTACTTCGCAATCTCCAGTTATGGCGCGGTTTGTCATACCATTAATCCACGATTACATCCCGAACAAATTCAGTTCATTATTAATGATGCTCAGGACAAACTCCTGTTTGTCGATCCGATGTTCCTGCCATTGATAGCCGCCATCATAGATCACATTCCAACCGTCGAAAAAATCATAGTACTGGACGGCGGACAAACAGAAACGCCATTCACCGCAAAACCATGCGACAACTATGAATCTTTCATTCAGGATCAATCTGTTGACTACACCTGGCCTGAATTAAGTGAATATGATGCGTGCTCATTGTGTTACACCTCAGGCACAACCGGTAATCCTAAAGGTGTGCTTTATCATCACCGCGCAATCGTTCTGCATTCAATGGCCGTTGCAATGCCTGATGCCTTCGGTATCTCTCGTGCTGATGTATTACTACCCGTTGTTCCAATGTTTCATGTCAATGCCTGGGGATTACCCTATGTTGCAGCAATGACCGGAACCAAGCTCGTTTTCGCTGGTGCAAAAGTTGGTAGTGGTGAAGTGCTGACCAACCTGATGAACAGTGAAAAAGTAACGGTCAGTGCAGGCGTCCCAACGGTTTGGCGAGCGCTTATGGACCACCTGAAAACGAACGAGTTAACTATTCCGACATTAACACGGATGGTCGTTGGCGGTGCCGCTTGTCCCGAATACATTATTAAATACTTTGACGAAGCACAGGACGTTAAGATTATTCACGCCTGGGGCATGACAGAAATGTCACCACTAGGCACGATAAACAACAATTTACCATCCAGTTGTGATGACTGGACTACTGAACAAAAACGACAACAATATCTGAAACAGGGATATCCCATTTACGGTGTTGATATCGAATTAGAAGCACCAGATGGCACCAACGCACCGTGGGATGGTGAAACCACTGGAGAAATAAAAGTCAGAGGTCCGTGGATTTGTGATGGTTACTACAACATTGAACAATCAGGCGGAGACTGGTTTTACACGGGGGATGTCGCAAATATCGACAAACACGGTTACATGAAAATCGTCGATAGAATTAAAGATGTAATTAAATCCGGTGGCGAATGGATCAGCTCGGTTGAGGTCGAGAACTTTGCCGCTGCACATCCTGACGTTCAACAAGCCGCTGTTATCGGTATTGCTCATCCAAAATGGGATGAACGACCTCTACTGATTCTGGTTCCAGAGCCCGGAAAAACGCCTGATAAAGCGACGATGGATAACTGGCTTCAGGATAAAATTGCGAAATGGTGGTTGCCCGATGCCGTCGAATTGGTTGAGAGCCTGCCGTTAACCGCAACAGGTAAAGTCTCAAAACTAAAATTGCGAGAACAATTTAGCAACTTTACGTTCTGATCGCATAGATTCATCCCGATGTGCCGTTGCCTGCATCCGCCTATCGGGATGAAAACTTTCCACATATCAATTTCAGGACACCTCATACAAGCTTGAGTTTCACTGCCCAGCCTCACATTTTACGGTGAAACCAATGCATAAAAGGTACAATAAATACACAAATCAGCACCTCTTCCGCTGTTTTTCTCTCAGTTTTCTGGCGCTGTCCATTACCTCTCAAGCTACAACCAGCGAAGCACTGAGCTTTACGCCAATTCAACGACTCACACTTCATTACGGCCATGATGCAGCCATGGGTGATTTAGATGGTGACGGCGATATCGATATTGTGGTTGCCATCAGAAGTACATCCGTTTCCAGCAAAATCCTGTTGAATGACGGTAAAGGCTTTATGCAAGAAAAAAAGTCGGTCGATATACCCGGAGACACTTACGCTATAGAACTGTTTGACGCCGACCAGGATAATGATCTCGATATCATTACCGGCAATCTCAATAAACATACTAATCAACTGTGGCTGAATGATGGCGCAGCAAATTTCACGCTAAGCCCTCAGCATTTCGTTTTCCCTTCAACATTTTCAACAATGGATGTCATTGCAGCGGACTTAAATAATGACAAGTTCTCCGATCTCATCTTTGCCAATGTCAACGGACCTAACAGCGTCTGGTTTAATCGGGGTCAGGCTCAGTTTGAACCATCAAAACAATCGCTCGGTAACAATGGGTCAACCAGTGTAGCAGCCGCTGATCTCGACAACGACGGTGATAAAGATCTGGTATTTGCCAACATCAGTAATATTCAAACGACTGGCCACCATAATCAAATCTGGCTCAACAGCGGCTCAGGTCGGTTCACTCCGGGTAGAGCTTTTGATGGCTCAGATAGTCGCGGTATTGCCATCGGCGATATGGATGGCGATGGGTTGAAAGACTTTGTCATTGCTAACAGTGTTAATCAATACGGCGAAGGTAGCAGCCAGATCTTCCTCAATGCAGAAGACATGAATCTGAAGCGAATCGAACAAGTACTCGACTCACCTCGCCACTTTGCTTATGACGTTGCTTTGTATGATGTCGATAACGACACCGATCTCGATGTCTATTTATCATTTAGTGGCGCTCGTGGTGATGCATTGTTCCTGAACAAAGGTGATGGACTACTGGAAAACAGCGGTCTGAAGCTGGATCACAACACGCTTACATTCAAAACGCTGATCAATGATTTTAATGGGGATGGGATAGCCGATATCTTTTCAGTGAATGGCTTTAGTCAGAGTGTTATGCGTCTGGGACAGACATCGAATTTACAACATGTTGCGAAGAAAAAACCAGTGACAGGCTCTCGTCAATAAGTGACTCAATAAAAAAACGGCGGACCACTCAAATGAGTAGTACCGCCATTCCTATCAAGGGTTCTGTTCAGACATCGTTAACTGACATTAACTATGTCGTTATCATCCGTTAAAGACGCGCTTCACGCTCTTTTGAACGTTGTACATAAGCAATCCACTGAGTAGCCATTTTCTTGCTTTGTTTTACGTCCTGCGCTTTAACAAATGATGAAATTGAATGATCAAACGACTTTTGATTGAAGTAAGACATACCTAAGACTAACCAGGCATTTCCTTCGTTATTCAACTCACCTTTATCCAGTGCTTTTTTGGTGTAGCTGATCGCTTGATCGTATTTATCCATGTTCAGGTAAATTTCACCCAAACGCTGTTCAAAGTTTCCACTGTCAGACACTTCAGCCGCAGCAACTAAAACTGGAATAGCTTTATCTTCTTCTTTAGCAATACTCCATGCCTGAGCAAGGAACTCTAAAGTTTTAACATCTTTTTCCAGTACGCCGTCAGCCAACGCTTTTTCTAGCAATTCGGCAGCTTTAGCCGGAGAGCCACTGAAGAAATAAAGCTGAGCCAATGAACGAAGGTCTTTACCTTTCTTCACGAAGCCTTGCTGATAAGCGGCTTCCATAATCGCTAATTGCTTTTCTTCTTCTTCGATTTCACCGTACATGCCCGCTAACTGTACCCAGTACTCAGGTTTGTTGTAGAGCTTAACCAGCTTTTCGATGACTTTTGTTACTTCTTTCGGCTGACCTAACTCGTAATAAACAGCACGTTGTAGTGTTAACCAGCCTTCTTTCGGTGTACCGCCAGTTGCTTCTGTGATTTCAATCACTTTGTTGATTGACGGTAACGCCATGTCATATTTTTTAGCGCTGTAGTAAGCCTGTGCTTGTAGCAAATGGCCTTTAGGTGGCATACCACCTTCGACAAACTCTGCCCAACGATCAACATAAGTAATCGTTTCGTCGAATTTACCCAGTGATAAGTAAAGCTGCGCGATACTTAACAGGGTATTTTTTTCCATTGATTCTGGAATGCTTTCTTCATTGACCAGCTTAACGAAGAACTCTACGGCTTTTGCGTAGTCTTCTTGCTTGTAATAAACGAATGCAAATGCATTCCAAAGCATTGCTGTTTCATAACTGTTCATCGAATGCTTTTTGCTCTCGATGTTTTCAAGTTCAGCAATACCTTCAGCAACCTTCCCTTCTTCAACCATTTTTTGTGCGCGGGATAATTGCGTATAAACTTTGTCACGTAACGCCGGAACACGACGTGTTTTGTGTTTAACTTTTTTCGTTGCAGTTTGTTCTTGTTCGGCGGCTACCGCTTCTGACATCACTACTGGCTGTACCACGCCCGCAGAAAAAGCAATAACCAGTGCTAACATTGATTTTTTGAAATTCATTACAGAACCTCTATACCCTTGATAATTAATGTTGGCGGGAAGTTTCCCAAACCGTTTAGCCTGTAAACGTCTGAATGCAGTAACACAACTATTGGTACGTGTATTACTGCTTCAATACGCTATTAACCAGCCAGCTTGAATGTAACCTTGTTGGTTACACCGTGAACGTCAACAGGCTCGCCGTTCACCATGCGTGGCTTATATTTGTATTTAAGAACTGCATCCAGTGCAGAGCGGTTAAACAAATCCGCTGGCTGAGCATCCAGAACTTTCGGACCTTTAACCGTGCCGAGTTTCGTTACCGTAAACTCAACAATTACCCATCCCTCGATACCACGAGATAACGCTCTACGTGGATAGACAGCATCAACACGCATAATTGGCATGTAATCGCCGTCGCCTGAATCCAGTGCCAGACCACCTTCCAACGCAACGTCCGTTGAAACATCAGCAGAGAAATCAAAACCCGCATCACCTGCGTCAGGTGACTGAGACGTCATCTGAGGTTGCTCCATTGGTGGAGGCGGCTCTTCCGGCTTTGGTGGCTTTTTCGGTTTACGTTCTTTCTTTTTGACGGTTTCTTCTTTCTTCAAACGGACAAAATCAAGAACGGCACCTTTGGTCGGTTCGGCTTCTACGCCGCTGCCAGCTTTAATCAGGGACTGCATCAGATAGAACAGTCCCAGCGTAATGCCCGCAGAAATAACCAACGCTAAAAGAAGTCGTTGAATCATTAGTTGTCGTCCGCTGCAATAGAAACGTCGTAGATACCGGCTGCACGCGAGGCATCCATTACTTTGATAAGAACTTCAGTGGTTGCTTTCTTATCAGCCTGAATTACTACAGTACCCTGTGGGTTTTCAGCATAAAGACGTTCGATATTGGCCTGAACTGCACGTACATCAACACGACGTTTGTTAATCCAGACTTCACCTTTGTCGCTAATAGCCACAAGGATGTTTGCGCGGTCTTTCTTCACAGCAGTTGCTGCTTCAGGACGGTTCACATCGATACCTGCCTCTTTTACGAATGACGCAGTAACGATGAAGAAAATAAGCATGATGAACACGACGTCCAGCATAGGTGTCAAATCGATATTTGACTCTTCTTCTTCAATCAGATTTGTAAAATGCTGCTTCATAACTATCTCTCAAACTAAATTCTTTACCTGGACGATGTGCTTAGTGATCCAACACCAACGCCTGCTCGATTCTGACTCGCTCACGTCTTGATTTACGACCAAGCCATGTTGAAGCGAATACACCAGACAGTGCGCCAACCATTCCCGCTAATGTCGGGATAGTTGCTTTGGATACACCAGACGCCATTGAACGCGCGTTACCACTTCCTGAAATCGCCATTACATCAAATACTTCAATCATGCCGGTTACTGTGCCCATCAAACCCAGTAGCGGACACAGCGCTACCAACGCGCCGATAACCGGCAACGTTGAATTAAGCGGAATAGAAATACGTGAAATCATTGCCTGGCGGATTTGCTCGGCGTTCCATGACGACTTATCGCTGCGACTTTTCCAGTTAGAAATAGTGTCTTTCATCAGTTTCTTGTGCGCGAAATTGACATACATAATGCGCTCCAGAATCAGTAGCCACATCACAAGGATTAAGCCACCGATGTACTGCAACACAATGCCGCCCGTTTCTACGAACTCGTAAATGGCATCGATAAATTCAAACAGGAACATTCGTCTCGTCCTTATGCTGCCTGGCTTTCAGAACGCTCAGCAACAATGCCTGAAGCCTGTTCCTGAAGGACGTATACGACATTCTTGTAACGCGTATTAAGCATCGCGTAGATAAGTGTTGTAGGGATTGCTACCACAAGACCAAGAACTGTCGTTACAAGTGCAGTTGAAATACCACCAGCCATTAGTTTCGGGTCACCAGTACCAAACAGCGTAATCATCTGGAAGGTGTTGATCATACCGGTTACCGTACCTAGCAGACCCATAAGAGGTGCTACAACAGAAATGATTTTAATGAAGGTCAGGCCGCTACCAAGTTTTGGTACTTCGCGAAGAATAGCCTCAGATAATTTAAGCTCAAGCGTTTCAGTATCAACCTGTGGATACTTGTCTTTAACCATCAGAATACGACCAAGAGGGTTGTCGTTAGACGGCGTGTTTGATTTAAGCTGACGGTTAACTTTACCACCAACAATTGTTAGGGCGATTGCACGATAAAGTGCGATAAGAAGACCAACTGCACCAACGGCCAGAATGATATATCCAACAGTTCCACCTTGATCAACACGCTCACGCAGATTAGGTGCCTGAACTAATAATCCAAGGATTGAACCACCTGTCGGGTCGATACCGAACGTAGCCATACCAGACGTTGTTTGTTGAACAGCCGTTGCTGTTGCTAATAAACGATCACTTGGCTGACGAAGTAGTTCAGCCACTGAACCAGTTGTTGTGCTGTAATCAAGGTATTTACCATCAGATACCAGGTTGAATGCACCGACACGAACAACTTCTTTATTAACTTTGTCGCCACCAGCAACGATAACGTCACGGTTGAAACGAGCCACTTTACCCTGTTCAGTCATTTCACGTTGCAGTTCAAACCATACTTTTTCGATATCTTCGATAGAAGCAAGTTTTGACGATGAACCCATATCAATGGCTAACTGCTCAAGGAACGCTTCACGCCCAGGAATTTGAGCTGAAACAACTGAGGTAGCAAATTTGCTTTTTGTGTCACCAGCGACTTGCTGAAGAACACCGAATAACTCTTTAAGTGAACCAAGACGCTTGTTCAGTGTGTCGCCCAGGTTAGCCAGTTTTACTTCGTTTTCTTCGAAGTTAGTCTCAAGACGATCAGAGCGAGCAATCTCACCATCACGAGTACGGAATGCGGCGTTAAGTAGCGCTTCCTGTTCACTCTTACGTGACATGAATTCCTGTTCACGCTGACGATTCTCTTCAGACTGTTGAATTTGTCCTTTTTCCAGTTGCTTTAACAGAGAGTCCAGGTCTACCGGCTCTGCTGCATGAACTGTCGGTAATACTGCGCTTGCGCTAATAATCGCTGCGGCAGTCAATGCTTTTTTAAAGAATGCTTTCATGGTTATCCTCGACGACGATTATTCTGCGGCTTTAACAGGTAGAACCAACATGTCAGGTGCAAGCTGCTTACGCGCCATTCTCAGACCTTTGGTAATTTGGATACGGTGTTCAGCAGATAACTCAGTCCAGTTTTTCGCTTTGTTATCCCATGAACCAGATTCAGAACCGTCACGAGTTTGGAAGATTAGGGCAACACGGCCAATGCGAAGGAAATCCACATCACGTTCTTTGCCTTTAACAGATAAGATGCCAGAGTAGGCTTCGATGGTGCGACCGTAATCCACTTCAACCTGATACGCTTCAAGGATACGGCGGAATTTTTCAGATACTTCAACGTCTGCACGATCCATCATCTCTTTAAGTGAAGTGATGCGTTTAGCACGTTCTTCTGCAAGGAAAGGAACGTCAAGTGCAACAAACTTTTCCAGACCTTCAATCATACGAAGCATTAAAGGTGTAATCTGACGTTCAATAACTGAAACCTGGTCGATAGATTCGTTCAGCTGCTTCATTTCAGCAATTTGGTTATCAAGCTGTTTTTGAAGTTGATTGTTGTAAACTTTCAAACCATCAATTTCTTTATTAACAGATTTGAACTTCTGAACTTTTGACAAGATTTGATCGTTGATTTTGTCAATTTTCTTCTGCGATGAAGCTGCAGAATCATTAATTTGCTTACCTGCGTCAACGACAGGGTCAAGAGTATCGGTAGTTGCTGCGTTAACCGCTGTAGCAAGTACCATCCCAGCCATTACAGCTGTTAATTTCGCACCAAATTTCATTCTTTTACCTAAAGAGTAAACACCGGAAAAAATTCGCAGGTATTTTGAGTCTCAGAGGTGATCGTTTTATGACTGAAATATGACAGTTTTATTTCAGGCGTAGATTTTTTAGGCCAGAAAGATTGATATAAAACGATATTTATCAACAGGTTAGAAAAGAAAGGTCAGAAGAGGCGCTAACAGCGTTATATGACAATGATGTCATATTTCTAAGAAATATAAGCTATCAGGTCAACATTACATTTTGATTTCATTTTACTGACAATTAACTTACAACGAAGAGGTATTAACTGGCGCAGAACAAGCTAACGCCAGTGGTTCATCATTACACGAGCCAGAACAGTAAACCTCTTTAACGAATATTAATCGAGATACTTCGCCAGAATCGCTTTTACATCAACTTTCGTCAGCCCCTGGTTGTAGATGGCACGCCATTTTTTACCCTGCTCATCATTCCTGAACGCTATAAACAACTTTTTGTTTTGCAACAATTGCTGATTAAACTCAACGCGGGATGCCGCACTTTTCAAACTTTTGTCTGTGGCTAGTAAATACTTCAAGACATACTTATCTATAACGGCGGCATCAATTCGACCACCGGCCACCTTTCTTACATTGATTGAATCAGAGGGAGTCGCTTCAGCTTTAATCTGACCACTGGCAATTTTGGCGTCTAATTCTTCCGTATTTACATAATCCTGAACGACACCAATCTTCTTCCCTTTTAAATCATCTACCGATGAAAATACCACAGGCTTTGCTTTATTTTGCACCAGACCCAGTGGACCCTGACCCATTTCATCAGAAAAAACGAACTCTTCCGTCTCATATGAATACTCGGGGAAATAACCGCTATATTTCGACCCTGATGTTGAAGCCATTTTGACCGCTCTTGACCAGGGAAAGAAATCAACAATTAATGTATGACCCTCTGCCGCAAAAGCAGCTTTAGCCACAGCGACGGCGGCACCTTGCTCGTCAAGTGACTTATCGGCATATGGCGGCCAGGATAATGAAGTGAGATATACAGTATCGGCTCGAACCGATAAGGAAAAAACGAACAACAAAGCAACAACACTAAACCAACGCATTTATCCATCCTCTTTTCAGACATTTCCTTATTAATATAGTCAGAGATACTATTTCTGCCCGCTTATATAGAATTACTACACGACACAACCTGAATTCTTGTATAAACACGCGACAGCTGTTGCGAATTCCATCTGCAAAGATCAACACGCTCTAATACATTCACAAACAGATGTCAGAAATATGACAAAACGCCCTTAAAAACGAACATTTTTCGAACACTAAAAATCAGAAACTTTCCCTGTTTTAACGCCGTTTTCGTACTGAAAACAGGTTTTTTATTCTATTTTTGTTAATTTTTAATTTATATATCTTTAATTTTTAGTCTGGCGTTGAATAAAGCAATTTAATTTTGTTTCTGTCAATTTAGTGTAACAAAACCGCCGTAACCTACCTGGCAATTCGAATACGCTGAACTACATGGCGTGTAAAAAAAGATTCAAATAACACACATTTTGGAATCAATCCTGAGATTGTTACGGAGATAACCATGAAATTTAAGCAAGTTCTCACACCTTGTGCGGTTGCAGTAGCTCTGGCCCTGACTGGCTGTGGTGGCGACATTAATATTGATACTGGCGCGGACGTTGTAACACCTACTCCAACTCCTACGCCAACACCAACTCCCACTCCTACACCGACTCCTACACCAACTCTTCCTGGTTCATTTGACGCAGCATTATCACAAGCAGTCACACAAGCGCTTGGCAGAAACGTAACTGTCCAAACGCTTTCAGGACGTATCACTCAGGATACGACACTAACAACTGACGCGTTCTACGCGATTTCAGGTCCTCTTTTCATCGGTAACGATAACGCAGATTCAGCGACATTAACGATTGAGCCGGGCGTTGTGGTTTTCGGTCGCTCAGGTAACGACTACATGGTTATTAGCCGTGGGTCAAAAATTGACGCTGAAGGTACAGCATCTGAACCAGTAATCATGACATCACTTCAGGATGTTGTTGGTGAGCAAACTGGCGCAGGTCAATGGGGTGGTTTAGTTCTTCTTGGTAACGCACCATCAAACAAATGTCCGGTAGACGGTTCTGACTGTGCTCTTCAGGTTGAAGGTGTAGAAGAAGGTGCTGTTTTCGGTGGTACAAACTCAGAAGACAACTCAGGCACGCTTAAGTATGTAGTTGTTAAGCATGCAGGTTTCGAAATTGCACCTGACAATGAATTAAACGGTATCACTTTCGGTGGTGTTGGTTCTGCCACTACCGTTGATTACATTCAGGTTCACGGCAACGCTGATGACGGTGTTGAATTCTTCGGTGGATCAGTTAACGCAAAACACCTTGTTCTTACAGGCAACCAGGATGACAGCGTAGACTGGGACAACGGTTTCCAGGGTAAATTGCAGCACGTTTATATTGAGCATGACAAAAACTCAGGTGATGCAAACCGTGCTATCGAAGCTGATAACGATGGTACAACATTAAACATCGAGCCACAGTCGAATCCAACGATCGCAAACATGACCATCATTGGTAACAACTTCGATGGTGAAGATGATTCAGAAGGTGTTTATCTACGTGAAGGTACTAAGGCTTCTATCTATAACATGGTAATCACTGGTCCTTCTGAAATGGGCGAGTGTTTAGAAGTTGAAAACTCAGATGTTACTCAGGCTAACCTTCAGGATGGCGGCATCAAAGTTGAAAACTCAATCATGGGTTGTACTAACGGCGAAAACTTCAAATACGCTGACGGCGCAGTAAACCTTGAAACATGGTTCCTTGGTCAGGCAGGTAACTCAGTTAGCGATTCAGTCATGCTGGATAACACTGGCGCACCGATGGCAGGCTCGCCACTTATCGCTGCAAATGCAGGCCAGGATGTTTCAAACACGGTTGATAACTTCTTCGACAGCGTTAACCACATTGGTGCGCTTGACGGCACAAATGACTGGCGTTCAGGTTGGGCATTCGGTTTCGGTGGTGGTGTTGTATCAGCACCAGCTACAACTGAAGGTTGTCCGACAGGCACAACAGCAATTACGCCAGCTGACGGTTCGACAACGACATGTCAAATCACAGGTCGCATTACTTCTGACCTGACATTAACAGCGGGCAACCTATACGCACTAAGCGGCGCAGTATTTGTTGGTAACGACAAAGCAAACAGTGCAACACTTACGATTCAACCGGGTGTTAAAGTATTCGGTCGTTCTGGTAACGACTACCTTGTCGTAAGTCGTGGCTCTAAGATTGACGCGCAAGGCACTGCTTCAAATCCAGTAACCTTCACTTCAAACCAGGATATCACTGGCGAGCAAACTGGCGCTGGTCAATGGGGCGGTATCGTTCTTCTTGGTAATGCACCATCAAACAAATGTCCAACTGATGGCTCTGATTGTGCCCTACAGGTTGAAGGTGTAGAAGAAGGTGCGGTATTCGGCGGTACAGATTCAGCTGATAACTCAGGTACGCTTCGCTATGTTGTTGTTAAACATGCGGGTTTCGAAATTGCACCTGATAACGAATTGAACGGTATCACCTTCGGTGGCGTTGGTTCTGCAACCACAGTTGAATACATCCAGGTTCACCAAAACGCAGATGACGGTATCGAATTCTTCGGCGGTAACGTAAACCTGAAATACGTTGTTCTTACTGGTAATCAGGACGACAGCGTAGACTGGGACAATGGCTTCCAGGGCAAACTTCAATACGTTCTTGTTAAGCACGCGGCTGACGATTCTGACGCTAACCGTGCGATTGAAGCGGATAACGACGGTACAACACTGGCAATCCAGCCTCAATCTAACCCAACTATCGCAAACATGACTATCATTGGTAACAACTTCGACGGTGAAGATGATTCAGAAGGTGTTTACCTGCGTGAAGGTACGATGGCTAAGCTTTACAACTTCGTCATTACAGGTCCTGCCGGTATGGGCGAATGTTTCGAAGTGGAAAACTCAGCAGAAACACAAGCGAATCTTGGCAACGGTGGCATCGTGATGACTAACTCAGTTGTTGCTTGTGAAAACGACGAGAACTTCAAAAATGCAGATGGCGCTGTTGACCTTGCTAACTGGTTTGCAAATCAGGACGGCAACGCAGTAGCAGCAAATCAGGCTGCAGTTCTGAATGGCATCTACTCTGTGTTTGCAGCAACACCTAAAGACTTCACTGGTGACACGTTCTTCGACAACGTTGACTTCATCGGTGCAGTTAAAGAAGGCAATGACTGGACTGCTGGCTGGGCTGTAGGTCTGGAATAAGATTCAGGTCAGGACAGACGACCATGGAAGAGTGCAAATGCGTTGCTAAACAGAGCAGCGCATTTGCTTTTTAAAAGACCCGCTTAATTACTCTAAAGCCTGCAATTTTTAAGAGGTTTACACATGAAAATGCCGACTAACGGATTCCGCTTATCTAACCTGACAATCGCGGTCATGATCGGTCTTTCTGCAACCAGCGCGTTAGCAGCAGACGAACAAGACGCAGCCGAAGAAGAAGAACAGGTTATTGAAGAAGTTGTTACGGTAGGAACTCGTTTAAAAGGAACTGCTGCGGCAGTTTTAGAAGAGCGTAAACAACAGGCATTCGTTGCTGACATTCTTGGCGCTGAACAAATTTCTCGTTCAGGTGACTCAGACGCCGCATCAGCGCTTCGCCGTGTTACCGGCTTGACGCTGGTTGACGGAAAATTCATTTATGTTCGTGGTTTAGGTGAGCGCTATTCAAGTACTCAGCTAAACGGCGCAACGGTTCCAAGTCCAGACCCGACTCGCTCGGTCATTCCTCTGGATTTATTTCCATCTCAAATTATCGAAAGTCTTTCCGTACAAAAATCATTCTCGCCATCCATGCCTGCTTCATTTGGTGGCGGTAACGTGAATATTCGTACTAAGAGTATTCCTAATGATTTCATTTTCAACGTACAGGCCAAAGTTGGCACTGACTCTGAAAACTGGGATGACGGCTTACAATACGATGACGGCAGCACCGCCTGGTATGGTCGCGACAGCGGTACCCGTGGCGCACCTGAATCACTGCATAACCTTTGGTCAAGCCGCACATTCCTGAATGATATTTCTATTGAAGAAAATCGCCAGATCGCACTGGATATTAATCGCAACTACGATCCGACATTCCAGAGCGTCGACCCGGATATGGGCCTGAAAGCAACACTGGGTAACTACTACGATTTCGATGAGACGCGTGTTGGTTTCCTTGCTGTAGCGGGTTATGACAATGAGTGGGACGTCGCTGAAGAGTATCAGGGTGAAGATTTCCGTCAGGCTGGTGACGACTGGGAATTCGTTCGTGGCTGGGACAAAGTTGACTCAACCGAACACTCTGTTCGCTGGTCAGGTATGTTAAACCTTGGCATGGATTACGATCGCACACACAAAATCGACGTAAGTTTAATGGCGTTGAACGATACCCGTGATCAGGTACGTGACAAATACGGTAATTCAAACAACATCTTACTGGAAGATGGTCAGCGTATTCGTTCATTCGACGTTATTTATGAAGAACGTGAGCTGCTAGTAAACCAAATCAAAGGTAAACACACGTTCCCTGAATGGTGGTATATCGGTCTTGACTGGCAATATTCTGATGCTCGCTCAAGCCGTAAAGCACCGGGTAACATGGAATCACGTTTCATCATTGAAGATGACAACGAAGATGGCATCTTTGATCTTGAGACTGAAGCAGGACTGACGAACGCAACAACAGCAGCTCGTTACAGCTTCCAGGAATTACACGACAAGGTCCGTAACTTTGGTTACAACGTGTCACTACCACTTGAACTGGATCAGTGGGAAATCGAACTGAAAGTCGGTGGCGATTTTGTTGAGAAAGCACGTAACTCTGAAACACGTCGTTTCGACATCAATGCCCGCGCACTAAGTAACTTTGATCTGTCAGGCCACCGCATGAGCGATATTCTGTCAGATGATGCCATTGCAAATGCAACGCTTAATCAACGTTTACTGCGTGATACAACCATCGCCGGGGATGATTATATCTCTGCAACGAAAGTAGACGCTGGCTACTTTGAAGCTGATTTATTCTTCGATGGCACCTGGCGTTTCTCAGGTGGTATTCGTTATGAAGATTTCCGCCAGGTAGTTGTTCCAATCGTTCCTCAGACAGGTGATATCGACTTACCTTCTGATGCAACGCCTCAGGATTTATTAGATCTGACTTTCCAGGAAGACGACTTCTACCCTTCACTGGCTATTACTTACGTGATGGACAATGAAATGCAGTTCCGTTTCAGCTACGGTGAAACCGTGGTTCGTCCGGATGTCCGTGAAGTTTCACCGTCGACCTACATTGATCCAATTACTGAATTCCCAATCGGTGGTACGCCGGGGTTATCGACTACTGCTATTGATAACTACGACTTCCGTTGGGAGTGGTATCGTGAATCAGGCGACAGCCTTTCTATCGGCCTGTTCTATAAAGACATGGACGCACCCATTGAGTCTGTTCAGTCACCTGCTCAGGACGGTCCTCCACTTATCCGTATCGCAAATGCTGAAACAGGTGAAGTCTACGGTATTGAGTTCGACTTCATGCAGAGTCTTGGTTTCCTTGGCGAAGTGGGTAATGACTTTTTCGTATCAGGTAACGTGACACTGAGTGACTCTGAAATCGTTCTTGATTCACAAAGCATCGTAGAGCAAACCGGTGTATCAACAGCCGTCACTAATCTGACTCGTCGTCTGACAGGTCACTCTGAATATGTGGTTAACTTCCAGTTAGGCTTTGACTCACCAAATGGCGAGCATGCCGCAACACTGGTTTACAACGTATTCGGTGAGCGAATCATTATTCCTGGTATCGAGCGTCGTCCGGATGCAGAAGAGCAGCCGTTCCATTCGTTAGATCTGGTTTACTCATGGTTCCCTGATTTCAACAGTACAATCAAACTTAAAGTTCAGAATATTCTGGATGAAACCAAAGAAATTCGATTTGATAACACCTTGCTGCGTTCCGAGACTCAGGGTGTAGGCTTCAGCCTTTCATACAAATACGAGTTCTAAAAAGTAACAGACCCAAACCCAACCAACAAAGGAGAGCTTCGGCTCTCCTTTTTATTGGCTGACAGCCAATGACCTGCTATGAATTATCCGCTGCTAATAACCAGCCCACTTAATATCATCTGTTAATTATAAATTCAAAATATAAACATTAATGTTTCATTAGTTCTTCATTTTGAATAGCATGTAGTTGCTACAGAGTTTTATAAAATATCTGTATTTATTATGGAGATAACAAAAACATAGAGAAATTAAAGTTCTTATAACTTTATTTTTGAAATGCAGATATTTGAAACCAAAATATATTCGTCAGCACTATAGTTGTTAGATAATAACCAAACAAAGGACAAGACCGTGGATCTTAAAAAAGCACTCATTGTCAGTACATTGACCACTGTACTGGCTGGCTGTAACAGCGGCAGCAAGTCAACAGAAGCCCCACCACCCGTAGCACCAGAACAACCTGATCCACTTCAGGTAATGATTGAAGAAAAAGGCATTACAGCAAACCCTACTGCAAACAGAGTCATCCCATCTATTGAAGATCCTCTGCCACAATTGGGTAAGAAGTTATTTTTTACTAAGGCACTAAGTGGCGATCTTGATACTGCCTGTGTCACTTGTCACCACCCATTCATGGGCGGTGGGGACAACTTGTCTTTACCTGTCGGCGTCCACGCAGTTGATCCAAATTTACTGGGTCCAGGCCGATTACACAGTGAACATAGTTTTGGTTTCGATGGTGGCCCTACGGTGCCAAGAAATGCCCCAACAACCTTCAATACCGCTTTGTGGGATAAAACCTTTTTCCACGATGGACGTATTGAGAGTTCAAGTGCTGTAGCTGGTGAAAATGGTGGCGGCAATATTCGTACACCTGATACGCCATTCGGCGTTGATGATCCTGCGGCTATCACACTACCGCAAGCTCAGGCCCGTTTCCCGGTGACTTCCGCAGAGGAAATGCGAGCAGAATTCCAGAAAGGTGAATCAAATCAGGTCGTTCGCGATGCATTGATGGCACGGCTAATTTCTCAGGAAATACCAAATACCTGGCTAGATGAGTTCCGGGCAGCATTCAATAGTAATGCAGATGCAGACACACTTATGGTTTATCAGAATGTTGCGATTGCAATTGGCGAATATGAACGATCACAAACGTTCGTAAACACTCCCTGGAAAGCGTATCTGGATGGCAACAACAACGCGATAAGCCGAAAAGCTAAAAATGGCGCATTATTATTTTACCGTACTATTGAAGAAGGCGGTGCGAACTGTGCCTCTTGTCATAGCGGTGACTTCTTTACCGATGAGTCTTTCCACGCTGTTGCCATGCCGCAGGTCGGTCGAGGTAAAGGTGATGGCACAACTGGCGATGATGACTTTGGCCGTTTCCGCGAAACCAAAGCAGAGGCAGATCGCTATGCTTTCAGAACACCATCACTAATCAATGTCGAAGTAACCGGCCCGTATACCCATGCAGGTGCTTACACCTCTCTGGAAGATGTGGTTCGTCATCACCTGAATCCTCAGGAAGCCATTGCCAGCTATGACTTCACGGGCGCAAGCCTTGACCCGGGTATGCAGGTTGAAAATGCTCAGGCGAATACAGAAGCGGCACTGACTGTTGTCTCCGCTCAACAAGCCGCAGGCACAACTCACCTGACCAATGTTGAATTAACCAATACTCAAATTAGTGATCTGGTTGAGTTTCTGAAAGCGTTAACAGACCCTTGCGTGAAAGATCGTGAATGTCTGAAACAGTGGATCCCAGATGAAAGTGACAGTGACCCGGATGGCCTTCGTTTGCATGCTACGACTGAATTGTAATTCGGCGTAATCTGAAGCCTTACACACTGATATTTATAAACATCCTGACACCGACATCAGTTATTGATGCCGGTGTTTTTGTATATGATTTGCCAGTTGACGAACTAAAACCGTTCTGGCTTGTTGACTGGCCCAGGCGCAGTGTGGCGTCACAATTAATCGGGAATGTTTAAAGGTCAACAATGGATGTTCATTCCCTGGCGGTTCTTGTGTCAGAACATCGATACCTGCTCCACCGATAACGCCCTGATCAATCGCTTTAACTAAATCAGTTTCATGAATAATCCCACCACGAGCGGTATTAATGATTAATGCATCAGGTTTCATGAGTTGTAATTCAGCCGCTCCGATTAAATGGTGTGTTTCATCGGTTAACGGACAATGCACAGAGACTATATCGCTCACCTTCAATAGTTCATGCAAAGACACTCTTCCTTCCTGTGCCGGTTGGTTAACCCGGTTGGCTATTACAATGTTCATATCAAATGCGTTTGCGATTTTCTCAACTTCTTTTGCAATAGCCCCATAACCAATAATGCCCAGTGTTTTCCCATACAACTCACTGATAACATGATGATTGAGACAAAAACTGTTATGCGCTGACCAGCGTCCTGACGCCACATCATGTTGATACGCCCCAAGATGATTAGTTAACGCAAGCATTAAACTCCAACAATGTTGTGCAACCGACTTAGCAGCATAATCCGCTACATTTTTGACAGGTATTCCTCGCTGTTCAGCTGCATTCAAGTCAACGTTATTCATACCAGTGGCCGCAACACAGATGAGCTTTAACTGACCAGCCTGAGAAATGGTGGCCTTATCCAGCTTTACTTTATTAGTGATAACGATATCCATATCCGCTATACGTTCATGAACCAGTTCTTCTGGCGTATGAGGCCAACAAGTTAATGAATCAACGACAGTTTCAATGGGTGTTAAAGAGACATCAGGACCAATCGTCTCAGCATCTAAAAAGACTGCTTTCATTTTTCCTACCTTTATTTCTGTTTGCTTTTTACTCAAAACTATTGAACCTGATATAAATACAGCGTTACACTTCGTTCCGCTATGGAAACATTGGCACAATGACGACGAACAGGAGAATCAAAGTCATGCAAACTTTATCAGCCGCATTCGCGGGAATCTTAACGCTGGTTACGGGCGCTACCAGCGAAACACTCATAACAAGCAATACCTTACAACCGTCTCACCAGAAAGTTCAACAACGATATATTATCCAGCTCACCACGCCGGCCAATAGCAAATTACGGCATACGAGTTCAGATCTGTTCAACATCCGGCAAGTCATTCAACAATCACACGGCAGAGTTTTAAAGTCGTTACCCGGCGTACATGCCGTTGTAGCCGAACTCACACAGCAACAAGCCAGACAACTCACTAGTTTACCTGGCGTTGCCCGTGTCGAACTTGATCCCATTCGCTATTTACAGGCAGAAACACCATCATGGGGAATAGATGTCGTTCAGGCGCATGAAGTATCTGACGCTTTAACCGGGAATATTAAGGTTTGTATCGCCGATACTGGCTATGAACTTGACCATGATGATTTACCCGGCGGCAGTTCAGTGACGGGTGAAGTTGTAGACCTACCAGAAGGCAATCCAGACCTCGGTGACTGGTTTAATGATGCTTACGGTCATGGTAGTCACATCGCTGGCACCATTGCAGCCATTGGTGGAAATAACCAGGGCGTAGCAGGCATTAATCCGAGCGGTGCCATTAATCTGCACGTAGTAAAAATCGTGGATAATCCCAATGCCTGGACATTATATGGTTCAGATTTGATTGAAGCTGTTAATCGTTGTGTGGATGCAGGTGCAAACATTATCAACCTGAGTATTTCTGGTCCGGACGCATCGGCAGCAGAAGAAGAGGCGATGAATCATGCCTTACAACAAGGCGCTCTTATCATCGGCGCCGGTGGTAATCGAGGGAGTACTACTCGCTATTATCCTGCAGGTTATGATTCAGTTGTCGCTGTTAATGCGGTAGATGAGCAGCTCAATAGTTGGCGTTATAACCACAATAATACTGACACGCTGCTATCCGCACCGGGCGTTGATATTCGTTCAACCGTGCAGAACAATGGCTACGCCAACTGGACCGGTACTTCAGTTGCTACAGCATTTGTGTCCGGCGTGGCAGGTCTGGTTTGGAGTCACTACCCAGACTGTTCAGCGAATCAAATTCGACATATTCTGGCCGCCAGTGCCGTTGACCAGGGCGCACCCGGTAAAGACAATTTATACGGATTTGGCGTTGTGAATGCCGTTTCCGCAATGAATTATGCAGCCAACAACGAATGCGAGCCTGCAGCACCTTATGAACCAGTAACAACCGATCTTAGCTGGCTAGTTCCCATGCTGTATATCAACCTGATGATTTAATTCAATCCAACTGAAAGCGTTACCTCAGTCACTGAAGTAACGCTATCTCTCCGAGCTCTGGTGACATCGTCATCTGATGGTATACTCCCCCCTCTTTAGCTAAGTAAATCAATACTTCATGAAACCACGCATCATTAACCAGCCTGATGAATCAGTTACTACTTTTCTGACACAACAAATTGTTGATTTTAATTGGAAACACTGGGAGGTAGATGAACGTTTACCACTCGCTGTTATCATTGAGAATAACAACAATGACATTATTGCAGGCAGTCATGGTCGCACCTTTGGCGACTGGCTCATGTTGGATATCTTGTGGGTTTCAGACACACTGCGCGGTCAGGGAGCTGGCAGTAAAATTTTGTCGATGATGGAACAATCCGCTCGGGAAAGAGGTTGCACAAAAGTTGTACTTGATACGCTGGACTTTCAGGCAAGAACCTTTTATGAACAGCATGGCTATACGGTTCAGTGGACACAAGAAGGCTACCCCAAAACGGGTGCCAGGCACTTTATGACCAAACATCTGGTGGCAGATAATCCACAAACAGACGGCTAAATCTGCGGACCTTTTCAGGTGATATGTAGTGTTCGAGCTTATCCACTAAATCGTTGCATCACAGTGCCAGAAAAAGCGCAGCAAAGGTTTTTGATTGATATTAACTGCGCTCATCTACGGCTATTTTGCAGCTCCAGTAAAAAGCAGTCCTACAGATCAAATCGCTCAATCAGCGCGATACCTTTTTGTAAGTCTTCCATATCGCCCGTTTCATCGTATAGTGCCAGCAAACTCGGTAATCCGGTTATGTAACCGCCCTGAATAACGACTCGTTCTAACAAGGCTCTCGCTGTATCAATGTTTTTTGGAACTCCCTCTCCTTTCAAGTACATCGAACCAAGTCGAGCATAAGCGGACGAGTTTTGCTTTTTACTGGCCTGACGGAACCAGAATGCAGCGGTCGCGTAATCACGCTCAATGGCATAGGCCAACTCACCACGAGCCAGATCACAAATTGCCGTATCGGTTTCACCCGTCTTATTCATCAGTTCTGTCGCAGTTACTTCGTTACCGTCCTGGTGATAATCGAGGATATAACTGCGAAAACACATGGCGTCTTTGTTACCTGACGCAATCGCATCATCTAACATAGATTGCGCTTTTTCTTCATTGTAAAAATCGTATTGCTTATCGAAGTACAGCTGCAACACATCCAGCAAGTACTTATCATTTTTCGCCAGGGCCTGTTCATAAAGCGCCAACCCTTTTGCGTGATCAACGGCTTGCTCATAGTTCCCTTTCAAATACACATCACCTAATAAGGCCATTGCTTGTTCGCTACCCAGGTCTGAGGCCTTTATCAGTGCATTCAGTTGATCCTTTTCAGTTGCCTCGGTGTTCACCAGGGTTTCGTTATAACGAGCGAAACCGGCTACAGCGACGTATTGACCACCAAGTGACGCCAGGCCATCCACCGTTATTTGCCAGATTTCGGTTTCACCAATGCTATTATCTACCGGTATCAAACGAGCAAACTCTTCCATTTCGATCAGCGCTTTTGCTAATAACGCTTTATCAAGGTCTTTCCGCCCCAACCAGTAAAACAGCGCCGATTTAAATTCTGGCATATGACGGAAGTGATACAGTTTATACACCATTGTCTCTTCAGCCATTTCTTCCACTTGTAAATACCGCAACTGCTCAAACAACGGTTCAACAGCAGCCTCGTCAATTGCAGGTTTAAGAAGTTGCTCAACCAGTAATACCGCTGTTGCTGGCACAAACCCTGATTTCGACAGATCATCCAATGCTTTTCGCTCTTCTTCCGTGAATGGCTGACGTTCCAGTAGCGCTATTTCTGCGGCAATCACACTCGCCAGTGGATAATCTTTCGGTAGCTCAGCCAACGTTGCTTTAGCTTTATTCAGATCGCGTGAAAATATCTGCTCTCGCACTGTTTTTAACATCACAGAAGGTAATTTACTTCCAGCCAGTTCAAAACGAATAGCGGCTTGAATCTGCTCGCCCGACGCCTGGTAGTGATCGTCCGTTTTGTATAACTGTCTCATCCAGTCATCCGCTGTAAAATATCTGACTTTATATTGTCTGAGACTCTGATCCACTGCGTGGACTTTGTAGTAAAACCCACCATATGCTTCGACCAATCGAACACTGAATGGCGATAACTCCATAATCTGTAAAATAGAAGTGACTTCGTACAGATTCTTCACACGAATCGCGTTTTCCAGTGATGTTCCATCATTCTCACGCAATTCTTCCACCAGCACTTTTTGCAACGTTTTGTAATGAGAGACACCAGCCAGCCCGGCACCTTCTTGTTGAGCACAGCTATACAAACCAAAGTGACCAATAATATCGACCGGATTTAGTTGAGTTAACTCCGTAAGAATTTGTTGATATTCAGGGCCACAAACGGCATCTGCCGCTATTAAATTGATACGCTCGATATAACCAAAATACTGGATCTTCTGCTCTATTGTCGCGTTGTAAAAAAATTGCTGATGTTTATCCCAATCGGGATTTTCACTGGGTAAGAAATGAGGAATGCTATCGTCGTAAAGTGCTGAAAAAATTAAGACATCATCGGGTTGGCGGGGGGCTTTTGTTGATACACAACCAGACAACAAAACAACAAACAAGGAAAATATAATAAAACGCACTGAGATCTCCGTGGGCGAATCCATCTGACTCCAAGGTTATAACACAGAAAATATGCTCAGATAGCGCAAATTCCTTTAAATGGCGGAGAATTTTTGTTTTGAAATTTAAATAACAGCACAACTTACAACGGGAAAAGCTTCTGTATTATGGCCTGTTGCCGCGTTTCACTGCTCCCCTCATAGAGAAGAGCAATGAATAAGACGATCATCCAACTCGCTTGAATAATCCATCTTCTTTACCTGTTAGCTCTTTGCCACGACGATTCTTTCTGTCATCTAACTTGAGCGTAATTTCAATTTTGTTCTCGCCTCTTGCCTTTCGTTTCAGGTAATTTCCCCAGGTCGGAGGCCGAGACTGTGTAAAGAAATCTTTGATTCGATTACGAACAGCAAAATAAAGAGGACGATAAAAATAATGAGAAAAATTACCACCCGCTACTTGTTTCAGGTGATACCAAAGCACCTTTGGCTGCGTGTAGAATTCGGTGAGAAAACGCCGCTGATACCATTCCAGATCTTCCGCAGTTAAATCATCGGTTCTGATCACCGACGTGCCCCAACGTTTGAACTGTCGCCAGTCTTCACATAATAAATGTAAGCCGTCACCAGCCAGTGCCTGATCATAAGAATGGGTATCCGGGTAAGGTGTCAGAATGTTCACCGCGCAACGCATTAGTTTTATTTTCTTGGCAAACTTAATCGATTCCAGCACAGACTCATGAGTTTCATGAGCATGACCAACTATAAAGCTGGCTCGTGTTTGCAATCCTCGTTCGTACATCCAGTCGTAAACTTGTTCGTACTGTTCAATTCGGGTTCCCTTCTTGATAGCCTTCATCATTTCAGCGCTACCTGTTTCAACCCCCATAGACATTTCAGTAAAGCCAGCCTCAATCATCTTATCCAGCATTTCTGGCGAAGTTGTATTGGCGCGAGTATTTGCATAGAACACGACTTCTTTATTGAGACCTCGTCGGATAATTTCATCACAAAGCTCAGCAACGTGATGCCGATTTACCGTTAACGTGTCATCAAAGAACATAAACAACCGAGTGCCATAGGTTTTAAAAGAACCTTCAATTTCATCCACAACTCGGGATACATCACGTAATCGTGGTTTAACACCTCGCACCGAACAAAACGTACACATGAATGGACAGCCTCGAATGGATTCCAGCACATCCATTTTCACCATTCCCTTACCCGGCCAGGCATACTTGTATTCATCGTAATCAACAAGATGTCTCGCAGGTAACGGATAAGAATCGACCGTTTTCTCATTGTCGGTTCGGATAATTTGTTCATCGGGTAAATCATTCGCGATATGGACGGCTGACAGTTCACCTTCGCCCACAACCACATAATCCAGATACGGACAATCATCCAGCGTTTGCCGAGGCATCGCAGAGACATGCGAGCCACCAACCATTATTTTTATCTCCGGGCGACGCGCTTTGATTTCTTGAGAGAGTGACTCTACGCCATGAATCTCAGGAGTTGTTGCGGTAAAACCAACGATATCGGGATTGGATTCAAGGATCAGATTTAACGTCACGTCAGGTGGGTAGAGTTTAGTTTCACAATCAATGATATTGACCGTGTGCCCGGCTTCCTCTAAAGCAGCAGCGACATACATCAGGCCTAATGGCGGGCGAACTTCTCGATTTTTAGGTAGTTTGCCGAACACACTGTAAATATTAGCATAAGGTAAACGTACTAAAGTGACATGCCGTTTGACTGATGCCAGTTCAATGGCAGGAAAATCTATCGAACCGTTCACGTCACGAGCAATTGCAGACGCGTAATTCACCGGGACACTGGTATCAACCGACGTAACCATAAATGCTATATCCTTTACATTGAAGACGACGACATTCTGACAAATTAGCAAATGATGTCAATTATGTTATTAAGATAAATCTAATTTTGAATCACGATGTTACATTTAGTGCAATTTTTTCCTAATTCAAATTCAAAAAACCTAACCATTCATAATACTCAGTCATTTAATAAGAAAGCCCCTTCAACCATTCTATGGATACTGACTATTACCCTGATTTGAAACAAGTTTATCAGTAATCTCTCATACTGGCATAAGTCTGTTTACAGACTATTCTTGTACTGACGTATCGATATCAAGCTGACTATTAGCATTGGAGTTGCAGATATGAAATTACAAGATACAAAGATAAAGTTCAGATTATTGACTGTACTGGCGATGGCCCTAATTTCGTTTTTGGTATTAATTGGTGTTCTGCTTTCAAACTTTAAAACATCATTGCTCGATGCCAAAGCGCTCAAAACTCGCCATGTCGTAGAATCTGTCTTCAATGTTTTCGAACATTACCATCGCCTCGAAACATCAGGTCAGCTATCCAGGGAAGAAGCACAGCAACAGGCAATATCTGTCATTAAAGTTCTTCGATACGAATCCAATGACTACTTCTGGATCAATGATTTATCGCCAACCATGATCATGCATCCGATTAAACCTTCACTTGATGGAAAGGATTTATCCGGATTCGCCGACCCGGATGGTAAACAACTCTTTGTCGAAATGGCGAACGTTGTCAGACGTGATGGCGCAGGTTATGTGCCTTACCTCTGGCCAAAACCCGGCTTTGATGATCCCGTCGAGAAAATCTCGTATGTCAAAGGATTTACTCCCTGGAACTGGATCATTGGGAGCGGCATTTATCTGGACGATGTTGCTGAAGAATTCTTTGCAACCTCTACCGCAATCATCATCACGGCAATCGTTTTGTTTTTAGTGATGACCATCATGATTATTACAATTTCCAAATCAATTACTTTACCGCTCAGTCAAACACTGAATGCACTTCATGATATTTCTAAAGGCGATGGTGATCTGACACAACGGTTGAAAGTTCGCGGTAAAGACGAGCTCGGCGAGCTGGCTCAGTCCTTTAATGTCTTCGTAGAAAAGATTGCTGATTTAGTTCGAAATGTGAACCAGAACGTCAATGCTGCCGTTGCTACATCTGGTGAACTGGTGAGCATTAACGATGGCGCGAAAAATATCATTGACGAGCAAAATGATCAGACAACCCGGGTGGCTCAGGCCATAGATGAAATGACGGTGACAATTCAGGATATTGCTCGCAATACGGAAGCCGCCGCTCAGGAAGCATCAGAAGGTCAGGAAGCTATATTAACCGGACAACGGGTGTTTGTTTCAACGGCCGATGAAATCAAGTCATTAGCCGTAAATATTAATTCTGCCGCCGATGTTATTCAAAATCTCGCGAAAGAAACAGAGAGTATTGGTGGGGTTTTGGATGTGATCGGCACCATTGCAGAACAAACGAACCTGTTAGCATTAAACGCAGCAATCGAAGCCGCTCGAGCAGGCGAACAAGGTCGAGGGTTTGCCGTCGTTGCTGATGAAGTTCGGACACTGGCAAATCGAACACAGCAATCAACCGCAGAAATTCAGAATATGATCCACCGATTACAATCCGGTGCATCATCGGCCGTGAACGTCATTAGCTCCAGTGTCAGTATGTCGGAACACTCAGCATCAGAGGTAAATGAGGCGAACGATGCGTTGAACAAAATCATCAGTTCAATTGCCAATTTGAATGATATGAACACGCTAATTGCCAGTGCTGCCGAACAACAGTCAGTGACTGTGATTGAAATTAGCCGCAGCGTTAACGAAATATCGTCGTTAAGTGAAACTTCAACTCAAAAAATGCAGGAGTCGGTTACTTTCGCCGAATCAATTGCTGACAGTAGTAAAAAATTAGATGAGCAAATAAAGCAATTTAAAGTCTAAGGTCAGTCTTCAATATCCAACAGATCACCCGGTTTACAATTTAACGCTTCGCAAAGTGCTAACAAGGTTGTAAACCGGATTGCTTTAGCGCGACCACATTTCAGCTTAGATAAATTCGCCAGAGTAATATCAACCTTTTCGGATAACTCGGATAACGTCATTTTTCGTTGTACTAACAACAAATCCAGATTGATTTTTAACGAAGAAGCCATTCTCAGCCCTCACGATCCATTTATTCATTCACTCTATTTAAAACGATATATATTTATCAATCAACAACAATTATTTATCGATAAACGATAAATTTTATTTGTATTTGTACAAACACCATCATAAGATGGACATCACTGGTTCAGAATATAAGCAGTTTCTGATGGCATCGGCATCGTTAAAAAGGAAAGTTTATGTATTCATTACTTGTAGGGCTGGCTTCACTGGCATTTTTAATCACAGTCACTGTAATTAGCTATCGTCTTGGTCAAACCAAAACAGATAATCCACAAAAGGCAGCGATTATTGGTTTCTTTACCGCCTTCTTTCCGCCGCTTGCATTAATCTATTTGATTGTGTTGTTGCTAAAAGAAGATGCGTCAGTGGTGTAACAAACACTGTTCCACGTCAGTGTATTTATGACAAACCCATTGAAACGAATTTATTCATTGGTTACATCATTGCATGAACAATGCTTGTCGAGAGACATTAAAAAAGGCGAGTAATGTTACAACTCGCCTTTCTTTTCATTCAGGTGACACTGAATGCCTTCATTAGTTATCTTGCTGTTGAGTAAATTGAGCGAAAACTTCCGCACCGGTCATTTTGTTGGTGTCATTTTGAAATGAGTACCAGTCAGGCTTTTCATCAATAAAAATTTCTTGTTTCAACTCAAAATTCTCGGCTTGTTCAAACAAACTTGCAGGCATCATGTATTGTTGATTTTCTGTCAGTCGATAGAACAGATGTGTACCACACTTCTTGCAGAATCCTCTGTCAGCCCATTGAGATGATGGAAAAGCACCAATATTGCTTTCGCCTGAAAAGACAACATCCGTCCCACAGTCAACAGCCAGAAATGGCCCTCCACCCCATTTACGACACATGGAACAATGACAGCTACCTACATGGTTACTGACAGCATTTGCCGTAATTTGCACAGAACCACACAAACAACTACCCGTTTTTTTCTGAGTACTCATGATTTTCTCCATTACCGTGTCTTTTCATCGAAATGACGATCACAAGATTGTCGCTAAGTTATCAGGGATGATTGTTCCTGATATCGCTGACATTATTTACGATATAACGTTCACTCTGATGGTTCAATTAAGCAAACAAAAAAGGGCGAAGTATTTTTCACCTTCGCCCCTTTAAATCACTTTATCTACCGATAATTATTCAATAAACGTTGTCGGTGCCGGTGGAACCTTCAGTTTGCTGCGTGGATTCGCAGGCAAATCTTTCATCAGCTCTTTAACTGCACGTTCAAGACTTGGATCTTGCCCTTTCATCAGTAATTCAGGTAAATCACGAACTTCGATGTCCGGTGACACACCTTCATTCTCGATGATCCAGTTACCATCGTTATCAATGATACGGAAAGTTGCAGCAATCACGATACCACCATCAACTAATCCAGGATTTCCAGAAATACCGATTAATCCACCCCAGGTACGAGTACCAATCAATTTTCCAAGCCCGTTTTGACGGAAGTAATACGGCAACGCATCACCACCTGAACTTGAATATCCATTGATGATCATCGCTTTAGGACCATCATGTGCGAACAATGGCGTTGGATTTGGTTTAGTGCCGCGTGTAACCCATGAATTCAATGTTTTCCGCGACAAGATCTCAATCATACGCTCAGGAATGAAACCACCACCGTTGTATCGATCATCAATGATCAATGCATCTTTGGTCGCTTGTGGCATAAAGCGTTTGTTTAATTCACGATTACCTTCTACTGCTGTATTCGGTAAATGGAAATAACCAATTCGCCCGTCCGACAATTTCTCGACCATCGCTCTGCGGCTTTCTACCCAGTCCAGATATCTCAAACCCAGTTCTGACGCGGTTGGTTTAATAACCGTAGTCCAGCTACCTTTTTTAGTCGGCTTACGGTTTAACGTTAACTCAACCGCTTTCCCTTTAGTATTTTCCATTAACTCGTAGAAGTTATATACCGAAGTGGTAGGCACACCATTGACCGCGATGATGTAGTTACCTTCTTTTGCTTTTACCCCCGGTTGGTCCAGCGGAGAGCGGAAGTTATCGTGCCAGTTCTCGCCATTGAAGATTTTCTCAATACGGAAGTAACCTGATTTATGTGCCGAAATTTCAGCACCAATCAGACCTGTTTCACGACGCTTAACCTTTGGCATATCACCTGACTGAACATAGATATGACCCGCATTCAGTTCACCGGCAATCTCACTCAATACATAGTCGATATCTGAACGGTGAGCAGCCGCCTGAGCCATAGGAAGATAACGCTCACGAATACCAACCCAGTCCATACCATGCATGCCTGGATCGTAGAACCAGTCACGTAATGTTCTCCAACCTTCGTTATAGATTTGAATCCATTCATCGGCTGGATTGACTTTCACTTCCATGCCTTTAACGTTGAGTTTATCTTTCAACTTCTGATCAGGTTTTGGCGAAATAACACCGTAGTTAGCGCCCGACTGAACCATTACTTTGTCGCCACCGCCCACAACTTTATAGTTCTGAACACCAGCCATAACCGTCTTCGGCTTCTCTGCTTTCTTCGAGCTGATCAGTACCAGCTTTCCACCAGACTGAGCTAATACACCATCTTTTACGCCCTGAAGGTTACGGTAGCTACCCGCTGGCGCGCCTAGTGAAATCACGCGATCAGCAAATCCTTCAGTATCGAAAGAAATCGCTGACTTCTCGTCGTCTTTCTTGTCTTTCTTACCTTTCTTTTTGTCTGACTTAATAGCTACTTCATCGCTGGTCGGCATAAACAATGTCGGACCATCTTCACTCACGCTTGCTGCGTAAACGCGTGTAGCCTTGTTGTACAGGTAATTAAATTCATAATCACTGAAGGCCAGGTTGAAATCACGATTCGAGGCAAAATATAGCTGGCTACCATCAGGTGAGAAAGCTGGAGAAAACTCACTGGTTGTGTCATCAGTCAATCGGGTTTTCTTGCGCGATTTCAGATCGTAATGCCACAATGAGCTGTAAGAATTTGGATTATTTTTTACATAGACAACCTGTTTGCTGTCCGGCGACCAGATGTATTCAACTATGTCGTTGTATTCAGAACGGTCAATTTTGACCTGTTTTTTCTTTTTGATATCAACGTGATACAAGGTCTGGTTTTTATCGGCAAACAAAATACGTTTACTGTCAGGTGACCAGACCGGCGTGAAGCGCCAGATTGTGCCGTTGTCAGTAATTTGTACAGGCTTACCTTTGCCATTTTGCTCACGTATGTACAGTTCATACTCACCAGACACATCACTGTAATAAGCAATGTATTTACCATTCGGTGACCAGGTGACATTTATCTCACGTACACCGGATGATTTAGAAATATTGCGCACTTCACCATTTTTTGCTGGAACGGTGAAAATCTCCCCCCTGGCACCAAACACTGCGCGTTTGCCATCGTGAGATAAGTCAAATGACTCAATATTTCTGGCCGCATTCTTATAGGATGGCTGACGATAAATACGCGTGCCTTCTATAGAGATAGACAGTTTTTGCGGGGTATTTGCAGCCGGATCGTAACGATATAAATAACCGCCATTTTCATATACAACGGCTGTCGGACCGGCAGATGCAAATAACACATCAAACTCTTTGTGATCCGTTACTTTTTGTGGCTCACCACCTTCAACATATTTATACAGGTTTAAGGTGTAATCCCGATCAGACGTGAAAAGAATATCATCGCCAACCCAAACCGGTTGGTTATCTGTGCCTTTATGAGTTGTCAGACGCTTACTGACATTGTTCACTAAATCGTAAGTCCAGACATCCTGCGCACGACCACCTCGATAACGCTTCCAGGTTCTGAATTCACGGTCAATCGGCGTGTACAGGTATTTAGTACCATCTGGAGATAACATGCCTCCACCAGTTTCAGTCACGGCTAAAGGCGTTTCAAGGCCGCCATCAACAGGCACTAAATATGGACGACCCATTCGCTTACCATACGGTGTACGATTAGCACGAATTAATACGTGCTTTCCATCAGGTGTCCAGTCCATTACCCGATTGTCGAACCCGCCACGAGGCGGCATTGGTCCTACATCATTATAAAACGTCAGCTGTTTAAGATTGCTGCCGTCAATATCCATCACGTAGACCTGACGACTTCCACTTAATTCTGCTGAAAATGCGATTTTAGAACCGTCTGGTGAAAACTTTGGAAACGTTTCAAAACCTTTGTGATCGGTTAAACGCTGAGATTTACCCGTTTTCCAGTTAGCGATATAAATATCACCTGAATAAACAAACGCGACATTATCTTGATGAATATCCGGGAAACGTAATAAGCGGGTATCTGAATGGTTTAGCGCACCATCATTAGTAACCGACTGCTCACTTGCTTGAGATGAAAGACTTAAAGCAGCAAGCACTGCGCCGGTAATTAGTTGTAATTTCATGTACATGCTCCAATTGAACAAACGGTTCGATTTTAGCGGTTTACAACAAAGGCGGAACTGCTTTGCGATAAATTAAGTGTAAGAAAGGTTGTAACATAGAAGATAAGTGGGCGAGAGGTAAAAAGTGGTGACAAAGTGGGCAGAGCCGAATACTTACCTCCTGCTTCAGCGCTGCCCGGATGTTTCAGCACAGTATAATAAGCAACGCTTATTTCCCCACAAACTGTACTGTTATAAAGCATACCGAGTCAGGATGAAAAGCACACCACTGAACAGATTCCGATTGACATTAAATCAGAGGTTACAAGGATCGAATCTTCCAGTAACAAACAGATGAATAAAGCATCATTAAAGTAAGACAGCAATAGAGGAAAACAGTGGGTTATCAAGCAGACAGAGAAGAAAGGCGCTAAAATGCGGCAATATAAACGCTATATTGCCGCAATCTATTAGAACTTGAAGTTCAATGCAACAGAGATAGAATCAACGTCTACGTCGTCCATCTTGTTGATTTCATAACCGATAGTGAAGCTTGCACGATCGTTACGGAAACCAATACCAGCACCGTAAAGTACTTCAGTACCAGAATCATCAGCTTTAACACGAACGCCATCAACAGTTGTTTTAGCTTCTGTGTCCCAACGCTGAACACCAAGATCACCGAATACGAACATAGGACCCCAAATGTCGTACTGAGCACGGCCTTTCAGGAATAATGCATTGATATCAAGATCCAGAGAGTGGCTTGCAGCACCAAAGTGAGGCTCACCATACATTTTGTAACCACCAAGCACACTGAACATGCTGTCGAACTGGTAACCACCTTGTAGGAAATAACCTAAATCCGGGTCTTTTACTGCTCCAGCATCGAAGTTGTCACGTTGGAAACCAACACCGAAAACGTAACCACTGTCGTCAGCCATTGCCTGGCCAGTTCCACCTAACGCTGTAAGTACAGCTAATGCGCTTAATAACTTTTTCATAAAAATCCTTATGACATACTACTCATTAAAAAATCTGGCCTTCCACCAGATCGTGCGGAGTCTGCCATAAAAGATTCACAATAAACAGCAATAAACACATAAAAATACCTTTTGAATCATTATTTTAATAATTTCACACACCCTGCAACAAATAAGCGTTTACAACAGAAAAAAAGGCGATCCATTGCAAACATTTATACTGATAACTACCTATTTATACTCATATGGTTAAATAACGACCATAACTATATTTAATTGAATAAATAGCAATCATATTCAACATGTTACAAATTATTTCTTTATATTAAGTTAAACTACTATTTTTAAGTAACAAAGACATAAAGGCAGATAAGCCAATTAATAGGGAGTGACCTGGATCTTTCGACCTTTGTAAAGAAAGCCTTAAATTTCACCGGCACTCGAAATCACCAGATCGGCTTGCTTCACGGTCAAATTAAACACTGATTTAAAACTGGAACTGAACCAGGAGGGTGAAGAAAATCCACAACGGTCCGCCAGCTGCGCAACTTGCCGCCCTTCTCCCATCAGAAATAACGCTCTGCGCATGCGGTGAAGTTTTAACAGTTCCTTAAAATTAACCGGATAAAACTCGTTCAGTTTTCGGTTTAAATGTCTGGAACACATGACCAGTTGTTTAGCGGCATCATCTCGATGGAAAGATTCTCTCGATGAGAACCTTGCTAAGATTTGCTCAAAGTCTGCGACAAAGTACCATTTACTATGATGCAACTCACCGGGAATAAATTTAATAACTCTCGGGTTTTCATGCGTAACACAAGACAGTAAAGAACTTACCGCTCGGGCTCGGGCCAGCTTTTGCTTCAATACAGGCATTGACGACAGGCTGCCAGATGACAACACTATTGAATCATCACATCCATAATGATAATCCTGCTGGCAATCCGATTTTGCGTCACCCTCAGATAATTCATCACAATCCAGACTGATGAATAATGTATGCGGTAAAAAATAACGAAGAAGAAAGATGAGGGATGGTTGCTCCGCCGTAAAAGTACTACATACAAGTAGCAGTTTTGGCGCTTCATGTTGATATAAAGTCAGATCATTAATCGTAATGCGCTGTAATGAGATTCCTGGTTGAGCATTAACCAACTTCCGCCAATCCTGATCATGCTGAATTAAGACAGGGATTCGCTCAACAACTGACTCATTCAATGCTGTCTGCGAAGAACCCGCATTATCGGAAATGAAATAAGAACTGTTAACTTCGTTTGGTGTTGTTTTTAACTGATTACGCAGAACGGCCAACAAATCCAGCGAGTACTTTACCGACTGTTTGACCTCATCAGAAACCATATCTGACGACTGTGTCTGATGCACAGGCTGTCTTTCGATCAAATCCAATAAAGACTGAAGTTGTGTCTTCAGTGCTTTTCTCGTCGAATCTATAGCATCAACACTTTGATTTTCTATCTGTTTTATCAGTTCCATGTAGGAATTCTCCGTCACCTTCAACAAAATTTGAACTAAAATTTACCCCGCTGAAGGTGAATAGAATATGAACGATAATGAAAACAGAACCGTTTATCCAGCCGTTTCAATGTAACAAATTATTAATTTAATTTTATTAATTACAATGTCTCATTTCCAAACTTTTGTGTCCTGTTTCTACTCTCGACACCCACTTTTTTTCTCTAATCTGAGCACAACTCTTGTACACACAGGTTGTCCAGATGGCAATAAACGAACATGAATCGATTGATGTTATTGCGTGGTTTAAAGCACTTACTCTCAATGAACGAGTACAGTTTTTTTCGATTCTTTCGCCACTGAGTCACACCGAAAAACTGAATTTATTTCAGACAGACCTTAATCAAAACCTCATCAATCAGGCACAATCATGGTCGGTTTCCCGCCAGGAGAATCAAAGCCAACCTATTGATAATAAATACTTAAATTCAATTATCCGACAAGAAAACCTACCCGTTCCAGCATTTTTGAACCTACTGGATACCGAATTAAAGAACAAGCTATTTAGCCATGCCGAGTTAGGAAACAGCCTGACCGGGTTCGAATGGTTAAACAGCTGCTATCTGGACGCATCTGATAATCAGAGACTACAACAATTACTCCCGGATGCGCCAAAGCTTACGTTACTAAAACTATTTGAGCCGCTTATCTGTACGGTTGTTAAGAAATTATTATCGAAATATTCGAGTTATTCCTTCATATCAGGCTGGATCAGCCAGCTACTACCAGGCTTATTGAGTAAACTGGCAAACCTGGCCAATCGAACACTGGTCCTCGAATTAAATGTTGCTCGCCAGCTCGGACAACTCACCGGTGAAACTCCCGAATCACGCTTTGACTGCTTTATTGAACAACTCACCACCACCGTTAAACGTAACGCATTCCTGAGTGAATACCCTGTTTTAGCCAGGCAAGCAGCAACCTTTTGTTTGCAGTGGGAAAATTGGATCTCGTCGGTAACGGAACATACTATCCGTGATTTTCCTGATTTAAAGAATCACTTTAATCTACAGGAACTTCTACTCGACGATATTGTTCTGACGCCAGCTGGCAGTGATACTCATAATCAGGGAAAGTCAGTCCTGATCATGAAACAACGAAGCGATGGAAAGCCTTTATTACTGTACAAACCCCGTAATCTCGCGCTGGATTCCTCTTTTGCTCAATTTACAGACATGATCAACACGCTCGATATTCAGCAACACGGACAAGATGCAACGCCGCTAAAATCGCCGAAAGTGCTCTCCAGAGAAACATACGGTTGGGCTGAATTTATTACGACACATCCATGCGCTGAGCGATCTGACATTGCTCGTTATTATCAACGCGCAGGACAAACTCTGGCGCTAACCTGGTTTCTGAATGGCACAGACTTTCATCACGAGAACCTTGTGGCTCATGGTGAATATCCCGTATTGGTTGACCTGGAAACGTTGTTACATCCAACGTCATTTTTTGATTCTGAGGAAGATTTTACTGTTGCGAGTACCGGGCTGCTGCCTTCTAAAACAAAACTTGGGATGAATCAACAGATTATAGATGTTGGAGGCCTGGGCAAAAATGAGCAACAAACAACACAGCAGTCAACCTGGTTGAATACAAACACTGACGAAATGGCATTGGGGCAGATTTCAGCCGTCATTGATGCGTCAGATAATCATCTTCCAACTCTCGATAACACGGCCTGTACTCTGGCTGATTTTTATACCGACTTTATCACTGGTTTTGATCGCTGTATTTCGCTATTGGCACAACCTGAAGTAAAAGAACATCTTAGTTTATTTGACGGCTTATTTACACGCTGGGTTATCCGAAACACCCAACATTACTCCTCTTTACTCAACACGCTGTTCCATCCAGATACATTAACTAACGGACTAAATGTCAGTAAACAATTGTCGGTTCTTCATACGCCAGCCACCAACAACGACAATCTAAATCACATCATTGCAACTCAGGAAGAAAAGCAGCTGATTCAAGGTGACATTCCTTTCTTTTCACTTCACACCAGTGAACCGTTCTTTACTGATATTCATGGTCAATCTTTTCCCTGTTCATCGATTACACCAGCATTAAAGCAAATAACTCAACGGCACCATCGACTACTCATTGATAAGCAAGCAATGGTGGTAAAACAACACTGGTTTATAAATGGATCAATTACCACATCACTGGATAAAACGTTTTCTGCGCCACTTCCAGATGTAATCGTGCAAGAGACTTCATCAACCAACCTTATCGAACGTATTTCCAGTCGACTTCTGAATCTTGGACGATCATCACATAATAATCGGCAATGGCATTGGTTTGACGTCGGCATGCAGGATGAACACTGGCAACTACAACCGGCAGGCGCAGGTTATTACGATGGGTTGTGTGGTATTGCGACGTTCTTAGCTAAATATGCTGAATTTGCTGACAACTCTGACGCGTGGCAAGCCGCAGTAGAAACCTGGCACCAGGCCCAGGCTATTCATCAACACATGTATGAAGCAGCTAACATTCACGCTGATCTGCCTCTTTCGGGTGGCATGAATGGCATTGGCGGAGCCATCTACTGTGCAACCGTACTATCGACTATTTCGCAGCAAAACTTTGTAATGCCGTTCGTATCAATTCTGACCGAACATTATTCAACGATTAAACAGCACATCCAACAAGATACCCTGCACGACATCGTTGCAGGTAATGCCGGTACACTGCAGGGAATATGTGCCGCTGTTGTCGCTGACTACGAACGACTTCGGTTACAACCATTGATTGATTTGCTTGTTGACCAACTGCTCACTTGCCAGGTTCAACAAGAAGAAGGTTCGGGATGGCAACAGGGAATTCATCATCAGCCATTGTGTGGCCTGTCACATGGCAATGCAGGCATCTTACTGGCGCTATCATCCGCTTTACCGTTTGTAAGTGAGATTAAACAACAACAAATTATTACCGCAATCTCGAACGGACTTAACTATGAGAATGCGTGCTGGGATCAACACGCTAACAACTGGCGTGATAATCGTGATTTTGCCGTCGATAAACCCACGCCAACCATAGGCTACTGGTGTCATGGAAATGCTGGGATTGGGCTATCCCGAGTCCAGCTTTTAAAGAACATTCAAGGCGCAAGACTGGCAAACACAGACTCATTGACCGCAATGATTCAACAAGACATTGAACGTTCAACCGATGCACTAATCCAGCAGAGTCTTCCGGCTGACCATTCACTATGTCATGGCATCACCGGAAATCTCCTTGCCCTACAAGTTTGCTCAATACACACCGGACATGTAGCAGGACTGAATAAAGTTCGTCACGAATTGTCCCGTTTCAAACAAGCCATTACTTCTCCTGACGTTCTCAAAGGTGGCACTCCCGTAAAAGTAGCTCAGCCTGGATTAATGACAGGTCTGTCAGGTATCACACTTGGACTAATGGCTTTAGAACAACAACAACATCCAGACTTTCTGCTAATGACGAATTCGCCTCATTAGCCATTAAATAACTGTTCAGTGGGAATGGCTGACGTGCTGAACAGTAAATAAAATCAGCCGGTTAAGAAGGAAATTTAGTATGAAAAATGTAGATATCATCCGCGCGTGGAAAGACAAATCATATCGTGAGTCATTGACTGCTGAGCAATTGTCTCACTTACCAGCGAACCCAGCTGGCGAGTTAAATGAAGCAGAATTAGCAACTATCAGTGGTGGCTGCCCTTCAGGTCGTGTCACTTTAATGCGTGCTAATACCTGTGGCTACCCGGGTTGTCCTGACATTTTCTAATGTTACTGGATTAACTGATTACATTAATTGATAACAGAAGGCATACATTATGAAAAATGTAGACATTATCCGCGCGTGGAAAGACAAATCATATCGTGACTCACTGACTGCGGAGCAACTGGCTAATTTACCAGCAAACCCTGCTGGCGAGTTAAATGAAGCGGAACTGGCGACTATCAGTGGTGGTTGTCCTTCAGGCCGAGTCACTTTAATGCGCGCTAATACGTGCGGTTACCCTGGCTGCCCTGACATCTTCTAATATCTGTGAAACACAGTATTCGATTAACTATTCAAGATCATAGGATTACATAATGAAAAATGTAGATATTATCCGTGCCTGGAAAGACAAATCATACCGAGATTCACTGACAGCTGAACAATTGGCTCAGCTTCCTGAAAATCCAGTAGGTGAAATCAGTGATGCAGAACAAGCCACAATCACTGGTGGTTGGGGTGGTGAGCGACTAACTCTTATGTATCGTTATACATGCGGGTATCCTGGTTGCCCTGAAGTGTATTAATCACTTCCGTTATTCCTGATATAAGCTGTCAGTCTCTCTGGCAGCTATTTCCATCCTGATTACCAGATCTCCACTCATCTTCATTACTTAGAAAACTGAATAATTAAGACCTGACAGAAAAGCGCTATATCCTCTTTGATCATCTATAAATAACCACTTTCGATTCGAAAATTTCCTGATTACCCAACATTTGTAATGAATATAAAAAGAGAGGGTTTTAGCAAAACCAGGCATATTCATACCTTAACTCTGTATTAATTATAGTGTTTTTATTTCAAAAAAATCTAATTAACAATCAGATTATGCTAATGTAACACCCATTCATTGTTTAAAAATTCAACACATTGAAAATTAAAGGCTAACTGGTTCACCTGATACCTTACATTGAGATAACTCAACAACAGTTATTCCCCAACGCTACCTTTGTTAATATTTAGTTACTTGTCGAAGGCAAAACTTTCTGTCTAGTATAATTATCAACCAATCGCGGACAGACTCTAATAATGAAAAAACTCTCCTACATTGCAGTATCGCTGTTCTTAACAGCATGTGGTGGCGGCGGTGGCGGTGGTAGTACGAACAATGGTATCAACGTTGATCCTCCGAGCTTACCCTCACCCCCGCCTACTGTTGCGGAATGTTCTATCGCTGATCAGAATCAGAAACTCTGGTCCTTACTTCAGGATCAATACTTTTGGTATCGTGATCTACCCGCTTCAGTCAGTACAGATACTTATGATAGCCCTTCAGCGCTGCTTGAAGCGGTGAAAGCTCCGCAAGACAGATATAGTTTCTTATTGTCTCAAGCTGATTATGACGCCCAATTTGTCAATGCATTCGAAGATGTCATTGTTGGTTCACGTTACACCGGCTATGGATTTGCGTATCAGCAAGAACGGTCACGTCGTTCTCTCGTCGTTAGATACGTATATAAGGATAGTGAAGCAGAGCAAATGGGACTCAGACGCGGTGACAAAATTACTCATGTAAATGGTCGCCCAATGACTGAGTTAATTAGAGAATTTAATGCTCAGCAAACAACGTGGGAAGAACACTTTGGTCCGGCTGAATCGGGTATCGCAACAGAAATTGCGTGGACACGCCCAGACGGTGAAGAAATCACCCGCACATTGATCAAAAGACAAGTCGAATCGAACACCGTTATGTCATCACAAATTATTGAACATAACGGTAAAAGAGTTGGTTACCTGGTCTATGACAAATTTTTATCACGCAGTGTTCCAGAACTCACACAAGCAATGACATATTTCTCAGGGGAAGGTGTCGATGAAATGATACTGGACCTGCGTTACAACGGTGGTGGCCAGTTAGATGTTACCAATCAATTATCCAGTAGTCTTGGCGGTACAACAGTAGCCAGTCAGGTCTTCACTAATCTGACTTTCAATGATAAAAACACCCATCAAAATCAGAGCATAAACTTCTCACCTCCTCCCGTGGGCGAACAAATAGCGCTCGACAGATTGTTTGTCATCAATACAAAGGAAACCTGCTCAGCCAGTGAACTGGTCGCTAACTCACTATCGCCTTACATCGAAGTAGTGACTATCGGCAATAACAGTTGTGGCAAACCCATCGGTATGCAGCCTGTTCAAATGTGCGACAAAGTCGTTTTTGCAGCAAATTTTCAGGTTTCGAACTCTCTGGGCCATGGCGATTATTTCGATGGCTTGAAACCTACCTGTCAAACAACGACTCAGGCGATTACAGGTGACTGGGGTGACAAATCAGATCCTATGGTCGCTGAAGCACTTCATTACATCGACAATAATGCCTGTTCCGGCAATGACGTAGAACAAGGTAATGTCACACCAATCAATATGCTGTTTAATATCGTACAACGAGCAAGAAACGAACTGTAATAACCATCAGGGCAGAAGGAAGCTGCCCATTTTTCCTGCCATGACCTTTAGATCTCTACAGATGAAATTTTATTCGACTTCAATGACGTGAAACGCAGCGTAAATGCCATTGCTTCGATAAAAAATCCAGTTATTTCGCTGAGTACGTTCTATCCTGATATAGTGCTGACTTTTCTTTACAATCAATGGTACTCGCTATAATGATGTCCTTATTTACACAATTAGCCACTCCTTTGCTGATGCTTAGTCAGGCAGCTCCTCTGGTTTCAATTCAACCTCAAGACCAATTCTTTGATTCACTGAGCAAACTTTGTGGTAATGCCTATGAAGGAAAAGTAACGGTTGATAACTCTGGTAGTGATGCATTTGCGAGCAAACGACTAGTTATGCACATTCGAGAATGTTCGGACTCTCAACTACATATTCCATTTCATGTTGGTGAAAATGCATCCAGAACCTGGATTATCACCAAGACCGGTTCTGGCTTGTCACTAAAACATGACCACAGACATAAAGATGGTAGCCATGATGAACTAACGATGTATGGCGGACATACGCTTGACTCAGGCTGGGCCCAGGTACAAAGCTTCCCCGCAGATCAATACTCAAAACAGATGTTTGTCGAACAAGGCATCCCGCAATCGCTGGGTAACACCTGGCAAATGTTTATTTACCCAAAATCATTTAGTTATCGCCTTGTTCGTGAAGGTCGTGAATTCAGAGTTGATTTCGATTTAACTCAATCAGTTACCCCACCTGAGGCTCCCTGGGGATACACAGATAAAGACAAATAAAAACAGCAAAATAGCTTTTATCGAAGTATTTAATTAAGAAACAACAACTTATTGAAGAGCATGTAGAACAAACATTTCCTGTTTATTCAATTGAAAACTATTTATTTATCATTAACATGGTCAGGCACTATAAATAGTTACGCTATATAAGTAAAAAATTATTCAAAATAGTGAAACACCAGATGGATATGGTAACTTCCATTTATTAACTCGTGTGACACCAAATATGAACCTGACAAATTTATCATTAAAAAGAAAACTGACTCTTGCTCTGGTCGTAGCAGTAATCGCTTCTGCCTCACTGATTGGCTTTGTGAGTCAGTTTTCATCCAGAGTGGTTGTTGCAGACCGGATGGAGCATCGTGAGCTTCCGGCCATGCTGACGTCGATCAGAAATCAGGTCGATAAAGAAATTTCCATCATGCAAGCAACCACTGAACAACTTGCTACCAATGCATTTATTCTAAAATGGGTTGAAGACGGCTTTCCTGCTGAACAGGAATCCATCCTTCTTGATCAGCTAAACCGAATAAAAGAACAACACGATCTGATTACCGTATCGTTTGTTGATAGACAATCTCGCCGCTACTGGAATCAGGATGGTTTTCTACGCGTCTTAGAACCCGGCCCCGCAGATGGTTGGTTTTTTGCGTTTACTTCTGGCGATGATGCGCAATTGAAAAGTCTGTACACCGAGCATGGCATTACAAAACTGTTCGTAAACTATCAGATGCTAGACGGACGTGGATTATCCGGCGTTGCCCGGCCTGTAGGCGATTTAGTCCAGAAGATGAATCAACAGACGATAGAACAGTCCGGTTTCGTTTACCTGGTAGACAATACTGGCCTGGTTAAAATCCATAAAAACCAATCCTTACTCGACAAAGCCACCCTGGAATCACAGTATGGGAAAGAAGCTTCTCGCCAACTTCTTCGAAATCAGGACTTCTCGCTGGCAGAAGCAGATATCAATGGCGTTAAAACACTGGTTGCGACCAGCTACATCAAAAGTGCTGGCTGGTACATTGTCGCAGAAGTCCCTTCTAAAGAAGTCTTCGCGGCACTGGATACCATTTCAGCTAAAATAGTTGTCTGGATTATTGTTGCGACTATTCTGTTTGCCTCACTAGCCTGGTTCCTGTCCGGTCGATTAACACGTCCTATCACACACCTTGCAGATGTCTTTAAACAACTGGGCTCAGCCGATGGTGATCTCAACGTTCGTTTGGAAAAACAATCAACGAGAGAGTTAATCGAATTGCAGCAAGGCTTCAATCAGTTTGTTGATAAGATTCAAAAAACCATTAATGAAGTAGCGCAAACCAGCCACCAGTTAAAAGACCATGCAACAGAAACGGCAAACACCTCTCAGCTTACGCTGGAAAGTGGTCAGACCCAAAGTGAGCATACTGAACAAATTGCTCTGGCAATTAATGAAATGAATGCAGCCGTGAATGACGTTAATGAAAATGCGCATTCTGCGGCCAGTGCGGCTGATCATCTGGAACAATCCAGTGTGCAAGGTCAGCAATCGGTCATGAAAGCACAAACGTCAATTGCGTCCTTAACAGACCAACTGACCACGGCAAGTGATGTTATTCACCATCTGGCAACGCAAGCCGACTCCATTGGCTCCATTCTGGATGTCATTCGTTCAGTTTCAGATCAAACAAATTTATTAGCTCTGAATGCAGCAATTGAAGCTGCTCGCGCTGGCGATCACGGTCGCGGGTTTGCCGTTGTAGCTGACGAAGTACGTACCCTTGCACAAAAAACGGGTGATTCTACGGAAGAAATTCAGGAAACCATCAACAAACTTCAGCAGGAATCTGCAAAAGCTGTTGATGCCATGAAAGTCAGCCAAACCCAGGCTGAAACGGGTGTAGAAGCAATTCAATCAGCTGAAGCAATGCTAACGGAAATTACCGATGGAATTGCTACATTGCGAGGCACCAATAATCAGGTAGCATCAGCAACCCACCAACAGAGTGCTGTGACGAATGAAATATCGAACAATATTTCTGTGATAAAAGATGATGCACACCAAACACTGTCTCAAGCAGAAGCAATGGCACAAGCTAGCAAGGAATTAACCCGCCTTGCAGAACAACTTGACCGACTGGTTAGTTCGTTCAAATAATCATTACCAGAACCTTTAATGCAATAAAAAGCCCGCTCAATACGAAGCGGGCTTTTGCTTAATGGTCAAGAATATAGTCTGCGAGATTAAATCAAAGCGATTAAAGCGATTTCAACCAACCGGCATTCATCCACATACTCGCTGTTTTCCAGAAATCACGGGTATAGGTCGTTGTTTTCCAGTGAAAAATTGAACGTTCTGTGAAATAGCGTTTTTGTGACTGAGCCGTATATCTCAGATCAAAGTCAACGCGTGAAGTTGAGTATTTACTTGCTGTCCAGACACCTTCAGTTGTGAACTGAGTGCCTTTTGTAGACATAACAGGCAAGCTCTTAAAGCGTGGCTTCTTGAATGCTGGCGTACTTACGAAAGAACCGCCATCATCCGGGTTAGGATAACGCATGCGGTATAACCAACGAGCATCAGTACCCGTATTCGACGTTGTTGAGTTGCCCCAGTCAGTGAAAGTTAGTGTTGTCGTATTACTCTCGCTGTAGCTCAAGTCACCGCCAACACCCGGACCACTTGGATCTGCGCCACCGCTAACACCAAAGCTAATACCAGAACTGGTTGCTTCTGTTACATTCGAGGTGACATTACCAGGCTTACGAGAGAATAGTGAGAAGCCATTTGCTGACTGTGGAACAATTTCAGAACCAACACTCATCAAATACCATGCTTTATTTGTGTCAGAATCAGAGGTCATCGTTTTGTTCGCACTACCATGATTTGATACAACCATCACAGTGTTAACATTGGTTCGATACATTGCTCCTGAAGCAAAGGTAGGCATGTTGATTTTGTCTTCGCCATCATCATAACTGTAGATGCTCCAGGTATAGAAGAATGATGAACAAAGACGAGCATCTTTCTCTGCCGGCGTACATGGATAGCCAAATGCACCACCAGATGTAGCTTGTGTTGATAGCTCACCAGATTCACCACCCACCAGCTTGTTACGCAGGCTTTCACCTAAGTCAGCAAATAGTTCAGAACGTTTTTCTGAGTCCATTTGATCCAGTGTTACTGTGTTATTCAGGAATGCCACCATTTTCTCTTCTGACGTTAATTCTTTCGAATTAGCACCTTCAGAGTCAGTTGTTTCTACCGATGCCTGAACACTGCCCGCAGCTAATGCGTCTGATTCATATACCTGAATATCATCAGCACCGTCTCTCGATGGATAAATCGTTACAACATCACCTTTCGCCAACTGCGGCAGTGCGCTTAATTCAACTTCTGACAAACCATGCGTGTTCTCAAGTACCAGGGGTTTACCCTGTTTCATTGCTTCAGAAATATACGCGTTTACCAGTTCGCTTTTACCCTGTAACGTGCCACCGTTGATGTAAAGTACATCGTGAGATTCCACAGAACGAGCAATCGCTTTTTCATTCAGTTTACCCATAGTTACAGGGGCAATTTGATAGTCTTTACTTAATTCGTCAATTAGCAATGAACTTGCTGCGTAATTCAGCGGTAACACTGAGAATTGTTTAACGCCAACCAGTTGCTCTGACTTAGCATTCAGGTCAGTCGCTTCTGCCGCACTTACATTTAAGGTTACGCTTGCCGCGCTTACCGCTAACGCCAATGAGATAGCTGTTTTTAGTTTTTGCATGGTTCACTCCCGGACCATTCTTTGATGGTCGTGATTTATAGGATTGATGTTTTTATTCATTGGGCGGCCTCAACAATGGACATGATAAAGCCACCACAAACAGGAGTCTTATTGCTTACTAAAACTACACTCTGTTTACTTTTCCTTAAATGTAAGCGCTTTCATTTAAGTCTAAAAAAAGACTAAAATGAATTTACGCAGACAAAGGTTCGTTTTAGTAACTCCTGACTAAGTAAAAAAATAATAATAAATTTACATACTAGCAATGGAGGATTTCTCACATATAGGAGGAATTCTCACGAGACAGTAGAGAGAGTACCTATGCAACGTACCTTACCTCCGCTCAATTCAATACGAGCATTCGAAGCCGCAGGCCGATCGCTTAGCTTTTCTAAAGCCGCTAACGAATTGCACGTAACACACGGGGCTGTTTCAAAACAAATAAAGATATTGGAAAGCTATCTTGATGTTGATTTGTTTAAAAGAGGGTCCCAGGGAATCTCATTAACAAATGAAGGTGAACAATATTTAAAATGCATCGGCACTGCGTTCAACGAAATTGATGCGGCTACACAATCTTTAAAAGGTCAACCTGTACAACAGCGACTAACGATAGAAGCACCACCAACCTTCGCTAAACTATGGCTGGTACCTATGCTTGGCGAATTTCGACGACGATATAACTCAATTCAAATAGAGGTCATCACCCAGAACGAACAAACCTTTCACCAATCCGATGCCTGTTTTTACATTCGGCATTTTCCACTGGATACTGCACCAGACGACGCAGAATTAATCAGAGCAGAAGAGTTACACTGTCTGGTAAGTCCATCGATCATATCGGAAGAACAATTAGCTAACGGTGATATTGGTGATATCCCGCTAATCGACATTACGGGACGGGAAAATGTTTGGGAGCAAGCGTTTCCTGATAAGCCATCTTCACTCATACAACAACAGACCTGCTGTCGATTCGGTCATTACTACCTGGCTATTGAAGCAGCACAACAAGGATTTGGCGTATGTTTAGCACCAGATTATCTGGCAGACAGAATTGTTAAATCCGGAAAACTGGTTCGATTTGCCAACATTCAAATCAAAACACAATATGGCTACTTCTCTCAGTTTCCACGTTATAAGAGTACATTAACCAATGTTCATCTCTTTAGTTACTGGCTGAAAGAAATGTTAAGTGATTTATAAACGTCAACAGATGCTTTGCTATCTTTTCAGAAAACAGAAAAGCCGGAGGACAACGTCACTCCGGCTTTAAACACCTGAAAAGTATGATAGTAATTTATTGATTAAAACTGTTCTTCTTCAGTAGAACCTGTCAGTGCAGTAACCGATGATTTACCACCCTGAATAACAGTCGTTACGTCATCGAAGTAACCCGTGCCAACTTCTTGCTGGTGAGCAACAAATGAGTAACCGCGATCTGCTGAAGCAAACTCAGTTTCCTGAAGTTCAACGTATGCAGACATATCGTTACGCGCATATTTATAAGCAAGGTCAAACATGTTGTACCACATGTTGTGAACACCAGCCAAAGTGATGAACTGATACTTATAACCCATCGCAGCCAATTCACGCTGGAACTTAGCGATTGTTGCGTCATCAAGGTTTTTACGCCAGTTAAATGACGGAGAACAGTTATAAGCAAGTAGTTTGCCTGGATATTTAGCATGAATAGCTTCAGCGAATTTACGCGCTTCATCTAAATCTGGAGTCGCTGTTTCACACCATAATAAATCTGCAATTGGCGCGTATGCCAGACCACGAGCGATTGCCTGTTCAATACCCGGCGTTACGCGATAGAAACCTTCGCTGGTGCGCTCACCAGTACAGAACGCCTGATCATATGGGTCAACGTCTGAAGTTAGAAGGTCAGCGGCATTCGCGTCAGTACGTGCAAGAACAAGAGCAGGAACGCCCAGTACGTCAGCTGCTAAACGTGCCGCCTGAAGTTTTTGAACCGCTTCAGAAGTAGGAACCAGTACTTTACCACCCATGTGACCACATTTTTTCACCGCAGCCAGCTGATCTTCAAAGTGAACACCAGAAGCTCCAGCCATAATCATATGCTTCATGAGTTCGTAGCCGTTAAGTACGCCACCGAAACCAGCTTCTGCATCAGCAACGATTGGTGCGAAGTAATCAATGTAGTCTGAGTCGCCTGGACGAAGACCTTTCTGCCACTGAATCTGGTCAGCACGCGTGAAGCTGTTATTAATACGCTCAACAACCTTTGGTACTGAATCTACTGGATATAAAGACTGATCCGGATACATGCTCATTGCAGAGTTGTTATCAGCTGCAACCTGCCAGCCTGAAAGATAAATTGCCTGAATACCTGCTTTAACCTGTTGAACTGCCTGACCACCAGTCAGCGCACCTAAACAGTTAACGTAGTCTTTGCCAAATTTTGCTTTTGAACCACCGTTAACCAGATCCCATAATTTTTCTGCGCCACGCTTCGCCAATGTGTGCTCAACTTTTACAGAACCTCGAAGACGAACAACATCTTCAGCCGAGTAATTACGCTCAACGCCTTTCCAACGAGGATTCGTTTCCCAGTCAGCTTTAATTGCATTTATTTCTTCAACAGGATTGTAATTTGACATGGCTTATACCTTTAAACGTTGTATGTTGCTTACAATTAATAAATCAGATTTTGATACTGCAAATACTAGGGTGAGCTGTTACAATTCATCCAATTTATAACTTAAATCCTCAGTATTTTTTCCATGAATATATCTAAGATAGATTTGAACCTGTTGGTTTACCTTGATGTGCTTCTGCGAGAAAAGAATGTCACTCGCGCCGCTAACCAGCTAAACATCACTCAACCAGCAATGAGCAACGGGCTAAAACGCCTGCGAGAACTGTTGAATGATCCGGTTCTGGTCAGAACCAGTGAGGGTATGGTTCCTACTCAGCGAGCGTTGGAATTACAGCCAACTATTCGTGGCGTGATGTTCACATTAGAAGAAACATTGCAACCTAACAAAGAATTTGAACCTATTGAAAGTAAACGTGTTTTCAGGATAATGGCGAGTGACTACGCGGCTTCAGTTTTAATCCCGCCATTGCTAAATAAACTGCGTGAATTAGCACCGCATACCACACTTGATATCATGACACCCAGTGACGTTTCTTTTCATGATGTCGAAAATGGTAAGGTTGATATGGCGATAAATCGCTTTGATGAATTGCCACAATCTTTTCACCAAAAAAGCATCTGGAAAGATCATTTTTCGTGCGTGGTAAACCATAATCACCCCATATTGAATGACTTTAATCTGGATTCTTACCTGAAAGCCAAGCATATCTGGGTCAGTAAAACCGGCTTTGGTATTGGCGTTGGAATGAACCCTGATGACGTAAGAAAGTTAGGCTGGGTTGACGAAGCTCTGGCTAAACTGGGTAAAACTCGCAATATCTCAGTGTTCACCCGTAACTATCACGTTGCACTTCATCTGGCCTGTGAGCAAGATCTTATCGCCACCCTGCCATCAAAAATGGCTCAGTTGAACGCGAATCGTGATGATGTCGTTATCCTTGATCCGCCCTTCCCTATCGCACCTTTTGAGCTAAGAATGATTTGGAGTGCCCTGTTGCACAGGGACTCTGGTCACATGTGGCTCCGACAATTAATTTCAGAGACCGTTACTGAAATGCAGGTATAAAAAAAGCGCAACGTTTGTTGCGCTTTTTCGTTTTAAATCATAAGGTTTTCAAAAAAATCTGTCGGTTTATAAGTAGTCATATCCCGGCAGTGTCAAAAACTCGACAAGCTCTTCACTGGTGGTAATACGCGTTAGCATTTTCTTCGCTTCATCGTAATTCAGCGCCTGCCAGGCGTCGTCACCAATTTCACCAAGTACAACCTTTGACTCTTCTTCCAGGAAAGCCTCAAACAACTCATTCGTAATTAACTGACCATTAGACAAGGATTTACCGTGTTTAATCCATTGCCAGATTGACGCTCGAGAGATTTCCGCAGTAGCCGCATCTTCCATCAAACCATAAATTGGCACACAGCCTTTGCCTGAAATCCATGATGCAATATATTGCAATGCAACCCGAATATTCGTTCGCATGCCCGCTTCTGTACGTTCACCTTCACATGGTTCAAGTAAGTCAGCAGCAGTGACTTCAGCATCGTCTGCACGGGAAATGTGAAGCTGATTAGGTTTATCGCCAAGATAGCTGTTTAACACGCCATTTGCGGTGTCTGCTAACCCAGGGTGAGCTATCCAGGTGCCGTCATGTCCGTTCTTCGCTTCCAGGTCTTTATCGTTAACGACTTTCTTGAGGATGCCTTCATTTTCGACTGGATCTTTAGATGGAATAAAGGCAGCCATTCCACCCATAGCAAATGCGCCGCGTTTATGACAGGTCTTGATCAACAAGCGAGAATAAGCATTCAGGAAAGGCTTATCCATCGTCACCACCTGACGATCAGGCAAGACACGATCACTATGATTTTTAAGCGTTTTAATGTAACTAAAGATATAATCCCAGCGACCACAATTTAAACCAACAATATGGTCTTTCATCGCGTGTAAAATTTCTTCCATTTCGAACACAGCCGGTAGCGTTTCGATCAATACCGTCGCTCTGATGGTGCTTACAGGCACGTCAAAATATTTTTCGGTGTAACTAAATACATCATCCCACCATTTGGCTTCCTCATGACTCTGAAGCTTAGGCACGTAATAATAAACACCGCTACCTTTTTCCATACGTGATTGATAGTTATGAAAAAAGTACATTGCAAAATCAACCAGCGAACCCGGGATGATTTCACCATCAACTAATAAATGTTTTTCCATCAGATGCAGGCCACGCACACGCGCCAGCAACATCGCAGGATTATCATTTAATTTATAGAACTTACCTGACTTAGGATCGGTAAATTCAATCGTTCCTAGGTTAGCATCGCGTAGATTAATCTGTCCTTCAACGACACCATCCCAGGTTGGAGAGTGGCTGTCTTCAAAATCAGCCATGAATACTTTTACGTCAGCATTCAATGCATTAATAATCATTTTCCGGTCTACAGGACCAGTAATTTCTACGCGACGGTCTTGTAAATCTTCAGGAATATCAGCGACTTTCCAGTCACCATCACGAATTGCCGCTGTATCTGTCAAAAAGTCTGGAAGTGCTCCAGCGTCAAAACGTTGTTGTTTTTCAATTCGAGTCTTCAACAATTGTTCAAGGCGCGGCTTAAATTCTCTGACTAAGCCGACAAGAAATTCACAGGCTGGTGCAGTAAATATGGCTTCATACTCAGGCCGTAGCTCACCATTAATCTGTAAGTCGTTGATCGTCTTTCCCATGTTTTGGCCTCTTTATGATTTTGGAATGTAATTCATTTCAAGCTACGACGATTATCCACCTTATATCCAAGCCCGCAAAACTGGCTTGAGCGTAATACACATTACGCTAAAGTGAAGCGTCGAGGAGTAAACAAACCCTACTATAAGCACTTTCTATATTTGGTCGCTATTAATGGTCTTTATACCGTGTATAACGATTCTGCATCATGTACCAACATTTTGACGTATTCATGCTAATTCATTAGCCAGTTATCGGAGTCTGTCGATCTGTAAAGATGATTTTTGCATAAACATGCGTCACCTATCACAAGAAAAAGCTGTAACAACCCATAAAAAATAATTTTTAAAGTTGGCACAGCTAATGCTTTATCAGTCCCGTAACACATTAAACGTCAAAAAATTTGCTGGAGATTCAGATGGAAATCATTTTGCTTTTATTAGTTGTACTGGTTGTTATTGTCGCGATGATCGCAAACCGCTTCACAGACAACAGCAATCCGTATCCATTTGTAAAGCGTGATGCTATTTATACAACCACAGAACGCGCATTTCTTAAATTACTGGAACAAGCTGTCGGAAATGATTACAAAATCATGACGCGAGTGCGCTTAACGGATGTAGTAGAAACAAAATCATCAGTCTCTTCTCGTTCAAAGAATTCAGCATTAATGAAGGCATCAGCAAAATCTATCGACTTCTTGCTATGCAATAAAGAAACCATGGCCGCCATCGCAGCCGTTGATCTGGTAAATAACGCGTCGAATAATGGTCACAAATCTAAAAGTGACTGGTTCGTCAGTGGAGCCCTGGAGTCTGCCGGTATTCCACATATTCGAATCAAAGTAAAAGCGGGCTATAAAGCTGCTGAAGTTCGCGCTTGTATTGATTATAAACTTGGCAAGAAGCAAGCTCAGGCAAACCCAAGATTAATGCGCTACAAAGAATTACGTAATATGAAATCGAAGCCAGCAGCACCTTCTATTACTGAGAACACAGCATTAGCACAAGCCTGATTACACGTACCGAATCCTTATTACAGTTTGCCTCATGATTTTCATGGGGCTTTTTTTTGGCAGTCTGGATGGACATTCAATTGCAACGCCTTATAATTTCTTGCTAATCCAGCTACGACCAGTTTGATGCAAATCAGCAATAACTGGGACTTTCACGCTAATTTATAACCCCCGGAATCATATTATGACTATTGGTATTATCGGCGCGATGGAGCAAGAAGTTGCTATCCTGAAAGACGCTATCAATGACTTAAAGACCCACGAAACGGGCAGCTACACCTTCTATCAGGGCACCATTGGCGATAAAGACGTTGTGCTGGTTCAATCAGGCATCGGTAAAGTAGCCGCTACTATCGCAACTACCCTGTTAATTGACCACTTTAAACCGGATTACATTATCAATACCGGATCGGCTGGCGGTTTTGATCAAGAATTGAATGTTGGTGACATCGTCATCTCCAGCGAGGTCCGCCACCATGATGTGGACGTAACAGCTTTTAATTACGAAATTGGTCAAGTGCCTGGCATGCCTGCCGCCTTCGTTGCTAACGAAACCTTAAAAGCTGCAGCACGCACCAGCATCGAAAAGCTGGGCCATGCGAAAGTAAAAGAAGGTTTGATCACCACAGGTGATACCTTTATGTGTCAGCCTGAGTTGATTCAAAAAGCTCGCGACAATTTTCCGTCAATGCTGGCCGTAGAAATGGAAGGTGCAGCTATTGCACAAACCTGTCATCAACTTGACGTACCCTTTGTCATTATTCGTTCATTAAGTGACATCGCAGGTAAAGAGTCTCCAGAATCATTTGATGCCTATATTGAAAAAGCATCAAAACATTCATCAGAAATGGTGCTGGAATTACTTAACAACATCTAACAGGACCTCAGGATGGAATCGCTGCTCAACTCAATACCACTGGAACCTGTCATTCTCCTGTTAGTCATTCTGATTGAGCGACTTGCGCCGATTCCATCCAGCTACCACCCTGCCACTGTTTTTCGCTTTGTTGCCGAGAAAATGGCAAAGCGGGTTAATCCCAAAGAGGAAAGACCCGCCTTTCAGCGTCGCCTCTCCGGTTTACTCGGTATGCTTACCTTGTTGCTACCAGGCATTATCATTCTTATTGGCCTGTTATCACTGGCAGAATATCCCGTATTTTTTGAAGGCATGTTACTTTATTTCAGTTTGTCCTGGTCCGGGCTGAAGAAAGATAGCCGAAAGGCTGCCGCCGCACTAAACAAAGGGCATAAATCACTGGCAAGAGATCTATTGTCGCCGTGGCTGTTTCGCAAAACCAGCAATCTAAGCGAATTTGGTATCTGTAAAGCCGCACTTGAGGGGATTTTACTGCGCTCTGTTAAATTTTATTTTTCTATCATTTTTTACTATTTACTGTTTGGTGGTGCTTTCGCATTCACCTGGCGAATGATGATAGAGCTTTCACATCAGTGGAATACCAAAGATTCTCACTTTAAAGAATTTGGCAAACCTGTGGCTTCACTGGTCAGTTTTTTTAACTGGCTACCGGGTCATATATTCGCATTCTCCCTCGCTCTGCTTAGAAATTTCTCTGACAGTACCCGCGTCTATAAACAAAATCTGGGAAACTGGCCTGATTCATCCTCATTGATTGTATTATCAACGGGCGCTGCAACATTAGGGGTCGAATTAGGTGGCCCACGTTTTTACCCTGATTCAACTCGAAAAGATGAACACAAAGTTCGATTAGCTAAGTTAGGTGCCGGACGAGCTGAACCCGGGCATATCAAACTGGCAACATCGGTCATCGAGCAATTATTATGGGTCTGGCTCAGCATGGTTGTTTTACTTCAATTAAGCGTCTTTGCCATTAATACCTTCTGATATAAAAACAGGCTTTTCTAATGAAACTGATCTCATTAATACCCCTGATATTCACGCTATTGTTAAGCTTTTCCTCATTTATCAGTCATGGGGCTGAACATCGAGTTGTCGCATTAGCGCCTCATTTATCGGACTGGATGATAGCCCTGAAAGCAGAAGGATTACTGGTCGGTATCAGTGAAGCCGCAGGTAGCCCGGATAAACTGGCAGGAAAAGCAATTGTAGCGAATCATAACGGGGCTAATCTTGAAACGATTCTGACCCTTAAACCAACTCTGGTTCTTGGCTGGGGTGGTGGCAACAAACTTACCGACCTTAATAGGCTTAAACAATTTGGCCTGAATGTCTATGTTTCGTCACCAGTTACTTATGACGATATGACCAGAGAAATTGCCGAAATAGCAACATTGATCGACAAAGCAAAAACGGGCGCTAATGTCGTCTCCAGCTTTGAACAGGAACTCAATACATTACGACTTAAGTACCAGGATAAACCGGAAAAATCGGTATTCTTTCAACTCTGGCATACGCCGATGACCACCATCGGTCCCGGCTCCTGGCCTGAGCAGGCACTCGCTGTTTGTCGGGGAAAGAACCTGTTCGATGACGTCAGTACACCTTATCCAACCGTTTCCGCAGAAACGGTTGTGCGTCGAAATCCTGACGCGATTGTGTTCTCTACTGCTGACGATGGTAAAGCCCTGTTTTCCACCTGGCAGAAATTTCCAGAAATGACCATCGTTAAGAATAATCGATACATTACAATTCACCCTGACTTACTGCATCGATTGACACCCGATGTGATCACAGGTGTGAAGAAACTATGTGCTGGATTGCACCTGGATTTGTTGCAATAGCGAGTTGTCGAACTCAATGGCCTGCACTCTGAGTAAAATAGTTGAAAGAAAGCAGATTAATTGCATCCCGGTCTTATTTTCCAGTAAACTCTCATTAATTTAGAAATATCTAATTTTAATCCTACTGGAAGGTAAGACCATGATAAAAAAGCTACTGGCCTCACTCGCCTGTCTGTTTTCCACATCACTATTTGCAGCCTACCCTGGCTCAAACCCGATCATTAGCCAAACCGAGTTGCAGCAACTTCAGTCTTCTGGAGAACGAATCATCGTTCTCGACGTCCGATCTCTGGATGAATACAATGAATCTCATGTGCCAGGCGCAATCAATATCCCACATACCGAAATGGCCAATAAAATTGAAAAGCTGATTACCGATAAACAACAATCCTTAGTGGTCTATTGTCGTTCTGGCTATCGTGCCTCTTTGGCTGAAAAGGTGCTGGCAGAAAAGGGCTATGACAATGTGAAACACCTGGACGGTGATATGAAAGGTTGGTTAGAAAAAGGTCTTCCGACCGAAAAACTAGCTACATCAAATAATTAATTCAAATAATTAATCTCATGCACAAAAAAGGCGCTCATGGCGCCTTTTCTTATACGTATGATTTACAGCCTACCAGCTAACGCTTAATTAACCGTTACTTTCGCAAACTTACGTTTGCCGACCTGATAAACCTGAGTAATACCTGCATCAATTTGCAATTTAGTATCGGTGACTTTGTCTTCACCATTCAACTTAACAGCGCCTTGTTTAATCATCCGCATCGCTTCTGAAGTAGTATTTACCAGGCCAGCTTCCTTAAGTAGATTAGCAATTGCAATCTGACCACCTTCAGCGGTTACGGCTACTTCCGGCATGTCATCCGGCATCGCATTTTTCTGGAAACGCTGAATGAAATCCTGGTGTGCAGCTTCAGCAGCACCGTCATCATGGAAACGAGCAATGATTTCTTTAGCCAGCGTGATCTTGATATCACGAGGGTTTGCACCATCAGCAATTTGCTGACGGAAGCCCTGAATCTCTTCTAACGGACGGAAGCTAAGCAGATCGTAATAACGCCACATCAGTTCATCAGAAATCGACATAATTTTACCGAACATCTCAGTTGGCGTATCCGTAATGCCAATGTAGTTATTCAGTGATTTAGACATTTTTTGAACGCCATCCAGACCTTCAAGTAATGGCATCATCAATACACACTGAGGTGACTGCCCTTCTTCTTTCTGCAGCTCACGTCCCATCAACAGATTAAATCGCTGATCGGTACCACCTAATTCGACATCCGCTTTCAATGCGACTGAATCCCAACCCTGAACCAGTGGATATAAGAACTCATGGATAGCGATAGACTGACCACCAGCATAGCGCTTTTTAAAGTCATCACGCTCTAACATACGCGCAACGGTTTGGCGGGCAGCCAGTTTGATCATACCCGCTGCACCCAGTTCATCAAACCAGGTAGAGTTAAACGCTATGGTTGTTTTTTCTGGATCAAGAATCTTAAATACCTGCTCTTTATAGGTTTCAGCATTCTCCAGAATTTGCTCTTTTGTCAGAGGTTTACGGGTAGCGCTTTTGCCTGTTGGATCACCAATCAATCCAGTGAAATCACCAATCAGGAAAATTACTTCGTGACCTAAGTCCTGAAATGTACGAAGTTTATTGATAAGAACCGTGTGGCCCAGGTGAAGATCAGGGGCTGTTGGATCAAAACCCGCTTTAATACGCAGTGGCTTGCCAGTTTTTAACTTTTCGATGAGTTCTTCTTCGATCAGAATCTCATCCGCTCCGCGCTTAATTTCAGCCAGAGCTTTATCCAGATCTGTCATAAATCGATATACCTTGCTTTACCCGGCATGCTGACGTGTGACCGGGATGTTGTTTCATATAATGGCAGACGATTCTACTTGATTAGCATAAATAGTCGAGCCTGTGAGACTTGAATCCACTCAGAATTTAGCGGTTTTTTCGTAAAATAAACGGCGTTAGTTGAAAGTCGTTATGCAAGTATCAAATCCAACGATTAATAATGACAGTGCAGTGGAACTTCCGGCGCTTTCCACACTCTGATTAATTTGGCTTGTAATCTGCCAACACCGCCAGATTGCTGTTCTGATTTATTTAAACTGGCAAAAATAACTGTTTGGGTATATTCTCAGCCTTAATCACCTGATAATCAGAATTTAGCATTTAAGCGTTTGTTGATTGTTGTTACCCATTTTTCAACAGTTCAAATGGCTTTACGTTGCGATCAATTGTTCGCAAGGCACTTTAAGCTTCGATGAATTAAACATCAAAGAAGAAGTGATCATAAACCATTGATAATATTGAAAGATATCAACCTAAAAAGTCAGCAAAACCCAGTATTTAGCAGTATCAGTTAGTGTGTCTTTATGGAAAAATTTGCAAAAAATATGACTTATCATCATAAGCTTTTAATCAGCATTTTTACGGCATTTGTCTTCATTCTTGCCCTGCTGCCTTCAGAAAAAGCTACCGCCTCCCGCAATACAGATATTCCCGAATTAGTGATCGGCAAAAACTACCACCTCCCCGTTTCTCTTGATGAAGAAGAATCCGGTGCCCACCCGGTGAAAGATGAACTGGCTCTGAAGCACCACACTATTACGGTGAAAAAAGGGGATAACCTTGCCAAAATCTTTAAACGTGCAGGATTCACCGCCAAAACGTTGCACAACGTTACATCTGGCAAAAAAGGAAAAGCCTCACTGAAAAAGATTCATCCAGGCGACCAACTTGAATTTACCTCAGTAAAAGGTGAACTGGTTCGTATCACATACCCACTATCAATGACAGAAACACTCATTATTGAAAAGCAAGAGAGTGGCTATGTCAGTCATACTGAAACCAAAGAAGTAGAATCAAGACTTCAATTTTCCAGCAATACCATTACGTCAAACTTCTGGAATGCGGGCGTTAATGCAGGACTGGAAGATGCACAAATCATGAATCTGGCCAATATTTTTGGTTGGGATATCGATTTTGCCAACGATATTCAAAAAGGCGATCAGTTCAGTATCCTTTTTGAAGAAAATTACATTGATGGTGAATATGCAGGTCGTGGCAAAATCATCGCTGCCGAATTTATCAATCAGGGCGAAACCTTCACGGCAATTCGCTTTACCGATGGCGAGTTTTACACACCAGAAGGTCGTAGCATGAGAAAAGCTTTCCTTCGTGCCCCGGTCGATTTCAAATACATCAGTTCCAGCTTTAACCCTCGTCGTTTACATCCGGTGACAGGAAGAGTATCAGCGCATCGTGGTATCGATTATGCCGCTCGCACAGGTACGCCAGTAGTAGCCTCAGGAAACGGAAAAGTCATTAAATCCGCGTACAGTCGTTTAAATGGAAATTATGTGTTTATCCAACACGGAAGTCAGTATGTGACAAAGTATCTTCATCTACACAAACGCTATGTAAAGACTGGTCAGAAGGTTAAACAAGGTCAACGTATCGGTAGTGTTGGCGCTACTGGCCGCGTAACAGGCGCTCACTTACATTACGAATTCCTGGTTAATGGTGTTCACCGTAACCCAAGAACTGTCAAACTACCCAAGTCTCGTCCATTAGAGAAGAAAGACAGAAGTGCCTTTGAACGCATCGCCAAAGAAGCTGTTGCTGCACTTAAAGACAACCAACGAGTAATGCTGGCGTTTAACAGTTAGCCAAATTACATCGGCTCGATGTCAGTGAACTGACGTCGAACTGATATGACAAAATCACACATAATTGACTGACACCATCACCTGACTTGTCGAGGTTTTCTAATGTCAGAACATATCCCACAACGCTTTATCGGCCTGATGTCAGGCACCAGTCTTGATGGTATCGACATCGTATGTGCTCAGTTTTCGTCCGGCTCTGAGCCGTGCTTTATTGAAGCCAGTAATACCTACCCTTTCTCAGCTACTATTCAGGAAAAAATCAAGCGCCTGATGGCACCCGGCAATAACGAAATCTGGCTGGCAGGTCAACTGGACAGAGAGCTGGGTGAAGTTTTTGCTGATGCTATCAACCAGTTTCTGACTGAATTTAATATTTCCGCCGACAGCGTCACGGCTATCGGCAGTCATGGACAAACCATTCGACATCATCCTGAAGCCGAAAAAAGTTTCACTCTTCAGATTGGCGATCCCAATACTATTGCCATGCAAACCGGCATTGATGTAATAGCGGATTTCAGACGGAAAGATATTGCGTTGGGCGGTGAAGGAGCCCCACTGGTCCCCGCATTCCATCGAGATATCTTCTCTGCTGAAACTGATCGTGTAATCGTCAATATTGGCGGCTTTGCTAATCTCACCACTTTGCCTGGACGTAATGAATCGGCAACGATTCAACAAGTAACAGGCTTTGATACCGGGCCAGGCAATACACTCCTTGATCAATGGTTTACCGCTCATAATCACAAAACATCAACAGATATGTTCGATCGTGATGGCACCTGGTCAGAGCAAGGAACATTGCTTCCTGAATTACTGAAGGCTTTTATGGCTGACCCCTATTTTTCTCGCCCGGCTCCCAAAAGCACAGGACGGGAGTATTTTAATTTATCCTGGTTAGCTCAGTTTGATGTCGAGCGATACGCTCCTGTCGATGTACAAACTACACTGACACACCTGACAGCTCGATCCATTATCGAAGCTATTGTTCCGCTTTCAGACAATGCAGAGTTATTACTGTGTGGGGGCGGTAGTCATAATAAACATCTGGTCAGATTGATTGGGGAATATTATCGCCAGTTGACTCAGAATCCATTATTACAGGCTGGTAATGTCGGCAATGACGGTATGAGTCCGGATGATGTGGAAGCTGCGGCATTTGCCTGGCTTGCTAAACAGTTTCTGGCGAACAAACCCGGTAATGTTCCAGCAGTGACAGGTGCTTCAGCAGAAGCCGTTTTAGGAAGCCTGACGAAAGCTAATTAGTCCGTTCTACAAATAAATGGCATTTCAGCCTGATTACATCGAATCACTACACGATCAAAAACGGCAGGATTAACCTGCCGTTTTTACGTTTTAGATTCTCAACCATTAGCTATTGGTCGAGCAAAGCATTTATCCTACCAATGCCAACAGAATACCAGCCGCTACTGCCGAGCCAAGTACACCAGCAACATTAGGCCCCATCGCATGCATCAACAGGAAGTTATGCGGGTTGGATTCTAGTCCAACCTTATTCACGACCCGCGCTGCCATCGGAACAGCAGACACACCAGCGGCACCAATAAGTGGATTTATCTTACCACCAGACAATCTGCTCATGAATTTCGCCATTAACACACCAGTTGCCGTGCCGATTGCGAAAGCTACCGCACCTAATGCAAGAATACCCAGTGTTTCAACCTTAAGGAATTTCTCTGCACTAAGCTTTGAACCAACGCCAAGGCCAAGGAAAATTGTCACGATATTGATTAATTCGTTCTGTGCTGTTTTGCTTAAACGCTCAACCACACCGGACTCTTTCATCAGATTCCCCAGACAGAACATACCAACCAAAGGCGCTGCGGAAGGTAGGAACAATATGGTCATTGCCAATACCATCAGAGGAAATATGATCTTTTCTTTCTGTGATACCGGACGAAGCTGCTCCATCACGATCTTACGCTCACTTTCATTCGTTAACGCTTTCATAATTGGCGGTTGAATGATTGGCACCAGTGCCATGTACGAGTATGCAGCGACAGCAATTGCACCTAATAAATCAGGTGCAAGGCGTGATGCCAGGAAAATCGCCGTCGGACCATCTGCACCACCGATGATGGCGATAGCTGAAGCGTCTTTCAACGTAAACTCAAACCCTGGAATCATGTTCAATAAGATCGCACCGAACAAGGTTGCGAAAATACCAAACTGTGCTGCAGCACCTAAGAACAGCATTCTGGGATTGGCAATCAATGCACCGAAATCGGTCATTGCACCAACCCCCATAAAGATTAACAACGGGAAAATACCGCTGGCGATACCGACATCATATATCAGCGTTAACATGCCACCCGGCTCAGTAAAACCAGCCAAAGGTATGTTTGTCAGTACCGCACCAAAACCAATTGGCAACAATAATAGTGGTTCGAACTGCTTTACTATCGCAAGATATAGCAGCCCGGCACCAACCAGTAACATGACCAACTGGCCGCCAGTAAAGTTAGCAAGACCTGTTGAATGCCAAAGTGTAATTAATCCGTCCATTAATTACCCCTGCGTTAAACCTAGAAGCGGATCGCCTACAGCAACCGAATCACCTTCTTTTACAAAGATGTCAGCTACTGTGCCAGTATTAGCAGCACGGACTTCAGTTTCCATCTTCATCGCTTCCATGATGATTACAACATCACCTTCATTGACCTGGTCACCGGCTTTCACTGTCACTTTAAAAATGTTACCCGCCAGCGGCGCATTTAATGTCTCGGATGCTGAAACAGATGCTGAGATTGGCACATTTTCTTCTTTCGCAGGCACTATATCAGTGAGCTCACCATTAGGGGCTACGACGACGTTATAAACCTTACCGTCAACCTGAACGCTATAAGCTTCAGTAGCTGATGCCGATGCAGCAGGAGCGACTGGAGCAGCAGCTTTTGGCGCTTCTGTTACTTTCGCTTCTTTGTCTGGATGAGACTCGAATGCATCAGGATTATCACGATTTTCCAGGAATTTAAGACCAATTTGCGGGAACAACGCATACGTCAAGACATCATCAATAACATCCGTCGCTTGACGAATACCTTTATCTTTAGCAAGCGTTGTAAATTCATCTGTTAGTGCATTCAGCTCGGCATCAATCTTATCAGCCGGACGACATGTAATTGCTTCACCACCATCCAGGACTTTCGCCTGAAGTTCTGCATTAACAGGCGCTAACGTTGCACCGTATTCCCCTTTAAGAACACCAGCGGTTTCTTTGGTAATAGTTTTATAGCGTTCGCCCGTCAATACATTCAATACAGCCTGAGTACCCACGATTTGAGAAGTAGGCGTTACCAAAGGAATAAAACCAAGATCTTCGCGAACACGAGGGATTTCTTTCAGCACTTCGTCCAACCGGGATTCTGCACCTTGTTCACGGAGTTGATTTTCCATGTTGGTTAACATACCGCCAGGAACCTGAGCGGTAAGAATCCGTGCATCAATGCCTCTCAGACTACCTTCAAAACGCTCATACTTTTTACGTACATCTCGGAAATAAGCAGCAATAGGCTCAAGTTGGTTGATATCAATATTGGTATCCCGGTCAGTGCCTTCAACAATCGAAACCATTGTTTCTGTAGCACTGTGACCGTAGGTCATACTCATTGATGAAATAGATGTATCCAGCATATCAATGCCTGCATCGACAGCTTTCATGTAAGTTGCAGTACTCAAACCGGTTGTAGCATGACACTGCATAGCGATAGGAAGTTTTACCGTTTCTTTCAAACGTGTGATTAGCTCTTCACACTCATATGGCTTTAATAAGCCAGCCATATCTTTAATACAAATCGAGTGAGCACCTAAATCTTCCAGCTGCTTCGCCATCGTTAACCAGGTTTCCATCGTATGAACTGGGCTAACGGTATATGAAATAGTACCCTGAGCATGAGCGCCCACTTTCACCGCAGCAAGCACTGCCGTTTGTAAGTTACGGATGTCGTTCATTGCATCGAAAATACGGAAGACATCAACGCCGTTGGTATGAGCTCGTTCAACAAACTTTTCAACGACATCATCAGCATAGTGACGATAGCCAAGTAGATTTTGTCCACGAAGAAGCATTTGTTGCTTCGTATTTGGCATTGCTTTTTTCAACGCCCGAATACGTTCCCACGGGTCTTCACCCAAATAACGAATACAAGCATCAAATGTTGCTCCGCCCCAAGACTCTACAGACCAGTAGCCGACTTTATCAAGTTCAGCTGCAATCGGAAGCATATCTTCTAATCTGAATCGCGTTGCTAATAACGATTGATGTGCGTCGCGCAACACGACATCAGTTAATTGTAGTGGTTTAGTCATCGTTATTTATTCTCCTGTGATCTATGCTGCCGACGATATTGATGAACCGCCCCTGAAATGGCGGCAACAACTTGTGGAGGTACACCATCAGCTTTTGCGGGTGTACCTGGCTGGCGAGAGACGTTACCTGAGCTAACAGGTGGTACGGGATCTTTGCCGACCAGATTAGACATTAGCTGTACACAAACAACCATTAAGCCCAGAAATGTAAACACAACCAGCATACCGACTACCAGTAGACTGGCCGCTTCAACTAACAGTGCTGAAACATCCATCCGCTTTACCTTTATTTCAATAAAATTTATAACACGAGAGCTTTCATAACCTGCTTCTCCGATCGTCTTCTACAGACGACTTTAGCCTGGTACTCAGAAGTAAACAGTAACCCGGATCAACAATAACGGTTTGAATATAAAAATTTTATTTTTGTTTAAACCAATCAGTCAGTGTAATTAGCCTGATTTATATTTCCTATAGTCATCACCATAAATAGGTTAAATATTCAAAATAACCAATTTGGTGTAGCCAAACAGGTAGTTAAAATAATTAAACAAAAATCCCTTCAGGCAAACTGGCTTCATCCACCAGATAAAACGCTGATTCTGGATGAAAATCAATCAAAAATAGTTATCCGGTCAAGTTTGACCAGCGGCTATTGATAGCACACCCTGGATTATTCTTCTTAATAATTGTTTACTATTAGTTAAAGCAACAGCGACTAACACTCCAGCATATACAGGATGCCTTAAATCAGACACTACAAGGTACATTGTTGAAAGCTAACCAGTTTTGTATATGCACACTAAATTCAGATTGATGGAACTTTTATCACCCACTCATTAACATTTCATCTACGATTCATCGTCAGCCATTTGTTAACAAAACGATAAATCCCTGATTTTTACGGGGGTATGAAAGGCAGTAAAGCAAGATATAACAAGTAGGCAATCACACGAATGTCAGAATATTCCAGTGATAAAAAATGATGGTGATTTGTTAGAAGTAGGTCGCAGACACAAAAAAGCCCGAAACTATCGGGCCTTTTCCAAAATGATGCAGAGCAGCTTTAAAGGTTATTTTTTAGCAGGCTGAAAAATATTAACGTTGCTATAGCCCTGCTCTTTTAACAGCAAAGCTTGAAGTTTAGACATGACGCCTCTGTCGCAATACAACAAGTAGTTCTTCGACTGATCAAGATCAGGGAATTTTGATGCAACTTTAAAGAATGGAATACAAGCAACTTCGATATCATCCAACTCTAACGGACTTTCCTCTTCTTCCTGCGGTGCTCGAACGTCAATGATCACCGTACCTTCTGGAATTTCACTTACCGTTTCTACCTCTGGTAATTCTGTTTCAGCTTCTTTAGCGATGTCGCGAATATCTTTAACATCAGCTTCCTGAACAACTCGTTCCAGAATAGAGAAATCAAAGTTAGTTTCTTCTTGTTCAATTCGTTCCAATTTAGCACTAACGGTAGGGTTCTTTGAAATAACGCCACAATATTCCGGCATGGTCTTGGCGAAATCTTCAGTGCCAATATCCCGCGCAATATCAATGATGTCCTGTTTATCATGGTGAATCAGCGGACGAATAATTAAGGTTGGTGTTACACGATCAATCACGCTTAGATTTGCTATCGTCTGACTGGATACCTGGCCAATGCTTTCACCGGTTACAATGGCTTTAACACCCATTTTTTCAGCAACCATTGATGCTGCACGCATCATCATACGTTTTAACACGACACCCATCTGGCCGTTTTCAACGTTTTCCAGAATTTCTGCAACAACCGGTTCAAAATCAACAGATACAAACTTCACCTTATGGGTTTTACTAAATTTGCTCCAAAGGTAATGTGAGACTTGTTTAACACCGATTTCATGCGCAGCTCCACCCAGATTGAAGAAGCAATAATGGGTTCTTGAACCTTTACGAATCATCAGATAGCTGGCAACACCTGAATCGAAGCCACCAGAAATAAGACTCAACACATCATCCTGAGTTGGCAGTGGAAAGCCTCCCATACCTTGATGAATAGCCGTTACGATATAAGCGTTATCGTTTTTAATCTCAAGATGGATGACCTTTTCCGGGTTTTTCAGCTTAACGGAAGCCCCTTCAACATTCTGATTTAATCCACCACCAACATAACGAGCAACATCAACTGACGTAAAGTCATGTTCGCCACTACGCTTTACTTTGACGCAGAATGATTTTCCTTGCAGTTCGTCTTTATAAGCGGCGAAAACCGGTTGGTAGATATCGTCGAATGTCTCAAACTTAAAGCCTGAAACCTCTAAAAACTGAATAATACCTGGTACACGCTTTAACTGATCGATCAACTCAGCTTTGATTTGCTCGTCTTCAACCTGAGATTGCACTTCCAGTTTATCCCACAGATTTTTAACCACGACATTTTCGTCAATCGGTCGTAGCGACAATCGGATATTATTTTCTAGTAAGCGAGTAAAGCGTTTTCGAACAGATTTACTCTTAATAGCAATTTCAGGATGGAGTTTAACAATAAGCTTCATGGGTCACGATTACATCAAGGACAAAATTAAGGGCGCGATTATAAACGAAGATAGTCGGGATTGAAAAATCCACATAAAAAATGTGCGATGAATACAAAAAAACCAGCTCAATCAAGCTGGTTTTTCGTAAATATATCACTGTAATAGTGCCGTTAGTTATCTTCCGTCACGGATAAGGGTTCAGATTCATGCGGTTTACCCTGCATAATTGAAATCTCAACCCGACGATTACGACGTCGATTCTGTGCGGAATCATTCGGTACTAATGGTCTGGTATCAGCTCGCCCCACAACCTGAAGTCTGCTGGCATCAAACCCTGGTAAAGCAACCATTTCTGTCGCCACAGCTACAGCACGTTCTGCCGATAACTGCCAGTTATTTTTATAAAGTTCCGATGTCACCTGAATATTATCCGTGTGTCCTGATACGGTAATTTCACCTGGCACATCATTAAGAATCCCAGCTATTTCCTGAATAATCGGTTTAAACTGAGGCTGTAGAAATGCTGAACCTGATGGGAATGCGCCGTTTTCACGAATACGAATGGTAATTTGTTGTCCCAGCGACTCAAGTTCCATAGCCCCATCAAGTATCTGTTGTTGCAATTGCTGGGCAATCTTTTTAACCAAATCATTAATCTGTTCTTGATCAGCCTGTGCTTGCTGGCTTTCCGCTGACGCTTTATCTGCGGTACTTTGTGACATACCACCACGCTGGCTACCCCGTTGCTTCTGACGACCACCCGCTGAATCTTCATCACCCGCCTGGAACTCAAGCATTTGTTGAGTAATCTCAAAAGTTTGCTGCTGAATCGTTTCAATCGGAGTTGGATCAGGTCGCCCTGGGCGGAACTCCATCGCGATGACACTGGTCCCCTTTGGAATATCTTTAACATCCAGCTTATTCTGGACACCAAAAGCAAATTTCATCGAACCGGCAATCTGCTTAAACTTCAATACATCCATCTCTGAGAATGCCAGCAGCAACACGAAGAAACACATTAACAGCGACATCAAGTCTGCAAAAGTGCCCATCCAGGCTGGCAGTCCTTCCGGAGGGCATTTGGGACATTCTTCACTCATAGCGACTAGCCCTCTGTATCTATTTCACGCTTGGATTCAGCGATATAAGCTTTCAGAATTCCTTCGATTACTTTTGGATTCTGTCCATCCTGAATACCGAGAATCGCATCCAGAATAAGCTTTTGATTCAGTTCTTCTTCTTCACCACGTAATGATAATTTTGACTGGATTGGAATTGCTATAACATTCGCGAGGAATGCTCCATATAATGTAGTAAGTAGCGCAACGGCCATTGCAGGTCCGATAGCTTTTGGATCATCCATATTTGATAACATAGCAACCAGGCCAATCAGTGTACCAATCATCCCCATTGCTGGCGCTATATCACCCAGCGCTTTGAAAAAACCTTGCCCCATTTCATGGCGTTGAGTGGTTAACGCAATATCTTTTTGCAATGTTGCCCTGACAACATCAGCATCATGTCCATCCACCAGCATATCAATGCCTTTCTGCATGAATGGATTAGAAATATTGGCTTCTTCCAGTGCAAGAAAACCGCCTTTTCGTGCTGCATCGGCAAGTTCGATTGCTTTTTCGATCAATTCACTTGGCGTTTCAATTTTAAACATGAATGCTTTAGCAGCGACTTTACCGACACCAAAAAACTGGCCAAGGGTGTAATTTGAAAGAACAACGAACAAAGAACCACAAAAAACGATTAATACAGAAGGTACGTCCACAAACATATCGAGGCTGCCACCTAACAGCATCGCCATCACAACGAAACCTATTGCACCAACCATGCCTATGATAGTTGCTAAATCCACGTCTACTTCCCCTTTAAATGCATTTATATTTTCGACGATCAAACACTTGTGACAGCATTATCCCTGCTTTTTGTGACAGCACACCTTGTCACATCAAATAACCTTCACATTGTGCAATCATTGACCGCGTTTAGAAAACTTATATTACCGACATTCAGGTTTATCGGCATGTGTCGTTGAATATTAAGCAAAAAATCATTTTCCGATAAAACTTTCATCAGCGACCCACTATCGACACTTCGATAATTACACCGCTAAATCATCCCGTAACCACATTATAGTTCAGGACTTTAATCGGACCATTAGAAATGTATTCTAGCCAGGCTCAATTTGCAAAAACAACTTTTCATTGAAAATCAGTGGGATAAACATGTAAATAAACTGTTTTTATAATCCGGAAAACATGGGTTAAAATACGCGCCTGTTTTATCCAACCGACTACAGATTATGACCACTAACTCTACCGACAATACGTCGTTTGAAGCTTCACTGGAAGAGCTTAAAACCATTGTTGAAACAATGGAACAGGGAAATTTACCGCTTGATGAATCTCTGAAACAGTTTGAACGCGGAATTCACCTTGCACGCACCAGCCAACAAAAGCTTCAGCAAGCTGAACAGCGAGTCCAGATATTAATGACTGAGCACAATCAGCAGAATCTTGCACCATTCAATGCTGACGGGGAACCAATGTAAGTGGACTTACAAGCAACGTTAGCTGGATATCGGGATCGCGTAGAAGGCTTGCTAAAACAACGGATTTCTTCCTTGTCAGTGAATGATCTGACGTTACATGAAGCAATGTCTTACGGTCTGTTAAATGGTGGTAAGCGGTTACGTCCATCACTGGTGTATCTTTCTGGTGAGGTTTTTGGAGCCAGCCAGTCCGATCTGGATGCGCCAGCTACGGCCATAGAGTTAATTCATTCTTACTCTCTCATTCATGACGATTTACCAGCTATGGATGATGATGATCTGAGACGAGGCAAACCAACGGTCCACAAACAATTTGATGAAGCAACAGCTATTCTGGTTGGAGATGCGTTGCAGAGTCTGGCATTTGATGCTTTGGCGGATCATTCCTACCAACAAACAACAGCACGCAATCAAATGCAAATGGTGAAAACACTGGCTAAAGCAGCTGGCTATCAGGGAATGTGTGGTGGACAAGCTATTGATCTTGCATGCACCAACCAATCCGTTTCACTGGAACAGCTGCAAACAATGCATCGGCTTAAAACTGGTGCCTTGATTGAAGCATCTGTCACACTGGGCGCTCTGGCAGCCCCTGATGTAACACCAGATGTGCTGAAACAACTATCGATATATGCTAAAGCAACCGGTCTCGCTTTTCAGGTTCAGGACGATATTCTTGACATAACCAGCTCCACTGAAGTCCTTGGAAAACCCCAGGGTTCAGATGTTCGAGCAGGTAAATCAACATATGTTTCTCTGTTAGGGCTTGATGGCGCCAGAATTAAAGCCTCTGAATTATTAGAAGAGGCACAAACTGCAATAAAATCTTTACCCCATAATACGCAGTTATTAGAATCCTTTGCTTCACATATAGTAAATCGAATTTACTGAATTTAATGGTTAAGAATATTTTATGACGGTAAACAGCTCCGACTATACATTGCTGGAATCTATCGATTACCCGGCGCAACTCAGAGAATTACCACAGGAACAATTAAGACAGGTTTGTGATGAGCTTAGACAATACCTGCTATCCTGTGTCAGCCAGAGTAGCGGACATTTAGCGTCAGGTTTAGGCACCGTCGAACTGACCGTTGCCTTACACTACGTTTATAACACACCAGTCGATCGACTTATCTGGGATGTCGGCCATCAGGCTTACCCTCACAAAATCCTGACAGGTCGTCGCGAACAGATGGGAACCATTCGTCAAAAAGACGGATTACATCCATTCCCCTTCCGTGAAGAAAGCGAATACGATGTTCTAAGTGTTGGTCACTCCAGCACATCCATCAGTGCAGCCCTTGCTATGGCAATAGCCGCTCAACGAGAAGATCAGGGACGAAAAGTCGTTTCTGTTATTGGCGATGGCGCTATTACTGCGGGTATGGCCTTTGAAGCGATGAATCACGCTGGTGATATTGAGCCTGACATGCTGGTCATTCTTAATGACAATGAAATGTCTATTTCAGAAAATGTTGGCGCGCTCAATAATCATTTTGCCCGCATTTTATCGGGAAATTTCTACACCAGTATTCGTGAAGGTAGTAAAAAACTACTTAAAGGCATGCCGCCCATCAAAGAACTGGCCAGCAAAGTTGAAGAACATTTAAAAGGAATGGTCGTACCGGGCACCTTTTTTGAGGAACTGGGCTTCAATTATATTGGCCCTATCGACGGGCATGATATTGAAACTTTGGTAGACACGTTACGTAACATGAGAGGTTTAAAAGGCCCTCAACTATTACATGTCGTGACAAGGAAAGGTAAAGGCTATGAACCGGCGGAGAATGATCCAATCGGCTATCACGGCGTTCCAAAGTTTGATCCAACCGATCATAAACTGCCAAAATCCGCACCAAAAGCCCCTACTTACTCGCAAGTATTTGGAGACTGGTTGTGCGACATGGCTGCGGATGACAACAAACTCATGGCTATTACCCCAGCGATGCGGGAAGGCTCTGGGATGGTTCGATTCTCAAAAGAATATCCTGAACAATACTTTGATGTTGCCATTGCTGAACAGCATGCAGTGACATTTGCTGCCGGCCTTGCCTGCGAGGGTTATAAACCTGTTGTAGCAATTTATTCGACTTTCCTGCAACGGGCTTATGATCAGTTAATCCATGACGTAGCGATACAGAATCTTCCCGTAGTATTTGCCATCGATCGTGCAGGCATTGTTGGTGCTGATGGACCAACTCACCAGGGCGCGTTTGATTTAAGCTATATGCGCTGTATTCCGAATCTGATGATTATGACCCCATCAGATGAAAACGAGTGTAGGAATATGCTTTACACCGCCTATCAGCAAGATACACCGACGGCTGTTCGTTACCCTAGAGGTAACGGTACTGGTGTAGGTTATGACAAAGAAATGCAGTCGCTACCTATCGGTAAAGCAGTAACAACACGCACCGGGCAACGTATCGCCATACTTAACTTTGGAACTTGCCTTCAGGCATCAATGGAAGCGGGTGAAGAGTTCGACGCAACCGTGGTCGATATGCGCTTTGTAAAACCACTCGACACCTTACTGATTGATGAAATAGCTTCATCTCATGAGATTATCGTTACCGTTGAAGACAACGTTATTGCAGGTGGCGCAGGATCAGCCGTGAATGAATACCTGGTGACAAGACCACACAAGCCACTGATTCATAATATTGGCTTACCTGATCAGTTCATCAAACATGGCAGCCAGCCAGAAATATATGAAGAGTTTTTGCTTGATGCAAAAGGTATTATCCAGCAAATCCGACAATGCTGTGATTAATCACAACTCATCAATCCTTATAGAAAGCCGACATCTGTCGGCTTTCTTCTGTTAAAAAATCTAGAGCATTACACATGCTCTACGCTTCAACCCGCCAAAACAATAGCAGTACCAGTAGCAATGAAACTGATTATTGGGATCGCCAACTGACAGAAATTTCTTAACGTATTTGGCAGTTGTCGTACATGATTTACCATTACCAGGATCACAACAGACATCACTGTTATTGTATTAATAATGACTATTGTTTCAGGCAACATCAGCTCAGCCATCAACGGCAATTGCTGTGACATCAGAATCCGGCTGGTCATCAATGCCAGTAACAATCCACTACACAGTAACAACTGACCAAATGCATCACCAACCCCCAATACACTCCAACTGACCAGTGAAATAGCCAGCAATGGCAACAAAAAACGCCAAAATTGCACATCCAACTTTCGCGATAAAGGCACATCAACAATCAGTTGATTTATCATCCGAGTATCCAACGATGTTTTTCGCACAAATCGCCTGGTTTCAATATCAGGTTTTTCCACCTGGAACCAGGCATCAGGAAGGTTAATGAACTGAGTTTGAGCATTTAAAGCGACAAATAAAAATGAAATGTCTTCGACCACACTGGTAGACGTTTGCAAACTAAATGAGACATGCTGCTTATCATTGGTCCAATAATTAACGACTTGTCCGGTTGCCACCGTAACATTGAATCGTTCGTGATATTCGACTTGACCATCTGCTGATATATCAACGGAACGATACAATAAATCACGTCGCCCGTTTCTGTTCAGCATCCTAACGCCAGGTAATGAAATGAATTGAAATGCATCATCAACATCCCCGTTTTCATAAAAGCCCGTTACATTACGTTCCCAATCAGCCAGATATCCACGTAATGTCAATGCAACCTCCAGCGACATTTTTTGTTGTTTAACATCGATAAAGTAAATATGAGGCACAACGACTTCTATCTCCCAACACGTCGATGCAAAAACTTGTTTGGTCTGAAACAGGCAACAACCAATCAGTAGTCCGTATATAAAACGCACCATCTAACACTCTCTGTTTGATATTGATGGGGTTAGATACTGCCTTGATATGGTTTATCGTTGTCGGGGTAAATTGGCAAAAAATGGGAGGATTATGGGATTTGCATCGTTGACGGGCTACCAGGGCAACCCGTCACATAAATATATTCAACAAATATTACCAGTCATCATCGTAATCATCGATCACATACTTAATATCAAACCGAGAACTCTCAATGGCCAGTAAACGTTCTACCAGCGCCGCAACACTATCGCTATCCTCAAACTCAAATGCATCGACCTGATCATCAAAAACAATCGTAGCAATACCACTACGACCATGATTCTTAACCTTATGTAACGCCATTTCAGCAAGACTTAAACTAATATCCCAATTAATAAGTTGACCACCAATCAAATTAAGCGGGAACAGTGCATAACCAACGGAGCAGGTAATTCTTATACGTTTTCCATCCGGTAAAACGACATCGGACTTAGCGACATTTTTCACTAACTCTTCAAGCACGGAAGGAATCTGATGTGTATAAGTATCCCTGAATACAATCAGGAACTCATCGCCCCCCCATCGCACAACATAATCAGAGCCTCGTGTCTCTTTATTTAATAGCGAAGCAAAATATGACAATACGGCATCGCCAGCAATCGGGCCAAACTTTTCATTGATAACCTGAAGGTTATCAATATCCAGTACAATCAATGCGATTGTTTTACCCTTCTCGATCATCGCCTCGCGATTACGCTGAAAATGCTCGATATCTTTTGGCAATTGCTGGAATAAAAATTGACGATTTCGGAGACCGCTGACCTCATCAGTATGGCTGTTCGCTTTCAATTCATTATTTTTGCGCTCCAGCTCTTCCTTTTTCTGCATTAATTCCCTGGTTTTTTCCTTTACTTGTTTTGCCAGCTTTTCTTGCTCACGACGTTCATGCTTACGGATTAAATTAAATAAACTGACTATCGCTACAATAATAAGCAGCAATATTAGTATTTTATAATAAAGTGTTTCTTGCAGTTTTTCTTCAACATGTAAGGAAACTGAAGACTCCAGTGCATCTTCCCATTGTTGATTAAAACGTCGAGCCTGAACAACAAAACGATAATCTCCAGCCCCCAGATTGGTAAAACTTGCTGCTCTGCGGTTTTCCTGACTAACCCACGCATCGGAATGACCTTCAAACTTATAGCGAAACAAGGTTTTATCCGGCGCTTTAAAATCAATGGATGTATACAGAATCGTAAAATCTCGTTGCTCTGCTTTTATATTTATTGGCTTGTCATCTACAACCTGCACAGAGCCGCCACTGGCCATGACAACTGACTCAATGATGGGCGGAGTCTCAATATCCTGTCTTGGATCGATATCTATTGGCACCTCAACCACGCCCTTCAACGTCGGGAACCACAAACTATCCCGATAACGTACAATTTTGCCGTGACCAATACCGTTGCAGCATCGTCCCTGTGCCGTACCAAGCTGACGTTCATAGGGCGATAATATGTTTTCTACAGTAAGCGGCGCAGTCTCCTTCAACGCTTCTAAATGATTGAGCGTGAACCGATAGATGCCTTTTATAGTACTGACCCAGACAATATCTGATGACTTCTCGAAGTGCATTGAGAATACAGCACCATCAGGCAATCCCCTGGATTCATCAAACTGTGACCAGAAACCATTATGATTTCTAAAGAAAATACCGTCATCCAGCGTGCTGACCAACACACCCCGCTCATTAAAATCGAGAATAGACGTCACAAAACTTCGTCTCAACCGCTCCTGATTAATGGACTCAATAACGCCATTTCGTATGACATACATTCCCTGGGTAGTACCGACCCAAAGACGATTTCCCTGATCGAAAACAAAATTGATATTCTCTGAGTCAAACTCTTCACTACCTGGTAATTTTTCTGGCGGCTGTCCGGGCATGTACTTATATAAACCGACAGAACTTCCTATCCAGATACCTCCATCAACTGATGGCTGAATCACACGAACCATGGCACGATTGAACAAGTCGAGTTCTGGTGGTTTGCGAACACGGTTAACTTTTTCCTTCCATGACACCGCTAATACACCATTTTCCGTACCGAGATAAATATCATCTCCAACGAACAACATTTGATGAATAGAACTGCGCTCAATCTCGTCTCTGGGTACGACTAACCGGAAGTTCTCCTGGTCAATCATGTAACCAAGGCCACTTTGAGTACCCAGCCACAACATTTGTTCCGAGTTCAAACTCAACGTTCTTACGGCTTCATCCTGAACCCCTTGAGGCACATGACGTGATATTTTCCCAAGTCTTGCTCGCCACAAACCATCGCTAAAACTACCCAGCCAGATATTCTTATTTTTGTCTTCGTACAAGTCTGCAAACCTTGGTGGAAACCCCAGGTCTTCGGCCTTTATTTTTTGCCAGTCAACACCAACAGCTTTGTAGTACAACGCCTCATAAGAGCTAAGCCACAATCCTCCCTCAGTATCCTTCAATACTCTGTATACCGGTATTTTTCCAGCTTCTGGTAACGGTAATTCAAGCTGTTTATCTTCGTTATCCAGTAAGTAAGCACCAACATCTGTCGATATGTACAACTCACCTTTATTCCAGTAAAGATCATTCACCAACGCTTGATGAATAGTATCGTCGAGTAAGACTGAGTGGATAACCTTATAATCCCTGATAAGGCGCAGATAACCTTCATTGATTAACCATAATCCCGCAGGCGATGTCGCGAGATGATTAACATTTCCCCGTACAATGCGAGACAAATTCACTTCAAAATTACGAATAGAATACAAGCCTTCAGCGGCAACCCAGATATCACCATTGTCAGCTTCGACAATATCAGTGACCTCTCCAAGGATGTTGAATGCTTTAAATTCGAGTGTCAGCGGGTCCAGGCCAGATAAACCATTCTTTGTGCCTATCCAGAGATAGCCCGTAGAATCAACGAAGAGTTTATTGATGCCATTAGAAACAAGATCGGGGTAAACATTAGATTTGAAATGAGTGAATTTGAAGCCATCAAAACGATTAAGGCCGTACAGTGTACCAGCCCAGATATAGCCTCGTTTATCCTGCACGATAGACCGGACTGACTGCGATGACAAACCATCCGATGCCATCCACTGTTTTACATCAAAATCGTAAATTGACACTCTGGCCATTGCCGAAGTGGTAAAAATAAGTAAAGCCAGTAACACCCACACCAGCCTTCGATATATTCCCATATACCTTTTCCCGAGTATTTTAGTCCCATAAAAGCTAAGACAATTTTTCTTAGCTTTGCAAAAACAATTACCTGCGGACGTTACACCAACTTCTTAACTTCGGGCGTAAGCTACCATTAAAAAAACATTAACAGGGAATGGAGCGCCAAACAGGCGAATACACCTGCCAGTATGTCATCAGCCATTATTCCTGTTCCGCCATGGACAGATTTATCGACGAAACTGATAGGCCAGGGTTTGACAATATCAAAGAATCTGAATAATAAAAATCCTGCGAGAACATTCAAATATTCAAATGGCACTGCCGTCATTGTAATCAGAAACCCAACTATCTCATCCCAGACAATAGAGGGATGATCATGTACACCAGCATCTTCCGCCGCTTTACGACAAATCCAGATACCAGCGATGGCCATGACCAGGATGACAAGAATATAAACACGAAATGACAACGAGGAAAGGAGAAAGTAGAGAGGTAAAGCGGCAAGCGTGCCCCATGTACCCGGGGCTGGTTTTATAAGTCCACTACCAAAACCTAATGCAAGGAAGTGAACCGGGTTGGTCAACTTAAATAGCATAACCGAATTGTCCGAATTGAAGTGACCGGCTACTCATTGTCCTGAGCAGCCGTTGAAAAATGCTGATAACCAGTTAATGATAATTCGATTGACTCACCATTTTTCCGAAAATCAATCTTAGGTTCAACACCCTGAACCTGACCAATACAGGTAATTTCCATCCCATATTGCCCTACCATAACGTCCAACGCGCCGCGTTTATCCGGTGGTACGGTAAATAACAGCTCATAATCATCACCAGCAGATAATGCATAATTAATTTGCTGCTCTTCATCGACTGATTGCTTTAATGCGCGAGAAAGCGGTAACTTGTCTACGTCAATAGCAGCACCCACACCTGAAGCTTTCAAAATGTGTCGCAAATCGCTGATCAAACCATCTGATACATCAATGGCAGCAGATGCTGTACCACGGATAGCCTGCCCAAGACCTACTCGTGGAGAAGGATATTCCAGCCGCTCATTCAGGAACGAACGGTTTTGTTCTGAAATATTAAGATCGTGCTTTCGAGCTGCGACAGCCAGGCCAGCATCACCCAGACTACCGGTTACATAAATAAAATCACCCGGTTTTGCACCGCTACGTAGAATTGCTTTCCCTTCAGGCACAATCCCCTGAGCAGTGATTGTGACAGATAGCGGACCTTGTGTTGTATCACCACCGATAACCTGAACATTGTAATAATCACACGTTTCAAACAAACCGCTTGAAAAGGCATCAATCCATTGTTCATTTATCTCAGGCAACGTTATTGCTACAGAAACCCAGCAGGGTTCAGCACCCATAGCAGCCAGATCACTCAAATTGACGGCAATCACACGATGACCTAAAGCGGCCGGTGAAATATCAGGAAAGAAATGAACACCTTCAACCAAAGTATCAGTCGTTACCAGCAGATTGTAATTTTCAGGTACCGTTATTACTGCCGCATCATCTCCAACGCCAACAGCAACATCTTTACGGTTTAACCCTTTGTTAGAAAAGTAATGTTCGATAAGATCAAATTCTTTCATCAAATAAAAAAGCCGACTCTTCGTCGGCCCCTCTGGCTTTTGGCTATACGCCTTCCCAAAATGCTGATATTCGTCAGCTGCAAAATTTCTTTTCCTGAAACTCAGGCAACTGACGGTACTTCATTGATACTGATATCGAGTACTCAGCTGATTATTTAACAGCCTTATCAAGAACGCCGTTTATAAAACGATGGCTGTCATCGGCAGCAAAAGATTTTGCCAGTTCTATCGCTTCGTTAATGACGACTTTATAAGGAACGTCTTTGCGATAAACCAGTTCAAATGCCGCCAGACGTAAAATAGCTTTTTCAACTAAATCAACGTCATCATGTTTACGATCTAAATGTGGGCTAAGAAACTCATCCAGTTTCTCGACACTCGCTTCAACACCACGAATCAGGTCAGCAAAGTAGTCAACATCCACTTTAGCAATATTACTCTCTAACAGCATTTGCTGTTCAATTTCACGCATTGGATTGCCACTTACCTGCCATGAATAAATGGCTTGAACGGCTAAAAATCGAGCTTTTCTTCTCGCTGCTGGCTTCATACTCACTCCGTTAAATCCCCGCCAGAACGTTTACCATTTCCAAAGCGCCCAGTGCTGCTTCTGCACCTTTATTACCAGCTTTGGTGCCAGAGCGCTCAATTGCCTGCTCGATGGTATCCGTTGTAATAACACCGAATGCTACCGGGATATCATGCTTCATAGATACCGTTGCAAGGCCCTTATTACATTCACCGGCAACAAAATCAAAGTGAGGTGTCCCACCACGAATAACGGCACCAATAGCAATGATTGCATCAAATTCTTTTTTAGCTGCTGCGCGTTGAGCAGCCAGAGGTAACTCATAAGCTCCAGGCACACGAATCACTGTAATATCGTCGTCTTCAACGTGGCCGTGACGCTTAAGCGCATCAATCGCACCTTCTAATAAGCTTTCAACGACAAAGCTGTTGAAACGTGAAACAACAATTGCAAATTTCTTGCCTTTAGCAGCAAAATCGCCTTCGATTACTTTCATTCGTTGCCCTTCATAATGGTTCTCTAGTCAAAAACGGCGGCTAGTTTACCACAATAATTTTTGAAGTCTTAGCAACAGCTGTCGATTCAGAGTGTTTTTTATTGCTAAATGTTTTTTCGTTATTCTAAGGGATCAGATTCTGTTTCTACGGCGTTGGTTTTTCGTTCATTGACCGTTAATTGAAATATATCAGGACGAGCATAGTGACCTACCGGATCAAAGTCGTAGCGACTTGCCGGTATTTCCGACAAGTTTAGTTCAGCAGTAACCAGGCCAGCCTCATCATATAACGGCCCTGCTAACTTCTCCCCCAACGGAGACCAGATTACGCTGCCGCCTCGAATCATAGTAACATCCAGTTCATCACCCTGAACGGTCTGGTGGCCGGGACAATGCTTTACCTGTTGCCACGCACAACACGACAACACAAAACAGCGGCCTTCCAGTGCGATATGTTGCATCGTAGCCTGCCATTGCTCACGGTCATCTACGGTAGAAACACAATAGATAGTGACGCCTTTGTTATACATGGTCATACGCAGCATCGGCATGTAATTTTCCCAACAGATAGTTGATCCTATTGTCCCAAAAGGTGTTGAAACCGCGGGTAAATCCGCACCGCTACCCTGCCCCCAGATCAAACGTTCCATAGCGGTTGGCATTAGCTTTCGATGAACCGCTTCAATTTCCCCTTCGGGATTAAAAATGATTGTCGAACAAAACAAGGTACTCTTTCGACGTTCAATAACACCAACGACCGCATACATACTATATTCACGAATCAACATGCCCAGTCGCTGACTAATGTCCCCTGGAATATCGATTGCACCAGCATAATAACGAGCAAATTCAGCTCGGCCTTCAGGTGTTCGCATTCCTACAACCGTGTCAAAACTACTGCCTTTTGGATAGCCACCAATCCAGGCTTCAGGAAAAATAATCAGGCTAACGCCTTTGTCACGCGCCTGTTTTAACCAGAATTCAGCTTTCTCCAGTGCCAGTTCAGGATTATGCAGAATGGTGTGATCCTGTGCTAATCCAACAGTGATTCGATTGATATTCATACTTACTCCTGAGGAACAAAATGAAATTAAATAAACTCGATGCCGGGTTTTATCCCACTCTTATCAACTCAGGATTTGTTGACCGAAGTAAGATATTGTTCGAATGAATCAAGTTGCTGTTTCAGAACGCCATCGACAGGTTTAGCCCAACTTTCCAGTATGCCATCACTGCTGCCATACACTTCATAATCCAGAGTTATCTTTGTTTTGCCGTCTTGTTCTGCAAACCGGACAATCATAGCACCTGACACCGCCAGCTCCTGTAGCGGACCCAATCCCCCTGAAAAAACCAACTTTTTCATCGGATGGACATGAACCACCGCCAGATGGCGCACAAATCCACCATCAGGCAGCTTTTCACAAAAACATCGTTGCTGTCGGGTATCCAAATACAGATTTTTCTGCTCACCAGAAAAAGTATGAGAAGCCAGCCACCACTGCTCTATCGCATTGAATGCTTCCCAGCTCATATTTGTTGTTTTATTCACTACAACTTCATGGTGAATTTTAAATCCATGCTTATCTTTGAACTTAACATCTGCTGATACATTCAACACAGGTAAGATAATCAAAGCAGCACAAAACACTTTAATTAATAGAGACTTCAACACAATTGTTCCTCTTCAAAGGTGACAAATAAATGGGGATGAAACCACAATGTTTATCTGGGAACAAGATCGCACCATCAAAGCAGCTATCCCGCCAATCACAACCAATGACTTATTCCATTAAATAAATGAATAATAATTCACTAAAACATCTCTTTTTAACAAACCAGTGCTCTATGCAACCGGCCCTTAAAAATAAACATTTAAGTAACATAAGGTCATTAGAAAAATGAAATTAAAAGTGGAGACAAACACGAAAATGACCATATTTCTATGAAAAATGAGAGGCACCCGCATTAGAAACAACAAAGGTCGGTTTAACACTAAAATATCAAAAATGCACATAAATACCCCTTATGGCTTACTTTTATTATTTGCTATGCCATAAATTTATAATGAATACAGCCAGGTTAGCGACATCCCCCTTGTGCATAAATATTATTTGCTTTATACCTTTCTTTGCTCCAAAGCTTACCCGTTTTTACCTGAAAAATTAGAAACATAAGATTACAAACCACCCTAAAAAACAGCATGTCGTTTGTTTTTGGTGGAGGTGAACGGTTCTGGAGAAAAAATGATAAAGTCAGAGGATTAAATAATGTCTCAACATTTTAAAGCACATGCGCTCGCAGTAGCTGTTGGTGTCGCGCTAAGCACCATTCCAGCTTATGCCGCAGAGGGAGATAAAGCAGAAGAGGAAGTCGAAAAAATTGCTGTCGTAGGTACTCGAGCTGCGCCACGGTCTGTCAGTGAATCACCTGTACCGGTAGATATTATCGGTGGTGAAGAGTTCATGAACCAGGGCAACACGGACATGCTGAACACAATAGCGACAGCAGTCCCTTCATTCAACGTTAACGCCCAACCTATCAGTGATGCTGCGACATTAATTCGTCCTGCTAACTTACGTGGTTTGCCACCAGACAGTACGTTGGTGTTGGTAAACGGAAAACGTCGTCATCGTGCTGCGGTTATCGCATTCGTTGGTGGCGGTCTGGCAGATGGTTCTCAAGGACCAGATATCTCCGTAATTCCCAGTATTGCACTGAAACAAGTTGAAGTACTCCGTGACGGAGCCGCTGCACAGTATGGTTCAGATGCTATTGCCGGGGTTATCAACTTTGTCTTAAAAGATGACGCCGAAGGCGGTATGTTCGAAGTCCGTCATGGTTCTTACTATAAAGGCGACGGTGACAGCACTCAGGTTGCTGGTAACATCGGTATGCCTTTCACTCGTGACGGCTTTGCAAACTTCAGTTTTGAATACAAAGATACTGATGACTCAGATCGCAGTGTCATGCGTACAGGCGCTCAGGACTTGCTTGATGCAGGTAATGTTAATGTGCCTGTGCCCTCTCAAAAATGGGGTGGTCCTGAAATCAAAGATGATTTCAAATTATTCCTGAATATGGGATTGGATCTTGGTTACGATAATGAATTTTACATGTTCGGTAACTGGGCTGAACGGGACGTTGATGGTAGTTTCTTCTATCGTAATCCACTAACACGTCAAGGCGTTTTCGCCAATGGCGATGATATTCTTGTTGGTGATTTAACACCTGATGATGGCCAGGAATGTATCGTTCCTCGTACCGTCGATAGCGGTATTCACCCAGATGATCTTCAAGCACTTATTGATGATCCTAACTGTTTTTCATTCCATGAAATGTTCCCGGGTGGTTTTACACCACGATTTGGCGGAAACGTGGTTGATACTTCAATCGCAGCAGGTGTGAAAGGCGAGTTTAGCAACGGCATGTTCTACGATTTCAGTGCATCCGTTGGTCGAAGTGAAGTTGACTTCCTCATCTACAACACCATCAATGCATCCATGGGACCTGATACACCAACTGAATTTACGCCGGGCGGCTACATGCAGTTGGAAAAAGGGGCAAACATGGACTTCTCTTACCCCTGGGAAGTTGACTGGCTAACTGAAGCGGTCAACGTTTCCTTCGGTGCTGAATTCCGTGAAGATACGTTTGAAATCACTGCAGGTGATCAGGCTTCTTTCGAAATTGGTCCACTAGCCAGCCAGTTCTTTGGTATTGGTTCAAACGGTTTCCCTGGTTTCAAACCTGAAGATGCGGGTGAATGGTCTCGTCGAAACTACAGTGCTTACATTGATGTTGAAGCTTATCTGACCGATAAGTTATTAGTTGGCACGGCAGTTCGGTATGAACACTTTGATGATTTTGGTGTAACAACCAACGGTAAATTAACCGCTCACTACGAAATTACTGACGAGTATGCTGTTCGTGGCTCTGTGAGTACTGGTTTCCGCGCACCTACGGTCGGTCAGTCTAATGTACGTAACGTAACGACTCAGTTCATTGGTAACTCATTGGAAGATCAGGCAACGTTACCGCCAACTAACCCTATCGCAATTCAAAAAGGTGCTAAACCTCTTGATGCCGAAGAATCTACAGCATTCACCTTTGGTGTTGTTGCAGAAGTTGGTGATTTCTACATGACAATGGATTACTTCAACATCGAAGTCCGTGATCGTATTGCTCAAACAGCCTCTCTGGCTCTTACACCTGAAGATATCGAAGCGTTATTAGCTCTGGGAATTAATGATGCATCCAGCTTCAAAGCAATTCGTTTCTTCACTAATGATTTCGACACAACAACACAAGGTATTGATTTAGTTGCTAACTATTCTATGCCTATGTTTGGCGGTGAAACCAAGTTCAGCCTTGCTGCTAACTGGACTGACACCGAAGTTGATGAATTCAACCCTGAAGTCATTGATGAAACGCGTATCCGCCAGCTTGAAGATAATCTTCCTAACATCCGTGGTAGCCTGACCGCTAACCATATTAACGGTGACTGGCGTTTCCTTGCTCGTTTAAACTACTACGGTAGTTATTTTGAGCCTCATCTGGAAGAAATCAGCTTCCCTATTGATGCGGGTTCAGAAATGACCATTGACGCGGAAATTGGTTACAACTTTACAGATAACCTGACAGTTGTTCTGGGTGCTCAGAACCTGTTTGATGAGTATCCGGATCGTAACCCTCACGCTGGCATCGCTGGAGCTAAATACCCAGTTACGTCACCAATGGGCTTTATGGGTGGCTACTACTATATTCGTGGTATCTACACCTTCTAAACGTCTCTTGTAACTCACCACCCTTAAGTGCCGACATCAACGTCGGCACTTAACACCTACCAAATAGCTCGTATCAATTCGCCACAATCCATTATAATTACAGCCTGTACCATTGTAGTGAGGGCTAATGATGAAAAAAGATGATTTAGCGTTGTTTTTGCAAGAAGTTGCAGACGTAAAAAAAATAGATAACGATGACAAAGCCGATACGCGTACGATTAAAGGCCCAACCGACGCGCAACGAGCCAGAAAAGAAGCTGCAGAAGCCTCACTGGAAGATACACAGGATTTTCTGTCTACAGAATATATCGAACCCGTCGATCCGGATGATCTTCTGACTTACAAAAAAGATGGCGTGCAGGAAGGCGTATTTCGAAAACTTCGGCTCGGACTTTACGCCATTGAATCCACTTTGTTCCTGACGCAAATGACCATTCATGACGTAAAACGCGAACTGGTCAGATTTATTGATGACTGCCACAAAGCAAACGTGCGCTCACTTCTTATCAATCATGGGATGGGAAAAAATAGCAAACCATTTCCGGGATATCTTAAAAGCTGTTTGAATAAGTGGTTGCCGCAATTTGATGCTATTTTAGCCTTTCATACCGCGCAAAAACACCATGGCGGCTACGGTGCAACCTACGTATTACTGCGTAAAAGCGAGCGAAAAAAACAAGAAAACAAAGAAAGACACATGAAACGCAGGGGGTAGCATTCCCTGCCCATCATCATCGAATAAATCATAACGCTTATGCATATACGAGATAATGCATTCCAATTGCATCATAAAAATAGTCCGTCTACTATTAGCATCCTTTAACTAAAAGAGAAACTAACCGTAATGACTGCAAATGCTCTTACCGATGCCGAGATAGAAGTAATTAAGTCTACGGCGCCTGTTCTGGCTGAACATGGTGAATCAATCACAGAATATTTTTATAAACTGCTACTGGATGAAAACCCTGAACTCAAGAACATTTTTAATGCATCTAATCAACGTAGTGGCAGCCAGAAAACAGCTCTGGCCCAGGCAGTGTATGCATACGCCTGCTACATTGATGATTTGGGTGTATTAACCGGAGCTGTCAATCGAATTGTCGAAAAGCACGTCAGTACCGGGGTTTTACCTGAACATTATCCACTCGTGGGTGCTGCCCTGTTAAAAGCTATCGATCACGTAGTTTCACCACCCGCTGAAATTATTGAAACCTGGAAGAAAGCGTACTTCTTTCTGGCTGATATTTTAATTGCAGCTGAAGCAAACCGTTATGAAAAAAGCGCCGGTCAGCAAGGCGGATGGTCAGGCACTCGCCGCTTCATCGTTAGCCAGAAGGTCAAAGAAAGTGAACTGGTTACATCGTTTTTCCTGACACCTGAAGATGGTAACGCAATTCCGGAATATCAGCCGGGTCAGTATTTATCTGTTTACGTCAAACCTGATGGCTCTGATTATACTCAAATTAGACAATACAGTTTGTCCACGCCTTATAATGGTGATTTCTATCGAATTTCAGTTAAACGGGAGTTCAACGACACAGATGACGGCCTTGTGTCAAACCACCTTCATAACCATGTCAACGAAGGTGATGTTGTTGATATTACGCCTCCGTGGGGTGAGTTTACGCTGTCAAACAATGATAACCCTGTTGTTCTGATTAGTGGTGGTGTCGGTATTACGCCTGTTCATTGCATGCTCGAATCACTGATAACAAAGAATAGCGCTCAACAAATTAGTTTCATTCATGGTTGTGTTGATTCTGCTCATCACAGCTTTGCACAGTCACTTTCGCAAATCGCCATCAGAGACAATGTTGATGCTTTTGTTTTTTATGAAAAAGACAATGGTGAGGCACCAGATAATGTGAAAGGCTTAAGTGGATTAATTGACCTGGCTAAATTACCAGAGAATACGATTTCTAAAGAAGCAACTATCTATCTGTGTGGACCAATGGCGATGATGAAAGCCCTGAACAAACAACTTCTTGATGCAGGTATACCTGAAACGAATATTCACTATGAAGTTTTCGGACCTGATACATCGTTAAACAACTAACATCACCAGGATCCAATCTGAAATTCAGACAATTCAGACAATTCTGGGCTTATTGCAGCATATGCGATAAGCCCAATAAATCAGCCCATCTGGCATTAATTTTATCTGTAACACCTTGAGCTTTAACTGCATTAAGCGATTTTTTTAATGTATCGATATAATGTTCATCTGTTGTAAGCGAACAGGCTACGTATTGCGGAATGTCGGAAAACTCAGGAATTAAAAACAACGGCTCCATAATACTGATATCCACACCAGATGCTTTCATATAATGCGCCAGAATCAATTCATTTGTTGTAATCAAATCGGCACGTCCTTTCATCACCATTTGAATAGCCTGTGTCCAGTCGGTTACAGGGATCATATGAACTCCGACTTTAAACCCTTTATCTTCCAAAATATGTTGCAGGATATCTTCTCGTTGAACAACCGTTGTGTACTGTTTTATCTCTGCCAGGCTCTCGGCTTTAATCGCTTTCTTACGATCTTTTAATGCATATACTTTTCGCAAAGTAATGCCAATTTTTCCCACCCATTGAAACAATTCTTCACGTTGGGGAAATCTTAAAATTGAAAAAATACAGGTGTTAGGTTCATTAATTGCGGTTGTATACCCTCTCGCCCAGGGCATAACTTTTAAGTCGAATTGAATGCCGGATTGCTTCAACGCGGCCATCACGACATCAGAGCGTACACCATATAATGCCTGGGTATCAGCTTCATAAATCTGAAAGGGAGGGAAGTGCTCTGTGATAATCGTTAATGCCTGTTGCTTATCTTCCGCAATAACGTGATTACTTGCTAAAAATATTAGCAGCATCAGGCAAAACACATTAAATTTTTTCATAGCTACCATTTGTGAAAAACACATGCGATCCGATGCATGACATTGAAAAGCATCCACTTTTACAATCCAGAAACCTGTTACCAAGAGATATAAAGGGTTTCATTCATCGTGACTTGCCGCACATGCACACTGCTAACAATGACATCAACTAAACACTCAGTTGAATATATTCATGACCTTCTACAGGTTGAAATGACGTAGTCTGCGAAACTCACTGTTACTGCCGGGGCTATTTGTTGGACATATGATAGGTATGCGCATCAGGAATGTAAAACATTGTGCGCTATTTATTGGTGAAAATATGATACAAGATTTTTATTAATTAGACTCAGGTGATGACTTGTGAATGGTCAGGCCATAACTCTCAGCCCACTTTTTTTCAATACGCGTCACTTCTCCATTTTCTCTAAGCAAATTTAAAGTTGTCTGTAATTTATTAAACAGCTTGTCATCAAACGCCTTATTACAGGCAAAGTAATGATTGGAGTTTGCCAGCTCCTTCACTTCAAAAGCAGGAGCCAGAATACTAATGTTATAGCCGCTGGACTGCATATAATGAGCAAGAATAAGTTGATTGGTTGTAATGATGTCGGCCCTCCCCTTCAAAATCATCTGAATAGCCTGACTCCAGTCAGTCACAGTGATAAAGTTCTTGCCTCGCTCAAATCCATTTAACTCCATAAACTGCTGCAATACGTCTTCACGCTGTACAACGGTCATGTAATTTTTCGCATCTGAAAACTGAGAGATCTGAATAGTCGATGCCTTGTCTTTCCTGACATACATGAATCCATCGGTTTGACCTATACTACCGACCCAACGAAACAACTTGTCTCTGAATGGCATTCTCATGATGGTATAAATACACGCATTCTTATTTTCTTGCACCGTTTTATACCCTCTGGCCCAGGGCATTATTTTAACGTCGTATGACAACCCACTTTGTCTGAGCATTTTGTTAACCAATTCAGTGCGAATCCCATTTAAAACACCGGTTTCCGGATCAAGAATCTGATATGGGGGATAATGTTCAGTAATAATTTGTATGCGCTTTTCATCACTGGCAAATGCATTAAATGAAAGCAGAAAAACAAACATGCCTGAAAGACGGAGAGCAAGATAATTGAACGAACACAAAGAGTGGGAAAAGAAACGAAAAGCCATTCATTCACCTGTTTATCATTATCATTTTAGGTTGGATTGCGTTGACCTTTGCAGGTTGCTATTTAATTTTGTGCCACTTAACTCCTGAGACAAAAATCGCATCTACTGACGCTGAGTCAGATGCCTTCTATGTATCATTAACCTGTGAACATCATTGAATTGAAAAAATTCATGTGTGTCTTTCGTTCGACTAAAAATAACTTAAAAAAACACACTGACAGCCAATGATGATTACAGTATTGAATAGTCCATGTCTTATAAGCCTTCTTTTTATTTATCAGTATTTTTGAAATAAATAAACATCAGAAGGTGCTGATAAACAAAATAGAGACCACTTTGTAATAACTATGGCTTAACTTAATAAAATTGCACCATCGGCAACCATATAAGCTCAAATAATTTGCTGTGTTTAAAACGAGAAAAGCCGGACTAAGTCCGGCTTCAGTATTTCTATATTTGATGGTTTGTCGAAATTAGAATTTAATATCTACACGACCGTAGTAATAACCACCATTGATACCAAATGGCAATGTCTCCCAGCCGTAGGTAAATCCAGCCTGAGCAAAGATGTTACCTTCTCGTTCCCACTCATCCGGGAATTCATCAAAGATGTTGTTTCCACCAATAGTGAATGTAATATCATCGCTGTATTGATACTGAACAGACATATCAACTAACCATTTACTACTCCATGTTTGCTTCACGCCAGTAAATGCCTGACCTGATACCGAACCAAAGTAGTTAAAGCCAATGTTGTAGTTGAATGCATCTTTCGCGTAATTGAAGGAAATACGCTTCGTTTGCTGAGGTTGGCCCTCTTCCAGACGTAATACCTGTGTTTCACTGAACAATTCAGCATCAGGAATTAAATCACTGCTGGAATGAATCGACGTTACATCAGTCTCAACCCAACCTAATGCGGCAGAAATATCAAAATCACCGCCGTAAAGATCAGTAGACCATGCCGCTACGATATCTAAACCTTTCGTTTCTGTATCTACTGCATTGGTAAAGAACTGAGCAGCACCTAAACGATTTGCAGCAAGAATCGCCGCAACCTCTGGGTTAGTTACTTCACCTTGATCATCGGTTTGAGCAGAAATTGGCTCAGACATAACGATACGGTCATCAATATCAATGCGGTAGTAGTCAATCGTCAACTCCAAGTCTTCAATCGGCTCCGCAACCAAACCAATGCTGTAGCTATCAGATGTTTCTTCATCCAGAGAATCAATGCCGAACTGAGCGGCGGTAGTACTGTTATTTGCAATAGTACCCGTTTCAACCAGTTCACCATCAACCAGATTCGTTAGTACCTGGCTGTAATAAATTTGCTGGACACCTGGCGCACGGAACCCGGTAGCAAGCGCGCCACGTAGTGCATAATCTTCTGTCAGCTCCCAACGACCAGACAGTTTGTAAGAAATATTATCACCAGCGAAATCATAGTCTTCATAACGAATCGCGGCACCGACAGACAAGTCATCAGTCAGATTCGTTTCAAGGTCAAGATATAACCCCATGCTATCGCGGTCAGCATCAACTTCTGTTGATGGTTTAAAACCTGGGAAGCCCTGAATACCTGGATCAGTAATACCACCATTGTCTGTATTGATGATATCTACACTGCCATCGTCCGCACGACCATATTGATAAGACCACGGATCACCCGCTTCAATCTGGTAATTGTCTCGACGGAACTCACCACCAAATGCAATGTAAAGTGGCTCGTCATTCGAACCCCAGTCTACTGAACCTGTAAAATCGATATTCAGTGTATGTTGTTTGAATTTTAATGTTCCATCATGAGCAGACGTTGGTGTTTCACCATAGATACTGCCGTCAGGCTTCAGTTCATAGTAATAACTAACGTTAGCGGAATTTTCTGAACCAAATTCAAACTTGTTCGCGCCGGTAACCACTGAGATGTCCATTGCCCAGATGTCGTTTAAATCATGACGCATACCGAACGCTACGGACGTATCCGTTACATTAGTCAATAATGTAGGCAGGAATCCTTCAGGATATAATTCAGGAATAACACGAGGATGTCCTGGTCCACGGAAGAAACCTGATGAATTACCTTCACGATCTGAATAACCACCAAAGAAGTAGAATTCTGTCGTATCGTTATAGGTGAATTCACCATTAGCCCAGATATATTTGTTCTCTGAATCAGCATCACCGATTCTCAAACGAGTAACAGGGTTTCCGTTCTCATCATGCCAACGGCCAATAAGGAAGCCATCCGTTAATTCCAGTGTCGCAGGTCCGGCGCGATTAGTTTCACCACGGTCACGGTACTCAAGCGATACGTTAATAAAGCCATTTTCAAATTCGAAGCCAGTGTTTACACCTGCAACGATGTTTTCACCATCACCTGCGTAAGCTTGCCCAGCTTCAAAGCGAACGTGCGTTTCGTCCGTTGTTTCTTTCAGAACTACGTTAATAACACCCGCGATGGCATCAGAACCATACTGTGCAGCAGCACCATCACGAAGAATTTCTACACGCGCAACTGCGGTCATTGGGATCGCATTGATATCGTAACCAGCAGAACCTTTACCGATGGTCTCCTGGACGTTAACCAATGCCTGTTGATGACGACGCTTACCATTAACCAGTACAAGCACCTGGTCCGGACCTAAGCCTCGTAATGTTGCAGGTCGTAAAATATCAGAACCGTCACTAACGGTTGTTGAGGAGAAATTAAAAGAAGGAGCAAGCGTTTGTAATGCTTTACCCAGCTCAGTAGCACCCGTTTTAATCAGTTGGTCTGATGAAATCAAATCAACTGGCGCAGCAGTTTCAGTTGCGGTACGACCGCTAACTCGAGTACCAATGGTAACAATACGTTCCATTTTTTCATCAGCCTGCGCTTCGTCGGCTGCTTGAGCGGTATTAATGGAGAAAGTAAATGGAAGTAATGCTAACGCGACTTTGCTTAACGCAAATCCGCCATTTGTCAGTGTTGAATGTGTATTTTTCATGCCGGTACATTTTCTTATGTTCGAAGCCTTGTTTCCAACGCTCCTGATCTTCAGTGACTGAAGATTCCGTTTATCCTGGCAAATGTTACCGTGATTTTACCTCGGTAATCATAAACCCCTTTTTTTGTTTTTCTGTTTCCCGCGAATGGATTATAAATTAGCTTTATCCGTTGCTCTTCCTACTCCTTTTTAGTTAACGCGGGAAAACTGCGGGATTAAGAAATTACATAAGATATACATCATGTCAAATATAATTTATTACAGTGGTCGCAAATTGATACTTTTGTAAACCTAAGGGGTAATATGAGAGTCATTAGGCGTATTTATTGGATAAAAAAAGCCCTGACAGATTGCCAGGGCTTTTAAAACTGTTGCAAAAATGAATGTCTTTACAGAGACAAAAATTCGCTAATTGTTTACTTTTTATGGTACTGCATCATGCGTTTTCGTTTCCGTATTTGTGACAGTGTCAAATTACTTTTCTTATTTGCATAAGGGTTATCACCCTCTTTAAATTCAATACGAATTGGCGTCCCCATTACCTGAAGTGCTTTACGGTAATAATTCATTAAATACCGTTTATAGGACGCTGGTAATTCACTGACCTGATTACCATGAATAACTATGATTGGCGGATTATAACCACCAGCATGTGCATACTTCAGCTTGATACGACGACCTTTTGCCATTGGCGGCTGGTGATCTTGCTGTGCCATTTCCATGATTCTGGTCACCATCGAAGTTGTGATCTTCTTAGTTGCTGACTCGAATGCTTCATTTACGGATTCAAACAAATGACCGACACCAGTACCATGTAAGGCTGAAATAAAGTGAATTCGGGCAAAATCGACAAAGCCAAGACGACGATCCAGTTCAGACTTGATCTGCTCTTTAACGTCTGTATCCAGTCCATCCCACTTATTAACAGCAATAACAATGGATCGACCCGCGTTTAGCGTGAAGCCCAACAAACTCAAGTCCTGATCACTAATCCCTTCCCGAGCATCAATCACCAACAAAACAACATTGGCATCTTCAATCGCTTGCAGTGTTTTGATCACTGAAAACTTCTCTACCATGTGACTGACTTTTTTACGCTTTCGAACACCGGCCGTATCAATTAATACATAGTCCTGTTCATCACGACTCATCGGTATATAAATCGAATCCCTGGTAGTGCCAGGCATGTCATACACCAACACTCGCTCTTCACCCAGAATTCGATTCGTTAATGTCGATTTACCAACATTCGGTCGACCAATTATTGCCAGTTTTACAGGACGGTCATCTTCTACTTCATCATCTTCAGCATTAATTTCGCCACCGGGTTCAACATGATCAAATACGGCATGTTCATCAAATTCATCGAATTCTTCACTTTCTGGCAGATCAGATAACACCTGTTCCAGCATTGATGAAACACCACGGCCATGTGCCGCAGCAACAGGGATAATCTCTCCCATCGCCAATTCATAGAAATCGGCGACTGCAGTATCAGAATCAACACCGTCAATTTTATTCGCCACTAGCCAGGTTTTCTTCTGCTCTTTACGCAAATGTTGCGCAATAGCTTTATCTGCTGGCGTAACACCGGCTCTGGCATCAACAAGGAAAAGAACGACATCCGCTTCTTCAATAGCAAGTAATGCCTGTCCAGCCATTTCTGACTCAATTCCTTCCTCTGAGCCATCAATACCGCCTGTATCAACGACGATAAATTCAAACTCATCGTAAGTCACCTGACCGTATTTACGATCACGAGTCAAGCCCGCATAATCAGCTACCAACGCATCACGAGTGCGGGTTAAGCGGTTAAACAAAGTTGACTTACCGACATTAGGACGCCCTACCAGGGCTACAACAGGTAACATAGTTTTTAACTCTACTCACTATCGATTGAGGAATACCGCTTTACCGGTATTACAAGATAAAAAAGCCCCGACCGGGGTCGGAGCTTCCTTTTAAACATCTGGCGTCATCTAAACGTCAGATTCAAATATAATGTTGTGTCTATTCAGCCAGAGTCAATGCGCTAACTTCACCGTCACGCGTCTGAATGAATATCATGCCTTCGCGACCTTGCGCTTCAGCATACAGGCCATCACCGCCAATTTCGTACCATGCTTTGAAGTCACCGGACTCAGCATCAAGTATATGTAAATATCCAAGATGATCGCCAAGAACAAGATTACCGTTGACAATATATGGCCCCGTCAGACGACGATTGTATAAGCCAGGTTGTGACCAGCGCTCGACTCCGTTACGGCGATCGATGGCAAAAACATGGTCGTTCTCATCAGTCACATAGATATTCATGCCATCAATAGCAAAATCTCTGAACGATGAGTACTCACGTTTCCACAGCACACGACCAGTACGTAGTTCTAAAGCCATCAGGTTGCCATTGTAACCAATCGCATAAACCGTATTACCAACAATCACAGGCTGAGTGTCAACATCAACCAGTCTGGCCAAATCAGTTGCACCTTTTGGCGTTCCAACTGCTTGTGACCACACTTCAAGGCCAGCATCCGATGTCAGAACAGTCACTTTACCTGCTGACGTGCCAAAAATAACACCACCGTTTGCAACGGTCACCGAACCAACACCACGTAAAGTCAATGGCGGAACTTCCTGTTCAAAGTACCAACGTTTTTCGCCAGTATCCGGGTGTAATGCTTCTACATAACCCGCTGCAGTATTTACAAATACCAGTCCATCACCAGCCGATGGGCGTGCGATAACCTCACCGCGAACTGTCTGCTTCCAGATGATTTTGCCTGTTGCCGGATCAAGTGCAACAACTTCACCGTGCTCAGTACCCAGGTAAAGCTTTTCATACGCATATAAAATGCCACCTGAGATAAACGCAGAGCCATCTGGTGTACTGCTAAATGGATTCAAACTGTCAACCAGGCTAACTTCATGGTCACGGCGTAAATCGACACGCCATACCTCATCACCTGTTTCAGTTGCCATCGCGGTCACAATGCCGTCTCGGCTCGCCGCGTAAACATATTCTTTTGTTACCGCTGGTGATAAACGAGAAAAATATTCCTCAATACCATCACCAACAGAGTTATACCAAACGGTATTTACTTCAACGGTTTGTGCAATCTCTGGCAGAGGTGCAAATTCAATTTCTTCCTCTTCTTCATCATCACCAAAGATCGAACAACCACTAAGCGCTACGGCTACAAACGCAGCCAATCCTGCACGCAACAAACTTTTCACTCACTGGCTCCTTACGCCGACGCACCGGCCAAATCGTCAAACTTCTGCTGAAGGTTGGTGTTTACCGGCTCTTCCTGAGCATCAATAGCCAGTTGATATTGTTCACGAGCTTTTGCTGAATCACCCTGCTTAAGGGCAATATCACCACGTAGCTCAGCAACACGAGATTTGAACGCTTCAGGTTTTACCTTAGCCAGTTCAGTAGTTGCCATGTCATATTTATTTTGTTCAATCAGGATTCGTGACAAACGAATTAAAGCGATTGCTTTAAGGCTGTCATTTTGAGCTGAAGTTGCAGCGAATGTTAACTGCTTTTCAGCCTCATCAAGCTTTGCATCTTCTACCGCTTGCTTGGCAGCAAACAACGCTGCCAGTACTGAATAACCAGAATCTTTATTACCGTCGATGTATTGTTGAGCTTCAGCAACAATATCAACACTTTCATTATTGGCCTGAGCTAATAGCTGAGTGTAGCCGTCAGAAGACGCTTCCTGAGCTTGAATAACGCTGTCGTTATATGCTCTCCAGCCAAACATACCCGCAGTGCCAAACACTACGCCAAAAACAATTGAAGTTCCGTTTTCTTTAAAAAACTTTTTAATGGCTTCTACTTGTTGTTCTTCTGTGCTGTTTATTTCCATCATTTCCTCTTACATCAATTGTTCTATTACGGCAGTCAGAGAAGCCATTGGAATTGACTCTTGCGGTTTATCTTCTCTCAGGTTTTTCAATACAACGACTTGTTGTTCGATTTCGTTGTCACCCAAAATCAGCGCAAATGATGCCCCGCTTTTATCTGCTCGTTTCATTTGTTTCTTAAAGTTGCCACCACCACAATGAGTAACAATCTTTACTCCCGGTATGGCTGTTCTTAATTGTTCTGCAATTTTAACGCTTTCCAGTTCAGCAGTTCTTCCCATCGCTGCAAAATAAACATCAACCGGAGAGGCTAAATCATCAAACTGTCCAAATGCATCAAGTAAAAGCACAAATCGCTCAATACCCATCGCAAAACCAACGGCTGGAGAAGGTTTACCACCTAACTGTTCAACAAGGCCGTCATAGCGACCACCTGCACAAACAGTACCTTGCGCTCCCAGCTCTGTAGTGACCCACTCAAATACCGTTCGGTTATAATAATCAAGGCCACGAACCAGACGTTCATTAACCTCATATTTGATACCCACCGCGTCTAATCGTTCACATAAATCTGAAAAATGTTGTTTTGATTCTTCATCAAGATATTCAGATAATTTTGGCGCATTGACTAATAACGCCTGAACAGTTTGATTTTTGGTATCCAGTACTCGCAATGGATTGGTGTGCATACGACGTTTACTGTCGTCATCCAACTGGTTTTCGTGTTCAGTCAAAAAAGCAACCAGCGCATCACGGTAATTAGCTCGGGCTTCATTCGAACCCAGCGAGTTTAATTCCAGCTTAAGCTTGTCAGCAATACCAAATGCCTGCCACAGACGGGCGGATAATAAAATGACTTCAAAATCTATATCAGCTGATGCAATACCAAATGCTTCAATTCCCAACTGGTGAAACTGACGATATCGACCTTTTTGAGGACGCTCATGTCGGAACATTGGCCCCATATACCAAAGGCGCTGCTCCTGGTTATATAACAAACCATGCTGGTTACCAGCACGAACACAACAGGCCGTGCCTTCAGGACGAAGTGTCAGGCTTTCGTCATTATCGTCAAAGGTATACATTTCCTTTTCAACGATATCAGTGACTTCACCGATTGAGCGTTTGAATAATTCGGTAGGTTCTACGATAGGAAAACGGATTTCTGAGTAGCCATAGGCTGCGACTGTATCACGAATAACCTGCTCAACTCGTTGCCATTTAGGGCTATCAACAGGGAGAAGATCATTCATTCCCCGTACTGCTTGAATTTGTTTAGCCACGCTAAAAATTTTCCAATTACTGAGGCCGACCCTGAATGACAGGACAGGCAAAATTATTTACATTACCGGGTTATAGCCACCACAGATGGCAATCTGGCTGTTGTTTGTGTCGATAGCAATTGTTCAATGCACTGACTAATTGAGACAAAAATTCGTTATCGTTTCATCAGTTTTGCTACATCGACTTAAGATGCCATTATATTTCTGCTTGTTTGTATAGCAGAGCGAACTTCCGGATGCTTGATAAAAAAACAGGCCGCATTATAGGCATTTTCAACACCTACGTAAATTCCGGCCTGCTTTACAATGATTTTTTGTTGTCGCTGGATGAATTCAACTATTCAACAATCGTGACATCAATGGGCGTTTCATTATCTCGACGACTAATGTATTCACGAATTTGTGATTCTAACTGTTCTGCTAAATCGTCATTATCCAGTCGCAACTTTTGTCGCTGTCCATTGATATAAAAGCCACTTTTACGATTAGCACCCGTTACACCCAGATCGGATACCAATGCTTCACCCGGACCATTCACGACACAACCAATCACAGATACTGTAATCGGTTCCAATACATCTTCAAGTCGCTCTTCCAGTGAATTCATGGTGTTAATCACATCAAATTCTTGTCTTGAACAACTCGGACACGCAATAAAGTTAATTCCTCGGGAACGCAAACGTAGCGACTTTAGAATATCAAAGCCAACTTTAACTTCTTCAACCGGGTCCGCCGCCAATGAAATACGTAACGTATCACCGATTCCTTCAGCTAAAAGCATGCCCAGACCAACCGCAGACTTCACAGCTCCTGCTCGTTGCCCACCAGCTTCTGTAATTCCCAGATGCAAGGGTTGTTCAATTTCTTTTGCCAGTAAACGATATGCACCAACGGCCAGGAAAACATCCGATGCTTTAACGCTTACCTTAAATTGATCAAAGTTAAAACGATCAAGGATATCTACGTGTCGCATCGCTGATTCAAGTAATGCTTCAGGTGTTGGTTCACCATATTTTTCCTGAATATCTCGCTCCAGTGAGCCTCCATTTACCCCAATTCTAATTGGAATATTATGGTGCTTTGCCGCATCAACTACCGAACGAATGCGAGCTTCATTACCAATATTTCCCGGATTAATACGCAAACAATCAGCGCCATACTCAGCGACTTTCAATGCGATTCGATAATCAAAATGAATATCAGCTACTAATGGGATCGGCGATTGTGCTTTAATCGATTTAAATGCCTCTGCCGCTTCCATTGTTGGCACTGATACTCTGACAATATCTGCGCCTGCACTGGCAATTGCATTTATTTGCGCCAGCGTACTCACAACATCCGTTGTTCTGGTATTTGTCATCGACTGAACGGAAATTGGTGCATCTCCACCAACCGGCACATCACCAACAAAGATTTGTTTTGATTTGCGTCGTATAACGGGGGATTCAGCAAACATATAAATTATTCTTCCGAAGCAGGTAATTCAAATTTAGCAATGGCTCCACGAGGAGTATCAGGCTTCTCAGCCTCTTCTCCATCAATCAGAATGGTCACTGCCTGAGGATTTCCAAGAAGGAACTTAAACGGTGGAACACCTTCAACCTGAGAGACATGCCCAGGTTGTTTTGTGCCAACAATCAGTGACTCACCAGTATTGTCAGTCACTTTTACCCAGCAAGATTCTGCAAAACGCAGTTCCAGTGGCACAGGGCCAGAAAGACTCGCATATTGTTCTGTTGCCGAGCTGTCTGACGTATCAACAGTCTCATCTGAAAACGCTGATGCTGAAACATCACCAGACAGGTCACTTTCAACCGATTCAGCCTCTGCCAACAAGGCTTCGCCGTCATTTAGCAAGTCATCATCATTAGTTACCGACTCATTCAGTAAATTCTCAGCATCTGTCTGAATCCCCGTAGATGAATCAGCAATATCATTTGCGAAATCTTCGGCAGGCTGGCTGATTTCCTCGACTGAACTTTCAGCATCCTGAAAATCATCATTAACAGCGTCCGTTGACTCAGAGAGTGATTCAACTGTTCCATTATCCACTGTCGTGAGGTTGTCATCTGACTGGGTAGACTCTTCAATCATGGCATCGTTGGCAGATTGCTCATCTGGCAAGTTATCTACGATATCCTCTGATTGATTGGTTTGTGCCGACAAGTCATTCGAGTTTTCATTCGGATTGATACTCGTTTCAGCACTATCGGCTTGTTCATTTGGCGAGATTGTTGACGAATCATTTGCTGCATCTGACGTACTATTCATCGCAGGGACATTCGACGAGCTTTCACGACTACGATCTGTTGGATTGGTTGCAGAGGCTCTGGCTGAGTCTTGAGAATTTAATGTCACCCCAGCTACTTGTGATACTCTGCTGCGATTGGTTTCTAAACCTTCTCCCTGCTTCAACCACCAGCCGATAATGCCCAGCACGGCGAGTGCAAGCACACCGTAGCCGACCAGCATAATTTTGTTGTCACCATTTTGAGAATAGGTTCGTTTAGAAAAACTCTGCATTTCCGCAGCTTCGGCTTTTTTACCACCGAACCGCTCAACCAGTTTAAACAACTGCTCTTCATCAACATTGACTATTTTGGCGTAACCGCGAAGATAACCTCGCATAAAGGTAGGCGATGCGAAACTATCAAATTTGTTTTCTTCAAGATCAAAAACGATTGCAGGTTTAATATTTAAACGGCTGGCAATTTGTTCTGTCGACAGGTTAGCAGCCAGACGTCCCTGCTTAAGTAATTCGCCCGGGCTTTGACTAATATCTTGTTCTGCTTGTGCTTCACTCATTTCAATATTTTCTTCATTAACGCGTTAAAAGTTGCATAAATCGCATTCAAGTCATTCAGATCTCTGAAATCTGTCAGGGGTGTTTTTGTTGCTCTATCAACGTTTACTGTCTTTCATTCAGCGCATTCAACATGTCGTGGATTACTCTGTCAGTCGGTAAAAGGTTGAATGTCCGCCATAAAAATTGGCACATAATACCCTGGATTTACAGATAAAACGAAGGTCAATTTTCCGTTATATGTTCCATGACAATGTAACGTTAAACAAGATTCAGGCCAGCTAAAGATATTTTGATTTAACTGTCCTTCTTAGGTTTTTTATACTTAATTTTGATATCGGGTCGTTTGCCATTAACGGGCATCATATCGTCAGCCAATACATGTTGTTTCTGAACAACCAAAAACCGTTTTCTCAATTGTTCAAAACGACTCTCGGCCAACCGGTTAGCCTGATACAACCCGGTTTCCATTGAATTCGGATACATTGTTACCAATAAGTTTGCAGCATCATTCGCTTTATTCAAGTTACCGGTTTTTAATTCATTAAGGTAAGTCAACAAAGTCATATCAGCAGAAACGTGGCCACTTCGTGAAATCTGCTTTAACGCCTTACGACTTTTGAGATACTGCCCCATTGCATACATCAACTCTGCATAACTAACCAGGCTACTAAAACGCTCCGGACTGTGCTGTAAAGCCTGCATTAAAAAACGTTCTGCTTTTGTAAAGTCGTCATTTTTAACTGCGCAGAATGATGCATTTTCATAGCTTTCTGCAACGCGAATGTATTCAGTGATGGTCACTGCGGTTAAAAATTGCTGTTCAGCGTTTTCAAATTGTCCATTCCGACACAGGAAAACACCGTAATTATTGAGTATGTCGCCATCTTTTGGCGCAATAGCCAAAGCTTGCTGATAATAGGTTTCTGCTTGCTTCGTTTCTCCGACCGTTTGAAAGTAATATGCAAAGCCAGAATGCACTTCAGCTAACTCGGGAGCAAATTCCAATGCAGTAGCCAGATTGAAACGAGCCTGCGCGTAATCGCCACTTTGTATGTAATTCATTGCCAGGGCGAGGCGATTTTTTGCAGCTTTTACCGGTTCGACCTCACGTTGAGTGTAAGGCTTTTTCGAACCTTGATAGGATTGTTCAGTGACACAGCCTGCCAATAACATGCAGGCTGTAAGCAGAGAGAAAATTGTTGTTGGTGAAGCTAATCGGGAGAAAAAACGATTACGGTACATATCCTTACCATCACATACAACCAGAGAGTGGTGCTAAATTACACCACTTTGACACTAATGTCGCCTGCTCCATTTCGCTTTGTCGCGGTTCTTTTGGTTCGGTCATTCACATCACCAACCAACTGCCCACACGCGGCATCTACATCATCTCCGCGAGTACGACGAACAATAGTTGTAATACCGTAGTCCTGAAGTACTTTACTGAAACGATCAATGCGAGAATTGCTGGAACGTTTGTATGGAGAACCCGGATATGGATTAAAAGGAATCAGATTGACTTTAACCGGCGTGCCTTTCAACAACTTAGCCAGTTCATGAGCCTGATCCATTGAATCGTTTTTCTCCAGGATCATAACGTATTCAACCGTGATTGAATCGTTTGCTTTTGAATCCTTAATATAACGACGACTGGCTGCCAAAAATTCCTTAATCGGATATTTTTTATTGATTGGCACAATTTCATCTCGCAACTCATCGTTTGGAGCATGCAATGAAATCGCCAACGCCACATCTATTTTTTCTTTTAGAATGTCCAGTGCTGGTACAACACCTGACGTACTTAACGTTACACGACGCTTTGAGATACCAAAGCCTAAATCATGCATCATCAAGTCCATCGCAGGCACAACATTGTTGATATTCAGTAATGGCTCACCCATTCCCATCATTACGACATTAGTAACCGGGCGTTTTTTGGTCTTACCAAAAAAGCCAATATCTTTTGCAACACGCCACACCTGACCAATGATTTCAGACGCGGCAAGGTTTCGGTTAAACCCTTGTTGCGCGGTGGAACAAAACGTACATTCCAATGCACACCCTACCTGAGAAGATACACATAAGGTTTTACGCTCTTTTTCCGGGATCCATACCGTTTCAACTTCCTGTCCCCCTCTGAGCTTGAGGGCATACTTTATCGTACCGTCAGATGATTCTTTACGTTGAGCAATTTCAGGGGCTGCAATTTCACACTGCTCTTTCAGTTTCGCACGTAAAACTTTGTTCAGGTTTGTCATCTCATCAAAGTCATCAACACCGTAATGGTAGATCCATTTCATAACCTGTTCAGCGCGAAATGGCTTTTCGTCGATAGATTTAAAGAAATCGCAAAGCATTGGATAGCTTAGATCTAACAAGTTGATTTTTTTCACACTATTGGTCATGTTTCTGTGGTCTCGGTATATCGATAATTTAAAAAAGTGTCACGGTATAAAAACTGAAAAAAGGGCACGGAGCCCTTTTTTCATCGACAATTATTCAACCAGACGAGTTGAAGTTGTCTGCTTTCTCAAATTAACGAGTGCGTGCGCAAAGCTCGTCATCAGAGAAGAAGTAAGCGATTTCGCGTGCTGCTGATTCTGGAGCATCAGAACCGTGAACGGCGTTTTCGTCGATTGATTCAGCATAGTCTGCACGTAGAGTACCAGCTAATGCTTCAGCAGGGTTTGTAGCACCCATGATTTCACGGTTTTTAGCGATTGCATTTTCACCTTCAAGAACCTGAACCATAACTGGGCCAGACGTCATGAATGCAACTAAATCACCGAAGAAAGGACGCTCTTTGTGTTCAGCGTAAAAGCCTTCAGCTTGCTCTTGTGAAAGGTGAACCATTTTTGAAGCGATGATACGAAGACCAGCTGATTCGAAACGGTTGTAGATAGCACCGATAACGTTTTTAGCTACCGCGTCAGGTTTAACGATAGAGAAAGTACGCTCTAAAGCCATGATTAACTCCAATTAATAAAATAATGTCGTCAACTTTCGTTGATGATAAAGTCTGAAAATTCGGCGGCGAATTATACGTGAAACACTTCAGCTAAACAAACTGTATCCGACGAGTTTTCGACTTTTTTCTTTACCACCCTTACCTGCGGCATTAGAATACCCGGCCTGAATTTTCAGTATAGTAATTAACCACCGAGTCATATTGATGTTTAAACCAGAACTTTTATCGCCCGCCGGTAGCCTGAAAAACATGCGCTACGCCTTTGCTTACGGTGCAGACGCTGTTTACGCCGGACAACCACGCTACAGCTTACGTGTCCGTAATAATGAATTTAGCCTTGCAAACCTTGCTATTGGTATTGAAGAAGCCCATAAGCTCGGTAAAAAGTTCTACGTGGTTAGTAACATTGCCCCGCACAATGCCAAAATAAAGACATATCTGCGCGATATTGAACCGGTGATTAACATGAAGCCTGATGCTTTGATCATGTCCGATCCAGGCCTGATCATGATGGTTCGGGAACGTTGGCCTGATATGCCAATTCATTTATCGGTGCAAGCAAATGCAATCAATTATGCGACGGTGAACTTCTGGGCTAAGAACGGCATCGAACGTGTCATCTTATCTCGGGAACTATCACTGGAAGAAATCGAACAGATTCGCGAAGAATGTCCGGAAACAGAACTTGAAGTATTCGTTCATGGCGCACTTTGCATGGCTTATTCAGGTCGCTGCCTGTTGTCTGGATACATCAATAAACGTGATCCAAATCAGGGAACATGTACCAATGCTTGCCGTTGGGAATATGACGTAAAAGAAGCGAAAGAAGACGAAACAGGCGATATCGTCAATAAAATCGATCCAACAACCATCATCCCGACACTGGGTGAAGGCGAACCGACGGATAAAGTATTCTTACTTGAGGAACAAGGTCGCCCGGGTGAGCAAATGCCCGCCTTCGAAGATGAGCATGGAACTTACATCATGAACTCCAAAGATCTTCGAGCAGTACAGCACGTTGAACGCCTGACCAATATGGGCGTCCATTCCTTGAAAATCGAAGGTCGTACTAAATCATTTTACTACTGTGCCAGAACAGCTCAGGTCTATCGTAAAGCCATTGACGATGCTGCGGCTGGTAAACCATTTGATCCGACATTAATGACGACACTGGAAAATCTGGCCCATCGTGGCTACACCGAAGGCTTCTATCGTCGCCATACCCATGACAAGTATCAGAATTATGAATATGGCCACTCAGTAAGCACACAACAGCAATTTGTTGGTGATGTAACTGGTCGTTGTGAAGAAACCGGTCTGGCTATCATTGACGTTAAGAATAAATTCCGTACTGGTGATTCTTTGGAGTTGATGACGCCATCAGGCAACATTCAGTTTGTACTGGAACATATGGAGAACAAGAAAGGCGAAAGCATCGACGATGCAAAAGGTTCAGGTCATATTGTGAAAATTCCAGTACCGGAAGACCTTGATCTGGAATTTGCTTTAATCATGCGGAATCTGGATGCCAATCAAGATACACGTCAGCCATTTGGTGGAAAAGAGCAAGCAACTGCAACAAAGTAGATCCTCAAAAATTTAATCGGGATCAAAAACAGATTTGTCTAATGTATGCCACACTCTATGTGTGGCATAAGCAACAAAGCGGTAAGTAAAATGGCTCTACGGATCACTGAAGAATGCATAAACTGTGATATGTGTGTTCCTGAATGCCCTAATGAAGCAATTTATATGGGCGAAGAAATTTATGAAATAAATCCAGATAAGTGCACTGAATGTATCGGTCATTACGATGCACCAACGTGCGAAAGCGTTTGCCCCATTGACTGCATCGAAAAAGATCCCGATCACGACGAAACCGAAGACGAACTTGCAGAAAAATTTGTCCGGTTGCATGGCTAATCTCTCACGCGCTATCAGCTACTGGTAGCGCAGTTTAATACCTCCAGATACCCCACCATCTTTTGTATCTAATCACTGTATCCGTTAACAAAACAGATTAAAAAGACTCCAATTGAAACCCTTCCCTCATCATTCATGACAGATTTATGACAATTAACTCTAAGTGTTTTGTTTACTTTTATTAAATCATTTTTGACAATATCGTCTATAGTTTAACCTTTAATCGGTAATATCGCACATTATAAGGTTTACATTGTGAGAAATTTCTCATAAACACATGGTAAATCAACCATGATAGAAACAATAAATTAATATTTTTTATCTTGTAATAATTCTTTCATATTTGTAAGTGTATTATTCCCACCCTTTTGGATTCATCAACTCAAGCAGGATGCTGCAGTAATCGCTGCAACACTGTTCTACAGGCCACCAAATGGCCAATCAGTGCTTAACAAAAACATTATAAAAAGCAATTTGATGGAGGCTGTTATGAAAATAACAACAAAGAAACAAGCCCGATTCCTTTTAAGTTCGCTGGCGGTTTTTACAGCAAGCTTTTCAACGTCGTCATTAGCTGCAATTCCCAATGGCTATTACGATACCGTTAACACTTCCTCACCTGTGGCATTGAAATCTTCATTACATGAAATCATCGATGACCATCAACGTTTTCCCTATACCTCAAGTTCAACCGATACCTGGGATATTCTTGAGCAGGCAGATCAAAATCCTGATGACCCCGGAGCGGTCATTGATGTTTATCGAAATGCCAGCTTTACCAAGCAAGGTGGAGGAAACACATTTTACAATCGAGAGCACAGTTGGCCGAAGTCCTATGGCTTCCCCAATGATGGCAGCAGCAACTATGCATACACAGATGCTCACCACTTATTTATCTCTGACAGTGGATACAACAGCAGCCGTAGTAACAAACCTTATGCTTCATGTACCTCTGGCTGTACAGAGAAAACAACAGAGTTTAATAACAATCGTGGCGGAGGATCTGGTGATTCGAACTGGACTGCAGGTTCATTCTCACAAGGAAGTTGGCAAACCTGGCCTGGCCGCCGAGGTGATGTAGCCCGAGCACTAATGTACATGGCAGTACGCTATGAAGGTGGCTCTCATGGCACAACAGGCTACGCAGAACCCGATCTTATTCTTACTGATGACCGAAATCTCATCGATCAATCTAATCAGGGCAGTAATATTTCTGTTGCTTACATGGGGTTAAAATCGACATTGCTTCAATGGCATAAAGAAGACCCGGTCGATGAATTCGAAATTCGCCGTAATGATGCTATCTATTCACATCAAGGCAATCGAAATCCATTCATTGATCACCCTGAGTATGTTGCCTGCGTATTTGAAGGTAACTGTACAGGCGGCAGCGATACCACTCCTCCGGCAGCACCAACCGGCTTGTTAGCCAGTGGCGGCAACGGTAGCGTTACGTTGAACTGGACAGCCAATAACGAAGCTGATCTAAATGGATACAATGTTTACCGTAGTACATCTGCCGGTTCAGGTTATAGCCGGGTTAATACCGGAACAGTTTCAACCAGTGCTTATACTGATGATTCAGTGCTGGCAGGAACAACTTACTTTTATGTTGTATCAGCATTAGACACTTCATTTAACGAATCTACCTATAGTAACGAAGTAACGATCACCACCGAGCAAGGCTCAGGTACTGGTGATGGCACCGCCTGGATTAACGAATTCCACTATGACAACAGCAGCACGGATGTCGGTGAGTTTGTAGAAATCGCAGGCCCTGCAGGCTTGAGTCTGTCCGGCTACAGTGTCGTTGGTTACAACGGTAACGGTGGTGGCAGTTATAAAACCGTCAATCTTAGCGGCGTTATTCCAGACCAAAGCAATGGTCATGGGGTACTGAGCTTCTCATTCAGCTCAATGCAAAATGGAGGACCAGACGGCCTCGCATTAGTTGACGGTACTGGCAGCGTTGTTGAATTCCTAAGCTATGAAGGCACATTTGTAGCAACAAACGGACCTGCGAATGGCATGACATCAACAGATATTGGTGTTGCTGAAACCTCAAGTACACCGGCTGGATATTCTCTACAACTGGCAGGTTCAGGTAATGGCTCTGCAGATTTTACCTGGCAAGCAGCCTCAACAGCGACGTCAGGAGCAATCAACACAGGACAGTCTTTTACAGGTACTCCGGTTAATCAGGATCCTGTAGCGGCTTTCACCGCAAACTGCACTGATTTAAGCTGTAGCTTTGATGCCTCTTCGAGTTCGGATCCGGATGGTTCTGTTGTCAGCTACAGCTGGGATTTTGGTGATTCATCGACAGGCACTGGTGTAACGTCTTCTCACAACTATGGTACAGACGGTGATTTTACAGTGACATTAACTGTCACTGATGACCAGGGTGCAACTAATATTTCCAGCCAGACGGTAACAGTTACTGCTCCGGTAGTAACAGGCGAAGCATGGATTAACGAATTCCACTACGACAATTCTGGTAGTGACACAAATGAGTTCGTTGAAATTGCTGGTACCGCAGGACTAAACCTTTCAGGTTGGAAAGTAATTGGCTACAACGGTAACGGTGGTAAAACGTATAAAACAGTCAACCTTTCTGGTGTTATTCCTAACCAACAAAATGGTCTGGGCACTTTAAGCTTTGCATTTAGTGGTATGCAAAACGGTTCTCGTGATGCATTAGCTTTAGTGAACAACACGGGAGAAGTTGTGTTGTTCATTAGCTATGAAGGAACCGTCACCGCAGTCAATGGCGATGCAAATGGCATGACATCTACAGATGTTGGGGTTAGCGAACCGAGCTCTACGCCTGTTGGCCATTCACTGCAACTAGGTGGTACGGGCAATAGCTATGCTGATTTTAGCTGGCAAGCAGCTAAAGCCAATACGGCGGGCAGCATTAATAGCGGACAATCGTTTTAATCGTCTGACAATATAACCGTCAAACATCCAACCGGAAGTACTTGTACTTCCGGTTTTTTACTAAATACTCTTCCCATTAATAATCCTTCAATCGATACTGCACCAGCAATTACACATTTATCTTGTAGGTATTTGCATAAAGAAGCGTGAAGATTTTCCGTATAAAAGGTTGAGATAGCAGCCTGACACATTGTGAGACATTGACCTTTTTCGCAACAGGTTAAAATTTCTTTCTTTTAATTCATATAGATACAAACAACTCCAAAACGAAAACCTTTTGTAACCACTAAGTAAACAACTAAAAAGCTTCATTCGGCACATTCGTAATCATCTGCGATTCATGTACTTTATCTCTCGCCGACAACAACCCTACACAACGCACTTTCCATTGTAAGGCCCATTGTACTTGTCGGTACTCAGCTGAAGCGCAACCCCACATATTGCGTTTCAGCTGAACATCTCATTCACCCAAACGAAAAAGCCCCACAGGAAACTGTGGGGCTTTCATCTTATTCACTTAACTTTATGCAGACTCTACAATCTACGACAAATACTTAGCGACGATCTCTTTAGCTTTACCAAATGAGCTCATGTCAATGATGTCATCAGTGTCCAACATAATATCAAATACACCTTCAAGCTCTGCAACTAACATCATATGTGCCGTAGAATCCCACTGCTTTATGGTGTTGTATGTCAGGTCATCTGTTACAACATCTTCTGTAATCTCGAGTGCCGTTACGAATGCTTGCTTTAGCTTAGTTTCAAGCTCATTTGCCGTCATGTGTATTATTTAAACCTCTGAAGTATTTTGAGTCTTTCTTTTGCTGCATCATGATTGCTAACGGTCAATGCCATACTAACCAGATCAGATGACTCTTGAATAACCTGAGGCGCATTATACCCAAGGGTTTTATTAAATCGTATCGCAGTTTCATTTGATTTAAATACCCGAGCCACCAATAACTCACATTGAGTTTGTTCGAATGCCGCCTCATTCAATGCCAATGCAGGAGAAAAACTTAAAACCGTGCTTCGATATTTGCTGTCCGGCGCTAAATACAATCCGGGTTCAAGTCGTTTGGCTTCAGTAATCGGCTCTCCGTCAAAACTACGTATATTTGCTACGCCATGGGGCTGATCATTAAAACAAATGACGAAATACTGACAATCTGTACGTTGTGCCAATTGCTCAAACCACTCAACCTGCTGCGCTGTAGTAATTAATGACTGGTTTAGCATATGCATTCGTACATCGTCATGATTACGCCATTCACGAATGGTTTCTAAATCATCGTAAGCAATCGGCCTTAATGATGCTCCCCATCCGGCAATATTAGCTGTCAGCACAATGTTCTACCTCATTTACTATCGCCTCTGCCAACCGTTCAACTCCCTTTCCATCGATAATTCCTGATAGCTTTTCTCGCATTAACATCAACTTTTTATCGTCGTGCCAATACTTCATCACCATGTTAATTGCTTGTTCTACAGACGAAGGCGATGCATCATTCACGGCTTCACACCACCCCAGCTCTAACTGAGATTTAAGTGAAATTCGCTGGTTATCTGCTACCGGGATGAACACCGCTGGTACATGACAAAACGCTAATTCATAAACACAACTTCCAGGCGCCACTAATGCCAACGAGCATGATTTCATTAACAGTTCATAATGCTCAGGTTGTTGATGAAAGTGAACCGAAACACCATGCTTTAACTTAATCTGACGACAATAATCCGCAATCATCTCAGGCTGTAAAAAAGCAGTTCCAACAACAACATGAATGTCACCCGGTACATCAATAACTGACTGCTGCAATAAATAACACAATACTTGTGACGTTATACCCAACGGATCACTTCCACCAAAATTAATCCATAAATCATTAGAAGCTGGAAGAGCTTTAGCATCCAGAAATGACTGCCGCACGATAGCGTATTGCATGCCGATTAAATGAAGCGCATCGGGTGCCGTCTGTTCATAGCCTAACAAGGTTGCATCAGACACACTATTAATAACGATGTCGCAATGAAGCTCGGGAATGTCATTCAAATCATCAAATACAATAACACGCTGCATGCTCTTTCGGTTGGAATACAACGTTTGCCGATACGTTACTGAAAAGTGATAGCCATCAAGTACCAGGGCCGCCACCACATCTTGTGATAACTGTTCACATGTTGCTTGCAAATCGGTATCACTACCCGCTTCAACGTTCAGACTGCGACAAGCAATCTGCTGCGTATGCAGTATCGAAGCCAGTGATGTTGGTAATTCGCTTGAGATAAATACGGGGTCAATACCACGAGATTTTAACGCGACAGCAAGTGATAAGCATCGCATGAAATGTCCCATTCCCAGCGCCGAGCTGGCATCAACTCGAAACAGGATGGTTTGGATTCCTTTCGTTGAATGGGCAATCAACTCAGTAATGTCCAGTCAAGGGCGGTCCCTTTCAGGCAAGAAGTACTAAACGTTCGCCCTATTACATCTTCATAATATTTCGGAGCTAAACCTAACCCCGGGCGGACAACCTGAATATTATCCTCAGTCACCGGCTCTCCAGCAATTACATCTCGACTAATATAAATTGAACGTCGATACTTTTTAGATTCCTGCTCGCTGGCTGAACCACCGAAAGTAATCTGTCCCTTCAATTGAGCGGCTATCTCTACATGTTGAACTAATTCCTTTAATTCATCAGGTTCCAACGAAAAGTCAGCATCAACACCACCATCAGCACGATTCAATACGAAATGTTTTTCGATGATAGAAGCACCCAATACAGTCGCTCCAATTGCAGCAGTAACACCGGGGCTATGATCAGACAATCCGACTTCACATTGAAATGTTTGTCGCATATGAACCATAGTCGCAAGATTCGCTTCAGAAGCCGGGGCAGGATAAGCACTGGTACATTTCAACAACGCTAATTGTGTGCAACCGTTGTCCTTCAATACCTGAACTGACTCAGCCAGCTCATGCAATTCAGCCATTCCCGTTGACATAATTACTGGTTTACCCGTTTTGGCAATCCGTTTGATAAGCGGGATATCTGTATTCTCAAACGATGCAATTTTGTAACAAGGAACATTCAGTGATTCAAGAAAGTCTACGGCGGAAATATCAAAGGGAGAACTAAACGCAATGACGCCCAGGGAGTTGGCATAATCAAAGAGCTCCTGATGCCATGACCAGGGCGTTGACGCTTTTTGATAGAGTTGGTGAAGAGACTGCCCTTTCCAAAGATTATCATTATCTTTGATATAAAACTCATCCTGCTGTGCATCCAGCGTCATTGTATTTGCGGTATAAGTTTGTAGTTTAATGGCATCAGCGCCTGCCTCCGCAGCCGCTTTCACCATTGACCGTGCTTTTTCCAACGACTGATCATGGTTACCGGAAAGTTCAGCAATGACAAATGGAGAAGAGCTGGTAGATATAGTTCTACCCGAGATTGAAAAATCAGCGAAAGACATAGAGAAAATACCCCGGAATTATGATGCTGACAGCCTACTTATCATTATCAATAAGCTGTTGGATCGCCCGATACATGACTTCAGCACGTCGCCAGTCATCCATCGTATCAACATCCTGAACTAAATAATGAGGTAAACGAACGGGTATCGCCTGACTGGAAAAAATATCGTGGTTTTCGATGAAGGCTGATGACTTCCCCCAATAGAACTGTCCGGTATCATGGTAAACCGGCTGGAGATCTTGCGAGCGCATGGACAGGCAATCCGGATATAAAGGCGTTATAACTTCGCCTTCTTTTTCATCCGGCTCAAGCGTAAAAGAACGTTGTACAGGATAGCGATGTTCAGTAACCCCAAAAGCATAACTTTTATCAGGATTTTCAATCAGTGAATTTAATCCCTGTTCAAGATATTCAGCCCGAAGCATTGGCACAGTAGCATAAATACAGCACACAAAATCGGGCAAGGATCCCATATCTGCCAGTGTTTGCAATGCATGCACGACGACTTCAGCAGTGCCCGTATGATCATCGGCCAGCTCTTCAGGGCGGACAAAAGGAACTTCTGCGCCATAAGAACGAGCAATATCAGCAATTTCCTGATCATTCGTTGAAACAATAACACGATCAAATAGTTTGCTTTCCCGAGCCACTTCGATGCTGTATGCAATCATCGGCTTGTTATTAAACAACCGTATATTTTTCCGGTGAATTCTTTTGCTACCGCCTCGGGCCGGGATTACCGCGATCGCGCTTTTCTTCATAAACGTCCTGACAATGTTGTTATCTGCTCAACCACAAATGCTTGCTGAGCGGGAGTCAATGCCGGATACAACGGAAGTGTCAGACATTGCTGGTAAAACAATTCCGCGCCGGGGAAATCCCCCCAATCAAAGCCAAGTCTTTGATAATACGGTTGTGTATGCACCGGAATATAATGAACCTGAGAGCGAATGCCAACCTGTGAAAGGATTTTAAATGCTTCCTGACGTGTAATTGCCGAATTCTCAGGCAATTTGATAACAAAAAGATGCCAGGCACTCAGACAATCTTCCGATACGCTTAAACAGCTTATCGGCAGATCATGAAAAGCTTTGAGATAAATGTCAGCCAACTCATTACGTTTATCAATAAATGACGATAATTTTTTTAACTGACTTAACCCCAGCGCAGCGTGAATATCGCTCATGCGATAATTAAATCCCAATTCATGCTGCTGATATTGCCAGGGTTCAACCGCCGAAAGCTCAGGATCTTTTCGTATGCCATGCGTTCTTAATTGCTTCATTCGTTCAGCAAGCGCATCATCCTGAGTGACGACCATACCGCCTTCTGCACTGGTAATCACCTTGACTGGATGAAAGCTGAAAACAGCACAGTCAGACCACTGACAACGTCCTACAGGTTTCTGTTTGTAGTAACCGCCAATAGCATGGGAAGCATCTTCGATTATCTTGATGCCAAATGGTTGACACAATTCAGCGATTGCCTTCATATCGCAACTGTTTCCGGCAAAATGCACCACAATCAGCACATCAGGCAACTGCGAGTTTTGTTCAGCAACCTTCAGTTTGTCTCTCAATGCCGAAATACAAATGTTGCCAGTTGCAGGATCGATATCAACAAAGTCTACGTCTGCGCCACAATATCGAATCGCATTAGCTGAAGCGACAAACGTTAACGGCACTGTCCAACCCAGTTTCCCCGGTGATAAATCCAGTGCCATACAAGCGATATGTAATGCTGACGTCGCACTGTTAACAGCGACTGCATGAGATGCCCCCACAAACGAAGCAATTGCTTGCTCAAATGCCGGAACGGTTTGTCCCTGAGTAAGAAAGTCAGATTTCAGGACGCCCACAACCGCTTGAATATCATCATCATCAAGCGACTGTCGTCCATAAGGAAGCGGAAGATTTAGCGGATTACTGGAAGACAACTACTACGTCTCAATCTATTTAACAAAAATTTCTTTGAACATACCGACGACCTTATTCACCGTCTCAGGTGTTACATGGCGTGCATCAGCAGTCCACGGATTCTCTACGCATTCTGTAACCAATTCATAACTTGGTAAGTAGTACATATCCTCATTCTTACGAACTAACTCATCAGCTGCGACTCTCAATACGGCTTTAGAATGAGTATTCGCTTCAATAACATGATGTGTTTTAGCACGTCCTGTCGCTAGAAATGGAATAGGAGATACACTGATAATTAACTTGAACTTAGGATTATGTGCCTTGATGATATCGTAAAACTGCTGAATATTATCAATATTTTCCATTACACTCAGTGTTTTATGTTGCACCAGATGATACATGTTTTCACGAGGATTTCGTGACATCACAGTTCCATCGGCAAACTGCCAGCACTCATTCAACCCTAAGGTAACGACAAATATCTCTGCTTCCAGGAAGGCATTTCGAACAGCGGTAATATGGCGATCATAGTCAGCAAGGAATGAATCCTGGTTGATGAAAGTCACATTCTCGCGGTAAGGGTCAAAATATCCCCCCGTCGGTAGTTCAACTAAGAATTTATTAAAATGACGAATGCCAAACGCTTTTTGTGCCAGTTGTAAAAAGCTGGGGGTATTAAATAAAATTCCATAATTCGCACTAAACTTTGAGAACTGATCTCCTGGATTGTAACCATCAACAATTAATCCCGAGTTTGGATCATCGTTACGTTCCGTGACAACATAATTGTAATTTTCTTGCTGAAAAACTTTGGCAATTTCAAATGCAAAACAGCTACCCGCTGAACCAATTGGCGTATTCATATCCATTATTGGATGTTTCTCAACAAAAGGTAATTGTTCAAATTTAGAAGCAGGATGTTTTGGATGAACAGGATTAGGCCAGAATACTCCGGTAGGATCGGGTTTTTCTAAATTGGTATAACGCTTAAAACTGTCTGCATAATTTGCATCAAACTGAGCAATTTCCTGAAGTTTGTTGACTAATTCAAGGTCAAGGTTATCAAGTTTAATCGCTCCACCAATGTGGGTTTTCAACAAATTAAACAACGTCGCCAGATCATTACATTCTTTCAGATTTGGATCCTGAGACAAGATATCCTGATAGACACTTTCTGCAAATTCGCTCTGTTTAAACATCTGGTGCAGCACATAATGGAGATGACTGGTTGACACAATCTTATTATCGGATGCAACTTCTATCAGCCCCTGATGACTCTCTCGATTACTGGTGGAGCGTAATAGTTTCGCCGCAAATCCTTCAAACGACTGACACCCATAAACTGGAGCACAATGATTTTCCATCACAGCTTGCCAGGGTTTTGGACTAGCGACAATGCAGGCATTGAACACATAACGCTTTTGCCCTTTGTTACTTACAATCGCCTTGTGGGCTAATTTACCGGGGTTAAAAATCAAGGTATCCCCTGCCCCTGGCGTTGCGGTAACACTTTTACCTTCAATGCCAAAATGTTCCATCAAAGGTTCTATATCGGTTTTACGGTCATTAAGCGCGGTAAAGATATAGCCTTCTTCTTTCAAACGTTCTGTTGCGGCTTCCGGGTAAAAAGCAGTATCACTGCCATGTTCATCGTGTCCGTTCAGGTAGACAATAATTTTCAGGTGTTTTGACGGGCCACCATCACAATGCCAGCGTTTGAAATAATCGCCGTCAGTTTCATCATCATTTACCCCATAAAATGAATACCAGAACAGGCAATATTCGCTGTTAAAGTATGAACGAAGCTGCAAATCTACCGCATCAGTAAAAATATAAGGTAAGAGTATTTTAAGAACATCCGGATGTTCCATAGCTTCCGGATTGTCTTTAATTTCACTGACAAAGCCCTCGCACAACTCTTTAGGAATCATCTGACGCAAGACAGTAACATGACTATTGGACAACTCTGTCTCAGGACAATCTCGCGTAAATGCCGACTGACTGGCTTTTAACAAAGCGCCGTAACGATGCTGAACATCATAAAACTGCTCAATGGCAGCATTTTGCCCAGGACGTAACTTATACAGTTCATCACCAATTGTTAGCTGCTTTTCTTGCGTCATTTCCTGCTCTCTCTTACCTGTTTAAATCACTTATTCCGCTATTATTCAGCATCTTTACCTTTTTTATCCATTTTCCAAAGAACCCACAAGTAATCATCAACCCGGAACGGCTCTTCCTGATATTGCTTATTCGCAGCTTCGAGGAAACTAAGGTAGAACTGTAGACCTTCCTGATAATATTCAAGGCCCACTTTCTCATCATGAGGCACAAGCAATAACTGAACAATACGAGCGAAATAGCCAATGGTTGAACCATTGAGTAATTCATAAAAATGTTGGTAACGAGTGCCGATAAATCCTCTCAGATGGTTATAGACTTTCTCCATAACCTCCATAGCTTCTCGTCGAGTTTCTACAGGTTCCCTCAGCAATCCAGTAATGTCATTGACCAATAGTTCAAACTGAGGTTGAGACAATGCAGTCTGTATAGCATCCAACGTATCTGTTTTTATCGGCGTAACTGCTTTTTGGAACATATGATCCATCAATGGCGCTTTATCCAACGCCTTATCCAGTGCAATATCATCAGGTCGCAATGGTGACGTCCCTTCAATAAATACACCATCTGAACAGTTCTTAATCTTCGAATCTGGATACATTGCGATGAGCTTTTCCATTTCCATTCTGGATATATTAAAGAAAGGCTCGGTAATAACAGTATCGCCAAAGTTACCAGGAACAGGAACCTGAAATTTGTCATGCTTTTTGACATTGTAGTGTTGTTTATCTTCACCCTCTTCAGAGAAATAAATACTCTTGCCAGAGTGATGTTTTCCTTCAGGGAAACCTAAGTCAGACCCCATCAGATAGATATTTCGGAATCCAAGTTGCAAGAGAATAGCCAAACCCAGATTTGCTACGGTTGGATTACAGTGAACTAATTCAGCAAATGGTTTCTTTTCATTGGCTGCAATGCTAAATAACGTTGTGCCAGGCTCATTCGCTTTTAACGTCGTAAACGAACGTTGGAAATGCTTGTAGACTTCAGGGTGAACGGTATTAACTGTTGCCAATGGGATTTCTTTCAGATAATCCGGATCATTGATAGCAGAAATAATTGTGTTGGTAATTCGTGTACGCTCTAACTCAATATGTAAATCTGGCTTGATGCCATATCGGTAGAATGCGGTTAATGCAGTACCACAAGTCACAATAATAGCGTCATCATGACTCTTTTTAATAATTTCAATACTGCTATCCAGTGAAGGGCCGTTGGCGATCAGGAACACTGGCGTATTCTGATACTTAAATGCCTGAGATTTGTTTTTTAGTAATGGAACCGGATGAGCCAAACTGGCTTGTTGATGACCCATACTTAAAATACCGTCATCAAAGAAGCCAACACCAATCAGGTTTTCATGCAATTGCGCATCAAAATATCGGTAGCACTCATTAAGAAACTCGCTGTCATACGCACGATAGAAATAGCTATTTGCCGCATTATACCGGCCAGCATCTTTCATTAATTCCATCAGCTCTTCATACAACTTACGTGTATCAGCTTCTCCCAGAGACAGCTGAATACGAGCATCTTTTTCGCCCAACGTTTTTAAAATCATGGCCCAGTCTGTTGTGAACAAACTGAAGAAGAACAAATCCAGATTTGGTTCCATGATGTACAAATTCATCACATCATGATACTTCACCAGCTCTTCAAGATGAGTACCAAGCCCAACACCAAAGCTAACGAAAGCATTCACGTATTCAGGCACTCGATTAAACTGATAATCAAAGTTTTTGGTATCCAGCAATTCATTGGTTTTCAAAATCAGATTATTCAGATGGTCGACATGAATAAACTGCTCTTCTTTCACCGGAATAATACTGTTCAACATATACGATGATTTTTCTGCTCTGAAACGATAATGATGAAAACGTTCAAATCCGAATTTTACGCCATCATTTCCAGGGAAAATAAATGTTTCAGAACGAGGATCAAATACATTCAGCGCCTTTTCAGTCAGTTCCAGACTGAAGACTTGTGGACGGTAATTGTGAAAGGCTTTTGCTATTTCAGGAGAAAAGTTTTCGAATGCAGCTATATTAGCCAGGAATCGCTGTTCAAGATCAAAATTTATGGATTGGTATCCTGCAAGGATTTCATCCAATCCCTTAGAAACTTCAACAACTTTTGACAAGTGTTTTTGGCGTGCTTCCAGAACTTCGATTTGTTTTAAGATTTTACTATGGAGATCATCACTCATCACATTACCTTTAAATGCCCCTTTCGCATTCATGCTCATTATCTCTGCATGAATAATACTATCGGGTTTTATACTGTTGCACAGTCATATAGGAGCTACTTGCTCTTTTCCGCTTATTAAACTGGGATAACTGCTGATTAGCAACCGTCAATTTCTCTTTAACTGACTGGCTCTGAAGCAAATCTTGCGCCATAACCTCTTCAAGAATAGCATTTGCACGCTTCTCTTCCTCTTGATTCAAGTCAGCAAGAGCTTCTTTTGTAATGAATTGAGTGATTATTGAATAACGTTGTTTTAAAAGTTCTATCGCTTGATCAAAATCGCCCTGCTGTTGCAGGGCGATAGAATCTTTAGTCATTGCTGAGATAGTATCCAGTGCCTGAGATAAACTATCTGGAACAGGGTAATTGTCCAGAATGTTTGTGTGTTTATCTCCCGAACTGTCTGAACATTGCGGGCTATCCTGCATTTACTCGTTGTCCTTTAGACTGCTTATGCTGCTCAATAAGCTGGAAACCTTTCTGTTTCTCAACTTCAGGGATTTCACGCCATGCGTCTCGAATTGGAATAAGAAGTTGAGCTACTTCATTGATTTTATCAATGGACAATTCTGCATTAGCTTCTGTTAATCGTCTTACCATATAGTCATACAGACTATTCATGTTGTTACCGAATTCATTGTCTACATCAAGATTTAAACCATCCTGAAGACCACCGATAACTCTGATTGCTTTATTGATTGCTTCCGACTTACCTTCAAAATTCTTTCGATCAATATGACCTTTAGCAACTGCCAGCGTATCAATAACGGCATTCATTAAGACCAAAATAACCTCGTGAGGGTCAGCTCCCAGCAGAGAATACTGTTTACTGGCTTGCTGATATTGAGCGACTTTTCTGTTGTACATAATCTTGTCCCACCTCTACTAGTGTGTTGGCAAATTCTGGTCCATTAACTGTCATTTTTTTGTGGCGTAAGGACACTGCTTAAGTATGAACTTGTCGCGTTATACTGAGCCATCGTTTGATCAAGCGCTGTATACTGCAACCTCAGTGTACTTTCCAGATTAGTTAACCTTAATGTCAGGTCTTCCCTGTCCTTCTCAATGTTATCCAGCAAACTATTTATTGAATCCTGGCGTTCAGACAGAACACCCTTACTCTTTGTAAATAGCTCAACATAATCGTTAGCGACTGTAGCGATACCATCGGATGCTGAGAACAATGTCGTTATTTCATCGAAATTACTGTTCAACGCCTCATCGAACCGATCCTGACCACTTTTAGAGCCACTCACTGTTGCCAGTTGATTGATTTCAAGACGTCCATCACGATCAACTGTTATACCAATATCGTACAAAGCTTTCATTGAACCGGTCGCACTACCAACTTCCTGACTGGTAAATGTTGAAAGCTGAGACTGCACCTGACGAATAGATGGGTCAAAAGCCAGAGATCCATTCTTTGGATTCGACAAGGAATCCATTTTGTCCATCAACGTGTTATAACCACTGATAAACTCATCGACTAATGTCTTCACCGAGTCTTTATCGGTAGCGACTTCAAAGCCGACCGAGTCACCTACTTTAGCTGAACTTCCCAGTGTTATTGTTGAGCCCTGAATAACATTCTTAAACTCATTCGTATCACTGGATGAAAGCTGTCCATTCACTAAAATTTGCGCACTCTGTGCAGCCTGAGTCTGAGTCAAACCTGCAGCAGCAGTCGGTGCCGACGTCGCAATTGACGCCAGGCTATCATCATCAGCGGTGATCGTCAGATTATTGGCATCGCCAGTTACAGATGACTCAAGCGTCAATACTGCACCGGCATCACTATTGATTATGTTTGCTGAAACACCAAAATTATCAGATGCACTGTTAATTGCATCTCTGATATCTTCTAAGGTATCGGCAGCGCCAACAGAAACTTGAAAAGTATTTGTGCCTGCACCAAACGTTAATGTTCCATTGCCAACAGGATCTGTAGATTGTCCTAGCGCCGCAGACGTCAGTGACGTTCCTGCAGCGAGTTGTTGAACATCAACAGAGAAGTTACCTGCAGCAGCGGAAGAAGTAGTTGAAATAGAAAGGGGTTGTTCTGAGGCCGCTTTTCCGTCAGAGAATGTGACAGAACGTCCTCCAAACGAATCAGGGTTAGAAAGTTTTTCAAGGACAGATTGGAACTTCGATAACTCAGCTTTAAACGTACCAACGCCAGATAATTCAGCATTTAATTCAAGCTCTCGTTTATTTAATCTGTTTTCGGTAGGAATTCTTTCAGCCTGAACGAAAGTACTTATTATACTCTCTAAATCCAGACCAGATCCCGTACCGGCTAATGTAATAGCACCCATTTAAAACCTCCGCCCCGGATTAAGCCGATTACCTTATAGCTATTTATCGGCTAAAACTAATCATTCTTTAAACTTCTTTTTCAAAAAACACACCCTGACTGGTCGTTATCTCATCATGAAGCTCACGAATACGCTTAGCGATTGCGATGGCTTCTTCACCAGGTATTTTTCGAATAACATCATTGCTTTCTTTATCAATAACACTAATCACCATAACACCTGAGTCCAGATCACGCTCAAAACTCAAATTACGTTGATTCTTACCGATAAAGTCTTCAATTGTATTTGCGGCTTCATTTACCGCTGCAGCAACAGGAACCTCATCAACTTTGGCAGTGCGCTGTAATAAACCAGAATTTGACGATTCTTCAGTTTTTTCAGTTCCGGTATTTATGGGCATCGCGCCAGAATCAGATACAACACGGGTTGAAGCGCCATTAACACCAGGAGAAACCGCCTCAGAAGCAAGTTTTGCACCAGTTTGAACAGTATATGTTGAGCCGACTGCCAATCTGGAATCTATTTCTGCATTCATAATGAATTCCTCCTCAATGAGAGTTGTGGTTAGGAGTGTATCACACCTCTAACCACGAACAAGATGCTCACTAAGTGTACTAACCGATTAGTGAAAGCGCGAGCTGAGGTTGCTGATTTGCCTGGGAAAGCATAGAGCTTGAAGCTTGCTGTAGCACCTGATTTCTTGCCAGTGCCGCTGATTCAGCAGCGAAGTCTGTATCCATGATACGTGAACGAGAAGCTGATACATTTTCAGCAATACTGTTCAAGTTACGAATTGTTGCACTGAAACGGTTTTGCTTCGCACCCAGATCCGCACGAGTATCATTCACTGTAGCTAATGCAGAATCAAGATTTGCGATAGCTGTCTGCGCACCCGCTGATGTACTGATTGAATCACCATTAATGCTTAAACCAGTGGTGTTCATTGCAGTACCAACTGTGATGTTGATTGTCTGGTTAGCATCAGCACCAATCTGGAAATTCTGGTTCAACGTACCATCAAGAATATTTACGCCTGCGAATGTAGTATCAGACGCAACACGGTCAATCTCAGTTTTAAGTTCGCCGAACTCTTTTTGAAGAGCTGCACGGTCAGCATCAGTATTTGAACCGTTTGCTGATTGTACCGCCAATACACGCATACGCTGAAGCATATTGGTACTTTCGTCCAGTGCACCTTCAGCAGTCTGAGCTAATGAAATACCGTCATTCGCGTTACGAGCACCCTGATTCAAACCATTAATCTGTGCAGTAAGACGAGAACCGATTTGTAGGCCTGCTGCATCATCCGCAGCACTGTTGACACGCTTACCAGAAGCAAGACGTTGATATGAAGTTTCTAACGCATTAGTAGAGTTAGACAAATTACGTTGCGCATTAAGCGACGAAATATTGCTGTTAACAAATAAAGCCATAATAGCCTCCTAAAGAGAGATTCAGCAGTCAGACCTTAATGAGTTGAGCATTCTCAATAAGTTGAGCCGTCCACTGCCAGATACGTATTAATTTTCGGCTAAAAGACGAGAAATCTTTTGCCTCAATTTGCGTATCGACATCATGGAAGAATTCTTTAGGATTTTTTTTGACTTTTTTTCAAAAAAATTATTTTTTATTATTATTCAATACTTTAAATCATAAAATTATTTTCTTTTTATCCGTTAATTCTGCTTTAGAGAGAGAAGGCCACCCTGAGAGAGGGGTGGCCATTACAATGAGAGAGTCTATATAGAGAGTTGAGAGTATCCCGCCATTAACCGATTAATGACATAGCGATCTGCGTTTGCTGATTCGCTTGCGTTAGCATTGAGCTTGACGCTTGTTGTAACACCTGATTTCTTGCCAGTGAAGCAGATTCAGCAGCAAAGTCGGCATCCATAATACGTGAACGTGATGCAGATACATTTTCAGAAATACTGGTTAAGTTACGAATTGTAGAACTGAAGCGATTTTGCTTCGCACCCAGATCAGCCCGAGTATCGTTCACTGTTGCTAAGGCTGAATCCAGATTAGTGATAGCAGTTTGAGCACCGGCAGACGTACTAATGGAGTCACCATTGATCCCAACACCAGTAGTACTCATTGCTGTACCGATCGTCACGTTAATGGTCTGGTTGGCATCCGCACCTACCTGGAAGTTTTGGTTGTATGAACCATCCAGAATACTTACACCACCAAACGTTGTATCAGTCGATACACGATCAATCTCAGTTTTTAATTCACCGAATTCTTTTTGTAGTGCTGCGCGGTCAGAATCAGTATTTGAACCATTCGCAGATTGCAATGCTAATACACGCATACGTTGTAACATTGATGTTGTTTCATCCAGCGCACCCTCAGCGGTTTGTGCTAGTGAAATACCATCATTTGCATTTCGTGCCCCCTGATTCAAACCGTTTACCTGAGCAGTTAAACGTGAACCAATTTGTAAACCTGCCGAATCATCTGCAGCACTGTTTACACGTTTACCTGACGCTAAACGCTGAAAAGATGTTTGCAAGTCATTAGTAGACATTGACAAGTTGCGCTGTGCATTTAGCGACGCAACGTTGGTATTTACATATACGGCCATGACGCCCTCCTAGATCCTCATTACAGTTATTTTTAAATATTTGATATCAATTAATGAATAAAAAAGCTTTTATTCATAGTTTAAAAATATCAACTGGAAGCAAAATATTGTTTTATATAAATAATCAATTTTTACTTTCCAAGAAAAATAAAATTCTTCTTACTATATGTATCGACCTTTCTAATTATTTCTTTAGTAAAAAAGGCAATTTTTTTCCATTTAATGGCAAAAAGTTTCCGATATAAAAAAACCACCGTGAGAACACGGTGGTTTTTGCTATTAAAGAGTTGAGAGAGATATTTTTATGGAATTCGGGAGAGAATCCGAATTCCATCAATTTTTGAGAATCGAACATTACGGTTCAATGTCCTGATTCCCGAAGTAATCTTACACATGGTTGTCCTGAGAGAGTTGAACTACATGCTTTGATTACTCCAAATCTTAATGGCAATTAATTGCCATTAAGAGGTACTACCTATTACTGAATTAATGACATCGCTACCTGAGTTTGCTGGTTAGCCTGCGTCAACATTGAACTTGAAGCCTGCTGTAGCACCTGGTTTCTTGCCAGTGCCGCTGATTCTGATGCGAAGTCTGCATCCATAATACGTGAACGTGATGCTGATACG
>CBFHMJ010000044.1:0-51959 GCA_965656875.1 Alteromonadaceae bacterium
AGTCTGCCACCGCAAAGTTATACGTCAGTGCATTGTTGTGCAAGTCATTGACTGAAATCACCCGGGCAGAAGTTTGACCGTCGGTTTCAATCACATCGCCGGGTGCTAATTCAGTCGTTGTCCGCCAGCCTTTTGCCGGAATGTAAAATGGATGTGTTGCCGAGGCTTCCAGTGTCAGCGGTCGGTCTTTGCCAGTATCCAGCAGGATTTCATAAAGGCGATTATCCGGGATCACGAATGTCTGTGTCACCGGTTTCCATGCCTGCTCGCCAGTCAGTACATTTTTGGCCAGTACTTCATCGCCGACCGTAATGTCTTCAATGGCTTTGTAACTGGAAGATGAGATTTAGAATTGTAATATGTTTTACGTGTATTAAGGGCTCTGATGTCATTACTTTAGGCATTAGATAATCGTTGTTTTAAGTCTAACCCTATAGCTTCTACAAGTTTATTACTCTCTGTATTGGTCGAAATCAGAGTGTTGCCGTATGGATCTTCGTAGATAAGCTCAAAACTTGAATCACCAGATTTGAGTATCCATCTTCGGGCATCAGGGCCTTCGAACTTTTCCAGAATAGAAATAGAATATTCGTTCTGCAAAAACTGAATCAACTTTTCGAATCCCTCCCAGTTGTTAATAACACAAACATCAACTTCAATTAAATCGTTTGCATTTTTAGTTAATACTACAGCTTGTTTTGTACTCATTATATTTACCTTGTGAGGCCTAAAGCGGCATCAACATTTTTGTTTGAACGTCGAGAACTTCCTAGAATATACCTCCAAACATCATCACCCCTATGACCTTGTTGGTATGCTTTTTTAACAACATCTTTTAATGTTTTTGGCGCTGGCAATGCCGCTGCGGCTGCTCTGTCAGACATCAGAATCCTAGCTTCCAGCTTGATTTCATTTCGTAATTTAAACGCTTGAAGTGCCTGTTCTCTGAGTGAAAGGCTTGTATCTATTTTTGACTCAACATTATCAAGATTCTGGTGATACCATTTTCGAACCGCCTCATTGCTCATCGAACCGGGCTTTAGTCTATTTTTCGAAACCCTGGAAACAGAGACAATACTAACACCTCGTCCTGCCATTCCTAAAGAAAGTAATCCCGTACTTCCTCCACCAATAGCAACTCCTGTATATTGAGCATATAACGCTGTATGTTCACCAGAAATGTAACCAAAATCACAATCAGGCATACAATAGTGAAGAGAATCCAACATTTTTTGCTGAAGATTGTATTCGGACCAAGGCAACATTCGCTCCCAAAACCCCGGTCCTGTAGCCCCATCCATACCCCTGCCTGAGAAAAGGTCAGTAAACCGACGCCATAAACCGGTCCCCACAACAACCGAATCAGCCACCGAGGAAATCTGTTCACCACTGGTACAACTGCCACTTTCATTTAATGTACACTCAGTGATACCCGTACGGACGTTCTGTACTTCCTGAATGACCAAATCCCTTGAGATATAGAATTCGTTGAAATCCATAATTTCAGCGCTGTTACCATAGGCAGTCTTTGCCCAGTCAGAATAACCGATCAGATACCAGACACCGGTGTAACCGTCCGCACCATGTAACGCTTCATACCACGGATAGAAATAGCTGTAAGAATCTGAAAAACAGGCTGAACACTGATAATCATCCAGGACATAATTGTCTTCCGCCGAATACCCCGTCGGGTCCGTATAACTCAGTGGATTATTAAACACATAGCTGTAGCGGTTCAGGCTTTGCAGGTTGTCCGGTGCCTGGACAATCGGGTCCGCCTGCATAAAGCGGCCCAGGGTCGGGTCGTAGATACGGCCGTTCATGTGGATAACATCCGCGTGGTCCACGTGTTCATGACCAGTGAAGCCCCGCTGGGTGATATTCAGCAGGTCAGTCAGTCCACGGTCCACAAAGGCCTGTTGCATCGCTGACCAGTCCTCCACCTGACGACGGTTGCCCCACAGGTCAAAGCTTAAGTTCTGTACCGGTGCGCCGGTTTCATCGGTAATGACGTCGATGGAGCCCAGATGGTCATGTGTCAGGTAATGGGTGGTGCGGGTGCCGTCACTGCGGTGAGTGTCGATAACATGACCGCCGACATACCGTTTAGTCTGCGTAGAGCCGTCCGGCTTTGTTTCAATCTCCAGATTGCCGACATACAGCGTCGTGGTGATTTCACCGTTTTCTTCATCGGTGCGCAGCCAGCGGCTGCGATTGCCATCATACGTAAAACGGGTCGTTCGGGTTTCCCCCTGGACGATACTGTTAATCTCAACCGGTTTATCAAACGCACTGTACGTGACGTCCCGCGTCAGGGTGCTGTTGCGCCAGCGCTTCGTCTGATTGCCCCGGTTGTCATAACAGAAGTTCAGGCTGCCCACTGCTGATAAGGCATGCAGACCCGGCGTGATGCTACAGGCGGTGACAGACTGGCCGTACTGATACATGGCACCGGCTTCTGTCGTGCTGTTAGTCTGAATATTACCGTTTGTATAAATGGTATAACATGTTCGGCGAGTCAACTCATGCAGATGCTATATTAGATCGCCTCGTCCATAGTGGAACCCGACTGGCACTAAAGGGGGAATCAATGCGAAAAGTAAGTGTAACCTTGACTGATGGCGATCACTCAAGCTAATTTGTGCCTGGCTCTACAGAAAGAAAGTTGAGTGATCGGCATCATGGTAATACGCATCCCCGGCTTCTGTCGTGCTGTTAGTCTGAATATTACCGTTTATATAAATGGTATGACATGATCGATGAGTCAACTCATGCGGATGCGATATTAGATCGCCTCGTCCACAGTGGAACTCGACTGGAACTAAAAGGTGAATCAATGCGCAAAGTAAGTGTAACCTTGACTGATCGACATCATGGTAATACGCACGGCCAGGGTGGCTAAGCGACGGGTGCGTCATTTATCACTGAGTTGTGCCTGACCAAAGGTGTGTGCTGCCCATTATTGAGGATGAAGTCTGAGTGTCATATCGCCGCCTGAATAACTGTGTGTGGCGGATCAGAACGTCAAAAAGTTCAAAAGTTCAGTTCAGAGGATTGAATTTGAACGGTTTTTTACGGGGTTGTCAAAAAGCCCGGCTGACAGCGATGAGACTGCAACAACACTTCATCAAATTAACCCAAAATGGGAAAAGATGTGATTAAGAGACAGGCGTTCGCAGGGCTAAATTAACAATCAACTTTTCTTTAAAAACTTAGGGCTGTCCTTATTAGCAACCACTTCAATAATTTCATCGTAGCAACAAACAATAAAGTGACATGCATCATCTAAAAATGGAACTTCGCCTTTACCCAAACTATTTAACCACTCGCTTTCATCCGCTTTAAAAAAACCACCTTCATTTGGAAGCAGCTCAATTACCTTTGAAGAACATTCCTCAGTAGTTGTACGGAACGCTTGGTAAGAATCAAAAGAAAGACTCCAGCTTTCTTCCGTATCTTCTTCAGTTAATGTAAAAGCCAATTCATTACGATCAAAGTTAAATTTCTCTAAATCTGTTGAACGATAAGCATCAGCTTTAATTGGTACATCCCATAAAATAAAACTCATAGACTTTCACCATTATTCAATCGAAGACGCACCAAGACCAGCACCACGAATTCTAATAACATCACTGGGTTGCCCACCTCTCAAGTGACTATCCAAAAGCCTTTCATGGGTTTTACTGCCAGTCCGATTGATCAATTTAGTTGGCTCCATTCCTGCGCGACGAAGTGCCGTCATAGAACGATTATTTAGAGCAACGCGCTCGCCATTACGAACTATAAATTCAACAGGAAGAGAGTCTGGAGAGATTTTTCCTGACCGTAACCCATCAGCAACATCTCCTATAGTACGGCCTTTGAACGGACCATGCGCAAATGTGTTTTTAACACTGCCTTGCCCAAACTTAACTCCATTCTTTGCAACCTCATCAACTTCAGGACAGTTATGCACCAGCACCCGTTCACGTGATACATAATACGTCTCAAAGTCTGCCACCGCAAAGTTATACGTCAGTGCATTGTTATGCAAGTCATTGACTGAAATCACCCGGGCAGAAGTTTGACCGTCGGTTTCAATCACATCGCCAGGCGTTAATTCAGTCGTTGTCCGCCAGCCTTTTGCCGGAATGTAAAATGGATGTGTTGCCGAAGCTTCCAGTGTCAGCGGTCGGTCTTTGCCAGTATCCAGCAGGATTTCATAAAGGCGATTATCAGGGATCACGAATGTCTGTGTCACCGGTTTCCATGCCTGCTCGCCAGTCAGTACATTTTTGGCCAGTACTTCATCGCCGACCGTAATGTCTTCAATGGCCTTATATCCCTCTTTTGTCGTGACTTCTGTGCCAGCCACAAAGCAGTTGCACGGCGCTTTCTTATCCAGTTTTGCCCTGTTTTTCAGTGCTTCCCGGGTCTTCTTAATAACCTTTCCGGCATTTTGAGCCCCTTTAACCAGATAACCGCCCACTTTCACCGCACCAACCGCTACCAGTGCGACGTCATCAACCGGCAGGACCATCATTGCCCCGGTTACACCGCCCTGACCTATCGTCTGGATATTCTCCGCATATTGCTCTGAACTGATATCACCGGACGCAAGGCTGATATTCTGACGATTAAGCATACCGCCCAATCCTCCGCTGTTATCCGCCATCGCCAGCCACTTAAACGATGAATGCCCCGTTTCACTCCGCGTTGATGACGACGAACCGGACTGCCCTGATGAACAGCCTCCACTGCCACAATCCGTGACCGTGACTTTCGTTTTGTTCATCGCTATCAGTGCATTCACAAAGTGCGTATCAAAACTGAATGAAGCAGCAGCCCGACTGGCCCGGGCAAAACCAAATTCCAGACGCCCGCCGTTCATAAACATACCTGAATAGCCTCCCATGTTCGCCATGATTTCAGCCGCAGGATAAAAGCTGTCGTCATGGGTACTCAGGAAACAGGAGCCACCGCACAGCGTCAGTCCCCGATACCCCGTCGGGTCCGTATAACTCAGTGGATTATTAAACACATAGCTGTAGCGGTTCAGGCTTTGCAGGTTGTCCGGTGCCTGGACAATCGGGTCCGCCTGCATAAAGCGGCCCAGGGTCGGGTCGTAGATACGGCCGTTCATGTGGATAACATCCGCGTGGTCCACGTGTTCATGACCAGTGAAGCCCCGCTGGGTGATATTCAGCAGGTCAGTCAGTCCACGGTCCACAAAGGCCTGTTGCATCGCTGACCAGTCCTCCACCTGACGACGGTTGCCCCACAGGTCAAAGCTTAAGTTCTGTACCGGTGCGCCGGTTTCATCGGTAATGACGTCGATGGAGCCCAGATGGTCATGTGTCAGGTAATGGGTGGTGCGGGTGCCGTCACTGCGGTGAGTGTCGATAACATGACCGCCGACATACCGTTTAGTCTGCGTAGAGCCGTCCGGCTTTGTTTCAATCTCCAGATTGCCGACATACAGCGTCGTGGTGATTTCACCGTTTTCTTCATCGGTGCGCAGCCAGCGGCTGCGATTGCCATCATACGTAAAACGGGTCGTTCGGGTTTCCCCCTGGACGATACTGTTAATCTCAACCGGTTTATCAAACGCACTGTACGTGACGTCCCGCGTCAGGGTGCTGTTGCGCCAGCGCTTCGTCTGATTGCCCCGGTTGTCATAACAGAAGTTCAGGCTGCCCACTGCTGATAAGGCATGCAGACCCGGTGTGATGCTACAGGCGATGACAGACTGGCCGTACTGATACGTGGCCCCGGCTTCTGTTGTGCTGTTAGTCTGAATATTACCGTTCGCGGTGTAGCTTATCTGATGTGTACGAACTGTTGGTGTACTGCCGGCAGTCAGGTAAGCCGATGTAACCCGACTCAGCGCATCATACTCAAAATGCTCCCGTTTTTGCGGGCCCAGCCGGGTATTCAGGTCCAGACGCGCCCGAAGGTTACCCAGTCCGTCATATTCATAATCCAGCTGTTGCAGGTTGCCCGTGGTAATACGGGTCAGGAAACCGGTATTACGGTCATACTGACGACCGGTTATCAGCCCGTTACCGGCCGTTTGCTGTAACACATTGCCCCGGGCATCCATCTGGTCCGTGGTGACGTACACAACACCCTGCTCACCGTCACGGGCTTCCTGTTGTTTCACCACAAAACCATGTTGATAGTGATAACGCAGACCATAAGCATCGCCGAGCGCATCAAATTGCTGGAACACCCGACCGTATTCATCAAAGGTGGTTTGAGTGTGATAAACACTGCCGCCCAGGTTTACGGATGATTTGTTCATCCGTCCCAGCGAGTCATAGAAATACTGCGTGGCGGTGTTCGCGGTATCCCGGCTGTCGAACGTTTCCTGTTGCAGGCGATGGCCGTTGTAATGGCGGATTAAGGTGTCCACCACGCTGCCCTGGCCATCGGTCATCACCCGCTTCACCATCCGGCCGGCACCGTCCATCGTGCTGGTTTCTGTGATAAAGGTATTGTCGCTGCTGCCCGGTGTGCTGGTGTGAATCAGCTCGCCCAGTGCATTGTACTGGTAGCGGTGGAACCCTTTATCCGGGTCGGTTAAAGACTGTTGACGGCCCAGTGCGTCATGTGGGGTCAGGATGTCACTGCCATCGGCATTGCGTGTGCGAACCAGATTGCCACCGGCATCGTATTCATAACGAACCTCGTGTCCCAGTTCATCCGTCGATACGGTCAGTTCACCAAAACCGTTCGCCGTCTGTGACCGGGTCCGGTCAGTCGCTGTCGCCCAGTCTGTGCCGGACCAGTTGCCCTGCACCCGGGTTGCGGTCACGCCCTGGTTCAGTGTGGTGGTGATAACCGTGTCATCCGGCCGGATTTCCTGTTGCTGACGCCCCAGTCCGTCATAACTGAACCGGGTTTTTACCGGGGTTTCGCCGGTGAAATAAGGCGCAGTAACGGATACCGCCTGCCCCTTGTGGTTATACACCGTATCGGTGAAAGCCAGACGACCATCCAGACGGTTGGCCGCACTGCGAACCTCCCGGCCACTGAGGTCCTGCCAGCTGACGGCCGTCACCTCACCGGCACCGGTCACGGTGGTCTCAACGGTCGCCGATGCCGGGCAGGTTGTCGTATTCGCACACAGTGCCTGTCGGGTCACCTGGTAACTGCCATCGTCCGATGCGGTGTAATAAGCTCGTCCAAAGGTGTCATAACCGGTATAGGTGCTGGCACCGTCCGCATCAGTTGTGACCTGAGGCTGGCCCCGTTCACTGAACTGGCTGTATTGCATCTGCGTAAACAGGCCATTGCCGGTGGAAACCAGATAGCGGCCGGTGCTGTCCCACTGCTGTTCAACCCGACGGAACACTTTATACGGGTCATCGACCGTCGTGCCCATACCGTCACTGCACTGTTGTGTTCCACTGAGTTTATTTGTCACAAAGTGCGAGGAACACTGAGTAACCCGAATCGCATGGCCCAGTGCATCCCGCACGGTTTCCGTCCGAAGATAGGTGTATTCATTCCCCTGGGTATTCCGGTTAACGACGGTTTGCTGACCGGTGATGTCATCGTAGTGCAGGCCGGATGTTGTCTTCAGGGTGGTTTTACCGGCCTGTGCCAGGCTGACTGATTCTGTTTTCAACTGATTCGTGAACCAGCGTTCATCCACCGGATACCAGCTGCGGGTGGTAGTAACGACTTTATCCGCTTCATTCGTCAGTAAATCAGCCGTGGTGACCGTGGTTTTTTTCAGGTGAATGGTGTGACCGTCGGCGGCCACTTCATACTGAGAATCGGTCGTTTGTGATGACACCGGCCACGGCGTGGTCGCCAGTCCGTCCCCGGCCGCCAGGTCACTGTCCAGTGCATACTGAACACCGGTCGTGCTGCCGGCGGCAACAAAATAGTTACGGCCATTATTCAGGGAAAAGACCTGTGGTGTGGCTGCCCGGGTGTCAGCCATCAGTCGGTCACCCTGCCAGTGACGGATGGATTTTATCTGACCGGTGTGCGGGAAGGCCTGGTAATAGCAGTGCTCGGTGCGGTTATCATTCACCACATCCTGACGGGTCATACATTCCATACCCAGCGCACCGCGACCACCCAGCTGCATACGATAACCTTTATAAGCAAAACGCTGATGGCTGCTAAATGGGTTGCCCTGCGCATCAGCACCGTGCTCAATCCGCAGGTCACTGACCAGATAATGTGAGGGCCGCGCTTCTCTGACAGCACCATCACCGGCATCCACACTGACCGCACCGAACTCGCCCATCTGATACAGTGCAGTATCCCGGCTGGGGCCGTACTGCCAGCGCGCCGTTGCGCCGAAACCGTCAGTCACCGACAACAGAACATCCCCCGGCGTACCATCCGTGTTGGCGTCGTGCCATAACCGGACGGTACCAAAGATATAATCAGCAGCAATCAGTCCCGGATAACCATCGCCGTCCATGTCAGCCCACAACACATTCTTAATGCTCAGTTGCAGGTCGCTGCCGTCAACGGTTTCAGGGATTTTAATGTGGCTTCTGGTCAGGCCGAGATGACGGGCAAACACCTGCCCCTCGCGAGTTCCGCCCTGCCAGCCCAACAGCACTTCGTACTCGTCCGCCTCCGGGTTATAGCGCACAAAGTCCATCCGGCCATCCTGATTCAGGTCGGTCTGAGCAGCGGCAAACCCGTCAATAGTCGACCCGGGCTGCCTGAAACTGAACTGACCAAATGACCAGGGCTCGTACACGTATTCCACGCCCACACCGTTTGCCACAAAGCGACCGCTGTCAGCCAGGCCATCACCGTTCACATCGCCACTGCGGGATAACTGACCCGGCGCATACATGCCACTGGCGTTATCCCATTCATGAGAGGAAAGCCCCTCCACCGGTGTCCGGGCCGTCCACTGACTATCGGCGGTTCGGGTGATGTGATAGACCTGTTGCGAATGGTCCCAGGTTTCAACCTGTTGCCCCGGCGGGGCCAGTACCACATCCACCACATGGTTGGTGACCGCCATAATCAGGTCAAGCTGACCGTCGCCGTCGAGGTCTCGCCAGATATCACGGGCATGCCCGCCGGTGCGGGTCAGGTCTTCTGAGCCGGTCCGGTCATCATTGGTGATATAGGTCGGTGTGCGGATTTGTTCCAGCAATGCCTGCTCACTGAACAGCGGGGTCGATGTCTTAAACCGGGTTGCCCGGGTCTGCCCCGGTTTATTGAGGAAAACTTCCCGCACAGACACCAGGTCCGGCAGGCCGTTACCGTCAAAATCCGCCACACTCAGTTGTTCCAGATTATCAATCGATACCTGCTCATACGTCCCATCACCACTGGCGTACCAGACCACGCCATCCAGCCATAAATCAGAAATACCGTTGTTATCAAAGTCGGACTGTTGCATCCGGCCGTCATAGCTGGCCGGTAATGGCACATCAATCCCGGTATCGGTAAAGCGCGAGCCATCCCCCTGCCCCAGACGCATCAGCCAGTTATCCGCACTGTCCTGATAAATCACCATTAAATCGGGCATGCCATCGTCATTCATCGCAGTGGTTTCTATCTGCTTTATTTCAGCACCGGCAGGTAACCAGCTTTTTACATCAATGTGCGTCGCCTGTGCTGCGAGCCCGACAGAGGGCTGGTGCCAGGTAAAGGTTGTTGCCGGCAGACAAACACCGGTCAGTGAACCATTACACCGGGTAATGCTGCTCAGTAATGAACGGGAAGTGGTTGTACTGGTCTGGTAAGCGAAGTGATAACTGTCCATGGCCGCATCAGGTCGCTCAGCCCGGAAGATATTCAGGGTTTTCAGGCGAACGGTTGCCTGCTTTTCGTCCCCTTTAAAAAAGAAATGGTTGGTATCAGCCCGGGATTCATAAACAAATTCAACCTTGTGACCACTCCAGCTGATACCGCTCATCCGGCTCAGTTCATTCTGTGCCGGATGCCAGTGATACTGAACAGACTGACCAAACACATCGGTGATACGGTTAAGGCTCCATTCGTAATCAGCGCCGTGACGCGTGTTATGCTTCACCGAATCAGCGGTTTCACCAAACCAGCTCTGCCCCCCATTGCCGTTATCCACCCGGAACGTGATGTCATTACCGCTGCGGTGCAACACCACGCGCTCACCAGTGTAACGGTCCGGTTGATAAACCGCGCCCTGTTGCCAGTGCGTGCCGGCCGTCAGGCGTAATCGCTGACCATCAAGACACAGTGCATCATTATCATCAAAGTTAACGGGGAGCGGATGACCGTCATCCACAATGGTCTGACGACAACGGGCAATTCGTCTGGCTCCCTGAACCGACCAGCCCACACCCAGCATGCTGTTCGCGCCCTGGCTGTTGTATCCCAGTGTCAGTGCCGGTGTCAGACCGCCCTTGCCTGATGGCAGAGCGACCGGTAGTGACCAGACGGCACCACCACTGCCGGACACCGATGCCTGCCCATTCAGACGCCCCACTTTTTCAGATGCCGGGTCTACCCCCGGGTCAGTAAAGACGGTGGGTGCAACCGGTGTTTCCGGATTAGCCGGCGTTTGTGCCTGTTGCACCGTAATAGCAAAGTCATTCAGGTAAACATACTTCAGGCCTTCACCCGGGTAGTTATAACTGTCTGTTACCCCAAGGCGAATACCGCTGCGGGTACCAATATCCAGTGTGCCCGGGGTGCCGTGAATACGGCCGGTTGCAGCATCAAACGTCAGCCAGGCAGGCAGATTTGCACTGACAAACGTCAGCGTGTCACCCGGGTTACGGTCTTCGGCACCCGGGGTGAAATCATAGGCTTGTCCCACACGGACCGTGGATGGTGGCACACCGGTAATCGTCGGTGGCTCAGGCGGGCGAACAATCGTGACGTTAAGCGTGGTTTTACGGCTGGTTGTACCATCATGCACCCGGACATCCACAGGCGTGCTGCCCGGTGAACTGCCGGCCGTAACCTGTAACACATGCTGACCGTTGACAAACTGTGGCACCAGGCGGTCCGGACTAATCAGTGACGGGTCATGAGCACTGGCGGTAATCGTCAGGTTTTCCAGCGGGGTTTCCACGTCACTGACGACCAGAGGCACACTCAGCACCTGACGGGTCAGCATATTAACGTCGGCCAGCGGCTGAATCACGGGTAAGTCATTAATACTGAGTACTGTCACCGTAAACGTGGCCGATGTGGACAACTCACCATCAGACACCGCCACCGTCACGGTGGATACACCGTGCATATTCGCCGTCGGTGCCAGGGTGAGATAGCGTGAACCACCACTGCCACTGAAGGTAATATTACTGAGTGGCAATAAGGCCGGATTTGAACTGCTGATGGCCTGCAAACTGAATTGAGAAGCGGGTGTTTCAACATCACTGACGGTTATCGGCGTAATGTTGGTTGCGTCTTCATTCAGTTGTATATCGGCAATGACGGATAACACAGGCGCATCATTCACCCCATTCACCGTCAGATGGAACGTGCGGGAAGTGGTTTGTGTGCCATCGTTGACATGCACCGTGATATCGGTCTCACCGTCACGACCTGGTAACGGGGTGATGGTCATAGTGCGGCTCTGACCGCTGCCGGAGAAGGTGATGTCCGTGGTGTTGACCAACAGCGGATTGCCGGCGGTGGCACTGAGGCTTAACTGGCTTATATCCGTATCAATGTCAGCAATCGTGAATGGCACCTGCAGGGTTTCATCCTCGTTCATCACCTGCATCGCAATGGTGCTGACGGTTGGTGCATCATTCACCGGATTAACGGTGTAACTCAGGCCATAGGTGGCTTCAACGGTGCCGTCATGGACACCGAGCCAGATTGTGCCACTGCCGGAGTGATTCGCCGCCGGGGTTAAGGTCAGGGTTCGGGTGTTACCACTGCCGCTGATGACGGCATTACTGACCGGGACTAAGGCGGTGTTGCTGCTGCCTTTTACCCGAAGGACCACCTCTGATGCCGGGGTTTCCACATCGTTTAGCGTCAGGGTAATGGCCTGAGAAGTATCTTCATCAAACACATGACCACTGAGTGGTCCGGCGGTGGGTGTGTCATTGACCGGATTAACCGTAAAGGTTAAACCATAGGTGGCCGAGTCGGTGCCATCACTCAGTTGCAGCCAGATAATACCGCTGCCGGACTGATTGGCTGCCGGGGTTAAGGTAATGCGTCGGGTTGCACCACTGCCACTAATCACCACATTCGGGGTGGGCAGTACCGTGTAATTACTGCTGCCCACCGAGGTCAGGGTCAATGCAGAAGCCGGGGTTTCCACATCGGCCACCGGCACAACAATGGTCAGCGGCGTGTCTTCGGTCAGCACATGCCCGGCCAGGCCTGTGGCAACCGGCAGGTCATTGACCGGATGAATCACCACGTTAAAGGTGTAGTCCTGTGCATCCGTGCCGTCAGAGACCCGGAAGGTCACATCACTGCTGCCGTGTTGATGAGCCGCGCCCTGAAGTTGCAGGGTACGGGCGGTGCCACTGCCACCGGGTACAATGTTCGCCAGCGGTAATACTGCCGGGTTACTGCTCGACAATACTGAAACCGATGCGGCATTCACATCAGAATCAAAATCCCGCAGGGTGTAGGTAATCGTCGCTGAGGTGTCTTCATTCACCGTATAGCCGGCGGATAAATGACTGACATACGGCGCATCGTTTACACAGTTAACGGTCAGGGAGACCAGCACCGCAGAAGAAACCGCTCCAAAGGCGTCTTTCACCCGGTAAGTAAAGCGGTCATCACCACACCACTGGTTATACGGGGTGTATACGGCCTGATTGCCGTTAATCACCACCTGACCACCCAGTGGCACAGCTCTGATATCGTGCAGTGATATCAGATGACCGTCCGGGTCGGTGTCATTGGCGAGTACACTCAGGGCCGCTGGGGTGTCTTCAAGAAGATGGGTAAAGGTATCCGCTACGGCCACCGGTGCCCGGTTAGTGACAGTAATGGTGAAACTCGTGGACGGGCCACAGCCCACCGACGGGCTACAGGCCTGTGCCCGCCAGACATAACTGCCCGGCTCATTAAGACTTTTACTGACATGATGCTGATTCTGCTGCCACTGCGTTCGGGTAAAATCATAAATCAGTGTTTCAGCACCGCCGTTGAACGACTGCCAGACCTTGTGATTTGTGCCATCGACAGAATACCCCGCTTCAACAAAGTCCAGACTGACGGTTGCATTCGAATACACCGAGGTTGCCGATAACACCGGTGAGCGAATCGCCTCCGGGGCATCGTACACATAAATCCGTCGCCAGGGGCTTAAACCACTACAGCCGACACTGTTACAGGCTTTGTATTTATAGTAACGATGGCCTGCGGTTGAATAAGAAAATGTCGGCTGAAACACACTGCCGGAATAAACTTTCGTGTAAGTCACCGCTGCCGGGTCAAGACCGCCATCACCGGCATAGAGTTCGTAATAGGTGGCCCCCGAGACTGAGGTAAAACCAACATGAAATCCAATATTCAGGGGTTTATAGGCACTGCCGGAGATGGTGGGATAATCGGTGGGCGTGTCTGGCAAGGTCAGAAAGCTACAACCGCTACCCTCGGTGCCGCTGGTCGGGTTGTATAGCGGGTCGTTACAGTCAATGGCATCTGTTGATGCTGAGTCAATGGCATCTGTTGATGCTGAGTCAATGGCATCTGTTGATGCTGAGTCAATGGCATCTGTTGATGCTGAGTCAATGGCATCGGTATTGTCCGGAGTACGCAGCGCGTGAGGTTTAACGGTGTCAGGATTAACCGGTGCCTGTTTATTTGTGACCGATGCGCTGCCCGATGACTGGCGAGCCACCACATCACCAGGCTCCCCCGAACTCTGTGAATGCCATTCACCCCGCTCATCAAAACCACCCGGTCGGTTATTACGACGCAGCAGTTCCACGCCCGGCGTCAACAGGCCATTAATCGCCATAATACTGTGGCGTTCATCATCCCAGTCGTGATTAGTCAGGCGGTGACGGATTTGCTGACCGCGAGAGGAGAAACGGCCTTTATCAGAGCTCAGCACTAACCAGTGCGGGTCATTGGCTTTGCGAGCTACCGCAAAGATATCGTCTCTGCCGTCGTTGTTGTAATCAGCAATAATCAGGCGGGAGCTTTGTTGTGTTGCCCAGACGGCTTCTTCGCCGGGCGACTGATGCACATTAAGCTGACCGTTGTCCTCGGTCTGCATCAGGACATGAGCCCGGTCATGACGGTGCGGGTTGTCACTCAGGGCAATAAATTCATCGCGGCCATCGCCGTTAAAATCACCGGCGTAATAGAGGTAGGCATCAAAGGCGTTGAGGAAATGCAGGGATTCAGGATTAGATAAGGTCTGAGACACCTCAGCAAAGCCGCTGCCGTTTGACAGCCTGACTCTGGCTTCACCGGCGCTGATGGTTACCAGGTCGTCTTTGCCGTCGCCATTGATATCCGCCAGCAGTAACCGGGCGGAGGCATAATCCGGCAAAAAGGTGAGGAAATGAGAATCATCGGTCAGATATTGACGAGAAGCGGACTGAAAAGTAACTGAACCCGTTTCAGAACCCCTGGGCTGCAACAGTAAATCATCACGACCATCGCCGTTAATGTCGCCATGCAGGGCGATAAACTGCTCGCTGTTCCAGCTAACGGTGTCGTTTGCTGACGCGGTGCTGGTTAGCGTGGTGAGTATTAACAGCCAGAACAGTCGTATGATCGCTGTTTTAGTTGTTGTGGTTTTATTCCTGTAAAAACCGTGTCCGTTGCCCTTGCCCTGTTGATCACCGGTACCATGTGATGACTTAACCCTGTGTAACGCCGACGTATTATCCGCAAAACAGTCCATTACCTGACTACTGCTCACTGCCTTCTCCTTCGTCATGGTTTGTTTACCCGGGGTATCTTTCCGGTTCCAATATAGAACCGTGGTGATAAAATGCGCAGGAATTTAACTGAAAGCCAGGTAATTGTAAATTAATCATTTAACGATGGCGCATGTTGTTGATGTAGTGTTTCTTTTAGGTGTCGGTTTCAATAAAAATGTTGTCGATGCAGGCCGTTCCGTCCGAGACGTTTCAAAACAGAGTGGATGCCGAAAATCAGGGTATACGGATTTTAATTCAGCAGTGCGTTCGATCACGCAGTATATCGCTTGGCTCTATAATGAGAACAGATCTCGCCAGTTTAATAATGGACTATCACCACAAGCAACAAAACAGGAATATCAAAGAACCTCTAAAGTAGTGGCCAGTTTTTGTTGACCTACAGGTTTACAATGAACTTAACAATAGAGAAACGAGATGAGAGGTTGATGTCTCTACCTGAAGGGCACCACCAGAACTAATTCTGTTAAAGCACACACGTATGACCCAGACTTTATGCCATCTTAGTTCAATGGCGTTCAAGGGTGGGCGAGCATCACGAACGAGTCTTCAGAATGAAGGATATTCTTGCTGATGGAGAACGCTTTTGTCATCATCACCAACAGACACTGTAATTACGGTTGTTCAAACTGGTTGGTATTACGATCAATTTGTTACTCCAAGCTGGGTAGCGAACTTTAGTGAACAAGAAATGATTTTCCAAAATGATTCCCCAGAGAAGTTGAGTGCCAAAGGTACATTTATGGATTAGCAAGAGTCCGTTGCCCGCTTATGCCAAAACACTGCTTTAATGACTTTTTCACTGTGCTTAGCTTTCGCTGCTTGAATCGATACTAATGCAATTGGCAGCCATCGGCTAAGCCATAACCTTCCCATACCATAACGTCCGTGATTAACGGTTTCACTCGTTAGCACATTATAGCCTCGTGACAACGCCTCACCGATTTAGATCATCATTGGCGATTTATATTGAATAACCGCTGAATTGTCGTATATTCATTATGGAAACAGATGTATCGCTAAGATGGGTTTAACAATGGAAAAAAATCAAAGTCTTGCCAATCCTCAGCCCGATGAAAATAGCAAGGACCAAGCTGATATAACCGAAGACAATCAGATTCATAGTGGCATTGATGACAGGGAAAAAGAGTTAGTTAAGCCAACTCAGCATTGGTTGACTAAAACCCAAGTTTTTTCTGGATTGGGTGGGGCAATTATAACTTGTGTGGTTGCGCTGTTTGTTCATTTTTCATCCAACAAGTCCAATGCCGTTTCACAGGTTAATGGCGGCGACTCAATTGGTGTGCAAATTACTGGAGACGGTAGTGTTGACATTGAAGTCAAACAAACCGCAGGCCTGTCTACTGAGCAATATCAATCGTTATTAAAACGACTTGATGGCTTACAGCTTGAGAAAGATGCATATCAGAAAATACTGAATACTTTGCTTAAACAGATAGATGCTAAAAATCTGTCGATTTTTGAAATACAGGCAAAAGTCGTTGAGTATAAAAAACGCATTGCAGAGTTACTTAAAGACGACAATGTTAGTGATGAACTTAAGTCGCTTATTCTGGCGGGTAAAATAGATGAAGCCGAACAGTTAGCAGACACCCATGTTGACAAGCAGGAACAAGAATTATCCGAAATATACTATCAGCAGGGAAAAGTTAAAGAGTTAAAATTAAAGTATCGCGAGGCGCAAACCGCCTTTGAGCGAGCCGCGTTTTTGCAAAATACCCATACCACCTATCTAAATAAAGCCGGTTTGATAAATCTTGCTTTGGCAAATTATGCTAAGGCAATTACATATTTTGAAAGTGCTCTTGCTCTGGATATAGCTAACGATGGTGAAGACCATCCCCGTGTTGCCGCAATGCGCAATAACTTAGGCTCGGCGTATAAATCTCTTGGTCAGTATGACAAGGCGATTGGCTATTATGAGCAGGCACTGGCATCAGGTTTAAACACCTATGGTGAAGACCACCCCGCTGTTGCCACAACGCGCAATAACTTAGGCCTGGCGTATGATTCGCTTGGTCAGTATAACAAGGCGATTGGGTACCTTGAGCAGGCACTGGCGTCAGTTTTAAACACCTATGATGAAGACCATCCCACTGTTGCCAAAACGCGCAATAACTTAGGCTCTGCGTATCATGCACTTGGTCAGTATGACAAGGCGATTGGGTACTTTGAGCAGGCACTGGCGTCAGGTTTAAACACCTATGGTGAAGACCACCCCGCTGTTGCCATAACGCGCAATAACTTAGGCTCTGCGTATAGTGTGCTTGGTCAGTATAACAAGGCGATTGGGTACCTTGAGCAGGCACTGGCGTCAGACTTAAACACCTATGATGAAGACCATCCCCGTGTTGCCACAACGCGCAATAACTTAGGCTCGGCGTATGATTCGCTTGGTCAGTATGACAAGGCGATTGGCTATTATGAGCAGGCACTGGCATCAGGTTTAAACGCCTATGGTGAAGACCATCCCGCTGTTGCCACAACGCGCAATAACTTAGGCCTGGCGTATGATGCTATTGGTCAGTATGACAAGGCAATTGGCTATTATGAGCAGGCACTGGCGTCAGACTTAAACACCTATGGTGAAGACCATCCCGCTGTTGCCAGAACGCGCAATAACTTAGGCCTGGCGTATGATTCGCTTGGTCAGTATAACAAGGCGATTGGCTATTATGAGCAGGCACTGGCGTCAGACTTAAACACCTATGGTGAAGACCATCCCGAAGTTGCCACAACGCGCAATAACTTAGGCCTGGCGTATAAATCTCTTGGTCAGTATGACAAGGCGATTGGCTATTATGAGCAGGCACTGGCGTCAGGTTTAAACACCTATGGTGAAGACCACCCTGCCGTTGCCACAACGCGCAATAACTTAGGCCTGGCGTATGATTCGCTTGGTCAGTATAACAAGGCGATTGGCTATTATGAGCAGGCACTGGCGTCAGACTTAAACACCTATGGCGAAGACCACCCCGCTGTTGCCACAACGCGCAATAACTTAGGCCTGGCGTATAAATCTCTTGGTCAGTATGACAAGGCGATTGGCTATTATGAGCAGGCACTGGCGTCAGGTTTAAACACCTATGGTGAAGACCATCCCAGTGTTGCCACAACGCGCAATAACTTAGGCCTGATGTATGATGCTATTGGTCAGTATGACAAGGCGATTGGCTATTATGAGCAGGCACTGGCGTCAGATTTAAACACCTATGGTGAAGACCATCCCGAAGTTGCCACAACGCGCAATAACTTAGGCTCGGCGTATCATGCGCTTGGTCAGTATGACAAAGCGATTGGGTACCTTGAGCAGGCACTGGCGTCAGATTTAAACACCTATGGTGAAGACCATCCCGAAGTTGCCACAACGCGCAATAACTTAGGCCTGGCGTATGATTCGCTTGGTCAGTATGACAAGGCGATTGGCTATTATGAGCAGGTACTGGCGTCAGATTTAAACACCTATAGTGAAGACCATCCCAGTGTTGCCAGAACGCGCAATAATTTAGGCTCGGCGTATTATGCGCTTGGTCAGTATGACAAGGCGATTGGATACTATGAGCAGGCATTAGTCGTCTTAAAAAAAACATTGGGTGACAATCACCCTAATATCAAAATAGTGCGAAGCAATCTGAAAATTGCAAAAGACAAAATGTTTTCAAATGCGACAAAACATTAGTCAGCTCTTCATTTTTTGCCTTTGAATATACTTAAAAGCGAGGGGCAGCTTCACGTACTTTTGAGCCGCACCGATATCGTTGACAGACTCAGTTAGACAAAGAACAGACATTTAGACTACTTACTGTAAATCATAAGTTTACAGCTAAAGGCAAACGTTTAACTTCTTCTGTCACTCTCCTGGTCAATTCTACTAATCAAATGTAACCGTCCGGGCAAAGATACATTTAAATACGAGAGGTTCACCTGAATCCAGAGAAAGAAGCTGCTTGAGAATTAAGCAAGTAGTGACAACTACCTTGAAAATGACTGAGAGCCTTTTTATTTGTTACGCTTAGGGGCTAATTTTTGTTCCAGCTCCTCAAGAAAACGTTCCAGCCCCTTACTTTGGATTTCGTCATAAATTTTAGTGCTAAGCTTACCTATCAGTTTTTCAGCGTTATTTACATCATTTAACAAATAAGACACTTCTGAGCCCAGGTAATTAATCGCATCAAGATCACTTCTTAATAACGACCAACCTACGCTCATGTTTGACTGCCTTAAACTGATTTTGCAATCAATACTTTTTTCTAAATTGGATACATAAACACCAACCACTACCATTTCAGTACTCAATAAAACGCTGAACCCCATCCCTAAGTTTCTTAGATCTTCAGAGACAGTGAATTGTGCAAATAACTCATCTTCAATAAAAAAACTAAAGGTCCGGATCAGTTCTTTTCTCACAACATCAATTTGCTGGCATTTTTCTATTAGATTAGTCATTTATATTTCACCGTAATCGTGAGATACCTTCTCATAGCGACCTCTTGCAATTCGCAAGAACCACCTGTCTTCGGGCCGTCTGGCCGTGTTTCGGTCGTCGCTGTCAGGTCAGAATCATACCATCCAGACCACAATAACACATTGATTTATTTTGTTTTTCATTGTGAATTCATAACATTTTACGCCGTATTTTTCGGCGCTTGTCTTCGCGCTGGCAGACGCCAGTCAATACCTTCAAGTAACAGCGATAACTGTGAACGACTCAGGTGCCAAGTTCTCAGGCATTGGCTCAGCTACTGCCACAAGCAGAGACAGAGGATGCAGAATGGATGGCTTGTTTAACCATTTTGCAGATCCACTCAGGCGAAAAGGTACGACGTCGAGTTGAAGTTTCGTGTTTTCCGTTGGCATGTACGACTGTAAATTGCTGATAGCAGCAGATTGGAAGAATGGCGCTTAGACCAAAAACGTGATGACCTGACGGTTACAAAAATACGAACCAATGCAAGTAAGATTATTGGGTTGTATAACTATAATGCGTAGTTTTGAGCTTAGTTCTCATTGAATCGATAAATTGAGATTCAGCCATCAATAAACCCACCAACCCAAACCATTGTTTACTTATATAGCCACAATGGCCCCGTAACTTTCAGGATTATAACCCAACATTGGTTATACAGTATCTTACAAGGTGTTTATTGAGGCAGGAGGATCTGTTTGTTATTGTTAAAAATCAGTCACTTGAATCACAAGCCACTCTTTTATGGTATTTTGTTGAAATAACAACTGAACGCCGAGCACTACCCTTGATTACCTCTATTTATCGATAAAATAGATTCTTTCAGGTTTATTACGCGAAGCTAACAGTAATTTATCCAAATAATCATCACGATAGAAACAATTCCAGTGATATACCCCCTGAAAAGCACTTAAAAATTTAGTTATATTTCGAGAGCCGATTACGCTAACACCAACAAATGCATTTTCTTCCATTTCATCAAGATCAAAGTAATCATTGATATCAATAATTTTTTTGCCTTCAACAATCTCCCATACACCATTTTGTAATAAATCAGGCGTAGTAAATTGCACTGATATAATCAGGCCATCGTCTAAAACTGTATCTACTAATTCGCACTTGTCAGCCACCCTTAGATCGTAAAACGCACAAACCACACTATTAAGTGCTCTTTTCGTCACCGCAACAACAACCCCTACACCAAAGCCACCGTCATTTTCTAATGGTATTAAAAACACATTACCCGAAACAAAAGACTGCTTCCTTTTTTTTGGCATAGTACAACTCCTTAATAATCGGATGAAATGACTGTACTGAAGTCCCTTAGCGAGCGTTAGTATCAAAATCAAAAGGTCGCCGTTCAATACTCTTTGGTTTATGCAGAGCTTGTCTCAGACAAAGCCCCAAAGCAACCAGTTAATTGCTTTTGAATACTTAAACAATATTACGAGCCTGATGAAATCTCGTATTCTTTAACACCTGCTGCCGTCAACAACGAATAAAAATTTGCGACCTTGATTCTTTGCCCTCTTTGCTCGCAATAGGAAAATATCGCCCTTTGTTTAGCGCGAGACAGCGCTACAAAAAATGTCGATAGTCCTTCGGCATCACCTGGCTTACAGGACCACCATGCATTGTCATCTATCCCCATGAAAATGGTGGTATCGAATTCCAGTCCCTTGCTTTTATGAATAGTCATCAGCGGAATGTGCTTTAAAACCAGAAAGATTTTTATCTAATGACAATGTATAACCTCAACCATTACAGCTTTTATCTCGATTGAGGTTAAATTTATCTAAGGTGCTTCCGATTCAAACAAATCAGAACTATCAATACATTCTTGCTTCCACATACCTGCAGGTTCACTGATTATCGAATCAGATAGCTCTATACCAAGCGTCTTTACCTCCAGGTTGAAACAGTAGATAACTTTGGGACGAGAGAAGTCAACAACAAGGTACTCTGATTCCAGATGCTTCCTGAGTTTTTTATCTTTTATTTTTTTTAAAATAAAAATTGATAGCTCATCGGGCTCCATCTCAAACTGGTCGTGCTGTTTTTTAACGCCAACCAGGCTTCCTTGTACAACTTCACCTTTTAGCGATTCTTTCACGATTATCTTGTATTTATGCCAGTAATTCGGACATAAAGTTTGAGGAGGGCAGCTTTCTTCAATTTTCATTATTTCATTTTCGATTCCATAGCCCGACACAACCAACAGATCGTCCGCACTCGCATCATTAATGAATAGTAAAAACATGCCGCATAGTATGTATCTGAATCGCATTAATTAGCTCCCTTTAATTCTTTCCATAAACCAACATTTTCCCGATTTATTCGTTGATAGTCATATGCCCCGCCAACACCGCGTCCCTGCCGACTTCAAACACTTTGCCCCCGGGTAATGGACCTTCGCTGCAGCAATGTTTCGTCAACGAGTGTTCGAGATAGCTTGTGTTGAAAATCAGCGCGAGCATTCGCTACCTTTTCATGACAATTAGCCACAAGCAGTGGTTTTATATCCTTTTTGGGATTCAGTGTGACACCATGCTTGAGGTATAGGTGAGACTTTTCTTGCAGGGCTTTGTTATACGCAAAACGCACCACACCAAACTGAGCAATCAAAAACTCAGCGTGTTCTTGTGTTGGATAAATGCGTACTTTTTTGTTGTACTTAACATATCGCTTCTCAGCAGTTTAATGACGGTACTGTATGCATTACGTGGTCTATATCACCTAAATTGCTCTTTACGATGCCTGAACACCTTTAATATCTCGCCTGTTGTATAGTTAGATACACCAACATTAGAAAATACTTCCTGAGCATTAGATAATGAAACTATTATCTCGTCCGCCATATCATGCACGACCTTCAGCTTGATACCGGCATGTTTTGCCATCATATCCAAACTTTTCTTTGAAGGTATCTTACCGTTACCACCAAACGAGGTCATGTGCTGTCCGTATGGAGATGGCGAATAGATCACGTCATAAAATGGTGAAAGAGACCACTCGTCATTGTCCGAACATAAGAATGCGAAGTTCTTGGCGTGATCATCCTGGTTACTGATAAAATAGTTGAACAGTGCTCGCTTGATAAGTTTTTGTGCCTCACTGGCTCCACACATTATCCGCGTAGCCTTAACCAAATCCACATAGTCAAGGGATGGCTCTCGAAATGACGCATCCAATAAACCACTCGCTGATACCATGTGCAATCGACCGCACCCGCCTACACAATCAAACCTGTCTTGTTTAAGCCAGTGACGACCATTTCCAGCATCAAATAATTCAAACGTGGGAGTTTCAATACCACAAGCATTGGCCAATTCCATACAGCCATACTCAACCAGGCTTTCTTCATGCTTTAAATCAAATTTATTCGAAGTGAGCTTGATAATGCATTGTTGTCCAACAACACCTCTTTTTGTGGTATAGGTTCCATCAGCTAATACTGTCGCATTGATTTTTGGCCTGGCGCCACCAGAGCCGCCGGCATTCATCAAATGATCTATAAACTCAGTTTCTACGCCTTCAAATTCTTCTACTGCATGCTGCCCTAACATCTGTATCGTATGAATTTGGTCAAATTCTTCATCGGTAAATTTAAGCTCGGGTTCATAATAAAGAGCCCCCAGGCAATTATCACCAATGTAAGACAGTCGTTCCAATTGAGAAATCATCTGCGGATTGATGTCATTCTTACGGAATACACGATCCATCAAATACAAACCCCACCCATCGGGCAAGCTGTCGGCAAACACGCCGTGTAATTTCTTGTGCGGTATAGCTGGCGCTTTTTGCAGATTGTTATTAAATTCGACCGTGAACGGTGCGACAGACATATTGAATCGTTCAAGATAAGCGTCGTGATATTGAAAAAAGATCCCCTGAGTATTCTCAGCCAGCTCACCAACGATAACAGTGCTACCATCAGTCAAACGCCGCTTTACAACAAGTTTATGATTCAGCATTTGACGTTAATACCTCGTCGATACTTTTCGGTGCCTCTTCTGACTCCATCAGCATCTTTATTTTTTTGAGCTGTTCAACAGCCGCATAAAGCATCAGAAACTGCCTTAGAGATATTTCGCCCGTTGCTTCAAACTTTCGGATAGTGCTGTCCGGCACGCCGGACTTATCTACCAGTGCTTTGACGCTTAATTTTTTTTGTTTGCGCATCTTACGAATAAACTGACTCAATTCTAACTGCAAGTCATAAGGAGTATAAAGCTCTAACATGACACCTCCATATAGCTACAATAATAGCAAAAAATGCATTTTAAAATGCATTTTTGACATTATAGTAGCAATTCAATAAGAAGTTCCAATAGTGACTGGAGGCAGAAGCATACAGGTATAAATACTTACAGCTATCAATTAAACCGTGTGATTCAATGCCCGGTTTATTCAACTGAGTAACACTGCACTTTCTTTACCTCATACCTCAAAAATGACTATAGCTTACTGGCAACTGGTAACACGGATAGATGGGAGTGACAAAGTCGTTGTCTGGAACCGTCTATTTAGCCAGTGTAATTGCCTGACAAAAGGAACGATGCAGGAAAAGCTTATTGTTACAGAAAAACGGTGAGGTCGTTAAGCCATATTGCAGATTGCGATGATGCATACGACAAAAAATGGACGTCAGCATTAAAGAATGTCAATTGTTCTCGATTTTGTAACGTACTGGTCGATTTATTTTTTTCACAATCCCTTCATCTTCGGCTCGCTTCAACCAGGTTGTAAGTTGTGACTTATGAAGCAGGGTTTGCCTGACCAAATCATCCAGCTTTATTGGCTCTTGAGCCAACCTGTTAAGCGTTTCTGTGAATAATTGATAAAAATCAACAGAGTCAGCCTTGGAACCAGAACTATCAGGGTTCGATTCGTTTGAAGCATTGTCTTGCTCTTCTGCCTCGAGTACTTTTTCTTCTGAAGTATGAACTGCTTCAAGTTGCACTTGCTCTATTGGAGCCTTGATTTTATGTCCCTCAGGCAATCCAGGTTGCCCTGCCATAGAAAAGAGGTCTGGCTGCTCCAGAGAGCCTTGTTCAACATACACTCAAATTGCTAAACGCCCCGCCAGCAGGAGGTCGATTAATAACTCTACAGAGGGGTTAAACAACATAATTTAGAGCTTAATGTTTCATTTTGTCAGTTCAACTTAAAAAATTACTTATGAAGTGTTTGGTGTTACTCTAGTGACAATAAACACAATTGTTTTGGAGTGAATTGTGATCAAATGTCATCTCGCGAGACTAATGGGCGAGCACAAAATGCGAATTGCAGACGTTGCCCGTGAGACTGGATTGAGTAGAAATACCATCACATTACTCTATCGCGAAACAGCGCAAAAAGTAGATCTTGAAGCAGTAGATAAGCTCTGCATTTTGTTCAACTGTGGAATAAGCGAACTATTTGAGCAAACAACACATGAAGACCCAACAGGACACTAGCAGTCAATGACCCTGATAAAACTAAAGGACCTCGAAGCACATTTATGGCATGCGGCACATATCATTACCGGACCCATCGATGCCTCTGATTACAAAACATATATTTTCCCTGTACTATTTTTCAAACGTATATGTGATGTATATGACGAAGAGTTTCAGGAAGCAATGAAACAAGTGGGTGATGAAGAGCTTGCTAAAGGTGACATGTTTCACCGGATTCAGATCCCCGAAAACTGCCATTGGCGCCACGTCTTTAACCGAACCAGGGATATCGGACAATCACTTAAAGAAGGGTTCAGAGGTATAGAGCTGGCAAACCCGAAACTGCACGGTATATTCGGTGATGCGAGCTGGACTAATAAAGAACGACTATCTGATGAACTTCTGGCGACCTTGTTAAATCATTTCAATCAGGTAAATCTTGGCGTTGCCTCTGTGCGTGATGACGATATGGGGCGTGCATACGAGTACCTAATCAAACGTTTCGCTGATAAAGCCAATAAAAAAGCCGGTGAATTCTATACCCCTCGAACCATTGTGCGCTTAATGGTTAATATCTTAGACCCGCAAGCAGGGGAAAGCGTATATGATCCGGCCTGTGGTACGGGTGGTATGCTACTGGAAACCATTCATCACGTAAAAGAAAATGATGGTGATCCACGCCTGTTAAAAATCAAAGGCCAGGAAAAAAATCTAACGACCGAAGCCATCGCTCGCATGAACCTTTTTTTGCACGGACAAGAAGATTTCGACATTATTCGCGGCGACACCCTGCGCGAACCGAAGTTTTTGGTAAATGATCGGCTGGAAACATTTGATTGTGTTATCGCAAATCCCCCATTCAGCTTAAAAGAATGGGGCCACGATCTGTGGGCTAACGATCCTTATGACCGAAAGCAATATGGGTTAGCCCCTAAAACAAACGGTGATTTTGCCTGGGTGCAACATATGTTCGCCTCACTGAACGAGCAAGGGCGAATGGCTGTGGTATTGCCCCATGGCGTGTTATTTAGAGGCAGTGCAGAAGGTAAAATCCGTACACAGCTGTTAAAAGAAAATCGCATCGAAGCCATCATCGGCGTGGCGTCAAACCTGTTTTACGGTACAGGTATTCCAGCCTGTATTTTAGTATTGCGCAAATCGCGTCCTGTCGACCATCAAGATCACGTGCTCATTATTAATGCGGAAGAAATCTTCACCAAAGGGCGTGCGCAAAATACCTTGTCTAATGATCAAGCCGACGACATTTTTAACATCTATCGTCAACAAGAAATCGCAGGCCCAAAAGCCGAAGAAATCGAAGGCGTTGCGCGCTGGGTCGCGTTAACTGAGATTAAAGAAAACGACTTCAACCTCAATATTGCACGTTATGTGCAAAAACCGCTGGAAGAAGAAACAATCTCTGTCGAAGAAGCGCTAAAAGACTTCCAGCAAAAGCTGGCTGCCCTGGAACAAGCCGAAGACGAACTGGAAGCACTGCTGATCAAAGAAGGGTTTGAGTTATGAGCAAAAAGCTCACTGTCATGGTGTCATCTACCGTTTATGGCGTAGAGGAGCTGCTCGATCGCGTATATTCACTCCTAACCACCTTTGGTTATGAAGTTTGGATGTCGCACAAAGGCACAGTGCCCGTTTTTTCGAATCAATCAGCGTTTGAATCATGCATTGCGGCAGTTAAAAAATGTGACTTATTTCTGGGTATCATCACGCCGCAATATGGCAGTGGTAAGGAAAAAAACAAAACCGAATTGTCTATCACACACAAAGAAATAAAAAAGGCAATTGAACTCAATAAACCACGTTGGTTTTTAGCGCATGATCAGGTTGTATTTGCACGAAGATTACTCGCGGACCTGGGCTATCCTGACAGAGCGGCTCGTTCAACGTTAGCGTTAAAAAAAGGCTCAAAATCTATTGAAGATCTCCGGGTATTAGACATGTATGAAGATGCCATTCGTACTCCTGAATTAGATGATAAACCTGTTATAGAGCGTGTTGGTAACTGGGTTCAAAAATACGATCAGGATGACGATGCCAACCTTTTTGTTGTCGCGCAATTCTCCCGCTATCAAGACGTAGAGCAGCGCCTGACCGAACATTTTGAAAATGTCACTCAAGTGAGCGCCTCAGTAGGAGCAAGCCATGAGTAAAACGGCCGCTGAACTAAAACAACGACTGTCGCTGGGCGAAAACCAACGCCTTGAATACCTCACAAGCTGCGAGTTAAAACACTGCGGTCCACAAGTCTGCGCCTTTTTAAATACACAAGGCGGATACCTGCTATGTGAGTTAGACAATAAAGGCCAAATCAAGCGCGTAGAAGATGCCGTGAAAGTGGCTGAACAGCTCGAAAGCCAGCTTAAATCAGCCATTCAACCACCAGTACTGTTTTCGGTAGAAGTGCAGGACATCGAAAACAAACCGCTATTAATGATTGAAGTACCAGCCGGTAAAGACATTCCTTACGCCTTTAACAGTGACATCTACATTCGTGCAAACGAGCAAACCCAAAAAGCCGATGTCGATACCATCCGCGACATGGTCATGCGCAAGCAAGTAGAACCTACGCGCTGGGAGCGTCTGTTCTCATCCGAACTCGACGAACAAGGTTTATCAACCAGCGCTTGTAACAAGCTGCTATCTGCCAAACGTATTTCCAAAGAAGTCACGCAAGCAGAGCAAGGGTTACTGCACCAGTTACAGTTGTTATCGCTGGCCAAATACAGCCGCTTAACCAATGCCGCCGATGTATTACTGGCCAGTGCGCCGGGTAAACGCCATCCACAAGCACGCGTGCGCGCTGTGTGTTATCGGCACAAGGCCGACAACGAATATCAGGATTTACAGCACTTCGATGGCCCAATGGCCGATGTGATCGAGCAGCTGATTACCTTTGTGATGCGCAATACGCCATCGGGCGCACGTTTTAGCAGCGCTAACAATCAGCGCGAAGACATCCCTATGTACCCGGAGCGAGCGGTACGCGAAGCCATTGTCAATGCCTTTGCCCATCGCGATTACAGTAACTTTGCTGGTGGGATTAAAGTCGAAGTCAGCCCTGCGCACCTGAAAATATGGAACGCCGGAGCGTTTCCACAAGGCATTGATGAGCACAAAATCCAGCAAGGCCATATCTCGGTACTGCGTAACCCCGACATCGCCCACGGTTTATACCTGCAAGGCTATATGGAGAAGCTTGGCCGCGGAAGTGTGGTGATCCAAGATGCTTGTAAAGCGGCGGGCCTGCCCGCGCCAAAATGGCATTCCGACAGCGCATCTGGCGTGACATTGACGCTATTCGCCACGGAAGTCACCACGGAAGTCGCCACGGAAGTCACCACGGAAGTCACCACGGAAGTCGCTCGGATGATCAGCCTCATGAGCCAGGCGCACAGCCGCGACGAATTAATGGCATTAATGACGCTGAAAAACGCAGAGCATTTCCGTAAGCGTTACTTAAAGCCGGCACTGGAAATGACCCCGGCTCTGGTAGAAATGACCATTCCAGACAAGCCAACCAGCCGTAACCAAAAATACCGATTAACCTCGCCTGGGTTGCAAGTAAAGCAGCAAGTGAAACGGCAACTCAGCGATAAGAAAAAATAATGAGCACATTAAATAAGAAAAAATTAGAGGACTTACTCTGGGGCGCAGCCGAATTTTTGCGCGGCCAAATCGACGCCTCAGACTACAAGCAGTACATCTTCCCGCTGCTGTTTTATAAGCGTCTGTCGGATGTGTATTTGGAAGAATACACCGAAGCGCTAGCGTTACATGATGGTGATTCAGAATATGCAGCTATGTCAATGCATCATCGTTTTGATATACCTGAAGAAGCAAGCTGGGAAAAGGTACGCCACACCAGTAAAAACATTGGTGAGGCTATTCAGCATGCGCTTCGTTTAATTGAAGCTAACAACCCCCGTTTACATGGCGTGTTTGGTGATGCCCAGTGGACCAATAAAGAGCGCTTACCCGATCACCTGCTATCCGATCTGATTGAGCACTTCAGTAAAATTCCGCTGGGAATTAAATCCGTTGCTCAGGATGATTTGGGTGAAGCTTACGAATACCTCATCAAAAAATTCGCCGACGATTCCGGTCATACCGCTGCTGAGTTTTATACCAACCGTACTGTGGTGCATCTGATGACGCGTGTCATGGGCTTAAAGCCTGGTGAAACGGCTTATGACCCCACTTGCGGCACCGGTGGCATGTTGCTTAATGCGGTGATGGATTTGCGTTCGCAGGGAGAGCCTTCAGCGGATCAACAGCAATGGCGAACGGTGCATTTGTATGGCCAGGAAGTGAACCTGCTCACTTCGGCCATTGCCCGCATGAACATGTTCCTGCACGACATTGAAGAATTCGATGTACTGCGGGGCGATACGCTGGCGGAGCCCAAGTTTATAGAAAACGATCAGCTCAAGCAGTTTGATGTGATATTCGCTAACCCGCCTTACTCTATTAAAAAGTGGAATCGCGATAAATTTTCTGCCGACCCATATGGCCGCAACCTCTATGGCGTGCCGCCACAAGGCTGTGCGGATTATGCGTTTTATACTCATATCATTAAAAGCCTAAAACCCGACACGGGCCGCGCTGCTATGCTCTGGCCACACGGCGTCTTGTTCCGCGACTCCGAGCAAAGCATTCGCAAACAAGTGATTGAGTCCGACATTATCGAAGCAGTGATTGGCCTTGGGCCAAACCTGTTCTACAACTCGCCGATGGAATCCTGTGTGGTGGTGCTCAATTGCAATAAACCTGCTGAGCGCAAGAACAAGGTATTGTTTATTAATGGCGTGGAGCACGTTACTCGCGAACGCGCTCATAGCCGCTTATCGGATGAGGATTTATCCGTGCTCTGTGAGGCTTACTTTAGTCCAGAAAAGCAAAGCGACATTACCGCTTTGGTGGATATCGAAATCATCAAAGAGAACCTCTACAACCTGTCGATTCCACTCTATGTGCAGGCACAAAACAATGGCGAAGTACACGATATTGAACATGCCATCGAAGCGTGGAAAGTTTCACGAATTAAGCGAAAAAAACAAGTTAAAGACCTATTTAAAGGGTTTGAGGAAATCGGAATCAAGTTGAACAATAAGGTGGAGCCCTAAATGAATGCACAGGACTTACCGAATAATTGGGTGAGAATTAAATTTGGTGAAATTGCTAAGCAAGTTTCTGACCGAGTCAACCCCAAGCAGGGTGATGAAAAAACATACATAGGCCTTGAGCATCTAGACAACGAGAGCCTAATAGTCAAGCGCTGGGGCGGTGACGTTGTACTAAAAGGTCAGAAACTTGCTATGAAAAAAGGGGACATACTTTTTGCCAAGCGAAATGCGTACTTAAAGAGAGTTGCTCTGGCACCATTCGACGGTATTTTTTCTGCTCATGGTATGGTGATACGACCTAATGGAAATTGCGTGTTACCAGACTTTTTACCATTTTTTATGCAATCTGAACAGTTTATGAGCAGAGCAATAGCTATTTCTGAAGGTTCACTGTCTCCGACAATCAAGTGGAAAACTTTGGCAGAACAAACTTTTATTATTCCACCAAAAGAAGTTCAATCCAAAGTTGTTGAAGCTGGGCAGCATCTATTAAATGAGATAGATAAAAACGAACAAGCATATGAATCAGCAAAAAGACTACATCGAACAGTTGCCACAAAATTAATTCTGGGAGGCAATGATTTCAGCACCCTTTTTGGCACCAAAAAAACAGAAATTCCAAAAGGCTGGAAATTGGGCGTATTGGGAGATGTTTTAACTCGCGTGCAATACGGAACTTCAGATGCAGTTCACCCCTCGGGAAAGACTCCTGTACTTAGAATGATGAACATTGAAGGCGGGAGAATTACTGCCAACAATTTAAAATATTCAAAGCTAGCGGTGGATGAACTAGCGTCGATAAAGTTAGAACCTGGTGACATATTATTTAATAGAACTAATAGTATGGAATGGGTAGGTAAAACAGGATTGTTTTCTCTTGATGGTGACTATGTTTTTGCATCATATATGCTAAGGCTCAATGTAAATAGCTCCATGGTTACCCCAGAGTTTGTTAATCGATTTCTAAATCTCCCTCTAATCCAATATAGATTAAAGGCTTTCGCTACGCCCGGCGTGAGCCAAGCAAATATCAACCCTACTAGCATCAAAGGCATGCCATTCTTAATTCCACCCTTGGATGAAGTGCTAGATGCTGACAAGCAACTAAAGATAATTGAAGATAACATGTCACAGCTAATTCAAAACAAATGTAAAAGCTACGTATTACAAAAGTCCATTCGGGAAAAATTATTAGAGGCTTAGATTAATGTTTAACGAACAAACCGTCACAGAAAATGGCATTATCGACCGTTTAAAAGATTTAAGCGGAGCAAAGTGGACTTACTGCCACGGTGAGAGTCTGCCTAAAAAAGCGCAGGATATCTTTGTCGATGAATGGCTTAAAGACGCACTTTGTTCGTTAAACCCTGATATCGCCAAGCAGCCTGATTACGCCGACGAAGTGATTTATAAGCTGCGTGGTGTGGTACTGGAGGCACGCCATACTGGCTTGGTAAAAGCTAACGAAAATTTCCAAGAATGGTTAATGGCTGAAAAAAGCCTCCCTTTTGGTGAGAACGGCGATCACATCACTATTAACCTGATTGATTACAATAACCTTGATAATAACCATTTTGTAGTAGCGCAGCAGGTGCACTATATCGCGGCCACCGAAGTCTACTTTGATATTGTCCTCTATGTGAACGGGATTCCCTTAGTAGTGGGTGAAGTGAAAACCGCTACCCGCCCAAGTGTGACCTGGCAAGATGGCGCCGCCGATTTTATGGGCGGTAAAAAGCACTACTGGAAGAACGTTGAACCCTACTTTGTGCCCAACCTGCTATGTTTTGCCAGTGAAGGTAAAACTTTTGCTTACGGTGCCATCAACGCCCGAGTGAAAGATTGGGGGCCATGGCACAACACAAATCAGCGTGAAGAAATTTTGCCTGGAATGGCTTCTGTCTTACAAAGTGCTGAGGGTTTGCTAAATCCAACAACCTTACTGCAATTACTTGAGTCGTTCGCGCTATTCTCGACGATTAAAACAGGCAAAAATACGCCCCCGAAACGAATTAAAATTCTCCCACGTTACCCCCAGTTTGAAGCGGCTAAGCAGATTGTAGACAGGGTTCGTAACGGCTACCCGAAAAAAGGCCTGATCTGGCATTTCCAGGGCTCGGGTAAATCCCTCTTGATGCTCTACGCTGCAAAGATGCTTCGTGCTGACAATGAGCTTAATAATCCAACCGTATTAGTTGTGGTAGACCGGCGTGACCTGGACAGCCAGATCAATGAGACCTTTGGTGGTGCGGATGTTAAAAACCTAATCAAAGTGCAAAGCTGCAAAAAGCTGGGCGAACATATCGAGCAAGACAGCCGTGGCATTTTGATTACCACCATCTTTAAGTTTAAAGATGTCGAGATTGATGACAGCAATCCCAACGGCCTTAACAACCGCGACAACATTATTGTGCTGGTGGATGAGGCTCACCGCACCCAGGAAGGCGGCTTAGGTGACAAAATGCGCTGGGCACTACCCAATGCGCATTTCTATGGTTTAACCGGCACGCCTATATCGGGGATTGACCGCAATACGTTTAAGCTATTTGGTGCAGAAGAAGACCCCGGCCGCTACATGAACCGCTACAGCTACAAACAGTCGATTCGCGATGGCGCAACAAACCCGGTTAAGTTCGAGCCACGTTTAGCAGAACTTCGTGTAGACCGCGATGCGATTAACGAAGAATTTGAAAAGCTGGTCAAAGAAAACAACCTTGATGATGAAGAAAAAGCCGCGCTGTCTAAACGTGCGGGCAAATTGGCAATAATGCTTAAAGCACCGAAACGCATGGCTGCTATCAGCAATGATATTTCTGAACACTTTATCGGCCACGTTAAGCCGAAAAAGATGAAAGGCATGGTAGTCGTTTATGACCGTGATGCCTGCGTGCAGATGTATTACTTGCTGAGTGAAAAGCTGGGGCTTGATGCCGTTGAAGTGGTTATGAACATTGACCAGGCCCCTGTCATTGACGACAAAGGTAAGAAAAACAAAGACTGGGCCAAGTGGGAAAACGATAAAGATATTCCCGTTAAGGAAGAGGACTTCAAGCGTTGGCAGACAATTGATGCTGAAGAGCAAACCCAGAAAGCGCTTATTGAAGGCTATAAGGACCCACAAAACCCGCTACAGCTCATTATTGTTACCGCGAAATTGCTGACAGGTTTTGATGCGCCAATTTGCTATTGCATGTATTTAGATAAGCCGTTAAGAGACCATACACTGCTTCAAGCTATGTGTCGTACTAACCGCTTATATGAGACTGACGATACACGCAAAAATATGGGCTTGATCATTGATTACTTAGGCGTGTTTGAAAATCTGCGTACCGCACTTGCTTATAATCCAGATGAGATCGAAGGTGTTGTTGAAGGGATTGAAGCGTTTAAGGCGTTGTTACCCACACAACTGGATAAGTGCTTATCGTTCTTCCCGGATGTAGACAGAACCCTTGAGGGATTTGAAGGTGTGATGGCCGCGCAAGCGTGTTTACCAACCAATAAAGAGCGTGACGAATTTGCTGCAAGCTTCGGTGTGCTTACAAAGCTATGGTCAGCCATTAATCCAGACCCGTTTTTAAACCCATATCGGCAAGACTACAAATGGCTTGCGCAAATCTATGAATCGGTTCGCCCTGTCGGTCAGACTGGCGCGCTAGTTTGGGCTGCTCTGGGGCCTGAAACCATCAAGATGATTCACGAGAATACAGACATTAACCGTATCAGAGATGATATTGATGAGCTCATTATGGACGAGCATGCGATTTTCACTCTAACGGAAAAAGAGCAAGAGCAAAGGGCTAAGCGCCTTGAAATAGATTTGATGGGCCGGTTGCGTGGCAGTGGAGAGCCGAAATTTGTTGAGTTAGGCGAGCGTTTAGAAAAGCTGCGCCAAGATTACGAAGCAGGCGTAATCAAGGCTATTGACTGGTTAAAAGCGCTGTTAGATGCCGCAAAGGATACTGTGCAAGCTGAACGCGAAACCGGTGAGAAACTAGTGACCGAAGAGGATAATGTTCAGGCCCTTACCAGGCTGTTTATGGAAACCCGCCCAAATAGCACTCCTCAAGTTATCCAGGATGTGGTGGAGCAAATCGACAAGATTGTTAAAGCTAAGCGCTTTGACGGTTGGCAAAACTCCAACAGTGGCCCCCGAGAAATACAAAAAGCATTATTGGTAACACTGGCCCAGTTTGGCCTGGGTAAAGATAAAGAGCTGTTTAACAAAGCTTATGGGTATATAGAAGAGCATTATTAGGAAGTAAAAAATGCCATGGACAAATGAGCATATTCAGTGGCTCCAAGACACTGGTCAAACACTGACACTTCAGTGTGGTAAACAAGCAAAAGTTTATCGCTTTAACTATGACGTTAATGACCAAGTGAAAATGGCCGCCTGGGCAAAGCATTTTAGAAACCATTACTGTAGTGATGCTCAGATCGACATGCTTAAAGCCCCCGGACAGTCTCGCACTGAATACCTGCTAGAAATAAAGTTTCCCAATCAAACAGTAGCACCTGGTCCGAGTATTCGAGCGGGGGATTTTGCCGAAATTCTCGTCGCAGATTATTTGACGTTTTTACATGGTTATAAAGTTCCGAGAACTCGATATGACCGTAAAGGTGTACCAAATGAATCGACTAAGGGATCTGATGTTCTAGCCTTTAAACAGGTTGATGGAAAGCCGGGTGATGACGAGCTCCTAGTTTATGAAGTCAAAGCTAAATTAAGTTCAGGCGCTAAGTCTATGCTTCAAGAAGCGGTTGACCATTCTGCAAAGGACCATTTGCGTTTAGCTGAGTCACTAAATGGCATTAAGCAGCGTATGATAGACCGTAATGAGCCTGGTAGTGTAGGAATGATAAACCGATTTCAGGACTCAGTTAACCAACCGTATAGATTAAGATTTGGTGCAGCAGCAGTGTGTTCCGATAGTGCATATGATGGTACTTTACTTGCGAGTGCAGATACATCACAACATCCGCACTCGGATGATCTTGAATTGTTGGCGATTCAAGGTCATGAATTGATGGCGTTAGCCCACGCACTTTATGAGAGGGCTGCCTATGAAATTTGAAAATAAATCCCTCAAGCTGTTATCGATAACTAAATCGAAAGCCAAAATGAACGAATTTGGTTTGGATGAAGAACATCATATTCGTCTAGCAGAGTCACCCAATGAATTGCTGCTTATGACTATCGCAATACTTGGTGATTTATGCCGGGAAGAGTTGTCTGAAAAGGTTAATCCTGAATATATTGAGAAACGTCGGCCAGAGCTAAGAAACGCTGCCAGATACTTTGATGCGCTTGTCGAGTCAAAGTTGCAATCAAACTATGATTATTACCTGTGCCTGCTGGGGGCTGCATCATACTACTTAGCAGATATGCCAGGTAGCGCAGCAGTATTAGCGGAAAAAGCCCAACTAAAAGAGTTTATTACGAAATCGGGAATAGAACTGACCTTAATGTGGTTATTGAAAGGTCAAAAAGCAGGGCCATTTTTAAAAATCCATCCTCCCACGCATGATCTAATGGTCGATTTGGGTTTAAGGTTTCAATCGTTCATGGATGGTAACCGTCCCACTTCTTTCCTCAATGAATGTCGTGATGAAGTCCTCGTTCTGGTTAAATCACTTCGATCCTATTTCCATGAAAATGGCACGGATCGAGAGTTACTCATAGCGGATATCATCGCTTCGATAGTTATTAGAAAGCTAAGGCATTCATCGTTCAATTTACTACCGCGCTATTCAGAGCTCCCGGTAGAGCAATGGCTAACAGCCCTTTCTAAAGAGACTTTTGTAAAAGAGTTATGGCCTGCACAACGCTTGCTCGGAGAAGCTGGCGTATTTAAAGGAAAATCTGCCGTAGTGCAACTCCCTACAAGTGCTGGTAAGACCAAATCAGCAGAATTGATTATTCGCTCCGCGTTTTTATCGAAAAGAGCATCGACAGCTGTAATAATCGCGCCTTTTCGATCGTTGTGTAGAGAAATTACTGACTCGCTGAACGTAGCTTTTAAAGACGAGGATGTGTTAGTTAACCAGCTAAACGATGTTCCGCAGATAGATGAATTTGATATCGCCCTGTTCTCTCAACTATTTGAAACTAATGAAGCGATAACTCTTTCACCTTCTATTGTTGTTGCTACCCCGGAAAAACTGGTTTATTTGCTTCGCCATAAGCCTGAATTGGCTGAGGCTATCTCACTGGTTATTTACGACGAAGGACATCAGTTTGATACAGGCTCTCGAGGAGTAACTTATGAACTTCTTCTGACGAGCCTGAAGCAAAAACTACGGACAGATACACAACATGTATTAATTTCAGCCGTATTGCCTAATGCCGCTTCAATTGGGGATTGGTTATATGCTGGCGAAGGTGAAGTGGTTAATGGCGCAGAGTGCTTATCAACTGAGCGCAGTGTAGCGTTTAGTAGCTGGCAAACTAGGCTTGGCCAATTTCGCTACGTTGATCCGTTGAATCCTAATTCCGAAGAATTCTTTGTTCCAAGAGTTTTAGAGTCATTACCAATACCCTTAAAGGGGCGTGAGACTGTTCAGAGATTTTTTCCACCGAAAGATGATAAATCATTAGTTGCAGCTTACCTTGGAATTAAACTGTCACAACATGGACCAGTCGCTGTATTTTGTGGGCAAAAGAGTTCCGTTATTAAAATATGTCGTGAGGTAATTAAACCTCTCGAAAGAATCAAGGGTCTTCATGCACCGATAGTTAATAGCAATCGGAAAGAAATTGAAAAAATTGGACACTTGGCAGAGCTTCATCTGGGCGCCTCGTCTGTAGTAACCAAAGCGATTCGGCAAGGCATACTTCCTCACAGTGCCAATATCCCAAACGGTTTGCGTATTTCAGTTGAGTCAGCCATGGATAAGGGGTTCGGTCAATGCGTTATTTGTACGTCAACCTTAGCTCAAGGTGTAAATCTGCCAATTAAATACCTGGTTGTGTCCGGGGTTTTTCAAGGTGAAAAGCTTATTTCAACGCGTGATTTCCATAATCTATTAGGTAGAGCTGGAAGAGCAGGAAAACATACAGAGGGAAGTATTATTTTTGCAGATACGGAACTGTTTGATCAGAAACAAGCTGGGAAAAGGCGGCAGTGGGCTCAGGTTGGTGCGTTGCTCGATCCTACAAAATCAGAGCACTGTACCAGTAGCCTTTTGACCTTGGTCCAGCCATTTCATGATGATCCTTTTACTCTTGATCCAATTAAATTTTTGGAGTCCCCTGAAAAGTACGAACAGCGTTGCTTAACAGCCGCAGCCGGGCGGGAAAATACAGGTTTATCTTCCCTGATAAAGCAAATGAGATATCGACTTAAATTCATCAAGAGTTTAGAGAGTTTCCTGTTGGCAAATAGCAGTGATGACACTCTTACTGAAGAAGCGCTGGCCGAGCTTTCAACAGATACTTTCGCCTATTCACTTGCAAACGTTGATGAAAAGGAAAAATTAAAAACGGTATTTACTCTTGTCGCAGAACGAATCCGCGAAATAGCACCGGAGAAGCGTGCTTTTTATGGGAAAGCTCTTTTAGGTATTAAAGAGCTTGAAAAGTTAGAAAAATGGTTAAATGAGAATGTTGAGGCTCTTGAGGAAGATCTTTCACTAGAAGAATTATTAGAAATCGTTTGGCCGGTAATTGAAGAGTTAGGAATGGATAACAATCTAGGTAAGCTTTTAGGTGAAGGGGCCGGGCTTTATATCGCACGCCTATGGTGCGCTGGCACTTCTTACCAGAAAATACTGAGCGAATCAGATAAAAGTAGCTTTAAGTTTAAAGCTGGGAAACAACAGCGAAAACTGAAAATGGAAAATATCATAGATATATGTGATAGCTGCTTAGGATATGACGCAATGTTGATAGTTGGTGCTTGCGCAGATTTGTTAGAGAACATGTTCTCTGTGCCTGATATCGCAGAATTATTCAGGAGACTACAAGCTTCGTTAAGAGTTGGCTTAGGTGATGAACTAGAGAAATGGCTGTATTCAAAGGGATTAGCTGATCGTGTCATTGCCAGAGATATTAGTGATGTAATTCGCAGTGCTGAGCAACCAATCGCATATCTTGATGAATCTGTATTCGAAGAATTCAAAGACAGAATTACTAACAGGTTAAATCACTATCCATCGGTGTTTTATGATGCAGTATATGGTTGATAGATTGCAGGGTATAAAAAGCAGCTGCACACTTTTATCGTCTTGACTCCGTTGAAAAACCAGAACCCATTTATTTACAAAGTTCTATGAGGTGATGGGGCCTTCGGCTATTTGCCATTCCTTGTTGTATTTGTCTAATACAATGAAGTTATTGGACTTAGCGATTGTTTTATATTCAACCATAACTAGTTGTCCTTTTTCTTATTATCGTGATCTAGTAATTTTTGAATTTCGCGGTCAAAGTCCGATTCGTACCGCTTATCTTGTACTATGCGATATTTTTCAAATTCGCTTTCAGCATGGGCTTTAGCAATAGAAGCCGTCACTTCTCCAGCGTCTTGCAATACTTTACGATCGGTAGCGTCAATAAATCGATTAAGCCTTAACTCCCAATCAGTCATGGTCATAGGTATTTGCCGCAATGCCATATCTTCTGCCAAATCCAGATACGCGTTTACCAGCCTTTGCAGCTGCGCAAGTTCGTTATCGGTTAAATAATTCTTGGCAATACTCACATCAAATTTTTGAATTTTTCCTTGTGGTGCTGCTTTCCACGAGGTTAATCCCATTCGATCTTTTTCGGCATCAGCTCGATTGTAAACAACTTCTGCGGCCGTTTGGCCATGAATCGCCCAGTGTAATTTACTTTGAACCGTCGAAAAAAAACGCTTGGTAACTTGCCCAGTAACATCATAATCAATTGCTGTAGCGTAAATATCGGTAATTTTTTGATAAAACTTTCGTTCACTCAGGCGTATTTCACGAATACGCTCTAATTGTTCTTCAAAGTATTTTTTGCCTAACACAGTACCATCGTTTTTTAAGCGTTCATCATCCATGGCAAACCCTTTAATGGTGTATTCGTTAATGACCCCCGTTGCCCATTTTCGAAACTGCACCGCGCGCTCTGAATTCACCTTGTAGCCTACCGCAATAGTCGCAGCCAATTTATAATGCTTAGTATTGTAATTTTTGCCATCTTTGGCAGTTATTCGATAATCTCGAATAACTGAATCTTGTTGTAATTCACTGTCGGCAAAAATCTTTTTGAGGTGATAATTAATGGTATGGGTTTCGACATCATATAACTCGCCCATCATTTTCTGACTTAACCAAATATCTTCATCGGCATAAATAGCTTCAACGCCACTTTCTCCCGTGGCGGCAATAAAAGTAAGGTATTCGGCTGCTGATGAGCGGATGTTGGTGGGGAATATATTGTTCGAATTAGTCATTTTGTGCTTCCAGCTTCCAGTAGCTGTAGTTATCTACTCAGTTATCTAAAAGAAGTTTAACCATCTGCTTTTCTTGAGGACCTGGCTCAGCAACAGCTGCATTTGAATGAGTACTGTGGCTCGTAAATTGAATAATTCGGTTTAAATAACCTTGTTTATCGCCTGATACAGTATCGGTAGCCATTATCAATACCAGCTTCCGCAAAATATAACTTTACATCCTGTAGCGATTTGGTTGTCAGCTTGTACAAAATATTGAAGCACTGATAGTTCCCATCATTATTCTCTTGTATATCAAAGACAGTGTCGCCACTAACCCTGCTCACTCAGCTATCAGTGACTTAATAAATCCCCTACGCTTCATAACAAGAAAAAATCTTCACCAAACCACATGAGAATCTTCCTTTGCCTGGAAACAACTTTTTGTAGCAAGCGGTGCCTGCCATATTCGCCTTTAAAAGGATAATTATCCCAATTTCTTTTTTTCCAATACCCCTTAAAGCCCCCCCCTCAATCCGGATACAAATAAACATCCTCGTTTGTCACCTGCTTGGCGCGTAGTGACACGTTGCGGCGTTTCAGGTTGCAAATCGGGCAATCCAGAAGTTTGAAATGTTGGTTCGCGACCGTTAAAAAATGCGTTCCGCAATCACATCGTTCAAAACGCGATAAACCGATGCGTAAATCCCGAGCCAGTATCCAGCCGTGGTTGATGGACATGGGCATCCAGGCGCGGGAAGGTGGTAACGTCAGGCGCTCAGCGATATCCGTGTACTGATGAAAGGCGGTGATCAGCGAATCGATATCAATTTGTTCATAGCAGGCCGGGCCTGCTATTTTCTGATAAAACCCCATCAACAGGCTGCAATGAATTTGTGCCCCCCGGGTTTTCATAATTGCGTCGGAGCCGGGAATTGAACCGGGCTTGGGCGGATAACCCATGTCTTTAATCATCCGGCGCACCAGATAAAACGGCAACCCGGTTTCCAGCGCGATAATACTCGTGCGAAATCCATGCTCAATCAAATGACAGGCCCGGGTGACTTTCTGATGTTTTTCCAGGGTATAAATCAGGTTGCTCATTGGCTTATCCCTTATAGGTAGCATCTGTTGATGACAACAGATACGCCAGAAACGGCAGTTCGTTACCCTCGTCTTCCAGCATTTCTAACAAATGCTCCTGATGCCCTTTTGGTTTAAAAATTAAATACGGACAACCCGCAGCCCGGGCCAGGCCCTGGTCTGAGACATTGGGTAACACATCAATAATCGAGGCATGCACACCAAAAATCCGTTTCACCTCAAACGGTGCAATGCGCGACAGACTGCGTAGCGTGTGTAAAAAGCTGAGATTGACCCGGTAAACCTCCTGGCGAACCAACTCATCCAGCTTGTGCTTACTGTTATCACTGCCATTGAGCGAGGGAGCGTCAAGCCCGGCAAACCCAATGGTGGCTGTTTCAGGGGAGTCGTTTAACCGCGTCATGTTTCTTCCTTTTATAGTGGTTTATCGTAGAATTCAGACGTAATAACTGCTCTATTGCGCGGTCTTGCGACAGCAAAATATTAAATCGCTGTGCGTTGGCCTGGTGCCCAATAAGAATATCAATGACATCTGCTTCGCCGCCGGTGTAATTGAAATCAAAGAGCACATCAGGCGGCAAACATCGGCCACTGCTCATTACTTCAAACAACACCTGGTTAATTTCTGTTTGTGAGCATGGTTTCATGGTTATTACTCCTGGCCCGGGCCACCAGCAGATGAATCGGGATAATTGGCCGACAACTGGATATTCGCCAGCGTTACTGCGGGGTTCAGCCCGAGCGATTCGCAATAAATGATGAATTCGCCGATATCAATGCGTCGTTCTGCATTTTCGACTTTAGAGATGAAGGAATGAGGGACCGATAAGCGCTTACCAAGGGCCCGCATCGGTAAATTGGCTTCAATTCGTTGTTTTTTTAGTACCTCACCTGTGATGAGTAAGTAAGGTTTGTTGTTGCGCAGTAACATAGGTTGTGAAGGGTACATATCAGGTTCTCACTTTGCTGATAAATCGTCCGTAAATCGACCTGTTAGCCGTATTAAAATCAGATGGATTATTGTATATTTTTCACTTTATAGTGATTTTAATTAATGCGGATAATATTTTTAGAAACGCAGCAAGTCAAACACTTTATGAATTTGTCGCGTCTGCATACAGGTATTTTAGTTAATTTAATGTTGATATATCAGCCGCTTGTTGATTAGAATAGCGACATCAAACCAATAATGTTAATTAATCGTTTATTCTCGTGGCGGTAAGCGGGAATTTATCAGGTATATAGAGAGTAATTTGTGGAGTTTTTAAGTACAGTCGGGTTTAAAATAAATGTAATAACAACGGTCACTTTTCTGTTGTGTTACTGGGCCTATAGAAATAAGAGCGCCCCGCTTGCTTCGGTTAGCCTTTCCTTTTTTGTCATATTTACTTTGTCGAATATTTCCGGTCCTTTTCTTTACGATATTAAAGGATCATGGAAGTGGTGGTTTTTATATTCTGCCAGCATCGATTTCATGCGATATTTCGCGCTTGTAAAATTAACAAAAGCCTCATCTCAGTTTAGAGAACCTCTATTGGTGATACGCTTCGGTTTAATCATCAATATCTTCGTATCTCTTATAACTCATTTCAATTATGCAATCTTAAAACAAGATACACTTCTTGCTGAATACTCGACAATTACTAAAACGATCAATGTATTAGCCACACTTGCTCTTGCAAGTCCTGCTATTTGGTCATTCTTTTTTAATAAAAAGCTTGGGAAACTTAGTCATGGTGTACGTTAGTTTTACTTGCATCGCAATGCTTCTAGTAATGTGTTTGTACGAAACAAATCACTTTGTTCGCAAATTAAGCCAACAAAGAGCACAAGAAGAAAAAACTGAAGAAGATTTGTTACGTTCCCTCGAAGAGATAAAAATTGAAAACATTTCACTACAAGATCAGTTAAATGTAATAAATGAAACAATAGAAGGTAATCATAACGATAATATTACTTATCTGACCCATGAAAAGATCATACAATCGAAAGCGCACGAATTAGCAATTAAACGGTATAACCTGCAAGAGGGACTGAATCTGAAAACGATCAGTATGAAAGATAAAGCATTAATGTCCATCTTATTAGACAGAGAAACCTGCAAAATCGGGCAACAATTGAAAGAAATTAAGCTACGAAAACAACAATCCAATTCGACATGATGATAATTTGAGGTGAAGTATGAAAATCGACGGCGCAAGCAGTTATATAACAACCCAGCAACTCCAATCCACGCCGACTCAGGCCCAGGCTCAGACCGTTCAACCATCTTCACCTCAAACGCTGGAAAGCGATACCGTTCAGCTGTCCAGCAAAGGACAAGCCCTGCAACAGGGCACCGGCCCTGTCGATACAACAGATAATTCTGGTGGCGAAGTGCCACCTAGAGACGATAACTAATCCCAAATCATGAGGTGAAGCATGAACATTAACGGCGCAAGCAGTTATATAACTACCCAGCAACTCCAGTCCACGCCGACTCAGGCTCAGACCGTTCAATCGTCTTCACCTCAAACGCTGGAAAGTGATACCGTGCAGCTGTCCAGTAAAGGACAAGCCCTGCAACAGGGTACCGGCCCTGTCGATACAACAGATAATTCTGGTGGAGAACTTCCACCTAGAGACGACCACTAATCCGAGACCATGAGGTGAAATATGAAAATTGACGGGGCAGACAGCTATCTTATTACTCAACGGAGCCTGTCGACACTGACTCAGGACCGGGCTAAAGCCGCTCAATCATCTTCACCTCAAACACTGGACAGCGATACCGTACAATTGTCCAATAAAGGACACGTGCTTCAACAAGTTAATGACGATGTCGTTGTTATTCATGCTGGCGATTCCGGTGGTGAACTGCCGCCCAGAGATGATCATTAATGTCACGCTTACGTCTGGCTTTACGTCGTCGTTAAGTACGCTAAATACGCTCTTCATCAAAACCGTTTGTATAGCCCTTCCATAGCATTCAGGTTTCAACACCTTCAATCATCGACTACGCTCCCGAGATAAATCATAGTTCCTTTCAGGATTTAAATTTTCATGAAAATGAATATAAGAACTTATCCATTTTAAACAGGTTTCTACGGTTCTATGCGAGTAATGCCGATTTAACATGTAATCAGCAATAGCGTTCAAAAACGGAGAACGTGTTTTCATAAAATCCCTTTTCAACAAAACTGTATATCAACACAGTCGTCATGCAGTTTCCCCCATATTCAAGAAAGCGCGCACATTGCGTACTTTTTCTTATTCAAAAAAGGAACATCCTCAGTTTTTTATAGCATTGGCGGCAAGTTATCAATTTTGCTAAAACTGAGCCAATCAGAAAAGAGCGCGATTACAAATCAGAAATATGTGCGATTTGCGCACTGTTAAATTGTTAGGGCAAATACAGCAAGGAGTCAAAATTGGAATTCGATTACGCAAAAATACTTTTCGCCGTTGTGACAACAGTTGTAAGTGTTGCAATAACATTTTACCTGAAAGATTTTTTGCAAAAGAAAAGTGAGTACAAAAAGCTAAAAGTGAAGCTTGAAACAGTAGCGGGTAAAAATGCTTATATTGTTTATACTGGCGCGGGAAGCAGTGTAGGAAGCAACCTATATAAGATTACTGATATTGATGAAGGTGGAGTCACACTCAAAAATTCTCTTCAAACAATATTTATACCTCCTCAACTTCTTCTTCACTCAGCAATGATAGTTCCTCACGACGACTACGAAGAACTCAAGAAAGCGCACCAAGCTCAAGAGATAGAAAGGGTCGCAGAGTCAATGTTCCAACCACTATTTGATAAAATGAAAGAGGAAATAGAGGCTGACCTCTCTGAGGGTGATGGTGAGCTTAGTTCACGCATTGAAGTCAGAGTAGTTCAAATTTTAGAGGCTAAAGGTGTTCTTTCTCAAGTTTCTTCAGCAGAGCTTAACAGGCTACAACAAATTGCCGAAAAAACCTGACAAGCTAATCAAGTGCGTTACGGCCGCAGCAAAGCTGCACCGCTTATTAAGGTGTTAGGCAATATTAGGATAATCACATTGTTACAGATAAGTAGTGGGAAGTTATACCAGAATGGAATTGGTCGTGAAAACGTTCTTACTGGTGTTATTTATACGAACCTAAGAATCATTCCTGAGAAAAGGATTGAGACTGCTGCCGGCTCAATCTTTCCAACATCACACTTGAATAATTCGCTGTCTTTAATCTATGAATTTACTGAAAAAATGGAGAGACATAAAGGTGGTCTGGTATCACACGGTATTGAACCTTATATCTCAGATTTTTCTGCCATTTTATCATTTGCATTAAACTGTATAGCTACGCCAGATCATGATTTAACCAATAGATTAAAAAGCAGCCAAAGAGGCTTATCGACTCCCGCTCCTCCTAATAATATTGTCAACAGATTCTTTGACTCCCAGATAGTTTTAAAGCCAAACGAAGAATCACATTTGGTGAGATTCATTGAGCATCTAATAGGTCTAAAAAGAGAGCACTACTTAGGTGTCATGAGAGCAATAAGAACTTATGTAACAGGGATGCACAGGATTGCTGATGACCTTGAACTAGCTTATACACTTATAGTGGCATCAATAGAATCGATGGCTCAGGATTTCGATGACCATGATTCAACATGGGACGATTTAGATCCAAAAAAACGAAAGTTATTGGATAAGGCATTAAAGGAGACTGAAATCTCTACAGTCGAAAAAGTTAGAGCGGCAATCCTCGAAATTGAGCATACTTCCATTTCAAAAAGATTCAAAACATTTGCAACACAGAATATTTCTGAGTCGTTTTTTCGAGAAGAAGCTGAAGGGCTAAATAATCCAATTGCAAGAAGTGACTTATCTCATGGGCTAAAACAAGCTTATATTGCGCGATCTAAATACATCCACAATTTACAAGAGCTTCCAAAGCTGCTGACAATAGGCGATCTCACCTCTGAAACTGTAAGAATAGATAATCAAACTTGGTTTAGTTTGCAAGGAATCAGCCGGCTAGCCAGGCATGTCATTACTGCATTTGTCTTCAAGCAGCCAACAGTAGAACGTGAGGTCTATGACTATAGTTTAGAGCGCTCTGGCATAGTTGTGGCGCCAATGGCACCACAATATTGGATAGGCAACGTAGACAATATCAACATAGATTCTGGTGCAAAAAAGCTGAAGGGGTTTTTAGAACAATATAGCCAGCACTTTCTCAATCCTAAAGATTCAACAAATACTGATCTTCGACCTGTTTTGAATAAAATAGAAAGTCTTTTACACCAAATGAAAAAGCGTGAGCGTTTACCTTTCATAACGCTGTACTGCCTATTCAATGGCCTTCGTTCTGAAGAAGACAGAATGAAGGGGTACAGAGATATCGAAAGAAGGTTTATAGGAGAGCTAAAAGCTCCTTCACCAGAATCATTGATCTATCATCTTCTAATCGACCAGATTCCAGACTGGGAATTACCAGTTCATCGTAAATCAATTCTGGATTATTTTAAGGCGCGGGATCATCATGGAAAAATAAGAATCCCTCGTTTATTTGAAGCCGGTATTATTTTAACCGTGGCTGAACGCTATAGACTTGAAGGACATTATGAAGATGCAAAAGAGCATGTATCTTTTGCATTAGAAAACTACCCTGAAAACATTGCACTTAGAAAGTTTGAAGAAAAATACATAATTGATAACACGATAAAGATAGTTTGGCGCGAAATTCTTCTACCTAACGAGAAATTCGACGAACAGTCCTAAGCATATACCTAACAAATTGCTGCACTCGGAAAAATTACTCGCTGCACGCCCAATTTTCTGGTGATCAAAGCGTTATAACTCTAAGGGAATTTATGCGTAAAATTTTGAGTTTGCCATTCGTTTTACTGCTCGGTGCATGTAACTCGACTCCTTCAGTAAAGCCAGAAGTAGAAATTGGCTACAGTAAAAATACTAATACAGCATCGGTAAGAGTGATTAATCGTTTAAGCAGCTCTGATAAAAGTTTAGAAAAGCTTGCAGTAGACAGTTCAAAAGCTGTCGGCCATATGCTTAATTGTAAATCAGGTAAAATGAAACGAACCTGGGCTAATGGTGGGAAAACTGAAATTGATCCTGCTAATCCAAACGCAAAATTTTTAGTTTTAAATGTTGAGTGTGTCGAGTAATAAATAACAAAGCAAATTAGAAGTACGGACAAAAACAGTTGGCTTTATTCGTTCCTCACCAATTATAGCCAACTGTTACGAGTCCTGCTTAAGCAACTTATTACGTTACCCTGTAAACTTTGTAGACTCACGACCAATAAAACACATGGCGATTAATGCTCCTTGCACCATTTGGATACACCATTCCAGATCTCTTACCCAATTTAGCTCATAACTCCAACCGGGTGTATGAAGTAAGGGGCCAGAAATACTAAAAGCCAGGAAACCCCATCTGCCGATATTGTGATGAAAAAACAAATTGTCGTAACATACGAGATTAAACTGCTTTCAGCTTGTTAACCATGACGCTAATTCAAAAGCCTCCCTTAACTGCTCGAGCATAACTCCAGTAAACAACTTGCTCTTGTTTTTGTTGATCACTACATTTGCATATCAATCAACATCAAGAAACGTTGTACACACAAAATCTGCACTGAGCTAAAGGTTTGCACCACCCAACCAAGAACACCTGCAACATAAGCAAATAAAGACTCGATTCTCTTGCCAATTTTATTGTGCCACTACAGAAATTCAAGGCACAAATCTCTCTCATTAAAAAGGTGTATGATGAGTGTCTTTTAAAAAACTAGGTAACAACCTGCATCGAAAGGCTAAAATGGATTTTCTGTCGTTTCCGTAGAGTTCGTGAAAATTCAAATAAAATGCTTATTACGCGTGAGTAAGGCTAACACGCTTGGGCCTTTTCAGTCCGAGTTCAATAGCCAGAAAACGGGTCCACCTTGACCACCAAAGCCCACAAAGCGGTCTTTTTTATTTGTTTTAAAATTGGTATTTCTTTCAAATCCACTAATTGATATTTACAATAAGTTACCGGTTATAGGAATATCAGCCATAACCTGATGCTTCTGAATTTTATCCTGCACAATGGTATAAAACGCTTTATGATGCAAAGCCAACAAATTATATAATTCTGATGGATTTTTCTTTAACAAGCTGCTCTTCTCTAAATCAGTGCCTTTCAGTAAAATGAGGTTTGCCTCTATCTTCGATTGGTTTTCAAGCTCATCCGTTTTTGACTGTCCTGCTACCACGAGATAACGCCCGTACTGAAGAGCTGCCCTCGATGCATGTAAGCTACCACCCTTAACTCCTGATTGTACCAAGATAACGGCTCGACTAAGTGCAGCCTGTATTCGATCACGTTCAACAAAATTTGACTTACCAACAAACGAATTATAAGGATATTCAGATATCAACAATCCATCCGAATTTAAGATTAACTTTGCTAATTCCTTATTTTCAGCGGGGTATACTTTTTCCAAGCCATGAGCTAACACGGCTATTGTGTGCCCAGAAGCATTAATGCTTGCTTTATGAGCTTGAGTATCAATTCCCTTAGCTAATCCACTCGTTACTACCCATTTATTTAACACAGCCCATTTCGTCAGCTTTTGGGCTATATCAACCCCATGTGCAGTTGGCTCCCTGGTTCCTATTATGGATACTGAAACATCCCTAAGCAGAGATATATTCCCCGCACAAAATAAAATTATAGGGGGATCATTTATCACACGAAGAGTGTCAGGATATTCCTGATCGACATAGGACAAAATCATATGCCCCTTATCCTCGGCGATCGAAATTTGCTCATCCGCTTTCGCAAAAGCTCGACTTATATCATCGGAGCCATATTTATTTTTATATTGTTTGTGCCTTGTGAAAAATGCAAAAATACCTTCACTTTCGTGGCGAAAGCTTTGAATAAGTTGAAATAAGCTCTTTCGGCCTATTCCCTTAAGATAACTTAACGCAAGTAACGCCCGAGTATGTTCAGTCATCATATCTCTTGACAAGGTTCTGTATAATTACATCTTGTCTTACTATACCCTTCACAGCCATAAAAGTAACTTTTATCTTTACTATTAAAGCGCTTAACTAAATTGTCGCCGCACTGAGGGCATTCAGCTGCTATAATGGACTTACTATATCCACAACGTGTTTCATAAAAGCCTGTGCATCCGATGAAATGAATTCCAGTTTTTGAGTTTGTTTTTACCTGTAAGATGCTATCACATTCAGGACAACAGCCCAGCTCCTCAGCCACACTCACCGTTTTAGCTAAACAAACGCCCATGGAAAATATTGAACCGCATTGCTCAAGAAGCTCAAAAGAGCGTCCAAAGCTAGCGCCCGTAGTTAAAACATCATCAATAACCAAGACTGACTTACCTGCAAGCAAATGAGCATACTTTCGCTTCAAGTGCAGCATATCTTTTAATTCCGCTTGCCTCTTAGCAAAACTGCCAAGAGTTTTAAGACTCGTAGCACCATGGCTAAACTCAAATATATCCGGAATAAACTTTGACTTTGAGTTAGACTCAATTTCAATACGTCGTAAAAAGTTTTCTAGCCTAGGGTTCTTCCTTTTTTTTGCTGGAATCACGGTAACTATATCGAAATGCGCTCCCACATTTTCTAATGCATATTTTGGCAGTGACTCAACTACCTTTGCCATCAGGTTTACATAGTATTGGGGTATTACGTAAGTCTCACTTTCTTCTTTCGCAAAAATATCCTTCGATAATTGGTGTGCCTCATGATAACTAGCTGTTAGGGTAGACCCTTGACTAAAGTATCGCCCCAGCGCAATCAACCGAATATTTTCTTTCTTCAACGCAGAGACTTGCCCCTGCTCATTAAGAGGGATGAAGTTAAGCTGACGTTTATCAAACTCAAACGTCCTTTCCAGTGCTGTTCTGTCCGCAATTAATGAAATACTGTCATAGTCATCAAGCGAGGACAGTAACGAAGTTGAGTTAAGAATTGCAGCGGGGACTTGATCGATCGGATGAGTTGTAGCCCAAGAAGGTGCGATTGGCTTTACATTACAGTGGTACGCAGCGACGAAATCAATGTCTTTATCGCCAACATATATAACGTTACGGTCTTTAGTCAGCTCGAGTTTTTCCAACGCAAGTTCTATCCCGCGGCCAGATGGTTTAACACCAGTTTGACCTACATCATCATAAGCAACAATAACACCAAACAGTTCTATATTGTGAAATTCCAGAACTTGGTTTATATACCACCTTGGCGAATTTGAAACCAGTGCTAGTCGCACTCCCTTATTTTTTATATCTCTCAGCATATCGGGTACAGGATCAAACACCCTTGAACGAGAAATATTCTCCTTTAATCCTTCTCGATCACCGCTTTTCCGATATTGTTCCAGATTCGATGTCGACACTAAAGTATCATCTAGGTCAAAGATAACGGCTTCTACTGGGTTTGTTCTCATCACAAGTCCTGTCTAAGTAGTTTTATTTTGTTGAATTTGGCTACGTATTCGAACTTTTAGTAAATTTGAACTCGATTGTGGTCTTACACTGATTTGACGATTATTAATTGAAGACACTCCGTTGAGGAGTAATGATGCCAATTTTTCAATGCATATATGATATTGATTTAAATCATACTTATATGTATCTGCAGAATCCCCGTCCTTTATCAACTTTAAGATATCATACTGTGAAATAACCCCTTCATATCTTAAGTCTCCACTGGCAGACTTAGTCGGTTTGATCAACCTTGCTATTTTTTCCAGTCAACTCACAACGTCAGAAGCATAATTTGAACTTAATAAAAATAGAGAAGCAAATACTACGTTTTAACGTATTTCAATTCAACAGTTTCCATTACGGATACTACTTTCAAAATTTTGAAAAGTAAACAACAAGCCAAGTAACAAACGGTAAGCTGAAATACTGCTCGAGTGTCCTTCAGTAACCAGCGCCTTATAAGTATAAATCACCCCCAAAAGGTTTATCCCGACTAATCCATAGATGTTCATCACACCGCTCCAGGATGCTGAATAGCATCTTGTAGATCGAAGGCTTTTGGGAAGTAACTGAGCATTTAATCCGTTTCGTTTTACTCTTCTTGTTCTATGGTTATGAACCATAATTAAAAGTATTTTCTTGAAAACTCAGGTAACCCCAAGTCAATATACTCACAAGCAAATGACCAATTGAGGGTATGTCATGGAGATTAAATTGTGGGTAGCAATCATTGCTGCTTCTACAGCACTATTCATCTCAATTTTGAATTCAGTATTTCTATTGGTGAAAAGCCGTAAAGAAGCTCAAAACGCTCTAAAACTTGAATACTATAAACATACTTTACTCATTGATTCTGAGCATCAAAAAGATCGTGCAAAAAAAACGATGGAATTTTTAGAAAGTGTTCAGTTGATGAAAGATGAAATGAAACTGGCAATTGAATCAACCGCCGAATCCATGACTGATGAAGAAGCATGTGACAGGTTATCTCGAGCAGCTAATACCCTGGCTAAGATATATGGACAATGTTATTCCGGTCTTGCTGTTCGTGAACAAAAGGCTGCACATAATTCAAAAAATATCTCTCAGTTATTCTTAAAAAGATTTATGTCAGACAGGGATGATGTGTTCCTGGTCAAATTAAGGCAAGAATTATCAGAGGAGCAAGAAATACTTAGAAACTCGCTTTTCACTAAATGAAAAATTCACTCGGGATAACTGAATGAAAGCAACTAAAAATAATACCATACTATGGATTGATGATGATCATCGCAACTTGCTCTACGAAGCTGAGCTCATAGGTAACCTGGGATTTGAAGTGATTTTTGCTTCAACAATTCGAGGAGCAATACGCTTGTTAAAAGAAAAACCTTTTAAGGGAATCATTCTGGATATTGGATTACCTGATGAATATGACGAATTATCCAGATTTTCCAACTTATGTAATCATGCAGGATTATTCTTTCTGAAGGAGATTTTTCGAGGAGAACTTATTGAACTGGAAGAAAAAGCTCAAAAAATATCAGAACTTCCTCTGCTCATTCACACTGGATATAATGAGCATTACATCAGGCAAAAGATAAAAGAATTCCAAAATGAAAATTCGAAGCTTAGTTTTGCACAAAAGCCCATTGATGAGTGCTCCCTTGAAAAATGGGTAAGAGGGCTCTGGTAATTCAATAAGATTACCCAAAGCAACAAGACAACGCAGTTAACGTTTTATACATCCCCCCCTAGGAAGATAGTTGTCACTGTTAAAATTTAACCAGTTAGGGACGGTAGCAGAGTCAATCATGTCTCGTTATCCGCAAAAGGAATAAAACCTCGATTTTGCAAAGTATATTCAATCCCATTTAACCCCCAGGCGTGGCTTTGCTTTGTTATCCGAAGCGGAATTGAAAATGGCACATAATAGTAATCATTAGGGGTAACCCAAATAAAGCCACTAGCTTTTAAGCAAGTGGGTGACGATATTCCAACATCTCCGATATTAAATACAACAGAGTTATTCAGTAATCTAACCTCGTTAGCAACTTGCCACCTGGCGCTGTCTCTATAAA
>CBFHMJ010000045.1:0-27448 GCA_965656875.1 Alteromonadaceae bacterium
CTGCTACCGTGGAATATAGACTTAACACTGACCTTACCAACAGACGCTCTCTAAAAAAGTAGTGTCCACTTAAAACAAGTGGGCACTTAATCTAAAGTTATTCAAGATGCCGCCACCGGACGGTTACTAAATTCCTCTTATCCCAAAATCATCTCCGTCACAGCCGATTTAACATCATCAGAGGCAAAACTGGCGTTGATTGCATTGAGATTGCAACGTTGTAATTGTTCGACAGGCCAGTCAAATACTTCAACCATCTGCTGATATTCTTTGTTTAACGTTGAAAAAGAGGTTGTTCGGGCATCGGTGTTGATGGAGAGTTTTACACCGTGATTTAACAGAGCATCAACCGGGTGTTGTTCGATGGTGTCGAAAACATTGCACACGATATTACAACTCGGGCATACCTCCAGTAATACATTCCTTTCTTTGATAAGTTCAATGGCTTCCAAGCTTTCTATGGCGCGAACACCGTGACCAATACGCGACACATTGAGTTGTTGAATCGATTCGATAACGCTGTCAGCACCTTTCGCTTCACCAGCATGAGCAATCACATTACCACCGGCTTCTGTTACGTGGCGGAAAGCGGCGAGGTGAGCGTCCAGTGGATAGCGGGCTTCGTCGGCGGCTAAATCCAGAGCAACAACGCCCTGGGAGGCGTAGCGAGTGACGAGTTGTGCGGTTTGTAGACTTTGTTGTGGGGAAAAATGACGGAGTGTACAGAGAATCAAGCCTGCCTGAATATGCCAGGTGCGTTGAGCGGTTTGCATCGCGTCCAGTACGATTTCGACAACCTGTTCTGCTGTTAGTTGCTGTGTGAGGTGGAGCAGGGGCGCGAAGCGAAGTTCAACATATTTTACGTTGTCACGCTTGAGTTGTTGAAAGAGATCATCAACAGCAAAACGCAATGCTTGCTCGGTTTGCAGTAAATCCAGCTGGCGGTGAACCTTTGCCAGAAAATCGGCAAGTTCACGGCAATCACTGGCGATATATTGCTGTTCAAATTGAGATTGAGTTATTGCAGGAAAAAACTGCCGGACAAAATCAATGCTGAGGCTGGTGTCCAGGTGAAGGTGTAGTTCTACTTTAGGAAGGCTTGCAATAGCGTCTTGAAACATACTCTTATTCAATTTCAGCGGATATTGCGATGCCATTTTAGCACTTTTGTTAGAATAGCGTTCAAAAAATTTCAGCAGACAGGTTCCGTGGGAATTCACCCCATAATCATGGTTTTTTACATCGTTTACGCATTAATTGTGCAATAACTCGTCGAAAGTAATAGGAAATCAGCAATATGTATTGATTTGGTATTATAAATGCTTAAATTTGTCTTATAGATGTTAAAATCAGTTCAAAGCTTTGGTTGTCAGGGGGAGTTAACCACCTGATAGCTAACAACGTAGTGTTTCTGATAGGCAAACACTTGTGGCTATGTAACAATATAAGGCTTTCTGTAGCTGAATCCTCCGGTTGTGTTGTGTAATTACGAAATAGTGATGCGTGGTCATTGAGCGTGGCTCAATGGCGTCTGTGCATAACATCAGCCTGAAATGACGTAATAAGAAAAATTAGAATAATCATTTATGGCTAAAACTCTGCGACCTCATCGCCAAACCTATAAAACTGATCGGTTATCGTCGATACCGACGATGGCCAGTGCTATCTCTAAGAAGATCAGTTTGTTTAAACAGCAACATCGTCAGCTGGTCGATGAGTCTATTGTCTTTTTCGAGAATTACGTTAAAGAATTGTCTGAAATGGCGGAGTTACGGAAACGTATCACGGCGTATGACAAACAAATCACCATTATTCAGGACTATAAAACTGAGCACGGTAAGCTACCTCAGATCAAAGACCAGAAATCCACCGATAAATACCTGAGAACCTTGTATAACCATCGAGACAAGTTTGCGGCACGTTATGATGAAATACGTGTTACAACGTCAAGGAAGCGTTCTCAGCGTTACGAAAGCCTGGATCATCTGGCTGATAACATGATCGACCTGCTGGATGGTCAAAAAATCTTTTCTCAATTCCTCGGCACTATTGCGCTTTCCACGCCATTACCAGAAGAAAAAATCCGTTGTGTTCGTAATGAAAAATTCAAACCTATTTATATCGCCGGTCTGGTGGTTGCGTTGTTTGAAGAAGTACGGCGGAACTATTCCTTTAAAAACACCTATCTGGACGATTATCTGACGGATATCTTCGGCAATGATAAAACGCGATACATGGCGCAGGATGAGTCGGCTATGTCGCCAGAAACGAAGATTAAATATCGGGAAGAGGTATTAAAACCAATCGCTAAAGCGGCATTGCTCCAGTCTATAGGGAGTTATGCGCCAGAAGTCGAAGCGATATTCCAGGGGGATCGGTATCGGATGTTGTCGCAGCAGGAGCGGGATAATCTGATTGGTTTGATGCACAAAAAATCGGTTGATTATATCAAGCTGGGTATTGGTGTGCCGGATAAGCGGTTTGATCGGCGCGAAGAGCGTGAAGAGTACGTGGCGTTCGAAACCCGCAAAATGCGTTTTATGATTTCAATTCTGGATAGTCAGAATGAACGCTGTCATGAACTGGGTGATTTACTGCGTATTCCGATGGTGTATTCATCGTTTATGGTGTCGACCAAGCCAGACTACGATTACCGTATTATTTATAAAGCTTACGATATCATTGAAGAAGGCATTGAAACCGGACAATACAATGATGTGTATGCTCGTTTATTTTTGCAGATGGTTGGACGGTTTCCGCTGGGCAGTGGCGTGTATTTTATTTCTAAGGAAACCGATCATATCGAACGGGGTATTGTTTCATCTTTGTATCCTGATAGCGTTGATGAGCCTGTATGCAAACAAATTACTCGTCACCAGGTGCAGTCATTAAGCCAGACAGAAGTCATCGTGGGGCGGAACTCTAATATCTTTTATGAAGATGTTCGGATTGATTCTAAATTTGAAGATATTTACTTCCAACATCGTTATCAGGGCGAGTTTACCTGGAATGCGAATGAATTGTGGGAAGTGCAGGTGCCAGCGATAACCTTCTGGAAGAAAGATGGCACTCGAAAAGTGAATTCAATCGAGGAAGACACCGAAGATTATTACCTGTCCTGACAGGACTTACTCTCCATTCTTTAATACTTGCTTATACCGACACAGTGCTGATTTCGGCGCTTTGTCGGTAAATACCTCAATCAATTATTCTCTTATCCAGTCGACAGACTTCAATAATTTCCGGATTTAAATCAGGCGTTTTCGACTTGTTTCTGGTTGTTATTTGACCTGTTCATCCTGCTTCATTTCTATCATGCGTTTTAATGTGTTTAACCCGGCTGGCTACAAGGAACAGTTGGTAAATAAAGCGCTAATATCTTCTTTATCTGATTAACAAGGAAATGTTTTTACAATTTTGTAAATAATACCTGGACAAATAGCTGTCGTAACGAATAATAGCAGTCCTGAATACGGTACGTGCTTTTTCATTAATCTGGGTGAATTTTGATGAATGTGGATATCTTTCTAATCCATGCTTTTGTTTATCTGGCAGCAGGAGTACTGGCTGTTCCAATTGCTAAAAAATTGGGGTTAGGTTCAGTACTGGGTTATCTGTTAGCTGGTATTATCATTGGACCTTTTGTCCTTAATATCGCGGGAAATCAAGGAGATGTACTGCATTTTGCAGAGCTGGGTGTTGTACTTATGTTATTTTTGGTCGGTTTGGAACTCCGGCCAGAAGTGTTATGGCGATTAAAAGTACCGGCTGTATTTTTTGGTGGAAGTCAGATTGTACTGTCCACACTGGTACTTTGTGGCATGTTTTATTTTCTCGGCCTGGGGTCGCTGAGAGTGTCACTGGCATTGGGATTGATTATTTCGCTCTCGTCTACCGCAATTGTATTACAGATATTGCAGGAGCAGGGGGAATTTAAAACCCAACTGGGTCAGAATGCATTCGCCGTTTTGTTGATGCAGGACATCAGTGTTATCCCGATATTAACGTTCTTACCCTTTCTGGCATCTGACGCGGTGATGAATGATGTGGTGTTGTCGAGTCATGGACTGGGTGATTTGCTGGCAGGTTTCCATCCTGTATTGCGTATGCTGGCTGTTTTATTTTCAGTCGCGGCAATAGTGGTTTTTGGTAAATATGGCACGAGGCCGGTGTTTGATCTGGTGGTAAAAACTCGCCAGCGAGAAGTTTTCACTGCATCAGCCTTGTTAATCGTGATTGCTATCACGTTGCTAATGAATATGGTTGGCGTATCCGCAGCACTCGGCGCATTCATTGGTGGTATGGTCATTTCAGGTAGTGAATATCGTCACGAGATAGAGGCGGATATCGAACCTTTCAAAGGATTGCTCATGGGACTGTTTTTCATCAGTGTCGGGGCGTCGATTAATTTTTCTATTCTGGCGGAGTATCCATTCACTATCTTATCCCTGGTGCCTGCAATCATCCTGATTAAATACATGGTGATTTATGCGATTGCGAATCGGGGCAAGGTAAAAGTACCGGACAATCATCGCTTTGCTATGTTGTTATCACAAGGCGGAGAATTCGCCTTTGTACTGGTTACATTCGCCGTCACCGAGCAGGTTATACCGGGCGTATTAGCGGAGAAAGTGACGCTGGCCGTGGCACTCACCATGCTGGTTAGTCCGATTGTGATCAAAGTTCATAGTTTTGTGTGCTACAAGTTGGTTAAACGCACTGAAAAGCATGAACAAAAAAATGACGATATTCATCAGCAGGGCGCGGTGATTATTGCGGGCTTTGGGCGCTTTGGACAGGTGGTATCACGGTTTTTACGTGCAAACGGTCATGATACGACGATTCTCGAACATAGTCCGGAGCAGATCGAAATGGTGCGTCGATTTGGCTTTGACGTGCATTATGGTGATGCGAATCGGCTGGATTTGCTTAAATCAGCCGGTGCTGATGACGCAACCGCTATTGTGGTCGCGATAGATGATCTGGATAAAAGCGTTCATCTGGTTGAGATTTGTCGTCAGTATTTTCCGCATCTTGAGATTTATGCGCGTGCCTATGACCGAAGCCATGTTTACCGATTGATGGATGCCGGTGCTAATCATGTGATTCGCGAAACCTTCAGCGCCTCTTTGGAGTTAGCAACACAATTGTTGTCTGATTTATGCGGGTCTGCCCACCATGCCGAAATGGCCGCAAGGATTTTCCACAAACACGATAATGAGGTCATGATGTCGTTGAAACAGGTTTGGGGGGATGATGCGAGCTATGGCGTCACGTTGCGGCAAAGTTCGCAGGATTTAGAGCAGTTATTAAAAGTTGAAACTGAAGAGCAACCGCAGGAAGTTAGTCTGGATAGCTCTTCACTGTAATAGAGTCATTCACTGTATTAACGGTTGTTTAAAATAGACGAAAGGCGCTGATTTCAGCGCCTTTTCATGTTTATCAATAGCTTTTATGCTGATTCGGCTTCCTGCGCCTCGTCATCATGGGGTGTTTCCATCACTTCAATCCAGTCTTTTTCATCAACCCAGTTTTGTGTGCCTTCTTTAATCGTGCGAATTGGTACGATATAACGACAAGAAGTTTGCGGTTTTACCGAGGCAAAAATTGGGATAAATCCAAAGCCAGTCGCTGTCTCGATGATGGCTTGCTGATTTTGCGGATCGATATCAGCGGCTTCATCAATGTAGATTGGAATACGGAAAGCACTTCTGTCTTTGTCCGTTAGCAGGTGACGAATAAACAGCATACCGCACAGTAATTTAATGGTGATCCGTGTCCCGTTCGAGCCTGCAGAATCAATCTTGTTAAAGTACTCTGTGTCGTCGTTACGATTAACGACTTTAAAGCGAACATCAAATAAGTCGGCGAGCTTCAGGCCGCCCTTATCAGCGGCGAATTGAATGATGTAGTCTTTGGCTTCATCAAGCTGCTTATTGTCCGTTGGTGTGCCAGCGGCAAGCAGATCCAGATTGTCGCCCTGTTCGTAATTTTCTGACATCGAAATAATTAAATCGATGTGGTCAATCAGGGTCTTACGCTCGACAACTTCGATTTTGAATTCTTTAAGGTTACTGATTTGCTGACGCCAGATACCTCGGTTGAAGTTGTACATTTCGCGTTTCAAGCGGTGTAAATCTTCTCGTAATCCTTTAATTGTTGCCGCTACCGTTGTCAGGGCAACACGAGCCTGGCGTTCAATCGCTTCCTTTTCATTATCGATGTTGTGGTAAACAGCAATCAGGCGATCATATTTTTCAAACTCATTGTTTTCGCTTTCAAAGCGAGTGATCCCTGATTTGTAGATATGCAAATAGGTATTACGGATATTAACGTTGAAGTTTCGTAATTCCTGACAGTCTTTATTGAAATAGTGCAGGGTGTCTTCCAGGCTATCGAAATCAATGACGACTTCAATCGGGTAAGGCACGACATTACCCGTGACAACATCCAGTTCATGATCGATGCGTTCATTTTTAATCTGACTAAGTCGTTGATACTGACGGGCCAGTTTTTCCTGTTGCGCTGCCAACAGGTTCCGACGGTCGGCAAGTGTTGATACGGCGGCCTGAATATCACTCAGCTTTTGTTGTAACTCGTGATCTTCTTCTTCAAGCTGGGCCTGCATCGCTTGCTGTTCATCCAGCATATCCTGCATGGTGGCAAACCGTTGAAAACGTTTAATGTCTGCTTCCAGCTCTATAACGTTTTGATAGAAGGATTCTTTCTCTGCCAGTTTACCTTCCAGATCGTGAGCAACTTGCTCCATTTTTTCCAGGTCGAGCAGGGTACTTTCAAGCGCAGTGATCTGGTCTTTCAACTGAATTTTGTTTTCAGCGCCAGGCATGGAGACAGCATGAAGCTTTTTAAGCGAAATCGTCGCGCCTGGTAGTTCAGCATGGTCTGTTTTGATCAGGTTACTGATTGCTTCAATAAAGTCAGAGAAGGTGTGTTCTTCATGAATCGTGACGTCACCATCGCGAGTGGTCGATAGTGACAGCAACTCAGGACTGAGTAATTTACTCAGTGCATCGACTTCACTGGCTGACAGATCTTCTCGCAGGCGGGAATAGACATTGTATTCCAGATTCGCCAGTTGCATTTTCAGACGTTTTAGCTGCTGCTTTGTATCTTTAATGCGGAGTTGTATGGTGGTCAGGTTCTGGCCCTGAGCACCGGAAATTGAGCTACTGAGTTGGTCGTACTTGTTTTTAACCGCAGCCAGTTGCGCCTGAAGATTGCTTTCACTGGTTAGCTGATACTGCTGATTTAACGCGTCATATTCATTAAACCACTGATCCAACTGGAGGTTTCGGCGTTCAACGTCACGTAATTGCTGCATGTACATTTGCTGTTTTTCATCATGCAGGCTTCGCTCGCTGGTCAGTGCTTCGATCTGTGCGTTCAGTTCATTGGTTTTTTCTTGCTGATATTCTTCGAACTCAACCAGGGCTTTATCGATTTTTGGACTGTAAACCGCAATTTTGCCTTTCAGCACTGATTGATTATGGAGTAGAGATTCCAGTTCAGCGATGCTTTCCTGTTGCTGCACAATGGCATGCAGTTCTTTACGATCCCGGTTAACCCGTTCAAAAGCGCTGTTCCAGACGTCAAAGAAATCGACATTGGCGTTAGACATATGTCGCTCAAAGACTCGCAACATAAAGCGTTTTACATCGTTCGACCCCAGTTTATGTAAACTCAGAATTTTTCTGAAAATTTCTTTATAAACCGACGCATCAGATGCATTGTTCAACGGGATCATTTTCAAACTGATATCACTGTCGAAAGGGGTTGCTCCGCCAGTCAGCAGTGCGTTCAGTTCCGAAGACTTCAGTTCAAAAGGCTTGATATCCATTGCTTGTAAGTGGTTAAAAAGCTTGCCGTATTTAACAATACTCTGGCCTTTAGTGTAATGGCTGAGATCCAGCTCGCCGTTATAGCAGAAGTATTGATGAGCATATCCGGCGATTTTGCCCAGTCCTGCGACACCAATGACGACTTTACCGTGAGGTAAGTCTGCTTCCAGTAAAATGTAGCTTTGATCGGTTGCGAAATAGAACTTTCGAGTTTCGTCGATTTCGTGGCCGTCCCATTCGGTCAACCGCAAATCATTGATCAGTGGAAACTGTAGCGCATTAATAACCGATGATTTACCGGTATTGTTCGGCGCACAAATGGAGGCTGAGTCATTGAGTGGGATAACGCACTTTGCATAACCGGCAGTATTTAGCAGTGCGAGTTTGGTTAGACCCCAGGTGTTATTCGTCATGGTTTAATTCTCCTTCAGGGGTATCGTCGTCACTGGTTTCCTGTGTCAGTGATTCAGTGTCCACATCGCTGAGTGCGTCCAGATAACGATAAACCGGAGACAGCAGGCGATAACCCGCGCCGTATTCTTTTGCCAGGCCAAATCGTATTAATCGTGAAAAGACTTCTTTTCGTAAGTCACTACCTGATTCAATATCAAGCTGCTCAAACAGGTGGAAATGCTCCTGAACCAGGTGTTGTAACAATTCCAGGTCGATGTCTTTGTCAAACAATGCGTGTGTCGGGTCCATGCCCTTATTGGCCCAGAATTCGACTAAGCAGTAAATCGTCAGTGCAAAGCTGCGAGAGGTTTTTCCCATCGTGACGGTGCTGTCATCGCTGTAGATATAGAAAAAGCCGCGACTGTCACGAATAAGTTTGTGACCGAGTGATTGAAAAAGGGCGGTGTATGATGCTTCCTGCGCATCCAGTTCTTGCCATAACGGGAGATCATTTTCTGACAGGTGAAATCCCGCGATTAACTTGCGATTTATTTCCTGCAAGTTCGGCATGGTCGATAAATCGATGTGTGTCATGATGTTGCCTTCTTCGTTTTTACTGGATTATCGCTGGCCGCAAGAGGATGCAGAGTTAACTGGTGAGTGCCAATGTCGATAACGGTTTTGTCCATATGTTCAAGCGTCAGATCAGATTCGCTACTGAGTTTTTGATACAGGAATAACATGTCATCCAGTTCCAGATCATGATATTGCTGGTGGAGCCAGTTGAAGATATTGCCCGGCTTTTTACTGAGCTTGTAGGTGGCAAGAACGTGTTGATAGTCTGGTGCATTGGGTGGTCGCCACGGCTGAATAGCGTCGTTATTCGGCAATTCGTAAGATTTCTCACTAAAGTCCGTTAAGTCCGCCATGAACGCGACCATCTGGTTTTTAGTGCCTAATGTTTGTCGTTTACCGTCTGACTGGAAATGCGGAACCATAGGTGCGAGGACATCAACGCCGCGTTTACGACAACGAGCAAGCACTTTACTGGCTTGTTTGGCGAGCAGGGTGTTTTTACGTAACATTTCCCGCACGGGCATCAGCATATTGGCGCTATTTTGCAGGCTTTGCTGACCCGTTAAATGCATGTCCAGGATACGGGTTCGGAGCTGAATCAACATCTCTTTTTCATTGTTCATATGCCCGGTCACCGATATCTGACTGATGATCTCGGAAATATCCTGCTCGGCTGTGTCGAAAATCTTCTTGAAGTCTCCGTTTACATCCACCATTTCAAGAACGGGATCAATGTATTCATCAAAGGCTTCAATGACAGCCGTATAGCGTTTCTCCAGGCTCATATCACCGGACTGGGATTTCGCTTGTTCAACAATATTGAAAATGGCGGATTCATTGATGGTGAATTGTTTGATGATTTGACGAACCCTGTCATCCATTAATCGTGAAAAGCGCCGCAGTTCCTCGACATCATGAGTTTTCCAGGCATTCATCAAACGTTGACTTAATCGTGTTAAATCGTTGATCAGCACATTGATTTCTTCTGCCAGACCTAACTGATGTTCATTCAGCAGATAATGACAAAATTCCTGAATAGCCCGATTGATTTCAAGTTGGCTGGATTTAGCCAGCGGGATCAGAATTTCGAGGGCGATAAGCTTTTGTGCTTCTTTATAAATGGCATCGCCAGAAAGCTCGGGATTCAGTCGTTTTATAATGCTTTGCACGTCCTGAACAGTGAAACTGGTGAGAGAGAAGCGAGTAACAAGCTGCTCAATAACCTGCCAGTGTCGGTCAATCGTGCTGAGTATTTTTTTTGGTGGGATCATGTGTTTTTTAAGGCCCGAACGGGACAGTTTTTTAATGAATCTGACTGTTTTAGCGGAGGGGTATCCTAATACGAATAAGGGATTTTGGCACGTAGATTTTTTACTGGTATTTCAGCGTACACTTGTTACACTCATCCGACCTGTTGGAGGCATGATGCAAAAATATCCACAGCGTTAACTATTTTAATGAAAAAACATCAGAGGAACTTATGACTGAACTAAACGCCGAATTTAGCAGTGACGTAATTGATAGTCGTCTGACAGGTCACGTATTAACCATCACGATGACCCGATTTGATAAAAAGAATGCGTTAACCCTGGAAATGTATCGCCAGATGAATGGTGTTCTGGTAGCGGCTGCGAAAGACGAGCGAGTTAAAGTTGTTGTGTTGCAGGGGAATGCTGAGTGTTTTACGTCAGGTAATGATCTTCAGGACTTTTTGTCCGCCGGTAAACTGGATAGTAATCATCCGACCGTTGGTTTTATCTCATTAATCTCAACCTTTGAAAAACCACTTTTAGCTGCCGTGGCTGGTCCGGCTGTTGGTCTGGGCGTCACTATGCTAATGCATTGCGAGTATGTTGCTTGTGCTGACAATGCGGTTTTCCAGATGCCATTTACTAAATTAGGCCTGTGTCCTGAAGCTGCATCCAGCTATTTGTTGCCGTTGATTAGTGGTTATCAAAAAGCCGCTGAATTATTACTGTTTGGTGAAGCCTTTTACCCGGAACAAGCGGTTTCTATGGGCCTGGTAAACAAACAAGTAGAAGCAGATGCGTTACTTGAACATATCGCAGAGCGAGCGCAAACATTAGCGTCTTTATCAACACCCGCGCTGATGGCGAGTAAACGACTTTTGAAGAAAGGTTATGCAGCAGCAATCAATACGGCGTTGCATGATGAACTAAATGATTTTGAACAATTGCTGCATTCTCCTGAATGTAAACAGATCATCGCGGGATTCTTTGCTCGTAAATAATAATCAGCACTTGTTGAGTACCAAAGAAAGCAGTATCTGATGTAACGCAGATACTGCTTTTTTGTTTTTTGACAAGGTTTTTTCAGGTTATCGAGAAACCTGATGAAATGTTGGTTCGCCTTGAGTTCTGATGTATATCAGGCATTCGCTGTCAGACAGGCAGGTGAGTGGTTGTACAAAGGGAGTGGCAGTCGTAGCCTGTTCAGCGCCGAGATAGCTGCCCGGTGTTAATACTTTTCCCGGTGATGCTTTGTTTTTCAGCTGCCCGGCGATAACAACCATCCTTGTTGGTTGTATCGTCGACATACGAATTGATGCTTGTGGCGCAAGTTTAATCATCCGGCCATTTAGTTTCCCATCAGATGTAGTTCCCCATAACCACGCTGTTTCAGGTCTGTAATGGGTTGTTTCCGTTGCTGGCTTTACCGGACGCCACACCAGATGCTGTTTATCCATATTCAGTGCTACATCGCTATTGGTGAAGGCGTATTGAGGCGGTTGCACACCAAATTGATCTTCTACTTCGATATAAGCCAGTACCTGGCTACCTTTGGCGGCCGTGATATGAATATCACCTGCTGGTTGTGTCCAGTAAGACGCGGTTGTCATATATCGGTCTGGTGATTGAGGATCGTCATTGTGGATTAACCCGGAAATAACAATACCGCGATAGGCTGTATTGTGGATGTGAGGAGGCGATGAAAACCCATCAACGGGCTTTAGCAAAAATCCGGCGGACCCGGGTGCTGTTCTGTCACCCCATAATGCACCTGCCTGTGGGCTTGAAGATCCACGAGCAGGATTCAATTGCGTCCAGCTAACGTTTTCCACCGGGATCGTCTGGCTATGAGCTAATGTGGTGAACAACAGAGTGGTAATGAAAGTCGTTGATTGGAATAGATTCATGATGACTGGAATATGCTTAAGCAGGTAGCTTGTGATGAGATGTGTCTATTCTAGAGAGACTGATTAGCAATAAAAATGCGGGTTTAACAGAATCAGTTTCTGGTTTTTATTGATAATGAGAGAAGGGTAGTGGCTGAGAAATGTTTATCTGGAGAGTAGGAGTGCAGAAAATAACGATGAATTTTCTGCACATCAACATTACGTCAAACGATGAGTTTAACGAGCAAATGGATCATCGCGTATCTTATCAACAAGCCATTTACCATCGTGTTTTACCAGTTCAACCGTTCTGAAATCATCAACTTTATTGCCATTATTTAGGCCGGTAAACAGAAGATTCAGTACAGCTTTACTGCCGTCGTAACGTTCCCTCAGGTTACGTCCTTTTTCGACTTGTATTTCAACAGAGTCGAAACGCATGTTGAGTATATGACGAGAAAAACTTTGAGCAGAACCATAGCTTTTCAGCAGACGGTCTAATTTAGTAGAGGAAAAACTTGAAGCGGCTTTGAGATCTTTATCTGCCAGGACGGCATAGAAAAACATGGTTGCGGTGTATTCAGGAGAACTTTTTTCAGCTTTGACATTATTATCATCTTTGCCACAGGCAGTTAGAAAAAAGAGTGAGACGATAAAAACTGATAAAAGACGTTGAAATACCTTCGACTTTTTTAACATCATCTTAGTTCCGGGTTGACGAAAAGATTCAAGAATGAAGGTGAAAATAATACAACTGGAATGAAAAGTCACTGAGAAAAGAGGCAGAAGTATGTAAATCTTCTTCTGCCTTCAGATGTAATTAATGCAAGGATTGCAATTAATTATTGTACAAGTTCAAGCTCGCTAAAGAAGTCGCTGAACAATGGACTGCTCAGGTAACGTTCTACCGCACTTGGAAGAATGACTACAATGTTCTTGCCATCATACGCAGGATCTTGTGCCAGACGACTTGCTGCAACGACTGCCGCGCCAGAAGAAATACCAACTAACAGACCTTCTTCTTTCATCAGACGATGAGTCATTTCCATTGCGTCTTCATTAGAAACCTGTTCGACACGGTCGATCATTTCTAAATCCAGATTTTTAGGAATGAAACCAGCACCAATCCCCTGGATTTTGTGAGGGCCAGGTTTTACTTCTTCACCGGCAAGTGTTTGTGTGATTACAGGAGATGCCGTAGGTTCAACTGCAACCGTTTCAATTTTCTTGCCCTGGATTTCTTTGATGTAGCGGCTAACACCAGAAATAGTACCACCCGTACCAACACCTGCGACAAATACGTCGATTTCACCGTCAGTGTCGTTCCAGATTTCCGGACCTGTTGTTTCAATGTGGATTTGTGGGTTTGCCGGGTTTTCGAATTGTTTTACATGGAAGTAGCGATCAGGGTTGCTCTCGCAAAGCTCGTTTGCTTTTTCGATTGCACCTTTCATACCTTTTGCGCCTTCAGTAAGTACCAGGTTTGCACCTAATGCTTTTAATAGTTTGCGGCGCTCAAGGCTCATTGTGTTAGGCATGGTTAGTGTTAGTTTATAACCACGAGATGCTGCAACGAATGCTAATGCGATACCGGTATTACCAGACGTTGCTTCAATTAGTTCTTTACCTTCAGTTAATTCACCACGCTTTTCAGCATCCCAAATCATACTTGCGCCGATACGACATTTTACGCTGAAGCTGGGGTTTCTTGATTCTACTTTTGCGATAACATTACCACCAGTTACACGATTGAGTTTAACCAGTGGCGTTTTGCCAATAGTAAGCGAATTGTCTTGGTAAATATTAGCCATGAGTGATTCCATTAGAAGGGTTTAAATAACCGGAATAGCATACAACCATAATATTCAGATATATAAAACTGATTTGATATAATATATAAATTTAGTAATTAGTCATTTTTTCAGAGACAAATTAATAACTTAGAGTCTATTTATGCAGTTTACAGGTACCGAGAATTATGTTGTCAGCGATGAGCTGAAACTTGCAGTAAATGCTGCAATTACGCTGGAAAAGCCATTACTTATCAAGGGCGAGCCGGGCACAGGTAAAACCATGTTAGCGGAAGAGCTGGCTCGTGCGCTGGATACCGACTTGATTCAATGGCATATAAAGTCAACGACCAAAGCGCAACAGGGATTGTATGAATATGATGCGGTGTCGCGTCTTCGTGATTCACAATTAGGTGATGAAAAAGTTTATGACGTCGGAAACTATATTGTTAAAGGGAAATTATGGCAGGCATTCACGGCTGAAAAGCGCCCGGTATTGTTGATCGATGAAATCGATAAGGCTGACATTGAGTTCCCGAACGATTTATTACAGGAACTGGATAAGATGGAGTTTCATGTTTATGAAACGCAGGAAGTTATTAAAGCCCATCAACGTCCTGTTGTTATTATTACGTCCAATAACGAAAAAGAGCTGCCAGATGCCTTTTTGCGTCGCTGCTTCTTCCACTACATTTCCTTCCCAGGTGCCGACGATATGAAAAAAATCGTTGATGTACACCATCCTGATATCCAGCAAAAACTTCTGACAACAGCACTGGAATGTTTCTTCGATTTACGTGATGTGCAGGGCTTGAAGAAAAAACCGTCAACGTCGGAATTAATTGACTGGTTAAAGTTGTTGGTTGCTGACGATATTTCGGCGGAAGTTCTGCAAGACAAACAACAAAAGGGCGGGCTAATGCCAATGTTCGGTGCATTACTTAAAAATGAACAGGATGTGCAGTTGCTGGAAAAGCTGGCATTTATGTCACGTCAACGTCGTTAGAGTCTACAGCACCTATTCATTAAACAGAGAAATGAACGTAAGAAGCAGAAAATTATGCTGATAAAGTTTTTTCTGACGATCAGAAAACATCGGGTACCGGCGACATTACGAGAACTGCTGGACTTACTGCGTTGTCTGGAACAACAAGTGGTCTTCGCTGATGCTGAACAGTTCTACTTTTTGGCGCGAACGGTCATGGTCAAAGATGAAACTCACTTTGATCGCTTTGATCGGGCATTTGCCGAATACTTTGAGGGTGTTCAGTCCATCGACCTGTTTGATAAAACGTTGCCTGAAGAGTGGTTGCGCAAAGAGTTTGAAAAACATCTTACTGAAGAAGAAAAAGCGCAGTTAAAAGCATTAGGCGGTCTGGACAAGTTAATGGAAACATTAAAAGACCGTTTAAAAGAACAGGAAAAACGTCATCAGGGCGGTAATAAATGGATTGGAACCGGCGGAACGTCGCCATTTGGTGCTTATGGCTATAATCCGGAAGGGATTCGAATTGGTCAGGATGGTAATAGAAATTTTCGTGCGGTCAAAGTTTGGGATAAGCGAGAATTTAAAAACCTCGATGGTGACAAGGAGCTGGGAACGCGCAATCTGAAACTGGCGCTGAAAAAATTGCGCAAGTTTGCCAGGACAGGGGCGAGTGAAGAACTGGATATGGATACCACGATACGCCAGACAGCTCGCAACGCGGGTTATCTGGATATTCATATGAAGCCGGAACGCCATAACGCCGTTAATGTGTTGATGTTTATGGATGTGGGTGGCTCGATGGATGCGCATATTCAGGATTGTGAAGCCCTGTTCTCTGCGGCGAAGTCAGAATTTAAGCATCTTGAATACTTTTATTTCCATAACTGTGTTTACGAAAAAGTTTGGAAAGACAATGCGAGACGCCATAAAGAATCAATTGATGTCATGGACATCATTCATCGTTATGGTCGTGACTATCGGTTAATTTTCGTTGGAGATGCGACGATGGGGCCTTACGAGATTACCTATCCCGGTGGTTCTGTTGAACACTGGAACAAGGAGTCTGGCGAGGTGTGGATGAACCGATTGTTACATCATTTTGATCGGGCAATCTGGCTTAATCCACAGCCGTTGCAGTATTGGGATTACCATCATTCGATTCATGAATTGCGCCGAATTATGGCGCAAAAAATGTATCCGATGACCCTTGATGGGCTCACGGATGGGATAAAAACACTCTCCTGATAACATTCACATAAAATGTCAGTATTCTTTATTTGTTAAGAATACTGGCACGCCTTCATTTATAACTGGCTGTTTTATAAAATCTTCTGATATTCATTATTCTTAACGTCAATTTGAATTGACAGTGCCGTTTCTATTGCAGTATCTAAATTAAGTTGCTGTTTCAGCATAAAGCGGGATAATGCTCGGTTAATTGTTGTAAAGCATGTATGCAAACAGGAATTTTTATGGCGAATATTGTCATTTCGGGCTCGGGTCTTTTTACACCGGAACTCTCAGTAACCAACGATGAACTGGTTGCTGCCTACAATAAGTATGTTGATGTTTTTAATCAGGAAAATCAGCAGCAAATTGAAGCTGGTACGATGGAGCCAATGGCTTATTCGAGCAGTGAATTCATTGAAAAAGCGTCAGGTATTAAATCTCGCTATGTGCTTTATAAGCCTGGCATAGTAGATGAACACCGCCTTAAACCTCAGTTTAGTAAACGTATGCCAGGTGAAAAACCTGAAATGATCGATATGGCGCTGGAAGCGGCTAAAGAAGCATTAGCGCAGGCCAATCGTGACATTGCTGACATCGATTTAATTATTTGTGCCAGTGCTAACAATCAACGTCCATATCCAGCCATCTCGATTGAATTACAACACTATCTGGGCGCGAAAGGTTTTGCCTATGATATGAATGTTGCCTGTTCGTCTGCAACGTTTGGCATTATTAATGCGGCTAACGCGATCCAGTCGGGTTCAGCAAAAGTGGTGCTGATGGTTAACCCTGAATTTTCAACGCCTCAGGTTAATTTCCGTGATCGTGATACGCACTTTATTTTTGGTGACGTGTGTACGGCAGCAGTGATTGAGCTGGAAGAGGGATGTCAGAGTGACAATGCATTCCGTTTAACCGGCACAAAGCAAATTACTCAATTCTCTAACAACATTCGTTGTGACATGAATTACAGTGATCATTGTTGTGACAACGTTTCAGACAATACGCCGTTCTTTAAACAACAAGGCCGAAAAGTGTTTAAAGAATTGTTGCCGATAGTTATCAATACGATTGAAACTCATCTGGCAGAAATGCAGGTGTCAGCGTCTGAACTTAAACGTATGTGGTTGCATCAGGCGAATATCAACATGAACACGTTTGCGGCTAAGAAATTATTAGGTCGTGATCCTGCATTTGAAGAAGCGCCAATTGTTCTGGATGAGTATGCGAATACGGCTTCAGCCGGTTCATTAATTGCTTTCCACAAGTATAAAGATGATTTCAAAAAAGGAGACAGAGGCTTGCTTTGTTCCTTTGGTGCGGGTTATTCAGTTGGGTCCATTGGATTGCAGAAGATTTAATCCAACATTGTTCATGTATATAAGCCAGCTAACAGCTGGCTTATTTGTTTAAAACAGGTCAACTTCTGTATTTTCTACCGTCATTCCGCCAGCCCCTTCAAATTTCATTTTGTCTGTAATTAGTTGATCGATAGCACTCACCATAATATTAATGTTGGTTTCTACATCAGACATCAGCGCGTAAATATGTTCGAACTTCGCATCGTCAATGTGAGTTTCTCTGCGTGCTTTACTGACCTGACTATATAACTCGTCAACTTTTTCCCGCATGAGCGTATAGGGCTCGCTTAAGCCTGAAAATGAAGGTAGGTGACCATAACGTTCCTGGCCTTCCTGTTGATACCAGGTGTCAAAGTACCAGATATCATTCTTTTCAACGGCGACTTTGGGATTGCGAATTGCTTCAATCGCGTGATAACACTGTTGAACATGTAACATGTTGTCGAGTTTTACCAGAATCATGTCATTTAACATTCTGGAGCCACTGACTCGGGCATAGGTAATTTCTGAAGCATCTGCAAACTGCTTGAAACTTTGATCGAATTCGTTCATTAGCGATTTAAAATGCTGATTTAATGTACTTAATTCGTTGGTGCCTTGAACAACATCTGCGCTGGTGGCGAGTACATTACTGATTGATTCCCGGATATTATCAGTCGCATTTTTAGTATTGATTGATAAAGAACGAACCTCGTCGGCCACGACCGCGAATCCACGACCAACATCGCCAGCCCGGGCTGCCTCAATGGCGGCATTCAATGCCAGAAGGTTGGTTTGATCAGCGATTTTGGCAATCGTATCTGAGATGGAATCAATGCGTTGTGAATTGATCTCAAGTGCGCGTGATACCTCATTCATTTTTGCCAGCGCTTCTTGTACTTTGTTGAAGTCCTCGTATAACTGCGCCATCGATTCACTGGATTGAATGGACAGGTGAGCGGTCTTGCGTGTTTCATCATCCACTTCATCCATGGCCGAAACGACTTCTTTCATCTTTGTTTTAATATTGGTGAGATTATCTTCGTTATTAACAGAGCGCAGATCGGCCAGTTTCATGGCGAGATGAGAGGATTTTTCTAATTGCTCACTTTGTTTAATGACATCAAAAGAACAATTGATTTGTTTCAGAGCGCTCAGGTATGCGCCCGGAAGTCCGTGAGTGAGGGGCTGACGATACAAGGCTTTGTTCTCTATTGCTTTCAACGCTGATTGTGATTCTCGAAGATAGATTTCGATGCAGTCCATCGAATTGTTGACAGCATGCGCCAGTTCATTGAGCAAGGTGTGTTCAGGAATGATGATGGCACGCTTGTCGAAACGGCCTTCACTTACGTCTTTGTTGATAGCGACCAGCTCTTTAACTTTTTCGACCAGAGTACGTAAGTTAAGCCAGGCGATGAATTGAAGCGCTAAACATACTGCAATAACTAAAAATTCAGACCAGACAGGCGCTGAAACAAGTTTAAGAATTATCAGCAGGAAAAGTGCGACCAGGGTTATCGATGCGATCTTAAGCAAACTGCAATTTAAAAGTGCTTGCTTCATACGTTTCTCCGGTTTCATTCAGCAGCGATGTCAGGCAGCCCAACGACTGACATGGATTTTCAGGAGATGATTCGGCTAATTTCATCCGTTGATATAGCGAGCGGAAAAAGAAAGTGCCGGCCTCTGAGGGAGGGCGAAGTACGGCCAGATAACCAACTTTTTGTCCATGTTCATTGATTGATGGCGCAAAGGTGCAAAAGTGCCAGGACGTATTACCGTCTTTCGCCAGTAATTCTGCAAAACAACAAAAATCATTGTCGTCCTTCAATGTTTGCCACATTTTTTCATTCATTACTTTGGGCCAGCTGTTATGGAATAAAGCTGTAATATTTTGAGTCATCAGTTCACAAATTGTGTAACTAAAGGTGCCAATAAAAGAATGATTACAATAAATGAAGTCACCATTGAGGTTCGTTTTTGCAACAATGAGTTTGGTTGTCATCGTGTTATCCGTAAAGTTAATGGCGAAAACGAGGGGTCGATAGCGCGACGTGCTGTAATAAGTTTTAGCCTGGAATTACAGATTTACAAGAAAAGGGAGGATAGTTTGAAGCGTTTGTTGTCATCCATGACAACCATCAGGAATGATGAAAATTCAAGCTGTTAAAACTGCCAGGCGTAACTGAATTTTACGAAGATACTGCGTTCTTCCTGAGTGAGTGATGCAATATCGTCATCGGAGACGAATCCATCAGAATAACCGGCAAAAAACAATGTTTGGGGGTTCAGCTTATAGCTATAAAGTAGTTGTGTAGCGATGTAATTGCTACGGCGATCAACGTCATCGTATAAGTAATTGTCCTGATTGCGTTTGATGTCACTGTAAATGGCGGCAAGTCGAACGAAGCTTTTTACTGAGAACTGCCAGGTAGCACGGAAATCAGTCAGATTTGCCGTAAATACTTTTGCACCGTCTGCTTTTAGCCGTTGCATGGTATGGCGTAGTCTGATTTGTAAATGTCGATTTGGATTCCATGTGATACGAGGACGAAAACGCAAATTATCAGCAGCCCGGTTATTGGCGAAATCGACGGTATCTCCGCTGTCAATGCGAAGCGTAATTTCAAACTCAGCAGCAGGTCTGGTGCGCATGAATGTACTGACGACATTTTCGCGGAAAGATAACGTGTTGCCATCTATCGCCAATGATGAAGCATCAATTCGTGGGCCGACTCGGTCACGTTGAATGAAATCAATACGGATCAGTGATTGATAAGCCCCTTCGAATAACCCATAGATCTGATGTTCGCGTTCCAGAATCTCGTCATTGTCATTGTGAGTGATATCCCAGTCATAGCCGACTTCAAACCGATTCCACCAGTCATTAGCTTTCTCATCGTTTCGCCAGATGCGGCCGCCGCCGAGAACCAGTTTATTGAAATCAGTTCGATTTAAAAAACCGAGGTCGGCACGAAAATCACGTCCCATTTGCTGATAATTACCAAAAGCGTACCAGTCCCGTTCGTTATGATTAAAGTTAATTCGAAATGCTGTATCCGTTAGTTTGTCATCTGCGGGATTGCTGGCGCGTAGCACTTGTTCATTGTAATCACAGTTGCCAAATTCACAGGTAGTTTGTTCTGCGTCCGAGCAGTCATCGCCATCACAGAAATCGTTGGCTAACCAGTCAGGGTATTCCGTATCTGTGTATATCCACTGGCCCGTTAAAATATCGTTGTCTGTAAATTTATAGCGAAAATCAAAGCCGTTTACGGCGTTGCTGTAATCATCACTTTTCCGCCAGGTTGAAATGTAACCCAGTGACAAATCTTTACTGTGATCATAACGATAGCGAATGGCTGCATTTTTACTGTCTTGCCCTAACTGTGCGACAGAGGAGCCGATATTACCTGGGATCAGGAAGGTGGTATCGACATCATTGGTAACGAATATACCCAATGAATGCTCGTCGGCTCGCCCGGTAACTTTTGCGCCATAGTCCGGAGCGCCAATATTACGGGTATAAATCAAATTCCAGGGGGAGGAAAAGTAATCAATGTTATCAAGGAAAAACGTTCTTTTTTCTTCAAAGAACAAGGCGAATGTGTTGTTGATACTCAGTTGTGCAGCGTCGGCTTCTACCTGGGAAAAATCGGGGTTAAATGTTGTATTTAATGACAAATTAGGTGTGATACCCCATTTAACATCGAGGCTTAAGTCTTTGGTGTTACTGGAGTGCCAGTCGTCCTCAGGATTAGCATATACGTCACGCGATTGTGAAGCGCCGACAACCATGGCTGGAACCAGCGTGAGGTTGGCACCTTGTTTAACATCTTTAAGGCCCTGTGCCTGATTCATCTGACAGATCCAACAGTTGTTATCATGGCTGATTTTGGTACTGGAGAAACGAACACGTTCGCTTCGAGGATAGAAACGGAGAAATTCAACGGCCCAGTGCTGTACAGGCTTACTGTCATCGAAATTTAATGCGCGTAGTGGAATAGCCACTTCCACAACAAAACCAGTTTCTGTAAGTTGTCCTGCTGATTCCCAGATAGCATCCCAGGCGATATTTTCATTACCGGTTAGCTCATTCTCAATAGAATCCAGTTGTACGCCCAGCGGGTTAATAAAAAATTGATAGGCTAATCGTTGATCGTTAAACGTATCCAGCTTGATACCGACCATATCTTCCGTTCCGATGTTATCTCTGTCACGTAGAAAAGCTCTGATTTCTTCAGGGTTTGGATCTTCTGCGATAAAAGCAACAAAGATAGTTTCTTTGTTATCGTAAAGTAATGCCGTTGTTTTGATGTGCGCGGGTTGGTTTTCCTGTGGCCAGGTGATGTTGTCAACATCAATGACTCTCGCTTTTTTCCAAACCTCTTCGTCAAGAACGCCATCAATCGTTGCAGTATGTTGGAGCTGAGGTATGTGAATAACTTGATCTGATGCGACGGTGAAAAAAGAAAAAAAGCAAATCAGAAGTGCAATGCTTAGCCGAAAAGTTGATGTCATGTGTATTGATAACCTGAATGAAAGATAAATAGGCCATGTAATCTTCGTCAGTGTGCTTAACAATAAATTTTAAATATTGCATTCAAAAAATGACACCGTGAAAGAAAAACAGGCTCAACATGTTAATGTTTAACGTTAATCGAGACTTTAACAAATTAAAGTTATGTCCTCTGTTTCGTCTCGACAAGGTGATCATATTTCAGGACAAAATCCATAATTAACGGTAGGTTAATAACCTGTATGGGGTGTTACAAAATGCAAAGATGGAATTTGACTGATGCCAGGTGCGTGCCAGATAGAGAGTTTGTTCTACCATAAATTGTTAAATAGTTATTTTTCATGAGAATTTGTGCGTCCCAGACACAAAATTTAACACTAATACACTGATTGTTGCCCGCTGAACGGGTTAATATACTGCCAGCGAAATTTTATGTGTTTCTCGTTCGTTATATTTGCAGATAATGGCAGGAACACAACCGATACGGAGACAACCCCCACCATGAAAAACATGATTGGAAGAGCTTTACTTCCTCTTGGTATTGTCGTTGGTTCTTTAATGGGATCATGGGCTCTGGCTGAAATGAAAGAGCCGCCAGAAAAAAAAGCTCAGACGAAAAAAGCATTGCTGGTCGAGACAGTGTCTGTCGAGAAGACGAGTCTTAATTATTCAGTTAATAGCCAGGGAACTGTTTTACCAAGACAGAAAACATCTATTGTTTCAGAGGTTAATGGAAAAATTACAGCATTGTCACCCAAGTTTATCGAAGGTGGAATGTTCAAAAAAGGTGACATCCTGGTTAAGGTTGAACCGGCTGATTACCTTACCGCTGTAAAATCAGCAGAGGCTGTTTTAGCCAAAGCAAAAGCGACGTTAGAAGAAGAACGCGCTAAAGCAAAAGTTGCTGAAGAAGAATGGAAATCTTTCATGGAAGGGGAAGCGCCGGAACTTTATCTGCGTAAACCACAACTGGCGGGTGAATTAGCTAATGTGCGTTATGCTGAAGCCGATCTGGAACGAGCAAAACGAGATCTGGCCCGGACAGTGATTCGCGCACCGTATGACGGGTTGGTAAAAGAGAAAAGTATAGACCTTGGCCAGTTCATTTCTCGTGGTACATCGCTTGGTACTATCTACGGCACTGAGATTGCTGAAGTACGTTTACCGTTGAGCGATGCCGACATTTCTTATATCGACTTGCCTGATTTTTCCAGTAACAAAGACGAGTGGTTGGATGTTTCTCTGGGTGCTACTTATCGCGGAAAAATGTTTTACTGGCCTGCAAAGATTGTCCGCAGTGAAGGTGTTATTGATACCGAAAGTCGCGTGACTTATGCCGTTGCACAAATTAGCGACCCTTATGGACGAAATGCCGATAACGATACGCCTGCATTACGATTTGGTCAGTTTGTGGCAGCAGAAATCACGGGTGTCTGGATTGAAAATGTTGCAGTTTTGCCTCGTCATACATTGAAATCAGGTGGAAACTTGCTGGTTATTGATGACAACAAAGTAAGAATTCAACCAGTAACCGTTGAACGCGCAGATACACAATATGTGTATGTCAGTGGTGGTATCAACGATGGTGATCAAATTACGATTACCAATATTGCTAATCCATTAAACGGGATGGAAGTCAGAGTTAAAGGTAGTGAAGACCTGACGCCAGGTGACTCTGCATCTGATGACGCTGTTGAAACAGCGAGCAGGTAAGCGGCCATGATTGATGCTAAAAAAGGTATGATTGCCTGGTTTGCTCGCAATTCAGTTGCAGCAAACCTCTTGATGGTAATTATCATCGCTATCGGGATTTATTCCGCGATGACGATTAAAAAGCAGATGTTTCCGGACATCACGCTGGATGTTATCTCTGTCAGGGTTGCCTATCCTGGTGCTGCGCCTCAGGAAGTTGAAAGCGGCATCATTGATAAGATAGAAGAGGTACTGGAAGATGTAGATGGACTGGAAAAGGTTACGTCTACTGCCGTTGAAGGTTCTGCCAGTGTATCTATTGAAGTTGATTCAGGTTACGCCGTTCAGGAGGTTCTGGACGAAGTTAAAATGCGAATTGACTCAATTTCCAGCTTTCCCGAACAAATTGAAAAACCAACGGTTTATAGACAGCGTATCAACAGCGACGTTATCTGGATCGCAATTCATGGTGAAGCCGATGAGCGCGGTTTAAAAGAGCTGGCAAAAGATGTTCGTGATGAATTAAAGCTGATTGATGGCGTTAATAAAGTCGATATTCTTGGTACGCGAGACTATGAAGTAGCGATTGAAGTCTCAGAACATCGTTTGCAGGAGTTTAACCTGACCTTTGAGCAAGTGGTTGATGCTGTTCGTAATTCTTCCATTGACCTGCCTGGTGGTTCGATTAAGTCAGATAATGGCGATATTTTATTGAGAACCAAAGGACAAGCTTATTACGGCGAAGATTTCGATTCTATTGTTCTTGTTACTCGCCCAGACGGAACCCGCCTTACATTAAAAGATATCGCGTTGGTACGTGATGGATTCACCGAAGATGCTAATTATTCAGTGTTTGATGGTCGTCCTGCGGTCAGTATTCGTGTGTCTGCGGTTGGTGAAGACAACGTACTGAAAATTGCCGAGAGTGTTAAAGAATACGTTGAGAAGAAGAAAAAGGATTTACCTGACAGCGTTGGTCTGGATCACTGGGGTGATTCATCCTACTACCTGAATGGCCGTCTTGATTTAATGATTAATAACATGCTTGGTGGTGCGATTCTGGTACTACTGGTATTGGCGTTATTCCTTGAATTAAAAGTGGCGTTCTGGGTCATGATCGGTATTCCGGTTTGTTTCCTGGGCGCGTTTGCGTTGATGCCATTGGAGATATTTGATGTCTCCGTCAACATGATCAGCTTGTTTGCCTTTATTCTGGTGCTGGGTATCGTCGTCGATGACGCCATTATTATCGGGGAAAGTGCATATTCCGAAGTCGAGAAAAATGGACACACAACTGACAATGTTGTTACGGGTGCGAAAAAAGTAGCAACGCCTGCAACGTTCGGTGTTTTAACGACAATTGCAGCGTTTTCTCCGATGTTGATGGTATCGGGCCCTATGGGGAAAATCTGGGAATCCATAGCTTATGTTGTGGTGTTCTGCCTCGTGTTCTCTTTGGTTGAATCTAAACTTATCCTGCCTGCTCACTTATCGAAAATGAAAGTGAACAATGATAGAAAAGCGGGCCCGTTGAAACGGTTACGTTTGTGGATCAATGAAAAACTGAACGCATTTGTAAACACGAAATACCGGAATTTCCTGGATAAAGTTATTCATATGCGTTACACCGCACTGGCTGCATTCCTTGGTATGTTCATTCTGGTGTTTGGCGTGATCAACGGTGGATTTGTTCGTTGGGTTTTCTTCCCGAATTTACCGAGTGATTTCGTATCAGGTGAAGTCACGATGGAGGAAGGTACTTCTTCGGCAGCAACAAATAATGCACTGTTTGAAATGGAAAAAGCGCTAATTGCCGTTGATAAACGCTTGTTTGAAGAGACTGGACAGCATCTGGTTAAACATCGAATCGCTTTTGATCAAGGTGCTTCATCAGGCACGATATTCGTCGAATTACAAAAAAGTGAATCTCAGGAAGTTGATGGATTCGAGGTGATTCGTTTGTGGCGTGAGAACATGCCTGAAGTCCCTGGTGTTAAAAACTTCCAGTTTAATGGCAGTATCAATGGCGGTGGCGGTAGCGATATAGCACTGCAATTTAAAGGCAACTCTTTGGATCAGCTTCGTCTGGCGGCCAGCGAGCTTAAAGAAATCCTGGGCACCTTTGAAGGTGTGGCTGACATCAAAGACAGCATGAGCGGTGGTAAAGAAGAGATCGTACTTCGCATAAAGCCTGAAGCGGAAGCGCTGGGGCTTACATTATCGGCATTAGCCAGCCAGGTTCGTAACGGTTTCTATGGTGCCGAGGCGCAGCGTATTCAGCGCGATGGTGAAGAAATCAAAGTTATGATTCGCTATCCAAAAGAAGAGCGTCACTCTGTTGGTAATCTGGAGAACATGAAAGTTCGGACGCCTAATGGTGATGAAGTACCGTTCTATACAGTTGCCGAATTTGATATGGAACCCAGCTTTTCATCCATTACCCGGATAAATGGTGAGCGGTCTATCACAGTCACCGCTGCTGCTGATAAAGCGGTTGTTGAGCCTTACAAGGTTATTGGTGAGTTGATGTCTAAAACAGTGCCTGAACTTCGTGCCAAATACCCGGGTATTACGGTTGGTCTTGAAGGTGCAAGTGCTGACGAAGAAGAATCAATGGCTGAACTGGGTGCTGCGGCATTACTGGCTATGTTTGGTATCTATGCGTTACTGGCGATTCCGTTAAAGTCATATTCTCAGCCCATAATTATTATGTCGGTTATTCCATTTGGCTTGATTGGCGCCATTATCGGCCACTTAGTCTTTGGGTTGTCGCTGAGTATCATGTCTATTTTTGGCATCATTGCGCTATCGGGCGTTGTGGTAAACGATAGCCTCATCATGGTTGATTTTGTAAACCGGGCACGAGAGCAGGGTGTTGCTATTCGTCGAGCGGCTGTTGAAGCTGGTATTCAGCGTTTCAGAGCAATCATTCTGACCTCGTTAACAACGTTCTTTGGTTTGTTACCGATCGTACTGGAGAAGAGTTTACAGGCGAAGATTGTTATTCCAATGGCAGTATCACTGGCGTTCGGCATTGTGTTTGCGACGCTGATCACCCTGGTATTGATTCCTGCGTTGTATGTCATTCTGGATGATGTGAAAAACATGTTTAGCCGTATAGGCTCATTGTTTTCCCGTTCGGGTTTTAAACGCAACGATGATAAGACAATCGAAGAAAAATTAACGAAGCAGTGGTAACTTAATACACTGAACAGGAAAAAGAGCTGACAAACGTCAGCTCTTTTTTTATGTCTGCATACATGGGTTTGTGTCTGGCAGCCGCTGATTAGTCGTTACTGATAAAAAATGCAGACGTATGTAGTACCCCGCTATAGCGTGAATTGTGATGATTCGCGCTATAATCCCGCCATATATACGCAAACAACAATAATGAGGCCACATTATGCGAATTCTTCACACGATGTTACGTGTTGGTGATTTACAACGTTCTATTGACTTTTATACCCGTGTTCTTGGCATGAAGTTATTGCGTCAAAGTGATAATGAAGCGTACAAATACACATTAGCATTTCTGGGTTATGGTGATGAGGATCAGAATACCGTTCTGGAATTAACCTATAACTGGGGTGTTGAAAGCTATGAACACGGTGGTGCATTTGGTCATATTGCCATTGCTGCCGATGATATCTATAAAGCTTGTGATGACATTAAAGCTCTGGGTGGCGTCGTGACCAGAGAGCCGGGTCCAGTAAAGGGCGGAACGACTGAAATCGCATTCGTTAAAGATCCTGATGGATACGCAATTGAATTAATTCAGGCTAAATAGTCGGTTATATGTACTAGTGTGATTACCAAGGGAAACTGACGGTATAATTACCGAGCGACTTTGACATAGACACACTAACAGCCTATACCCAAGTTGGCAACTCAGGCCGACTTGGGAAGTATCTCTAATTTTGCC
>CBFHMJ010000046.1:0-12667 GCA_965656875.1 Alteromonadaceae bacterium
CAAATAAAGCCACTAGCTTTTAAGCAAGTGGGTGACGATATTCCAACATCTCCGATATTAAATACAACAGAGTTATTCAGTAATCTAACCTCGTTAGCAACTTGCCACCTGGCGCTGTCTCTATAAATAAATTTATCACTCTGAGAAAGCGCATTACCTGAATGTGAAATACAAAAAACAATTAATAACAACTGCCAACATCGCATGAGCTTGCTCCTGTAACATATTAATAACCACTTAATAAGAATTGTCGAAGATATTTAAATTTACGTGTGTAAATGGTTGATTAATATTTGAACGTTCTTAAAATAATGGATAAAAGATTACTACAAATTAGATAATTAGTCGGAAGCTTATTGGCTAGGAAAGAATGTAAAGGGGTACAAATGCACTCTATTGCCTTGGTTCAAAACCAATCCGAAATGGCACACTATGGCTACGCTGATGCAAGGCCTATGCTGAAGGAGTTAGGGTATAATGTTGAATTGTATACCGCAGACAATGTAGAAAATTTGCAGATTGCATTCTCGCGAAATTCATTTGATGCAGTCATTTTCGCTTCTAACGCTTTAAACGATAAAACCATTCTAAATGAGGTTTCATCAGAATCCTTTAAAGAATCCTTTAATACCTGGCTTTCCTCAGGCCGAGGTAAAGGTTGCTTAGTACTTTTGCAGTTGAAATTAGCTTCGTCTGAAAAAGCTAATTTATCTTTTCTACCAGATCAATTAAATCAATTGAAAGCAAAAGTGAGACCTGTGAATGAGGGGGCTGCTGATGGAGAGTTTAAATTTACAGGAGATACAGAATCAAGCTTCATGGGCTACCCTCATTTTGTTTCTTCTAACTCTCTTCAACAAACATCTTTGAACTTTAAAAGTCTTCCAGGGTTGTATTGGCACTACTGGTCAAATGTAAACCCATCTGATTGGGAAGAATTTATTATCGATGAAACGTTTGGCGAAGAGACTCGTGCACTATTACTTTCGTCTAGAAATTTACCCGCAGGGAGGGTAGTACTCAGCGCTTTGCCAATTGATTGGCAAAAACAGCGGAATTTGTTTGAAAATACTATTACTTATGTTGTTGAAGGTGAGCATAAAACTGCATTTTTGATAGACCAAAACAACCATAATATTGCACTAGGGTATCTAATAGGGACTTTAAAATCTCAACGCTTTCCATTTAGATGTTATTACATAAACCAAGATTTGAGCGAGCTTTTTAGGAATTTAGAAAGTGGCGTTCACGAAAGCTTGGTGTTAGCTCCTCACGTCAGTTTTGCCCACTTAACAAGTGATCTTTGTACATTGGCAAAGTCATTAGTTAGAAATGGCGGCCTAAAATTAATGGTTATAGATGAAGAGGATGATTTCAATAGACGTTTTTCAATAGCGGGAAGAGAGAGAACTGCTAAGAGCTTGCTGAGCGACGTAGAAATATTGATTCAATCTGAGTTAAAGCATGGTTACATAGACGGAAGCTTTTGGAGTACCGCAGAAACGCTTCAAGTATTAGAAGGCATCAAAGAGTCTGCCTCATATTCACTTTATATAGATGAAGTTCTGAAATTAGCAGATTTGCACGATAAAAGCGGCTCTTATGATGAGGTGTTTGGGGCATCTTGTGCATTTACATGGCTTAGAGCTAATTATTTGGGGTTGAGTGACCCGAAAACTGTGGAATCTATCGGCTGGATTAGAAACAAGATTAGTGGTTATGAAATAAGGGAACAGGCTCAGGCATACTTGATATTTTCGAAGCTTAATATAATCGAAAGTGATGAGTTATCTCAATTAGAAATAATTTTATCTAATCTTAACTCGGATTCCCTAAGTGAGATTGACTGTATTGTTTTTTTAAAATGCTGTTTTGTTACATCCAGTTTCAACTCCGTTCAGAGCTTAATTGCGCGATTGGAAGAAAAGCAATCAAAAGATACTGGTGCTTGGCTAGACTTACCCACCACCTCAGACGCAGTTTCCACCCTAGTAGTGCTTTCTGCTCAGTTGAGAGGCAAAGAGCCTAACATGTACGCAAAGTTAAAGATTCGTGTGGAGCAGATGATTTTTAATGGAATTATCTTTATTCAAGACGCGCTGGAGAGGACCCACAATCTATCATCATCATCTGATTATCCCTGGGATGGGAAAGCTAGTACAGCAATTAAGTGCATTAACGCTTGGCTACACACAGAAGAGCTGATCGATTTTCCAGTTCAAGAGTTGGTGGATAGCCTCAGGCAAATTGAAAACAGAGCCGTTAAAATTTCTTCGAATAGACGAGCTTTAAATGTTTTAAAAGAATTAAAAGAAGAAAATAGTGCATTAAAAAAAGTCGAGACACTAAAAGAAGTAGAAGCAAATGAATTAAGGAAAAAAGCAGCTAAAAATGGTGTGCTGTCACTTATGCTAGGTGTCTTATTTTACTTTTTATGTACTACTGCATATGGAGTTGTTAGCACTCAAGGCAGTGATGGACTACTGAGCATCATCAAAGCAGGGATTGTTAATATTTGGGGTACTCATCTCGCAGCGATAGCTGTACTTGCAGCTCTATTGGCGGTTCCTTGGAAGAAAATTATAGGGAGCAAACATGGAAGCTGAGATTGAACTTCACCCTACTTCAAGTATCGATCCATCGGTCAGAATTGTAGGTTCCGGCTCTTTTAAGATTGGAAGTTATTCTGTAATAGAACCGAATGTTTTTATTGATTTAGGGCAGAACGGAAAAATAACCATAGGTGACAGGACAAAGATAAAATATGGTGCAGTATTAAGAGCATATGATGGAATTATTGAGATCAAGAACAGAGTCTCCATAGGTGAGTATTCGTTGTGTGCTGGCCATGGGGGCTTGACGATTAATGACAACGTGATTATTGCAGGGCACTGTTACATCACAGCATCTGAGCACATTTACGACTCGGAAATAGCTACCAGATTCCAAGGCGAAACATGTAAGGGTATTGATATTGGAGAAAATTGTTGGGTTGGTGCCAATACAACAGTTTTAGATGGAGTAAAGCTTGGTAAAGGATGCATTGTTGGTGCGGGAGCCGTAGTTAATAAAACTATCGGAGAGCATACAATTAATGTGGGAATACCGAGTAGGACAGTTAAATTTATAGGAAAAATAAGATGAAAGCGCTAGTCAACTGTGATGTGTTTACGGGAAGTGAGTTTCTAACGAATAATGCAGTATTAATTTCAGAAGGAAAGATAACGGGACTGCCTGAACTGGACAAAGTTCCTGCTGAAGCTGAAGTTATTGATTTAGGTGGCAATACTGTTGCACCTGGGTTTATAGATCTCCAGGTCAATGGCGGAGGAGGTGTGCTATTTAATGACTCTCCTACTTTTAAAACAATCCAAACTATTGCTGATGCACATAGAAATTTTGGTACAACCAGCTTACTACCTACTTTCATAACCGGCTCTTATGAGGGGATGTGTAATGCTCAAAGCTCAGTCAATGAATGTATTGAAAAAGGATGCGAAGAAGTCTTAGGTATTCACTTTGAGGGGCCCTTTCTTACCGAGAGTAAAGCGGGGATTCACGATAAGGAGTTTATAAGAAGAAGTCACGATAAGGAGCTAGATCTTCTGGTGAGTAAATCGCCTGGTAAAAAGCTATTTACAATATCGCCCGATCAAATAAGTGGAAAAGACTTAAGATACCTAGCGAGCAAAGGAGTGAAGCTTTCCTTAGGCCATACAAATGCAGGATTTAGTGAGTGCGAAGATGCTGTAGATAATGGTGTTACAGGTATTACTCACCTATACAATGCTATGTCACAATTACAATCAAGAGAGCCAGGTGTTGTCGGTGCTGCATTTGCGCTTGAAAAACTTAAAAGTGGGATAATTGTGGACGGTTTTCATTGTGATTTCAATGCGGTTAAAATTGCTTTTAATGCTATTAAAAAGGGAAACCTTTTCTTGGTAACAGATGCAATGCCTCCTGTAGGGGCTATAGATTGCTTTTTTACTCTAGGGCCTTATGAAATTTCTGTTCAGAACGGAAAATGCGTCACATCAGACGGGGTACTTGGAGGCTCATCTTTAGACATGGCAAGCGCGGTAAGAAACTGTATTCAAAAAGTTGGAATACCAAAGTCAGAGGCTCTGAAGATGGCTTCTCTTTATCCAGCAACGTTCTTAGGTTTAGAACATGAATATGGTTCTATTCAAGTGGGCCGAAAAGCAAATTTAGTGGTGTTCAATAATCAAATCATTGTGACAGGGACATTTGTTGCGGGCAACTACAAACAAGCTAGAAATTAGTTTCACTTGTGTGATGCGTAAGTGTGTGATTCACATACATCATTTCAATTTTTTTAGGGCTAATTCCTTTTGATAATTAGCCAGTTGTACATGCTCAGAGCTGCAGTCATAGTTCTGAGCAACTTCGTCGCTATAAGGTGTTTCATTACTTAATTCAAAGTATTTTTTCATAGGCGATTTACCATTATGCGCACTGTGGGGCCTATCCCAGTTATAGTAGTGCTGCCACTCAGCAAGCAGGTCATTAATTTCATCGCAATAGATATCTACAGTTGGATAGAATTCGGTTTTGTCGGTTTTTTGATACCGCTCTACCTTTCCATTGAGGTGTGGTGAACCCGGTTTATTAGGTCTGAATTTTATACCGTTATCCATAAGTCGGTTTTGAACTTTTTCAGCAAAGAATTCCAGGCCGCGATCAGTTTGTATTCGCTGGATGGGAAACGGCATTTCTTCGATGACACAATCAATAAAGTTCAAAGTGTTCGCTGCTGTACGGCGCTTATAGAGCCTTAAAACTCTGTATCTCGTGCAGTCATCCACGGATGTGTATTGATATATCCCTGGAGCGATTTTACAAGTATCCATTTGGATTCTATCTCCAGGAGTTGGTCGGTCGTAACGAATGAATTCGGTTTTTTTTCTGATTTTCTTGAGAGGCTTTATCTCATTCCGAGTTAAAACTTTATGGATGGTAGCTAAAGAAAAGCTTAACTGATGTAGCCGAACTAATTCGCTTTGGATTCGCCTCGCTCCTAAATTTCTAACCTTCCTGAGTTCGAGTATCAGAGTTTCTTCTTTTGAACCAACTTTAGCATTAGGGGAACTTAATGGACGTCGACTTTGACTTCTCAGTCCATCTATCCCTTTTGATTGATATCTACGCCACCACTTTCTTAGAGTGGGCCGGGATATTCCACACCTTCGGCAAACCAGGCCGGCATCTTTTGTATCTTCGTAGAGCTCAACCCAGTTTAATCTTTGACGAATTTCTTTGTTCATAGACATCAGTATAGTTGAAACGATGTCTATGAATCACACAATTAAGTGTAAATCCTTAAGAATCGATAGAATTTTCCTTTCAGATATATCTGTCGCATTAACGATTACCTCAGTACTGACATGTTTGAATTGCACTAGCGCTGATAAATCCACCACCACAGCAACTCTGCACAATTGCATTAATTAACGTATCCGTATAGGGGGGCAACCGTATTCATTTTTTCATGCACTACCGATTTAATAATCATCCGATTTTCAAGATTGAAGAACACTATATAGGTGATGGTTTCCCCCATAGCACGGTATTCATAAATAGTAGTGCCCGCTGGAAGCGCTCCGATTGCATCAGGTGATTCCTGTAACGCAATACTATCCTGTAATGTAAAAGCAGGGAGTACAGCCAGGTTTTCCTGTTTCCACCAGGAACCTGCCAGGAAAGATATTCCACACATCATCACGGTAATGACGATATAAACCAGATTTTTCATCCTCTATTATCTCCTTTTAAAAACCTGCCGATATTCGTGGGACATAATCAACGTCTTTGTTAATGCTCGTTCGGCGTTATTTATTGTGATCTACTCACTCCATAATGAAAGCATTAAGCTGCTTTTCAAATTGCTGAATTTGCTTTATACGTTCGTTTGTCAGCCAGTCCTTCCAATGAGTATCGCCATCAGTCAAAGCGGTTAAGAGCAATTGATTGGCCTGTCGATATCTGAACCATTGCTCCTGCACCTCATTCAAAGACTGCGCATCAGGGACACCAGAATAAAAAGAATCGGTTTTTAGTTTTTCCATGACTCTTTTGTATGTTCTGTTTAATTGTTGGTTGATTATATCCCCGGAAAGCTCAGTCTTTTCTGAAAAGCCGTTTTTAACCTTTTTTAAAAACGTCAGATAGCCATCCTTTTGTGCCTGGATTGAACCTGATATCCAGGCTGCACGACCTGAACCGCCATGTAATTCCTCTGAATTGGCTTTCAACGTGATAAAAATCTCCATTTCTTCATACGCCTTCAATAACAGATCATGAATATCTGCAGGCAGTGATTGTTTGAATCTTGTCAGCGCCTCAGCTCTTTTACGATCAGCAACTTTTGCAGCTCGTCTTGAGCAGTAACTCATACCGTGACCACTGGTAATGTAATTACAAATTTCAAACTTAACGACCTTTCCATTTTTCCAATGATGATAATAGTCAGTAATCGCCTGGCTTTTTTCCGCTGGAACATCGCCTCCACGTGTTATCAGCCAAAAAATCAACTCCGGATCAGGTTCACCGAACACCTCACTCCTTCCCGATGCCAACTCAGCCAATTCCCATATATGATATGAATGATCACCCTGTTCAAGATGGTATTGGTGATAGAAGTTATCTACATCTCGATGGGGTAACTCCGCAGCATATTTCAACACTTTAATTTGGCTGTTCTCATTGTAAAATGACAACTCAGGGTTAGCCCTTTTGGCTGAATGATAAACATGTAAGGCCTTGACTGGATTGACTTGTTCTATACTGGCTAATCTGAAAAAGGTGGCTTCAAGATAGCCTTTTAAAGCTTTCTCATGCCCTTTGAGCGCGGCTTGCTCATATCGATATACATGCTCATCGTGCGCAACAGCATATGCATAACCCAAATAATAATGTGCATCAGCGCTTCCATTATTTGCTGCCTTCAAAAACAATGTTTTTGCTTCAGACTTAAGACCTTTACCATAAAGATCGTAAGCCAGTTTCAACGTTTCCGTTTCGCTATCTGAAGCTAATGCGACTGCACTAATACAAAGTGATAATAAATAAAGCACAACAAACTTATTCATGTAGTATCCACTATTAAATGAACGCAAATTCAACTCGCTATCTTTCTGATTTAAATGCTTCTGTCATTTCCAAATTTATCTAACGAGCAAATTAACTTATGAGCCTTACTTCTGACCGTTGAATCAACATTCAAGATCTCTTCCAGAATCAATTTTATTTCCGCGACAATTGACCAACGACATACTTCTTTGAGGGACATTACATCCCCATTTACCACACAACTGATTTTTTGTACTTCATAGTCATTAGCAATTTCGAACAAAAGGTCATAAACACATTCTCGGGCATGAATCACATGAGAGCTCAGAATCTTATATAAAAGGGCAAGGGATGATGAGCTGATTCATACAAACCGCCTTGCAACACAACATGATTATCCAGCTTCCAATATGCTTGTTCTTCTTTTATTGGGTCACCTGAGATCAGATCAGTCAGGGTGTCAGACACAAGGCTGTCCCCTGTGCCTGCTGTAATTCATCCCACTTTACATGATTAATTGAATTGAACGGCGATAAGATCCTGTTAGTTTCAACTTATTTACCCGCCTTATGATGTTAAGTGAATGCAAAATTCCAACGTATGAATATCAATTATTGCCATAGAATGGAAGGCGCTGAATTAACCGATAAAGTTACACAACCACTTAGTGATTGTGCCAAACAAAAACAGAACAGGGCTAACTACAAGACATCCTCAGTTATTTCATGTGAAGTGACCTAACGAATGTGTGCGATCTGTTCACTCACGTTAATTAATCGGGTATTACTGCGGCAGAACAAACAAAGGCTGTGCCTTAACCACGATTAACCTTAGCGGCCGCGCAGCAGGGTATTGATATCAGATGCGATTGCTTAAAGTCAGGACGTTAACAAATCACCCGTAAAAAACCAGGTCCGACTCCTTCATCCCTATTTTATAAAGGCGTTAAACATCCGTCAGTATTAAATAACTTTCATGAAGAATAGATTAATTTTGAGCTAAAATTACCATTTTTATTCCATTAACGAATATAAAACAAGCCATCGTGTTTTATTTAAATAATGCAATCACTATACCCGGATAAGTTAATAACCCTTCATGCAGACACATGACTATTTAACACACAGGTTAACTTACCCGTATGCGGCACATACAGCTAAAAACGCGTATCTGACTCAAATTTACGCTGATTATAAAACCAACAGAATGTATTCATCTTAATTACTTCACCTGATGCAGGAGTTTCTTTTATAACAGGTAATAACAGTCCCTTTATTGGTTTATTTTGTTAACATTTCTATAAACATAATCACCCATTATGATAACCATATAACTAATACATTGTTGTTCCTCATATTTGCACTAAATATCATATCCGCCATTTTCAATTTCTATTATTGAACCATCAACCTCTGGATATCGATATGAAATGGCCGCTATTGCCGTTACTCCTCGCTGTGACTACAGCAGGGGTTTCGGCTCAATCAAATGACAGCGGAGCACTTTCAGGTGCCAGTGAAACGACAGAACGGTACATTTTGTCATTTCACCAGTCTGAACAGTCAACGCTCCTCCATTCACAACTCACACAACGACAACTGGTACAGCGTACCGGTGGTAAAGTCATCAAACATCTGCCACGGGCAAACGCGATCGCAGCACTGCTGACTGACAGCCAGAAGCAGCAGCTGACATCTCAACACACCATCAAACGTATTGAGAAAGATCCCAAACGCTACTTACAGGCCGACCAGAAACCCTATGGTCTCGCACTGGTACAGGCGGATGGCGACTACCCGGATCTCACCGATAACCGTAAAGTCTGTGTCATTGACACCGGTTACGATCTGGGTCACGAAGATTTGATGACAGGCCCACATGTTACCGGCGAAATCAGCAATACATTAACCGCTGAAGTCGATCTCGGTGAATGGTCAACTGACAGCTACGGCCACGGCACACAGGTGGCCGGCGTACTTGCCGCTGTCACCAATAATTTCGGTATCCGTGGCATCGCTCACGAAAACAAACTGAATCTTCACAACGTTAAAATTATTCATAACCCCAATTACTGGAGTATCTGGGGCTCTGACATGATCGAAGCGCTCGACCGATGTCAGATTGCAGGGGCCAATATCGTCAATATCAGTATTGCCGGGACCGACAGCAGCGAGACAGAGCGTGAAGCTTTTGACCAGGCTTATGCCGCCGGCATGTTACTTGTCGGCGCTGCCGGAAACAGAGGGAACGATTCCCTGTATTATCCCGCCTCCTACGATTCAGTGATTAGCGTGGGCGCGGTAGACAGCGATAAAAACGCCTGGCAATACACCCAGAAAAATGCTCAGGTCGAGCTCGTCGCACCGGGAGTCGGCGTGAAATCAACATTTCCGGACGATCAATACCGGCTCTGGGATGGCACTTCAATGGCAACGCCGTTCGTTTCAGGCGTCGCAGCTCAACTATGGAGCCGCAATACCGATTGCTCAAACCAGGATATTCGGGAGTTACTCGCCGCGTCTGCCCTCGATCTTGGCGAGAGCGGCCGCGATAACACCTTTGGCCACGGACTGATCCAACTACTTGATGGTATCGCGTTAATTGATAATGGTGGCTGTCAGGTTGGGCCGGTAGCGGGCGGCAATATCACCGTCACTATTCCCGCTAATACCAGCATCAATCTCAGTTACATTGACGCCGTGACAACACAGCCCCTTGATGGCATCGTCACGACCAGCGAAAGCAACGGGATAACGTACACACCAGACCTCGATTTCAGCGGGATTGATACGTTTAAATTCCTCAACGATGTCAATGTGGAAAGCAACGTCAATGTGTTTGTCGGACTCTCTGCGGATGGCCTTCAGACCCCGATGCCGGCAGGTGCAACAGATCCCGTCATTGCCGCACTGCCAAATGGGGGTTATGTCGTTGTCTGGAGTGACAATGGCGTCATTAAATGTCAGATTTTCCTGCCCGACAGCAACACCGGTCGCATTATAGCCCGGGACATCTTCATCGTATCCAACAACGGCAGTTCACCCGATATAGCCGTCGACCTGGGAACCGGCAACTTTTCCATCATCTGGCGCGAAATAAGCACCGGTGCTATTCACTGTATTACCTACGTGTTTAATGACAATTACTCACCACTGGGTGACCCCATTGAGATCACCAACACCAGTATTGCGCCGGGACAAATAATCTACGTCGATGGCCGTGTTGTGATCCTTTACAGAACCGGCACCCCTGACGATGAAGTCATCTGGTGTGTTATTTATGAAAATAATCAGGAAGTACGCCGATTCCAGCCCGTCCAGGGCAGTTCTCCTGTACTTCAGGCACTGCCCAACGGGTCTTTTGCCGTTATCGTCATAGTTAACGATGTCGCGAATGGGCAACCGGGTCAGATCATCTGCGTGGTCTACGGCCCGGATGGTAATCAACAGGGTGACATCATCATCCTGAATGAAATCCTGACAGGAAGCAGCGGAAGCCCCGGACAAATCGTTGTCAGTGGCACGCCTGGCGGTGGCTTTGTCGTTGTCTGGATCCGTATTGATCCGGATACCGGCGCGGCTACCTGTGTGATGCGCATATTTAATCGCAATGGTGAACCGGTCACAGGGGAGATCCCGGTCACAACCGTAAACAATACGGTCGTCACCGGCCCACAGGTCATCGTTCTGCTGGATGGTACGATTGTCATTGGCTGGGAACAGGATACGCCGGCAGGACGACGTGTCTATGTCTGCTATCATCGCGCTGACGGCTCCCTGATTTCAGGGCCTCTTCCCATTGGGGCAGCCTTATCAGATAACCAGCGCACCCCCGTACTGGCACCACTCCCCGGTGGCCAGCTGATCATAATCATCAATACCGATAACGGCCCTGTGATCGTACAACCACCGGTTCAGTCTGAGCATGGCATGATGGTATCAGGCAGTGGCAACAGCGCCGATGACATTATCGTCGACGGCCAGGTTATTAATGCGGGCGGCGGTAACGACAACGTCAGTGGTAACGGCACCCTGTTCGGTGAAGGTGGCAACGATACTTTTTACATTAACGGCGGCCCCAATTTCATTGATGGTGGCGAAGGGTTTGATACCGTTATTTTCAGTACTGTTCAGGCCGATTACAACGTCGAGGACAATGGCGATGGCAGTTTCACCATCACCGACATTCGCCCGGGCAGCCCGGATAAACAATCTTATATCGTCAATGTTGAATCCATAGAATACAGTGACACCCGCTGGGGTGAAGGCTACCCGGAAGCAACCGTCGGGCCGTTTAATATCATTCAACTGGACAGCAACACATCAATCATCCTGCCGGTGCCTCAACCACCCACCACGGATCCAGAACATGGCACAGTCACCAGTCAGGGCGGCTTCTGGCGCTACACCCCGGAGGCGGACTTCCGCGGTGTGGACCACTACACCTGGACCGACAGCAACGGATTTGAACGCCTGGTCCAGCTCGAGGTCGGCCTGCCCGGTAACGGGGATGTCACCGCCATTTACGGGGGTGACCAGCCGGTCATTGATGTCGCCGGTAATACCGTGATGGGCAGCTTCCGTTCGGCCTATTACAATTATGCGGCAACTATCTCCTTCACACCGCAGGGTGATATCCGTCGTAACTACAGTCATATTTACAACGCAACAATGCGCTTCACTGACCAGGCCGTCGACACCGACGAGCGTGCTCTTTACACCATCTGGTACAGAGACAATAACCGCTCCATCTTCCTTAACCCGGACCATCAGGGCCTCTCAGGCTGGTTATATGCCCCTGCAGACCCCGGTAATCAGGCCGTGGACTTCCTCTACAACCATCAGGCCGTTACCGCCGATGTTCGCAGTGGCGAAGTGATGCTGGTCCATCATCAGCCCGACTTTATCCGCCGCACCGACCCGGTCCCTGCCTTCCCGACCCTGACCGGTCCTGAAGCCCAACCGGTTATCACCGCCACCACCGACGGTGGCTATCTGGTCGCGGCCATCATTGACCGCGCTGTCTGGGTCCAGCCGTTCAGCCACACCGGCCGTCCGGTCGGCAGCCCCGTCCTGGTCGATGACCGCGGCACCGACCCACTCGACAGTCATCACCAGCTCGCCCTCCAGACCCTGACCGACAACGGCTGGGTCATCAGCTGGACGCAGGCACAGACGGATAATACTGACCAGGAAGTGCTGATACGCTTCTACGATAATCAGCATCAGCCGGTCACCGACGCCCTCACCGTTAATCAGTTCAGCACTGACGGGCAGCGTGAACCCGCCCTCACCGCCTTCCATGACGGCCGTGTCGCCGTCACCTGGTGGTCTGATGCCGGTGACACCGAAGGCCAGGCCGCCTTTATCCGCTACTACACCGCCGCCGGCACCCCCCTTACCGGTGAACAGTGGCTCAGCGGCGATGCCTGGGAAAACCAGCACAGCCCGGATATCGCCACCCTGCCTGACGGTCGCCTTATCGGCTTTATGAATCATAAAAACGGCAACAACGGCACCGTTTTCCCGACTCACACCACGCCGGGCAATGACCTGCTTCAGGGCAGTGACCAGCC
>CBFHMJ010000047.1:0-7006 GCA_965656875.1 Alteromonadaceae bacterium
CCTTCGGTAACCTGACACAGCAACAGAACACCCTGACCGGCCTGACCGAATCCTTCCACTACGATAAGCTGCACCGACTGACCGGGAACACGGTCACGTATGGCGGTCAGACCGTACAACAGATTGACTATGCTTATGATGCGGTCGGTAATCTGCTGAAGAAAACCGATTACTCCGCGGACCGGCCGGATGCTTACACCTACCACACAAGCCAGCCCAATGCGGTTGCCACGGTACTGAAACCGGATAACAGCACGGTATCGTTCAGTTATGACGCCCGGGGCAACCTGACCACCGGCGATGGCCTGACGGCAACGTACAACACCTGGGATAAACCCACCCGTCTGACCCGCAGTAAACAGGGTATCAGCACCACCATGGCCTTTACCTACGGTGCTGACCTGATGCGTTACAAACAGGTCAGAACCACCGACGGTATCTCTTCAACCACGTACTACATCGACAAACTGTATGAGGAAACTCACACAGCAGGCCGGACTGAGTGGAAAGCGTATATCAGTGACGTGGCTGTGGTCGGTGAAACACAACAACAGGGCCGGTACATTGCGTTCACCCATAAAGACCGCCTCGGCTCCGGCACCACCTTCACGGACCATCACGGTCAGGTGACCGCCCTGCGAACCTTTGACCCGTTCGGTAAACCCAGGGGCAACGACGGCGCCAGCCTGAGCAACACCACGCTGGATAACCTTGACCAGAGCCGCCGGGGTTTCACCGACCACGAACATCTGGATGAGATTGATATCATTCATATGAACGGTCGGGTGTACGACTACAACCTCGGCCGCTTTATGTCCGTCGACCCGGTGATTCAGAGCCCGGGCAACTCCCAGAGCATGAACCCATACAGTTATATTATGAATAATCCTCTGGCGGGGACTGACCCGACGGGGTATAGCGCACAAACGAAAGAGCAAAAGATTACCAGGAGTGTAACGGTCAAACGTCCGGGAAGTCGCATTAAGAAAACCGTTGAAGTGGAAATAACACTTACTGATAATGGTAGCGGTGGCGTCACGGTTGAAATATCAGGTGGTGGAGATTCGCCGGGTGTTGCGTCTGCCGCAAGGCGTATTGCCAAAAGTGAAATAACAGGCACATTAAAATCATCGGGGCTTAAGGTGAATGATATTGGGGGAGAGGGTAATAAGACCGTTGCCAGTAGTGTTAATCAGTTGGATAGTACCAGTACCAATAGAGATAAAACTTCCCAACTAAATTACTCAGGAGGTCAATTAAAAGGTGAGCTAAAAGATGAATCTAAACTTGGTGTGGCCCCAGAAGATGCCGAAGATGCTTTTAATAAAGGTTTGGCGGCTGCTGAAAATATCTCATTAATCAGGAAAGGGGTAGGAAAGCCTGAATTCAAGAATGAGTTTGCAATAGGTTACCAAGACAAAGACGGTAACAATCAAATTAAATCTTTTTCAAAATTTGATGATGCCAATGATTTTGCCAAAAAATCCGAAGGTAGATGGGTGGATGCCACCGAGCAGGGTGGTTATATAACTTTATATCGCACAGCCACCTATGCCAAAACTGTTATTAACCCAACATTTAGATATCAAAAAATGAAAGTGAACCATGTAGAAGGGGTAATAATGAATTTGGCTCATGAGGGGTATCATGCTGCCAAAGGCCCTGCCCATAGTCCCCAGCTGTTCATGTCTTCATTTGGTGCTGTTCAACAATATAGAGAGCGAAGTAACTAATGGGAAAAATTATAATTAGAATTTTAGTGGTGATTGTCTTCTGTACTTCTTGTACGAAAGCATTAGCCGATACAAATTTTGACACCCTGTACATCACTAAAAGTAATATCGCAGATTACCAAATCAATGTCGATGTTGTGAAAGGTTACTTAATGCTTGATTCTTACAGAGTCAAAATCGATGCTGAAAAACACATATACACAACATGCAATTCAGAGCTTAGAGAGGCAATGGTACAGATAGGGGGCAGTCAAAAAATATTAATGGCATTCCCAATTATAATTAACCCTAAAGGCCTCTTGTCTTATTCTTTTGATATTAACAAAGAACTTATAGCCACCTCTACAATCACCTTGCTTTATGGTAGGAGCGGAGAAAAAAGTGATTGTGATATCAACTTAAGCTCACCAGTAGTCATTGAGCTTGAGGGCTGGGTTAACTGATTGCGGATGGCTTGCCATTGTTGCTCTGTGCGTTTAGCCATCATTAAATCCGGTTGCATATTGAGATAGCGCACAGGATAAAAAGTAGCTGTCAGTATTTGAATGTGTCTTTGCCCGGACGGTTATCAACACCCTGCATCATCTGGAATACACGGCGTTTGATGCCTTCGGTAACCTGACACAGCAACAGAACACCCTGACCGGCCTGACCGAATCCTTCCACTACGATAAGCTGCACCGACTGACCGGGAACACGGTCACGTATGGCGGTCAGACCGTACAACAGATTGACTATGCTTATGATGCGGTCGGTAATCTGCTGAAGAAAACCGATTACTCCGCGGACCGGCCGGATGCTTACACCTACCACACAAGTCAGCCCAATGCGGTTGCCACGGTACTGAAACCGGATAACAGCACGGTGTCGTTCAGTTATGACGCCCGGGGCAACCTGACCACCGGCGATGGCCTGACGGCAACGTACAACACCTGGGATAAACCGACCCGTCTGACCCGCAGTAAACAGGGTATCAGTACCACCATGGCCTTTACCTACGGTGCTGACCTGATGCGCTACAAACAGGTCAGAACCACCGACGGTATCTCTTCAACCACGTACTACATCGACAAACTGTATGAGGAAACCCACACGGCGGGCCGGACTGAGTGGAAAGCCTATATCAGTGACGTGGCTGTGGTGGGTGAAACACAACAACAGGGCCGGTACATTGCGTTCACCCATAAAGACCGTCTTGGCTCCGGCACCACCTTCACGGACCATCACGGTCAGGTGACCGCCCTGCGAACCTTTGACCCGTTCGGTAAACCCAGAGGCAACGACGGCGCCCGCCTGAGCAATACCACGCTGGACAATCTCGACCAGAGCCGCCGGGGCTTCACCGACCACGAACATCTGGATGAGATTGATATCATTCACATGAACGGTCGGGTGTACGACTACAACCTCGGCCGCTTTATGTCCGTCGACCCGGTGATTCAGAGTCCGGGCAACTCCCAGAGCATGAACCCGTACAGTTATATTATGAATAATCCTCTGGCGGGGGCTGACCCGACGGGGTATAGCGCACAAACGAAAGAGCAGAAGATTACCAGGAGTGTAACGGTCAAACGTCCGGGAAGTCGCATTAAGAAAACCGTTGAAGTGGAAATAACACTTACTGATACTGATAATGGTAGCGGTGGCGTCACGGTTGAAATATCAGGTGGTGGAGATTCGCCGGGTGTTGCGTCTGCCGCAAGGCGTATTGCCAAAAGTGAAATAACGGGCACATTAAAATCATCGGGGCTTAAGGTGAATGATATTGGGGAGAGGGTAATAAGACCGTTGCCAGTAGTGTTAATAAGTTGGATAGTGGTTCTGGACATAGTAGTACCAATGAGAATGCAGAGGTGGATTTTAACAACGACCCAGTACCTGAAGAGAGAAGTGCAAGAAGAAGCACACTTCCTGTCGAGTTAAAGAATGAAAAGCTCAACGGCACCGTAAACTGGTCTTGTCATGGCACGTCTAGTGAATGTGCTTCAGCCATTACATATATGAACGAACTTACCAATTCTAATTCAGATGTCTTAAATGTAACGCACCGACTTGCCGAAGGGAAAAGCGACGCTTCGATTCGCTTTACAAATGGTTATGCACTCAAAGATAAGACGGCGCTTGGGGTGTGGATAGAAGGGAAAAATCAAATGGTGATTAGCAGAATGCATAATTCACCTGCATTTGAAAGAGTTGTGAAGCATGAGCTTGGACATGCCTATGGCTTGTCGCATTCAAGGAATCACACCAAGAATTTCATGAGTTACCACAATATGGGGATGAGTAATATTTCTAAAGCCAATAATTATCCATATAAATTTACTTCTCTTAGCAAGTCCCTCACAAGGCATTACAACAAGCCAGAACCTAAAGGGTGGAGTTTATTTTAATGAAAAAGTTGATTTTGATATTTATTCTTACATATTCTGCTTCGTTAATAGCTAATGCATCAAATCGAACTTGTAAAATTGAGCAGGTAAATAATGAAGAGCTAGCGACTCTTGCAGGAAGCAAACAAGTAAAAGATGCAATAGAATACTCAAAGTGCGGCGATGTGTTTTTTAGTCAAGTCAAAGAAAGTGAGTCGAACTTATGCTTTTTTGATGAGTTTACGATTGATGATAGGGGTAGCACAAAATTGGGCAGGTATTGGGGTGGTACGACTGCCTGTCAGAGCTACTCCAGTTCTCAATTTCTATTCTTTGAAGATTACGATGACTCGAATAACATACGGCAAGTAAAACGTATATATGAGTTTTGGCAAACATTGACAGAGCAAAAAACTGAACTTCTGCGCTCTAAAGTTGGATGGTTTAAGAGGAATTTCGACAACAGATTTAGTGCCTTTTTCGACATGCTAGATAGCTCTTCAAGGGAGGTACAAGTCAGCAATTCCCTTAGGTATGATTTGGAAGATGGCAATTTAATATCGTTTACAATTAATGAAGGAAAAAGAATATGGTTAGTGGATGTTTATTTTGCGCAGGATGATATAGAGATAAAAGGGATATACCGGGTCGTTATATAATTTAAGCACTGCTGATGACTTGTTAAAACCGAAGGTTTGGCAAGTCATCACAATTTTACACCTGCGTCAGCATTACTAGCAATCCCAACCCATCATCACCGTGTAAAGAAAACCAACGTTATTGAACCATTGCCATCATCACGGCTAATCATGGTCAAAACAGCCGATAATCTGTAAAGAAACTTGTAAAGAAATCAATGTTCAGTATACGCTTGAGTTACTGTACACAAGGAGATTACATGCTTATTGGTTATCTGCTTTAAGTGCTTCAAAACCAAGCTTAATCGGTTGACCTTGGTCTTTACTGTTACGGTAAGTCAAATCGGACAGGCAACTCACTTTGGTATTCTTAGTTCTGTGCCTTCGGATGATGGCGGTGTACATATCAATCTGACTGCCCGGTAGAGCATAAACGAAAGTTAGCTTGCATGTATCTGTTGCGTATTACCATGATGCCGATCAGTCAATAACATTGATGCTGATCACTCAACTTTCTTTCTGTAGAACCAGGCACAAGTTAGCTTGACTGATCGGCATCATGGGAATATGCAGCACTGGGTGGTATCACCCGTTACAGCTATAACAGTACCGGTCAGCCGGTGGTGATGCAGGATGCGGGTGGATGACCCGAACCAGGGCACCAGCTATTTTATCTATAACGGCTTTGGTGAACTGGAGAAGCAGACTGATGCAAACGGCAGGGTCACCACGTTTGAGTATGACAAACTGGGCCGGGTAACACAGCGTGTTGCTGATGGCAGTGTGGCCACCTTCGGGTTCGACAGCCAGAAAAAAGGCCTGCCGGACAGTGAGGCGGAACATGGCATTACCCGAACCTTCGGCTATGATGCGCTGAGCCGTCCAACAACCTCCACCGTTACCCTGGACGGTATCAGTCGCACCGTGAAAACGCAGTACGACAGCCACGCGGGTCGCCCGAAGGCGCTGGTGTATCCGAATGGCCTGACGGTGGCACTGGACTATAACGACCGGGGCTACCTGACGACGGAGCGAAACGCACAGACCGGGTATGTCTACCGGGACATCACGCAGACCGATGCGTTGGGCAATGTGACACAGACAACCCTGACGGACGGGCTGTTAACGGCACAGGCGACATACAGCCTGCGCACCGGACAGATGACAGACAACCGGGTAACGCACACCGCCAGCAGTGCCAACACCCTGCATCATCTGGAATACACGGCGTTTGATACCTTCGGTAACCTGACACAGCAACAGAACACCCTGACCGGCCTGACCGAATCCTTCCACTACGATAAGCTGCACCGACTGACCGGGAACACGGTCACGTATGGCGGTCAGACCGTACAACAGATTGACTATGCTTATGATGCGGTCGGTAATCTGCTGAAGAAAACCGATTACTCCGCGGACCGGCCGGATGCTTACACCTACCACACAAGTCAGCCCAATGCGGTTGCCACGGTACTGAAACCGGATAACAGCACGGTGTCGTTCAGTTATGACGCCCGGGGCAACCTGACCACCGGCGATGGCCTGACGGCAACGTACAACACCTGGGATAAACCGACCCGTCTGACCCGCAGTAAACAGGGTATCAGTACCACCATGGCCTTTACCTACGGTGCTGACCTGATGCGCTACAAACAGGTCAGAACCACCGACGGTATCTCTTCAACCACGTACTACATCGACAAACTGTATGAGGAAACCCACACGGCGGGCCGGACTGAGTGGAAAGCCTATATCAGTGACGTGGCTGTGGTGGGTGAAACACAACAACAGGGCCGGTACATTGCGTTCACCCATAAAGACCGTCTTGGCTCCGGCACCACCTTCACGGACCATCACGGTCAGGTGACCGCCCTGCGAACCTTTGACCCGTTCGGTAAACCCAGAGGCAACGACGGCGCCCGCCTGAGCAATACCACGCTGGACAATCTCGACCAGAGCCGCCGGGGCTTCACCGACCACGAACATCTGGATGAGATTGATATCATTCACATGAACGGTCGGGTGTACGACTACAACCTCGGCCGCTTTATGTCCGTCGACCCGGTGATTCAGAGTCCGGGCAACTCCCAGAGCATGAACCCGTACAGTTATATTATGAATAATCCTCTGGCGGGGGCTGACCCGACGGGGTATAGCGCACAAACGAAAGAGCAGAAGATTACCAGGAGTGTAACGGTCAAACGTCCGGGAAGTCGCATTAAGAAAACCGTTGAAGTGGAAATAACACTTACTGATACTGATAATG
>CBFHMJ010000048.1:0-147371 GCA_965656875.1 Alteromonadaceae bacterium
GTTTAAATCCACTGCATCAGATTACCTTTAAAACCCTCTGCATCCTGCTACGTTGCTGGCGTTGCCGCTGCCCCGTTGCAGTGGTGGCGCATTATAGGCAGTTCGATTTTGTTTGCAAGGCTTTTTTTGAAAAACTATTATGACCGCTGATTAATTCAACAAAACAGGCTATTTTCATCTGTTTTTTGTACTTTTAAGCTGAAATAGCCCTATAAGGACCAATTTATGTCATCTTCTATACGCCCATATAAAGGGATATCACCTTTACTTGGACAAAATGTTTATGTCTCTGATCTATCAGTTCTGGTAGGAGATATTCAAATCGGAGACGATTGTGGGATCTGGCCATTTGTTGCAGCCAGAGGAGATGTAAATACGATCAGAATTGGTCAACGCACAAATATTCAGGATGGAACTGTTCTTCATGTTACGCGTAGAAGTGCAAAGAAGCCGAGTGGTTCACCGTTGACCATAGGTGATGATGTTACGATTGGGCACAAAGCTATGTTACATGGCTGCCGAGTCGGCAACCGCATCTTGATAGGTATGGGCGCCATTATTATGGATGATGCCGTCATTCAGGATGATGTCATCGTCGCCGCTGGCAGCCTGGTACCACCCAACAAAGTGTTAGATTCCGGATTTCTTTATGTGGGAAACCCGGTAAAGAAGGCTCGACCATTATCTGACGAGGAAATTAGCTTCTTAAAAACTTCTGCTTCAAATTACGTAATTTTAAAGAATGACTATATAGAAGAAGAGCAAGCCTAACCGATTTTGTTATTAATCATCAGATACTATCTCTAAGCAATTGATGTAACGAGCTGGTATCTGGTGAATATCCTGTCCAAATAGTAAAGCTAACGGCTGCTTGTTCAATCAACATACCTAGCCCATCAAATCCTTTTACGCCAGAATGTTGATTTGCCCACCGTTGCAATGCAGTCGGTTGCTTACTGTAAAACATGTCATAGACCACTGTGCCTGGCTTTATATTACCTGGCAACGATAGCGGCAAAACATTTTCCACACTACTTGAAGTTGTATTAATAATGATATCTGGTACGGAATCCTTAACAGTCGCGGAATCAACAATCTGTATTTTGTCAGTATTCAGCTCATCTGCTAAGACTTGCGCTCTTTGAGCTGTTCGATTAAACAACATAATGTCAGCTGGATTTTCTTCGACCAAAGGGAGCATTGCTCCACGAGCAGCACCTCCAGCTCCCAATACCAGAATTTGCTTCCCCTTCAGCTGAATATTTTTCTTTTTCAGGTCACTGACCAGACCGATTCCATCCGTATTATCTCCCATTAACGATCCGTCTTTTTTATATAGTGTATTTACTGCACCAGCTGTTTCAGCGCGTTGAGACAATCCATCGGCTAAATCAAATGCTGACTCTTTAAACGGCAGCGTGACATTGCATCCTGTTCCACCAGAACTGAAGAATCGATTGATATCTTCTTTAAAATCTTCAGGAGTACTTTCCAACGCCAGATATTGAATCTCTACGTCAAACTGTTTAGCAAAGGCCTGATGAATAATGGGAGATTTTGAATGTTTGATCGGTTGACCAAAGACAGCGAGTTTCATCAATAACGTCCAACATTTTTAAGGATGTGAAACTATAAATGAAAAAATATTTTTTGGCAGCGAATTGATTTGTACAAATCAATAAAGCACTGAGGGAAGAGAGTTGCAGGTAAAGACATTCACTCTACCTGCAAAATATTACACAACTATTGTTAGAACTTGTAACCAAGCGCAATAGTAAGGATGCCTGGATCAACATCAACATCTACTGAAGCAGCAGCTTCACCGACTTTGAATGATGCATCAGTTTCAATATCGATATAACGATAAGACATGTTGAACATCCAGTTATCATCAAGCATGTAATCGAAACCAGCCTGAACAGCCCAACTAAGTGAATTATCAAGAGACAAGCTGTTAAAGCCCTGAGCATTTCTTGAATCTACAAAGTTATCTTCGAAGAAGAAGGTATAGTTAATACCCGCAGCTACATATGGATGGAACTTAGTTCCAGTATCGAAGAAGTACATTGCACTTAAAGTTGGCGGTAGTTGTTTAGTATCTGCCAACATACCATCACCCAGTCCCAGCTCGCTCTGTTGCAGGTGAATGTCATGTTTAAACGGTGTAGATGCTAATAGTTCAACACCCCAGTTGTCTGTTAGCATGTACAAGAAGTTAAGACCTAACTGAGTGTTATCATCCACACCCACTTCCATACCTGTCGTACCAAGGCCGTCAACTGAAACTTTGCCGCTGTCATCATTCGGGTTTACGTTAGTAGCACCCGCACGAATAATGAAATCTCCCTGTTGGTGAGCCATCACAGCTGGAGAAAGCACAGAAGCGACTACAGCAGAAACCAGCGCTAGTTTTAACTTATTCATTTAGCTATACCCTTATATAAGATTCTTAAGGCGCATTATCGACACATACACCAAAAGCACATTGATCTGGCGCAATGAGATGCCGACTTTGCATATGTCCATCTAATTAACGATATTGTGACGAATTTATACCGCAGTTACATGACACCTTTCTTGCAGTTCATTATTCTCAGGCAGCGTAAAAAGGTCATCTAAATTAATCACATTGATTTTAAGCAACACCATACTAAACATTATTAAATAGTCCATCAACAAGGGATAAGGTACCTGTTTATCTATTTTTGGTATTGAAAATAATATTTTATAACTAGAGGAAATTATTGATGTGTTAATGAGATAGGATATGAGGTAGTTAGAATCAATACCTGACTCAAGACTTGAAACAAATGTCGAAAAATCCGGCGAAATTCACCGGATTTTGATCACCAAAGTTAATATATCTAAATATTATCTATGTACCTTAACTTAATTATAATTTAAGCGTATTAACTCAAATCCAGTCTACCGGCTTTAAATATTCTTTATAAAGCGCTTCTTCAGGTGATCCAGCCTCTGGCTCCCAGCAATATTCCCAGCGGGCTAAAGGTGGCATAGACATAAGAATTGATTCCGTTCTACCACCTGTTTGCAAACCGAACAATGTACCTCTGTCGAACACCAGGTTGAACTCTACATAACGTCCACGACGATAAAGTTGGAAGTCTCTTTCACGTTCAGTAAAGGGGGTATCTTTGCGTTTACTGATTATTGGGATATATGCATCGGTATAGGCATTACCTACAGCTTTCATATAGTCAAAACACTTTTCAAATTCCCAGTGATTTAGATCATCAAAAAATAATCCACCAACTCCTCGGGTCTCGTTTCGATGCTTTAAATAAAAATATTCATCACACCATTTTTTATAATCTGCGTAAACATCTTCGCCAAATGGGTCACTGGCCTGTTTAGCAACGGTATGCCAATGTACGACGTCTTCCTTAAAAGGATAATACGGTGTTAAATCAAAACCACCACCAAACCACCAGACAGGTTCTTCACCTGGTTTTTCAGCAATAAAGAATCGGACATTAGCATGAGACGTTGGTATATAGGGGTTTTTGGGATGGATAACTAATGAAACTCCGCAGGCATGAAAGCTTCGACCTTCCAATTCAGGACGGTGAGCCGTTGCGGAAGCAGGCATCTTATCACCAAATACATAAGAATAATTAACGCCGCCCTGCTCGATGATATTGCCGCCAGCCATGACTCTTGTTCTGCCACCACCACCAGAAGCTCTTTCCCATTTGTCTTCGGTAAATGTTGCACCATCCACCGCTTCCAGTTCCTTACAAATATGATCTTGCAACGTTAATAAGTATTGTTGGACTGCTTCCAAATTAATTTCAGACATTTTTAGCTCCTGAATGTTTTCCCAGTGATAACATCAGTGATAACAGATGGTTGGCGCGAGTTTCCCAGTTTTCCCGGTACAATGCAATCAACCACATTGGTCATTTGCATTTTCAGTACCTCTTCATCGGTAATAGCAGGCTCTCCAGATAAATTAGCACTGGTTGATGTGAGTGGTTTACCTACAGCAGCAATCAACTCTCTTACTCTTTCATGTGCGGTAACACGAACAGCAACCGTATTAAACTGACCTGACACCCATTCTGGACAACAATCACTTTTAGGAAAAACCCAACTAAATGGTCCCGGCCAGGTTTCCAGAACTCTTGATAGTTGAATATCCGTTACAGAAGATAAATCAAGGTAGGGTTTTAATTTTTCAAAATCGTCAGAGATGAGGATAAGCCCTTTCTCCACAGGACGCTGCTTGATAGATAGAAGTTTAAAAACTGCATCTTTATTATCAGGATCACAACCCAACCCAAAAACAGCTTCTGTTGGATATGCGATAACTCCACCTTGATGAATCAGCGCTACGACTGACGATAATTTAGTTTGTTCCACGTAAAGTATTACCTGTATTGCAAGTCAGTTTATGTTTCTTATCGAGCAATGAATGAATATTCGATAGTAAAAATAAACCTTCTCTAACACAAAAGGCTCCCTAAGGAGCCTTTTCATTAAATCAGAAATTCAGATTAAAGCTGTGCAAGCTTAGCCTGAAGCGCCTGATCTTTCTCTTGTACTTTTTCTGCATTTGCTAAACGCTCAGCTTTCACTTTCGCTTTTAGCTCAGCATCACCAACTGCAACGATCTGTGCAGCAAGGTAGCCGGCATTTTTAGCACCAGCTTTACCGATTGCTACAGTGGCAACTGGAACGCCGCCTGGCATCATTACTGTTGATAGTAGTGCATCATGACCTTGAAGTGGGCCAGCATCTACTGGAACACCGATAACAGGAAGTGTTGTAATACCTGCGACAGCGCCAGCTAAGTGGGCGGCAAGGCCAGCAGCACAGATAAATACTTCACAACCACGCTCTTCAGCGTTCTTAACATACTCATGTGTCGCTGCAGGGGTGCGGTGCGCAGACGTCACTTTTACTTCATGTTCGATACCAAATGATTTCAATACCTCAATTGTGCTCATCATCACTGGAAGATCAGAATCAGAACCCATCAAAATAGCTACAAATGGCTTACTCATAGTGTTTCCTATTGGCTGTTTGTTGAAATCGGGCGCATTATACTTTGAGATTTTGATAGCTGCACTCTTTTCGTGAGCAAAATTCAACCACACCTTTCGTAGTGTTTTTTTCCAGTAGAATTTTCCATCCACAATCAGGACAGGATTTGTTCACTGGTGAATGATTAACTACATACTTGCAACCAGGATACTGGTCACACGCATAAAACGATTTACCATAACGATTATGTTTGTGAACAAGATGGCCCTTTTCGCATGATGGGCAAACAACGTGCGTATCATCCGGCTCTTCAAGATGCGCAATGTAATGACATTCAGGATAGCTCATACAGCCAATAAACATTCCATATCGACCATTTTTTACGGCTAACGTCCCGGAACATTCCGGACAGGATGGTTCATCAAGTTCTTTCAGGATCGTATGTTCATGGACATGAACAGGGCGTGTATAACTGCAGGCGGGGTAATTATTACAACCAATAAAGGTGCCATGCTTGCCTTGCTTCAGGGTAAGTTCAGAGCCACATTCCGGACAAATTTCATATTCTTTTTCTAAGGCGTGTTGTTTGTGGTCAAACAGATCGTTTTCAGATTTAGACATCGATTCAGGTTACCGCTTAAGCGCTCGCAATGTAAGCGAGCAACCTAAACAAAAAAGGCCATTAATGCAATGGCCCGTCTATAACATCAAACACTAAATCTTCCATCTGCGAATATGCACCTTCATGTCCTGGTACGTTGAATAAAACCATCAATACAACCCATTTCAGGTCATCAAGACATATTGGTCCGGAATCCAGTTCCATCACCCGGTCAATAACCATTTCTCGGGTTTCAGCATCCAGTACGTTAATTCGCTCAAGGAAAAGTAAAAAACCTCTGCACTCAGTATCCAGGAAGCACATTTCTTCCTGAGTAAAACATCGTACAGATGTGTCATTTGAAGATAGAAGATAAGGTGTTCGATCACTATCCTGAAGTTCTGCCAGCTTCTCTAACCAGTTTAATGCCTTAATGATTTCTTCTTTATGAAAACCAGCTCTGGTCAGTTCATCCGTCAATTCATCATGATCGACGAATATCTCAGCTTCACTGTGGATATAGTTCTCAAACAAGTACATGAGGATATCAAACATAATCAGCCCCTCCTCAGTTTTATATAACCACCTGGAACCGCTGCGACGACCCCTTGCATTTCCAAGTCCAACAATCGAGTTAATACTACATCAACGGGTAAAGCGCTTCGTTGTACGACTAAATCAACTGGAGTAACCTCATAATCTACGTTATCCGACAATGGGTCTGTTGCCAAGTCTTCAACCGGATTTTTTGTGTCATGGGTTTCTTTATTATATAGACCGATTTCATCAAAAATGTTTAATTCATCGAAGATATCGTCTACCGACTCAACAAGCTTTGCTCCTTGCTTTATTAAATAATGGCATCCTCTCGCCTGGTCATTTCTCAACGATCCAGGTATTGCAAAGACTTCACGGTTTTGCTCCAGCGCATACCGAGCTGTAATCAGGGAGCCACTTTTCACTGCGGCTTCAACAACTAAAGTACCTGATGATAGCCCTGAGATAATTCTGTTTCTTCTGGGAAAATGTTCTGCCTTTGCCGGTGTGCCAGGCAAGAATTCAGATACGATAGCTCCATCGACAAGGATCGATTCCGCCAGGCTTGCATGACGTCTGGGGTAAATATGATCGACACCCGTTCCAAGAACTGCAATAGTTCTGTTGGGTGCGACAGATAAAGCACCTTTATGACTTTCTCCGTCCACACCCAGTGCCAAACCACTGGTTACTACCCAGTCTCTCAATGCGATATTACGCGCAAATTCAAATGCATTTTCAGCTCCTTGCGGCGTGATTCTTCGGCTACCAACCATCGCTATTTGTCGTTTAGACAGTAATGCTTTATTCCCCCGAACAAATAACAGCACAGGCGCAGAACTAATTTCGCTTAACTGAACAGGCCAGCAAGGTGAATCCGGTGTCACAATACTCTGTCCGGGTTGTTGATGCCAATCCAGCAACCGTTCTATCAGCCTGAGATCCGGAAATACCAGTGATTGAACCTGCGGTTCTTTAAATCCAGCCTGCCGTAAATCATCTGCCGATAAAGAGAAGAACTCATCAAAACAATAGTGCTGTTGTATGGCTGATATTGCCGCAGACCCAAAGCCCGGAGTGAGGTAAAGACGTAGCCATGCTTCCATGCTATCCATTAAACATCCTTTTAATTTTTTATTGTGATTTTCGATTGAGTATTGTTACTCGTTACAATTCAAACATCACTCCTTTCAAGGAAGTGTAATGCTATCTCCGACACGAACCGGTTGTTGCGTCTGTGTAATTAGCGCATAGCTCACTTTATCAAACGTTCTTATAACCATGATGTGAGCAATTGTCTCTTCCGGCATGACTAAAAAATTATCTTCTGCAGACATATCAGCAACCAATCTTTCATATGTTGACGCATCCTCCAGATACTCTGGTGAATTATTTCCCATATAAACGTCAGGAGAACGCCTTTTTATGGCCAGGATATCCCCCTCAGACAACCCCGATACTTCGCCCGCATTTATAACCAGAACATCAAAACGAGAAAACGCCCGTCCAGGCTTTACAGCGCCGATAACTTTCGCGGCTAAAGAATCAATATTTGGTTCACGCAACTCATACAAGGCAGGAAAGCTAATACCTCGTTCAATCGGCATTAAAAAATCGCCCTGTTTTATTTCTCTGAACGCGGTGTCGACCAGGACACGACCGCTTGCATCTCCCGGTGATAAATCGCCTGAAACAGCTTGAGATACACCCGTTAATATTGCTTGCTGCCCGATTATCTCGCCTGTCACATCATCGGTATAAATATCTCCCTGATGATAGATGCCATACCACTTACCTCTTTCCAGTGGTTTATCAACATATAAGAAATGACCTTCAGTCAATGTCTTAACCGCACGATTACCACCTAACACCATCGGATATTGGCTAACGTCAGTATTCGGTAATATTTGTTCCCATGAAAGATAAGGCTGAATGTAGTTAAATGGAATAGTGGTGACGGGCTCTGTCTTTTTAATTGACGTTTTAATATCGGGAGAGAGTTTTTTGTAGCGCTTATTTACCGTTAAAACTGGATTACCATCGGCGTCATATTGAAGTGAAATCATATCACCGGGATAGATGAGATGAGGGTTATTAATCTGTGGATTCCAACGCCAGAGTTTCGGCCATAACCAGGGTTTTTCAAGGTAAATTCCTGAAATATCCCATAAGGTATCACCTTTTTTTACCACATATTGCTGCGGCGCATCTTCCTTAATTCGGAGTACATCAGCTAACAGGCTAGCGCTGAACAGTAGTAGACCTGTCAGAATAGTTATCCGTATCATCATCGTTACTTCCTTAGCTTGATTGCCAGTCACACTATTTTTAGCTGTTCATAGATTCACTAAGTAGCTAAAATTCAAAAGTATCACACTCTTTTTTATCACGCATGTAATTTATAGGCATATGACTGTATTAAATGTACTCCGTTTTCCGGACGAAAGATTAAGAACCAAAGCCAAACCCGTAGAAGAAGTTAACGACGAAATTCGTACTATTGTCGACAACATGTTTGAAACTATGTACGACGAAAACGGCGTTGGTCTTGCTGCCACTCAGGTTGATATTCACCTTCGTATTGTTGTCATGGATGTTACAGAAGACAAATCACAACAATTAACGCTTATCAATCCAAAAATCACCCGTAAAGAAGGCAGCATGCTCAACGATGAAGGCTGTTTGTCCGTACCGGGTTGCTACGCAAAAGTCACTCGAGCCGAACAGGTCACCGTTGAAGCTCTGGATAGAAATGGAGAGATGCAATCAATTGATGCTGATGAGCTACTGGCTATCTGTATTCAACATGAATTAGATCACCTCGAAGGAATTTTATTTGTTGATTATCTGTCGCCTCTTAAGCGCGACCGAATCAAGAAAAAACTCGCCAAAGAATTTAAAAATCGCTAAGTCGGCCCGGAGACCAGTTCATTGACTAAAACACTCAACGTTGTTTTTGCAGGCACACCTGATTTTGCCGCACGCCATTTACAAGCACTTGCAGATTCTGAACATAATGTCATCGCCGTTTATACTCAGCCAGACAGACCAGCAGGCCGAGGTAAAAAACTCCAGGCCAGCGCAGTAAAGCAACTGGCTGAGTCTCTGGAGCTACCGGTATTCCAACCAGAGAACTTTAAATCTCAGGAAGCCAAAGATGAACTGGCGGCGCTAAAGCCGGATGTAATGGTTGTTGTGGCTTATGGGCTTATTCTTCCTCAGGTAGTACTCGATATTCCAACATTTGGTTGTATTAATGTTCATGGTTCTCTGTTACCACGATGGCGCGGCGCGGCACCAATCCAACGAGCAATCTGGGCTGGTGATGCTGAAACCGGTGTAACCATCATGCAGATGGATAAAGGACTCGATACTGGCGATATGTTGCGTAAGAGCACCTGCGTAATAGCACCAGAAGATACCAGTGCTTCCTTATATGAAAAGCTGGCTCAGTCCGGCCCCGTAACACTGCTTGATACTCTCACAGACTTAGCCAATGGCACAGCAATCGCTGAAAAACAAAATAATGATGAAGCGAACTACGCTGAAAAGTTAAGTAAGCAGGAAGCATTAATTGACTGGACTGACAGCGCCATTGCAATTGAACGTTCTATCAGAGCATTTAACCCGTGGCCTGTTAGCTACTTTGAGCTTGGTGGTAATAATGTCAAAGTGTGGCAAGCCAATATAATTGAACAAACACCTGATAAACCTGCAGGCCATATCCTTGGATTCAATAAAAAAGGAATTCAGATAGCAACAGGTGAACACATTCTGAATATTACTTCCTTACAACCCCCCGGCAAAAAACCAATGTCGGCCGCAGATTTCATTAATGCCAGAGCTGACTGGTTAACCAACCACGAACCAGAAAACGGGCAATAATTCTCATGAGTCGAAACATCAGAGCCCTGGCAGCTGAATGCCTGTTTAACGTTGTTGATAATGGCCGTTCACTCAATGATGAACTGCCGGCCGCACAAGCAAAATTAACTAATGACAAAGACAAATCATTACTCCAAATGATTTGTTTTGGTGTTCTACGCTGGCTACCAACCTACGATTTTTATTGCTCTCAATTGTTAAAAGAGCCATTAAAGGGTAAGAAACGTCCTTTTCAGTTTTTATTGTATGTTGGTATTTTCCAACTTTCTCAAACTCGCATTCCTCCTCATGCAGCCTTGTCCGAAACCGTAGATGCGACCAAAGCGTTGAAAGCGCCGGGCATGAAGTCATTAGTAAATGCTATCCTTCGAGGCTTTCAACGTCGCCAACAAGAACTAGAAGATCTTGCCGCCGATAAACCGGTATTGAAGTTCGCACATCCAAACTGGCTGATAAAATCACTTAAAGAAAACTATCCGGAGCAGTGGGAAAGCGTACTTGCGGCCAACCAACAACAAGCACCCATGTGGTTGCGAGTGAACACTCAGGTACAGTCTGTCGATTCATTCACAACTTTGTTAGCTGAAAACGATATTGAATTTAATGACCAGTCCGATGAAATACCGGAAACCGCCATTCAACTTTCATCACCAGCTCCTGTTGGCAAAATTCCAGCATTTTTCGATGGTAGTTGTAGTGTTCAGGATGCAGCACCTCAGTTCAGCGCCTCATTATTAGACCCGCAACCTGGCGATGTAGTGCTTGATGCCTGTGCAGCGCCTGGGGGGAAAACCTGCCACTTACTGGAATTCGAGCCAAAAATAGCATCACTAACAGCATTGGATAATGATTTACAACGTTTAACTCGTGTTCAGGAAAACCTGAGCCGATTAAAATTAGATGCCGATATCGTTTGTGCCGATGCAGCTGATACTAACCGTTGGTGGGATAAAACGCCTTTTGATCGCATTCTGCTAGACGCACCTTGTTCTGCAACAGGTGTTATCAGACGTCACCCTGATATCAAATGGCTTAGAAAGCAAGCCGATATTGCAACGTTAGCAGCAGTCCAGTCAGATATTCTGGATGCACTTTGGCAAACACTTAAACCTGGTGGAACATTGCTGTACGCAACATGCAGCATCTTACCGGAAGAAAATCAGCAACAAATTGCTGCGTTTTTGAAACGCACTCCAGATGCAACCCTGTCACCAATTAACGAGGGTGAGACAGTCAAAAAACCGGGCTGGCAACTTTTACCGGGAGAGCATAATATGGACGGGTTTTACTACGCTCGATTAATCAAACAATCTAATTAAGTAGTTAGTCTCAATGAAAATAATCATCTTAGGTGCCGGTCAGGTAGGGGCAACATTAGCTGAAAATCTGGTTAGTGAGTTCAACGAAATAACCGTTGTTGATATCAATGGCGACAGACTCAGAGAGTTACAGGATAAACTCGATCTCCAGGTCGTTCACGGTCATAGTGGTCACCCCAATATATTACGCCGGGCAGGTGCCGAAGATGCGGATATGATTATTGCTGTCACTAACAGTGATGAAGTGAATATGGTTGCTTGTCAGGTGTGTTACAGCCTGTTCAACACACCAACTAAAATTGCCCGAATTCGTTCAGACGAATACCTAAAATACAAAGATAAGCTATTCCATCACCATGAAATGCCCATCGATCACTTTATTGCGCCAGAGCAACTGGTCACTAAATATGTGCGTCGATTAATTGACTATCCGGGCGCATTGCAGGTATTGGAATTTGCCAAAGGTAAAGTATCCCTGGTAGCCGTTCGCGCATACTATGGCGGCTTACTGGTTGGCTATGCATTATCAGCACTTAAAGAACATATTCCAAATGTAGAAACCCGGGTTGCGGCTATCTATCGTAAGGGCAAACCAATCAAACCATTGGGCACAACGGTTATTGAAGCTGACGATGAGGTTTTCTTCGTTGCGGCAACCAAACATATTCGTGCCGTCATGAGTGAGCTACAAAAACTCGAAAGCTCTTACCGTAAAATCATGATTGCCGGTGGCGGTAATATCGGCGCGGGACTGGCCAAATCACTGGAATCCAGCCACAGTATTAAACTGATTGAACGCGATCCTAAACGAGCTGAATTCCTCGCAGAAACAATGGACAGTACCGTTATTTTCTGTGGTGATGCATCGGATTACGAACTACTGGCTGAAGAAAATATCGACCAGGTAAACGTTTTCATTGCTGTTACGAATGATGATGAAGCCAACATTATGTCAGCCATGCTGGCAAAACGAATGGGCGCACAAAAAACCATGGTCCTGATTCAACGCAGTGCTTACGTTGATTTAGTTCAGGGTGCGGAAATTGATATAGCCATTTCACCACAACAAGCAACCATCAGTGCATTGCTGACGCATGTTCGTCGTGCAGATATCGTTAATGTTTATTCGTTACGAAAAGGTGCGGCAGAGGCAATTGAAGCTATCGCTCATGGTGATGAGAATACGTCAAAGGTTGTTGGCCGTATGATTCGAGATATCAAATTACCACCGGGAACAACGATAGGTGCAATCGTTCGGGGTGAAGAGGTGATCATTGCGCATGACAACACCGTTATTCAATCAGACGATCACGTCATTCTTTTCCTGATTGATAAAAAATACATCACACAAGTTGAACGCTTATTCCAGGTCAGTGCGATCTTTATCTAATCAAAATTCAGGCGGTTTATAAACGTCGAGAGCAATAAAAGACAAGCTGAAAACTCGTTAAATGACAGAGCTTTCAGTGTGTAAATGAGCGTCTTGAATGATTTCTTAGTACGGTAAGTTTAAGCGTAATAGTTTATCAACAATCAAAAAGGAGCTTACCGCTCCTTTTTGTATTTCACGCCATCATGAACGCCAGAATGTTGGCGTGAACAACACCAACAAAGTAAATACTTCCAATCGACCAAACACCATTGCCACAGACAGAATCCACTTGCTTGCATCACTGATATCACCATAATGATAAGCCACCTGCCCCAGTCCCGGCCCCAGATTATTCAAACATGCCGCTGTCGCTGAGAATGCACTGATATTATCCAGCCCGGTTCCAAGCAAAGCTAACATGATAATAATAAACACCAGCGCATAAGCTGAGAAGAATCCCCAGACCGCTTCGACAATCCGATCAGGCACCGCTTTTCGGCCTAACTTGATGGCGTAAATGGCTTTAGGATGAACCAACCGATTCAGCTCACGAATCCCTTGCAAGTACAGCAAAAATATCCGGACAACCTTCATACCGCCCCCCGTTGAACCAGCACAGCCACCAATGAAGCTGGAAAAGATTAACAGGATAGGCAGGAACATTGGCCAGTCAGAAAAATTATCAGTAGCAAAACCTGCGGTAGTACTGATAGAAACCGCCTGGAAAATAGCAGCATCTAACGCTTTATCATCATTTTCGTAAGTTTGAGTACCGGCAAGCACCACAAAGCAAATCATGATTAGCGACAATTGAATGATAACGAAAGCTTTAAATTCAGGATCGTAAAAGTAGTTACGCAAGTTTCGAGTATTAACGACTGCGTAGTGAAGGGAAAAGTTGACCGCCGATAAAAACAAAAAGAAGGCGCAAACCAAATTAATCAATGGGCTATCAAAGTACGCCATACTGGCATCATGGTTTGAAAATCCACCAATCGCGATGGTTGAAAATGAATGCAATAAAGCATCAAAACCACTCATGCCCGATCCCCAGTATGCCAGCGCACAAAATATTGTGAGTGCCAGATAGATATACCAAAGATGCTTTGCTGTATCCGCAATACGCGGAGTCATTTTACTGTCTTTCACCGGCCCTGGTGTTTCTGCCCGGTAAAGCTGCATACCACCAACACCAAGCATTGGGAGTATTGCTACCGCTAATACAATGATTCCCATACCACCAAACCACTGTAATTGCTGACGATAAAACTGAACCGCTTTAGGTAAATTATCAAGGCCAGTCATGACAGTTGCGCCTGTCGTCGTCAACCCTGAAAAGGACTCAAATACAGAGTCAGCCAACGATAATCTTGGCTCATCCATCAGGATAAATGGCACGGCTCCAAGACTGCCAAGCACCATCCAGAACGCGACAACAATAATAAAACCTTCTCGGGTTTTTAATTCATTGCGACTATTTCTGAAAGGATACCAGAGCAACAGCCCGGTAATGAGGATCAAAAAGAAGGAAAAGACAAACGCGCTACCACCACCATCTTTGTACATCAAAGAAACTAATGCGGGTGGTAACATGGTGACACTGAACAAAGAAATCAGCAGCCCCAGGATACGAATGATCGAAGTATATTGCATAATCGTTAGCGCGTCGTTTTAGATTGTACGGATTATACCGCGACTACAGAACAATGCTTCTTAAATTTCAGCGTGTTAACTCACTTTGAATTATATAACGTAATGCTTCCACTACTTGCCCTGATTTCTCTGTCACGACTAATGCTGCTGCATCCACCTCTTTCAGTGCATGAGTCAGTGCAGGATCATGGATAACAATAAGAGGTTTACCTGATGCCGCAGCATATCCGGCATCAAATGCCGCATTCCACTGCTTATATTTATCGCCAAATCGAACAATGACAACATCACTTTTATCCATCAAAGTCCGAGTACGAACTGCATTCATTTTTGCTGCTTTATGATCACGCCAGAATGCATTCTCTTCTTCTCCCAAAATCACGCTGGCACAGTCGTCACTGTCAGCATGATTCGTATTAGCACTGAAAAATTGAACCGGAAGACCTGCGGCCTCACACCCGGTTGCAATCTCATTCCGCCAGTCCGTATGAATTTCTCCTGATAAATAAATATTCCAGTTCATCACGATTCTCCGGTTATTGTTGACGTTAATTTCCCCTGACCAGCCGTCGCATCTCGCAACTGAACCGTCAATGTAGCGATATCCTGTTCTGCAATTTCACATTGCACCAGAACATTCTGTTCATAAGAAGCCTGAATATCTGTTACATTGAATTTCTCAAGCAGCAAATACAACATATTCTGATGGTTGTAATCAACAGTAATGCTAACAGGCACGGTTACAGCTTGTTCCACCGTTGTAATTGCCGCCAATGCTTCTTTAACACAGCTGGCATATGCTTTAACCAGACCACCCGTCCCCAGCTTTATACCACCAAAATAACGAACAACAACAGCAGTAATTTCACCAATGCCGCTTCCTTGTAATACCGCTAACATCGGTTTCCCTGCGGTTCCTGATGGTTCTCCATCATCACTAAAACCAAGACACTGAGAATTATCAGGTTTTCCAGCTATGAATGCCTGGCAATGGTGATTAGCACCTGGATGCTCTTGCTTGATTTCAGTGATAAATGCTTTGGCTGATTCAATGTCAGGTGTGTGTGCAATATAAGTAAGAAACTGACTTTTCTTGATTTCTAATTCATGAACAGAGGTGCCCGCAGGCACCTGGTAGGTTTGTAATGACACTGTCAGTATCCGTTTTAAAGACCCGCCTGACGTGTCAGATTCTCATTCTTTTCACGATGAACAATAATATTATCTTCAATACGGATTCCACCGTATTTTCTAAAACTGTCTACACGTTCCCAGTTTACGTATTTACCCGCCGGGCTATCAGCCAGAACTTTCAGCAGCGAATCAATGAAGTACAACCCAGGTTCAATAGTGAACACCATTCTTGCTTCGATTTCTCGCGTTGTTCTCAGGAATGGATGATCTTTGGGTGGTGTGATATGTGTACCACGAACATCAGCCATAAAGCCGCCGACATCATGTACTTGTAAACCAAGGTGATGGCCCAAACCATGTGGAAAGAACGTTGATGTTATACGCTGTGCAAGAATATCCTCTGCGGGAAGGTTTACAAACTCAAAATCAGCCAGAATCTGAGCCAGCTTTTCATGACAAGCCACATGTATATCCGGATACTTCGCTTTCGGCTTTAACATATCAATTAATGATAATTGCATGTCATCCATAGCCTTTATCAACGTCGTGAATTCATTATCCCGGTAGGACCATGTACGAGTAATATCCGATGCATAACCATTAAAGTTCGCACCTGCATCAATCAGGAAAGAATGGCGATCGGCTTCAGCGAAGCGAACACGCGCTGACTTGGTGTAATGCAAAATAGCTGCATTGCTGTTCAAACCAATGATACTGGTATAAGGCACTTCATTTTCACCAAGCTGAGCTCCCGCAAGGTAAGCCTGTAAGATATCGAATTCTGAACCGCCATTAAAAAATGCATCTTTGGCAGCCAGATGCCCTTTGACAGCCAGTTTGTTTGATTCAGACAAACAAACCATTTCATAATCCGTTTTGTAAGCACGATAGTAATGCAGATAATTAATCACTGGCTCCGGGTTAATTTCGGTAAAACCAAGAGCCTGCGCAACTTCAAGCCATTCACCTAAGTAGGCATAACCAGCTTTGTCATAAGGCAGTAACTTTTCTACTTCACCAGCACTTTTCAAAATCTGGATATCAAAATAGTCAGCCCAGAAATCCGTTGGGTATTCTGGCACCGCATGCCAGAAATCGTTTGGCATGTAGAAAATTAACGTTGGTTTGTCTTCGCCATTAACCACCAACCAGCAATTAGGGTTGTCAACGACAGGCAACCAGGCTTTAAACAGCGGGTTTACACGGAATGGATGTTCGGTGTCATCAAGAAAATGACGGCGCAACTGACCAGAATGAATGACAAGACCTTCTAAATTTTCTCTGGCTAACAGGTCTTTCACCCGTTGTTGATTTTCTTGTATGTGCTGTTGATATAGTTCAGCTAATTTGTCCATGATGACACCAACTTTTCTAATTAAATAAGACTCATATTTGTCAGGCGACTTTACGTCATTCAACCACAGCTTGCTACTGTTAACCTTGACCGCCTATCTTCAAATCAACCAGTTCTTTGAATTGATTGTTATCACTACCCAACAAGGTTGAATAAATTTGTCGATAAGCCAGAACACTTTTGACGTATTCTCGCGTTTCATGAAACGGAATCGTTTCAATCCAGATATCCGCCGGTAACGCCTCTGATTTTTTCACCCACTTCTCAACACGGTAAATACCCGCATTATACGCCGCCGTAGCAATCACTTCGTTACCTTCCGTTTCTCGCAACAAATACTTCAGGTAATCAGTACCGTAGCGAATATTCACGCCGGGGTTAAACAAACTGCGACGACTTACTTTTTTACGTGCAATATATTTGGCGGTAGATGGCATTATCTGCATTAGACCTAAGGCACCGACTGAAGAATTTGCATCCGCCATAAACGAACTTTCACGACGTGCAATTGCAAATGTCAGTGCCGGGTCCAGTTTTGCTCTCACCGAATTTTTTTCCACCAGGTCACGATAAGCCAGTGGGAACCGTAATCCCACATCATCCATATAACCGGCTTGTGGCAATGTAAAAATAGCCCGATCAACCCAGCCATTAGTGTGCGCCAATTTTGCAGCAATCAGCTTTTCTTCATCTGACAATCCATAGAGGAGATGTCGCCACTCACGTCGAGCACTGACCTTGCGATCAAAGTGCATAAACTCCAACGCTCGGGCCATTCCAGGATTATCCATCACTGGCTGAGTCTGACCGTCATCAAACTGGAGTGGGTTATCCTCAAGGCTTATTGGTTTATTCAGAATACCTGCAGCCAGAAAACCATAGTAATGTCGTTTCTTAGCCAGTTGTTCAAACAATGGTTTTGCATCATCAGGCTTACCGGTTTCAACCAGTGCCCTGGCTAACCAGTACTGCCACGCTTCCTTCTGCTTTACATCCTGTGGCAATCCTTGCAACAACGATAGTACCTGCGGCCAGTCACCAGCTCGCAACCCATCAGCGATCTGCCATTGCACAATTTTGCTGTCGATTAACGACGAAGGTACTTTCTCAAGCCACTCCCGAGCAGACTTGTCATGTGCAGCAGCTAACCGAATAGCAAATGAATAAGCAACTTTCCCTTGTTCTTCATTGGTCAGCTGATATTTCTTTACCAATGATGGCCAGATGCGTAGCGCGAGTTTCTTTTTACGCCAGATAAGACGTTTTATGCCATAAAGAACGATATCTCGCTCAATGTCACTTTTACGTGGGAAGCGTTGTTGTTTTGAAATAAAACTGGGGCTGATTCTTGTTTTACGCCATAAATCGGCAAGGTACTGGTTTTTGGGTGAGAGCTTCTTTTTCAGGTAAGGAATTAACGTGTGTTTACCGCCATCGGCTGCCAGCTGAATACGCTTTAAAACCATTTGTTCTGTCAGGTAGCCTTTATCCATCCATAACTTAAATAATGGATCGCAAGTTTTAGGCTGTGAATGTCCGACCGTCCAGAGTGCTTCAACCTGTTTAAATACGGCTGGCTCATTCTTTTTATCTTCCAATTGATATCGTAATTGCTGACACTTCAGACCTGCTTTTCCAAAAGACTTGAAGTCACGCAGAAACCGCTGTTTATCATTCTTTTCAGATAAATACTGCAACCATTGCTTACGAAGCGGCTCATCCATCGGCGTACCTTCGTAATAATCAAGGAACTGAGTAACCTGAGGTTCGTAAGAAAGATAGGCTCGCTTCTTTAAGTAAATCAGCTCAGCGTAAGGTTGCAAGGGATAACCATCAAGCTGCTCATAGAGCATGCGATATTGCCGACGCTTTGGCTTCTTCGCCGCATATTCCGCTTTTAAAAAAACGTCTCGCATTTCGTCCAGAGTTAACGGACGATCTGCCGCCAAAGAAGAAGACATCCAAAAACTAAGGCAGGTAATAATTAAAATTCGACAATACATGGATAACTCTCACCACAGAGTCGCAACGAAAAATCGCAGCTTACATATAATTTTAGGGATAACCACTCTATTCAGATAGTTACCCACAGAATCAGGTTCAAGGGAAGCTAACACCATATACGGATTCTGGCAGAAGTACCTTCCGGTTAAACACCTGAGATTATGATAAAAAAGTCTAATTGAATCCTGGATCATATAATGTCGAAAATCACCGTAACAGCAAGTGAAAAAGCGCCATCGCCAACTGGTTAGACCAGAAGTAACGCAGGGTACAGCGTTATCGGTAATTTTACATCTGGAAATCTCGCCTGACACTCTGCCATTTCTGGCTCTCTCACATTCAAACACCTGTTTAAAAACGGGTTGATATTTTGAAATGAAAAGGCCAAACTGAGGCCATTTTTATGCTTGTATCAATATTTTTTTCACATTGAAGCAAGCTCAAATATGGCAATAAAAGGAAGCTGTTTCGTGGAAAACACGATCAACTAACCCTGCTATGTTTACCTGAGATTAAACTCATTAGAGGAAATACATTCCATGATTTATGAAGGCAAAAATATCAGCGTTGCATTCATTGAAGACGGCATCGCCGAGTTCAAAATGGACGCTGAAGGCTCAGTCAACAAATTTGATCAAGCCACTCTTTCTGAATGTCGTGAAGCGCTTGCTATCCTTCACAAAGAAGCATCATTAAAAGGTGTGATTCTTACATCAGGTAAAAGCACTTATATCGTCGGTGCCGATATCACCGAATTCCTTGATACCTTCAAATTGCCAGAATCAGAATTATTACCCTGGATCAAATCCGCATCTGACGTTTTTGATGCATTAGAAGATCTGCCTGTTCCAACGGTTTCTGCAATTAATGGTTATGCACTGGGTGGCGGTTGTGAATGGACATTGGCTGCAGATTACCGGGTAGCAGACACTACTGCTCGCATCGGTCTTCCAGAAGTTAAACTTGGCTTATTACCAGGATTTGGTGGCTCTGTTCGTTTACCAAGAATCATTGGTGCTGATAATGCAATGGAATGGATCTCAACAGGTAAAGATCACAAAGCAGAAGCGGCATTAAAACAAGGTGCGGTTGATGCAGTCGTAGCCCCTGAAAAACTTCGTGATGCTGCGCTTTCTATGGTTCGTGATGCAATCGCCGGTAGCCTTGACTGGAAAGCAAAACGTCAGGTTAAACTTGAGCCATTGAAGTTAAATGCCACAGAAAAAGCGATGAGCTTCACCACAGCGAAAGGCATGATCTTCGCTAAAGCAGGTAAACATTACCCTGCGCCAATAGTTGCAGTAAATGCGATTGAAGCGGCCGCCGATAAAGGCCGTGCTGAAGCTGTTGCTATCGAAAATCAGGCATTCGTTCAACTGGCAAAAACTGATGCGGCTACAGCTCAAATCGGTATTTTCATGAACGATCAGCTGATCAAAGGAAAAGCAAAAAAAGCTGCTAAAACAGCTTCCAAAAAAGTAGGTAAAGCGGCTGTACTTGGCGCGGGTATTATGGGCGGTGGTATCGCTTATCAATCAGCCTCTAAAGGCACGCCTATTGTCATGAAAGACATCAATGATGCAGCTATCGATCTTGGTTTGTCTGAGGCATCAAAGTTACTGAACAAACAACTGTCTCGCGGCAAAATCAATGGCGCGAAAATGGCTGGCGTATTAAACAGTATTACTCCAACGCTTAGCTACGACACGATCAGCGACGTCGATATCGTTGTTGAAGCGGTTGTCGAGAATCCAAAAGTAAAAGGTATCGTTCTAAAAGAAACTGAATCTAAAGTAGCTGAAGACGCGATCCTGACCTCAAATACATCAACTATTTCAATCAATCGTCTTGCCGAAAACCTTGAACGTCCTGAGCAGTTCTGCGGTATGCACTTCTTTAACCCGGTTCACAGAATGCCATTGGTTGAAGTTATCCGTGGTGAAAAAACATCAGATGAGACAGTTGCAGCCGTTGTTGCTTATGCGGCACAAATTGGTAAATCCCCTATCGTCGTAAACGACTGCCCGGGCTTCTTCGTTAACCGTGTTCTGTTCCCTTACCTTGCTGGATTCAGTCTGTTACTTCTTGATGGCGCTGACTTTACAAAAGTAGACAAAGTCATGGAGAAACAATTCGGCTGGCCTATGGGACCTGCATATCTTCTTGACGTTGTTGGTATTGATACTGCACATCACTGTATTGATGTGATGGCAGAAGGTTTCCCAACACGCATGAAGAAACTGGAGAATGATCCAGTTGCGGTTATGTTCGAAAACAACCGTTATGGTCAGAAAAATGGTAATGGCTTCTTCACTTACACGAAAGACAGAAAAGGTAAGCCGAAGAAAGATTTCGATGCAAGCGTGGTTGAAATGCTTTCTGGCATTTGTGCAGATCAGAAAGACTTTGACGCCGATGAAATCATCGCTCGTTGTATGATCCCTATGATCAACGAAACTATCCGTTGTCTTGAAGAAGGCATCATTGGCTCACCAGCAGAAGCTGATATGGGTCTGGTATACGGTTTAGGTTTCCCTCCATTCCGTGGCGGTGTATTCCGTTATGTTGACACTATCGGCCTGGCTAACTTTGTTGCGATGGCAGATAAATATGCTCACCTGGGCGAAATGTACCAGGTTACTGATAAAACGCGTGAAATGGCTGAAGCTGGCGCGTCATTCTATACCGCTTAATGGAGACTGGAACAATGAGAAACGCAGTTATTGTTGATTGTATTCGTACACCAATGGGCCGCTCTAAAGGCGGTATGTACCGACACGTTCGTGCTGAAGAATTATCTGCACACGTTATGCGTGAACTGGTAAACAGAAATGAAGCACTTAACCCAGCAGAAATCGACGATGTTATCTGGGGTTGTGTACAACAAACGCTTGAACAAGGGTTTAACGTTGCCCGTAACGCGACGTTGCTTGCAGGTATTCCTCACAGTGTTCCCGCAGTAACCGTAAACCGTTTATGTGGTTCATCAATGCAGGCTCTTCACGACGCTACGCGTTCTATTCAATGTGGTATGGGTGATGTCTACTTAATCGGTGGTGTTGAACATATGGGTCACGTACCAATGAACCACGGTGTTGATTTCCACCCGGGCATGTCTAAATCCGTTGCAAAAGCAGCCGGTATGATGGGTCTTACCGCCGAGCTTCTGGGTAAAATGCACGGCATTACTCGTGAAATGCAGGACGAATTCGGTGCTCGTTCACACCGTCTGGCGCACGCGGCAACGGTTGAAGGTCGATTTAAAAATGAAATCGTAGCAACTGAAGGTCACGATGCTGACGGCATTCTTAAAAACTTTGACTACGATGAAGTTATTCGTCCAGAAACAACCGCTGAAGGTCTTGCTAATCTTCGCCCTGTTTTCGATCCAGCTAATGGTACTGTTACCGCTGGTACATCGTCAGCGTTGTCTGATGGTGCATCAGCAATGCTGGTCATGGAAGAAGAAAAAGCGAAAGCACTGGGACTGACTATCCGCGCTCGTGTTAAATCAATGGGTGTTGCTGGTTGCGATCCGTCTATCATGGGTTACGGTCCGGTTCCAGCTTCAGGCAAAGCGCTAAAAGCTGCAGGCATGTCAATTGACGACATTAAAATGGTTGAACTGAATGAAGCATTCGCTGCTCAGTCTCTTCCAGTTGTTAAAGATTTAGGCCTGATGGACAAAGTAGAAGAAAAAGTAAATCTGAATGGTGGTGCTATTGCACTGGGTCACCCTCTGGGTTGTTCAGGTTCACGTATCTCTACAACCTTAATCAACCTGATGGAACATAACGATGTTGAAACCGGCCTGGCGACTATGTGTATTGGTCTGGGTCAGGGTATCGCAACAGTATTCGAACGTGTGTAATCCAAACAGTTAAAAACACGCTCTTGCTTATAGAGCGTTAATTCCATTAAAAAAGCGGTTAGTTCTGATGAGCTAACCGCTTTTTTGTATCTTGAAGCGATAACTCTTTCACGAATTATCGAATTCCAAATCTTAAATTTATTTTCTGAAATCGATGCCTGACTGAGCGGCAAAATAACTAAACGTTACATATACGGCTGTACCATGCTTCATCGCTTCAGGATCAACTTTATCAAGCGTGTCATTTTCTGTGTGATGGACATCAAAGTAATCAATTCCATCAACATGGAAGTTAATCGCTGGCATACCCGCTTTGCCCAGTAAACTTAAATCAGACTGACCTTTTGCATTGTTTTCAGGGCTTTGGGAAATCCCAAGAGGAGCCAGTAATCCTGCCAGTTCATCAATATGATAAAGCGCTTTTGGACCAACACCAGGAGTCATTTTATAGATTCGATGTGTGCCAAAATCCCACTCAGCACCAATAATATGTTTATCCATATCATGCTGATGATCTTTAACATATTGTTTAACGCCAACCAGACCGACTTCTTCACCAGCCCATAAAATAACTCTGATTGAACGTTTTGGACGAGCAGGAAGTTTCGCAATATGTGCAGCCGCAGCCATTGTGATACCGACACCAATTCCATCATCTACAGCGCCCGTACCAACATCCCACGAATCCAGGTGAGCAGCCATAATGACAAACTCTTCCGGTATTTCGCTACCAGTTAATTCTCCAATCACCGTTGATGTAGTAATAGGCTCATCGACTAAACGTTTCGTATCAAGTTTAAGTGCGATGACCACTTCTTTACCACGTGAGATTTGGCGCTCCAACATATCGGCATCAGGATTTGATAATGCCGCAGCAGGAATCTTTGTAATCTTATCGTCGTAACGCATCATCCCCGTGTGAGCAACACGGTCGTTATCCGTGCCAATTGAACGAATAACCAGGGCCAGCGCACCTTTTTCTGCCGCCGCAATAGCTCCTTGACTTCGACCGCCAACAGCCTTGCCATAACCTTTACCGGTCTTATGACGTTCCATACGTTCAGAAATGAAGGCTATCTTGCCTTTCAGACTACCCGCTTCTGCTTTTTTTAATGCGTCCAGATTTTCAAAGTGAACAACAGGTGCTTCAATACCACTTTCAGGTGTTGCCACACTGCCACCCAGTGCAGTTACCACCAATTTTTGCGGATAAGGCTTAACAATTGATGCCTTTTCTTCTCCACGAATCCACGGAATATAATTCGCTTCTTCAGTCCATACTCTGTCAAAGCCTAAGGCTTTCATTTTATCGATAGCCCAGGCTACTGATTTTCGGTCCCCTTCCGTACCGATCATTCTTGCACCAACTTCTGTTGTCAGTGATTCATCAAGATCATAAGCAAGATTTGATTGTAGTGCAGTTTGTTGAAGTAGTTTTACTTCTGCGGTTTGCGCATCAGTGAGTTGTTTTGCAAATACTGAATGTGAAGCCAGCGATGCAAATAAAGCACATGCCGCCACACCTGTCGTTTTGACCAGTCGGTTAATCATTTATTCACCTAGTTATTGATGTCTGAAGATGACACGTCGAAGGAAGAAGCTATATTTCTCATGTTTATTTACATTGCGCAACAAATTGCGGCAAGCCTCTGTAAGTTGAGGTGTATTGCAACCAGAGCCTATTGGTCTTCGCTGGTGGATTTTACCGCAATACTAACAACCTGCTGAACAAGGAGCTTTCATCAAAAAGCCCAGATAATTTTTGCGAAAAATTCTCTGCCTCGATTGGGTATTCCATCCGATATTGTCGTACTGAATGATTGGTAGTGTTTCTCGAAAATATTAGTCACACCTACCTGACCTTCCCAATCCGAGAATTGATAGCTGAAGTTTGAATTCCAAACCCAATAACTGGACTGTTCAAAGTCGTCTATTTTTCCTCGGTACAAACCATTCAGATTAAAGCCATAACCGGCTATTCTGTAGTCCATCATGACTGAGCCAGATGTATCAGGAAAGCCTCGGCCATTTTTAGTCATATGAGTGAGGGAACCCATGAAATACAATCCATCAAATGGCAAAAATTCAAAATCCATTTCAAAACCTGACAAATTTAACGATTTATCACTGCTTTCATACTGACGAGCTAAAAAGGGATTGGTGTCGATATCAGGTCTGTTTCGTCCCAATACGATAATGTCACTGAAGTCACTATGGAAATAGGTGATCGACGCTTTGCCGCTGGAAAACTTCTGGTAAAGCGCGACTTCTGTAGTTTCAACTTCTTCAGCATCCAACTCAGGATTACCCACCCGTGTTGGTGCATTGTAGTTATAAAGTTCAACAAATGATGGCGCTCTGAAAGCCTTACCATACATAACTTTGACATCCGTATCGTCAGTCAAATTATAGATAATGGATGCTCTCGGATTGTAAGACGATCCAAAGTCGTTATAGTCATCCCAGCGTCCACCGACGAAGAGAGTCAGATCATCCGTTGGTGTGTATTTATCCTGTACATAAAATCCGGTTACCCGACGTTCTCTGTCCGGGATAAACAATAATGACATATCATCAATCACTTGAGGCTCTTCAAACAATTCCAGTGTCACCGGATTGAATGAATAAGTGGCTTTAATTTCTCTGAATGCTTCCTTTTCAAATAACCCACCAATTATAAGCTCGTTGTTTTCGGATAATTTGTAATTAGCACTGATATCTGAACTGTATAACTCTGATTGTAAATTTGGCCCGGCAATCATAGGGATTTGATCGGCCCCCATGCCAAGCTTTCGAACTAAAAACGCTTCATCAATTTCATCACGACGAAACCCGGCTTTGAACATCATTGTCAGATCACTGTTCACCTGATATTGATACTTTGCAGCCAGAGAAGTAAAACGGTGATGCCTGCTATTTATCGAATCATCAATACCGCCAAATGCGATAAAGTTTTCATTATTACGGGATGAATGTCGAAGATTAATATTCAATGAGTCAATCTGCATATTCAGATCAACATCAATGCTTTTGAACGGATCGGATGTTTGATTCAAATGACCAAATCGATCAACAACATCGCCATACTGCTGGCCATCGTCATCTCTGTATTTGAAAAAACCGCTCAAGTGAATATCGTTAATAACCGTCGATGAATTAACGGCTAATTCTTTTCTGTTATGTGTGCCTAACTTCAAAAAGACTTCATTGGTATCTGCGCCGGTAATAATGTTCACGACACCAGTAAATGCATGAGAACCATAAATTGCTGAACCAGGGCCTCGAATAACTTCAACCCGATAAACATTTTCAAGAGGTATATTTGGCAGGACTCGTGTTGATGAACCAGTATAAAGCGTATTTACTCGCTGACCATTGAGCAGAACAAGAACCGATTCCGATGCCTGTGTTGAACGGCCCCTGACACTAATTCGGGATGACGCACCATCATGTTCACGTGATACAACAAATCCAGGAACAAACTGAAGTAACTCTTCAACAGATGACAAACCGAGCTGTCGAATCCTCACACGATCAAACACTGTCACCGATGATGGCGCTTCGACAATAGATTCATTCGTTTTAGATGCAATCTCTACTTCAACATTAAACAACTCTTCCAGCGACATGTCATAAAGACCGGACTTCTCTTCAGCCACGACTGAAAATGTCACACCAGTCAGTGCCAACCACACAATACGCTGAACATTGTTCATTTTGGTAAAAAACCTCATCTAACCCCCTGACCAGCCAATACAGTAGCACAGCCTTGTACAGACAGAAATGGTAGGTATTTTAATCTTTTTTCAATTATGTACTGTCAAAATATGTATTTAAGACATTCACTTTTACTCACTCATGTTTCTTGAATAAACAGAATGAAAATGTATAGATTTACTTCAATTAAACAGTACGAACCAGTGGATACGATAGCGCCAATGAAAACTTATATAATTTAGTTTCCAATCTCATTACTTATTTACGCTTAAAAAATTAAATTTCAACAAAAATCTGTCAACTCAGTCTTAAAAATAGTCCATTTCCTCATGGATTTCTGAAAGAGCACCATGAATAATGACAACCTCTAACGGTCCAAAAACAGGAAAAAACACTAGGCAAAGACCTATAGACTCATATAGGGTATATAAAGGAAACATGATTATCATTGCGACCAGTGAAATGATGTTTTGAAACATTTGGCTGGAATACAAACCTCCAACGTTATTGGTCAGCATATCCATGCATTTAAGCCCCTGTGTATTCACCATACATTCACTTTAAAACGAGGAGCCATTGTTATGAAAAATGTTGTTGTGACTGGTTTAACATTCTTTTTCTTTTCCTTATTCGCATTACAAATTCATGCTGAAACACTCAAAGTTGCACTCAGTTCAGAAGGCATCCCACCTGTTTCTTTTCCAAAGGACTCTAATCGTGCAGGGGTTTACTCAACACTGTTTAAAGAATTTTCATTGATTACTGGAGACACATATCAGTTTGTACATCTCCCACAGCGAAGATTGATAAAACATTTCAATGATGGACTCATCGATATAGAGCCTGGTATTAATCCAATATGGCGAGAAAACAACAAAGTTCCAGGCTTGTACTCCGTCCCATTTATGGTTGCCACCGAAGTGTTCGTTTTTGCACCGGGCAAATCGAAAAAAATCCGGAAGGTTGATGATCTGTTCGGTGAACGAATTGGCGTGATTAGTGGCTACGTCTATCCCAAATATGCCAAGAGTTTTAACGCTGGTGTCATTTTGCGGGAGGATGGTGAAAACGAAAGAAACTTATTATTCAGACTTGCGGCCGGGCGATTTAATCAGGTTATTGTACAAGCCAATTCTGTCGAATACTGGATGGCTGTAGAACCAGAGTTTCAAAAATTAGAAGTCGGCCCTGTGAATTACACCGCTGAGATAATGATGAGAGTTCATCCATCAAAGGCCGCAGCCATTCCCAGATTAAATAACGCAATTCATTTGCTTAAAAACAATGGAAAAATTCGAGAAATATACCAGCAATTCCTCCCTGCGACATACTATTGAAAGGTCAGATCGCTGAATACACCAATGAACAATTCCTCCCAATTTAAAGCCCTTAAAACAAACCAAATCTATCGGTAAAATCCATCATCCCATCATACTTCTTTAGCCATTACCATGTCGAAAGATGCCAGCCATTTACATTAGTATGTACGCATTACTAGAATACTTTTCCCGTCAACATTACGATTATTAAAAATCAAAGCATATGAAATATGTGTAATTTCAATCACTAAATATTTTTACAACATATATTCCATAACGATTTCGATGCTCATCTGGTGCGTAAGTGGCAAAAAAGGAGACTACTTATATTTTTAGTCATTTAATTCTCTAAAAAGTTAGTTTAAATGAGAATCAAGCACCAGACTCTGTTTTGATAATTAATACATGACCATTTTTAGTTATTATTTTTCTTGAGGTTAGATTACACTGTTAATTTTTTGAGTAGCAAAACACAATTTCGTTAGAAACAAGCCACAATACAAATAAAACCACTTATAACTAAATAAACTTTATTGTTTTTAAACATAAGGTTAGCATTTTTATCTAAAACAGATAAAAGATGAAGCACTCGAAAGTATTAACCAATAACAATCGAGATATAAAAAACGCACACAAAAAGTTATGGAATAGTTCTTAACTTAGTAGGTGAGATTTGCTTAATTTGCTACCATCTGGATCACTTTTAAAAACAAGTTTTCCTATAGGTACGCTTTGCAAACAGTATTTGATGAACAACCGATCAAAATTCCCTGAGTTAACAGGGAATAAACACTCTAGAATGACAAGCATCAATGCAAAATCTCACAGAGCAATTACATTTTTTGGACATCAATTAACAATAAAATTATAGACAGCGATGGAAACATTTCAGCACCAATTACAGAAGTTTGATCCAGGCATAATCTGGTTAGACGAGAACAATAAAGTTCTGGGTATGAACTCTCTGGCAGTGAAAACGTTGGGCATGGACCCATCAAGTATCCTGGGAAAAAATGTATTAAGTCTTCACCCGGAAAAAAGCAAAAACAAAGTTGCTTTTTTACTGGAGACATCTCAATCAGTCGGAAAATCTCCCCCACCGGTAACGATGATGATTAATATTCCAGACAGAGTATTACTGATCAAAACATCCAGAATGGAAGGAGAATCGGGTTCAATTGGTACCTGCATGATTTTTTATGATGTGACCGATGTAACAACCCATCCCCCGGAACCCACAGAAGAAAACCAAACATCATTAAGGCGGTTGTTTAAATTACCTGTATACACGAACAATCGAGTGATTTTAATAGAACTTGAATCTGTTATTTATTTAAAAGCTGACGGGCATTACACCAGGGCATATACCAACGGGAAAGAATACTTATGTAACCTTTCTCTGGCTGATATCGAAAAGCGAGCAGACCCCACTATTTTTTCACGCATTCACCGAAGTTTTACAGTGAACTTACGAGCCGTGAGAGAATTCCGAAAAAATAACGAACGCTACTACGTCGTAATGGATGACTCAGGCCAGACGCTTATCCCAATTAGTCGGGTAAATGTTCAAAAAGTCCGGGAGATGTTAGGTATAACTTAGTCACCAGTTACAGGCCGAAACATACAACACGTCCAGGACACCATTCATGTTCGGCCTCTACCATTTATGTATGCTATCCACCCATTCACGCCCAGAAACCTTTCTTTTATAAAATGAACTAATCAACATAAAACATTTACAAATAGGTAATAATAGGGTTAATAACTCGCATCCTATACCCCAACTGTTTTATTTATATTTAGATGATTATTTTGACTATAGTTGAAGTTATATTCCTAACAATAATAAAAACACCACTTGAAAAACTCCTTATAAATATTGATGTTACAGTCAAATCCACACTATTAATATTTTGTTTCAATTCTCGGCGAACTTTTGTGTTCTTTTTAACCACAAACTTAAAAATACTGCTATAAATTAAAATTTAAAAAACTATAACAAAAGTTAATTTAAGACCTATATTTAAATAAATAGCTCGCTATAGGTACATTTCATTTAAGAATGATATCTACCACTCAAGACATATTACACACCATTCGTGAATGTCGGCTTGACCGTAGTTTTATCTTCACATTAACTAAATGGAAATCCTGTACCGAACAGCATTTACTTTCAGTAAACACAACCCTTGGAATTGGGGAGACAATCATGATACCAGGCTCATTTGAGTACCATGCACCGGAGTCGGTCAAAGCGGCAATTAAGCTCCTTGTTGAAAACGAGGATGCAAAACTCATTGCAGGTGGGCATAGCCTGCTGCCAATGATGAAATTCCGTTTTGCAGAACCCCCGCATCTCATCGATATGAAAAATATTGATGAATTGAAAGGAATCGAACTGAATGGTAGTACGCTTTCAATCGGTTCAATGACAACAGAGAATGAACTTATCGACTCATCGATAATTCAACAGCATTGCCCTCTACTTGCATACGCAGCAACCCTGATAGCAGATCCTCAGGTAAGAAACAAAGGAACTCTCGGCGGTGATATCGCTCATGGAGATCCAGGTAACGACCACCCAGCTCTTATGATGGCCCTTGATGCAGTCTTTGTTATCGAAGGTCCTGAAGGAGAACGAGAAGAGCCAGCCAATGGATTTTATCTCGGCACATACTGGACACAACTGGAAGAACAGGACATTTTGAAACGAGTCCTGATACCAGTTCCTACTTCCAACAGCTTCTACGGCTACAACAAACTCAAACGTAAAACAGGTGATTTTGCGACCGCAGGTGCGACAGTCATTCTAACTTTATCCAATGGTATTTGCTCTGATGCCAGAATCACTTTAACCAATGTCGGCGCCACCGCACTTCGTGCAGAAGATGCAGAACAAGTATTAATTGGCAATCCAATTGACGAATCACTGATTAACCAGGCGGCCATTAAAGCAATGGAAATCTGTGAACCGATGGAAGATCTTCGAGGAGACAGCCAGTACAAAACTCAAATGGCTGGCGAAATGGTCAGACGATCTATCAGAGATGCTCTACAACAGGCAAAAGGATAAAGCGATGTCTAAACAACTCATAGCAATGAATCTAAATGGCCGTGATATTGAAGTCGCTGTCGAACCAAGAGAATTACTGGTTCATGTATTACGTGAACAACTTCAGCTCACAGGCACACACATTGGATGTGATACCAGTCACTGCGGCGCTTGCACCGTAGATGTTGATGGCAAATCGGTTAAGTCATGTACCCTACTGGCAGTTCAGGCAGATAAATCGTCCGTTGTTACTGTTGAAGGTCTTGCAAAAGATGGCGAGTTACATGCTGTTCAGGAAGGTTTCATGCAAGAACATGGATTGCAATGCGGCTTCTGCACTCCTGGTATGTTAATGCGTTCTTATCGTTTCTTGCAGGAAAATCCAAATCCTTCTGAAGAAGAAATAAGACAAGGACTTGCCGGAAACTTATGTCGCTGTACTGGCTACCAGAATATCGTCAAAGCGGTTCAGTATGCGGCCGACAAGCAGCAATCTGAATAAGGAGTCTGAGAGATGAGTAACGAAGATAAAATCGAACGCGAACAGAATCTCAAAGGCATGGGATGTTCAAGAAAACGTCTTGAAGATCCTCGTTTCATTCAGGGAAAAGGGCTATACGTTGACGATGTGAAACTACCGGGCATGTTATTTGCCGATATTGTCAGAAGCCCGATAGCGCATGGCCGGGTCAAATCGATTAACAAAGAAAAAGCTCTTGCTTTGCCAGGCGTTGTTGCAGTTTTAACTGCCGAAGATTTAAAACCACTTGATTTGCACTGGATGCCAACGCTGGCAATGGATAAACAAGCTGTTTTGGCTGATGGCAAAGTTAGCTTTCAACTCCAGGAAGTCGCTGTTGTCGTAGCAGAAGACAGATATATTGCTGCTGATGCCGTCGACATGGTTGAAGTTGAATATGAACCATTACCGGTAATTACCGATCCACATACCAGCCTTGATGATGACGCAGTAGTTATTCGCGAAGATCGAGTTGGTATGGTTGAGTCTGAACATGGTGCAATTGACCATCACAACCATATTTTTACCTGGGATAAAGGTGATGAAGCGGCAACGGATCAGGCATTTAATGACGCAGACGTTGTTGTAAAAGAAAAGATGTATTACCACCGAGTTCACCCAAGTCCAATGGAAACTTGTGGTTGTGTCGCATCATTCGATCCAGTTATGGGGCAATTAACTGTCTACATAACATCTCAGGCACCACACATTGTCAGAACCGTCGTTTCTAAACTTTCAGGAATCGCAGAAAGTAAAATCAGAATTATTTCCTCTGATATCGGCGGTGGTTTTGGTAACAAGGTTGGTATCTACCCAGGTTACGTTACTGCGATTGTTGCATCAATTGTCCTTGGTCGCCCGGTAAAATGGGTTGAGGATCGTATAGAAAACCTCACAACAACATCCTTTGCTCGTGACTATCACATGGAAGGCGAAATCGCGGCTGATAAGAACGGTATCATCAAAGGCTTGAAAGTGAATGTTCTGGCTGATCACGGCGCATTTGATGCTTGTGCAGATCCAAGAAAATTCCCGGCAGGCTTTTTTCACATTGTTACCAGTTCTTATGATATTCCAGCTGCTTACGTCAATGTTAAAGGTGTTTATACCAACAAGTCGCCCGGTGGTGTTGCTTACCGTTGTTCATTTCGAGTGACAGAAGCCATTTACGTCATTGAACGTATGATGGATGTCCTGGCACAGAAGTTAAACATCGATAAAGCTGAAATCAGACTACGCAATTTTGTGAAAAAAGAGCAATTCCCATACAAGACAGCACTCGGCTGGGAACTGGATAGCGGCGATTACCACACAGCACTTCACAAAGTACTTGATGCCGTTGATTACAAAGGACTTCGCCGGGAACAAGCCGAAAAACGAGCGAAAGGCGAACTAATGGGTATCGGTATTTGTACCTTCACTGAAATTGTTGGTGCCGGTCCAATGAAAAACTGTGACATCCTTCGTATAGGCATGTTTGACAGTGCTGAGATACGTGTTCACCCCAACGGCGGAGCAATCGCTCGCTTCGGCACAATTTCGCAAGGTCAGGGCCATGAAACGACATATGCTCAGATTATTGCAACGGAACTTGGTATTCCGTCTGATGATATCAAGATTGAGGAAGGAGATACCGATACTGCCCCATACGGTGTTGGTACTTATGGTTCTCGTTCAACACCGGTTGGTGCAGCAGCCTGTGCGAGAGCAGCAAGAACGATTCGTGCGAAAGCCAAAAAAATTGCAGCACACTTGCTGAAAGTGTCAGAAGAAGAGCTGCAATGGAACGTCGATCGTTATGAAGTTCAGGGTATGCCAGAACACTATAAAACAATGAGGGAAATCTCATGGGCAGCCTATGAAGATATTCCTGAAGGCATGGACCCAGGACTGGAAGCAGTTAATTACTATGATCCACCAAACTTTACCTATCCATTTGGATCTTACCTTTGTGTTGTCGATATCGACAAATATACCGGCGAGACATCCATTAGAAGATTCTATGCACTTGATGACTGCGGAACTCGTATTAATCCAATGATCATCGATGGGCAGATACATGGCGGGCTTGCAGAAGGCTTTGCTGTCGCCATGGGACAAGAGTTGCCATTTGATGAAGATGGTAACGCCTTGGGCAATACATTCATGGACTATTTCATACCCACAGCAGTGGAAACACCTCATTGGGAAACAGATTTCACCGTCACGCCTTCACCGCATCACCCCATAGGTGCGAAAGGTGTCGCAGAGTCTCCTCATGTCGGCAGTATTCCATGTTTTACTTCAGCGGTAGTGGATGCATTTTCACACCTGGGTGTTACGCATATGAACATGCCACATAACGCCTACCGGGTTTGGCAACAGATTGACGAACTTGGACTGAATAAATTCGAGGAAAATTAATGGAACATGAGCTGTACGTGGTAGTGAGCAGCTCATATTGATCAACTGAGGCTGATCAAAACGGATTACATCCAGTGTGCCCCCACCACATGAGATGTAGTAATAAAACAACTTAATGGTAGCGAAACAAAGAAGGATTTAGTTATGCAGATTAAATTAGAAAAAACATTCCCAATAAATTCGTCAGAAGCTGATGCATGGATTTTATTACAGGATATCTCTGGTGTTGCTCGGTGTATGCCAGGCGCAGAGATTACAGAAGAAGTTGACGAAACGCATTACAAAGGCACAGTTAATACAAAAGTAGGTCCAGCTAAAATGTCATTTAATGGTGACATCGAAGTAATGGAACTGGATACCCTGAAACATGAAATGCACCTTTTAGGCAAAGGTCAGGATCAGAAAGGTAATTCAACAGCAGAAATGGATTTAACAGCGACAGTTGTCAAAAAGGATGATACGCATTCTGAACTTCATGGTGTGGCAACTGTAACAGTGAATGGCCGTATCGCAAGTCTGGGCGGAAGAATGATGAATCAGGTTGCTGACCAGATTCTGAATCAGTTCGGTCAAAACTTCACCGACACGGTAGATTCACTGAAAGATCAAAAAAGTGAAACAGCTAAAGCCGAAGCCGTTTCAAACACATCAACAAAAGAGTTAAATGCGTTTAGCTTTGCATGGAAAGTTCTTGTTGGATTCTTCAAAAGCTTATTTGAACGTAAAGACGTTCATACCAGCTAAGAGGTCAACCTGAACATTCTTCGTTAAGTTCAAGTCTCAAGCAAATACCTGTATTCATGCAGGTATTTGCTTTGTTAGCAAAGCAAAAGCTTTACAGGTAGATAGCTACCTGGCCGGGCTAATCACAACATTAGCTCTTTATGGATGAAATCAGGAGAAAGCGACATGTATGAAGCCAGGAATATATTGGAAATGGCTCAAAAGCTTCAATCAGAACGAACTTCCTTTGCACTTGTCACTGTGATTAACAGTGAAGCACCAACATCCGCACATCCGGGTAGTAAGGCAATTGTTGAAGCTGACGGCACTATTCACGGTTGGATCGGCGGTGGTTGTGCGCAACCTGCGGTCATAAAAACTGTTGAAGAATGTCTGAATACCAACAAACCCAAACACATACGTGTCAGTGCAACATCCTCGACCTCTCAACCCGATAACGTAATTGAGTTTATTAGTCGGTGCCATAGTGGAGGTTCACTTGAATTATTCATTGATCCATTCATCACTAATCCGTCGCTAACCATATACGGAAACTCGCCTGTAGCCAGAAATCTGGCCCACCTGGCTCCGGTAGCTGGTTTTGACGTGACAATAGTTACTCAGGACGACAATGAACACTTCCCTGCCGGATGTTCTCATCACCACGAATTCGACCTATCCATTCCTGATTCATCACAATCACCCGCATTTAACGATACAGAATTTGTCGTTGTCGCAACGCAGGGAAAAGTTGACTTGAAATCTCTGCACAGTGCATTGAATTCTTCATCTCGCGTAGTTTCCTTTGTCGCCAGCCAACGAAAGGCGACGAAATTAAAAAATCAACTTGCCGAAAAAGGATTCAGTCCTGCGACATTAAGCAGAATTAGCACCCCAGCCGGTATAGATATTGGCGCTGTTACACCTGCCGAAATCGCCGTATCAATACTGGCCGGGCTAATACAACAAAGACGAGCGAGCAAATCGCAACAAGAAAATCCGTCAAATAATAATCAAATAATAATCAAATAAATATATAAATCAGGAAATTAAGTATGAGTGGAATTTCAGCAATTCTATTAGCCGCTGGTGAATCGAGGCGTATGGGAGAACCCAATAAACTGGAATTAAAAATTAATAACATTCCAATGTTGTTACACACAACTATTCGTTTATTGGCCTCTCCCGTCAATGAGGTAATTGTCGTCGTTGGTCACGAAGAAGAGAAAGCAAGACGAATACTTGCCGGATTACCAATATCAATCGTTACGAACGAACACTATCGAGATGGCCAAATGACATCAGTTCAAAAAGGTTTGTCATCTCTGAAGCATTTAGACTTTGGCGTCATGGTTTGTTTATGTGATCAACCTTTGATGACAGTCAATGACTACTCTTTTCTTATCAACACGTTTCAGCATACAACATCTCCGGTTCTTATACCGACGTGGATGGGAGAACGAGGTAATCCAGTCATGATCTCAGCAGATTATGTACATGAGATCCGAGAAAATGCTGCTAATCCCGGTTGTCGCCAGTTTATCGAAAACAATCCCGAACTGGTTAGCATGGTCGAAATGCCTAATAATCACGTGATCTACGACCTCGACACACCGGAAGATTATGATGACTATCAATCCCTGACGACCGCTTTGCCTGTCGGTTAGTTTCCATCTTCCGGTAAATCACCAGAGTTTTCTCTCTGTACGTGCGCTTAAACCAAAAATGCGCAAGTTTAGCTATGTTTAATTCGAGTAAACGAATTCAGCCAGGAGGATGAAATGAGAGTATTTATTAATCCCGAACTTCCAAAACCAACATTATGGCTGGTAGGCACAGGTAATCTGATAAATCATCTTGGTCAGTTAGCGACTCAGGTCGGATTTAAAGTATCTCGACTTGATGCTGAATTAAGACCATCAGAGTTTTCACCAGATGCTCTAACAAATGGCCATGATGAGGGATGTTATCCTATTTTTGCTGAGCCAGATGATTTTATCGTTATCGCAACACCTGAAAAAAATATACGTTCAATTCTTATCAGAGCATTAGAAACAGAGGTTTGCTATATAGGACTGACGGAAAAGGATGATGGAACAGAGCACCAGATCAATCAGATGATCAATACTAATGACCAGACGTCGAGAGTTTCATTTCCAGCAGGACTCGATTTGGGCGCTCGCACCGCTCAGGAAGCTGCGCTAAGTATTTTGAGCGAGATTGTCATGGTCAGGCGTGCAGGAACAGGTGGACGACAACAGGACAAATGCAATTCAACCATGAACGCAATGTATGCCGCTGAGCCAACACGGTAATTAGCTCAGCAACGACATGGATGTCTTCAATTCATTTCTTTTACGACCTACCAGGTAACGTCAATATCTCTCATTTCAGCAATACGCATCAAAATTCGATCCAGTGTGGGGCGGATAAAAGGTTGATGTGAAAAATCCACCAGCCTGGTTAATCCATCATTCCCAATCACAAATAAACAGGGTTCAGGAAAGGACCAGTCGGGTTCTCCTTTCGGATTAGGGTCATTCACGATTAATCCTAAACGTTCCATAATTTCATCACCTACCCCATACGCATAAGCAAATGAAAAGTTGAATGATTTACATGCCTCAAGTGCAACTGCCTCTCCATCATTAGAAATCGCAATAAGGTCCAGTTTTAATTTTTCTGCAATCGGACTGACATCTTCCATTGACGTCAGGTAATCGCGACATAGCTGACAATGATTGCCTCGATGAAATACAGCTAACTGCCACCGCCCATCATCACTACCAGAGCCGATAGTGACGCTCTCACCGCCAACTACAGGTAATGTAAATGAGGGAAAAGGAGTATCAGGTTGATATTCAGAAAGAAATGACATGGTAAAATCGCCTTTGAATCAGCTTAAAGAAGGGAAACGTGCCCATTTTAGGTCTTAAACAGGATAGTTGCAATTATCTGGTAATACTCTCATCAATGATAAGTAGTAAATCTTTCACAAATACGTATTAATTCGTTCCGAATATAAAGTCGATTACTTCATTGCGCACAAATAATGCTCATTTATTGTTCAATAATTGTTGTGCTTTTGCCTAACCCCCGATAGAATACCGCCCCGCTAAACACAACCCCTCCAGCTTATCCCGTAATTGAAACATCAGGTTTGATTACAATCAAAGCACTGTCCGGAGGTGTTGGAACGTGATAACCCCCAACTAGCTTATGCTGGTCTAAACCGGAACGATATTACATACATGAAATTAACAGCTGTTGATTACACTGCCGAAAATGCTGCGCAAGAATTTGTTGAATCATTAAGAAATACCGGATTTGGCGTCCTTAAAAACCATCCAATCATGAAAGAAGAAGTAGAGTCAATCTACGTGAACTGGTACGAATTGTTTGGCATGGATTCAAAGCATGATTTTGCTTATGACCCGGAAAAACAAGATGGTTTCTTCTCAGCTGACGTGTCAGAAACAGCTAAGGGTCACGAAGTAAAAGATATTAAAGAATACTTTCACTACTACCCGTGGGGTCGTTGTCCGGATTTTCTGCATGAACAAACCAGCAATTACTACAAATCGACGACTAAACTGGCGGCGCAATTACTTAGCTGGATTGAAGAATACTCTCCAAAAGACGTATCCGATAAATACTCTATGCCACTGTCTTCAATGATTGATGGTAGCGAAAATACACTGCTTCGCATTCTTCACTATCCACCGATGCAAGGTACGGAAGAGCCAGGTGCAATCCGAGCCGCTGCGCATGAAGATATTAACCTAATCACAATTTTACCGGCTGCTAATGAGCCAGGTCTTCAGGTTAAAGCGAAAGATGGTAGCTGGTTAGATGTACCAAGCGATTTTGGTAATCTGATCGTTAATATCGGTGACATGCTTCAGGAAGCATCAGGTGGTTACTTCCCATCTACCACTCACCGTGTTATCAACCCAAGCGGCGAGCGTCAGGAAAATTCGCGGATTTCAATCCCATTATTCCTTCATCCAAAATCGGATGTCGTACTATCAGAACGTCATACTGCGGGTAGCTATTTGACTGAACGTTTAACAGAACTTGGTGTTCTTAAATAAACAGAGTCGCAACTACTCACACGCATATAAAAAGCCCGGATGTAAAACATCCGGGCTTTTTAATATTGCTTTCGTATTAATAGCTGTCGTTTTGCTACGTTAGTTTCATCCAACTCCAACGCGTCCAGTCCATCAAACGCTGACTCAACCACAACGCCCAGAGCATTAAGACCGCCTTGAAAACAAAAACAGGGATCCAGTACATCGCAATCGTCGATGTTAACCCATCAGACCGATCCTGATACCAATTCAGCATGTACATCGAAGACTGATTACCAACAATCGTTACGTCTGGCGTTCCTAACAAACTAAATGGCACAAAGAGAACCGTCATAAGCAAGACACCGACACCACTCAACAACAACATCAAACGAACGATCTTCGCATGCAATACAGACGGGGCTTCTACCGATTGCCGATATTCTGCGTATAAGCTAATTGCCACAAAGTATCCCAGTATGATAACCAGACCAGGCCACCAGTTGATACTAATGCCAGCTCCCAGTAAAAATAAACTAGTCGTGTTCAGTGGTGTTACCGTTCGAAACCACGCAACACGGCCAATAAGAAAAGCCAATACTGCAAACCCAACTAACTGCCCCCAATAGAGGACAACAGGCCCAATCGCCGGACCAGAGAGATGAAGCAACACTCTGTCACGATTCAGACTAAATTGCGTTTCAATGTTACTAACCGGCGCATTCAGATCAAACACAGGATATTCGTTATACAAACTAAGTTGATTAGGCTGGCTAAAAGTCAGGTTAACGGAGTGCTTACCAGGTATAAGTTGCAACAACAGGCCTCGTTCGGCTGTCACAGCACTAATCTGTTTAACATTATTGATATGCACATGTTCAACCTCCAGGCCAGGAGGTAAAGAAATCCAGTGCTCTCCCCCTAATGCACTCCGATAATCAAACGTTAGTTCTCCTGTCAGACGAGTTTCACTTTGTGTCATTGCGACAGTTGCTTTATCAATAGCAATCAATGGCCCTTTGACAGGATCAAATCGTTTTATATCAAGCGTTAGAGCATCCCCTGATTCAGGGTAAAACCGTGCAGACATCCATCCATTATCCCGATCCTCCTGAGCTGAAATAAACTGTGACAATCCTTTCCAGGCCACATGCCAACGAGCATTCGCCTCAACCGACCAATGTTCAGTCCAGCGATCATCAGTAGCTGCTCTTAGTGTTATTACCGACTTTCTGTCGAGTTGAGTATGCCAGGTAACGGATTCCTCAGCCGCTGGAATATTCACGACAAAATTGTCACCTTCTTTTGTGACATGTTCAGAGTTGCCCATTAATTGCTCGCCCGACAAGGCGGGAATTCGAAATGAAATCGCGCCATTCAGAGGTGCAATGCGCTCAAAGGAGTAAAACACACCGAAATCAATATCCAGTTTTAGCGTTTTCTTTAATCGACCAAATGGTTCAATTTGCTGGGATACAACTTTTGCATCGATTTCCCCCGGTGATGTTATGTGCTCTGATTCTTTTCGATCAAAACTCACGGTATCTCCCAGTATTCTTCCCTGAGCTACGCCATTCATATTCCAACCAACAACACTGGCTGTCATTCGCTTTGGCAGCTCATCAAATAGCAAACTGAATTGAGTTGCCTGAATCGCGAACCCCGACAGCATCACTGTTTGAACACCGGCTTTTATCGGCACATATAAATGTTCCGCTTTACCAATCAAAAATGGATTTGTTTCACCATTCACCATGACCTTATTCACTCGCCAGTGTTGAGATCGAGGTAGGGCTAACAAACTATTTGTCTGTGCTGATACGTGCAGAGAAAGTTGAAGAGTGTCTTTATGCAGCGAAATATCGGCTGAATCCAGAGAAACACAATCAGGGACACAAGCCGGAGGTTGAGTGAGTAATGCCTGATATTCTGACAATAACTGATCTGACGGAATAGTTTGCGCATTAACCTCGTTCGAATGCAATGTCATTCCCGCAATCAGTGATCCACAAACTAGTACAGAAGACGCGCCGAGATTAAACCGATCAGATATTCCCGATATATTCACGAATCGCTTAAGAATGACCGACAACCATATCAACATCAGCGCAATGCCCGTTAACTTATATAAAGCTGATTGCCAGGGTGAAAGCAGATAAATCTGAACTGTTTGTTCTTTGGATGCCGGGCCGAAAAACAAGTTATAACGATTCCAACGCCAGTTCAGATAACCATAACCCGCCTGCGTGCCTGCATCAGAATCATAAGATTGATAGAGGTCAACCGATTTAATACGCGACCCGGTGATTTCTATTCTCTCTATTTCTTCAAATTCATCTTGCTGTCCTTTTGCCAATGCAGGCTCAAACTCTGAGAATACGATATCTGAACGGGCTAAATTTTTCGATGAACGCTCAAGAGTTCCAACCTCTGTTCGATCTAACTGAGGGTAAATCACTGACTGAATTTGACTCACGACAAACAAACCAGACATCAGAACCATCACACCAGCCGTAAGTCCGACAAGACCTTTAACAAAAGGATGTTTGTTCAACGTTTCAGATAATAAAGTCGCAACACCCAAAACAACGACTCCGATGAACAAAACCAGATAAGGACTTTGTTTCTCATGGGCAATCAAAATCATCATTAATACAGTTAGCAAGCCAGCTTTCAGGCCCCATACTCGATGCGCAATACCAGCCATCAACAACACAATGAAAAACCACCACAATGACCATTGTCCCAACATGGAATCAGCAGGAGACTGAATGCCCGCAGTTGCAATTAACCGCCAGGCTGGAGGAAGTATCAACGTGTGCTCAACCTGCTCCATATCCAGATTCCAGCCATTAACGTCAAAGTCGTTTTCAAATCCAACGCCTTCCTTTGTACTCAACGCTTTTACTTGTAATTGAGGCTCTCGAACTTCAAAGCCTTGCTCTGCCTTGTCGTTTTTAGTGATCAATATTGGCTTATTGTATTCTCCCGTATTTTCTGCCGACATCAGGGTGAACGTATCGGATAATGACAACCGCCACTGATTGTCTAACTGCCCAGATAATGAATCCTCAACAGAAAAAGCCTGGCCATCAAAATTGAGCCAGATTTTTCGAGATAAATTAGCACTGTTTTGAAAAAGATCTTCATCCGATACAGGCTGAACAGACAACGTTAATGACTGTTCACCTTCCAACAACCAATGCGGCAAATTGCTCCATTCCACAGGAGCATTTGTATCATCGGAATCTAGCAAAACAGCGCCAGACAATATGGCTTGCCTGAATTGAGGGTTTAATTGAAGCGCCCAGATTTCCTGAGACGGCCATTGATTAGTTGCCGATTGCTTTGGTATTTTCCAGGACACATTATTTCTGTCTGCACGAGCCAACACATTAACCACAGCCTCAGATTCCTGAACGATGATATTTAGCAAACCATTATTATCAACATAAGCTGGAATCGTGCTTTGAACGGCTATCAAAGAAAAACCATCAGGTAATACTTTTCCAGGTATCTCCTGTCTTAAACCACCTGATGAATCTACCTCAACAACGGTTTCAAGAATAATCTGAGGTCCATCTTTCACCTTGCGATACACATGAACAGACAGATCATTTTTTGTCTGATCTTCTTGTGTTATATCGCTGGTATCCAGACGAAGTGACCTGCCAGCTCTCGCGCCCGTCCAGTCAACATTATCTCCATTAACCATTAATGACAGAGCGCCGTACACTTCCGGTACGGTAAAATTACCAGGCTGTTTATCCCATAAAAATTCACCCTCAACCTGATATCTTCCCGGCTTTAACCAAAGTCCGGGTTGCCGGTAAGATGACGAAACGGCTATTTCCCCTGTAGGCATCGGCTTTCCATTGACAAGAACGCTTACAGGCCATTCATTCTGATTCCCGGGCATAGGAATCCATGAGTCATTAAGTACTTGCCATATAACAAAAAAACCACCGGATTTTTGATCAATATTAAGTGAAAGATCCTGTGGCCACGCACAAAAATGATCCGCTTTAGAACCAAAGCTACCACCATCCATCATTGGACAAGTTAGATGCTCTTGTCCTACTTGCAACCATTTCTTCCAGCGGCGCAACGACGGAGGGACAGCCTCATCGTCAATAGATTGAATAATCGGTGTATTGGATATAGATGTGTTGGCAGAGACTGTGAAGGACTGAATAATCAGTAATGAAATGATCGTTATAAACGATAAAAGACGCGCTATCATTGCAATTAATCCCTTATTACTATATTTGCTCGCAATATAAGCACATTCATTGAGCATAAACAATCACAATAACTATAAGGCAGTTAGCATGTTGAAATCTAAACTACCGAATGTCGGCACCACGATTTTTACCACTATGTCAGCTCTGGCTAATCAACATAACGCCATTAATCTATCTCAAGGCTTCCCTGGTTTTGATTGCCCAGACTTTTTAAAACAGCAGCTAACTCATCACACAAATGCAGGTGCAAACCAATACGCACCAATGACCGGCATACCTGAACTACAGCAACAAATTGCGATGATGGTGCAACGTAAATACAGTAACAAGATCACTGATACTGAGATTACTGTAACATCCGGTGCTACAGAGGCACTCTTTGTTGCTATTCAAACAATTGTTCATCCCGGGGATGAAGTTATTGTGTTCGATCCCGCTTATGACAGTTATGAGCCAGCAGTTGATATGGCTGGAGGTCGTTGTATTCATTTACCACTTACGGCACCGGACTACACCATTGACTGGACCGCAGTAACTCATGCCATCACACCTAAAACCCGCGCGATTATAATAAATTCGCCACATAACCCAACGGGTTCTGTATTGAGCGCCAATGACATTAAGCAGCTAAAACAACTGGTTGAACAACATGGGCTCTATGTTATCTCTGATGAAGTTTATGAACACATTACATTCGACGGACGTGAGCATCATAGTATCCTGGCGGATGAAACGTTGTATCAACGTGCGTTCGTTGTATCGTCATTTGGTAAAACATTTCATGTGACAGGCTGGAAAATTGGTTACTGTGTCGCGCCACCAGCACTTACCGCTGAATTCCGAAAAATACATCAGTATGTGACCTTCTCAACCAGTACTCCCATGCAAAAAGCACTGTCAGATATGATGGAGAAATATCCCGGTCATATTGATGAACTTGGGCGTTTCTATCAACAAAAGCGAGATGTTCTTGCAGCCTTGTTAGTTGATTCACCTTTTAAATTACTACCATGTCATGGCACGTATTTTCAGCTGGTGGACTACAGTGCAATTTCTTCTCTGAATGATGTCGAATTTTGTCGTTGGATGACCGAAACACACAAAATTGCCGCAATACCACTAACTGTGTTCTATCAACAACCACCTCAAGGTGATGCTGGTAAAATCATTCGTTTATGTTTTGCAAAAGATGAGTCTGTGCTTATAGAGGCAGGTAAAAAATTACAGGCTATCCAGGGTAAGTAGATAGCCTGTTACAACTTTAATGGCTATGGCCATGTCGACCGGTAAGATTCTTTAATGGCGCTGATGACACTCGTAATTTCCCGGCAATTTCTGCCAGTCTGGTTACATCAGCCCCTTGTTTTTTCAAGATTTTCTGCAAGGATTTAAAATGTTCTGATGCCTGGGGGAAATCCTCCAGAGTCAGATGTAAATCAGCCAATGCTTCCAGATAAACCGTATTTTTATTCTGGAGTTTCACCGCATTCTTAAAATGTTGTAGTGTTTGTTTGAAATTAAGATTGTCCTGAGCCACCAGCCCCAGCTGGTACTCAGCCTCTGCACGAGCCGTATCGGCTTGACTATTGCTTCGTGCAATTTCTCTAAACGCCTTAACGGCTTCAAGCTGATTATCAAGTTGTCGTAACTTGTATCCGATATCATGAATAAATGACGGCGTGAATACATTGGTTAACGTTTCTATTCGCTGGATACGCTTATCAATAAGACCATAATAGCCATTTAAACTGCCCTCGATATCTTCCATTTCTTTATCCAGTGCTGCTTTTTCTTTCACGAAAAAACGCTTTTCAGAAGCTGGAGCATCTTTTAACCGCTGGGTCAGATAATTATTTAGTCGACTGAGACCTTTTTTATATTGTTCTAATGTCAGTGTTTTTTCATACATGACATATTGTTCAGGCGCTTTCTTCTGTTTAACAAATGCCTGAGCAGGGTGCGGAACCCCAATAATCTCATCAGACGCCAACACATTAAAATTGATGACAGCTCCCGCTACGGCTGACAACAACATGGCTGATTGCATTCGATGTTTGTTCTGGTTCATTTTGCGCTCTTAATTATTAATGGTTTGTTAGCGACAGACGGGTATATTGTCAGTATCTGCAACAGGGTTCAAGTACACAGACCATAATGCTGACCAATTTATTCATACATAAATGCTTCATAAAACAACAAAGGCGAACTTAAAAAGTTCGCCTTTGTTGTTTATAAATATTATATTCAAGTTACGCGGTTATTTACCTGTATCTGCGGTAAATTTATTTCCAAGTTGCATCAACTGCTCATCGATTGCCAATAATTCTCGAGCGCGTAATTCAGTATTTTCTATATATTGCGCATTGAAGCGACGAACCGCCAAATCATTCCAGATAACATCACCTTCCAGACGGTTTCCTTCATTGTTATGTTCATCCGATTTGCCATTAAAAATCAGATTAATAATGGTTGTCATAAATAAGATCGTGACCAGCGTACCATTCAGCATTGGGATGACATAACTGTAAAAGCTCATCAAATCGGTAGAAAATACAAAACGATCCAAACCACGAGCTAAATGAATACCGCTACTTATAGCAAAGACAACAGATGCCACAGCAGCAGACATGGTCGTTTCCAGTTTCAACTCTCGATGGAAATACCAGATTAGAATGACCGTTGTAAAATCAAGGATGGCAAAAACAGGATACCAACTATAAATAACAAAGCTGTACTCGAATAAGCCAGCCAGTTTGATATCAACCAAATTAACAACAAGGTTGATGACCAACGTTGCTGCTGTTGTAATAAAAATGCTTTTTTGTGTTTTAAATCGCAGCGCTGCAAACACAAACGCTGCGAAATTAATAATTAATATGAGATTGAACACAAATTGAATGTTCGCATCATTCATAAAAACTAAATACCTTAGTTGACGTCTGGTGGATCTGGTGGCTCACGCCCTTTCCCATCAGTTGTAACAACATCTTCTGCTAATTTTGCTTTAGCTTCCGGTGATAATTCCAATACATCACCCGCTAAACCTGTATCTACCGTGTCTGTGGACTGTGTTGATTCAGCCTGTTGCGTTTGTGCTGTGCTTGTAACAGCAGTCGCAGGCTGCTGCTCAAGGTACTGAGACACACTTGCGTTTTTAACTTCCATAATAGAGCCTCATTGTAAACAGATGTAAATTATATGCAATCCCCAAATTGCATTTAATCCAGAATCATATTAATAAAACCGATATTAAATTAACATTAAACTTCAGTTGTGTTAATTGAAAAGCGACCAACTACGTAAAAATAGCCAGGTAGATATGATAGTCGTCAAATATGATAAAGAAATGAACAGATTATACCCTGCCGATTGTTATCGTTTATTAATAAATATAACCAGCAACGTGAACTTAGATGGGTTTCACGTGAAACGTCCCTGTACCACGTTCGACATAATCAGAAAATCTCTGGTGATGATTTCTGTAGCAATTTATCGTGTGCTTAATGAGTTAACGGATTTACGATTAAGCAAACAGATTGTCCGCTGATAGCTGTATTTGCTGAGCAAAACCAGCTTCATTTAGCAATGACTGGTAATAAGCTTTAAAGTCAGTCGTAAAGATTAGATCGCCATTATCAAGTTCATCTAATGAAGGATGCTCTCCATAAACACCACCTTTAATGCCCCCTCCCATGACAAAGTGCGTAGCCGCAGTCCCGTGATCAGTTCCCGCACTACCATTTTCGGCAACACGACGTCCAAATTCACTATAACTGGCGATCAACGTATCTTGCCAAAGCCCTGCGGCAAGCAATTCGGCTCTCAGTGCAGTAACGCCATCTTGTAATTGAGTCAATAAATTTGCATGAGCAACTAATTGATTACTGTGAGTATCAAAACTACCCAGGCTCAAATGCCATACGGGAGGACGAATACCCGCTTTGAGATATTGAGCAATCAACTGGCATTGTTGACCAAAAGGTGTATCCGGAAATTCGTGAAGCGTTTCTTCCAATACAACATCTTTTAAGACGATTAGACTTTCATTATATTTCTTACGACTATCCGCAATAAACTGCACAGTTGACGTCGCAGCTTTACCTTCAGGTAACCATACCTCAGAGAAAGTTTCGGTTGATGACTTACCATTAAAATTAAAGATATCCGTTGCACCAGCGGTCGCTCTTGAACTACCGCTGACTACAACAGCATCCAATGAAGATTCAAATGAGTCCAGTAACGGTTTCAGCCAACCTTCGGTCAGGTATTCATCAGCATCAGACGCCGTGTGCCAGATATCAATAGAACGAAAATGAGATCGATTAGGTTGTTCATAGCCAACCCCTTGGACTAAAGCCAGCTCACCTTGGTCCCAAATCGTTTTCCAGCCTGCTAATGAAGGATGCAAACCAATACTCTCTGTTAACGGTGTGATGTCATCCAGTGGAATAGCAAGCGTTGGTCTGGCTTTAAAATAAGTAGGATTTTCGTAGGGAATGAAGGTATTCAGAGCATCATTGCCACCACCAAACTGAATGAGTATCAATGATTTCTCTGATGCAGCCGAGCCACCAGCCATAACATTAAAACTTGGCATAAAAGCCATGAGAGAAGATGCTGCAGATAACTTAATAAATTGACGACGATCCATGACTCCCTCCTAAACAACCTGAAATGCAGGATCTAATAACGTTAATTTCAAAACCGTTTTATCATTTTCATTCGTTATGTCAGTCATTGGTGTAACAGACAACAGGTATCGGTTTATCAATGACAAATCGGGATGATTTCTTAATTCACGGTTAACTAATTTACTGAATCTTTCTCTTTCAGGAATGTAACTACTACTATACCAGGCCGCGCCACCAGGCCAGCCTTTAACGTTAGGCGGCATAAAGAGCAGTTGCCCCATCCCTTTTGCAAAACGCCTGAATTGCTTTGCACTATTATCATGAAAACCAATTAAACGTTGGCAACCAATCACCAGGTGTACTGGCGACTTAATTTGCGTGCCAGCAGAAGCCCAGAATGCATCAGACAAGAAAATATGCTCAAGCACAGGTTGTAAATGGAAATCAGACTCAGTGAATAAATCAGCCAGCTCATTCAACTCTTCGTCTTTTAACGGTGATTCAGTAAAATAACGCCATAACTTCTGGACAATAAATCGCGCACACTCAGGCTGTGCAAGAATCAAATCTGCAATATCATCAGGACCAAATTTCCCGGTCTGCCCAAAGATGGTTTTCTCTCCTTTATCATGTATTCGCTTGCGGAATACATACCGACCTGTTTTCTTTGACACAGTCGCACCCGTCAACGCACGAGCCAACTCTTTGATATCCTGTTCGGTATAGTTCCCTTCACCTAATGTGAATAATTCTAATAACTCTCTAGCCAGATTTTCATTAGGCGCCGATTTTTTATTGTCATCATTGTCGAGGTAAATCAGCATCGCCGCATCGTGAATAATGCCATCCAGTAATGCTCTAAAGCTTCCCGTACCATGCTTTCTGAACAATTGATTTTGAGCCAACATCGTTGGCGCCCACTTAACCTTCTTAACGGAAGAAACAAAGTGGTTATGCCAGAACAACACCATAACTTCATTGAACGGCGTTCGCGTCTCAACCATTTGACGATGCCACCACTGCCACAGCTCTTGTTTCATTTGATTGACAGTATCTTTATCACGCTCAATATCTTGTGGCATTAGATCATGCCATTCTGGAAGGTCTGTTAGATCGGAAGATTGTTGCAGTAAGTGTAAAATCGCGGTTTTTTTATCAGCAATTGCGAAAATTTCATTGAGTAAACCAGGGGATGCAGCAAAACCCAGTTTACGCGCAATAAATGCTGCGTCAGTATTCGTAAGATTGCCCATTATATACTCCTGTACTACTTCTTACGGCTTTAAACACCAAAGCACGCCTAATCGGCGATACTCATAATACGTTGTTAAATGTCGTTGGCGAGTACTGCCGTTAGAGGTTTTGATTATTTTATATACAGCAATCAGGGTCTGTTTAAAATGACTATAGTACTCACATGACGCATTTAAAATCAGACCAGTACAGAGTAGAAAAATGAAAAGAAGAGGCTTTTTTACGACTATAAAGAGAGGATTACTTATTATCTTCCATAATGCTTTCGATAAGCATACCGACTCTTTTCTTTTGATACTCCTCCATATTTAAGTAAAAAAGAGTACAAAATGCCACTACACATCCCAGAGTGATTAAAAGTTTCTTTTTCAACGGTTAACTCCTGAATAATTGATAACTAAAATGAAAGCCAACTATATTATTTTTAACGTTTAAACAATGTGTTAAGACAGGGTTCAAATGTTTCAGGATATTAATTTTCACCCGTGAATATTAGTATTGAGTTCAAAATTCAGGCAATAAAAAACCCTGATGAAATGAAGATCATCAGGGTTTTATAACTGTGGTTAAGTAATAAAGTTGTTTACTGACCTTCGCGCCAGGCCGTATTTTGTGGTTAGTATTTTTGGACCTTTAAAAATAAAGTTGTTTACCGGATTATACGTTTACCTATAATTACTTTTTTATATGGAATCTCAATGTGTCCGCCTATATCAATATGACGCATGACATAAATAATCGTATGTTGGTCATTCATGAAAGATTCTCAATTTGTATTTGCATGTAACGCCCGCAATAACCAGCCGGAGGTGCAGAGCACCAGAGGTCCGGCGGAAGCCACGCAGTGGCTGGAGCGAAGTTCATTGCCTTGTTACATGCTTTCACGAACAAGCTCAAAAGACCAGACACCAAATTCCTCTTCTGAATCATACCTAGAAGTTGAATTATCATCTTGCCCGGCTGATTTCGTCTTTCTGATGGACTGAAGGAAAGTTGGTAGATTTTCTCTAATTCTATCAAGGCTTTCGCAATAATCGGCTTCGCTGCGAAATATGGGGAATGGTAGTTCGATGATAGGTGGCTTTATCTGTGTTTGCAGTGGGGTTATTAACTGGACCGGATGCGGACTATCAATCTCTATCGTCCGAATATGAATTAAAAGACTATGCTCAATCGTTCCTTCAATGAAGTAAAAAAGATCACAATAGAAATCTACATCAAATCCATCTTTCTTTTCGGGATATGTAATGTACTCAATACTTGGGTAAGGTATGCAGAGATTCTCTGAACGATAGCGTATAGCTAACACTTTATGAAGTTCGACATTTTTATACCTTAAGTAATAATAATATCTATCAGGCTGCTCGACGAGATTCGCCTCCCACCAAAACTTGCCTCCACTCTGTCCGTCATCACCAATCTGAATTGTGTAGTCAGGGTCCAAATCATAGAAAGCTTGCGAGACACCATCGTACTTCCAGTTAGATGTGTCTCGCAGTATATCGACAAACCTCTCAGATGCCTTTTTATCTAATCCAAATCGTTCGCGCCACATGGCTTGGATTTCATACGGATTTGCACAAGAATCTTTGGGCGTATTTACATCAGCACTGCGGGAATATACAGTTCCAGATCTTACCTTAACTCCATTCTTGATCTCATCCTTCGTTAGAAAATATGGCTTGGAATCACGATTTTTTATTGTCAGTACATCAACTACTTTGTCATCAATAATTATCGAAGAAAGTTCAACTTCAGGAATATTGTGAAATGAAAAGCTCTTCGTCTTAAGGTATGAAACGATGTCCGCTTGAGTTCGTTTTGTTTTTGAATCTTCTAAACCAACCACTTCATAATCATCATTAACACCAAAGATCAGGTATCTATCGCCATTAAATATAACGTTTGATAGGCAAAGGATGTCATGTAGCAATGAAGCAGGATTGGTATGGTGCTCCTGCTTAAAGTCCCACCAATCACCTTCTTTTTGCTCTTTCAGTAATTGCAAAACGATATTTTTCATTGGGTAACTACTCAAGGCATATAACGCCTTGCGAAGGGGCGAAGTGCGCAGCACTTTGTCCCGCTTGCGCAACTTGTTACATGCCGTTGCGCGATGTTCATTGTGCTGCCTCTGCCTTAGCAAGTGTTTCGGCGATTGCGGTGTTGGTAATATACCTGCCGCCAGAAAATTCACAGCAGTAAAAAATGCTATTACCTTGAGTTTTATCGGATACGTATTTTGCTAGCTGGAGTGCCTTTTCTGGATTTGGTTCTACGCCTTCGCCACGAAGATAGATATTGGCCAGTTGAAACTTGGCGATTAGCGCATCGCTGTTTTGATTAAAGTAACCCGATTTACCGGCTGCACCAACAAGCTGCCCGTTAGCCCAGTTGCCATCAGATTCTTGGGCCGCAGCTTTTTCGTACCATCTTATCGCTGTTGGTATGTCCTTGGTTACGCCAGAACCCAGCTCATATGCGACACCTACCCGAAGTTGTGCCCATGGCTCGCCACGCTCAGCGGCAGGCATTAAAACTGCAAAGGCCGTGTCGTAATCATACTTTTCCCATGCCATGTCTACGGTGCGCTCACCGGGGTTTGGATTAGGTCCTGCGCAAGCAGTAAGACCAAGTACGATTAAAAAAATGTAGATGATTCTCATGATTTACCTTCAGGCATGTAACGCTCGGTTAATGGGCGTGCGTTTTTGTGCGCGTCCCAGTGAGCGTAAGCGAACTAATTGAACCGTTTGTTATAACTTTACTACCCATTAGTAGATTGACTTGGCAATTGCCTGGAAAAGCTCTGAGAACTTTTTAGACTCGTTACTTGGTGCTAAATCATGTGAAAACAATTCAAACGACCTTGATAAAAATTCCAGGCTTTCTTTCATTGGATTAGTGATTGGTTCGCCAGCAATGTCTTTATCAGTATCTACAAGCTGCATGGTTTCGCCACGCTGAAGCTCTTTGATTAATTCTTTGAAATCAATAGTTGGTAAATCCATCTTCCATTCCTTATAGAGTTATAACGCCGCTATGTGCGGCAAACTTTTTGGTGATTGTTTTGTGGCAATTTTTTCCGCCACAAAATCAAGCGCCGGAAAGTTTGTCCAGCCACACGAAGTGTGGCGAGGCACGATAGCCTTGTTAAAACCTTACGCTGCAAAATTAAAATAGCCATAAACCGCAACACCAATAAACACCAACCATAAAATTGGCATGCGTAAAAACCATGTTTTACCGACAAGCTTATAGCAACTGTCGCACCATGCCCCCGTATATGGAACCGGGCCGGGGAAATGACGCGCATGGCCATTAACGCCACAACGTTCACACTTGCCACAATACCCTTTTGGCAAGCCGTGCTCTATTAGATGTTTTGGCGGTTCTTCGTTATCCCACACACCGCAATAACATCCTCTTTTCTCTGCTGCTTCTCGGTAGCTCATTTTAAGTTTTAACGCCCGCATTTGCGGCTGGTTTGGAGCGCAGCGGAAAACCAGTCCGACAACATGCGCTTGTTAGGTGCTCTCGATAACAAGGGGTAACCGCTCATAAAAAATACTCATAACGCATCAATAGCTTATTATTTGTATTAATCCGGTTGCCACTTATTGATACAATCATAGAGTTTCTTAATTTCATCTTGTAGTTCTACACAAAAGCTTGTAAGTGATTTCTCATATCTCCAAGAATTAACTATCATTTGCGCTTTCTTTCTTTTACTTCCACTTGAAGGCACTGAAGCAAGACTATCCTCATCCAAGTAGTCTTCAATGGTTCTGAACGTAGTATCACCTTCGGGAAACCAAATTCCGACATTATTATTTTGACCTTTGAGTTTTTCCAACTCATTTTTTATATAGTTTTTTGCATCACTAAATTTAGATTTATCAACAATACTGTCATCTTCGTTTTGGCAGGAATCGCTGTCGATAACAACGTACGCATTCCGACTAAAACTAAACATTGTAACTATCTTTTTTCTTTCTATATCAACCGATGTCTCACCACCCTCTATACAGATAGAATCAAGTATAGCTCCACCATACATCTGGAATTCAAAGTCCTCCCCTTTTTTAAAAACTCTCAGACCATGTAGATTTGCATACATTTCTAACCACTTGCTGATATAAATCACATCAGAGGGCCCTTCAACCCACACAACACCGTTGCATTGCAATATATCCGACCCAGAAACACCAAGTTCATTAAGGATATTACTTGCCGAATATTCGATTGACCTTATCTCGCTACAAAGTGATTCTTGTTCGACAGTTTGCTGACCTTGCTTAAGATTCTGATTTGGCTTAAAACTTCGAACTCGACTGTTACCGGGATCGAAAGAAGTATCGATAAATTTTGTTTTAAACTCAAAGACTCTAGCGCGCGCTCCCATTCCTAAAACTTGCTTCAAAACAACTGATGAATGTGAAGACATAAAAAACTGTGAAGGTTTCGGTTCACATACAACTTCCCACGACTGCCTATTTGTATCTTTTTTATCCAGCCAGTCTCTCCATTCTTTCTCCACGACATTTACTGTATAAATATCGCTCTTAGCTCTATTGCCCGAAAATGCTATCCAATGAAGAAGATTGAAAAGTCTGCGCACCGCTCGCGGCTCCAACCCAAGTTCCGGCTCCTCAATCAGAACAACCTTTCCTTGAGCGATTTCAATTTGATGAATTAATTTTGCTGCTTTAAGCATTCCATCTGTCCACCAATCGCGATTAAAGCAAACTACTCCACCTCCTCTAACACTACTTACTGTTTCGCTGTTAGGAGTCCTAGTATGGGCTTCACTTAGATATCCGGGCCCGATAACTTTTAGGTCACGCTGAAAGATATAGGACAATGAAAAGGATAAGAAACGATGAATATTTCTTCCCTCATGCATTTTTAGAGAGGCTTCAAATTCTGAATCATTCCAATCAGAACTGATAATTTTTGTCGCATGCCCAAGAAGATTTACATCACCAGAAATTAAAGTATCCATCTCAAATCTTATTTCTGAATCCGTACCCTCTCCATTTAAGTTGTACTTAATTACCAGCTCACCACAGTCTGAATAAAATGGGGATCTATCACATATAAACTCACTATCTAATTTCATTATATAAATAGGCGGAGCGTAGATTTTTGGCCCCTGCTTTATTAGCGTTGTGCCGTTTACAAGCTTATGGTGACAACCAATTTTATTTAAAATTTTAAACGCGTTCGACTTCCCAGAACCATTTCGTCCAATGAATAGGTTTATGGGCGCCAGGTTGGTCAAACTCTGTCCATCAGGGCCAAAAGACAAGACATTCTTTGCGTAAATGCTATTAATGAACAATATACTCTTCCTTGCGGCTCACTGCATTCCGCCACCTAACGCCCTGTTAACAGGCAATAAAATAGTTGGTTAAAATAAGCGACGAAGAAGCAAAAACCAACTGTTTTTTGTCCTTGTTTAACAGCTTGTTAGCTTTTACTGTTCTCAAGTTCTAATGCAGCCTGCACATCAACCATACCACCTGCGGATAATGGCATATTAGCTGTATGAACCGTTACATAGTCATAACTATTTAAATATTCAAATGGAATGTTGTTACCGATACTGTTAGGGTCAGCCGTTATTATGATGTCCCTTGACTTTATACCGCGTAGGTCATAGTAATAAGTGTAATAACGAACTGCGATGAATGTAGATGATTTTAATTCACTAAAAGGTACTAATTCAATTAGTGAACCATTTTCAGATTTGACTAGTAATTGAGGTTTAAAAAACGAACTATTATCCATTCCAACATTTTGATGAGCGTTAACAACCAAAAAATTTGCGCTATTTGGTACAGAAATGTTGTCATAAAAATGCTTTTGATTCTTGGAATTAACAAAGCATTTTTTATTTTTTCCACCTATTTCGAAGGAGGTTTTCTTATCAAAAGAAACTTTATTTAAAGAAGTTGATATCAACTGACTAGGACAATTGGTTATTTGAGATAACTCTTTGTTGTAATCAGTCGCTTTACAGCCTGCCAATAAAACTATCGATAATACCACTAAGTTTCTCACGAATACTCCTTTATATGATGTAAAAGCTAACATTTTATTAGTGCGCATGCGCGTTTACCTCGTTTGACCAGTAAAAACGCGCACAGTTAACTATTTGTATTGCAAATATCTTATCGGCTTCTCTTCAAATATACTATCTGGAAAAACGCGCATGCGCGTTTTCCAAACCTATTATCTCAAATCGCAAGCACATAACTGATTGAAATAAAATAATTATATAAATTAGTCCGTGTACAAACGCGCAAAATTTTTCCACTATTTCCCTTGCTATCCGGGAATTTCAAATAATACTGTATAAAATAACAGCACTTAAGAGCGAGGGTTATCATGAGTCTAAAAAGCCCATTTCTAAGCGGCCTTCAAGAAGAAATGCGTATGCGTGGTTACAGTATTAGAACGGAAAAAACCTATCTCTATTGGATCAAGGCCTTTATTAACTTTCACAACAAGCGTCACCCTGAAACAATGGGAACGGAAGAAGTTACACAATTTTTAACCTTCCTTGCCAATCAACGAAATGTGGCCATCAACACACAAAAAATTGCACTTAACGCATTAGCCTATTTGTATCAGAAGCATTTGCACCATGAGCTTGGGGATTTAGGTTTTTGCTATACCACTAAACAGAGACATTTACCGACAGTGTTATCCCCATCAGAAATCTCACTAATACTAAATGAACTTGATGGCCGCGATAGGCTAATAATAGAACTACTCTATGGTAGTGGACTAAGAGTTTCAGAATGCCTCAGGTTACGTATCCAGGATATTGATATTGTGAGAGCTTCGCTGACGTTAGAGACGGTAAAGGACATAAAGACAGGCAAACCATCCTCAATCATAGATGCGCAGAAAAGCTCACTACATATATTGAAAAGGCTATTAAAATTCAACAGAATGATAACCAGCAAGGGATAGGTCCATCTCTGCCAAATGCATTAGAACGTAAGTATCCCAATGCGTTTAGGCAACACGGGTGGATATTTATTTTTCCTTCCAGCACAACCTGTATCAATCCTTATACAGGAACACTTTGCAGGCATCATTTACATCAAAGTGTTATTCGTAAAGCGCTCGGGAATGCCGTGCGTAATATTCAAATGAATAAACGCGTCACCTGCCATACGTTTAGGCATAGCTTCGCAACCCATTTACTTCAAGCTGGTCGTGATATAAGAAGTGTTCAAGAGTTACTGGGCCACAATGACGTTAGTACCACACAAATCTATACACATGTACTTGGCCAACATTTTGCGGGAACAACTAGCCCGTTAGACACATTATAAATGTCAGAGTCCTTTTGTAACTCTGTAGCATTACTAAAATTGAGTCAACATACTGATGTTAAAGTGAGCTAGATACTACTTTGCTAACGAGGAATGGGGCATAAGGGATTGAGAAATGGCAGCGTACCTATGTGAGCGCCGCCACTCTAGTATGATACTTTAATACTCAGTATGAATCTTTATTACTTAGTATGAAACTGTATTCCTATCCCACATAACAACAAATTTTTGCTATTAATTATTCAACAGTCACTGATTTTGCCAGGTTTCGAGGCTGATCCACATCAGTACCTTTGATAACAGCAACGTGATATGACAATAACTGGAGTGGGATCGTATAAAGAATAGGTGCAGTGATTTCATCAATTGATGGCACATGCACAACACGCATAGTCTCATCAGACGCGAACTCAGCGTTCTTATCAGCAAAGACATAAAGAATCCCGCCACGGGCACGAACTTCTTCAACGTTAGACTTCAATTTTTCAATGAGATCATTATTCGGCGCTACGACAATGATTGGCATTTCTGCGTCAATCAACGCTAATGGTCCGTGTTTCAATTCACCCGCCGCATAGGCTTCAGCATGAATATAAGAGATTTCTTTCAGCTTTAACGCGCCTTCCATTGCAATCGGATATTGTTCACCACGACCAAGGAACAAGCTGTGATTTTTTTCAGCAAACTCTTCTGCAAGCTTCTTAATCTGATCATCCAGTGATAATGTCTCTTCCAGCTTCACTGGCAGCGCATGCAGCGCATGAGTGATTTTCGCCTGTAGCTCTTCACTCATTCCTTTCTGTTTACCAATCGCCAGAACCAACATCAGTAAGCTCACCAATTGAGTAGTGAACGCTTTTGTCGAGGCAACACCAATTTCTACACCAGCTTTTGTCATGAAAGCAATATCAGATTCACGAACTAACGATGAACCTTCAACATTACAAACCGTCACACTGGCAGCATAACCCTGCTCTTTCGCCAGTCTTAAAGCGGCCAACGTATCAGCAGTTTCACCCGACTGAGAAATTGATACGAATAAACTGTTCGGACGGACAAAAGATTTGCGGTAGCGGAATTCAGATGCGATCTCAACATTACATGAGACACCTGCATATTCTTCTAACCAGTAACGAGCGACCATGCCAGCATGATAACTGGTGCCACAAGCAAGAATCTGAACGTGTTCAATACTTTTCAGTAGATCTGGTGCATCAGAACCAAATGCTTGATCAACCAGCGAGTTCTCCAGTAAACGACCTGCCAGTGTGTTTCTTACAGAAGTAGGCTGTTCGTAGATTTCTTTTAGCATGTAGTGGCGATATTCACCTTTACCACCTGTATCAAATGATGCATCTGATTCATGTTCTTCACGATCAACTTCATTACCTTCTGCATCAAAGATACGAACTGTTTCACGAGTGATTTCTGCAACATCACCTTCTTCAAGGTACTTGAATCTATTCGTTACTGGTAGCAAGCAAAACTGATCTGAACCAATAAAGTTTTCACCAATACCTAAGCCGATAACCAGTGGGCTGCCTGAACGGGCAACAATCAGTTTATCTGGCTCTTGTGTATCCATGATCACAGTTCCATAAGCACCAACAAATTGCTTCGTTGATTTTTGAACCGCTTCCAATAATGAGTCAGATGTCTTTAATTCATGATGAATTAAATGCGCCATTACCTCGGTATCAGTCTCTGAATTAAAGACATATCCAAGATCGCGAAGTTGGCTTCGGAGAGATTCATGGTTTTCGATAATACCGTTATGAACGATAACAATGCGATCACCTGAAATATGTGGATGAGCATTTGGCTGAGTTACGCCACCATGCGTGGCCCAACGAGTATGAGCCAAACCAATATTTCCAGCCAACTCATCAGTATTAACTGCATCAACTAATTCAGTGACTTTACCAACACGTCGTTCTCGGAGTAATTCACCTTGTTGTCCGACTACAGCAATACCCGCTGAATCATAACCACGATATTCAAGGCGTTTCAGGCCTTCTAAAAGAATTTTACTTACATTGCGCTCTGCTACTGCGCCGACAATTCCGCACATAGTCTGTTATTCCTTCGATTTTTTCTGAGGTCGTTTCCAACCTTTAATCGCTATTTGTTTACCTCTTGCGACTGCGAGGACTTCTGAATCTACGTCTTTATTGATTGTTGAACCTGCACCAACTGTTGCTGTAGTGCCGATTGTTACCGGTGCAACCAGTGAAGAATTCGAACCAATAAATGCGCCATCGTTAATAATGGTCTTAAACTTATTTGCACCGTCATAATTACACGTAATTGTGCCGGCACCGATATTTACTTTTTTGCCAATCTCGGCATCGCCAAGATATGTCAGATGATTCGCTTTTGACCCCTCTCCCAACGTAGACTTTTTCATTTCTACAAAGTTCCCGACATGAGAATTATCCATCATTCGAGAGTCCGGCCTTAAACGTGCATAAGGGCCCAGCGTGCAATCTGCACCAACGTCTGATGAATCAATCATTGAGTTTGGTTTAACAACAGTATTTGCACCAACAGTACAATCTTTCAATATGCAGTTCGCGCCAATTTCAACACCGTCACCTAAAACAACTGTTCCTTCAAAGATAACGTTGATGTCTATAACAACATCCGAACCAATACGAACATTACCGCGAACATCGACTCTGGCAGGGTCCAGTAACGTCGCGCCATCAATCATTAACTGTTCAGCCTGAAGCCGTTGATATTCTCTTTCCAGTGCAGCCAGTTGAATTCGGTTGTTCGCACCTTCAACTTCCATTACATTGGACGGCTGAGCTGTGACGATAGACACGCCATCATGATGAGCCATCTCAATAATATCGGTCAGGTAATATTCACCCTGAGCATTGTCATTGGATAAGTTGCTTAACCAGACTTTCAACTGCTCGCCATTCACCGCCATAATGCCAGTGTTAACTTCGTTGATTAACTTTTCCAGCTCTGATGCGTCTTTATGCTCGCGAATACCGATGACATTTTCACCCTCTTTTAAAATACGTCCATAACCGGTTGGATTATCCAAAACAACCGTTAACAGAGCGATACCATTTTCAGGTTTGGTCGCCAGTAAGTTTTGTAAGGTAGATGATGAAATAAGTGGCACATCGCCATAAAGAATGAGTACCGTATCGCTGTCAGCAATTTCTGGAATAGCCTGAGCCACCGCGTGCCCGGTTCCCAATTGATCTTGCTGTAAAACCCAGGTAAGAGACTTGTCGGTAATGGATTGTTGTAGTTTTTCTCCACCGTAGCCATACACTAAATTAATAGTCTCGGCGTTCACCGCATTCGCGGCATTAATAACGTGTTGTACCATCGGCACACCCGCCACAGGGTGAAGAACTTTTGGCAGCGACGAACGCATTCTCGTCCCTTTTCCCGCCGCCAAAATGATAACGTTTAATCCCATACCATCCTCAAATCTGTTGTGAACTAAAATGCAGCGGGTATTGTACGTTGTTTCGTGTTGGCAGGTAATAGCAATCCGGTTGCATCAGGTCAAAAAGTCGAATCTAAATTACAGATAATTAACAGTGAAGTTGCTATACCCCAAACTTTCAAAGGCTATTTTTGAAGAAAATTGAACTGAAACAAAAAGCCCGCTTAATAAAGCGGGCTTTTTAAATGAATACGCAAAAGAATGCGCTATTCGGTTAGTTCCTTCATTACTTAAGTTTACGCAATGAACGAATAACTTTAAGTTGTGCAATTGCTCGAGATAACTCAACAGCAGCTTCAGCATAATCAAATGTTGCTGAACTTGCGTTTGCAATTTTCTCTTCTGCCGAGCGCCGCGCCTCTTCAGCTGCCTGCTCGTCCAACTCGTCACCGCGAACTGCAACATCAGCAAGAACAGTAACATTACCAGGTTGTACTTCAAGTACACCACCGGCAACGTAAAGAAGTTCTTCTTTACCGTGTTGTTCAACAATTCGTAGCATGCCAGGTTTGATTGCAGTTAATAAAGGTGCATGGCCTGGATATATACCCAGTTCACCTTCCTCACCGGTAACCTGCATGGTTTCGATGCGACCTGAGAAGATTTTGCTCTCAGCACTTACGACGTCCAGATGCACAGTCATTGCAGCCATACTAACCTCCTACAGGTTATAGAGTTTTGGCTTTTTCGACAGCCTCTTCGATGCTACCTACCATGTAGAAAGCCTGCTCTGGTAAGTCATCGAATTCACCTTCAAGAATGCCTTTGAAGCCGCTGATAGTATCTTTAAGAGATACATATTTACCAGGAGAACCTGTAAATACTTCAGCAACGAAGAAAGGCTGAGAAAGGTAACGCTGAATCTTACGTGCACGAGTTACAACCAGCTTATCTTCATCAGATAGCTCATCCATACCCAGGATAGCAATGATGTCTTTTAGCTCTTTATAACGTTGCAGTAATGTTTGTACACCACGTGCAGCATCATAGTGCTCCTGACCAACAACTAACGGGTCAAGCTGACGAGACGTTGAATCAAGTGGATCAACCGCTGGGTAGATACCCAGAGCAGCGATGTCACGAGAAAGTACAACTGTCGCATCAAGGTGAGCAAACGTAGTAGCTGGAGATGGGTCAGTTAAGTCATCTGCAGGTACGTATACCGCCTGGATAGACGTGATTGAACCCGTTTTCGTTGAAGTGATACGCTCCTGAAGTACACCCATTTCTTCAGCTAGTGTAGGCTGGTAACCTACCGCAGAAGGCATACGACCAAGAAGTGCTGATACCTCAGTACCTGCAAGCGTATAACGATAAATGTTATCAACGAAGAAAAGAACGTCACGGCCTTCATCACGGAATTTTTCAGCCATAGTCAGACCCGTCAATGCTACACGCAGACGGTTTCCTGGTGGCTCATTCATCTGACCGTAAACTAACGATACTTTATCAAGTACGTTAGAGTCGTTCATTTCGTGATAGAAATCGTTACCTTCACGAGTACGCTCACCAACACCAGCGAATACCGAGTAACCTGAGTGCTCGATAGCGATGTTACGGATAAGCTCCATCATGTTTACGGTTTTACCAACACCGGCACCACCGAACAGACCAACTTTACCACCCTTCGCAAACGGACATACAAGGTCGATTACCTTGATACCTGTTTCAAGTAGCTCAGTTGCATTTGATTGATCTTCGTAGCTTGGTGCTTCACGGTGAATAGACCATTGCTCTTCTTCACCGATAGGACCAGCTTCATCAATTGGATTACCAAGTACGTCCATGATACGACCTAGTGTAGCCGTACCAACTGGAACTGAGATTGGCGCACCTGTGTTTTCTACATCGATACCACGACGAAGACCGTCAGTAGTACCCAGTGCGATTGTACGTACAACCCCACCGCCAAGTTGTTGCTGAACTTCTAGCGTTAAGCCTGCAAGTTCGCCATCTTTTACTTTAAGTGCGTCATAAACCTGAGGCACTGAATCTTGTGGAAATTCGATGTCCACAACCGCGCCGATGATTTGGACAACCTTACCTTGACTCATGGTTATTCCTCTAATTCTTTTACCTTGTATACCTTCGCCTACACAGCCTGAGCACCACCAACAATCTCACTGATTTCTTGTGTGATTGCGGCCTGACGTGCTTTGTTGTATACCAGTTGTAACTCATCAATCAGGTTACCAGCGTTATCTGTTGCGGCTTTCATCGCAACCATACGTGCAGCTTGTTCTGATGCTGCATTTTCAACAACGCCCTGATATACCTGGGATTCAACGTAACGAACCAGAAGCTTATCTAATAAAGCTTTAGGATCTGGCTCATAGATGTAATCCCAACGGTGCGATAGTTTTTCGTCTTCTGACTTAGGCAAAGGTAGTAGCTGATCGATCGTTGGTTCCTGCTTCATTGTGTTTATAAAACGGTTATAAACAACAAACAGGCGGTCTAACTTACCTTCGTTGAATGCTTCAAGCATTACACGAACAGGACCAATTACGTCCTGAACTGAAGGGTCGTCTCCCAGCCCTGAAGTCTGGGCAACAACGTTGCCACCAAAGCGCGCGAAAAAGCCGGTAGCTTTACTACCGATAAGAGCAAAATCTACGTCTACTGACTGTTCTTGCCACTTAGCTATTTCTTTAGAAACCGCTTTGAACTCGTTAGTATTCAGACCACCACAAAGGCCACGATCTGAAGAAATAACGATGTAACCAACGCGCTTCACCTCGCGTTCTTCCAAGTATGGATGACGGTATTCGAGGCTACCTTGCGCAATATGACCAATCACCTTACGCATATTATCCGCGTATGGACGGCTCGAAGCCATACGGTCCTGGGCCTTCTTCATTTTAGAAGCTGCTACCATTTCCATCGCGCTGGTGATCTTCTGAGTATTCTGAATACTCCCGATCTTACCTTTAATTTCTTTACCGCCGGACATGACTCTATCTCCGAAAATTTTCGACAATGCAGAGAGTAATTAACTCTCTGCCGCGATTATTACCAGGTTTGTGTTGCCTTAAATTTCTCAACACCTTCTTTCAATGACGCTTCGATATCGCCATTGTAGTTACCTGTCTCGTTGATAGTAGCCATAAGCTCAGCGTATTCACTGTTCATGAAAGAAAGCAACGCAGCTTCGAAATCAAGAATTTTGTTGATTGCGATATCTGTCAGGAAGCCTTTTTCAGCAGCGAAGATTGAAACAGCCATATCAGCAACTGTCATAGGCAGATACTGGCTTTGTTTCATTAGCTCAGTTACACGCTGACCATGCTCTAACTGAGCACGAGTCGCGTCGTCAAGGTCGGAAGCAAACTGCGAGAACGCAGCAAGTTCACGGTACTGAGCAAGCGCAAGACGGATACCACCGCCCAGCTTTTTGATGATTTTCGTTTGAGCAGCACCACCAACACGAGATACCGAGATACCTGCGTTTACAGCAGGACGGATACCAGCGTTGAAAAGGTCAGTTTCAAGGAAAATCTGGCCGTCAGTGATCGAGATAACGTTCGTAGGTACGAACGCTGATACGTCACCCGCCTGAGTTTCGATGATTGGTAATGCTGTTAAAGAACCAGTCTGGCCTTTAACTTCACCATTCGTGTAACGTTCAACGTATGCAGCGCTAACACGAGCAGCACGTTCAAGTAGACGAGAGTGAAGATAGAATACGTCACCCGGGTATGCTTCACGGCCTGGTGGACGACGTAGTAGTAATGAGATTTGACGGTAAGCAACAGCTTGCTTAGATAAATCATCATATACGATTAGTGCGTCTTCACCGCGATCACGGAAGAATTCACCCATAGTACAACCAGAGTATGGTGCAAGGAATTGAAGTGCAGCAGACTCAGATGCAGATGCAGCAACAACAACTGTGTGTGCAAGTGCGTCGTGCTCTTCAAGCTTACGTACTACGTTAGCTATAGTTGATGCTTTCTGACCAACAGCAACGTAAATACATTTTACGCCAGTGTTTTTCTGGTTGATGATCGCATCAATAGCCAAAGCTGTTTTACCAGTCTGACGGTCACCGATAACAAGTTCACGCTGACCACGACCGATTGGAATCATCGAGTCAACAGATTTATAACCAGTTTGAACTGGCTGATCTACTGATTGACGGTCGATAACGCCCGGTGCGATTTTTTCTACTGGTTCAAAGCCTTCTTCATTAAGAGGACCTTTACCATCAATAGGTTGACCTAGTGTGTTAACAACACGACCAAGCAGGTTACGACCTACTGGTACTTCAAGGATACGACCTGTTGAGTAAACTTTTGTGCCTTCTTGAAGGTCCGCGTAAGGACCCATAACTACTGCACCAACCGAGTCACGCTCAAGGTTAAGTGCGATAGCATAGCGGTTGCCAGGAAGCTCAATCATCTCACCTTGCATACAGTCAGCAAGACCGTGAATGCGGATGATACCGTCAGTTACAGATACGATAGTACCTTCGTTACGAGCTTCACTAACAACTTCGAACTGTTCAATTCGTTTTTTGATCAGTTCTGAAATTTCAGTGGAATTCAGTTGCATGCTCTATTCCCCAATTACGATTGCAGTGCTACAGATAAACGATTCAATTTGCCTTTCGTGGTTCCGTCGATGACGGTATCACCTGCCTGGATAAGCAGACCACTGACAATATTGCTGTCAACACTACAATTTAGCTTAACTTTTCGTGCCAGACGCTTTTCAAGTGCAGAGATCAGTTTGCCTTGCTGCTCTTCGTTTAGTTCAACAGCAGAAGTTACATCAACAGCAACCTCTTTGTTGTAATCGGCGTACATTTCAGCAAATAAGCTGACAACCGCCGGAAGTGCAGGTAAACGTCTGTTTTCTGCCATCACTTTGACTAAGTTCTGGCCTTGTTCGTTGAGTTGCTCTCCACATACGTGGATGAAAACTTCAGACATCTTTTCTGAAGAGCTGGAACTGTTCAAAAACTGGGTCATATCATCATTCTTTGCAACTTCCGCAGCGAAGAACAACATTTCATGCCAGTTTTCTACAGTCCCTTTCTCAACCGCAAATTCGAACGCAGCTTTAGCATAAGGACGAGCAATCGTAGCTAGTTCTGACATTGCTCATACCCCTCTACAGTTCAGCAACAAGTTTGTCGATGATGTCACTGTGTGCCTGTGCATCAATTTGACGCTCAAGAATTTTTTCTGCGCCTGCTACTGCTAATGCAGCAACTTGCGAACGCAGCTCTTCTTTCGCACGATTACGTTCAGCTTCGATTTCAGAATGACCCTGAGCAATAATCTTTTCCCTTTCTTCACGACCGCGTTGCGTATCCTCGTCAACGATCTGAGAAGCGCGTTTCTTCGCTTGCTCAATGATCTCTGCAGCCTGTGATTTAGCTTCTTTCAACTGTTCAGTAGCTTTTTCACGAGCTAACTGTAAGTCTTTTTCAGCTCGGTCAGATGCTGCCAAACCGTCTTCAATTTTTTTCTGTCGCTCTTCGATAGCCGCCATAATTGGAGGCCATACATACTGCATACAGAACCATACGAAAACGATAAAGGCTATCGATTGACCGATTAGAGTGGCGTTAATATTCACAACCGCTCCTCCTCAATATTTATATCTGTGAAATTCGCGATAAATTCTTCGATTAAGCTGCGAACAGAAGATATAAACCGATACCAACACCGATCATTGCGATCGCATCGATAAGACCTGCTACGATGAACATTTTAACTTGAAGTTGAGGAGCAAGCTCTGGCTGACGTGCAGCAGACTCAAGGAATTTACCACCCAGGATACCGAAACCAATTGCAGTACCAAGAGCACCAAAACCAATTAGGAATGCTACAGCGATATATTTAAGACCAATTACTATTTCCATTATCGTCTCCGATTTTTTTAATATTTAAAGTGAATGTTAAAAATAAATTCTGTTCTAAATTAGTGATCTTCGTGAGCCATGCTCAGATAAACGATCGTCAGCATCATGAAGATGAATGCTTGTAAAGGAATAACCAGTAAGTGGAATGCAGCCCATGCAAAGTGCAGAGGTAACTGGTAAAGACCCATCGTTGCTGCGATAAGAATGAAGATCAGCTCACCCGCGTATAAGTTACCGAACAAACGCAGAGCCAGTGATACTGGACGAGCGATAAGTGTTACGGACTCAAGGATGAAATTGACTGGAATGAAAGCCCAGTGATTGAAAGGTTGAAGCGTTAGCTCTTTGATGAAGCCACCAAAGCCCTTGATCTTGATTGAATAGAAGATAATCAGGAAGAAAACGCCAAGGCTCAATGCAAATGTCATGTTTAGATCAGTTGTTGGTACAACTTTCATGTAAACGTGATGAGGATCATACCCCATTGCACCGCCAATTTGTTGTGCAAGCATTGGAAGCCAGTCAACTGGAACCCAATCCATTGCATTCATCAGGAATACCCACATAAAAATAGTTAATGCTAAAGGAGCAATTAACTTATTTTTACCGTGGAAAGTATCTTTAACGCTCTGATCAACTAATTCAACAATCATCTCAACTGCACACTGAAGCTTTCCAGGTACACCTGCTGAAGATTTTTTAGCGACTGAACGGAAGATCGTAAGGAACACCAAACCGCAGAAAACGGACCAACCAATTGTATCAAGGTTCCATGTCCAGAATCCCTCACCAACGCTCATGTTAGTAAGGTGGTGTTGTATATAAGCGGTGCTTGTTTGTTCTCCACCTGTTGCCATTACATACCCTAATTTTTGTTGTTAAAATAAATTGGAGCTAACCATTGTGTTATCAGCGTTGCGATAAACGCCAAAAATAATGTTGCTGGGATAATGTCTGATGATTTCAGCGCCAGCGTAAATAACACAAAGGTCAAAAGTAATTTCAGTGACTCACCACGGTAGAATGATGCCGTAACCTGTTTCGCTGCGGATGCACCAACAAAACGAAACGCGTAAATCACAAATACTAAATTCGGTATTACGGCAGTCATGCCGCCAACAAGTGCTGATAGAGCAGCCTGGCTCCCTGAAAAGATATACGTAATAACAGTTATCATCAGTGCGACTGAGGCCTGTAACATGACCAGTTTAAAACCGGCTCGGCGATTGTTTGTCGCTAACTGTTTAATCACGGCAAGGAACCTATCAATACAGCCTTTGAAATAAAGGCAAAAAACCGCGCGAATTATACCTTTTCACCTGAATAAAGCAAGTATTGAAACTGTGACTAAATCACAGCAGTCGTGGAATACAACAGCTTGTTTCCACGACCAATTTTAGAAAATGCGAAGATATAAGAGGTGTGTTACTGGTGAGGGGTTATTTGAGAAATAATGCCATCTAATTCGTCAAAAGAAGAATAAGAAATAACCAATTTACCCTTGCCTTTTTTGTTGTAATTAATAACTACATTTGCACCAAGGTTTTGGGACAGTTTTTCTTCCAGTGATTTCACATCAGGATCTTTTTCTTCCGGCTGTTTTTCCGGCGCTGGTTCAAGGGTTTTCTTTACCAGTTTTTCAGCGTCCCGAACGGTCATATCTTTAGCAACAATCACGCGAGCCACTTCAGACTGTGTATCGCCATTCAATGCCAACAAGGCACGAGCATGACCCATATCCAGATCACCATACTCAACCAGTCGTTTAACGTCATCATTCAAATTGTTTAAACGTAACAGGTTCGTCACGGCTGTTCTTGATTTTCCTACAGCCTCAGCCGTTTGCTGATGAGTTAGTTCAAACTCTTCCATCAGACGCTTTAATGCAATCGCTTCTTCCATTGCATTTAAGTCTTCACGTTGAATATTTTCGATTAACGCTATAGCAACAGCTGCTTCATCAGGAACATCTTTGACAATACAAGGAACTTGCTCAAGTTGCGCTTGCTGTGCAGCACGCCAGCGGCGTTCACCGGCAATGATTTCATAGCCTTCATTTATCGTCTGACGTACAACGATAGGTTGGATAATGCCCTGAGCTTTAATGGAATTAGCTAATTCTTCAAGCGCATCTTCAGACATGTCTTTACGAGGTTGGTATTTTCCAGGTCGCAGAAATTCGATTGGAATATTTTGTAACTCATGACCTTCAGGTGACAAATCAGTCGTCACTTCACCTTCAGGTGCTTTCTTAGCCGTCGTTAACAGAGCATCCAGCCCTCGACCTAAACCTCGTTTCTTTGCTGACATGTTTAGCCTATCTTAAGAATGGTTGACACCAGCGGTTGCTGATTTTGCTTGTTCGCTACGTCGAATAATTTCACCAGCCAGAGACAAATAAGCCTTTGCACCGGTAGAGGATTTGTCATAGTACATTGCAGGCGCACCAAAACTTGGCGCTTCCGCTAACCTGACATTTCTTGGGATGACAGTACGATATACTTTGTCACCGAAATGATTCTTTAATTGCTCTGAAACATCATTAGCCAACCGATTTCGAGGATCGTACATAGTACGCAGGATGCCTTCGATGGTTAAATCAGGATTTACTACTGCGGCTAACTGTTGAATAGTATCCATTAAAGCCGTTAATCCTTCTAATGCATAGTATTCACATTGCATTGGCACAAGCACAGAATCTGCAGCGGCCATTGCATTTACAGTCAACATATTCAGTGAAGGAGGGCAGTCAATAAAGATAAAATCGTAAGTGTCTTTTACTTTTTCCAGCGCACGACGCAAACGAATTTCCCTGGCAAACATTTCCATTAATTTGACTTCAGCGGCAGTTACATCGCCATTAGCAGAAATCAGATCATAGGAGCCGGATGTTTCAGAGGCAGGAATAATGACTTCTTCAAACGGTTTATCGTCAACAATTAACTCATAAACCGTTGATTTAACGTCATACTTATCTACACCACTTCCCATTGTGGCATTTCCCTGCGGATCGAGGTCGATGAGTAAAACTTTGCGTTTGGTTGCTGCCAGTGATGCAGCCAGATTGACAGATGTCGTTGTTTTACCAACGCCACCTTTTTGATTCGCTATTGCAATGGTTCTACCCACAAATCGTCCCCGGGAAAATCAAAACCTTTTGTTAACAGTAAGTTTTTATACGTGTTTATTTAAATAAATCAAGTGTCGCTGCCCATCAAGCCCAGGCACCGATAACTGCTCAAACCCGCTTACTGTAACAGAATCCGGTAGCTCTGCAATTTCTTTCTCAGGGTACACACCTTTCAGCGCATAAAACACGCCGGTATCGTCTAATAAATGGTGTGTCACATTTATCATGTCTGATAAAGAAGCAAATGCTCTGCTCATTACGCCATCAAGACGCTGTGCTGGCTGCCATTCTTCTACCCGAGCTTGCACAGGTTCAATATTTGTTAACTTTAATTGTCGCTTCACTTCGTTAAGAAAACGTATCCGCTTTCCAAGACTATCCAGTAATACAAAGTGTTTATCAGGATTGACTATTGCCAGCGGTACTCCAGGTAATCCCGGACCAGTTCCAACATCAATAAAATGTTGACCTTTAAGGTAGGGTGAAACCACCAGGCTATCTACCAAATGTTTTGCGACCATTTCTTCAGAATCACGAACTGAAGTCAGGTTATAAGCTTTGTTCCATTTAATAAGAAGTTCAAGGTAACCAATCAGCAAATCAATTTGTGACTCAGTGACTGTTAAAGAAGTGTCGGCCAGTAGCGAAACCAGCCTTGTTTTCAATGTACTCAAATCAGGCACTCCGTCTTAACATGCCATGTTTTTTCAAATAAACAAGAAGAAGTGAAATTGCAGCAGGAGTAATACCTGAAATTCGCGATGCTTTACCAATCGTTTCAGGACGCGCATCGGTTAGTTTTGCAATAACTTCATTCGATAAACCTTTAACAACTGAATAGTCGAAGTCAGTTGGTAAAATTGTATTTTCATTTCGTTGCTGCTTAGCAATCTCATCTTGTTGACGCTCGATATAGCCAGCATATTTAATTTGGATTTCAACTTGTTCTGCGGCTGGTTTGTTTTCAAGTGCCGGCCCCAGACCATCAATTTGCATCAGTTGATCATAAGTGACCTCTGGACGGCGAACGAGATCTTCAAGACTGGCTTCTCGAGTGATCGGTCGTTTTAATAGTTCATTGACCTGATCAACAACTGCATGCTCTTTATGGATCCAAATATCAGATAATCGTTTCTTTTCAGTTGCGATCATTTCCATTTTTTCATTGAACAACTGCCAGCGATGATCGTCGATCAAACCAAGCTCTCGGCCTTTTTCAGTCAATCGGCTATCAGCATTATCTTCACGCAACATCAAACGGTATTCAGCACGACTGGTGAACATTCGATACGGTTCTTTTGTACCAAGTGTAGAAAGATCGTCGATCAGTACACCCATATAAGCCTGATCCCGACCTGGTGTCCATGAATCTTTATCTTGTGATTGTAAAGCTGCATTCATACCTGCGATCAAACCTTGAGCACCGGCTTCTTCATAACCCGTAGTGCCATTGATCTGCCCGGCAAAAAATAATCCCTGAATAAATTTAGTTTCTAATGATTGTTTGAGATCTCGCGGATCAAAATAATCATATTCGATTGCATAGCCAGGTCGTGTGATCTGTGCATTCTCGAATCCTTTCATTGAATGGACAAGATCCATTTGTACATCAAATGGTAGGCTGGTTGAGATCCCGTTAGGATAAACTTCATTGGTTGTTAATCCTTCAGGCTCAACAAAGATCTGATGTTTATCTTTATCAGCAAAACGCATGATCTTATCTTCGATCGATGGACAATAACGAGGCCCAACACCTTCGATCACACCGGTATACATAGGCGATCGATCCAATCCTTCACGAATGATCTCATGTGTTTTTTCATTGGTATATGTGATGTAGCAAGAGATCTGTTTTGGATGATCAGCTTGAGATCCAATGAAAGAGAAAACTGGAGTAGGGGTGTCACCGGGTTGCTCTTGCATGACAGAGAAATCAATTGATCGGGCATCGATCCGAGGTGGCGTGCCAGTTTTTAAACGATCAACTCTGAATGGTAATTCACGTAATCGCTTCGCAAGTGCGATAGAGGGTGGATCACCCGCTCTACCACCTGAAAAGTTTTCAAGACCTATATGGATCGTTCCTCCAAGGAAAGTACCAACAGTTAAAACAACTGTCTTTCCATGAAATTTAAGACCCATTTTAGTTACCACACCGGTAACGCGATCATTTTCAACAATAAGATCGTCACAACTTTGTTGGAAAATAGTCAGATTCTGTTGTGATTCTAATGTTTCGCGGATCGCTGCGCGATAAAGTTGGCGATCAGCCTGAGCTCGGGTTGCTCGAACTGCAGCACCTTTTGATGAATTCAATGTACGAAACTGAATACCGGCTTTATCAATAGCAAGTGCCATAGAGCCACCAAGAGCATCAATTTCTTTAACCAAATGACCTTTACCAATGCCACCAATTGCGGGATTACAGGACATTTGACCCAGGGTATCTATGTTATGAGTCAACAATAGAGTCTGGCATCCCATTCTTGCAGCAGCTAACGCAGCTTCGGTTCCTGCGTGTCCACCACCAACAACAATGACATCAAAGGATCGTTGATAAAACATAGTTTCCTCTTCGACTGGATCAAAATTCAAAATGATTAAAAAGGGCGCGTATTCTACCTGCAAATAATCGGAAGTTAAATGATCGATCTTGATCGGGTATTTTAGTGATCTGATTTTCGGAGAGACAAGTTAATAAAGATCAAAAAGATAAATGATCTTTTTTTATTATTTCTTATTATTAAGGAAAACGATCTCTGTGGATAACTCTAAAAAGCTTATATTGATCATTCTTTTAATGAAGATCGATTGTTGTGAATATGATCGGATCTATTGCCTGGTAACTTTGGGATAAATAACTACTTTATGCACAGCTCAAATCGGTACTGTTTTTATTCAGTGATTGATCAAGGCTTATCCTGTGGGTTAAACATAACTTATCCACATTTCTTAGTAATCTTTTTAGATTTTGTGGATAAGCTATGTATTTGATCCATTTGTCTTCGGAGACTGTGAATGAATGATGATCGCTAAGATCCTGATTAAGCAGATCATCTGGATATTGATCACAGGTTGCCAGGGCGGAAGATCTGTTATTTCCGATCAAAGTATTTGATCTGTGGAAATGTTTTTTTAAATTATTTTATTGATCCAGAAAATTAGTACGTTTAAACCATGAAAGTGCGATCGTTTCAGGCAGATCATCGCTTAATACATCAATAAAAGTATGATCCTGAAGTTGCACATTCAGCGAGATCAATCGTTGTTGAAATGTTTTTGCAGCCTGATTATAAGTATCGTAACTCGTATCACCGATCCCGATCAGCCAACATTTAACTGAGTTCAGATTGGGCTGTTGATCATTGAGTTGTTGATAAAATGGCTCGATGTTATCAGGGAGATCACCTGCGCCGTGCGTCGATGTACATAAGATCCAGTGAGCATTTTCCGTCGGAATGTCATTGAGATCTGGTGAAGTGTGGATCGTTGCGGTGATGTTATTGTCACTTAACCATTGCTCAATTTCATCGGCAACGTATTCAGTTGCACCGAGTTGGCTGCCAACAATGATGTGGGGATTGTTCATAGTATCATCCATCAGTTAAAACTGACTGGATGATACATGAGTTAGATTTGATGGGAAAAGGTGTTATTTGATGTCTGAACGTGTCGGTAGAGCAGGAAAGGCGCCATAGTCAGAACACGTTATTGCACTACATTGAGCGGCAAATTTCAGTGCCTGTTCAATTAATCCAGGTTCAGCAAATGCGGGTCTGATTATACATTCTTCGGGTATCTGTTCATTAATACAGTAAAGAAAACCGGCAATGAAGCTGTCACCAGCAGCCGTTGTATCGACAGCATTTATGGACGGGGGAGTGACACTGATTTGCCAATCCTTAGTTACTGCAACAATGTCGTTAGGACCATCAGTTATCACAATGATCTTTATGCCATTTTTGAAAGCTGACGTATAAAATTCATCTTTGCTTTGATGATTTGCGGTAGCTAACCAGTCGAGCTCTTCTTTGCTGACCTTTAAAATTTCTACAAAACAAAGAACGCTGAATACACGCTCTGCAATCAGCGAAGTGTCATCCCAGAGATCCTGGCGAAGATTAGCGTCAAAGCAAATCATGCGTTGATGCGATTTAGCTTTTTCCAGCGCATACAATGTGGCTTGATAGGACGAGGCTTCAGTGAGCGTATTAGAGCAGAAATGGAGAATATCAAACGCACCAAATCTAATATTATCGATGTCTTCTGCAGTGTAGGCGAGATCTGCTGTATTATCGCGGTAGAAATTAAAATCTCTTTCGCCTGAATCATCCAGGCTAACGACAGCAAGTGCTGTTTTTTGCTCTGTTTGTTTTACCCAGTCTGTTTTTACCTTGTAATGTTCAAGCTCTGATAATAGAAACTTGCCAAAATTATCTTTGCTAATGCCACCAGCAAAGTAACTAATTCCGCCTAATTTGCTAAATCCAACAGCAACATTCGCTGGAGCGCCACCTGCAATTGGACGGTAATTTGCGCCTGCTTCATCAGGCAAGAAGTCGATTAAAATTTCACCAAAACTTAACAGAGTAGCCACGGCTTACCTCATTTGTATGATTTGAACAGTTGTTAATTAATGGAATAAGAAAAGGCTTATAAAGGTGTATATTGTTCGCTAAAAAGCTGTTTTAACGTCTTTTTTCTATATTAAAGTTGAGTGTTAACTTCATGTATACAGGCGAGATACCTTAGCGTTAAGTTTGAATCAGGTCCAATACTTTAGCAGAATTTGGATGTATTTTATTCTAAGGTTCTGCAGTTGAAAATTGAGGGGGCTATTACAATCAGATGCAAACTAATGGCTGTAATCGAAGCTAACAACCGAGAACTACTGTATTAAATGCTGTTTGTGGTGGGGTAATGATCTGGAAGTATCTACTCGAGATGGTGTTGGTGATCACCGCTTTTGAATGTACAGCGAAGTATTTGTGGGTTGATGGGTCATTTATGGTTAAAACTGTCTGGTGATCATTTCACTGTTTTCTAACGTTGTCATGATTGCTAATACGTGGTGTTCTATTGACTGCTGAATAATTAAAAATCTCGTTTACATCATATGTAGATGGTTAATTTTTAATGATCTAAAGCCAGAGACTGAAGTGCATTGTCGTAGGATTGCTGGAGCCATATACGGGCTTTCTCGATTGAGTGAATTCCTCATAAAAGACAGATGTCTCGATACTCACAGTATAATGAACTCCAGAAACTCGCTGTTAGGTAAGAATTTGATTGTCTGTAAGGTTTAGATTAAATCTTACTCGCTTTAAACCGGTATCATTATTTACCAATACAAAATGAACTGAATATTCGGCCCAGTAAATCATCAGAGCTAAATTCACCAGTAATCTCATTGAGATATTGTTGTGCAAGGCGGAGTTCTTCGGCAAGGATTTCGCCTGCGACAAATTGTTCCAGCTGATCCTGGCCTGAATAGATATGTTCAGCAGCATTATCCAGTGCATCAATATGACGACGTCTGGCCATGAAACTCCCTTCAGTGGTCCCCTGGAAGCCCATACAACGTTTTAAATGCTCTTTTAGTAGCTCAAGACCTTCACCAGATTTTGCGCTTAGTGAGATAACTGGCATCTCATTATTATCGTCATTGTGTTGAATTGATTCTCCAGACAGATCGGCTTTATTTCGAATTAAACTGATACCAATTCCATCAGGCAATCTTTCGACGAATTCAGGCCAGATTTTTGTCGGATCAGTAGCATCGGTACTGGTTGCATCAACCATAAACAGTACTCTGTCGGCTTGCTTGATTTCTTGCCATGCGCGTTCGATACCAATTTGCTCTACTTTGTCAGCACTGTCACGTAAACCTGCTGTATCGATGATATGCAGGGGCATACCATCAATATGAATGTGCTCACGAAGAACATCCCTGGTGGTTCCGGCAATATCTGTAACGATTGCGGCTTCACGTCCGGCCAGGGCGTTTAGCAGACTGGATTTACCAGCATTTGGACGACCGGCAATAACAACGCGCATACCTTCACGAAGAATGGCTCCTTGTTTCGCTTCTCCACGAACCTGTTCCAGCTGATCGATGATGTCATTGAGGTCGGCTGCTACTTTGCCATCAGACAGAAAATCGATTTCTTCATCTGGAAAATCAATCGCTGCTTCAACATACATACGCAGATGAATAACTTGCTCGACTAATTCAGTGATGCGACGTGAGAATTCACCCTGTAATGACTGTAATGCGGATTTTGCGGCTTGTTCAGAAGTGGAATCAATTAAATCAGCAATAGCTTCTGCCTGCGTCAAATCGATTTTATCGTTCAGAAATGCACGTTCAGTGAATTCACCCGGGTTGGCAAGTCGTAATCCGGATTGAGTCAGAATACGTTTTAACAACATGTCTATAACGACAGGTCCGCCATGACCTTGTAACTCCAGCACATCTTCACCAGTGAAGGAATTCGGCCCTTTGAAAAACAGTGCGATACCCTGATCTATGATTAAACCGTCCTCACCAAAAAACGGCAGATATTCTGCAGTTCTCGTTTTGGGGCATTTATGAAGGATAAGTTCTGCGACTTGTGTTGCCAGAGGACCAGAGATGCGAACAATGCCTACGCCACCTTTCCCAGGTGCAGTGGCTTGTGCGGCAATAGTGTCATTCGTAAGTAGAGTCATGTTTGTTGAGCCAGTAAAAAAATACGCCCCGAATGAGGCGTATTTTTGATGTTAAAACGTTTAATTATGACGGATTAGCTTTTGGCTTTTTTGGTCATAATGCCTTTCTTTTCCATATCCTTGTATACCATCAGCATCTGGATAATAGAAATCAGGTTATTGACTACCCAGTATAGTACGAGGCCTGCCGGGAATACGACAAACAGGATAGAGAAAGCAACCGGCATCCAAAGCATGATTTTTTGTTGCATTGGATCAGTGATGGTATTTGGCTGAAGCTTTTGCATCAGGAACATACTCGCACCGTATAGTACCGGTAGAACAAAGTAAGGATCTTTGACTGATAAATCTTCAATCCAAAGGAAGAATGGAGCCTGACGAAGTTCCACACTTTCCATAAACATCCAGTACAGTGCCAGGAAGATAGGCATTTGAATAAGAATCGGTAAACAGCCGCCCATCGGGTTAACTTTTTCTTTGCGATAGAGTTCCATCATTGCCTGACCCATTTTTTGACGGTCATCGCCAAAACGGTCTTTAAGTTGTTGGATTTTAGGCTGTAGATTTCTCAGTTTTGCCATAGAAACGTACTGTTTCTTTGTCAGTGGGTACATCAGAATTTTAACTGCAATTGTGATCAGGATAATGGCAACACCCCAGTTACCGACCAGTTCATGTAGTTTTTTCAGGATGTAGAAAAGCCCCTGACTGACCATCCATAACGGACCGTAATCCACGGTTAGGTCAAGCGTCGGCGATAATGCTTCCAGTGCATCCTGATCTTTTGGACCGACATAAAATACATTTGAAACTTTTGCCAGCTCGCCCGGTTGGATGTTCGTTTGAGGACCTTTAACGCCAATAATTGCATTGCCACCTGAAACGATACGGCTGTAGATTTCATTTTGTTCGTTTGCAGGCGGAACCCATGCAGCCAGGAAGTAATGTTGAATCATTGAAGCCCAGCCACCTAACGTGGTTTTACGCAGATTATCGTCGGTCATGTCTTCAAACGAATACTTCTCATAAATCTCTTCAGATGTTGAGTATGCGCCACCTGTGTAGGTAGGCATCATCATTGAGCTTTCGTTTTCAGTCATGGTTTGTTTTAGCTGCGTGTAAGGACGAACGCTACGAATTTCACCACTGTTATTTTGAATCAGATACGTTACATCAATATCGTACTGACCTGATGTGAAAGTAAATACTTTAGTGATTGTCAGACCATTCTCATCTTGCCAGTTGAGCGGCACTTCTAATGTTTCGCCTGGCTGGATGCTGTACTCTTTTTGAGCAACCTGATATTGAGGACGACCTTTGTTGCTGGCGTCAGGGCCGTGAGGACCAATTAAGCCACTTTGAGCTATATGTTGCCAGTTATTCGTTTTATCAAGAATAACGAATGGCTCTGTGCTACCTGTTTCTAACGTGTATTCAGGTAACTTTGCTGAAACGATGTCACCACCTTTAGTATCGATAATAACGTCGATATTTTCGGCTTTAATGGTAACAAAGCGTTCGGTATTTGATGGAACAGTAGAAGCAGACTGGATAACAGGCACATCACTGTTGTTAGACGTTGGTACGCTGTCATCAACTGGAATCGCGCCTGTTTGGGTCGTTTCAGTTGCAGGAGTTACAGGCTTTGGTCCGTAATCTTCTTGCCATTGCTGATATACCAGCACTGACAACAGGAGCAAAGCGATAAATAGGAAATTACGTTGCGATTCCATAACTGCTTATTTCTCTTGGGTTTTATTAGTTTGATTGTAAGTTGAATCTTGTGAATGTCCTGTTTCAGGCTGCTGAACAGGATCAAGACCACCTTCGCTAAAGGGATGACATTTTAATAGACGTTTAACCGTTAACCAACTCCCTTTTACACCACCATGTAACTTTATTGATTCAATGGCATATTGGGAGCAGGTTGGATGGAAACGACACCGTTGCCCAAGAAGCGGGCTTAATGCTAATTGATAAAATCGAATGACTACTGTCAGGATTTTTTGCAACGGTGATAGATTTTTTTCCATAGCTTTTCCAGCAAAGTAAACAATTCTTCATTGCTCAGCTGATCAGCACCTGATTTGGCCAGGACAATGATATCGATATTCGGTAAACGATCCTGATGTAGTCGAAAACTTTCGCGGGTAAGGCGTTTGATTCGATTACGTTGTACAGCATGTTTAACGCGTTTCTTGGCAATCGTTAATCCCAGTCTTGGATGACCAGTATCATTATGACGAGCTAAAACAGTGAGGTGAGAAGACGTTGCACTGGTGGCTTGTTGAAAAACACGGGAGAAATCTGAGGGAGTTAACAGACGCAACTCCCTGGAGAAATTATAGTCAGTCATTTAGACTGATTATTAAGCGGTTAAACGCTTACGACCTTTAGCACGGCGACGTGCTAATACTTTACGGCCGTTTACTGTAGCCATACGAGCACGGAAACCGTGAGTACGCTTGCGCTTAAGAACGCTAGGTTGAAAAGTTCTTTTCATAGCTAACTATCCATCTTTAATGTTTAACTGAAGCCCACAATTTGAACTCCGTTAACAAAGAAATGTGCTTAGGGTTCAAAAAGAGGCTGGATTTTACGGGCGATACAGCCATTTGTCAATTGTTGAGCAGCGATCCGCTGGATTAAAAATGATCACTGATCATTTTGTTTACCCAACAACTCATCCAGTTCGGCTTTTTGTTGTTGATTTAACGCAGATATTTTGGAACGACGCTGATTACGAATAATCAGGGTGATTACAAAAATACCTATAAGTCCAAAAACTACCGGACTCAACCATAATAGCCAGGTATTGCTGTCAAACCCTGGTTTGTACAGCACAAATTCACCATAGCGGTAAACCATATAATCAATGATTTCCTTATCTGCTTTGCCTGCCTGAATTTGTTCGTATATTTGACGACGTAAGTCCTGAGCAATAGGTGAATTTGAGCCAGCAAGATTCTGATTTTGGCACTTTGGACAACGTAATACTTCCGTCAAGTCGGTATAACGGGCTTGATCAACCGGATTATCGAATTGATAGGTATCAATAGGTGACGCAATTGCTTTAAATACTGTTAACTGAAGAAACAGTACGGTCAGGCAAGTGGTCCAGAATACTGAAAGTTGTTTCATGATCGTGATCTACTTTAATTTACTGTTTGAGTACCGGGTCTGTTAACTTTTGATGGCCATTAAATACTACTGATTAAGTGACTGAATGACCGGTAAAAACTTAGTCGTCCAGACTTTTCGATCGAAAATACCGGCATAGCGCATTCTGACAATACCTTGCTGGTCGATAATGAAGGTTTCCGGTGCGCCGTAAACCCCTAAATCAAGACCTAATGTACCTTCGACATCGTATATGGTGGTTGAGTAGGGGTTTCCTAAATCTTTTAGCCATTTTTGTGCAGCGTCGCGCTCATCCTTATAGTTTAGTCCGATGACTGGCACTTGTTGAGAGGCTGCCAGTTCCATCAGATAAGGATGTTCATAACGACATGATGGACACCAGGTCGCCCATACATTGACGATAGACACTTTACCTACGATATCTTGCTTACTTAATGTCCGATCCGGCTGGTGTAAGTCTTCCAGATTAAATTCAGGGAATGGTTTACCGATCAATGCAGACGGTAATTCCTGTGGATTTAAAAACAGACCTTTGTATAGCAAGGCTCCTAAGACGATAAACAGGATTAGTGGAATAAATAATACAGCTCGTTTCATCATGTCTTGTTCTTTTTAATCGTTAACTTAACTGACCAGAGAGCATTTCTGGTTGTGTTGAAGAGCGTTTTACCGGCGATTTTTGACGGTATCGTTTATCCAGCATTGAACAGATCCCACCAAAAACCATGATCAAGCCACCTAACCAGATTAGGCGAACAAATGGCTTGTAGTGAATTCGAACTGCCCAGGCGTTATTTTCTAGCGGCTCTCCGAGTGCGACCAGTAAATCTCGTGTGATACCCGCATCAATCCCCAGTTCTGTCATTCCCATCGTTTGAACGGTATAAGCACGACGTTCTGGTTGTAACAGCGCTATCTGCTCACCGTTACGCCGGACAACAAACTGACCCTGGTCGGCAACGTAATTCTCCCCTTTGACGATTTTAGTACCCTGGAACTCGAATTCGTATCCCGATAATTGTGCCCGGTCACCGGGAAGCATTTTAACGTCATGTTGCGTTTCATAATAAGACACCATGGTGATGCCGATGATAGTGACTGCAATACCCATGTGTCCGAAGAACATTCCGGCATAGCTGCGAGTGAATTTAAACGTAGATTTACCTGTTACCGGATGAATCGCTTTCTGTTTTCGTAAATCATTTAATCCAGCCGCTATCAACCAGCCTGCCAGTGCAAGACCAAGCGCGACACCCAGTTGCATTTCCAGACCAAAAATCATTGGTATGACTGCAACGGTTAGCATCGCTGCGCCAGCAACAGGGATAAGTAATGCGGTTATCTCTCCAGGTTTTGAGCGTTTCCAACGGATATAAGGAGCGAATCCCATCACCAGGACTAATACAGACATGATAGGAATGAAGACGAGATTAAAGAAAGGCGCACCGACAGAGATTTTACCCATCGACATCGCATCAAGAATCATGGGGTATAACGTACCGGTCATAACCGCCAATGTGGCGATAACTAATAAAATATTCCCGGCCAGCATGCCTGTTTCCCGGGACACCAGTGAAAATCGAGCATTGCCTGATACTTCGCTGGCTCTCAGTGCAAACAGCGTTAATGAACTACCCACCGCAATGGCTAATAGCAGCAGAATAAACAGCCCTCGTGATGGATCTGAAGCAAATGAATGAACCGACGTTACAACCCCGGAACGAACAAGGAAGGTTCCAAGCAAACTCATTGAAAAAGTGAATATCGCCAGTAATACGGTCCAGTTTTTAAAGGTGCCACGTTTTTCCGTCATAGCTAACGAGTGGATCAGTGCAGTGCCTAATAACCAGGGCATAAAAGAAGCGTTCTCTACCGGGTCCCAGAACCACCAGCCGCCCCAGCCAAGTTCGTAATAAGCCCACCAGCTACCAAGTGCGATACCAACAGTCAGGAAACCCCATGCGGCAATAGTCCACGGTCGGGACCAGCGGGCCCAGGCTGAATCAATTTTACCCGACAACAGCGCAGCAACGGCGAAGGCAAAAGCAACGGCAAAACCAACATAACCGACGTACAGAGTAGGGGGATGAATAATCAGACCTACATCCTGTAACAGTGGATTCAGGTCACGTCCTTCGGCAGGAAACTGAGGCAAATAACGCACAAATGGATTTGATGTTGTCAGCATGAATGCCATAAATCCGGTTGCGATCATGCCAAGTATAGCGAGTACTCGGGCGACGAATGTCATTTCGATCTTTTTACTAAGTAGTGCAACCAGTACGGTCCACGTACAGAGTGTAAACACCCAGAATAGCAATGATCCTTCATGACCACCCCAAACAGCACTGACTTTGAAATACCAGGGAAGTTGACTATTAGAATGGTGGGCAACATAGGCAACGGAAAAATCATCCGTAACGAAGCTGTAGCCTAAAGTTATGATACTGATGAGCACAAAGACAAACATGCCGTAGGTAAGCGGCCAGGCGTAAGCTGTCAGTGTTCTGTTTCGTGTAATTAAACCTGCGAATGGAAAAATGCTTAAGCAGATGGCAAACGCCATACTTATGGTCAGGGCAAAATTGCCCAGTTCTGGGATCATCAGGGGCTACCTATAATAAACTGTCGCCAAAGTGAGCGCATTGTAGCTTGTTTTTTTATATATCTGAAATCAATAGATGCAGGTACAAAGCTGTGTGAAACAATAAGATACAACTTTCCTTTAAAGGTAATACGCCGTTATACAGGCTGTTTTTGATCTTGCTTAAATTAATCTCAGGACGGCTATTACATCAGTATTGCAGTTTGGTAGAATAGCGCCCAATTTTTGTCTCAGCGAAGTTAACCAAATGAACTTATTGTGGATTTTTATTGTTGTCTTGATCATTTTCGCGATGAGTTTTACCTGGCTTCCCTGGATTCGTGCACGAACTCGTCCCTCCTCTGAAGAAATCCTCTCTGATAATGATTCCGCTGAAAGCCGGAAACAGGAAAACATAGCGCTGTTTCGTGAACAACTGGCGCAGCTCGAAAAAGAACGAGAAGCCGGCTTGTCTGAAGAAGACTATCAGGCGCGTAAAACTGAAATTGAATTAAGAGCTTACCAGGAACTTAAAGCTTCTCAGGAACAAACCGTATTAAATCGAGAGTCCACATCTGTTTTTTGGCCATTAGCGATAGCCGCAGTTGTTCTTTCAGTTTCTTTGGGAATGTATCAGTTGGTTGGTAGTGCCGATAAAGTAGGGCAAGAACCTGCGGTTGCGACTGAAATGACGCTTCAGCAACAGATTAAGCGTCTTGAAAAAGCGGTTCTTGAAAACACGAAAGATTCTGAAGCCTGGTTTAATCTTGGTTATCTGTATTTGCAAGATTCTCAATATGCATTGTCTAACACGGCATTTGATAAAGTTATCGCTTTGGTTGGTGAGCAGCCTGATTTATTAGGTGCAAAAGCACAGGCTATGTATTACCTGGCTGGTAATCAGCTAACAGACGAAATCAAAGCTATTACAGAAAAAAGCCTGGCGATGGATATTACCGAACCTGCTACTAACTTGCTGTTGGGTAGCGATAGTTTTGCAAAGCAGGACTTTGAAAAGGCGATACATTACTGGCGTCAGGCGATGGCAAGTCCACGCCCTGATGTAAACAGAGAGGCATTGCAACAGGCCGTAACTCAGGCTCAGGCGATGCTGGATTCATCAACTCAACAACAGTCAGAGCCAGCATCCATTTCCTTATTGGTTACGCTGGATAAGTCACTGATGACGGCTGCCAGTCCGGACGATACTGTCTTTATTTACGCACATGCGCCGAATCAGAAAATGCCATTAAGTATTCATCGGGCAACCGTCGCCGATTTCCCGGTATCTGTGGTTTTAACTGATGAGCAATCTATGTCACCACAAGCTAATCTTAGTAGTGTGAATGTCGCTACCATTAAAGCGATTGTTTCGAAGAGTGGTTCTGCTGGTTTAAAAGAGGGTGACCTGGTGGGTGTTGTTCGCCGTGTAAATACCCGGGGAGCGCCTCCGGTTGCTGTCGTTATTGATACTACTGTTACTGACAGCTTTATGACAGAAGAAGCAAAGGTTATGGCTGAAGCTGATCAACAGGCAAGCACTTCTGGCAATGTTGATCAACGCGATCAACATAAACCGCTGGTTCGTTTGAATATCTCCGTTAGTGATGCGTTAAAAGACAAAGTAAGTAACGATCATACAGTTTTTGTGTTTGCCGCTGATCCTGAAGGGCAATCGGTCCCTCTTGCTGTAAACAAGTTATCTGTATCTGATCTTCCCGCTGAATTAGTATTAACCGATGCAATGGCGATTGCGCCAATGGTTAAGTTAAGTGGAGTAAGTGTTGTAGATGTTTTTGGGCTGATCTCTGTTACGCCAGGTGAAGGGATCAAACCGGGTGATCTTCAAGGGATTATTCGGGGCGTAGCCGTAGACGACGGACAAACGATCAATCTTGTTATCGATTCTGTGATCGAGGAAGAATGATGACGGCCATGCTTTCCGTTAAAGATGTTTCCTGTGTACGGGAAGATCGAACGCTGTTTCAATCACTGAGTTTTGATGTGAATACTGGTGATATTATCCAGATTGAAGGACCAAATGGTGCTGGTAAATCCACCTTATTGCGAATATTAACTGGTTTGTTTCCTGCGACAGAGGGTGAAGTCTGGTTCAAAGGGGCTTCTATTATCGAAGACCGGGAACAGTATTTATCAGAAATGTTGTTTATTGGTCATCATGCCGGTGTAAAGGGAGAGATGACTGCAGAAGAAAACCTGGCATTCTATTTATCATTGCATGGTTATGACCTTACGCCTCGAACATCTGATGTTGATTCTACAACTGATGAAGCGTTAGAGCAGGTAGGGCTTTATGGTTTTGAAGATGCATTTGCATCGTCATTGTCAGCAGGCCAACACAGACGGACCGCATTAGCCAGGCTTCTTCCTGCTATATCTTTGGCCAGTAAAAAGCCCGAAGAAACAGAACAACCGCAGAAGTGTTTATGGATCCTTGATGAACCTTTCACCGCAATAGACAAAAAGGGCGTTGCGAATCTTGAGCGTTGGATGACAATGCATACGGAAGCGGGTGGCGCTATTGTTTTAACGACTCATCAGGATTTAGGTATCGCCTGTAAGCGCGTAAAACTCGATTATCAGGTCGATTAGGTTTCAGTATGTCGCATTCAATCTCTTATTCCCGAGTTTTCTCCATTGTCCTTAAACGAGACTTAACTATTGCGTTACGTCATCGGGACGACATCTTCAATCCATTATTGTTTTTCTTCATTGTTGTTACTTTGTTTCCACTGGGTATTGGCCCTGAACCTGAAGTCCTTTCTCGTATTGCACCGGGTGTTATCTGGGTTGCCGCGTTGTTATCGGCCATGTTGTCTCTGGAGCGGTTGTTTAAGTCGGACTATATGGATGGTGCTCTGGAACAGATGTTACTGGCTCCATGTCCTGTTTTTGTGATCGCGCTGGCTAAGATAGTCGCTCACTGGTTGGTGACGGGGTTGCCAGTCATTCTGGTATCTCCTGTACTGGCTGTTCTTCTGCATCTTGATGAGTCAGGTTACTGGCCCCTATTTTTAACATTACTACTTGGTACGCCCGTCCTGAGTTTGATTGGCGCAATTGGCGCGGCATTGACTGTTGGACTCAGAAAAGGTGGCGTATTACTGAGTTTATTGATATTGCCGTTGTATATTCCCTTGCTAATTTTTGCGACGGGAGCGGTCGATGCTGCAACACATCAACTGCCATTTACCGGGCACATTGCTATAATAGCGGCGCTTTTTGCAGGTTCTTTTGTTTTATCACCACTGGTTGTCGGTGAGTCATTGAAAGTGAGTATAAACTAACATGTGGAAATGGCTTCATCCACTGGCGAATCCGGAAGTCTCATTTCGCTGGTCATCTATATTATTACCCTGGTTTACCGGGATCAGTATTATCCTTTTATTGATCGGCACTGGTTGGGGTTTATTGATTTCACCCCCCGATTATCAGCAGGGCGACAGTGTTCGTATTTTTTATGTTCATGTTCCGGCTGCGATGCTTTCAATGGGGGCTTATTTGGCAATGGCCATTTCCGCGTTTATTGGCCTGGTATGGCAATACAAGCAGTCTGATGCTGCGATAGCTGCAATTGCTCCGATTGGTGCTGCTTTTACAGCCGTTGCATTATGGACAGGAGCTGCCTGGGGTAAGCCCATGTGGGGAACCTGGTGGGTCTGGGATGCTCGACTTACTTCTGAATTAATTCTGCTATTTTTATATTTTGGAGTGATGGCACTTCAGAATGCTTTTGATGACCGGGCATCAGGTGGTAAAGCCGCAGCTATTCTCGCCATTGTTGGTGTCATCAATTTGCCAATCATTCATTACTCTGTGGAGTGGTGGAATACTTTGCACCAGGGAGCAACGGTATTAAAGCTGGAGAAGCCATCAATAACAGCCAATATGGCCATACCATTCTTATTTAATGTGTTTGGTTTTGGTTTTATGTTTGGTGCATTAGTGCTTTATCGATTTAAAACAGAATTGTTGATAAGCAACAGTTCCCGTCCCTGGGTTAAGAAACTCGTCAGTGAACTGGAGGTCCGGTAATCATGTTGCAGTTCTCCAGTATCTCAGAATTTTTTGCGATGGGAGGTTATGGCTTTTACGTCTGGATCTCCTATGGCGGTTTCGTTGTCGCTATGGCGGCAGTACTTGTCGCATCTGTCAGTAAGCGAAAAAACACCTTACAAAACATACAGAAAAAGCAACGACGAGACAAAAAGCTTAGTAAGTTGAAAAACGGGAGTGAAGTTAATGAATCCTCGACGTAAAAAAAGGCTGGTGATTTTCAGTGGTCTTATTGGTGGTGCAGTTCTGGTTGTTGGCTTTATCCTGATGGCGTTGAGTCAGAATATTGATTTATTTTATACGCCAACCGAGATACTGCAGGGCAAAAAGGATTCAGGCGTAAAACCATCGGTAGGGCAACGTATTCGAGTCGGTGGTCTTGTTGTGGCAGGCACTGTTGAACGAAATGATGAAACGTTTGATGTTAGTTTTAAACTCATGGATGTAGGCCCAACAATTACTGTTCATTATAAAGGTCTGTTACCTGATTTGTTCAGAGAAGGCCAGGGTATTGTTGCAAATGGCACACTGATTAGTCCTAACGAAGTCAGAGCATCAGAAGTATTAGCTAAGCATGATGAAAATTATATGCCTAAAGAGGTTGCCGACTCGTTGAAAGAGTACGATCCGGAACGATATAAACAGCTCAAATCTGCTAATCCACAGTAACGTCTTGTTCTTCGGGGATAGTTTTATCCCCGCCTCAAAGTTTTCCACAATTTATAAAAAACCTTAGGTTTTCTTTTAACCCTAACGTCAATATATGCTATTATTTGGCGGTTTCCCTTGTTCAAAATAAAAAATAAAAAATCGTTTAAAAACATAGAGTTATTATCTGTGTAGTTCTCAAGGGAAAATTTAGAAACTTTTAATACTGAACTTGTGGATAAATCTAATTGATAATGCCCAATCTACCATTCCTTCCAGCTAAAAATTCCTGTAATGGGGATGATGTAAAGGAAGTCATGAACAATAATCAGGAGCTATCTGGTGTACCAGTCTGTCTGGAATAGTTGTCTTCAGGTATTGCAGGATGAACTTCCTTCTCAGCAATTCAGCATGTGGATCAGGCCTCTGCAAGTTGATAGCCGTGACGATACCCTTACGTTATATGCCCCCAATCGCTTCGTTCTTGACTGGGTCCGTGAAAAATATCTAAACAGGATTAATGAGATCCTGATTCAACTTTGTGGTGATGATGCACCGAAGTTGCGTTTTGATGTTGGTAATAAACCAACCGCAAAGCCTGCTGTGAGTAATCCAGCACAGTCCTCTGCGCCAGTGAATAATTACGCTGGTCAGGCTGCGCCGGAAACAAACAGACGTACTCCTCCTGCAAAACCTGCCGAAGTAAATCATAAGTCTAATGTTCGCCGTAGCTACACGTTTGATAACTTTGTTGAAGGTAAATCAAACCAGTTAGCCCGAGCAGCGGCCAGTCAGGTCGCTGATAATCCGGGTAGTGCTTATAATCCCTTATTTATATACGGAGGCACAGGTCTCGGTAAAACGCACTTATTGCACGCGGTAGGGAACGGCATTCTGGCGAATAAAGAAAATGCCAAAGTAATTTACATGCATTCCGAGCGGTTTGTTCAGGATATGGTAAAGGCTCTTCAGAATAACGCGATTGAAGAATTCAAACGTTACTACCGTTCTGTCGACGCTTTGCTAATTGATGACATCCAATTCTTTGCAAATAAAGAGCGCTCTCAGGAAGAGTTCTTCCATACCTTTAATGCATTGCTGGAAGGTAATCAGCAGATTATATTAACCAGTGATCGTTACCCGAAAGAAATTGATGGTGTGGAAGATCGTCTGAAAAGTCGATTTGGCTGGGGCCTTACAATAGCAATTGAACCGCCTGAGTTAGAAACGCGAGTTGCGATTCTGATGAAGAAAGCTCAGGAGAGCAATATTCGACTACCGGATGAAGTTGCATTTTTCATTGCTAAGCGACTTCGTTCTAATGTTCGTGAATTGGAAGGCGCGTTAAACCGAGTTATTGCTAATGCCAATTTCACCGGTCGACCGATCACCATTGATTTTGTAAAAGAGGCGCTGCGCGATCTCTTAGCACTTCAGGATAAGCTGGTTACTATTGATAATATTCAGAAGACAGTTGCAGAGTATTATAAGGTCAGAGTGTCTGATTTATTGTCTAAGCGAAGAAGTCGGAGTGTTGCCAGACCTCGTCAGTTAGCCATGGCGCTAGCGAAAGAACTAACTAATCATAGTCTTCCTGAAATTGGTGATGCATTTGGTGGTCGAGATCACACGACTGTTCTGCATGCGTGTCGTCGTATTGCTGCGTTGAGAGAAGAGTCTCACGAGATAAAAGAAGATTACCAGAATTTGATAAGAACACTGTCTTCATAACAGGGTGGGTGCGAGATGAATTTAACGATAAACAGAGATTCGCTTCTAAGACCATTGACGCTGGTATCAGGCGCCATTGAACGACGTCATACTGTCGCAATACTGTCTAATGTATTGTTGGATTTCACAGATGGTGTCTTATCGTTGACTGGTACTGATATGGAAGTCGAGCTTGTTGCGACAACCACTGACGTACAAGCCAGTCATAACTTTCGTATAACAGTACCTGCCCGCAAGTTGTTCGATATCTGTAAAAGCTTACCGGATAATGCTGAAATCAATATTCAACTGAATAATGATTCCTTGCTTATTTCTTGTGGTAAAAGCCGGTTCACTTTATCAACACTGGCGGCGGATTCTTATCCGAATTTAGAAAACCTTGAAGGAGAGGCTGAGTTAACGGTTAAACGGAATGAGTTAAGACGTTTAATTGAAAGCACGGCTTTTTCGATGGCGAATCAGGATGTTCGCTATTATTTGAATGGTATGTCATTTGAGTTGGAAGGAGAAATTCTTCGAACGGTTGCAACAGATGGTCATCGTCTTGCTTTAGGCACGCATCATCTTGGTCAGGATTATGGCCAGCAACGTCAGGTGATAATTCCTCGTAAAGGTGTACTGGAAGTACAGCGTTTGCTGGAAGATGATGACAATGAAGTTAAAATTCTGATTGGTAGCAACCACTTTAGAATGATTGATCAGCAAAGCAATTATATCTTTACGTGTAAGCTGGTGGATGGTCGTTTCCCTGATTACCGTCGTGTTATTCCTCGTAATGGCGATAAAATTATTGTTGCACGACGGGATGATTTGAAAGATTCATTCCTTCGAGCGTCGATTTTATCAAATGAAAAATTCCGAGGTGTCAGACTTAATTTCTCTGCCACTGAGCTGTTAATTACCGCGAATAACCCAGAGCAAGAGCAGGCTGAGGAATACGTTGAAATCAATTATGGTGGAACTGATCTGGAGATTGGTTTCAACGTGAGCTATTTGATTGAGGTGTTAAATACATTAAGAACTGATGATGTACAAATCACCTTGATTGACGGAAATAGTAGTGCGTTGATTGAAGGTATGGGCGAAGACAATTCGCAATATGTCGTCATGCCAATGCGTATATAGAGTAGCGAATAGCAACAAGTCATTCTGACAGTGATAAGAAGTGCAGGGCTTTATCTAAACATACATGAGTATTTGTGAGTTAAAAGTAAGTGAGTTCAGGAATATTGAAGGGCTCACGATAAAGCCCGCCAAAAATATTAATTTGATTGCTGGTGCAAATGGAAGCGGTAAGACCAGTATTCTTGAAGCGTTATATTACCTCAGCCATGGTCGTTCTTTTCGAACCAATAACTATAGCAAAGTCATTAATTACGAAAGTGATGGTTTTACGGTATTTGGTCGAATCGAGCTTGCTGACCAGGATTACACCAGGGCGTTAGGCTTACAACGTTTTCGTAGCGGTGAACTGAAGCTACGAATTAATGGTGAAGAATCAAAGCGGATATCCGATCTGGCCAGAGAGTTACCGGTTCAAATCATAACACCTGAGAGTTTTTCTTTTTTTACAGGTGGCCCTAAGGAACGACGCAAGTTTTGTGATTTAGGATTGTTTCACGTGAAACATGGGTTTCATGAAACATGGGTTCGTTTTAATAAAGTATTGAAGCATCGCAATGCTTTACTAAAGCGAAGACCCTCAAGCTATAATCGAGAATTTGATTATTGGGACATTGAATTTTGTCGGTTGGCTGAGATTATGGACTCGCTACGGCAGTCTTATGCGATAGCTCTGAATGAAAAACTGACGGAGGTAATTTCTCATTGTGATTTCTTTGATAGTGATATCTTGATTCACTATTATCCGGGATGGAACAAAGAGTCAGATTTAAAAGAGTTATTGATGCGTTCATTTGAGCGAGATGTAAAACAAGGTTATACATCCTCGGGGCCGCATAAGAGTGACATTAAACTAAAATCAGGGAATGTGGATGTCAGCGACTCATTTTCAAGAGGGCAACTTAAACTCTTGTTATATGCAGTAAAGGTTGCACAAAATCAGTTGATTAGCGAAGTTGGTAAAGCACCAATGATGTTAATTGATGATCTTACATCTGAAATTGATAACGATAATTTAAAGAAGGTTGCCCGGCTTATTCAGCTCTCATCGGCACAGCATTTTGTGACAAGCATCTCGCTGGATAGTGCCTCAATATTTGAAGGTGACTCTGCTGACATAGCAATGTTTCACGTGAAACATGGTGGTATAACATAAAAGTGGAAGCAAAATTTTATGACTGAAACGAATTATGATTCATCCAGTATCAAGGTATTAAAAGGCCTCGACGCAGTAAGAAAAAGACCTGGAATGTATATCGGTGATACTGATGACGGTACTGGATTACATCATATGGTCTTCGAGGTAGTTGATAATTCTATCGACGAAGCATTAGCTGGCTACTGTAGTGAAATCTACACGACGATTCATGCAGATGGCTCTGTTTCTGTCAGAGACAATGGACGCGGAATTCCTGTTGCAATTCACCCGGAAGAAGGTGTTTCTGCTGCTCAGGTAATCATGACGGTACTACACGCCGGTGGTAAATTTGACGATAACTCTTATAAAGTTTCGGGTGGTTTACACGGTGTTGGTGTGTCAGTAGTTAACGCGCTATCCAGTAAATTACAATTAAGAATTCGTCGTGAAGGTAAATTACACGAACAAATTTATCGCATTGGTGAGCCTCAAGATCCATTGGCAGTTATTGGTGACACTGAAGCGACGGGTACTGAAGTTCGTTTCTGGCCATCATCAGATATCTTCAGTGATACTGAATTTCACTATGATATTCTCGCTAAGCGTTTACGCGAACTTTCATTCCTTAACTCCGGCGTTTGTATCATCTTAACGGATGAGCGTGATGGTAAAACTGATACTTTTAAGTATGAAGGTGGTATTGCTGCTTTTGTTGAATATTTGAATCGAGCGAAAACGCCAATTCATAAAATGCCTTTCCATTTCAACTCTGAGCGAGAAGATGGAATTTCAGTTGAAGTATCTATGCAATGGAATGATAGCTTCCAGGAAAATATCTTCTGTTTTACGAATAATATTCCACAGCGTGATGGTGGTACTCACCTTGCAGGTTTCCGTGCTGCATTAACTCGAACGCTAAACTCCTATATGGATAAAGAAGGTTTCAATAAGAAAATGAAATCTTCTGCGACGGGTGATGATGCTCGAGAAGGTCTAACGGCTGTTATTTCCGTAAAAGTACCTGATCCAAAATTCTCTTCTCAGACAAAAGATAAACTGGTTTCTTCTGAAGTTAAATCTGCAGTAGAAAGTGCGATGGCTGAAAAGCTACAAGAATTTCTACTTGAGAATCCAACAGACTCTAAAATCATCGTGCAGAAAATCATTGATGCATCACGAGCCCGTGAAGCGGCTCGTAAAGCACGTGAAATGACGCGACGTAAAGGGGCATTGGATATTGCAGGATTACCTGGAAAACTAGCTGATTGTCAGGAAAAAGATCCTGCACTCTCTGAACTATACATAGTGGAGGGTGACTCGGCCGGTGGTTCAGCCAAGCAAGGTCGAAACAGAAAGAATCAGGCAATCTTGCCACTTAAAGGTAAGATTCTGAATGTTGAGAAAGCTCGCTTCGATAAAATGCTATCGTCTCAGGAAGTCGGCACACTTATTACTGCATTAGGTTGTGGAATTGGTCGTGATGAATATGACCCGGAAAAACTACGATATCACAGCATTATTATCATGACTGATGCGGATGTGGATGGTTCTCACATTCGAACGTTATTACTAACGTTTTTCTACCGTCAAATGCCAGAAATTCTGGAGCGTGGATATATTTATATTGCTCAGCCTCCTCTTTATAAAGTGAAGAAAGGAAAGCAAGAACAGTACATCAAAGATGATCCTGCACTGACGGCTTACTTAACAACAATAGCGTTAGACAATGCATCATTACACGTTAATGTCGATGCTCCGGGAATCTCAGGTGCCTCATTAGAGAACCTGGTAACCGAGTACAATAATGGTATGGCTATTGTTCAGCGACTTGCGCGTAAAACCCCAGAGACATTATTGAATCGAATGATTTATCAGAATCGCATCACGACGGATACACTGAAGAATCAATCAGCGGTTCAAGACTGGGTTGAAGCATTCGTTGCTGATCTGGCTAACCATGAAACTAACAGTAATGTTTACACGGCCAGTGTTTATGAAGACGCAGAGCGTAATCAATTCCTGCCTCGCATTACGATCAGACAGCACGGTATTGATAACGATTACACTTTCAACCAGGATTTCATTGAATCAGCTGACTATCAAGCGCTAGCTAAACTAGGCGAGGCCATTGGTTCATTGCTTGATGAAGATGCGTTTGTTAAACGAGGTGAAAAAACGCGACCGGTTAAGACATTTGTTGAAGCGCTGAACTGGTTGATGGATGAATCAAAACGTGGTCTTTATATCCAACGATACAAAGGTCTTGGTGAGATGAATCCAGAGCAGCTTTGGGAAACAACGATGGACCCTGAAGTACGTCGCATGCTTCGAGTAACAATTGAAGATGCAATTGCAGCCGACATGCTCTTCACGACGTTGATGGGCGACCAGGTTGAACCACGGCGAGAGTTCATTGAAACAAACGCACTGAAAGTATCAAACTTAGATGTGTAGTCGTAACTAAAGCATAAAAAACATGATAAACCCAAGAGTAATACTCTTGGGTTTTGCCGTATAAAGATACCAATAATTTTTAATTAATCACGCATACGAAAGCTGAATGCTGGTATGCCTATAAGAAATAAAACCATGGAAAAATACGACATTAATACCTTCCAGGGCCTGATACTGGCCTTACAAGACTACTGGGCAAAACAGGGCTGTGTCATCGTTCAACCTCTGGATATGGAAGTAGGCGCAGGCACATTCCATCCGATGACTTTTTTAAAGTCTATTGGTCCGGAACCAATGAGCAGCGCATATGTACAACCATGTCGCCGACCAGCCGATGGCCGATATGGTGAAAATCCAAATCGACTACAGCATTACTATCAATTCCAGGTTGTACTGAAGCCTTCTCCAGACAATATTCAGGAGTTGTATTTAGGCTCTCTGAAAGCCCTTGGATTGGACTTATTGGTTCATGATATCCGATTCGTTGAAGACAACTGGGAATCGCCTACATTGGGCGCCTGGGGCCTTGGATGGGAAGTCTGGTTAAACGGCATGGAAGTCACTCAGTTCACATACTTCCAGCAGGTTGGTGGTCTTGAATGTTCACCAGTAACTGGTGAAATTACATATGGTCTTGAGCGACTGGCGATGTATCTACAAAATGTAGATAGCATCTATGATTTAGTCTGGACAGATGGACCTTTGGGTAAAGTCACTTACCGAGATGTTTTCCATCAAAATGAAGTAGAGCAGTCTACCTATAATTTTGAACATGCTGATGTTCCGGCATTGTTTGCTCAATTTGACCAGTGTGAAGCAGAAAGTCAGTCTCTAATCGAAGCGGGATTGCCGTTACCTGCTTATGAAAAAGCAATGAAAGCTTCTCATGCTTTTAATTTACTGGATGCTCGTCACGCCATCTCAGTGACAGAGCGACAACGTTACATTCTTCGAGTCAGAGCGCTCTCAAAGGCGTGTGCTGAAGCTTACTATGCCTCACGCGAAGCATTAGGCTTCCCACTTTGTCAAAGCAACAATAACGATAAGGAGAGCGTGTAATGAGCGTAAAAAATCTGTTAATCGAGATTGGAACGGAAGAGCTTCCTCCAAAATCATTGCGCAAATTGGCTGAAGCATTCCGTGCGAACATGCTAACCCAAATGGAAAAGCTGGCACTAAACTTCGACACTATTACCTGGTATGCCGCTCCACGACGTTTAGTTCTTCATGTTGAAGCTTTACATGCTACACAGCCAGATAAAGTCGTTGAAAAGCGTGGTCCGGCTGTAACATCAGCGTTTGATGCTGATGGTAATCCAACAAAAGCTGCTTTAGGTTGGGCTCGTGGTAATGGTATTACCGTTGAAGAAGCTGACCGCCTTGAGACAGAAAAGGGTGCATGGTTATTTCATAAAGCGACGGTGAAAGGAAGGCATATCAGCGAACTTTTACCAGCTGCGATAAATGAAGCGCTTCACAAGTTACCTATTCCAAAATTAATGAGATGGGGTGATTCACGGACTCAGTTCGTTCGTCCTGTACACACTGCTACTGTATTATTCGGCAGCGATATCATTGCCGGGAATATTCTTGATGTTGCAATCTCGAATAAAATGAATGGTCATCGTTTCCACACTGACGAGCAGGTAACGATTACACATGCTGATGATTACTTAAAAGTAATGAGAGAAGCATGGGTTGTTGCTGATTATGAAGAGCGTAAAACAACCATCAGAAGTCAGGTCGAAGCTGCGGCGAGTGAGCATAATGGTGTCGCTGTAATTGACGAAGATTTACTGGAAGAAGTTACATCTTTGGTTGAATGGCCTGAAACACTGGTTGGAAGTTTTGAAGAACGTTTCTTGTCAGTGCCATCTGAAGCATTGATCTACACAATGCAAGATAATCAGAAATACTTTGCGTTAAAAGATGAGCAGGGAAATCTGCTACCTAAATTTATCTTCGTATCAAACATTAAGAGTAAAGATCCTGTTCAGGTGATTGAAGGTAATGAAAAGGTCATCCGCCCGAGATTAGCTGATGCTGATTTCTTCTTCGAAACGGATAAGAAGAAGACTTTGGAGTCCCGTCTTGAGAGCCTGGAAACTGTTTTATTTGAAAAGCGCCTGGGTAGCTTGAAAGACAAATCAGATCGCATTTCTGCACTGGCAGCCTGGATTGCAACAGAAATTGGTGCTGACGCAGAACTGTCGGCTCGTGCTGGCTTGCTTAGTAAAACTGATTTAATGACTGAAATGGTTATGGAGTTTACCGACATTCAGGGCGTCATGGGTATGTATTATGCCCGTCATGATGGTGAGCACGAAGACGTTGCTTTGGCATTAAATCAGCAGTATCAGCCTCGTTTTTCAGGCGATGTACTTCCTGAAAACCTGGTTAGTTGTGCTGTGGCTATTGCTGACAAAGTTGATACGCTGGTTGGTATCTTTGGAATTGGTCAGCAGCCTAAAGCTGATAAAGACCCATATGCTCTTCGTCGTGCTGCGATCGGTGCGTTAAGAATCATCGTAGAAAAATCACTACCGTTAGATTTGACGACTTTACTGGCAAAAGGCGAAGAACTTTATGGTGATAAATTAACTCAGGAAAATACGACAGAAGCAGTTATTGACTTTATGCTTGCTCGATTTAATACCTGGTATCAGGATGCTGGTATTGATGTCGATGTTATTCAAGCCGTGCAGGTAAGACGTCCAACTCGCCCAGTTGATTTCCATCAGCGAGTGAATGCAGTAAATGTATTCCGTAAGTTGGAAGAAGCACAATCATTGGCGGCTGCTAACAAACGAGTAGCAAACATTCTGGCTAAGTTTGATGGTGACTTACCTGAAGCTGTCAATGATACCTTGCTGAGCGAAGAGGCTGAAAAAGCACTGGCGAAAGCGGTGGCAGATAAGCAAGACAGTCTTGCGTCAGCATTTGACGCAGGTGACTATCAAACCGTATTAACCGAATTGGCAACTTTACGAACTACAGTTGATGATTTCTTTGATAACGTCATGGTTATGGCAGAAGACGACAGTGTTAAACAGAACCGTTTGGCATTGCTTAATGGCCTGCGTAATCTGTTCTTACGAGTTGCTGATATTTCGTTACTTCAGTCTTAAGCAGTAGAAAAGCTGATTAGCTATGTTGTAGTGAAAACATATTGAAAAGGAAAGCCGGTGTTGTAGTCACCGGCTTTTTTGTATCTGGCTAAGGTGTTGGTTCTATATCTCTCAGGTATTGAGAATTCAAAGGAGAGTGGGGAGCTACTCTGATTCTTCAGGAGCAATTGCGGGAGAGTTTTTACGGACTATCTTTCGTTTTTGAAATTTAAATTTGAGTGTAGATAATAAACTTTGTTTGAAAGGATATTTACGGTTTGAGCCACCAACTCTGAGCGTTTGAAACTTGAAACGTGATGGTCCGTTTACACTATTCTTTTCGATATCAAACCAGCGTGAATAGATTTTATCTGATGGTCCGCTTAGGTGGTAATACTTCAATTCATCATTTCTTAAAGACGTAACAATTAAACAACTGGTATTCATCGAAGTGACAGTATTTGCTTTGTGCTCTCCTTGATGAGATACCGATATTTTTTGCAATAGCGTATCGAAATAGCCCGTAAGCGTCCTGACATTATTTTGAATGCGTAGAGGAATATGAAAAAGCGTTGCACCAAACAGCGTAACAGGTTTTAGCACCGGCTTATAAAAATGTGTTTTATCTTTACAGCTATAAACTGCTTTTGAAGCTTGCTCGAATACATCAACCTGAGAAGTACGGCGGTAAATAAATGAGCCTGGATCGAGCAAAAAGGCATTTAAACTGGCCATGAAAAACGGATCATTTCTCAACAAATACCAACTTGCAGGCGAAAACTGTTGTTGGTTAAATCCGAGCCGCTCAAAACAGAACGCCAGTAACGACTCATAAAAATAGCCGAATAACCATCCTCCACGATTTCCTTCATCAAACTGACAATCCCAGGACTTCAGTTCGTCATAAGGCGATTCATCTGGAAGAACAGGCGATAGAATCTCTAAAAACTTTTCAGCTACAGATGAATAAGTATTTTGACAAATAAGTGCTAGCTGAGCAGGAGAGAGCCGTTGATGACTATTTAGTAAAGAGTGTGCGAGCTGACTTGATGCTGTCGTTGTCGATCCTTTCATTAATAATGTTCGCATCGGTATGTCGAGAGGAAGTGTCAGACTGTTGTCGGCTGGGTTCTTCAGTACTGACTTATCAGTTATCGCATTGAAAAAACTGGCATGATGTGTCGTATCCGTAGCGTCAACAGGCGTCATTAACGTCGATGGAACAGGTTCTGTTTCGAGAGAACGTTTTAATTTAAAGCCTGTTTTTAGGGCGAGAATACTACTGGACTCGGCAAGTGAAAACTGCCAACCAAATTCGAGTTGATTTAGTAAGGTATAGGCCGTTACCACATCTTTGGATTGCCATAATTTCATCAATACTGTCAGTGACTGCATGCCACTTACGTCAGTGAGATCCTGGACCAGTGATACTCGATGTGACTTCCACGGATCACCCAGTGCAGTCCCCAACTCATTTTCATAAACTTTAAGAACGTAATCGCCACCATTACGACGTCTTATGACTTCCTGGCGACAGGTAAAAGTCTGCCAGCTATCATCGGGTTCGCGTTTGAATTGTCCCATGCTGCATTGCTCAAACAGATGCCGCAACTGATAGCGGGTATCTGGCGTAAAGCCCCAACTCAACGACGCTGACCGCCCGGAGAAAATAACTGGTATGCCAGGCAGTGTGACACCCATTGCGTAGAAGCTGTCAGACTCAAGGTTGACCAGATAATGGCAATCTGGAATCTGATTGCTAAAGAAGGGAGATGAAAATGCCAGTAATGGCGTGAAAGTACGACTTTTATTTTTACTAACGACTTGAGTGCTATTTGGGAAGAGTAATGGAAAACCGAGAGTTGCCAGGTGTTCTATAACGTCATTAAATGCATCGACATTATTTAACTCATGATTAGGCAGGAGAGCAGCAATATCATCATCGTCCTTAATGGCTCGAAATTTACGAAGGAAGTTAATTTTGTTGTCATTACCTATTTCACTTCGAGCAAGCGTAAGCCAAAAATTGATTTGATTTCTTTTGAGGGAAGCATCTGCTGCATAATAAATTGCATTGAGGAGCAGGAGCGTATCCGTTAACTTCCAGGGTTCAATTTTTATTCCTTTAAATAGATGTGAAAGCCTGAACGATTCAGAAAATGCCTGATTAATTCCGGCGGTATAAGCTTCCAGACAAACAAGATCTTCGACAGATAAGTTATCAAGTTGTCGTTCAACATGCCTAAGCTGACCTGGCATTCTGCGAAAGAAAATATCGGTTCGAAAATTTTCTTCACTATCTTCGATAAGCTCACAGAGTCGCCCTTGAGCGATCGCTCGCCACATGACTAATTGTTTTTGTCGATCATATCCATGAGCAAAGCCAAAACCACGAAAAATAGTAGAAAGCTTACTACCAGAGATATGTGGAATACCTTGTTTATCTCGAAATAAAAACAATGAATTATCAGCCATATAACCCACTCAACGATCTTACTGACAACACCTTACAGCGAAATGAATTTTAGCGCTATAGCGTTAGTTGGGCAAAGAAGGCGAAACTTTACTTTGAACCTGGTGAAGACGTTATAAAATGATAATTCGTTCTTCGGCTTGTGGAGAAATACATGAATATCCAGGCGTTAATCGACTCACTCAATAATACAGGTTTAAAAACTCCTTTGGAGACGTGGGACCCGCCTTATTGTGGACCACTGGATCTGATTATTAAAGCGAATGGTGAGTGGTTGTATCAAGGAACTCCGATAACACGACAAAAGATTATTAATTTGTTTGCATCTGTACTGTGTGTTGAAGAGAACGAGTACTTCTTAAAAACGCCGGTAGAAAAAGTCAGAATCGAGGTGGAACGTTATCCCTTTTTACATACTCAGTGGTGCGATAAATCAATAGATGGTGCTTCAATCATTGTTTTAACGACAAATGTAGGTGATGAAATTGCTTTACTGAACGGAGATACATTTGAGATCGAGGGGGATTACATCGCGACACAGATTCGTCGTGGATTAAAAGCTGGTCTCCATAGAAATGTTTACTATCAACTCTGTGATCGTGCAAAAGAAGATGAAAAAGGAATGTATGTTGAAAGCAATAATCGTCGACATTATCTCTATCGATTTTGATAAAAATCATTATGTAAGCACTAACTAACTTAGGAAATGATTCATCTGTCTTTATCCAAAAAGGAACCAGACAATATCTGGATAAGGCAAGTAAAGAAAAGAAAACTTCACGGTGCCGGGAAAATATACACACTTAGTGTAATTTAGAGCGTTATCAGGCACTTAAAGGTGGATAATGGGTTGCGTGAATGTACCCTCAGGAGTATCTTTTTTGGCACGCTAATTCCGTATTCGCAGTTTAGTGGTGGTTTTTTATGAGTCTGGCAACTAAGTTAATTAAACTTCGTAAAGAAAAGAACTTTACTCAACAGCAGCTAGCTGATGCTGTGGGTATTCATGTAAATAGTTTAAAGAAATATGAATCTGAGCAGGCGTTACCATCTCTTGAGGTGTTGAAGAAGTTGTCTGTATTCTGGCATGTATCAACAGACTTTCTGTTGTTTGATGAGTATGAACGTGGACCAGATAAAGATTTAAGTATGCAACTGGAGGCAATAAACCAATTTGACGATGAGGACCGTATGTTGGCGCTTGGTGTTCTCGAAGGATTGATTCTCAAGCATCAGGCCAAACAATCGTTAAATCGATTAGGCCTGGCAAAAACAACACGAGGGCTTGAGCCTCAGGAAGCTTAAAGAAAGATAGAGCAAGTCAGCGTTAGCTGACTTGCTTTACTATTTGAAATGGATCGCTTGCTGGGTAAGTTTCTAACAACGATTCGATATCCGCTGAAATTTGTTCTTTTAAATCTGCCTCTAATTTCCAACGTTCAAAGTCTTGCTTCATTCTTTCTGTTTTAGGAAGCTCCAGACGCGCTTTATGTGTTGGTAGGTGCTTGATACCTTGATACAACTCATAAATACCCGGATAGGCTTTCTGGCGTCCTTCTACCTGATTACCTGTGTCATCCAGCAAATGATCAATTAAATGAAAGATTCGAATGCTACCTTCAGATAAATCACACTGCTCTTGTTTCATCGCCAGTGCAATCGTACCAATTTGATCGGCTAACTCATCATTACGCTGTTTAATCACAGTAGCGGCTTCTTCCTGTTTCCGCTTTAACTGTCTGAACAATATCAGGGCGTAAATACCAAGCCCCAGCGTGATCATTGTCCCGACAATCCAGATTATGGTTAGTGTCAGGTCAGTTTGTGCGTCAGTCATAGTATGGCGTCTCGCTGTCGTAATTAAAAATCATCTTTAAAATCAAAATCTTCTTTCGCTAACTGCTTGAGATTTTGAATATCAGATTGAATTACATTTTCTTCAGCTTTTTCTTTGCTGTCGTCTTCATCTAATCCAAGAATGGTGAGTAATTCTGCATGGCGGGCCATTTGCTTATTGAAATACTTCTGATCTTTACCCGTTAATTCTTCTCCATTGTCGAGTAAATCAAGCAATGCATTCAGTCGGTCATCAGCTTCAATGGCTTCAAGCTCTTTAGCTGGTGACAAGCGAACGGGCTCTGCTTTCTTAATTGCTGCTTTAGGTTGGAATGTTGGGATTTCGACATCTGCCGGATCAAGTGGAATAGGTCGTGTACTTCCGACTCGACTATCATAAGGGTGATTTGATCCACCGGTTTGAGTCGTTTTCTCAGCCTTAGTGTCAATATTGTGTCTTGATCCTGCTTTATTACCTTTACCTTTCTTTTTAGGCAAAGTGATGTTGTTGGACCCTTTCAGATAAGCTGGCTGGACTTCTTTGGTAGCGGCTAACTGGCCGCCTTTGCGATTCTTTTTCTTTCTCGTCATGGAATGCTATGTGATTTTCGTCGGTTATTTATTTACAACCTGACATTTTAGCTTATTAACGATTGGATCGCCTGATTTAAATGACATCAATTACGTTTTGTCAGGACAATGGTGTCAACGCCATAAAACTGCACAGAGTAATTTAGTTTATTGGCAAGCCACTTAAAGGTTTGTTGTGAGAAGAAGTTGATGTGGGTTGGATCATTTTTGTAATGCCAGTTTTTGAAGTTATCGACGGTGTCCGTCAGCTTCGTCATGATACCAAGCTGTCCACCGGGTTTAAGACATTGATCGAGCCGCGTAATTTCTTCACCAGGTAAGGCAAAATGTTCAATCGCTTCGGTAGAGGTGACAAAGTCGTACTGTTTAGTCAAAACATGTTTTATCGGTGCGTAATAGGGGTCGTATATCGCCATTGAGTAGCCAGCTTCTAAAAACATATGCGCCAGAGCTGGCCCTGGGCCACAACCAAAATCAAGACCGCTCGAACCGGGTGAGAGGCTATCAGTAAGCGGCTGAAACAGTCTGTTCAAAAACTGGCGGTAATTGGCATCGAAAATATTGTTTTCATGGTAATCATAAATCGCTTTTTCATCTTCAGATGATAAGAGACAGTTTCTGTCTACAAAAATTAAGTCACACTGACTACAGCGAAAATATTCTCGTTTTTTGTCTTGTGTGAATAAATTAATCTGATGGGAATAACAGAGAGGACAAGAAGAAGGCATGGAGGCACTTTTTATAGTGAAAAAAAAAGCGATAGTAAACTATCGCTGTGTTTTTGGTATCTGGATAACGTCGAACTATTGTTGACGTACTATCGTGTACTCGTTGTTGCAGGACATCCGTTTTATTTTTCTGCAGCTGTCCGTACATTAGCTTTATCGTTGGCGATCTTCCTGATGCTTTTTTTCTAATCCTTTCAGCTTGAGCTTCCGATCTTAAAAATACATGCAAAAGAATCCGTATTGCCAGTAGATCATCCATATCACCCCACATGGTGCTTCCTGGCTTGTCGCGTCCTGTCCAATAATATCCGTTTAAAAGTTTCCTTGCTGTTGTTATGGATTTATGCGACTCCAGTAGTTTACTCATATCAAAGGTCGTTACAAGCCGATACCCGGATAAATCTGGGGATTTTACGACAAATATCTTATAAAAAACGTCATTGATATAACTTAATGGAATGTTTTTATGATGTTTTATTAACTTTCTTATGTTAATTGAATAACTTATAGAAAAGTAACTGGTGTGCAAGCGGATAAACAAAAAAGCCAGCATGATAGCTGGCTTTTTCACGGTTTATTGTATTTTTAAGCTTAGTGAAGACCACCAAGATATTTGCTCAGTAACTCAATATCTTCATCAGTTAGCTTTTTAGCGATGTCACGCATCATGCCATTCATGTCATTAGCACGAGCACCACTTCTGAATTTTTCAAGTTGTGCTTTGGTGTAATCTGCATGCTGGAAAGAAATTTGAGGGAAACCAGCAAGACTTTGACCAACACCGCGTGGACCGTGACATGCCTGACAAGCAGGAATTCCACGTTCAGCATCACCAGCAGAGTAAAGTTTTTTGCCTTCTTCAACGACATTCTCTGGTGTTGTGCCAGGTTTAATTGTCTGAGATGCGAAATAAGCAGCGATGTCTTTCATGTCCTGGTCGCTAAGCGCCATTACCATGCCACCCATAACTGGGTCGTTACGGCCATTTTTGCCGCCTGACATCATGGCTGCTTTAAAGTCTACCAGCTGCTTATAGATGTATTCAGCGTGTTGACCTGCGATTTTAGGATACATAGCAACTAATGCGTTGCCGTCAGCACCATGACATGCTGCACAGGTAGCGGTTTTAGTTTTGCCAGCTTCGGCATTACCATCAAATGCGGATGCTGCACCGATAAAACTAAAGAAAAGAGTTAATGATAGTGCGATTTTTTTCATGATCTATCTCTGATTACAGTCCAGTATTTACCGAATCGGCTTGTATTATGAGCAGTCGGATATTCTACACGATAAAAAATATTGTTAAATATTTTGTGGTTGTTTTATTTGGATATACAAGCGACTAAGCCCCGGTATATCAGGGAATTGATTGGAATTGACAGCGATATTGATGACGAGCCTCGTTTCTGGTTATGAAAAGCCAATGACTGAGTATTAAACGAGAGCTGAATTGGCTAGAATAGCGCCCGATTTAAAATTTTGAGGTTTACCGTGACAACAAACGAATTTAACTATGACCAAGTAACCTTCTTAACCAGTGCGCCGGATATTACCAAACTGCCAGCGGATGAAGGTATTGAAGTAGCATTTGCCGGACGTTCGAATGCTGGTAAATCAAGTGCGTTGAATCGACTAACCCGCCAAAAGAGTCTGGCAAGAACCAGTAAAACACCAGGCCGTACTCAGTTAATCAATGTATTTACACTGGATGAAGAAAGACGCCTGATCGACTTACCAGGCTACGGCTATGCGCAAGTCCCACTTCAAATGAAACTAAAATGGCAAAAGTCGTTAAGTGAATATTTGATGCAGCGTGAGAGTCTTAAAGGGCTGGTTGTGTTGATGGATATTCGTCATCCAATGAAAGATGCTGATCAGGACTTAATATACTGGGCCGTTGACAGTAAATTGCCTGTTCTCGTGCTTTTAACCAAATCAGATAAACTAAAATCAGGTAAACGAAAAGCCGAATTGATGAAAATCAGAGAAGCTTCATTAGCCTTTTGTGGCGACGTTACCGTGCAAACGTATTCGTCACTGAATGGACAAGGTGTGCCAGAGTTAAAGCAGAAGCTGAATGACTGGTTTAATGGCGTAGTACCAGATGAAGAAATGTTTGATGAAGAGGCTGCTGACGACGAGTAACAGCCTCCGTTGATAATGAACATAGTAAAAGCAGCGTAATGCTGCTTTCAGACTATAAAGGGTTTAGTGTGCTTCGTCCCAGTTGTTACCGATCCCTGCTTCTACCACTAAAGGCACATCCAGCGTTGCTGCTTGTTCCATCTCGCGTTTAATGGCCGTAACGACTGGATCGATTACGGGCTCATTCACTTCAAAGACCAGCTCATCGTGAACTTGCATGATTAGTGATGCATTGTCCTGCGGTTGAGTGCTCAACCAGTTTGCTACCCGAATCATAGCCAGTTTAATGATGTCTGCGGCTGAACCCTGCATCGGAGCATTGATTGCAGCACGTTCAGCGGCTTTTCTTAACATGCCATTTCTTGCGTTGATATCAGGCAGGTGAAGGCGACGACCAAAAATCGTTTCTACATAACCATCATTGTGGGCTTGTTCTCGTGTGCGCTCCATATATTCCAGCACGCCAGGGAAGCGTTCAAAATACATATCCATATAGCCTTGCGCTTCTTTTCGTTCAATATTTAACTGATTTGCCAGGCCAAAAGCTGACATGCCATAAATAAGGCCAAAGTTAACGGCTTTTGCGCTCCGGCGTTGCTCACTGGTTACTTCATCCAGAGCAACACTAAATACTTCAGAAGCCGTTGCTTTATGGATATCACGACCTGCGGCAAATGCCTCAAGCAGACCTTTGTCCTGTGACAAATGTGCCATGATCCGTAGTTCGATTTGTGAGTAATCGGCAGCAACAATTTTGTTATTTTCCGGCGCAATAAATGCCTGACGTATCCGACGGCCATCAGCGTTTTTGATCGGAATATTTTGTAGATTTGGATCGGTCGATGACAGGCGACCTGTTGCGGTAACAGCCTGATGATAAGACGTGTGAACCCTGTTTGTACTGGTTTTCACCATTGCGGGTAGTTTGTCAGTGTAGGTTGATTTTAGTTTGCTTAACCCTCGATGCTCAATAATTATCTTTGGAAGCGGGTAAGTAAGGGCTAACTCAACCAGTACGTCTTCTGCTGTAGATGGTGCGCCTTTCGGTGTTTTTTTGATGACCGGAAGCTCCATGTCTTCAAATAAGATAGTTTGAAGCTGTTTTGGTGATCCCAGATTAAAGTTCTTACCGGCCAGATCATAAGCTTCTGACTCCAGCGCCTGTAAACGGCCACTGATTTCTGTACTTTGTTCATGAAGCAAATCACTGTCGATTAATACACCATGACGCTCAATGGTTGACAAAATTGGCACCAGAGGTAACTCAATATCGCGTAATACTTCTGGTAAACGTCCTTGATCAGACAATTTATCATGCAATGTTTCATGAAGTCTCAGGGTGATGTCGGCATCTTCAGCTGCATAAGGACCGGCTTGTTCCAATGGGATCTGGTTGAAGGTTAGTTGTTTTTTGCCTTTGCCGGCTATCTCTTCAAAATGAATGGTTTTATGTGCAAGATATTTAAGCGCCAGGCTATCCATATCATGACGGGTGGCGACACTGTTGAAGACATATGATTCCAACATGGTATCGAATTCAATGCCGTCAAGATGAATATCGTAACGGGCAAGAACACTCATATCATATTTAAGGTTTTGACCAACTTTTTTGTGGTCAGCGCTTTCAAGTAATGGCTTTAATGCATTTAGCACAAACTCACGACTGAGTTGCTCGACAGCACCTTCATAATCGTGAGCAACCGGAACATAAGCGGCTTCGCCTGCTTTGACAGCAAAGGACACACCGACAATTTCTGCTTCCATGTAGTCCAGGCTGGTGGTTTCGGTATCAAACGCAAATAACGATGCTGACTTAAGTTTCTCCAGCCATTCGTTAAACTCAGCTTCAGAAGTGACGATGTCATATTTAGCATTAATTGCTGCTGGCTCAGGCGCTTCTTCAGGTTCCGCTTTGCTTGATTTGGCTGGTGCAGCGGATGTTTTTGGTGCTGATTTACCGAGTAATTCACTTAACCAACGTTTAAATTCACATTCGCCATAGAGTTCAACAAGTCGGTCTTTATCCTGTTCTCGAATGTGTAGGAGCTCATCGTTGAATGTTATATCAACATCAAGTTTGATCGTGGCCAGCTTGTAAGACAGATCGAGCATGTCCTTGTTATCTTCAAGCTTTTTCGACATGGTTTTAGCACCACGGAAAGACAAATCCTTAATTCCATCAAGATTTTGATAAATCGTTTCGATAGAACCCATTCCCTGTAGTAGCGCTAATGCGGTTTTTTCACCAACACCCGGTACGCCAGGAATGTTATCGGCACTGTCGCCCATCAGTGCAAGGTAATCAATGATAAGCTCAGGTGGAATACCAAATTTGTCTACTACACCGGCGGGATCAAGAATTGTGTCAGTCATCGTATTAATGAGCGTTACATGCTCGTTTACTAACTGAGCCATGTCTTTATCGCCTGTACTGATCAGTGTATGAATACCTTTATCACCGGCAATCTTCGCTAACGTTCCAATTACGTCATCAGCTTCAACACCTTCAATACTGACCAGGGGTAAGCCCATCGCTTTGATAATTTCATGAAGTGGAGCGATTTGTGTTCTTAGATCATCGGGCATAGGAGGACGATGTGCTTTGTACTCTTCGTACATGTCGTTTCGGAATGTTTTTCCTTTGGCATCGAATACCACGATCATGCGATCAGGTTTGTACTGGCGAAGCAGGCTTTTAAGCATGTTAACCACACCATAAATGGCACCGGTTGCTTCACCTTTTGAGTTAGTCAGATGTGGTGGCGCATGATACGCACGGAATAAATAAGAGGAGCCGTCTACTAAAATAAGTGGATTTTCAGGTATTGTCGCCATGATTTGAGCTGTAGCAAATGTCTGTTTTCAATGGGGCGATAGAATGCCACAGAGCGAGCAATCCACCAAGAAAATTGCACCAGTTCAGGGATATCAATAAAGGATCAATTAGAATAAACAGCTTGTGGACAAGTTGTGGATAAACTTGTTAATACGATCATTTTATAATGGGGTGATTTTTTACAACAGAATAGCAGATCATCCACTTAACTTGCTGATGTTAAACGGAAAATCGATTATAGAAAGGTTTTAACAAGGAAAGGCGTTACGAATGTGAGTAACCACTTCCAGTTTGATCTTATTTTTTCCTCAAATCGATCGCTGTTTTCAAGCGAGCGTGGTAGGTTACCATAATAGATGAAGATTAAAAGTTTTGAGTGAATTTTATTTAAACTTTTTTGTTATGCGCATCGCTTAGCGGTGGAACAAAAAAAATCAAACAGCTGGAGCCAGCTAACATAACAGATAACATTACTCATTGAGTTGACTGGAATTGCCAGCATAACACTCGCGACGTTTTTTGTCCTTGCTGTAGCTCCACAACCCGAGTTGTTTTAGCCCCTGTTTTTGAGGGGAACTTTTTCAACCAGTTAAGATTTTTGCGATCAGAAATCAAACAGGTAAACCAGGATACTTGCTCCCCAAACTGCTTACTCTCTTCGATCATCTTTTCAATAAAACGACGTTCTCCGCCGGGACACCACAGCTCCGCATCCGTACCTGCGAAGTTTCTGGATTGACGATCCAGGCCAAGCTTTTGATTCTTGGATTTGTTGACCGCTGCTGCCTCTTTGGCTGAGCGATAAAATGGCGGGTTGCAAACACTTAATGTGTAACGTTTATCATGTTGGATGATGTTTTTGAAAAACGATGATTTATCAGGTTGCACAATAAATGAAACATCGGACGATAACGTTGGGTTTTTTCTCAAAATGCTGGTGGCGTGTTGGATAGACTGCTTGTCGATGTCACTACCAGTACAATTCCAACCCAGGTGAGTAGCTGCTAAAAAGGCGTAGATACCACTTGCGCCAGTGCCTATATCCAGCAGGCTGACATCAGGTAAATTTTGTAATTGCAGTGCGTCGCTGATTGTTAATAAATAATCCAGTCGACCTGGTACGGGGGGCGTCAGATTATGAACTGGAACGGTCCAGTGTTTTACGCCATGCACACTCGTCATTAATGCTTCATTTAAACAGCGAACAGCTGATGGCGAAGAAAAGTCGATGGTTTCTCTGCCGTTTTTACCTGTTTTGATGAAGCGCTTTAACTCGGGGACTGAGCGAATGAGTTTATCGATTTGGTAACCATTTTTGTGAGGATTTTTGGGGTGCATGGAGCTGACTCTGACAATATTTGTGACAGTATATCATTCCCAGTTACTGACATTTAAGTTTGCAGGTCGACAGATTGAAACTGAAGTGACGTAAGGGAAATGTTGGATTTACAAAATCTGGCTGGCATGAGCGTAGGAATGCCATTATTCTTGGCGGCAGCATCCATTTTTATATTGCCTTTTAAGAGAGCCTGATAATGAAAAAAATTGCTGTTATTTTAAGTGGTTGTGGTGTCTATGATGGCGCTGAAATCCATGAGTCTGTATTAACCTTGTTTGCTATTGAACGCGCAGGTGCCAGTTGGCAGTGTTTTGCACCGGATATGCCTCAGCTGCATGTGGTCAACCATTTGACCGGTGAGGTTGCGGTAGATGAAACGCGTAATGTGCTGGTTGAATCAGCTCGAATTGCACGCGGTAATGTGAAGAATGTTGCTGAACTGTCTGCGGCTGACTTTGATGCTGTAATCTTGCCCGGTGGTTTTGGTGCTGCGAAGAATTTGTGCGACTTTGCGATCAACGGTGCTGACTGTTCAATTAATGCTGATGTGAAAGCCGCCGTGTCATCATTTGCAGATGCTAAAAAGCCTGTTGGTTTTGTGTGTATCGCTCCGGTGATGATTCCAATGATTTATGACGGCGCTAAAGCAACGATTGGTAATGATGAAGAAACGGCAAAAGCGGTGGAAGCTATGGGGGCAACTCACATTGCGTGTCCTGTTGATGAATTCGTTATCGATGAAGAGATGAAAATTGTCAGTACACCAGCTTATATGCTGGCTGGATCAATTTCAGAAGCGAACAGCGGAATAGAGCGCTTGGTCGAGAAGGTAATTGCCTGGGCATAGATTGCCTTAATTTTTTCGACAGTAAATTGTAAGGGAGCCTGTTGAGCGATGACAGTTTAAGTTTGACTCAGGACTCCCTTTCATCGCTATTCTTTTTCGGCGATAACAATGAATTCCCCTGCATTGGAAGCATTTTTATCGTTTTCGGCAAGATACTTCTCTTTGAACGTGTTTGAATCGGCCAGGCTTTTTTCAACTAAGTTTAAAGCACTTAAAAAATGCTTATTTTGTTCTTTTCTCAATGTCCATTTTAATGGCTCACCGACTATCGACAGATACAGTTTTAATAGCCAGCCATATGCTTTGTTATCGGTTTCAGCAGGTTCTGCTGCGGTATAGATAAGACGGCAGCCTGAATCAAAGTAATCCATTAAATGAGTAAACAGATGTTGTACGGCTTTTTCTTCAACATACATTAAAACCCCCTCTAACATGCAGACCGTTGGGGCTTCTGCTTGAATGATGTCCGCATCGTGCAGAATATCCTGGATGTTTTTCTGTTGTAGATTTGCTGGACAGGCGTGCATATTCTCCTGCATTAAGTCACTTTGAACTAATGCAGATTGTTTTTTCTCAAATGTTTCAGGATGGTCAATCTCTATAAAGCGGACGTCGGGATATTGCTTTGATAATCGGCTGGCGAGTGTATCAAATCCTGCACCTATATTCAGAATTTGCGTGTAGCCTTCCGAAATGGCCTGATGGATCTGATCTTCTAAATACCGTTTTCTTAAAACATAGTGAAGTGTAATGCCGGGCATCATTAATTTTTCAATGACTGGTACTGTTCTTCTGAACCATTTACTTCTTAACTGCTTTAACCGTTTTTGACCTTCTGTTGAACTGGATAATATCGCAATACAACTTTGCTTAAGTTCTGGGTTTACCAGGTGAGAATATTTTGCGTTTTGGGCCTGGTAAAGTAGTCCTTGTATAACAGTCAAAGCTGTTGAACTGATTTTATCCTGTTTCATTGTGTTCCTTATTTCACCTTCAAAGGTCAACAGATGCTAAGCACTGATAACTTTAATGTCTTTAAACAGTGTTTTGACCTGATCTAATATTTTTAGATTCTTCTTCGGCAGGTAGCCAAACTCAAGTCCGATTAACCGAACGTGTTGTTTATGGTGATGGCAGTAAAATGCACTTAGCTCATTATCCAGATAGTAGCCGCCAACTCTTGTTAAGAAATCGGCACCGCCTTGACTGTGTTGCGCAAATGTCAGCCCGCAACTGTCGCCGATAATGCCACTAAACTCATAAGCTGAAAGGGCAAGGATCGCACCATGACCTAAACGTTGGCTTTTCTGTTCAACGGCTAACCCACCTACATAAATCAGCTGTTTTTCCTCATGATAAATTTGAACTATATGTTTTTGAATAACGGATAAATGCTGTTTTTCCAGCGTCGTGTCATTCATGACGACACCTGAGTAGGCAAGTATATCTTGTGGATCTATGTCTGGTTGTCGTTCAATCGCCAGGATTCGCACACATCCTAGTAATCTTTCTGTGTCTTTCTCTTTCCAGATGACATGCCAGGCCTGAGAATCGATGTCGCCATAATGTTTCTTTACCGTTTTAAATTGGTCTGAAGTGCTATCTTTCTTGTACACATCATTTCTTAATCGCCCAATACGCGCGATAAATGAAGAATATAAAGCCTGATTTGAGTTTGATTGAGGAAAGTATTGTTCTGCTAAATGGCTTGAGGGTGATAATAGAATTAGTTCGTAGTTCTCATATTTCATCATGTTATTTGTTTCACATCCTGATTATACCTCTGAGCATTTCCGTATCGCTATTGGCATACAGGGCAACATCGCAGGTGTTTTTTTAGTGCTATTTCATTGTTAGGCCGGGCATTCACATCAAATAATGACGTGATCCGGCCTAAGTGTAAGGTTTGGATGAAATATGTTCAACGTTAGAGTATGAATCTCTTTATTGTCTTTCTTTTAACATTCAATGAGCTTCACTATAGCCTGGATAGTTATTTATCTGTCTGACGCGTTTTTTCTTCGTTAAGCTGTTCAGTTGCCTGTTTGAAAATTTCTGGTGCTTTATCGATGAAGTTGTTCACCGATATGGGATCAGTAACCAGAAACTCTGGTGGTAACAATGTGCTGTTGTACGCTGGCCGGGCATCAAAATGATTACTGTTATGTGAATTAAAGAGCAGAATTACTACCGTGGTTATGACGGTAACCGATGCAGTAACAAGTGTTCGCTTTAACGGGCTGTAATTAAATGCGACATAAAGATTTGTCCATACAACCATAAACAATAACACTGTCATACCGAGATCATTCACCGTACTTTCGACAGCAAAGTTGAAGGTATTAAATCCGATGACATTGGTGATGAATACAAACAGAATAAATACCAGGTAGAAAATAAGACTAATTGCGACTTGAGCGCCCAGCCTGGCTTCTCGCTTGAAACTTCGGGCAATTAAGCCCCAGAGTAATGGCCACATCATAATGACCAGCACAGTCGTAACGACTGAAGTCAGGTAATCTGTCAGCGCTATTTTCCCAGGGGTTATGATGTAATGTTGAAAGCCTAATGACAGCGAAACCACACAAAGTAGCATGAACAACAAAAGAGGTTGGCTGATTCGGTTGATCAGATTCTCCAGCGCTTTCAATTTCAGACTGGGGGCAACGGCATGCTCAGGTGACCAGACTCGAAGGAATGATTTACCAATCGAAAAGACATCACCACTTTGCAACGAGCGTTCACCGGAAATTCGCTGTTGCTGCTCATCGAAGCTGCCATTGAGTGAAAAGTTATCCTTAATTTTCCAGACGTCATCCTGATTTTTGAATAGGGATAAATGGTGAGGACAGACATAGGGATCATCAAGAATAATGTCGTTATTAAACCCGCGACCAATGGTAATCTGATGTTGTTGAATTTTATGTCGTTTCAATAGTTTATTCGAACGATTGACGATATCGATGATCAGTCCGGATGATTGATTTACTTCCATTCGACCGACTCCATAAATTTCTGCGTAAATTTCAATGCCAGAGATTGTTCTATACCTGCCAGCGTAAAGTGACTGATTAAGCCTTGTTGGGCTTTATCAATAGACGCACTGATATACATCACATCGAATAAACCTTCGTACTTTTTGTATGCACGAGTACACAAAACGGATTTGGTTTTTATGTCATTAACCTGGTGGCTAACCACATCTTGCATGCAGGAGAATTCCGTCACATTTTCTTGATTCGCCATATTATCGGCGCCCGCTCGTGATATTTGCTGTTCGTAGACGTTATAAAACCGAAAGCGGTTCAGTTCATCTGACTTTATCCACTGGTATTGAATGGCAACATTGCCACTTCGAAAATGGTTTTCCAGGTAGATTTGTTCAGACATGGAGCAATTCGTTACCACACTAAAGAAGCTGGCGTTTTTCTTGTCAGCATTTGACTGACCCCAACAAGGAATAAAAGGACTGATTTTGTCGGGGACTTTGATATTGCCCATAGGGCGAGGTTGCCAGTCAGCATTCAGTATCTGTTCCATCAGACGTTGTTGATTGCTTTGTAGCTGAGACTGAATGCGGGCACTGAAATCACTGGTAGCATCTGGAGTTCGCTGTTCAAATTGTTCAACTAATGCTGTTAATTTGAAGTGAGGCACAAGAAAGGCGATTTGATTTCCTGCGGTTGATACGTTTATTCCAACAACTTCGCCTGCGGTATTGATGGCCGGGCCGCCGCTCATACCTGGATTTACCGACCCGGTAAAGTGAACTCGCTGATAAAAACTATGTTCTTTCAGGCCATTGTACGTACCGGGCACAACGATCATGCCGAGATCATGGGGATTACCCAGTGAAAAAACTTGTTCACCTTGCGCCGGTTGAACCTTGGTGATTGGGAAAAAATCGCTGTTGTCTGTTTCTCGCTTAACCAGCGCCAGATCATTAATAACATCAATATCCAGAACTTTGAGTGGACCCGTGTTGCCTTCGTTATCCATAAATTCCAAATGGTAGTTATCCGGGTGCTGGACGTAACCGGAAATCACATGATAATTCGTTGCAATAATGCCGTCGGGGGAAATCTGAAACCCTGATCCTATCGCCGATTTATTGCCTGCATTATTCTCAATGAGTCGAATCTGGAAAAGAGCAGGTTGGCGAGAATTAAATAACTGTTGAGCATCATCTGTTTTTGCCTGAACAGGACTGATAAAAGGCATGAGCCAACAGAGTGTAAGTAAGAGTAGCCTCAATTTATTCATATCACCTTCTGATAATCATGATTGCTAACTAAAAATCATAGACCAGAATGGCAGCTCAAAAAATAATTGCAACGGTTAGCGCGTGGTGAAATTTTGTCTGAGTTTAATAATGTTCAGGCAAGCAAACTTAGCGACTTAATGTCGAGGACGATATGGCTGGCTTGTTGTCATGAGATAACAATTCAGTGTTTGGTTAAAAGGAAGGGGAAAGGAAAAGAATAGGGCGACCAGAAATTTATCCAATCGCCTGAGTGTATTAAATCAACTTTTTGTAAATGGATAGTGCGCTGTTTACTTCGCCTGATTGCTCCTGAGCGGAAGCCAGTGCGAGTAAATCTTGTCTGGATGCCTGATAGTTAGATTCATCCTGCATTGCGCTTTTCAGTGCTTTTTTTGCCAGGTCGTAATCGCGACGTTGAAGTGCAAGATGCCCCATCAGGCTCAATAATACCGGATTTGAATCATCTTTCTTCAGCTGTTTCTGTACGAAGCCTGCCAGTTGTTCATTCTGGGCAAGGTGTAGGGATTTAATCACGTCAGCAACGGACTCAGCTCCCTGTTTTTTGACTTGATTGAGCAATAACGCCGATGCTTTATCGCTTTGGCCGGTAGCTGCTAATGAACGAATCCAGGCATTCACTACATGCGCGCGTTTTTTAATCTTTCCTGGCAGGGTTTTCCATGCCGCTTCTGCGGACTCTGGAGACTGGCGAGATGCAAGAGTTTCAAAGTGGTGTTGATACCAGTTTGCTTCTTTTTCTTTGAATTGTTCAATCGTCAGAATGCGTCTTTTCTCCAGTTGAGGTAGTAAGCTAACTAATGAACTCCAACTTTCATTTGCTTCCAGCGCTTCTGTATAACGTGCTAACAGTTGATCATCTTGCTTGTTGTCATGCCATGCCTGTTCGATAGTTGTTAATGCTGAAGCTGGCTCTTTATCAAGTTGCCACTGGCTTTTGATCGTTGCGGCAACATCTGCACGGCTAATTTTTGGCAGGTTATCGAGTAATGCCGCTTCATCATTCAATTTACTGTGACACGCAGCAATTAATACGTGTTTAGCTTCCTTGTAGTCGCTATGTTTTAATGAACGAGTCAGCGCATCGCTGGCTTGCTTCCAGTCTCCTAACGCAAATGCCTCTATGCCGGTTTCAAACGATTTCCGATGTTTACGGCCCGTAAAACTGGATAATGAAGATTTGATTGAAAAGGTTTTCAATAATAACCAGCGTAGCGCCACTAGCGCGGCAATTGCACCAGTCAATATGATGAAAAAACCGGCCAGACTGGATTCCAGTACATAACCTTTCCAGTTAAATACAACGTAGCCCGGATCTTCTAACGACACTGTCAGCGTCAGAGCGACGACCAACAGAATGAAAAAGATAAAAAATCGTATCATCAGATTTCTCCATCCTGATTCATCGTGGCTTGTTCTTTCTCTGGTGGTGTTTGTTCCACAGGAAGTGTTTCTGCAACCGGGTTCAACGTTTTATTCAGGGAATTAAGTTGCTGATTAATGGCGGACAAACTTTTTAGGTTACCAGGCAGGCTGACCGTCACGTTCAAGGCTTTCAGATCTTTTAGTGTGGCAAGTGCTGCACTAATTTGCGGATCATTTTCCTGGCTAAGCCATTGTGTTATCCATTGCTCACTGTTTGCTATCGCACGGTTAAAGACGGTTTGGTCGTGTTTCAGTACGGCTAACTGAGCCTGTAGGAGTTGCAAACGTAGATTGGATTTTACATACCACTGTTGTTCTGGTGCCAGCAGTGGCTCAACGTTACCTTCATAGTGACGAATTCTGAACAGACCGCCGACCCAGTTAGATACGGTATTCCACATTCTTTCGTAAAACGGCGATTGTTCAGATGTATTTGGACTGATGATTTCTGGCTGTTGTTTGATGTGGCTGGCAAACGGTAAGCTATCAAGACCTGCCAATAAGCCATCTAATACCAGCCATGCATCTTTGCTGGCATCTGGTTTCAGACCTTTTAGCAATGCAATATCACCGGCTATCAGTTTTCTTAAAGGAAGCAATGCCGCATCATTCAATCGTGCAAGACGTTTGTCGCCGTCTGCAAGTAGGGCGATTGCTGATTTCACATCTTGTTCCAGCCAAAGTTTTTGACCCGCCAGCGTAACGAGGTGATGTGCTTCCATCAGACCCCATTGATCGGCTTGTTTTTCAGGTGTTTGTCTGAGCTGTTGTGCCAGCGTATCAATCTGGCTGGTTAGCGTGTGTTGATTATCCGCAAGCTGCTTATAAATTTGCTGTTGTTCAGACTGGGAATTTTTAAGCGCTGAGACCTGACTGGTTGTCTGATTTGATGTTGCTGACTGTCTGGATTGAGCCTGAGACAACTGAGCAAACTGCTGATTCACTGATTTCAGTTGTTGTTGACCGGTATAAGCGAGGAAGCCCGCGCCACCAGCGGCGGCTAATGAAAGCAACACGCCAGAGATAATCAGGAATTTGTAGCCGCCGGAAATGGATGCTTTTCCAGCACTTTTGCTCGGTTTTGATGACGTTTGTCGGTGAGATTTAGCAGGCTCTTCCTTTTTTGGTGTCGGTTCCTGCTGCACGGCTGGTGTTTCAGTTTTTTCAGTCTTAGTTGTCGATGATACCTGGTTGGTTTCACCGTTGTTTTCTTCTCCGTCTGGAGTGTTAGTTTGAATGTCCGTCATGGGAATTACCAATCAAAAGATTAACTTGCTGTAAAATGGCTTCATCACTGGCTCCCTGAGCCACTGAAATGTTGTTATCACGAATGCCTTGCTGCATTGCTTCATTGGCAATGCGCTGGCTGGCGACAATCCAATAGTAGTTGTCTGGTGCTGACTTGTCGTCGGATCGCAATACTCTGAGCATAATTGTTAATAACTCAACACTGGTGACAACAATACAGTTTATATTCAAAGATTTCCACTGGTCTAACCAGATGTGTTCTTGTCCGGTTATGGGCATGCGCTGGTAGGCTGCAATATAGTGTACTGATGCGCCCCGCTGTTTTAAGGTGTCGGCGAGTAACTCTCGGCCATTGGTGCCTCTGAATATCGCAATACGCTGATTACTGATTTGTTGTAAGCAGGGTAATGACAACATGCCTTCGGTGTTTTCGGGGGTGGGTGTAATGACCGATGTATCTAACCAGGCGGCTAATGCACTGGCCGTGGACTGGCCGACAGCTACCAATGTTGATTGTTTGAGTGACGTAGCCAGTGCTGGCGTATGTGTGCGGCAGAAATCGACAGCGTAACGACTGACAAAAATGTTGATGTCATTACATTTAGATTGGGAGAGTTGAGTGTTGAGATTATCCAGATCAGGGCCGGGCAATAGTTCGATAAGCGGCTGGTGGTGCAGGGTGGCGACTTTATCCTGAAGTAATGTCATTAAACCGGCAGCGCGTCCTGCCGGTCGTGTAATCAACAGGTTTATCACCCGGGAATTATCCTTTTGCGTATACGGCTGCAAGGATTGTATCTGCACCCTGGCTTAATAAAGAGTCGGCCAGTTTGATGCCTAATTGTTCGGCATCTTCAACCGCGCCGGTAACTTCATCTCTGAGAATTATCGTGCCATCAGGTTTTCCGACCAGTCCTCGTAACCACAGTTGACCATCCGTTAATTCGGCATAGGCACCAATTGGCACCTGACATCCGCCTTCCAGACGTTTGTTCATCGCTCTTTCTGCCAGAACTCGTTGGCGAGTTTCTTTGTGCTCAAGCGGTAACAGCAGTGATTTGATACGAGTGTCATCGCTTCGACATTCAATGCCCACTGCGCCTTGACCGTTTGCTGGTAGAGACACCGTTGTTTCAAGATAACTTGCGATACGCTCTGGCATCTCAAGTCGAATTAATCCGGCTGCGGCAAGAATGATGGCATCGTATTCACCATCATCCAGTTTCTTAAGGCGAGTATTAACGTTTCCGCGCAGATCTTTAATCGTTAAATCAGGACGCAACGCAGCTAGTTGCGCCTGACGACGTAAACTGGAAGTGCCAATGACCGAGCCTGCTGGAACATCATCCAGCGATTTATATGTATTTGAGACAAAAGCATCTCTGGGATCTTCACGTTTACAAATCGTATAAAGTTCCAGGCCATCTGGAAATTCTACCGGCACATCCTTCATTGAATGTACTGCTATATCCGCACGATCTTCTAACATGGCAGTTTCAAGTTCTTTTACGAACAATCCTTTACCGCCGACCTTTGCTAATGGCGTATCCAGGATCTTGTCACCCTTTGTTGTCATAGGGACTAATTCTACGACGATACCTGGGTGAGCTTCTTCTAAAGCTGCCTTTACATACTCAGCCTGCCAAAGCGCCAGCGCACTTTTACGGGTAGCAATTCGAACGGTTTGCGCAATCATATCTGTTCTCTAACGTTTGTTATTGGCATTGATTCATTCAATGCCGGGAGCGGGGAATTCAGCTGTATTTATAGCGATAGCCTGAATGGTAGCAGAGGATGCATGAAATTGATTTTGGTATCAAATGAAAAACCCGGTTGTTTGATCGGTTTCAGGTTTTTAGTAAGTGAAACAGCGGAAAACTTTCCATTTTCTCGGGCTTATCTTTGTGTTTATTACTATTAATTAACTTATTTAACTTTAATTGCTTGTGATACTTAATTCATGTGTGTAATGAATTAAATTCATAATCCGTTCGCTAAAATTAAGTTTTTCAATCGGGTAAATGCATTAAAAACAGTATATTGTAAAGATTTAGTGCTTTGAGGGGTACACAAGTGTGTTTTAGAATGATTCATACAGCTGTATCTTGAAAGGAACAAGAAATACTTTAAGTATGACGTCTATGTGTGAAATGTTAAATTTTGGTTTGACATAATAATAACTTCTTTAAATAATGTGTTTGTTTTGCGTGGTCGGGTCGCAGTCCAGATCTGATCTGACATTTTATTTACATTTGGCGTTAGATTAAGAACGCAGAGGCCCAACATGAAAGTAAACAACACACAGGCGATTGATGCATTTAATCGTTTGGCAGAAAGGCAGTCATCAGCAGCAGAAACTGAAAAGCAGGCTGGACCTTTCGGATTCGTCGCTGATCAGGTTGAGATTTCATCTCAGGCTCGAGCTCAGTTAAGCAGTGGACCTGGGACGCAGGCTGGAGATGGTGATGAACCACCACAAGCGAGAATTGATGCTGGCGATGGAGATGAGCCGCCTTTGTTGAGGGCTGATGCGGGTGATGGCGACGAGCCTCCGGTTGTTACACAGGATGCTGGAGATGGTGACGAACCGCCACAATTACGACGTGATGCGGGTGATGGCGATGAGCCTCCTGGTACGCATTAATTATTAATTGGACTGACAGCGATGATTCTCCAGTTTGCTTTTGTTATTTGTGCGACATTTTTGTTCGTCGCCTCAACACTGGCAGGTAAGCGATGCCTGAGTTTTACACTGACATCGCTGACAATTATGGCTGTTGGTTTTATTTATCTTTGCCTGAAGACACTTCAGGTAGAGCTGATTCCCGAATATCGAGGAATCATTTTGTATAGCTGGTATGTCATTGTGATTACGACCAGCTTTCTGACTATTTGGGGGACTAACCAGTTACACGCCAGTTTTGGTATTGAACTGAGCTGGCTGGCTAATACCTCAAATGTTTACCACTTTGTGGGTTGTTGTGTGGAGTTTTCCCGGTTTATGGATCGTATTGTGCTCGAGACAGATGTGTTGGGTACTTTTTATCGATACTGGGGGAAAATAAGCTTGTCGGCGATTTCTGTGTTGATCCTGACGCAGGCCATCGTGGTGTTATGGAAATATCGCCGAAATCCGTTTGTTATGCCGGAGTCATGATGATTGATGTTGTAATTTCACTGGTTTGTCTGATGTTTATTGTGCTGGCGGGTCGGGAATGCTTTGTGGGTCGAAATCTGAAAATGCCTGTGGATCTAAAAGCAGAAGATAAATTTCAGGCGGAAATATATGATGCGGCGGTCAAATTACTGCTATCCAGTGAGCAAAATGATTTGTACTACAGCCCGGAGAAGTTAACGACGAAACAGCGCACTGAAAATGACATTCGCTGGCGTAATCGACGTCAACGTTTACTGAGATTACTCAGAGACTCTGGCAATTTGCCTCAGAGACCACCCAGTCACCTCGCTGAATACGACATAAAGTGGAAAAAGCATCGCGCTCATTTTACAGAGTAATTGGAGCGCTCACTGAATCACATCCGAATCACTCTACCTCAGGGACGAACTGGCGTAAGCCATTGTATGGATATAAAAAGGCGGCAATACCCGAAGGTAAAGCCGCCTTGCCTCCAACAACAACTGGTACGTGTTCACTGCTTATCTGGGTTGCTCCGTTTTATCCCAGTTCAATCGTAAATCCCATTGATAGCGATGCTCAGGCAGGAGTGGCTTTTGCGTTTCATCCACTTCTTTATGAACATTAGTTGCTTCGCTCAATACGGCATCTCGACCAAAGATATAGCTCTGTTCTTTAACGATGGCGTGATAAGCCTTGTTCAGATCCAGTGCTCGCCGTGATGAGGGGGTAATTAATTCATAAATACTGGCGACTTTGTTAACTGCATCCAGATTGACTTTGCCGCTTTCGTCAAACCACCGAGTCTTCATTTCTGTATTCTGACGGAATTCATCACCGCCATTAGTGCGTGCCATGTAGGTCGCATATTCGCCAGCCGTTTCATTAATATTAGGCACATCAGTGATGGCTTTCAGATTGATGTAACCCCAGCCATCAGCACCGGCAACTTTGCGAGGGAAAGAGAATGTCTGGTCGATGGTTGAACCAATGGATTTATGGCAACCATTACAAAAGGCTAGTTCCTGGTGCTCCTGTTGGCGTAGCTCTCCTTGCGTATCTTCAATCCAGGCATTAATGGTCCAGCCAAAATTATTCGCGATACCTTCTTTTCCGTGAGAAATTGTTTTCGGTAGATTCTCGAAATGCTTTTCTTTTTGCTCCTGGTAGTAAAACGCCTTTAAATTATTCTGATCTTTGAAGAAGTGTTTTTTCATATAACGGACTTCTTTCATCCGTTCTGCATTGTAGATACTGCCATCATCATTGACGCCGACATAACGAACGGTGTGCAAGATTTCGGTGCCTTGCGGATAAAGCATGTGATAAAGCGCAACATCCGATGCATCGCCGACATAGTGAGAGCGACGCACCATTCGATCAACTTTATCGGATAATTTACCGTCTCCATTTAAATCGGTATTCAGTGCGACTTCTGATAAACCGGGGACTGATAATGCCTGAACGTCTTTGATGGCCATTTCTACCAGTGTCAGGTTGGCAAAGTAAGCATCTTCCACGTAATCCCCATTAATCTCTCTGAACGAGTTATCAAGTCGGATCATGACATCGCCTGTTGAGCCATTTGTTGGCCAGAATGTGCCAGGGAAAGGTTTGTAATTGAATGCAACCCAATGTGAACCATCTTTTGCGATACCATTGGTTTCAAAGGCCTGGTCAGGTGTTGCCAGTTTATCGATCACCGCAGCCTGATATTCAGGATGTTTTGCTGCCCAACGGCTGTAGTTATCTTGTTTAATGTAATCTTTAATAAAAGTGTCGGATGTGTTCTTGATCGATTCACTACGGTTTTTAAACAGATTCTTCCAATGATTTGTCACCCCTTCATCAGAGAAGGCATATAGCCCCTGAAGATGGCCATCAAACATCATATTGGTGCGAGAAGTTTGATTCGGGTAAGTCTGGTGGCAGGTATAACAAGGATTATTAACGCTTTCCGTTTTGGTGTAACACTGAGGAGGAATGACAGACTCATAGTTGTAGATTTCATTAGCGGCCAGATAAGCGGCTGCGGGAATATCTTTACTGTTAGTTGTAGTGAGTTCAGCGGAATTATCCGATACGGTTGCTGCAAGCTTAGTTGTAGTTATGTTTTCGGCTGGTGAGCAAGCGGTTAAAGACAAACCTGTCAGAACAGGTAACAAGGCTTGAAGTAGTCGAGTGTGTTTGTTCATGATATATCCGAGCAATATCTTTGCGGTTCAGGCTATCAGGCCATCCTTACGTACCATTTTCTGCGTATTTATGCTTTTACGTAACGTGAGCATGGTGTAGTCATGCGAAAGTTTGCTTCTGTTTGTTGTTGGTGGAAGAAGCAAAAAAGGGTGGCGTTAGCCACCCCAAACATCGGTAGATGCAAATGATTATTTATTTAGTGGGTTGTATAGCCACAGCGTATTATTTTCCTGGAAACCATCTTCACCAACGATGATACGACCGTCGTCCATAACGATAACGTTATCAGGTTGAGATAGTTGGTCTGAATCACAACGTTCAGCACCAGTCAGGCTTGAACGGTAGGTAGAACCCATAACAACCGGCTCGATGCGGTTTACGTTGTAGTTTTCAAGAAGTTTCATGCGATATACGCCGCCACAATCTTTAACGCGTGAAGAAAGTTGGATGTGCCCTTCGCCGTCGATCATTGTTTTATCAAGGTCTGCGATACCGATGTAAACGTAAGCATCTTGAACGTCTTCACCTGGAATGCTTTCGATACCTTCAATGGCTTCCGCTGCACGCTTAGCATTGATACTGATACCTTCAAGCTTGCGCCATTCAGCCGTAGCGCCTTTAAGGCGAGCAGCTTGACGTGACTCAATGAAAACTGCACGATCATCCATTGGCTGGCCTGCTGTCACTGGGCTACCGCCGTTTGCAACGGTTGGGTAGGTTGCATCGCCATTTGCCCAGGCTTCAAGATCAGCCATTGTCATGTAAGTGTTTGAACCGTCGATGTAGTCTGCTTCTGTCACGCTGTCGTATTCAGAAATCCAGGCTTCAACTTCAGCGTTTGTTGAACGACCAAGCTCAACCCATTCAACATCAAAACCTGTCGTTAGTGGTTCTGTGCTGCCCGCGTCTTGTGTTAGTTTTGCGCCGTAAAGTGTACCTGCGCTCAAATCATTTGCTGTATCAGCGATGAATTTGAACATCACACCACCCGTGTCATCCTGTGATAAGTAAACCGTTTTACCGTCAGGCATGGTGGTAGCGTTTTCATGCTCGTAACGACCCATTACGTAATGTTTAACAGGTGTTGGGTTGTCAGATATTGCGTTTGTGATCTCTGCGATGTAACCGTAGCGATATGCATTCGGTGTCTCTGCGCCGGTTAGTGCTTCCATACCGCTTTGAGTGCCAAGGTCGCCGTCGAATACCGGGTTGGTTACAGAATCAACTGATGAACTAACGATCCATTCTTCTGACGTTAGCGGTGTACCCCACGGTGTTACAGAACCAAAACAGTTTGCTGCTGTGCCTTTCACCTGAGAAAAATCAACCATCATTGCTTCAAGTACGTCCCAGCTACCTGACGCATTCTTCTTGATTTTAAGGCGGCTAACACCACCCGGGATGTTTTCCCAGTTTGTGTATAAGAAACCCTCGCCAGGAGCTGTTTGAATGAAACCATTGAAGTCAGGATTTTGAGATTGAACAACTGCAGCATCGCCAGCCAGATTGAAGATGTTACCCAGACCGTTGTTTAGCTTGCCATCAAAGGTATCGCCTGCCTGACCAAGAATCTGATAGTTACCATAACCAGTTACAACCGTTTCGCGCTCGTAGTCAGATACCGGTACTGGTGAGCTGACTAAGTCTTGTGGAAGTTGGTTAACGTTAAGGCCAGCAAGTACACCGACTGTACCAACGTTAATTACTTTATCGTTGAATGAGTCAGCTTCGTCATTTGCATCAGATGGGTGTTGAACGTTGAAGAATAAGTCACCTTCTTCAGACAGGAAAAGACCAGTAACTTCTGCACCAGCCGGAACCGTTGCAAGGCGTGTTAGTGTGCCGCCAGTGATGCCATCCTGACCATCCGAGCCATCAGCACCGTTTTGGCCGTTTTGACCATTCTGGCCATTTTGACCGTCCTGACCAGCTGGTCCCTGAGGGCCTTGTGCACCAACGGCACCGTCAGCACCCGCTGCGCCTGTTGCACCGTCCTTACCATCATCACCGTCAAGACTACAACCGCTTAGCGCTGCGACCATAGATGTAACTAACAAAGAGTACTTAAATTTAGAAGTCATTGTTCTTTCCCGCGTAGTATTTTCCAGGGGGCACCCTGATTCAGTCGTATTCCATCAATGTGAAATGAAAAGTCTGAAGTGAGTACTTAACAGGGTGATCCTGTGTGGTCTGTCTGTACTTCAGGTAGCCATTCCAAATCGACAGAATGAAAAATTCCGGCGGCTACTGTGCGGGATTCAGATGACGAACACATTTAATTTAGATTACTGAGAGATTAAGTTTAAATTTCTATTTTTTTACAATTAAAGGTTAACAATTGAGGATTTAAAAGAAAGGTAATCTGGTAAGTTGTTGTTTTATAATGTTGATATGTATTGGTTAAGAGCAGCGAGAATAATAGCTGCTCTTAACTATTGTTGAAATAATTTGATTGTTTAGTCAACTTTTCAACGGTAAATCGTTATGTTTTTCAAAATATCTTACAGACTTTGACGTAAAATATTTTCGGCAATCTCAGGTGTGATATCACCATGCTCACCCAGTTTCACCATGCCGTGTTGTTTAAGTTTGGCAATGATTGGCGCGATGTCAGCTTCAGTGACGTCGTAATCAGATAAACGCGTGCCAATATTCAGACTTTCGAAGAATGCACGTGTTTTAGCAATGGCGGCATCAATCCGTTCATCATCTGAACCGTCAATAATTCCCCAAACACGTTCACCGTATTGCAGGATTTTGGCTTTCTTCTGCTCTCGTTTTTCATTCATCAGTGATGGTAATACGATAGACAGTGTTCTGCCGTGATCGATGCCATGCAGGGCCGTTAATTCATGACCAATCATATGGGTTGCCCAGTCTTGTGGAACGCCAGCACCAATCAAACCATTGAGTGCCATGGTAGCAGCCCACATAACGTTCGCCCGGACATCATAATTTTCTGGCTCCGCCAGCGCTTTAGGGCCGTTATCGATCAGTGTCGACAGAATGCTTTCTGCGAATCTGTCCTGGATATCGGCATTAACCGGATATGTCAGGTATTGCTCCATGACATGGATAAATGCATCGGCGATCCCATTGCTAACCTGTTTTTCAGGTAAGCTGAACGTAACGGTTGGATCAAGTACTGCAAACAGTGGGCGCACCAGCGGTGACATGAATGGAAGTTTGTCGTGAGTTTCTTTGCGGGTAACAACCGATGCTACATTACTTTCAGAACCAGTTGCCGGTAATGTTAAAACGGCACCTAAGGGCAGCGCCGCTTCGACAGGCGCTTGCTTTGCCAAAATATCCCACGGATCATCGCCTGCAAACATAGCTGCAGCCGCAATAAATTTAGAACCATCAATCACTGAACCGCCGCCAACGGCAAGGATGAAATCGATATCATTTGCTTTGACGATGTCGACGGCTTTCATCAATGTTTCGTAAGTTGGATTTGGCTCTATGCCTGAAAACATCGTGACATTTTTGTCTTTCAGTGCAGCGACTACCTGATCATAGACACCATTCTTTTTAATACTGCCGCCACCATAAGTCACCAGAACGTTCGCGTTGGCTGGAACCACGTTTTCCAGCATAGCAATCTGGTCACGACCGAACAGGATGCGAGTGGTGTTTTGGAAATCAAAATTAAGCATAAGTCACCTTGTGTTTGCGCTGTGAATATTGGACTTCACTCATTAATGAAGTTGATGAAAGCCTGATTCAAGGTTTGCCATGATTTTTCCATTCCTTTCTCCTGTAAAAGAAGCAATACACACTCAGCGGTACACAGACCATCCGGCTTTTGATTGCGGCGCAATGTAAAGCGAGACGGTTGATCGGTAGGTAAACGTGCCCAGTGAGCTGTTTTCAGGTAGTCGCTTTTATTCCACATCTTTTGAACTTCCTGCCAGGTGCCATCCAGAATCACTGCATGTTCAATCTGACTGAGATCGGTGACTTGAGCGCCCTGACCTGAAGGGGTTAGCACAACCGCTGTTCCGGCTTGTAATGCATCGACCAGTGGCTGACAGGGTTCTGTTCGTTGCCAGGGAATGACCTCAATGGTGAGTTCATCATCAGACTGAATCAATTGTCCGGTGTTGGTTGGACGGGTAAGTTCTCGTTCGTGTGTTAACAGAGTGATTTTCATAACCGGTCATAATTCGGGTATAGTCAGCAATCTTTGATTGCGTTTAAGAGAGTGGTTATGGATTTTACTGAAGCGCCCCGGTTTCCGTCGATAAAAACTAAGCGATTACGGTTACGTAATTTTACTGCACAGGATATTCCTGATTTTGTGGCTTACCGACAAGATCCGGACGTTGCTCGTTATCAATCCTGGGATAATTATACGGCACAAGAGGGTGAAGCGTTTTTCATTGCGCAGCAAATTATGGAATTTGGCATCATCGACAGTTGGTATCAGATTGCGATTGCTAATCTGGAGCAAGACCGACTGATCGGAGATTGCGTGATTCATTTTCTTGATGAGCATCAGGTAGAGATTGGCTTTACGCTGGCTCCAGGTTGGCAGGGTAAAGGCTATATGACGGAAGCATTGTCAGTCCTGGTTTCTTATATTTTCTCCGAGTTACATATGCATCGTATTACAGCGCTTACTGATGCCGAAAATATCTCAAGCTGTAACGTGCTCGAACGTGTAGGTTTCAGAGAAGAGGCGCATTATCGCAAGAACATCTGGTTCAAAGGAAAGTGGGGCGATGAAAAGTTATTTGCGATGTTAGAAGAAGACTGGGAGGCTTGCCTTGATGAGTCAGATGGGTAATTCGTACTACACCATGAATTGAATAAACTGGCCTATAATGGGTTACATCTATTGCAGTTAACACGCTCTGATCATTACATTCAATTTCTACGGTATGTTTGTTTATCGCGGTATTTTTCAGTGGATTGCCATTTCTCAGTTGAGCCTCTGGCGATGTAGACACATCACTCTCTCCAGATGGAGGGTGGCGGGGCTGCTGGTAACCGGATTGATGTTGTCCGGTCAGCTTCTGGCGGCTTCATTAAGTGCCGACGCATTTGGTACATTGGAAAACATCGAACAGGTTCGTTTATCGCCTGATGGTAAACGGATCGCGGCGTTGGTCAATCTGGAGGGTGAATATACGCTGGAAACACGTTCCTTAACGGATGATAACGTGGTTCATCATATTCAGATTGAAGACAGTAAGTTTAACCACTTTGAATGGGTGAATGACGAACGATTACTGTTGAGTGTACGAGCGCCAACCCGGCAAGCGTCTAATTCCCTCGAACTCACGTTTTACAGCCAGCACTGGGATGGTTCAGTTCGAACTGATCTGACTGCATCGCATAAACGCAAAATAAACATGATCCGTCGCTCTCAGCTACGTCTTAAATCTCGCAGTACGCTCGGTCATCACCAGCCAACCTATATCAGTCAGTTTCAGCACCGCATCGTTAGTTTCTTACCTGATGACGAACAACACATTTTATTGGCAATGGAAGATGTCGCGCCTGGCAGTCTTGATGTCTTTCGGGTCAATCTTTACACAGGAAAAGCCGTTGCCGTTCAGCGTAGTCGTAGCCAGGTATACCGCTGGCTGGCCGACAAAGATGGCATTGTCAGAGCGGGCTTTGGTTACAAAGATAAAGATCGAAGCATTTCTACCATTATTTATCGTGAGCATGAAAAAGCCCCGTGGCGAACCATTATGCAATACGATAATCGAACACAAGGTGCGGCATTTGAGCCGGTTGGTTTTACGGATGATCCGCGAATATTGATTGTGTTGAAAGTCGAGCAGGGGATTCGTGCCTACTACTATTACGATCTTCAGCAACAGAAAACATTAAAACAACTGGCGCCATTCGTTAACGCATCGGCACAGCAGTTGACGTTCACCAAAACCGGCAAGCCGCTGGCTGTTCAGTTTTATGATGAGTATTACCGCAGTGCTTTTGTTGATCCATCACTGGCTTCATTGCATCAAAAACTTGAAGGTCAGTATCCTGGTGAGATTGTCTCAATGGAATCCTGGAATGACCAACAGTCACTCTTTGTTGTTAAGATCACCAGTCCAACCCGACCCGGCGATTTCTACCTGTATAAAGCCAATAAGTCGGCCCTGACTTTTTTTGCTCATCAATATCCCGGGCTGGATAGCAAATCGCTCGTGCCAATGAATTCACTGACCTTTACCGCCCGGGATGGCTTGAAGATTCCTGCTTATGTAACAGTCCCCATCGACGATGAGTCAGGCCTGAGTGTTACCACGAAGAACGTAAAATTCCCCACTGTTGTGCTGGTGCATGGCGGCCCTCGTTCCCGAGATGTCTGGGGGTTTAATCCGTTAGTTCAGTTTCTTGCCAGTCGTGGCTATGCGGTTTTGCAGGTGAATTTTCGTGGTTCAGACGGTTTTACGGAGGACTATTATCTAAGAGGATATCAGCAATGGGGCACAGGTATGTTGCATGATGTAATTGACGGAACTCGCTGGTTGATTCAGCACGGTATTACCGATCCGAAGAGAGTCTGTGTGATGGGCGGCAGTTATGGCGGTTATGCGGCATTACAAACTCTGGTGATCGAACCTGAATTATTCCAATGCTCTATGGCCTGGGCGCCGGTTGCAGATATGGCTGACTATATGAGTCGCCAACAGTTTACTCATTTATTTAAGAATCTTTCCTTTTACGTATCGGCATCTGATGATTACTCGTCGATTTCCCCTTATGCCAATGCCGGGAAAATAAACGTGCCTGTGCTGGTGGTTCACGGTGAGCAGGACAACCGTGTGCCAGTACAGCTTAGTCGTAATTTCTATCGCCGCATGAAACGGCTCAATAAATCCATTGAATATATTGAATACCCCGATGGTGACCACTTCTTTTCTCGTCAGCATAATCGCCAGGACTTTCTGAAGCGTGCTGAGATATTCCTTGCGCGTTACCTTCATTAAGTCTGACTCAGTCTGGACCTGAATTAATTAAATTAAATCAATAACCTGCCCGGCGAATAAAAAACCAACAAAAATATCCATACTTTTTGTATGTTCTGCTAACATGCGCGGCTGAAACAAATCTGGTAGGAAATAGAATGAAAGTTTTAACATCGCGATTCAATCGCTTTGCTAAGTCAGGGTCATTAGTATTGTTGATCCTGGCAACCTTGTTTGGCGCTACAACGGTAAGTGCGGAGCCTGGCGTTACTGCAGAAAATTTTGGCACACTGGCCAATATTCAAACGCTTAAATTGTCACCTGATGGCACTAAAATCGCTGCGTTGGTTAACATTGATGGCAAGTACACGCTGTTGACGAAAAAATTAGGTGCTAAAGGAAACAAAGACTCTTACCTTACCGATTTTGATAAAGGTAAATTCAACTGGTTTGAATGGGCGAACAATGAACGTTTGTTGATTAGTGTTCGCTTCCCGTCAAAACGCTTCAATCAAAAAGCGATGGAAACCCGTTTGATCTCTCAGAACTGGGATACAACGGATCAAATCGACATGAACGAATCACACGCGAAGAAGATTAAAAAGGCCAGACAAGCCAAGAATTATAAAAAAGTCTTTACCAGTCAGATTCAGGATAACGTCATCAACTTCTTACCGGATGATCCGGACCATGTACTGATGGTCATGGACGGCGTTGATTATTGGCAAAACGACGTATTTAAAGTCAATGTTTACACGTCAAAAGAAACTGCGGTGCAGCGTAGTCGAAATATGGTTAGTCGCTGGTTGTCAGACAGTGATGGCGTTGTGCGTGCAGGATTTGGCTATAAAGATCGCGAGCGCAATATTTCAGAAATCATTTACCGCGAGAGTGAAGATGCGAGCTGGCGCACAATTGAGAGCTATGATAATCGTCATGGCGGTGCACGTTTCTTCCCGGTTGGCTTTACCAAAGACCCCAATATTATCTATGTATCTGTGATTGAAAACGGTGTGCTGGCTTACTACACATGGGATCTAAAACAAGGTAAAGCACTGGAAAAGTTACTGCCAGGCGTGAACAATCAGGTTGATGGTATCGAATTTAATGCTGATGGTTCGGTCCAGTCTGTTAATTATTATGATGAGTACTACCGTACCGCATTCCTCGATAAAACATTAAGTGATATCCATCGTCAACTGGAGCAGATGGCACCGGGTGAAATTATCTCGCTGGAAACCTGGAGTGCAGATAAATCCAAACTGATTTTCTTACTGACCAGTCCACAGCGTCCAGGCGATTACTACTACTACGACGTAAAGAAAAACGATCTGAAATTCTACGGCAAGAAATACCCTGATATCGACCAGACTAAACTGGCAGCTATGAATTCATTGACCTTTAACGCGCGTGATGGACTGGAGATCCCAGTTTATGTCTCGGTCCCTGTCGGCGCTGAGCCTTCGAATCTGCCAACGGTTGTTCTGGTGCATGGCGGTCCACATGCTCGTGATGTCTGGGGCTATGATGAATGGGTGCAATTTTTGACAACGCGTGGCTATGCCGTATTACAGGTTAATTTCCGTGGCTCGGACGGATTCTCTCAGGATTATTACCTGAAGGGCTATGGTCAATGGGGCAAAGGTATGCTGCATGATGTGATTGATGGCACAAAATGGTTGGTTGAAAACGGTATTTCTGATCCCAAAAAATTATGTGTCATGGGTGGTAGTTATGGTGGTTATGCAGCGTTACAGACAACCGTGATTGAGCCAGAAATGTTTAAGTGTTCTGTGGCATTTGCCCCGGTTGCGGATATGGATGATTACATGGGCGAGAAAAGCTACAGCTATTTCTTCGACAACATGAAGTTCTATGTCTCTGAATCTGAAGACTACAGCGCTATCTCTCCATACAGTAATGTTGAGAAAATCAAAACGCCGATCATGGTGGCGCATGGTGCTCAGGACCGACGAGTATTGGTTAATTTGAGCCGTAACTTTAAAAACCGAATGGAAAGAAACGATAAATCAATCGAGTATGTTGAGTTTGAAGATGGCGATCACTTTTTGTCGTTACAGCATAACAAACAAGATTTCTTTAAACGTGCTGAAGCGTTTCTCGCCCGATATTTAAAGTAGGTTCCAACACTGGATTTGAAGTTTGCCCCGACAAGGTCGGGGCAATGGAAAAGGGAAAAGGAAAAGTAGTATGAATATTCAAGCACTGCGCCGTTTAGTGGCGTTTCTCATATTGGCCGTTTATTCAATGACGGTTCATGCCTTAACGCCGGGGTCCGGCGCTCAACACTTTGGTCAACTGGCCGACGTTGCGCAAATCGCTTTGTCACCCGATGGCGATAAAATTGCTGCCATCGTCAATGTTGACGGTGAATATGCCCTGCTGACAAAGAAAATTCACAGCAAGAATAAAAAAGATTCCTACCTCACAAGCTTTGATGGAACTCGGGTTAACTGGATACGTTGGGTTAATAACGAGCGGCTGGTTATCAGTTTATACCCGGTTGAACGCTTTTGGGGGAATTCCCTGTTAGCGCAAAACTGGGATACCACCAAACGCATTGACTTAATGCGCAATTTGAATCGAAAGCGTGAAGATCAGTTACGTTACTTTAGTTGGGTGTTGCTGGGGATTAACAACGACAATGTTGAGTCTTTCATGGACGATGATGATGACCATATCCTGGTGTCTAACTATGACAAGGAAGGTCTGAATCTCTATAAAATCAACGTGTACAACGCCAGAGATGAAGTGATTCAACGTCGCAAAAGCCGGGCTGGTAACTGGGTCGTTAATAACATGGGCGATGCCCGGATTGCTATCGGCTCTCGAGATGATGATATGAAATTTGGTGAAATGTCATATCGGGCAAATGAGGACAGTGACTGGCAGATTATTGATGAGTGGGATATTCGAGTAAATCACTCCAACATAGATCCGGTTGGGTTTACGGGTGATCCGAATAAAATTTATGTCGTGGCTCATGATGAACGTGGCATTGATACACTTTATTTCTATGATGTGTCGAAGAAAAAGCTGTTAGAAAAAGTCCTGCCACAGATTAACAGTCCGATCACTCATGTTGTATTCGACAGACATGACAAGCTTGAATCTGTTCGCTATGCGGATGTTGCGGACAACACCCACTACGTAGACGATACGCTGCGCACCATACACCAAAAAGTCATGCAAATGGCGCCAGGTGAGTTGGTTGAATTAATTTCCTGGAGCCGGGATAAAACGACGTTCATCATTAAAGTATCCAGCCCTCAACGGCCTGGTGACTATTACTACTATGATGCGAAAAAAGACGATATTCGCCTTTATAGCAAGAAATTTTCCGCCATCGATTCGGCAAAACTGGGTCAAACAACATCGCTGTCATTTAAAAATAGTGATGGTATGGAGATCCCCGTGTTGGTAACGGTGCCTCCCGGCATTGAACCCGCTAATCTTCCAACGGTTGTTGTCGTTCATGATGGCCCGCCGGGACGTGATTACTGGGGATTCAATCGTCGAGTACAATTCCTGGTATCGCAGGGCTACGCAGTACTACAAGTTAACTTCAGAGGTTCAGAAGGCTTTACCCACGATTACTGGTTTTCAGCCGTAAATCAGTTCGGCACCGGCATACTGGATGATATTGCTGAAGGTACGCAGTGGTTGGTTAAGCATGGCATTGCTGACGCGAAGCGTATTTGCGTTATGGGTTATGGTTACGGTGGTTATGCCGCTTTACAAATTCAGGTTCGCCATCCGGGATTATATGCCTGTTCTGTTGCTGATAACCCAATCACGGATATTGATGAATTCCTGGGGCCAGTGCTGAATATCGGTCACTATCAATTTGTTGAACGTTATATTAAAAATGATAAGAACTACGACGAAATCTCTCCGTATTTTAATGTCGAAAAGATTAAATCACCGGTTTTGTTGTTGGCGAACGAATGGAGTGTGTATGAGAATCAGGCTGAATACATCTATAACAAGCTTAAACGCCACGATGCTGTAACTGAGTATATCTGGCATGAACATGATGTTCAGACGCAAAAACGATCCGTGGATACCTATAAAGGTATTGAACGGTTTCTGGCGACCTGGCTTAAGAAACCATGATGCTCAAAGATATAGTTATCGAACAGTAAGACAGTGATAATTGACGGTTGGCTGTGTTGAGCGGCCAACCGTTACTCGTCATCTGACAACAAACGTTCCACGGCTTTTTTTAAGGCGCTGGTCAGCGCTTTCTTTCCTTGCAAGCCAAAGTCTGAAATCAATAATTTATCGTCTCTTCCCTGAATGGCTGCCGCTATTAGCAGATTAACCTCGTCAGAATATTTTGATACTCGATCACATAAAATTGTTCGTAAAATAAGCGCCGGTATCAAACGAATTACCCACTGAAAATCAAGATGATGCGTGGTGAATTGAACTAATTGTCTTAGTGCTTTGTCTGTAAGTTCAGCCTCGTGCTTTGCCTGTTCAGCAGCACCCGCTTTAATCAGATTCACGATGAGTTCTGGAGCCAGTGATGGATACTTACGCGGTAATTGAAACCAGAGTTGAGCAGTAAAGTCAGTCAGGTAAGTCGTCATTATTTTAATGGCGTTATCTGAAACTGGTTTTAACACTAACGCTGCATATTCACTGCTGGTGGCTTCTCGATGTAATCCCAGTTTTACCGGGTGATAGCCGCAAGCTTGCCAGAAATTAAGGAGTGCTGACGTAGCGCCAAAGGTTGATGCAAAGAAATCAGGTTTATCGGGAGATTGCAGCAACAAGGATTCGACCTCGTTTAACAGTGCTGTACCTGAGCCACGGCGATGTAATGCTGGGTGAATCGCAATTCGCATGACACGGGCGTAACGTCGAGTAGGTGCTTGTTGGTCACTCAAATGTTGAGATAAGGATTGAGGAATTAAATGTCCGGGGATTCGGCGTTCGCCTCGCCAGATAGCGTCACTCAGATTGCCGGACAATTTCCCTTCAAGCGCAATCAGTGCGCAACCCGTTAACCAGGATTTTGCGTGTTCATCCTGTTGGGTCTGAATGAATAATCTGATTGAAGGATCATCGAGTAAATGTTGCACGTCATCTGGTGAGGTTTTGTAATGAGCCAGCGTTAATAAGCCAACAATCTGTTGCAGTAATTCAGGCTGTTGGACTAGCGACTTAATAGCAATCTGTTGAGTCTGCGCGGACGACAAGTTCTCAGGAGGTGTTGAAACAGAGGTGTTGAGCAACAACAGTCGATTAATGATCTGTTCCAGCGGATCGTCATCATGCCAGCGAACAGGCTGATTCAGATGACGGGATTTCCAACCTGGAAAATTACGTTCCAGTCTAGCTTTAAACCTGAGTTCAAAGCCTCGTCCTGTGCCTTCATAACCATGAATGGTTGATGAAAAAACCAGTCGGCTAAAACGCTTTAGTAAGCTTGAAAGCATCGGTGCCGGGATCGCGGCAGCTTCATCGACCAGTACGATATCCGCAGTTAGATGTTGATCATCGATCAGACTGTCCGGTGCGATATAAATCAATTCAGCGCCGTTATTAATTAGTTCAGCGTTGCGATCAATCAGCAGAATTCGATTGTTTTCAATCTGAAGCGTATCTGGTGGAAATGATGTCTCAAAGTGGGTAAATAAAGGATCAACCATGGCCCGACGTGGTGCTGTAACCAGAACGCGTTGTTTACCATGATGCTTGATGAGAGATGCCGCAGCTAACCCTAATGCGCTGGTTTTTCCTCGCCCCCGGTCTGCGGTTAAAACAAGTGGGCGATTTCGATGTCCGGTGGCGACTTTAATAATGTCATTGATTGCATGCTGCTGTTCTTCATACTGTGTGGTGTACTGTCCTGTTTCAGCCTGCTGTTTGACTTTCCCTGGTATGTCAGCGTGATTGCCTGAAAGCAAATCGCCCCGCGTTAAAATGATTGCTTGTTGTTCCGTTCGTAGAATGTGACGCCAGTGCGAGGCAAAACCACTAAATGATTCGTTCGTGATCGCTTGAGAGTGTATAAATTGCTCACTGGCCAGTTCATGACACAACAGCCAGCAAATTCCTCCAGCTTTTAACGTGCCGGACAACGCACCGATCGCCTCAGGTTTTAGCCGTTCAAACCCATTAATAATGAGTTGTTCGCACTCTTGCCCCAGAAAATGTCGTGCTTTCGCTGGCGTGATTTGATGCCAGCACTCAGGGGGAAATAATGTTTCGTCTGGCGAATGTTGCTCTGTAGACAGGAAGAAGGTTGATGAAGTGGTGGTGATGAGCGGTTGAATCCGTGACAGTGCGGTAGCAAGGTCATTTTCCTGAACAACGACCAGGCCACGATGTTTGTCCTGGTCCAGCCGTTGTTGTAACTGATTCAACCATTCGATGTTGTGCATTGCAGGCTCTATAGTGCGGTCAGCGGTGCAACTTCGGCCATCAATATTTTCATACCAACTGCATCAAAGTTGATATGAATGCGTGTTTGTGGACTAACGCCCTCAATTTGTAACACGGTTCCTTCGCCAAACTTCGCGTGATTAACACGTTGTCCCAGGTTAAAACCACAGCTTTCTCTTGCTTGCTGAATTGCTGACTGACCTAAACGACCACCTGCCGGAGCAGACGCTGTGGGACGAGAAACATTACTGGTTAGTCGTACTTCTTCAATACATTCAGCGGGCAGTTCACGAATGAATCGGGAAGGGCGGTGAAATTTGGTTTGACCATAAATCCGTCGGGATTCAGCATGCGTGATATATAACTTTTCCATTGCGCGAGTAATGCCGACGTAACATAAACGGCGTTCTTCTTCTAACCGATCAGAGCTTTCCATCGACTGTTGACCCGGGAACATGCCTTCTTCCACACCAGCCATAAAGACTAATGGGAATTCCAGACCTTTCGCAGAATGCAATGTCATCATTTGTACGGCATCGGTAAACTCATCGGCCTGGTTATCGCCTGTTTCCAGAGCAACTTGTGCCAGGAATTGATCGAGTGGTTCCAGGTCTAAATCATCGCTGTCAGGCTCAAACTGACGACATGCTGTTACTAATTCCTCAAGGTTATCGAGGCGACTACGTGCTTTTTCGCCTTTTTCAGCCTGATACATAGCTTTCAAACCCGAATGAATAATGACGTAGTCGGTTTGTAAATGAAGTTTCTGTTCTAAGGTGGCGTCGTCCAGCGCATCGACTAAGGCGAAGAAATTATTAACTGAGTTTGCGGCACGACCCGATAAATGCTTTTCTTCAACCAGGCGTCTGGCGGCATCCCACATCGGTTGATTATATTGGCGAGCGCCTTCGCGAATCAGGGTTAACGTGCGATCGCCGATTCCACGAGTCGGGGTGTTGATCACTCGTTCAAATGCGGCATCATCCTGACGGTTACTGATCAGGCGTAAATAGGCGAGGGTGTCTTTGATTTCCTGACGCTCGAAGAACTTCATACCGCCATAAATACGATAGGCTAATCCTTCCTGCAACAATGCTTCTTCCAGTACCCGCGACTGGGCGTTATTACGATAGAGGATAGCTGTATCACTAAGGCTACCGCCTTCATTATGGAATTGACGAATCTTGTTGACGATATAACGCGCTTCATCCAACTCGTTAAAGGCGGCATAAACAGATATTGGTTGACCATCATTACCCTCGGTCCAGAGTTTTTTACCCATCCGATCCGGGTTGTTCTCAATCAGGTGATTGGCCGCTTTCAGGATATTGCCGGTTGAACGGTAATTTTGTTCAAGACGAATGGTAACCGTATCCGGAAAGTCCTTGGTAAAACGCTGAATATTCTCTATTTTAGCGCCTCGCCAGCCATAAATAGACTGATCATCATCACCAACAATCATCACTTTACTGCATTGTCCGTCAGACAAGAGTTGAAGCCAGGCATACTGAATAGTGTTGGTATCCTGGAACTCATCGACCAGAATATGATTAAAGCGACGGCGATAATGCTCTCGAACGGTTTCATTGTCGCGAAGCAATTCGTGGCAACGCAGCAGAATCTCAGCAAAATCAACCAATCCAGCACGATTACACGCTTCCTGGTAAGCTCGATAGACATCCAACATGATTTTGCCGTTGTAATCGAATTCTTCTATATGCTCAGGACGCAGACCTTCGTCCTTTTTCGCATTGATATACCACTGAATTTTGCGGGGAGGCCACTGTTTTTCATCCAGATTTAAGTCTTTTAGCATACGACGAACCAGACGGTATTGATCGTCAGAATCTATAACCTGAAAGGTTTGTGGTAAACCAACTTCCTGATAATGCGTGCGAAGTAAACGGTGAGCCAGACTATGAAAGGTGCCAACCCACATTCCTTTACCCGCATCACCAATTAGTTGCTCAACCCGACCACGCATTTCTGCGGCGGCCTTATTGGTAAAGGTTACTGCCAGAATGGAATGAGGGCTGCAGAATTCGGTACGCATAAGCCAGGCAATGCGATGAACCAGGACGCGTGTTTTACCACTTCCCGCACCTGCTAAAACAAGGGTATTACTGGCTGGAGCGGCAACAGCTTCACGCTGTTTATCATTGAGGGATTCTAATAGGTCTGTGATGTCCATTATTTGTTCATTCAGTCTGACGTGGCAAAGGCCGTTATTATCAGCAATTACTGCTCAATTATCCAGTGTTTGTTCTGGTGTGCTTATACAGTAGTTATCAAAAATGATATTGATTTAAAAGCATAAATATCGAACTAAAATTAAGATGAAAATCAATTTGAATCGATTTATTTAAACCTGTGTTAACAATTGGTGTCGAATAAGGTTCTTAAAATTAATTATCAGAATAGCGTTATACAGTATTTACATTCTCAATTGACTCAGTTAAATTTCCGCCCCTTCAATCTCTGCGGTTTAATTTTTGAACTAAATGAGAGTGATTTGTAAACAGGATATGACAAAGAGGAATGCTGTGAGTAGTAGTCAGGTAATGGAGTTTTATGTCGACAAGAGGTTGGCATTGCAGAAGGGTGGATTATCGCAGGAATGTGATAAACATCAGGATAAGAGTAACGGACACGGTTTTTATAGGAATAAAACCACAACAACTAAAACAGCGATTATACGACTGTTCTGGCTGACGTTTATTTCAGTATTTGCACAGGTTGCAATAGCGGATGAATCAGACACCGTGAGCTGGAACAGCGAGCAGTTTATCGCCCTGCATGGCGATATTAACGGCGATGGCCGTGATGATTTACTGCTTCAGCCCAGGGGTTCTGAAACAGGTTCAGTTACTTTTCAGTCATCCTCCCGTCAGTATCTGACCGACGATTCTCATTTCCTTACTTTCCTGCCGAATTATGCCTCCGCCCGGTTACTGCTGGCGGATATCAATGGCGACGGTAAAGACGACTTAGTGACCATCAGCACCGGTGAAGCCCGGGTTCGACTGTCAAACGGCAACGGCTTTGCTGAGGTGTCTCAGACCTTATCCAACCCTGAATCACTGCATTTTCTCAACGCCTTTGATGCCTATCTCTATTATGCCGGTGATTTTAACGGCGATGGCAAAGAAGAATTTATTGCCCTGAGTGATAACCCGCACCGTGCTGACCGGGCTCATGTTCTGATGCAGACCGAAGACAATGGTCAACTTAATGTGCATCAGTCGCCCGGTGAAGAAGCGGTCTGGGCACAACAACAAAGCTCCCGCTTAATCATCGCCGATTACAACAACGACGGCAGAGACGATATCTTTGCGGTGGCCCGTAAAACCAATGACCCGCACTGGCTGGTGCTGAGTTCTGATAAAGGCCGTTTCTCTACTCGTGGTCAGCAAATCCGTCACCGCCTGACCAATCACGACTGGGATGATGAACGCCACAGTATTATGGCGATTAACGGCCTGTTGACGCCGGGTGTGGAACTGCTACGCCGAAATAACCGACCGGGTGGCTTTGATGAGCGGGGTGAATGGCATTCGGAGAATATGGGTGAGCCCGGTGATGTGGCGGCTCGCGGGTCTGTTGATAAACAGCAAATAGTTAATAAACCGCAGGTTGCTAATAAACAGGCACCGGTTAATCCGGAAGTGGTTCGCCCTTCGTTGGCTCAGGTGTCGCTTCGTTCATCCGTATCTGACAGACGTTCGTCTGAATCCGTTAACCCGGCATCCATTAATTCGGCATCAACCAATGCCATTGACTGCAGTGACCCGCTATACAACCCGACCAGCGGCACCGAGGGTAGCGGTTGTAGCTTTCTGACCTTGCCAGACACGCCCACCGATTATCCCACCATCTCCGGCAGTGCTTATAAACCCCTGAATATCGGCTTTACCGTCGGTTTTGCGGTGGTGGCTGATGCGACCTATTACGAACTCTATGCCGGTGATGGCGGGCTTGACCCGGCAGCCGTGACTTACACGAAAGTCTATTCCGGCAGTGTGTTCCAGCCGACATTTTCTTATTCAACGGCAGGCCATCGTTACTATAAATACAAAGCCTGTAACAGTGTCGGCTGTAGTGGCTTAAGTCCCTGGCGACGGATTTATGTGTACGATGCGCCGGAGGCGATTCGCTCACCGGTGTTATCCGCATCCTCAGTGTATTCGAATGCAACCGTCAGTCTGGATTTTGTTGAAGCGGGGTATTCTGTTGATGGCACAAACCACAAGGTCTGGCAGTCGTTCAACGGCGGTGCTGAAACGCTGATTTATGATTTTACCCGAACGCAGTGGCAGCAGAATCAGCATCATGTCAGTAAAACCCTGACGGAGCCGGGCAGTTATGTCTGGCGGGCGCAGGCGTGTAGTCCGTCGGTGGGTTGTGGCCCGTCCACGAATTTCACCATTACCGTCACCAATCGGGCACCGGTGGCCGTAGCGGATACCTTTACCCATCTTCAGGAAGATACACCAGCGGCCCTGAGTGTACTTGCCAATGACACCGACCCGGACGGTCATCCGGTATCACTGCACGATATTGTGGCCGTACCACTGGGTGGTCAGGTGGTGATTAACGGCAATCAGGCCGTATACACCCCGTATAACCAGTGGTGTGGTGATGACCGCTTTACTTACCGGGTGAAAGACGCCTTTGGTGCGGTTTCTTCTGCGGTGCTGGTCTCCCTGACCGTTAACTGTGTGAACGATGCGCCGTATGTCAGTCATTTATCCTCCGGCTACACGGTAAATGAAGACACCTCAGCGACGATTACCTACACCCTGCGGGATTTTGATTCTGATGTGAATGCCGCATCGGTTTCAGTATTGTCGAGCAGTAACCCGGCGGTATTACCGCTGGCGAACATCGTGCCCGGTGGCAGTGGCTCGGCCCGTACCCTGCAACTTCAGGGCGCAGCTCATCAATATGGCAGCAGTGATGTGACCTTCCGGGTTTCTGATGGTACGGATGCACAGGATTACACCTTTAACGTGGTGATTCATCCGGTCAATGACCTGCCGGTTGCCACGGGGCTGGCCGGGCATGTTCTGACCGAAGACACCCCGCTGACGATTGCCGTGCCAGTGGCTGATGTGGAAACCCCGGCTGCTGCATTGACCCTGACCTCAGTGGGCAGCAGCAATTACACGGTACTGCCGACGCCGAATGTGGTGATTAGTGGCAGTGGCGCAACCCGAAGTATTACCTTAACCCCGGCGGCCAATCAGTCCGGCAGCGGTATTATCTGGCTGCAACTGAGTGATGGTACCGACTCGGCCACCTATGGCTTAACCTTTACGGTTAATCCGGTCAATGACACCCCCACTGCCGGACCACTCAGTGGTCATGTGCTGGATGAAGATGAAAGCCAGGCCATTACCCTGACAGTAAACGATGTGGAAACTTCTGCATCAGAGGTGGTCCTTCGGGTAAAAGGCAGCAGCAACACGGCGTTAGTCCCGGTCAGTCACGCGGTCATCAGTGGCAGTGGCAACACCCGGACCCTGACCTTAACTCCGGCTGAGAATCGCTCCGGCAGTGGCACAATCTGGCTTGGTGTGCATGATGGCACCGTTGAAGCCACCTATGGCCTGAGTTACACCGTTAATCCGGTGAATGATGCACCGACGGTCAGCACGATTCCTGTACAGGTGATGGATGAAGACACGGCGTTGTCGGTGCCCTTTACGGTCAATGATATTGATACGGATTTAAGCCAGTTAAACCTCAGCGCCACCGCCGGTAATCCGCTGCTGGTCAACACCTCGGATATCACCTTCTCCGGCAGCGGTCAGAATCGCACCCTGACCATCACCCCGTTACCGGGCCGTGACGGTGAGACCGATATCACGGTGCATGTAAACGATGGCACACAGACCACCTCCCGTACCTTCCACCTGACCGTGAACGGGGTGAATGATGCGCCGACGCTCTCCGCCATTGCTGCACAACGGGTTGATGAAGATACCCCGATCACGGTTTATGTAAAAATCAGTGATAAAGAAACACCGTCATCGCAATTAACGCTACATGCCATCAGCAGTTCTAATCTGACCTTATTGCCGCTCAGTCAAATCACCTTCGGCGGCAGTGATAATTACCGGGAAGTCACGTTAACGCCTGTGGCTAATGAATACGGGGTTTCAACCGTAACGCTTGGCGTCTCAGATGGTGAGTTATCAACAAGCCAGACATTTACGTTCAGTGTTAACGGTATTAATGACTTGCCCGTGATTCAGCCGCCAGCCGACGTTAATATGCTGACCCGTCAGGTGCTGAGTGTGCCTCTGGTCGTCAGTGATGTGGAAACTCCGCTGGAAAACCTGACGATTACCGCCAGTGCTCACGACCCGTCACTGATTAGTCCGGACCGCCTGGTGCCACAGTTTGTCAACGGTCAGCATGTGTTACAGGTCACGGCTGGCAGCTCACCGGGCAGCACGCCTGTGGATGTCCGGGTGCATGATGGAACAACCAGCCGTAAAGCCACGTTTAACGTCACGATTGTTCGCCCGCCTGAGCCACCGACGATTACCGGTGTGCCACCGTCCACGGTCCGTGTGGGACAAACCTATGACTTCACCCCGGGTGCCGAAGACCGTAACCCGGGTGACACGCTGACGTTTGTCAGTGCAAATCTGCCTGCCTGGCTGACGTTTGATGCTGCAACCGGCCGTATTCACGGCACCCCGGGCACACTGGATATTGGTACCCGCAGCGGTATTCGCCTTGGGGTAACAGACAATTATAACTACCCGGGTGAAGGCCTGAAGTATGTTTACCTGAACGACTTTGCTATTACGGTGCAACAGGCCCAGGACCCGGCTAATCCGGAAACACCGGTTGCACCATCTGTGTTTGCAGACCCGGGTATTGATCCGATGTCTGAAAAAGTGGGCAGAGTTGTTGGCGAGGCCTCCGTGTCTGACCATGGCGGAGCCGCCTGGTCATTACCGATAGATTTACCATCAGGTATTGCCGGTATTACACCGCAGTTGTCCGTGGGTTACAGCTCGAAAGGTGGTAACGGTATTCTCGGTATGGGTTGGTATCTTGGTGCATCGTCTGAAGTAAAACGCTGTCGCAGTACGCCGTCTGATGATGAATTCTTCCGGGCCGTTAACTTTGATGCGCAGGATGTCATCTGTCTGGATGGTCAGCGTCTGGTGCTGGTTGAAGGCGTCGCCTGGCAGGATGGTGCTGTGTATCAGCCACGTCTGTTTAATGGTCAGCGTGTCCGGTTGAGCGTCATTGATAATGTGTTCACGTTTGCTCAGGACATGGGGAATGGCACGACGCGTTACTTTGGTACGCGGGATGATGCCCGTCAACGCGATACGGTTGCGCTTCGCGATGGTATGCCAGCAGCTCACCGGGATTATAAATGGCTGCTCAGCCGTCAGGTCGATGCCTTTGGTAACACCATTCACTGGCATTACAACCCGGAGAATGATGAAACAAAACGCCTGACACGCATCGACTGGAGTGGTCACAAGGTTGAACTGAATTACAGCCACAACCGGGTTGATAAGAATCATGCCTTCTTCAAAGGCAACACGATACTGGATGATGCGCTGCTGACGGATATCCGGGTGTATCACTACAGCCAGCCTGCAACGGCATTCGACAGTTATCATTTTGCGTATGGTGCATCAACATCAGGCTATCGGCTGCGTCTGAACAGTATGACGCGTTGTAATGGTGATGAGAACGGCGTTTGTTTACCCGCCACCACGTTCGATTACGATACGGCGCCGACCGGCATCGGCTTCAATGCTTATACCGATAATGCTCAGCGTTATGATATGGATACGTTATTAGGGTTATCCGGCGGTCACAAAATCATTTCCGTGTCGCCGATGGACTATAACGGCGATGGTTACAATGACCTGGCGGTTGTGTATGAACTGCCGGGTAACCAGCTGTATCTCGGGTTTGTCAAAAATGAAGGTGGAACTTTTGTCAGTCAGTCTGTTGCCAGTCCGGTCAGTCTGGGTGCCTCATCGCCAAACAGTGAGAACAACCCGAAGAATGCATATGACAGCCTGAAGCCGACTGAGTATGCGTTCACCCCGGTGGATTTTGATGCCAATGGCACGACCGATATTTTGCTGAACGGGGAAATCCTGTATTTCGACCATGAAGGTCGCTGGACCCGTCAGTCCATTGCCTTTGGTTCACCGTCTATGTCTGTGGTTGATTTTGACGGAAACGGCCTGCCGGATATCAATAACATTGACTTCATTGCACTTAACTACCCGGACGATACGCCGGCCACCCGCTTTCAGCACACGGTGCAACTGTTTGACCGAAATGCCCTGATTGACAAGATTGGCCCGACCTCGACGGCCTGTGAGGGCGGTGTCTGTCTGTCCGATTTCCAGGAGCTGCATTTTGATAAAACGGCCGCCGGCAATCAGTTTGATGTCGATGGCGATGGTCAGATGGACCTGTTGTGGTCTGGTGAAGAACGGACCATCAACCCGGATAACGAAAATTATGACCCGCTTCGTGACGGCATTATTACTTTTACGCAGTTGTTCAAAGTGAGCCGAACCGGTGCAACGACCTGGAAAGCCGTGGCGCCGGTTGATGGCGACAGCGATCCGAACTGGGGGGCGCCGTATACCAAAGAGGAAGGCGCAATGTTCAGTGTCAGTCAGGCACTGGCACCGGCGCGAACCTATGGTGATGTCAACGGTGATGGCCTGAGTGACCATGTCGCCTTCAGAAAAGTGCACGGCAGTGGTTTATCCCGACTGTCTGTATCGCAGATGAATGGTGACGGGATTGATTTCAGTGCGATGACAGCACCAACCCTGACGGAAGTTCAGAAAGAGCATCTGGAACGACTGAAGCTGATTGATATGGATGGCGATGGTCGTGACGATATGGTGTTCTGGCTGCAGGACGGCAGCCGTTCAGCGATGTACATCAGTGTTATCCGTCACAACACGTTCCAGCCGATTCAGGTGATGGACGGGTTATCCGACAGCAACGGATTTTCACTGGAAGAAGAAGCCAGAAATAAAGAAGCTGTTATCTTCAGTGATATTGATGGTGATGGACAGCCGGCACTGATGATTGCAGACCTGAACCGTCATAACGTTAACAGTGGCAGCTTTGATTACCAACTGGTGGTGTATCCGGACCGCAATACCGGGCAGCATTTTAATGATGTGCTGACCACCGTAACAGACGGCTTTGGTTACACGACGCAGTTCACCTATGGCTATGCCACAGACCCGACACTTTACTCAACCGGCAGCGATGATACGCCGTTGACGGAAACGGATGACAGCGCGGTAAGACAGGTTCGTCCGTCAGGCCCGCTGGTCAAACGCTTTACGGAACTGACTCATCATCTGGCTGATGGCTCACCGGCGTACAAAACACTGGATTATCATTATCAGGGCAACCGGGTGCAGGCCGGTGGTCGTGGCTCGCTGGGCTTTGAAGCCATTACCCGTAAGAACCAGTTAACCGGCATCACGACGGTTACCCGTAAACGTCAGGATTATCCGTTTAACGGACAAATGGCGTCTGAAACCCGCACGTACAACGGTACCGTGCTGAAAGTGACGCAACAGACCGCGTTTGCAGACATTGCACTGAATGGTGGTAAAACCCGGTTTGTTGCACCACGGGTAACGGAAGTGCACGACTACGGTTTTGCAACGGATAACGCCCGGCCAGACCGGGTATCAGCCTGGAGTGCCATTAAACAGAAAACGGTTCGAACGGTGACCCGTCAGGTCACCGGCAGTGGTCGTGCCATTATCCAGACGGCTGACCATACCGATGTGACGGATTACCGCAACAACAGCGAGGTCTCGACCAGTCAGGTGAGCACCGGCTGGGATGTCGATATCAACCGCTGGTTGTTAAACCGTAAATCCACCGAAACCCGGACGCTTATCCGCGCCGGTCATCCAAATGTTTCACTGAAAACAGACTGGGAATATGACGATACTCACGGACTGGTGTCGGCCGAAATCCGTAACCCGGACAGTCATGAAGCCCGCTTCCTGCGCACCGAGTTTGTGTACGATGAGGTGGGTAACCGGATTCAGGCAACCCAGTGTAGTAAACATTTTGCTCCGTCAACCGGCGCTGCGCAGTGTGGAGGTGCCATTCCTGATACCACGGATGACCCGTTAAAGGTGTTCCGTCGTCAGCGCAGTACGTTCACACCGGAAGGTCGTCACCTGGTCAGTACGGCAAACGCGTTGTTTACTGAAACCACACTGAGTGATTACAACATTCATGATGCTGCGGACACGATGACCAGCCCGGATGGCGTGAAAACGTATACCAGACTGGATGGATTCGGTAAGCCGTATTATCAGGCGTCCGATGACGGCAGTTACAGCATCACCCGCTATCGTCTGTGTCAGACGCTGACTGACTGCCCGGCATCGGCGCTGATGCGTAAAACCATTATCCAGCCGGATAATGTGGTCAGCTATGAATACACTGACGGTGCTGACCGGGTGGTGCGGAGTAAAACCACCGGTTTTGACGGACGCTTTATTGTGGTTAATACCGACTATGATGAGCGGGGCCGGGCTGTTCGTGTCAGCGAGCCGCACTATGAAGGCAGCGGTGATACGGTGGCCAACCTCACTGAATTTGACGGGCTGTCCCGTGAAATCCGCCGTCATCATCCGGATGGTACGCAGACCGCTCAGCTGTGGACCGTGGATGAACAACACACCATTGTCACGGCCAGTTATTCCGGCACCAACTGGTCGTCATCGGTTAACCGAACCACGGTCCGGGTGACAAATGGTAAAGGCGAAGCTGTCTCGGTGATTGATGATAACGGCAATGCGATTGACTACATCTATGACGCGGCAGGCAAACTGGTGCGCACCGTCAATGTGGATGGCAGCGTCATTCTGACACCGCACGATGACCAGGGTCGCCAGCTGTCACTGACTGACCCGGACAAAGGCCATCATGAATACGGTTACAACGCACTGGCCGAGCTGACAGAAACCCGTACACCGGGCGACAGTGACGGCACCTTTATCACTGAAACCCACTACCGGGATGCCGCAGGCCGGGAAGTTCGTCGGGTATTGCGTGATGCATCATCCACGGTGGTGGATACGCAGCTCTGGCAGTTCAATGCGCATCAACTGACCGGGGAAACCTTCGACAGCCGTGACACGGCCAATACCTCTACTCAGTATTTCTACGACACACTGGGACGGGTTAACCGGACATCCGTTAACCTCGGCGGCAGTGTTTACCACACCCGAACCACCTTCGATGAATTCGGTCGGGTGTTCCAGCAGTTTGATGCCAGTGGTGATGACCATGGATTGCGGTTCCATTACCAGTATGGTTATGTCGCGAAACATCAGGAAGCGCGGGAAGGTACTGCCGGCGTGGTGTATCTCACCATTGATGCCATGGATGCCCGGGGCAATGTGATTCAGGAAACGGCGGGTAACGGATTAACCACCCATCGGGCGTACAACCGACAAACCGGTTTCCTGACCCGCATCACCACCGGCACACACCAGCAACTGGACTATGAATACGACGGCCTGGGTAACTTGCACGCCCGAATCAACCTGAACGGTCTGAATGGGCAGACACAGGTTGAACATTTCACCTATGACAACCTGAGCCGGGTGACAGGCGCCTGGCTGGACAATACGGCCACACATACGCTGGATTATCAGGATAACGGTAACCTGCAATCCAACAGCTTTGTGGAAAACGGTGCTGCTTATCACTACGGTCAGGCGGTGACTGGCTGTGGTGTCACGCCGGGGATTCATGCGGTGACCTCGGTCGGTACGCTGAACTTCTGTTATGACAAACGGGGCAATCAGACAAAACGCTGGAAAGACAACACCCTGACGCGTGAAGTCACTTACAGTGCGTTTGATAAACCGGTGCAGATGGACAGTGTGATTAATGGCGAAACCCGGACCACGCGCTTTACCTATGACGGCAATCGCAGTCGCTGGTTACGCACGGATGAAGAAAATGGTGAAACCACGACAACGCTGTATGTGGGTAATCTGGAGATTGAAACCCGACCGGACGGGCTGACACAGACCAAACGTTACGTGGGTAACAATGTCATTGATACCCACCGCAGTAACGGTACCCGTACCACACATTACCTTGGCCATGACCACATTGGCTCCATCGACATCATTACCGATGAAGCAGGAACCTTACTGGAAAACCTGAGTTTTGACCTGTGGGGTAATCGTCGTGATGCGACGGGCTGGTCTGTGGTGCAGCAGCCGTTTACGCAGCTGAGTCTGGACACCGTGCTGAATATCACCCGTCAGGGCTTCACCGGGCATGAACATGTGGACCATGCGGATGTTATCCACATGAACGGCCGGATTTACGACCCGACCCTGGGCCGCTTCATGCAGGCGGACCCTATCGTGCAGCAACCGGAAAACCTGCAAAACCTGAATCGTTATACCTATGTGTTTAATAACCCGCTGAGTTATACGGACCCGACGGGGTATTGCGCCGCGTCATCGTTCAGCACAAAACAACCGAGTTGTGAAATTCAGCAACAGGCCGAAGCCGCTGCGGTGACTAATGACAAAGAAACCAGAGAAGCGAAGGAGAATGAAGGGGCGGCGGCGAGTGAGTCGAACGACAGCGGCGGCTGGTTCAGTTCGATTGCGTCGTCGGTCAGCGAAGTGGCGGACTCCATGGTTCAGTTTGGCAAAGACCATTACACCGACACCCTCAACACGCTGGAAAGTAAAAGCAAAGAGCTGGTTGATGCCGTCGATGCGGGTGACGTGATTGGTGCCGCCACGGCGGCCGTTATTCTGCTGGAAACCACCACGGACCTGGTGCCGAACCCGAAAACGGCGATAAAAGCGGCGGGTCGTAAAGCCCTCAAGATGTTGTCGAAGAAAGGCCGAAAAGGCAAAGGTAACGGCAACGGCGGTGGCGGCGGATGTAACTGTTTTGCTGCCGGTACGGATGTGGTCACCAAAGACGGTTATACAGCCATTGAGGATATTACGGTCGGCGATGAAGTGCTGGCGAAGAATGTGCTGACAGGAGAACAGGACTGGCGACCGGTAACCGAGACCTTTATTATTCCGGATAATGAGGTGTACGAGCTGCTACTGGACACCGGAGACGCCACCCCATCACGCCTGACGGTATCAGAAACCCATCCGTTTTATGTGCCAGCCCGTGGCTGGGTTGAATCTCAGTCGCTGAACCCGGGCGATGTGATAGAAACCGACACATTCAGTGCTGCAGTAGTGATTTCCCTGAACGACCTGCACCGCCGGGAAGCGACATATAACTTTACAGTGGATGAGTTCCATTCGTATTATGTGTCGCAGGACAGGGTGTTGGTTCATAATCAGGATAAAATTGTTTGTAAGTTGACTGGTGAGGGTGAGGTTACAAAGGGCGCAGATAGTACTCTTTCGAGAAAAGCAGCGTTTAGAGAAGCCAAAGAAAAAGCAGGGATACCTAGAAGTCAGCAACCAAGTAATACGTATCGCGAAAAAATACGTGACCAACAAGGCCATGTTGAAGGACGTGTATACGAGTTTAAGAATGCAGATGGAAGTACAGCTACGATTCGGGAGCATACCTTAGGTCATAAACTTGGAAATCATGGCTCTCATTTCAATAGTGAGCTACGTAACGTCCAAGGTATTAAACAGTCACTGAAGAATAATGCTGATT
>CBFHMJ010000049.1:0-2954 GCA_965656875.1 Alteromonadaceae bacterium
TTTCCACTCAGTCCGGCCTGCCGTGTGGGTTTCCTCATACAGTTTGTCAATGTAGTACGTGGTTGAGGAGATACCGTCGGTGGTTCTGACCTGTTTGTAACGCATCAGGTCAGCACCGTAGGTAAAGGCCATGGTGGTGCTGATGCCGTTTTTACTGCGGGTCAGTGAGGTGGGTTTATCCCAGGTGTTGTAGCTGGCCGTCAGCCCGTCGCCGGTGGTCAGGTTGCCTCTGGCATCATAACTGAACGAGACGGTGGTGTTATCCGGTTTCAGTACCGTGGCAACCGCATTGGGCTGACTGGTGTGATAGGTGTAGGCATCGGCCTGGTCCGCTGAGTAATCGGTTTTCTTTAGCAGATTACCGACTGCATCATAGACATAATCGATACTCTGTACCGTCTGACCGCTGTACGTCACGGTGTTGTTAGTCAGCCGGTGCAGCTTGTCGTAGTGGAAGGACTCGGTCAGCCCGGTCAGGGTGTTCTGCTGCGCTGTCAGGTTACCGAAGGTATCAAACTGTGTGTATTCCAGATGATGCAGGGTGTCAGCACTGCTGGCAGTACGCGTCACCCGATTCTCCGTCATCTGCCCGGTGCGCAGGCTGTAGGTCGCCTGTGCCGTTAACAACACGGCCAATGCGATCTTCTACAGCATCATCGAAACGGCCAAAGTCAACGTACTGGTTCCCTTCGATTACCTGAATCGGTTCTTTGAAGCGTTGCTTGAGCGCGGCCCCGACGACCTCACCGATCTGCTACCATGGAATGCTCACTTGTAACAGGTGGGATTACTGGACAGTCACGTCTTATCCCCCGTTAACTGTTTCCTGCATAAGGTGAAATATTTAGAACACAATTTATTATTCCGACAGAACTGTGCGGCGGTTAAACCACTGTCATCATGTTGTTGAAATAATACCTGCCATTGTTACACTGTGCGTTTCGCCATCATTAAATCCGGTTGCAAGTTGAGATAGTGCACAGAATAGAAAGTGGATGTCGGTATTTGAATGTGTCTTTGCCCGGACGGTTACATAAAATCCATAACGGGAACATCCTGGAGATATTGATGATTGCTAGTAATGCTGAAGTAGCTGTGGAACAGTGATGATACTCAAGATCCCGAAGAGATCCTGAGTATCATCAAGCTTAGATGAGCTCAGTCGTTAGGTTATACCCTAATTAATCACTCGCTCGCATATTTTTTAAATTTACTTACAAGAAAGAAATAAAGACACGAGAAGAAAAAAAGGCTTACCCCCAATAGCGGAGTTCCGTAATTTTCAACTAGAAATGTCATTTCAAACTCAAAGATAAACAATAAAAAGAACACATGTAGAATAATTGCCAGAAGTAGCGTAGTCATCATTGCTGCTGGTTCTACCCATACTAAACGATCCTTTTTGCCGAATAGCTTACATAATGTGAAAAATAGATACTTCATCACTGCGCACCTCCCGTAGGTGTTTGGAATTCTTCTTCGCGCCTACCCACAACTTTATCATATATAAATTTGGTCAAATTTCCTCCTAACAAATAGTCGGCCCCATAATATGTAGCAGCTATTCCCCAACCAACTGGACCTGCGAAAGCTGCTGCACCTGCGACAATATCGGCTATACCATCTACACCACGTAAGACCATGTCTTCAGTAGACTGTCCTTTGTTTCGCATATTAACTATATCCGCAACAGTAGTGCCCAATGTAATAACGCCACCTACAATGAATAAATAATTTCCAACTAATCTGGCATTATCCCAAAATCTCCCATGGTTTCGGTATCTATCTGACCACCGCCTTTTCGTTTTCTCATATTTATTCTGAAGAAAGCCTGCAAATAGCCCCAAAGGGGTAATTAAATTATCGTTCACATCGCCAATAGATATACCGCTATTTCCTTTTTCAGGGGTATAGACTGTTTGGTAAGTATCAACTCCATCTGTTTGCCCTATATATTCCCAACCGTCGCTATCTATTGGCTTTCCAATATCATTACCTATTGCTTCCATGGTCTGATTAACTTGATTATGTATATCCTCCGACAAGCGTTTCTTTCCATTATTTACTTTATTACTCGATGACTTAGAGGATAAATTTCCAGTTCCTTTGGATTTAGCAGCCTTGATTTCTGAGCCAATATCGACAGCAGAAACACCATTTATTTTTGCATCCGAAAAACTCTGACTTTCTGAACCATTGTTAAAACTGACTGTAATACTCCCATCTTCGAAAATTTCAATTTTTTCAATATCATCCAGCTCAAATTCAACACTCTCTTCCTTAGCCTCATACCCCGTCGGGTCCGTCCCCGCCAGCGGATTATTCATAATATAACTGTACGGGTTCATGCTCTGGGAGTTGCCCGGGCTCTGAATCACCGGGTCGACGGACATAAAGCGGCCGAGGTTGTAATCATACACCCGCCCGTTCATATGAATGATGTCAATCTCATCCAGATGTTCATGGTCGGTGAAGCCCCGGCGGCTCTGGTCCAGGTTGTCCAGCGTGGTGTTGCTCAGGCTGGCGCCGTCGTTGCCTCTGGGTTTACCGAACGGGTCAAAGGTTCTTAAGGTCGTCACCTGACCGTGATGGTCCGTGAAGGTGGTGCCGGTGCCGAGACGGTCTTTATGGGTGAACGCAATATACCGGCCCTGCTGTTGTGTTTCACCGACCACCGCCACATCACTGATATACGCCTTCCATTCGGTTTTACCTGCCGTGTGAGTTTCCTCATACAGCTTGTCGATGTAGTACGTGGTTGTGGTAGTACCGTCGGTGGTTCTGACCTGTTTGTAACGCATCAGGTCAGCGCCATAGGTAAAGGCCGTGGTGGTGCTGATGCCGTTTTTACTGCGGGTCAGTGAGGTGGGTTTATCCCAGGTGTTGTAGCTGGCCGTCAGCCCGTCGCCGGTGGTCAGGTTGCCTCTGGCATCATAACTGAACGAGACGGTGGT
>CBFHMJ010000050.1:0-11255 GCA_965656875.1 Alteromonadaceae bacterium
GCACTTCTAGCGCTCGGCGTCCTCGAAAGTCGACTCGGCTATCCTGATAAGGCCCGTTCTCGCTACCAACAAGCCATTCAACACTACCAAAACGAACAAGATCAGCTCGGACTCGCCAATGCACTGGAAGCGCTCGGCGACCTCGACAGTCAACTCGGCTATCCTGATAAGGCCCGTTCTCGCTACCAACAAGCCATTCAACACTACCAAAACGAACAGGATCAGCTCGGACTCGCCAATGCACTGAAAGCGCTCGGCGACCTCGACCGTCAACTCGGCTATCCTGAAAAGGCCCGTTCTCGCTACCAACAAGCCATTCAACACTACCAAAACGAACAGCATCAGCTCGGAATCGCCAATGTGTATCTAAGACAGGGAAATTTATTATTGGAAGCGCAGCACCCTGAGCTGGCGTTAGAAAAATATCAGCAGGCACTGACGTTGTATTTAGCTGAGCAGACACCTTCGAATAGCGCCTACACCTGTGCCGAGATAATACGATGTTTCAAAGCATTAGCATGGAGCCAGGAGCAAACCGTTCAAAAAGCCAGGATGGGATTATTGCAAGCGAAGGCGAGTAATATTGAGTCCGTGATGAAGTATGTACTGAAAGCAATCTATGAGTATTGTGATGAAGACGAAAAATCCTTTGTTACGTTCCTGACATTACTTGCTGAGGATGAGGCGGTAAGAGAGATCATTGCAGATTTCTGGAATAAAAACGATTAATTATATTGCCCTACAGATGATGGCTGTTGTTTCGATGTCCATCAGCCCATTAATTATGCGCCAGATCTATCTGGCGCTAAATCCTTTTAACCAGCCCTGTTCAGTTGCTTTAAGCACGTAATTTCTTACGGCGTTTTTGTTTATTACGCAACGCGGGAATTAACATCACCAGGCCAGTGATCCACATCAGTAAGGTAATGATAGCAGCCGGTAAAAACAGCCAGATTTTCGCGGCGTCGTGGAACCAGGAGCCGTCATGCAAGGATTCAAAAAAGTCTGAACGGCGATAAGCCACATGCAGGATTTCGCCGGATTGACCGTCCAGTTGCACTTCCCAGCGGTTATTCGCCTGAACTTTAATAATGCCTTTGCCCGGGCGCACATCCATGCGGTCGATATCGTCCCACTGGCTGATCTCCGCTTGAGGCACGGTTTTTACTCGTTGCAAAATCTCGTCGAAACTGAGGGTAAGCTGGCCCTGGCCTTTTTGTGTTGGCGGTTGTACCCAGTCAAATTCTTTTTTGACCTGTAACACCAGGCCGGAAAGGATAACAATTAGCAATGGCAGGCTGATGATCAGCGCAGCCCAAAAATGGAAGCGGCGGGCGTTACGTTTAAATTCTGTGTTCATAGATGGGGTTGTTCTACCTGTACCGCGCTGGTCGGCTGTCTGTCGGGTCTTGCGCTATGGTTTATCGCAGGGTTTCTACTGGCGCGTTGTTATTGGCGAACAGTTTAGTGGTTTTTTGCTTGAGATGCAGCCCTGAACACGTCGGACTTTCTCTTTCGTGGGGTGAAGCACAACCGGGGTTTTGGGTAGTCAGCATAAAAACGGCGACCGAAGTCGCCGTTACATCATCAACCTTGCTGTTGACCATACACAAGAATGATCACCAGGCGTCAGGTTTACTTTTTACCACGCAGGGTAAACGCAGGTTTAGTGCGCGGTTGTGGCTTTTTAGGGGCCTTAATCGCGAACGTGGTGCTGCTGTTATTGCCGTTCTGGCTAATGTCGATGGTGTATTTGCCCGGTACGATATACAGCGGGTGGCCGTATTTCACGCCATTGGCGACCGGGGTATCACCGAACTGCTGTGTTTTCAGATCTTTGTCTTCAATCAGCTTGCTTTCTGCGGCCAGTGCCATGTCTTTATCAACCAGTAAATCCCAGTTGAACTGGTTCATGCCCTGCTCGGCTTTCACTGTGGTTTTAAAGACTGGCATGTCATTGCTGTCTTTGATCACAATTGTCGCGTCACCGGCTTTTTTCGACCAGTAGGTGAAGGTTTTAACCGGATCATGCTCAGGGACGTGTAGCCATAACGCACGGCGACGATACCAGTTACCGCTGGCTTGTACGTCGTTAGCGTAGAACAGGTGAAGTGGTTTTTTCCGGATGTCTTTGTTCAGCTCTTGCACTGGCAAGACATCAACAACCCAGATACTACGGCCGTGTGTACCGGCAACCAGTTCGCGGTCACGCGGGTGGATCACTAAATCATGCACCGGCACGTTCGGTAAACCGCCGTCCAGCGCTTGCCAGTTGGCTCCTTTGTCGAGTGATACATAAACACCACGATCCGTACCAACGTAAACAACGTTTTCATTCACCGGATCTTCTTTCACCACGTTAACGGCTTCGTTCGGTAAGTTCTTACCAATATCAATCCAGGTTTTACCGAAGTTATCGGTGCGATAAACCATCGATTTCAGGTCGTCGTTACGGTAGCCGTTTAAGCTGACATAAGCACGGTTACGGTCGAACTGTGACGCTTCAACCCGCGTTACCCAGCGGTTTTTCGGTAGCTTACGATCAACATCGACCCAGGACGCTCCACCGTTGGCTGTTACCTTGATATTACCGTCATCCGTACCGGCCCAGATCACACCGAACTGCAACGGAGATTCTGAGATTGAGGTGATGGTTGCGTAAGGTACGTTGCCGCGTTTTTTCGAGCTGGTCAGGTCCGGGCTGATTTCTTGCCAGGTAGTTCCCTGGTCCATCGAGCGCATAACGTGGTTGGTCCCGAAGTACACGACGTCCTGGTTGTGGCTGGATAACCGCACCGGGGTGCTCCAGTTGTAACGGTAGGCTTTTTCACCGAATTCATCACGCGGGCGAATATTGTGGTAGTTGCCTTTGGCATCAATACGGTAGTAGTTACCGAACTGATAACCGATGTATTTGGTTTTGTTGTCGCGGGTGTCGATGTTGACATACATGCCATCGCCACTCATCAGGTCTTGCCAGGAATCGCCGTCCTGCCAGCGCGTTTTGCTACTGCCGACATACGTTCCGTTATCCTGCAAACCGCCGTAGACATTGTAAGGCGTTGCCATATCAACATTAACGGTATAGAACTGGCCGACAGGCTGACGGTCTGCACGACGCCAGGTTTCACCACGGTCATAAGTGATATCAACACCGCCGTCGTTACCGACGATCATGTGTTCCGGGTGTTTCGGGTCAATCCACATCGACTGATAGTCAGCGTGAACGTTCGGGTCTGCCATCGTAATAAAGGTTTTACCGCCGTCTTCTGATTTGACCATGGTCATGCCCAGGGCATAAATCAGATCCGGATTGTCCGGTGCAACACGTAACTGACCGAAGTAATAGCCGTAAGTGAAGTACACTTCACGCAGTGGGCCTTCGTGTGTTTTATACCAGTTATCGCCACCGTCGTCTGAGCGGTAGATTTCTAACCCTTTGATTTCCGGGTCCAACGCTGACGGGCTGGCGTCCAGTAATTCATTCACGATGTCTTTCATCGATACCTTATCGGCTTTAACATCTGCGATCAGGGTTTTGGCATCCAGTTTGGTGTCCAGATCGTTACGACGAATGAACATTTCAACGGTGAGTTCGTCATGACTCAGGAAGTCTTCTTTACTCATCTTGGCCAGTTTTTTCGCCGTTAACGGGCCGTTTTCCCGCAAGAAGCGTTTTTCGACTGGCTCCTGGTTGTCCAGGCTGGCATAAATAACGTTTGGATTGCTGGGTGATAAGGCTAAACCGATACGGCCAACGTGTTCACCTTGTGGGAAGCCAGTGACTTTTTTCTTCCAGGTTTTACCACCGTCTGTGGTTTTCCAGATAGCACTGCCTTCACCGCCTTCAACAAAATCCCAGGCGCGACGTGTGCGGTCCCAGGAAGCAGCGTACAAAACGTCCGGATTAGTGCTGTCCATTGTCAGGTCGATAAAGCCGGTGTTTTCGTCACCGTCCAGTACTTTCTTCCAGCTATCGCCGCCGTCTTCGGATAAATAAATACCGCGCTGGCCGCCTTCAGAATAAAGCTTGCCTGCGGTAGACACGAAAATACGGTTTGAATTGCGGGGATCGATGGCGATTTTACCGATGCGGTCACTGTCGCCCAGGCCTTTATATTCCCAGGTTTTACCGCCGTCGGTTGAGCGATACATACCCATACCGCCGTAAGAAGAACGTGAGGCGTTGTCTTCACCAGTGCCGACCCAGATAACGTCCGGGTTGTTTGGATCAACGGCGACGTCGCCCATGATCATGGTTGGCATGTGATCGAACAACGGCTCGAATGTGGTGCCGTTATTGGTTGTTTTCCAAAGACCGCCAGAGGCGAATGCGGCGTAAAAAGTGAATGGCTGAGACGGGTGTTGAGCTAAACCGACAACACGACCGCCCTGAACGATTGGACCAATACTGCGCCATTTAAGGCCTTTAAAATCAGAAGCTTGTTCCATCGCGTTATGTTTTTGCCACGCCGCCTGGCGTGACTTTTCAGTCGCGGGTACTGGTTTGGTATTAAGTGCCAGCGCCTGAGCAGAATTCAATAGCGTTGCTGAGCAGAGAATAGACAGCGTAATACGAGATAACTTTTTGTTTATCATAGGTTATTTGCCATAAGTACGAAGGGAAAACGAATCTATATTAAAGACAACAGTAAGGCGGGTAAATCAAAATCGACAAAAGGTGGTTTTTTTGGGGCGCGTGGTGTGAATATAAAACCATTGAAATAAATAGTTATGCAGGAACAAATCAGCGCCTGGCGTGGGTTTTAGCCGGGTGACAGGGCCGTTTTTATTGACGGAGAGACCGACTGACAGCTCATTGAATGTGAGCCTCAGACTGGTGCAGTCAGGGTATTATTCAGTGTTTTCCGGTTCGATTATGCAAACATTGTTCGTCGGTAGTACAGCGGGCAATCCGGAACAAAAAGAGTAGACATGATCATGTCCACTCTTTCCACCCATTGTGGTTCTCGCTTCGCCAAACTGGCTTAACCACATACATTGCTACGTAATATCGCTCCCAATGTCCTATCGGGTAATATTACTGATATGACGGTTGGTTAAACCGTAAAACGATGCCAGCTCGGCTTTGGGGATGCCGACTTTATAGCTCATCGTAATTGCTTGATTACGAATCGCTTTTTTGAGACTGTCTGAACGTGGCACTTCAAGATTGGTGCCGCCGTGTAACAGTGACAGGCCATCAATCTCTTCCTCTGAGAACCAGGATTCAAGAATCGTTTTACACTTCTTCTGTGAATTGGTTGATCCCTTTTGAGGAATATATATGCGTTTTCCAGAACAATGCCTGATTAACTTAATAGCTGTTTCCAGGCCAATCTCATTTGCGATAATTCGCAGCGATGTAGGTAGTAAACGAAGAATGCTTTGCTCTAACATTTTGGTCACCTTTTTTTAATTTTATTCATGGGTACACATTAAAGAATTCGCATGAGCAAAACCAAGGTCACTTTGGTATCAGTTACGGTTCAGTTACTGATTTAAGCAGCTGAACTATCGTCAGTTTTTACGTTTAATCAACCAGTTTAAACATCTTAATTACAAAATTAATTCATCCTGATATCACAAGATTAATGCAGTCACAGTCCCCATCTGTGTCCATTGTTGGTAGTTCGTTAATTAATGATTCACTTTCTATCATCAGAATATACGCATCTGCTTGTTTTAAGTGAAAAACAGACCAGGGTACTGGTTCATTATTGGTATAACTTCTCAGTTTTTCTGAATAGCGTTGCAGTAGCCGGATATCCCGGTTCTGCCAGGCCACTGCTATCGCGTACTGGTAAAAGCGCAAATAGTTATGACTGAGACAGGTATAGCTCTGTAACCATTCTTCGCCTTTAAGTAAGTACCGGCGCTGTTGTTCCGCATCCTGGGAAACCAGGGCTTTTATACCGCAAAGCCAGGGGCCAATATGGTGCCACAGGCCGCTTTTATTCACTAAACTTAATGCTTCTGTCAGCAAGTCGTCGGCTTGTCGGTTGTCGATATGCAGGTGACATCTTGCCTCGGCTTCGAGTAACCAGACGTACATTAAGTCGCTCGCCATGCCTTTTGCGAGTTTTTTACCCTGTTCGATATGAACCAGGGCGGAACGTGTCTTTTTTTTCTCGATTAAATACCAGGCATTCAGTAACCGGCCACAGAGTTGCGCCGGTATATTGTTGCGAGACTCGGCTTCCATCAACAAGGTTCTGGCACGCATCAAACCGGAATTGAGTTTGAATAAAAACAGGTTCACTGATTCGAGTAACAACAGATAAAACATGTTTTGTGCGGGAACATCGCCGAATGGTAATTCCGGATGGTATTTCTGATACCGGGTATAGAATTCATCCGATGATTGCAGCTCGCCCCGGGCAAATGCACAGGCGGCCAGACCGAGAAATGCGCGTTGCTTAATGCGCTGGTCATCTGTCTGGTCTGCGAAATTTAACGCAATTTGGTTGAGCTGTGTCGCCGGGGAAATCTTGCCCTGGTTGAGTTGAAATTCTGCCACCGTTAATGCGCGTTCATAATGATTGTTAGCATCACTGCCCGCTTGCGCGAAGAATTGGCGGAATGAATGTACAACATCGGCCACAGGTGTCTGAAATAAATTGGCACTGAACAGGCCGCTCCACCAGGCCAGTGGTACGCCGTCGGCTCCGGCGTTGACAATGGCCTGATAAAACGCGTGACTGCTTTCGTCCATGCGGCCAAGATTCATCAGTAAACTGCCTTTTAAAAACAGTAAATCAGAGGAGACATCATGCAAGTCATGATCTTCCACCTGTTCAACCAGGGATAACGCCCGTTGATGACCGTGTTGTTCAGCCAGTCGGTTCGCTTCATTAATAAGAATGTCGATAGCTCGTCGTTTATCAAAATGCATGAGATGAAAAATTTGCTCCAGCACTTCGCCCTGTTCCTGATGCCAGGATTCGCAAATCTGATGGAGCTTAATGCGATTGGTTTCAGGCAGTGAGCGGTAAATCAGAATAGAAAAGAGCGGATGCGTAATGGTGTAAGCATTAAAAGTTTGCCTGAGTAACCCATTCTCGATCAGTAAATCCGGCGAAAACTGGGGATTACGAGTGGCAAACCTGAGTTGCTCCAGCGTGACGGAATGACCAAACGCGACAATCAGTTGCATGGCTTCCTTATAGGACGCGGGCAAACGGCCCAGATACTGACTGAGCATGTACTCGGTCGCGAGCGGAATTGAATCGGCTCTGAGTTCGTCATCTGCCGCATCAGAAAACAGTAGCTGATAAATTCGTTGTCGAAAGTACAACGGGTGACCGTGGGCTTCAGTCGCTGCTTTAGTAATTTGCTGCGGCGACAGTTGCTCACTTTCCACCACCATGCCGGACAACTCAAGAGCGGATAACGGCTGCAACTCAAGGGTTTGCACCCGGCTTAACCAGTCGGGCGCAATACAGTATTGCCCTTCGGGCCGATTGGTTAACAGCAGCAATAAGGGAAACGATTCAATTTGAGCCACAACGGTTTGTAACAATGACAGCATCACATCGTCAATCAGGTGAACATTATCTACTGCCAGTACGGCAGGCTTATGACTGAACAGTTGGTAAATTTGTTTTTCGATCACCTGAATAAACAGTTGCTGGCGTTCGGCATTACCCATTTGGTCAAGTTGTTGTTGCTCGATATCTTTGCGAGGCAATCCGGCGAGATATTTGGCCGCAACATATTGTTGATGGGTGAGTTCTAACTGAGCCACGGCTGATTTTAGCTGCACAGCATTCAATGGCCCTTCGCCACCAATCAACATTTTAAACAGCTTGATATAACTGCATCCGAGATTCGACAGCGCTGGACAGAGTTGGATATAGCGAATCGTGACCGAGCGTCTGGCCGCATACCCTAATACGGCATTTAACAAACAGGTTTTACCACTTCCCGCCACACCACTGATCCGGCACACATAACCCCGGGAGGATTCGATCACTTGTGACAACATCAGCAGGAGTTGCTGGTATTCCAGCTCTCTTACCGTCGGCGGGAACTGGCGATGCGCTTCTTTTTCTGCATCCACGGCGAGTTGCCACATGGGTTGAGATAATTCGAGCCGATGTGCCACAGGCAAAGTTGGCAACAGTCGCACAGGCCGCATGTAACCGGATAACGCAAAAAACCGGCTGGCTGCCACTTCACCCGGGCGCAGCGCCGCAAAACAATCACGCAAGTAGTCACGGCAAGCGGACACTTTATTCAGAATGGCGATTGGCACGTCTTCATCATCGTAATGATCCGGCAGGGCTATCAGTAGGAATTTTTCGGTTTGAGGGAACTGGTTTATAAATGTAGAAACGTAGTACGCAGCGGTATCAGGCAGGTGAGAGTCAGGCAGGTGTCGGTCGGGAAAGCACAGTAAAAAACCGCCGTAGTGTTGATATTTTATTTTTTGACGAGTGAGTTGATTCAGTAATTCGCCCTGTTGCGACTGACTCCCCGCTTCCAGAATCAAAAACCAGATCAGATCGGCGTTTTCGTTGACCGGATTCTCCTGATTCGTTATCTGATACGGCGATGCAATCAATTCATCTATCGGCACACCGTAAAATTGTGCCAAATCCCGAATGGTTCTGAACAGTAAGTTCTTCCCTGCTTCTGCTCGCTTGATGGATGAAACTGATACACGTAACGTCCGGGCAAGACACAAATCAGCCAACTCTTCCTGGCTGATACCATACGATCGTCTCAGTTGTTTAAGCCGCTCAACATTGGGTTTTACTCGTCCTTCAAATTTCATAACGAAAAGTACCTGATATTTATTAACTGATTGATCATTGGGTAAGCCAGCCTCGTTGCCAGACTATCCTTGTCATGTACAACGACATGGTTATCTTCACTAAAAATGAGCACCAAAAGTGTTTTAAACCTGACGCCACCACAGATAGTCTTGCGGCAGGTCAGCACCCTTTGGCTCGTGGCCCAATAGTCGGTCAGCTTGTCATGCTTCAGGTGACGCTCATCGTTGACTGTCGCCTCCCAAAACCACTCAGGACACCGATGTGAGTGTGACGCTCACGTAAGTAAACAAACCTGTTGATCTGGCAACCCATGCTACCCCCGACAACATGGCCAGCGGTTATCATGCATAAACTCCGGCTCAACTCGTCGGGAAAAATAAAATGTAATAATGAGAGTTGCCAGGCACGATACCAAAAAGAAAAAACAACAGGTTACACACCACTAAAGACATCGCTTTCATGGCCGGAATTAACAGCATTTAGTCGATAGCTGACTTCAACCGCACTCGTTATCTCTCTCCAGTTGCACTCAACTACTCTCAGAACATTTATCCGCAAATAATCATTTCCCTGGCCCTGTACAGATTCGAAACGCATGGTTCTTGAACTACAGATTAATAATTATTAATGATTCCCAGGGAGTGATGGGTTTGGCGACTGCTAAGCTAATAAATACCCTTTAACTCATTTTAGCTGTCAAATAATGGTGACTTAAAACAACAGCAGCCATAATAATTAAATGATTTTTACATAATAATTAAATACCATCTACAAATTAATTAATTACTCCTAATTTGAAACCGCGAATTATTTCCACATTAACTTGCTAATTTTTCAGGTAAATACAGGCTTTTCCAATGGCGTTCTGAGCATATTATTACCCGGCTAAATTACGCTACAAGCGGCATTTTATAAGCATTTGTAACAATCAGGAACCTGTCCTGAACCGTGCTGTAAATAGATAATTAAAGTACAAAACCATGGCAGTAATTGCTTAAATTAGTGCCACTTTCCAACACTAAAAACAAATAAAATAACTTAATCATTATTTATACACATTGTTGCTTATAATTCTTTGTAATATATGATTTTTATATTGATTTATTTATAAATAATCACAACATCCAAACGGGAAAAACCATTTAACATTTTTTTAATATTATCAATTATCGCTTTTCAAAATTTAATACAACTGACTGAAAGCAAAAAAGTTTCTAATCGAATTGTCTGTCAAAAAGACATCTCTCTAACGGTATGTTCGAGCCCTTCATTAAGAAGATGCTGAATAATTTCCCTCTTTTAAATACTTTCTCTGGTACTCAGAATAAACATAAATAAGACAGAGTTGACCAACAAACAGCGTTCGCTCTATACAGTAATAGCATTCAGCAACACACATTAGTACCCTTTTCAATCACGAGAATATGGATTGACGACTAACATCGATATATACCTTTTTAATACACTGCCTGATTTTTTGTGGTGAGTTGTCAGGCTCCAATATAACCCATGTTAACCATTATTAATGGGTGATGTCTGCCGTCATGTCTCACCAGCGTTCTGCTATAGATATCAGGCAGTAAGCGAGTTCAGGTTATATAAACGTTCAGTGTTGAATGCCACATATTAAGTCTTATTTGCTCGAAAAACGCCCTTAATTACTTTTTGTGATAACCAAAAATAAATCAATGTAAATAAATTATGATCTTTTTCCAGGTTGGACTATGCTGATTAAGGTACATCACTTAACTGGCCGTTCATTGACGACGGTCAGACAGTGACGCTTTAGCATGTTGTTTAAATCATATTAATTCGGCACGAAACAGGGATGCTTCAAGGCGATCGCAGGAGCAGCCTGGCAAGGATTTCATCGGAGAATCCAGACTTATGTTTGAGCAAGAAACCCCGGAGCAAAAGAAAGTTTATAAGCAGTTTAAACGCCTCGTGATTTACGTATATGAATTCGTGATCTGTGCATTAATTTTGTACTTCCTGACACTGTGAACTGATACAACACAGACAGATGTTAAATCGCCACGCAGGACGTTCGAGTGATGAGTTGATGTAGGCGTGAAATCAGGCGATGAGTTATCGGCAGGAATCAGCAAATGTATCAGGCGACAGAAACTGGAGGCAATAAAAAACCACTGACCGAGATCAGTGGTTTTTGTTAAGAGATAATGAGAGAGAAGGTTTAATGTTACTGCGTTGAGAGAGAGTGCAATAACATCAAATTTGTTTCATTGACTTCCTGTCATGTTCATCCTGAACTTTCCTGATTACTGTCTGTAATCACCTTCCATGTCTAAGTATTGTTCAAAAAATTACTGAATCAATGACATCGCTATCTGAGTTTGCTGGTTAGCCTGCGTCAACATTGAACTTGAAGCCTGCTGTAGCACCTGGTTTCTTGCCAGTGCCGCTGATTCTGATGCGAAGTCTGCATCCATAATACGTGAACGTGATGCTGATACG
>CBFHMJ010000051.1:0-7986 GCA_965656875.1 Alteromonadaceae bacterium
TGACCACCGGCGATGGCCTGACGGCAACGTACAACACCTGGGATAAACCGACCCGTCTGACCCGCAGTAAACAGGGTATCAGCACCACCATGGCCTTTACCTACGGTGCTGACCTGATGCGTTACAAGCAGGTCAGAACCACCGACGGTATCTCTTCAACCACGTACTACATCGACAAGCTGTATGAGGAAACCCACACGGCAGGCCGGACTGAGTGGAAAGCCTATATCAGTGATGTGGCTGTGGTCGGTGAAACACAACAACAGGGCCGGTACATTGCGTTCACCCATAAAGACCGTCTTGGCTCCGGCACCACCTTCACGGACCATCACGGTCAGGTGACCGCCCTGCGAACCTTTGACCCGTTCGGTAAACCCAGAGGCAACGACGGCGCCCGCCTGAGCAACACCACGCTGGACAACCTCGACCAGAGCCGCCGGGGTTTCACTGACCACGAACATCTGGATGAGATTGACATCATTCACATGAACGGGCGAGTGTACGACTACAACCTCGGCCGCTTTATGTCGGTCGACCCGGTGATTCAGAGTCCGGGCAACTCCCAGAGCATGAACCCGTACAGTTATATTATGAATAATCCCCTGGCGGGGATTGACCCGACGGGGTATAGCGCACAAACGAAAGAGCAGAAGATTACCAGGAGTGTAACGGTCAAACGTCCGGGAAGTCGCATTAAGAAAACCGTTGAAGTGGAAATAACACTTACTGATAATGGTAGCGGTGGCGTCACGGTTGAAATATCAGGTGGTGGAGATTCGCCGGGTGTTGCGTCTGCCGCAAGGCGTATTGCCAAAAGTGAAATAACAGGCACATTAAAGTCATCGGGGCTTAAGGTGAATGATATCGGGGGAGAGGGTAATAAGCCCGTTGCCAGTAGTGTTAATAAGTTGGATAGTGGTTCTGGGCATAGTAGTACAAATATAAATAAACCCGGAGCAACGACCACCTCAACTACTACGGGCGTTGATTCCGCAATCCCTAAAACGCCCGGTTCTGCACCTAGTACAGTAGACCTATCAGCATTAGACCCCAAATTTGCAGCTTTATGGGCTAAGAGTTTTCCGGGAAGTAAAAGCCAAGAGCAGGGTGGAACTATTGTAGTAGGAAACACAGGGAAAAAGTCCTTGATTAATGAAGGCGGTGGCGCCTCAGGAGTTTTTTCACCTAACCTAGAAACTTCTTCGTCAAAGTTTTCGGTTATTGGAGTATTCCATACTCATCCGTATGACAGTTCAGAAGGTGGGTATACTGGAGTCTCATTGAGCGGTGGTGATGCGGCTTACTTAATTCTCAACGAGCACAAAATAATAGTTGCACAAAGTGGCAGTCAGCAGTTTATGTTCATGAGAACACAAAACACTTCCACTAGCGTAAACTATAGTGCTCTAAGTAATAGCAACAACTCGAGAGTTGGACAGCTTATAGAGTCAGGGATGAAATTTAACGCAGCTAGCCAACAAGCAGCAAAAGAATTGGCAAACAAGCATGGTTTGGCATACTACGAGGGGACTAATGGTGTTTTTAAAAAGGTTAACTAAATTTATCTTGGCGATCCTTGTGTTTTGCACTTCCGGCATTATTAGCTGCACTGCTAATGAAACGGTTCCGTCACCAAGAGGAGATAAAATGAACAAATGCGCTGAGCTTGATAACTACAAGCAATCAAAGGAAGCCTTGCTCAAAGGAGCTACTGCCCTTTCTGACGGAAGATATGTGGAGGCAAGTAAGCTTTTTAGCGAAGGCATTGATGTTCTGGGGGATTTATATCGTAACCCTGATATTATCGATGACACTGGAATGAAATTAACTCTTGCAAGTATTGAGGAGAAAAGTGGAAACCTTCAAGTGTCAGCAAATATTAAAAAGGGTGTTCTTGAGTCAAGACTAAGCATTTATGAAGAAAAGAATAGGTGTCAGAATTAGATATTAGTTTTCACTGTTAAAAAGCCCAGTCAGAAAAGTTTGGGCTTTTTAGGTAACCGTCCAGACAAAGACACATTCAAATACTGACGTCTACTTTATATCCTGTGTGCCATTTCAATTTGTAACCCGATTTAACGATGAGAAACGCACAGAGACCGGGGTTACCTGACGACGGAGCGCAACGCACAGACCGGGTATGTCTATCGTAACATCACGCAGACCGATGCGCTGGGCAATGTGACGCAGACAACCCTGACGGACGGGCTGTTAACGGCACAGGCGACATACAGCCTGCGCACCGGACAGATGACAGACAACCGGGTCATGCACACCGCCAGCAGTGCTGACACCCTGCATCATCTGGAATACACACAGTTTGATACCTTCGGTAACCTGACAGCGCAGCAGAACACCCTGACCGGGCTGACCGAATCCTTCCACTACGACAAGCTGCACCGACTGACCGGGAACACGGTCACCTATGGCGGTCAGACCGTACAACAGATTGACTATGCTTATGATGCGGTCGGTAATCTGCTAAAGAAAACCGATTACTCCGCGGACCGGCCGGATGCTTATACCTACCACACAAGCCAGCCCAATGCGGTTGCCACGGTACTGAAACCGGATAACACCCCGGTATCGTTCAGTTATGACGCCCGGGGCAACCTGACCACCGGCGATGGTCTGACGGCAACGTACAACACCTGGGATAAACCGACCCGCCTGACCCGCAGTAAACAGGGTATCAGTACCACCATGGCCTTTACCTACGGTGCTGACCTGATGCGTTACAAACAGGTCAGAACCACCGACGGTATCTCCTCAACCACGTACTACATCGACAAGCTGTATGAGGAAACCCACACGGCCGGCCGGACTGAGTGGAAAGCGTATATCAGTGACGTGGCTGTGGTCGGTGAAACACAACAACAGGGCCGGTATATCGCGTTCACCCATAAAGACCGCCTCGGCTCCGGCACCACCTTCACGGACCATCACGGTCAGGTGACCGCCCTGCGAACCTTTGACCCGTTCGGTAAACCCAGGGGCAACGACGGCGCCAGCCTGAGCAACACCACGCTGGATAACCTTGACCAGAGCCGCCGGGGTTTCACTGACCACGAACATCTGGATGAGATTGACATCATTCACATGAATGGTCGGGTGTACGACTACAACCTCGGCCGCTTTATGTCCGTCGACCCGGTGATTCAGAGTCCGGGCAATTCCCAGAGCATGAACCCGTACAGTTATATTATGAATAATCCTCTGGCGGGGACGGACCCGACGGGGTATAGCTCAGAATGCGAATCAAACTGTGGTTCTGCGGAATCGGAATCCGTTGAAAATTGCACAACGAATTGTGATATAAGTGAGCTGGAAATATCGAAAGTAATCAAAACAGCTGATGGCAGTATGATTGTGAAAACTCCAGGTGGTGATATTTGGGCAGTTGAAACAGTAAATGGAAAAGATATCAAGCTGGCCAGTGATAAAGAGATAACGTCTAATCCTGACATTAATGCTGAGGGCGATAAAAATCATGATGGGGATGACAGTACCAATGAGAGTAATGAACCCCTGTAACTTCCTTTAGTTGGCGTAACTCAAGCCAGCTCAACTATCGTCGCAGGTAAAGGGGCTGTCACCACAGGTTTTGGTGAGTGGTTGGTTGCTGGAATAAGGCAGCTTATGGGTGGAGTCACTGTTGCTGCAGCTCTGACCATTCTCGGTGATACTTCTGTAGATTATATTTATGCTACGTACACTCAAGTTAACCCCAAAACAGGCCAAGTTTATGCGGGGGGATATGGAACACCAGAAGAGTTAGTTCATCGACGCTCGTTGGGACAACCTCATTTAACAGCAGAAGGATTTAGACCTCGGTCAACCGTGAGGGCTGCTATTCGTGGTCGAGAACAGCAACTTATAGATTTCTATGGCGGGACAAGAAGTGCAGGAGGAACTGCACGAAACTTAATTAATGGAGTAGCAGACTTCAATCCAAATCGGCCGTTTTACATAAACGCAGCAAGAGCAGCATTTGGTGACTTGCTAGACAATTCACCTGATAGATTAAGACTAGAGTGAAAGTAAGCCATGGCAAAGAGAAAACGAACCCCACAATTCAATAGCGGCGACGTGTACGCGATACCTTTAAACGATGGTTTTGCTTTTTGTGTGGCGTGTGTGGGTAATGAATTCACGTTTTTTGACCACATAGCAGGCGACTCATCAATGCCAGATTCGTTGTTAGAGTTGCCTGTGGCATTCAAGGTTCTTGTAGGGAAAGGAGAACCCCAGGAGGGAGAATGGATTCCTTTAGGCAATATAAAGTTAAGTGAAAATATGCTTTGCAAAAGCAATTTCTTACACAGGCCAGTTGGTGCAACCGATTACTTTATATACTTTGATGGTAAATCCACCCTAGCATCAGAAAATGAGGTAAAGGGATTAGAGTTGTTCACCGTTTGGTACTCTGAAGATATTATAAGACGGTTAGAAGAACATTTATCAGGAGAGAATTGCAGCACAACCACCGCAATTAAAAAACAACTAAACATACCATTCTAGTAACAGTAATGCCCAGATCCCGTAGGGATCTGGACTCATCACTCATCAGCATTACTAGCAATCTTCATCACCGTATAAATCTTTCCCGTTTTTGACTATAACCTCGAAAGCGACGGAAAACCTGGATGAGTAATATCAGCAACTTAGAAGATTATAGAAACCCCTCCCCAAGCACGTAACCGTCAGGGCAAAGACACATTCAAATACTGACAGCTACTTTTTATCTTGTGCGCTATCTCAATATGCAACCGGATTTAATGCTGGAGAAACGCACAGAGCAACAATGGCAAGCGTTATTTCAACAACATGATGACAATGGTTTAACCGCCGCACAGTTCTGTCGAAACAACAAATTGTGTCCTAAATATTTCAGCTTACGCAGGAAACAGTTAACGGGTGGCAAGACTGACGGGTTACCAGCATCACTTCTCTTCATACCCACAACGTTGTCCGCTAAATCGACAGCTCAGGACAAAGGTCCGAGAACATTCAACTATCAGCACTGCCAGTTGCAAATACCTGCGTCAGACAGTGAAACATGGCTCGCCGGGCTACTTAAAACGCTTTCCTGATATGCTGGCCGATACCGAAGCTGTCTACCTGCACCGCAAGCCTGACCGGCCTGACCGAATCCTTCCACTACGATAAGCTGCACCGACTGACCGGGAACACGGTCACCTATGGCGGTCAGACCGTGCAACAGATTGACTATGCTTATGATGCGGTCGGTAATCTGCTGAAGAAAACCGATTACTCCGCGAACCGGCCGGATGCTTACACCTACCACACCCGTCAGCCCAATGCGGTTGCCACGGTACTGAAACCGGATAACACCCCGGTGTCGTTCAGTTATGACGCCCGGGGCAACCTGACCACCGGCGATGGCCTGACGGCAACGTACAACACCTGGGATAAACCGACCCGTCTGACCCGCAGTAAACAGGGTATCAGCACCACCATGGCCTTTACCTACGGTGCTGACCTGATGCGTTACAAACAGGTCAGAACCACCGACGGTATCTCCTCAACCACGTACTACATCGACAAACTGTATGAGGAAACTCACACGGCAGGCCGGACTGAGTGGAAAGCGTATATCAGTGACGTGGCTGTGGTCGGTGAAACACAACAACAGGGCCGGTACATTGCGTTCACCCATAAAGACCGCCTTGGCTCCGGGACCACCTTCACGGACCATCACGGTCAGGTGACCGCCCTGCGAACCTTTGACCCGTTCGGTAAACCCAGGGGCAACGACGGCGCCAGCCTGAGCAACACCACGCTGGATAACCTTGACCAGAGCCGCCGGGGTTTCACCGACCACGAACATCTGGATGAGATTGATATCATTCATATGAACGGTCGGGTGTACGACTACAACCTCGGCCGCTTTATGTCCGTCGACCCGGTGATTCAGAGTCCGGGCAATTCACAGAGCATGAACCCGTACAGTTATATTATGAATAATCCCCTGGCGGGGACGGACCCGACGGGGTATGAGTATGTAAGAGATATGTGTTCACGAATTACATTAGGGGGCAGAAACGGTTGTGGTGGTAGCCCGGGTGATAAAACCAGTGACAATAATGATAGTAAACAGGAAGAGACACCTGTTGTTACGGTAATAACAGATAATGCAAGAATCGAAAGTTCCGGGAACTTTGATAAAATAAAAAAAGAAGAAGATAATATAAATGATGTCGGTGCAGAAAAAGATAAACATCGTAATGGGGATAGTAGTACCAATAAAAACCATCGGCCGCCCGGCGTGACTGGCGAACCAGACTTTGTTGATGCGAATGGAGTGCCTCATTATATTACTACGCCAGAGTCAGGAGGCGTTCGGAGGGATAATCTTGATGGTGCAGAAACGGTCTACGGAGAAACCTCTAGCCTGTATCCTCAGACAGATAAAAAAGGAAGTAATCCTTATAATTCTAAAAACTGGAATTCAGACTCTTATGATGAATTGCAGGCAGCCAGAACGGCAATATCTGTAATTAGTGAGCGAAATAATCACACCCAAAAGAAAGACGGTAGTTCAGCAACAAACCCCATTGAAAAGCGAGCATGGGATGATAGTGTGGACGCTGCCAACAATGCAGAGAATTTTAGCCTCCCAACGAGCACAAGGCATTTTTTCATTAGACAAAAGGATATTGGTAGGCAGAAGCCTTGGTGGGCAGGAAATAAAAAACCTTATAAATCATATGGGCCATTTATCAATGTTGGTGGTGGAGATGTGCCACGAGGTAACCAAACATATATTGATATATATGACGGAGTGAAATGATGAGATATTATTGCATGTTTATTGCGCTGTTCTTTTTGGTTGCCGGTGAATCTCTTGCCAGTCCAGTTGATAGAGACTTGCTTGCACAGCTAGATAGTGACAATGCGATAGAGGCTTTATCGAAGATGAAGTTACACCCTAAAGAATACGTTAAGTTATTAGTTGAACAATTAACCACCACTGGCAACACTGATAAAATTACTTTCGATAACATCAATGAAAGGAGGGTTGATTTACATAATGTATGGGTTGTCCGAGCACTGAGGTACTTAACAGGAGTGCAGTTTTCAGCACCTTTTAATCCTGAAGCACCAACTGAGGGGATTCGATTTCAGTTTTTACGTAAAAGTGAAGGGAACTTAAAGTTCTTCGGGGTTAAAATGTCGACCGAAACAATATATTTAGCACCTATCGATGTGCAAGTTGAAATAATCAAAAATTGGCACAGGTGGTCATGCGAAAATATTGACACTCATTCATATCCAGATGAAGTGGATATTAATGAATGGTACTTTTAATTTTGAAAGGTCTGGCTCGAATCTTGTGTAGGTTCGGGCATTCGCAATCTCAACTGCTCCGGATTACCAGCAATCTTCATCACTGTATAAACTTTTCCCGTTTTTAACTATATTCTCGAAAGTTACCCATACCGTAAGCGTCCGATAACCCCACCTGCTACAAATGAATGTTCCATGGTAGTCGTTCGGGTCCACGTTCAGGCTGCATATTACCATGATGCCGATCACTCAACTTTCTTTCTGTAGAGCCAGGCACAAATTAGCTTGAGTGATCGCTATCAGTCAAGATTACACTTACTTTCCGCATTGATTACCCCTTTAGTTCCAGTCGGGTTCCACTGTGGACGAGGCGATCTAATATCGCATCTGCATGAGTTGACTCACCGATCATGTCATACCATTTATCTATTAGCCGTTGGCAGGCAATGATCGTCGATTTTAAACCATATCGAGCGTCCATCAGCTCCAGTAAGTCACTCCGTTGTTGAGCTGTGAGAGGTTCTAATCCCCAGTCGTCTAAAATCAATACCTGTGCCATAGCAAGCCTGTTCATGAACTTACGGTAACTGCCATCAGCCTGAGAGAGATACATTTTTTCCAGTAGCTCTTTGAGTCTGAAGTAGTAAACGCTATGGCCTTGTTGACAGAAGTGAT
>CBFHMJ010000052.1:0-2913 GCA_965656875.1 Alteromonadaceae bacterium
AAGTAACCAAGAACAATAACGGAAGTGTTTCACTATCAAAATCTAAGCGAAATGACAGCAAAACGACAGATATTGGTGGAGAGGGTAACAAGAAAGTTGCCAATACCGTTAATAAGTTGGATAGTGGTTCAGGACATAGTGGTACCAAAGGAGCAGTCAAGTCAGGGTCTGATGATAAAAACTCATTTGTTAACTCCAACCGAAAAGGGCTTGATAGTGCTCTAACCAAAGTAAATGGATTGCGAGATAAGTTGGAACCATTCGAAACCGAAGAGGAAGCTGCGGTTTGGTTAAATGACAACGCTGGAAATCTGCAAGAGAAATATGGTGCAGAGATTGGCGCTGTTATCAGCAAGGTTTACGGAGAAAAAACAGGATGGAAAATTGGTAAAATTGTAACGTCTTACCACTCTAATTATGTGGACTTAGCTACATCAAAAATTAAAGCGGGAAAAATGGATTACATTGATACATCAATTAATGGCAAATCTGACTGGCACACCCATTCGTCAGGGAGTCACTACGCATCTTGGGGGCAAGATAGAGATAGTCATAAAAGTTTTTACAGAGCTTATGTAAGCTCTGTCGGGAGAAGTGGAAAGGCAAGCTTGAGCTTGTATAATGCACCAGCAGCAAGGGAAGAGGCTTGGCCACTAACTAGAACTGCCTTTGATAATGCGAATTCATGTTTAGTAGGAGGGTGTCGATGAGATATTTGATTGGAGCGCTTGTATTATTGTCAACATTAGCTTGCGCTGATAGCGGCAATAGCGGAGCGCTTGTAACTTTTTCCAAGTTATCAACTCATGAGGAAGCGAGTGTTGCAAAAGATATTTCGCTAAGAGGGTTCTTTTTTCTTGATGATGGCGAGCATCTTTTCTGCTTCACTATGGAGTCATGCTATAGTAGAGGAAAAGAAAGGGTTATAGTGAAAGCCACTGGTGAGATTAAGGAATATCTGAAAGGGGTTAGCGAATGCCACATGGAGTTATCAGGAGAATATCACGCCCTAAGTCATGAGCAATCAAATTGGCCAATACTTGGTCATCTGTACGTTAATGACAAACCGAAATTCGATTTTAGCTCAAGGTACAGCCTAATTAACGGTAAATGCAAGGCTTTTAATGTTATGAATGGTAGTTAAGGTTAGTGGCAATATTTTGTTAGAGACTGTAGATAAAACTGTGTAACTTCCTATCATAAAGCCAGCAATAGCTAAGGATAGACAGTATGGATAAGAAACAACCAGAAGCGTTCGCTCGCGAAACCGCTAAAAGCATCAAAACTGACCATTACATTAGAGTTATTTAAATAGCCTTTTTATACGTAACCGTCCAGTAATCCCACCTGTTACGAGTGAATATTCCATGGTAGCAGATCGGTAAGCTTGTCGTCGGGGCCGCACTCAGGCAACGCCTCAAACAACCGGCTCAGGTAATCGAAGGAGACCATTCCGTTGGTTATAGCCGTTTCGATGATGCTGTAGTGTTGTTAACGGCACAGGCGACATACAGCCTGCGCACCGGACAGATGACGGACAACCGGGTGACGCACACCGCCAGCAGTGCCGACACCCTGCATCATCTGGAATACACGGCGTTTGATGCCTTCGGTAATCTGACACAGCAGCAGAACACCCTGACCGGCCTGACCGAGTCCTTCCACTACGATAAGCTGCACCGACTGACCGGGAACACGGTCACGTATGGCGGTCAGACCGTACAACAGATTGACTATGCCTGGGATGCGGTCGGTAATCTGCTGAAGAAAACCGATTACTCCGCGGACCGGCCGGATGCTTACATCTACCACACCCGTCAGCCCAATGCGGTTGCCACGGTACTGAAACCGGATAACAGCACGGTGTCGTTCAGTTATGACGCCCGGGGCAACCTGACCACTGGCGATGGCCTGACGGCAACGTACAACAGCTGGGATAAACCGACCCGTCTGACCCGCAGTAAACAGGGTATCAGCACCACCATGGCCTTTACCTACGGTGCTGACTTGATGCGTTACAAACAGGTCAGCACCACCGACGGTATCTCGTCAACCACGTACTACATCGACAAGCTGTATGAGGAAACCCACACGGCAGGCCGGACTGAGTGGAAAGCGTATATCAGTGAGGTGGCTGTGGTGGGTGAAACACAACAACAGGGCAGGTATATCGCATTCACCCATAAAGACCGCCTCGGCTCCGGTACCACCTTCGCCGACCACGAACATCTGGATGAGATTGATATCATTCACATGAACGGGCGGATCTACGACTACAACCTCAGCCGCTTTATGTCCGTCGACCAGGTGATTCAGAGCCCGGGCAACTCCCAGAGCATGAACCCGTACAGTTATATTATGAATAACCCTCTGGCGGGGACTGACCCGACGGGGTATAGCTCAGAGTGTGAATCAAATTGTGGTTCTGCGGAATCGGAATCCGGTGAAAATTGCACAACGAATTGTGATATAAGTGAGCTGGAAATATCGAAAGTAATCAAAATAGCTGATGGCAGTATGGTTGTGGAAACTCCTGGTGGTGATATTTGGGCAGTTGAAACAGTAAATGGAAAAGATATCAAGCCGGCCAGTGATAAAGGGATAACCTCTAATCCTGACATTAATACTGAGGGCGATAAAAATCGTAACAGGGATGACAGTAGCAGTGGAGATTCAGTAGGTTTTATTGAAGGGGTTGGCCAAAGGTTTTCTAACTTGGTTACAAGAGGGCAGTTTGCAACCGATGCGCAAGCTAGCGCCTATGACACCGCAGCTAAATATGCCTTTGACGTGCTCCAATAGATTCACACACCCGGTTAAGAGATAATTATCTCAACTGGAGTGTATATGAAAACCCGAAAAAGCTATTCAAAAGAGTTCAAACTGGATGCTGTCAGTTTGGTTACCGAGCAA
>CBFHMJ010000053.1:0-75912 GCA_965656875.1 Alteromonadaceae bacterium
AGTTCAGTGGACTGAATTTGAACGGTTTTTTACGGGGTTGTCAAAAAGCCCGGCTGACAGTGATGAAACTGCACAACATTTCATCGAATTAACCCAAAATGGGAAAAGATGTGATTAAGAGACAGGCACCCGCGGGGAAGACACGGCTTTAGAGGATGATGTTGGCTGGTTGCACGGTTTACCCCCGCACCCAAGGGGGCGACGAAAGAACGTTGCACTGCAACGGGCTTGAGGAGGTGGAGGCCGGGATGGCCGACAGGAATATACCTACAGGGATGTAAGTTACAGCGAGCTTTAATTAGATATTGCGGTTTACCCCCGCACCCGCGGGGAAGACTCAAGAACACCCTGGTGTGCGCCACCGCATTGCGGTTTACCCCCGCACCCGCGGGGAAGACAGAAACTGATTGTGAGTTTAGTTTTGTTGGAGCGGTTTACCCCCGCACCCGCGGGGAAGACTTATTATTGTTATGATAAGTATAGTCCAAAACTGGTTTACCCCCGCACCCGCGGGGAAGACATGGTACTCATTTTACATCCTCATTGATTTGACGGTTTACCCCCGCACCCGCGGGGAAGACGGCATGTTGGTTTTACGATGATAAAAAGATGGCGGTTTACCCCCGCACCCGCGGGGAAGACTCGTTAAATCTACGAAAGGTCGAAAACGCCAGCGGTTTACCCCCGCACCCGCGGGGAAGACTCTAAACATAACCACTTGTATCCAAACCACTTTCAGACACCCGATCAATCTACCAACTTATTATCAACAAACATCACTATTTCATTAACCACAAAACTCAACTTATCTCTCTGTTTTTATTGATATTTTAACCAACATACCCTAAGTGATACTAACCTCAATCCACATCTACCAGATTTTTTTCAATGATCGTCCATAAAATCAATTTATTAGCGGCCTGAATAAGGGTTGCAAACTTTTTACTTAACGTTTATCCGCAAATTTTTACGGCTAAAAATCCGTACAAGCCCAGCTGGTTAGCCGATTTTCATCACATTGTTAAAGAGCGCTGCAATGTACCTGATACGTTGCAGCGGTTGTTATAGTACGTCACTAATTTGAGGTCAATCTTTCTGTTTTATTTTTAGCGGGAGCGGTACTCGCCGACGTCTTGCTGGAAAATATCCCGAAGTTCGTTTCTGGACCGTTCGCTGTATTCGATTAGCTCCGCTTCGGTCAGTTCTTTTTCGAGCGACCGGGCGAGGAAAGTTTGATCGTGTTCGGCGAAGGTCTGCGTGATGTAATCAGCTTCGGCTTTGGTGTAGCCCTGCTCCATCATCATGTATGACGCGGCTTCCAGGCTGCTACCGAATAATTCACGCACAATATAAGTAACGCCCATTGCGTGTAATTTTCTGACCGTGGCCCGGTTGCGAGCGCGGGCGATGATTTGAATATCCGGGTATTCGCGGCTGACCAGCGCGGCGATGGTTAATACGGTTTGTTCGTCATCAACCGCGATTAAAAAAGTGCGGGCGTGGTCGATACCGGCGGTGCGGAGCAAGTCGAGACGGCTGGCATCGCCATAAAACACCTTGTTGCCGAAACGACTGACAAAATCAATGTGTTGAGCGTCGGTTTCGAGTGCGGTGAAGGGAATGTGATGGGCGCGTAGAATCCGGCCTGAAATCTGGCCGAAGCGACCAAACCCGGCAATGATCACGCCGGGTTCGTGGGTGGTGGCTTCGGTGTCATACACCGCCGGGCAGTTTCGACTGTTAAAAAACAGACTTTGCACAATCACCACGGGCGAGGTTAACGCCATCGACAAGCCGACCACCAGCGTGACTTCGCTGGCAATCGCGGGATCGAGCAGGCCAGAACCAGCGGCTTGCGTCATGACCACAAAAGCAAATTCACCGCCCTGAGATAACATCAGACCAACCCGCATCGCATCGGTACTGGCCTGGCGATTCAGGCGAAGAATGGTAAAAATCACGGTGGCTTTTATCAGCATTAACAGCACCGCACAGGCGAGAATAAAGCCGGGATTTTCAACCAGTAAGCTGAGATTGAGGTTCATGCCAATCGCGATAAAAAACAGCCCCAGCAGGAGCCCTTTGAAGGGTTCGATTTCGGTTTCAAGCTGGTGTCGGTAGGAGGAATTCGCCAACATTATGCCCGCAATAAATGCGCCCAGCCCCATTGATAATCCAGCCGCTTCCAGCCCGGTCGCGGTTGCCAGCACAATAAGCAGCGCAGCAGCGGTCATGCTTTCGGTGCTGCCGTGGGTAGATACCAGGCGTAACAAGGGATTCACCAGAAACCGTCCGGCGACCAGCGCAGCAATCACCGCAGCCACACTCATCCACCAGGCCGGGGAATCACTGGCCTGATTCGGCGCAAGGTGGGCGACGAGTAATAAAATGGGGATCACGGCGATATCCTGCATCAACAGGATCGAGAATCCTTGCTGACCAGGCGGAGTATTGAGGATCGTTTGTTCTTTCATTAATTGAATGGCAAACGCGGTGGACGAGAGCGCAAGCGATAAACTGATCACCAGCGCAGTTGTGGCGTTAAAACCAAGGAAAAAGGCGCAAGCTGCGGCGATTAGCAGCGAACTGGTAAGCAATTGCCCACTACCACTGAGCAGGATGTTATGACGCATCTTCCAGAGCTTTTCCGGCTCAAGTTCGAGACCAATCACAAATAACATAAGCACAACGCCGAGTTCAGCAAAATGGAGTATCACATCGGGATTGCTTATCCAGTTCAACAGCGAGGGACCAATCACAGCCCCCGCCACAAGATAACCGAGAATCGCGCCAATTTTAAGCTTCTGGAACAGAGGAACAGCGATAACAGCAACAGCTAAAAACACCATAGATGAGGCGAGCAACATAGTTGATTTCTCCCATACGCGGGCCAGGAGCGCATGTTAATTTGTGGGATTTATGACTTGAGTATGGCCTGAATTCTTTCTAAGTATGGACGGTATCAGGAATTAATGGTGTTGTTCCATCATGGTGTGGTTAAGGTGGGGAAATTCAGGCTGAGTGGTTGGGTTGGGATTGAATTATGTACAACCGGGATGTTAGTTACCGCGAGCCTCTGAAAAATATTCCCCCTCGCCCTGATGTTTCCTGTCAAAACGCAGAGAATTTACCATTGAACCCAACGTTAAGTTACTTTGCATTCAGGCATTGCGCCCATTTCCTGGAACACACAGGGAGGTGTGAATAGTACAGCGAGACTCTGAAAAATATTCCCCCTCGCCCTGATGGTCCTCCGTCAGGGCGTGGAGAATTTACCATTGAATCCAATGTTAAATGACTTTGTATCCAGCACTGCGTCTATTTCCTAAAGCACACCGGGAGGTGTGAATAGTACAGCGCCCTGACGGAGGACCATCAGGGCGAGAATTGATTTTTCAGCCAGATTGGCGGCATAGCAGAGCTGGTTTACCCCACCAGCAAGGGGGCGACGAATGAACGTTGCCTTACCTTCAAAAAAGCAACGGACTTGAGGAGGTGGAGGCCTGGGCGAAAATCAGAAATAGCACTGCTATTGCTGGTTTGAGCGTGAGACCGCGGATGGTCGAACCGGAATACACCGCCAGGGGCGACGAAAGAACGTTGCACTGCAACGGGCTTGAGGAGGTGGAGGCCTGGATGGCCGACAGGAATATACCACCAGGGATGGTAGTTACAGCGAGCTTTAATTAGATATTGCGGTTAACCCCCGCACCCAAGGGGGCGACGAAAGAACGTTGCACTGCAACGGACTTAAGGAGGTGGAGGCCAGGACGGCCGACAGGAATACACCACCAGGGACGGTAGTTACAGCGAGCAATTGTTCGTGAAATAGGTTTACCCCCGCACCCGCGGGGAAGACCGGTGTCAACTTAACGGCGAGCGTACTTTTTGCGGTTAACCCCCGCACCCGCGGGGAAAACTCGCTATGTTAAAAGTAAGACCGCTGGGGGTACGGTTAACCCCCGCACCCGCGGGGAAAACGCAAAGTTTAAAAATAACGCGGTTGAAAAGGTCGGTTAACCCCCGCACCCGCGGGGAAAACGTATGTTAATCATTGGGACCTGGATGAACGGGCCGGTTAATCCCCGCACCCGCGGGGAAAACCACTGAGGTTCGACGCTATATGATGAATATTGTGGTTAACCCCCGCACCCGCGGGGAAAACGCCTTAGGTTTGCCCTTGAGCTTTTTAGGTTTCGGTTAACCCCCGCACCCGCGGGGAAAACCAAGTACGTACCATTAAGATTGACGCAGCAGACGGTTAACCCCCGCACCCGCGGGGAAAACCAGGCTGTAGAGCGCTTCTGGACCAAGCAAAACGGTTAACCCCCGCACCCGCGGGGAAAACAATTCATACTTTCGTAATCCTTGAAGTAAGCCCGGTTAACCCCCGCACCCGCGGGGAAAACAGCTATGTCGGCACATCAAGAGTTCACAATTACGGTTAACCCCCGCACCCGCGGGGAAAACTATGGAAGGTAATCAAAAAGATTATCCTGACGTGGTTAACCCCCGCACCCGCGGGGAAAACAACCAGGCCAAACGCTAATAGGTAGAGTATAACGGTTAACCCCCGCACCCGCGGGGAAAACTAGGTTCGACAACATCAAGAAATTCAGGGGGCCGGTTAACCCCCGCACCCGCGGGGAAAACGCGACCCATTGATAATTGAGAAATCGATAAATCGGTTAACCCCCGCACCCGCGGGGAAAACTGCACCAATGTGATCTGCCAGCTTGCTATTGACGGTTAACCCCCGCACCCGCGGGGAAAACGCCTTATAGCCTTTGCTATCCAACATTTCTGACGGTTAACCCCCGCACCCGCGGGGAAAACCTGCGTTCCTGGTAAATAAACGGCTTTAAAACCGGTTAACCCCCGCACCCGCGGGGAAAACTAAAATTGCTGGCATTACGCGTCGTCCTGCAACGGTTAACCCCCGCACCCGCGGGGAAAACGAGCCGCCGAGTCTGCGTCAAGGGGCGTACCCCGGTTAACCCCCGCACCCGCGGGGAAAACTGAGCATAACTACGAGCGCAAACAGAGCATGTCGGTTAACCCCCGCACCCGCGGGGAAAACAGCGGTATTTTCAGGTTGTGTGTCACGAGCCCCGGTTAACCCCCGCACCCGCGGGGAAAACTTTGTGTTTTTTTGTTTTGGTGTTAATTGTGAAGGTTAACCCCCGCACCCGCGGGGAAAACTGCCATCAACTCATCAAGACGCATTTCAATGTCGGTTAACCCCCGCACCCGCGGGGAAAACACATTAAAGATTTGTCTCCTATTAGTAAATACCGGTTAACCCCCGCACCCGCGGGGAAAACGTAATACCGTCCCATACAACAAACCCCGTAACCGGTTAACCCCCGCACCCGCGGGGAAAACATATTCTTGAATTCTTCTTTTTGATAAAACTCACGGTTAACCCCCGCACCCGCGGGGAAAACTCTAAACATAACCACTTGTATCCAACCAACTTTCCGACACCCGATCAGTCTACCAACATATTAGCAACAGAAATTGATATATCATCAACATCAAAAATCAATCTATTCACTTGTTTTTATTGATATTTCATCCCTGATACGCCAAATGGTCATATCCATAACGGGAATCTACCAGGGTTTTTTAAATTATTACCCAGTAAATCAGGTCGTTAGCGCTAAAAACAAGGGATACTTATTGTTTACCCTTTGTAAATTTTGGCTTTTTTTATCTTGTTAAAGAGCGTTGTTTCGTACCGTTATCGGTGCAGGGGTTGTTATAGTACGTTGCTGTTTTAAGGTCAATCGTTAAGGGGGAATTGGTGAAAAATTACGGGGTGGGATTAAAAAAGCGCAGGCGGTTGGCACTGCGCTTTTTTTTTGCTCGCGGTAGTACACCGACGAGTAACAGACAGGTTTAGTTCGCGAGTTTAGCGCGGGCCTGGTGGAGCTTTTTGTAGCTTTCGATAAGTCGAAGGTGTTTGTCCAGCCCTTCCAGTTGCATGTTGGTTTCGGTGAGGCCGTAGAAGCGAACGGTGCCGTTGATGGTGCCGACCACGTTTTCCATGACGTCTTTGCCAAACATGCGAGAAAGGTTGTCGATAAACTCGTCCATCTCGAGGCTTTCATCCAGGGTGATTTCCAGAGCGGTGTGAATCGCTTGATAGAACAGGCCACGGGCAACGGTGTTGTCGTTGTATTGCAGGAAGGCTTCAACGAGTTCTATCGCGTCTTCGTGTTGACCGAGAGCTAAGTAAATCAGGATTTTAAGTTCGATGATGGTGAGTTGACCCCACACGGTATTTTCATCAAATTCAATGCCGATCAGGTTGACGATTTCGATGTAGTTATCAAGCTGGCTGTCTTCCAGACGTGCAACTAAATCGGCAAGTGCTTCGTCGTCCAGGCGGTGAATATTGAGGATGTCTTCGCGGTAGTCGAGGGCTTTGTTGGTGTTGTCCCAAACCAGATCTTCAACGGCGTAGACTTCAGAAAAATCAGGCACCAGGATGCGACACGCGGTGCCAATACCTGTGTATTCAGCAACATAGGCTTCTTTACCAAGATCGCTGAGGATGGCGAACAGGTTGTCGCATTCTTGTTCGGTCGTGCCGGAGAAGTCCCATTCAACAAAGTCGTATTCAGCTTTGTTACTGAAGAAACGCCAGGAGATAACACCGGTTGAATCGATAAAGTGTTCGACAAAGTTTTCGGGTTCGCTGACGGTCATGCTGTTGAACGTGGGTCGTGGCACGTCGTTAAGCCCTTCAAAACTGCGGCCTTGCAGGAGTTCAGTCAGGCTGCGTTCGAGTGCAACCTGGAAATCCGGGTGAGCGCCGAATGAAGCGAACACGCCGCCGGTTTTCGGGTTCATCAGGGTGACGTTCATTACCGGGAACTGGCCGCCTAATGATGCGTCTTTAACAACAACCGGGAAGCCTTGTGCTTCCAGGGCGTCGATACCGGCAACAATACTCGGGTATTTGGCGAGTACGTCTTTTGGTACGTCTGGCAGGACAATTTCCTGTTCGATGATTTGGCGTTTTACGGCACGTTCAAAGATTTCAGACAGGCATTGTACTTTGGCTTCGTTGAGGTTATTCCCTGCGCTCATGCCATTACTGAGAAACAAATTTTCAATAAGGTTTGACGGCATGTAAACGGTTTCGCCGTCAGACTGGCGGGTGTATGGCAGGGCAACAATGCCACGCTCGATATTGCCTGAGTTGGTGTCGATCAGGTTTGAGCCTTGCAATTCACCGACCGGGTTGTAAATGCCCAGGGTGTAGTCGTCCATCAGGCCGTCTGGAATGGCGTCGTCTTCGGTCAGTGGGAACCATTTTTCGTTGGGATAGTGAACGAATTCGGCGTTGGCGATTTCCTCACCCCAGAACTGGTCGTTATAGAAAAAGTTGCAGTTCAGGCGTTCAATAAATTCACCCAGGGCGGAACATAATGCGCTTTCTTTGGTTGCGCCTTTGCCGTTGGTGAAACACATTGGCGATGCCGCGTCGCGGATGTGTAGTGACCAGACGTTCGGCACAAGGTTTCGCCAGGAGGAGATTTCGATCTTCATGCCGAGCTGTTCGATCAGGCCAGTCATTTGTTCAATGGTTTGTTCCAGTGAGGAATCTTTGCCTGCGATGAAGGTTTGATGTGCTTCGTCCGGCGTGACCATCAGCATGGCTTGTGCGTCTTCATCGAGGTTTTCGACGGGTTCGATCTGGAATTCGGGTTGGGTCTGAACGACTTTTTTTACCGTGCAACGATCAATGGAGCGAAGAATACCCAGGCGGTCTTTTTCAGAAATATGCTCGGGTAGTTCAACCTGGATTTTGAAAATCTGGTTGTAGCGGTTTTCCGGATCAACAATATTGTTCTGAGCAATGCGAATACCGTCGGTCGGGATATCACGCGAATTACAGTAAACCTTGACAAAATACGCTGCACACAGGGCTGACGATGCCAGAAAGTAATCGAAGGGGCTGGGAGCCGAACCGTCACCTTTGTAACGGATGGGCTGATCGGCGATGACAGAAAAATCATCAAATTTGGCTTCAAGACGTAAGTTGTCGAGAAAATCTACTTTAATTTCCATTGATAGTGCTCGATGGTTGGACCTTAAAAAATTGGGGGCGATTATCTGATTTTTTAAAGCAATAGTCTTGTAGTTTTAGAAGAAAAGCTGAATAAAGCGAGCGAAGCGGAAAAGTAAGTAGAATTTTGCGTCATGGCACAAACACCGATAATTATCCGTCTGCATTTGTTGGCCTTTGCTTGTCGTTAAATTTGGAAAAAATACCTGGAATGGGGTTGTGATTGTGGGCTATTTGGACTATTGTTTAGTGACCATATGGACTAACAGCCGGGAAATGCTGATGACAACGGCCAAACTCAAGGCATTTAAACCACAACGGCAACATGCAAACAATTACTGGGTAGCACTGGGCATCGAAGACGAAAGTACCGGGCGCAGTGATGCTGTTCACAAAGGATTTGAACCGATGGTTTATAACAGATTGATTGAACGTACTAACCTTTCTCAAAGCGAGTTTCATCGCGTTACACTCATCCCCGTCACCACCATAAAACGGCGGCTTAAAAACCAGGAACGTTTCAGCACGCACGAAAGCGATGCGATGTATCGCCTGGCCATGTTAGTGAAACTGGCAACTGATTTGTTTAATGATGAACAACAGGCGCTCGCCTGGATTCGCGAAGAGGTCTATGGCCTGGGCGGTAAACGGCCACTTGATATGGTGGCGACTACCGTCGATTTCGAAACCGTAAAGGATTTGATTGGTCGCATTGAACACGGTGTGTTCTCTTAGCGTTAACAGATGCTTGAGATGGAGTCTTTTACGAATGGAACTGTATCGTCTGACACAAAAGAAATTCTCGGCTGATCCGTTCAGCCCAATCGGCGCTAAACTTTACGGTGGCCGCTGGAATTCAAAAGGCACGGAAGCACTTTACTTTTCAGCCTCTGAATCGCTTTGCTCACTGGAAGTGCTGGCGCATATGAACCACGATCCCGGTATTATTGATTTGTATGATTTATACCGCATCACAATTCCTGATGAATTGATTGCTCAACTGGATGAAGAAGATTTACCAACAAGCTGGCGAGCGATTCCGGTGCATGAAAGCACGCAATTAATCGGGAATGAATTCCTGGCAAGCGGTGATGCTGGTTTTGCGGCATTACAAATCCCTTCCGTTATTTCACCGCGAGATTGCAATTATCTGGTGAATCCTCACCACCCTGCGGTTAAACAGTCTTTACTCTCCACTGAAAAACTCGACTTTTTATTCGACCCTCGGATTTTTCGTTTTTCAACGTCTGAAGCCACAAGTGCCTGAAATAGTAAGCGCCTGAAACAATGCATTCCTGAAAAAATATATTCCTGAAAAACAGTCTGTGCGAACTCAACAGATAAAAACACCGGGTTGTGTTGAATAACAGCAACCCGGTCGGTGATTGTTCTGCGGAGTTATTCCCACATCAGCGCATTGTCTACCCAGCGAATTGACGCGGCCATCCAATACGCTGCGCCAAGAAATGCCATTAACATGCTGCTGCCCGGGCTGATAAACGACAGAGCCAGCCCGGTTAATCCAACGCCTAACGCAATGAGTTCACATCGAATGGCTATGTTGCGTTTTCTCACTCCCCATAACCCTGCCCTGACCCATACCGGAACGGCTTTCCAGGCATCTGATTCTTTTTCCAGTACGGTCATTTTTGCGGTAAGGCTGGCGACTTCAACATCAAAAACCGCTGCCAGTGATTTAAGGGTTTCCATGCTGGCTTTGTTGCCTGCTTCTATTCGTTGAATGGTGCGCAGGCTTACTCCTGAGATGGTCGCCAGATGCTCCTGCGACCAGTTATGTTTTAGTCGTAATGATTTGATCATGGTGTATTCCTGCTGTTGCTGTTTCTGGCTCAAAGCATGCCTGAAATTCAGGGTGACAACTACGACAGCACCCTGACATAAGCACGTAATGATAACGCAACGCCCCCGTTACCGGGCTGCCAGGCGTGCTGTTATTCGTATTAGTTTAAATGTAACATATTGAATATAAACAATAATGTTTTTTCATTATTCAAGTTGGTTCAAGTGCTGCTGTTAATACTACTTTTTGGTTCATTGTCAGGCGGTCTGATTGCTGTCATAGCGGCTGACTGGTCCAGACTTGTTCATTATCCAACCAACGTACCGCTACAGAGATTGACCACGCCGAGGCATAGAACGCCATCAGTAGTGAAAACTGGCCTTCACTGATGGCTGATATAAAACCCACTGAACCGGTTAAAACTGCGCATTGTTCGAGTCGAACAGCGGTTTGTCTGGATGAAACACCGGCTAAACTGTGTCTGACCCACCAGGGGGCTTTTTTCCAGTTGTCTTTCTGTTTATTCAGGTATGCGTTGCCTGGTTGATTCGGTGAAACCGGGGTTGTTAACGCGGGTGATTCAGGTTGTGTCTGTGTGTTGTTTCCATTCGAGAATTGTTTATTCATTTGCCTTTCCTCTGAGTGGTGCATAAAAAGCCAGAAATTCGATACTGGTGTAAACAAAAGCTTTATCTTTGATGAATTTCGGTCACTAAAAAACAAGACTCAGCGTGGCATGTTAATGGTACTGGCAGTGACGACATAGATCTGAAAACATGCCGAAAGAACACCGTAACCATCAGATTTCATTCAGCTATTGCATGAACTTTCTCGGCCAATCTGATGACAACCGCTGGCAAATCAACCACCTGTAATCAGCTGTTCATTCACCTTTACGTTTTTGCTTACACGAACCGTGGAAAATTAATTACCATTGATGAATAAAATGATTTAAATCAGTTTTTTGACACTCGCGTTCTTGTATATTTTGCGCGGGTAAAAAGCATCACTCCTGGCATCATGAAACGTTGAACGAGTGGCCCCTGACCCGACGTGCAATGAACTCAAAAAATCATGGACCGTATTGACCGTTGAACATGGAATTTTTGTTCGCATTCAATCGTTAAATACGCCCTACATTAAAACAATAAAACCGTATCTGAACGCCCGTCGGATTTTTAATCTTTGTCATAGAGGACGAACCACAGTGAAAGACCTGATTAATCATCTCAGCATCAAATACAAACTGGCTTTGCTCAGCCTGACAGCAATGTTCTGCTTTGCTGTTATTATTTTGGTGTCGTTAAACACACTTAAACACAATCTGGTTGAAGACCGAGGCGTTAAAAATAAACATCTGGTGGATTCTGCGGTAACCCTGGTAGAGCATTACTACAAGCAAGCAGAGCGCGGCGTGCTGTCTCATGACGATGCCAAACAACAGGCCATTGCAGCAATCCAGGCGATGAAGTACGACGGCAATGAGTATTTCTGGATCAATACGCTGGATTTCATCATGGTGAGCCATCCTAAATCATCGTTGATTGGCACCAATATCGAACATATTAAAGATCCTGAAGGTACGGCGTTATTCGTCGAAATGGTGAAAGTTGCCCGTGATCGAGGTGAAGGCCAGGTCGCTTATATGTGGAATATGCCGGGTAAAGATGAACCCGTCGATAAAATCTCGTATGTGAAACTGTTCAGTGAATGGGGCTGGATTGTTGGCACCGGTATTTACATTGACGATGTAAACACGATTTTCTGGCAAAGTACTCAAACCTTACTCCTTACCGCTGCCGTGCTGGCGGCACTGACCATCTGGTTATCCAGTGTTATCAGTTCAAATATCTATCGTCCTCTGGAAAAAATGCGCAATGTCATGTTGCACATGAGTACCACCAATGACCTAACCACCACGCTAAAGGCGCGAGGTAAAGATGAGTTGGGTGATATTGGTCGTGTGTTCAATCAGATGATTACTGAATTCCGCAAAGTGCTGAGTCAGGTCGGATTATCATCAGCGTCACTGGCAGCACAGGCTGAAGAGTTATCAGCCGTCACGGAACAAATCAACCAGGGCATGCATACGCAACGCGAAGATATCAACAATGTTGATCGTGCAGCGTCAGAAATGACGGCAGCGATTAATGAGGTTGCCAGCAATACGCATATCACGCTGGACGCGACGCGTTCGGCAACCGATGAAACGAATCATTGTGTGTCTGTACTGGATGAAAGCGCGGCGTCGATTACCAATCTGGGCCAACGGGTTGAAGAGTCAGCCTCACGCATTGGCGACCTGAAAGAAGCCAGCGAAAACATTGGTGAAATCGTGTCAGTAATTCAGGGTATTGCTGAACAAACAAACCTTCTGGCACTGAATGCGGCGATTGAAGCAGCGCGTGCCGGTGAACAGGGTCGTGGTTTCGCGGTGGTTGCCGATGAAGTGAGAACGCTGGCAAGCAGAACACAAGAATCCACCAGTAATATTAAATCTGTGATTGAGTCTTTGCAGGCCGGTGTTGAGCGTTCAGTTCAGGATATGGCGGAATGTCAGGACCAGGCAGTAGCCAGCGTTGCGTTGTCACAGCAAGCCGAGGAATCAATCCTTCGCATGCAACAAGGCATGATGCAAATCACCGACATGAATAACATGATCAGCAGTGCCACAGAAGAACAAAGCGCAACCACACTGGATGTTAAAACGCATATTGATGAAATCAATCTGATGGCAGAACAAACCAGTGAGAGTGCAGCGCATACGGCTCAATCGAGTGTCAGTCTGGCTAGTATGGCCGCAGAACTGAACGATATGATCACAAAATTCCGCGTCTAATCTGCAATATTTACATAGGTGGTCCAGTCGGACCACTTATGTAGACCACTTCCGTTTCAGCCATCGCTCATTAAATCTCGTCTGTGAACTATCCGTTGGGTGTTACTTGTATCATGTCAGTTTATTGCATGAGTTCTCTGATAAGAATACGAGTATCTGGTAACACGCAGCTGAGAATCCGGTTCAGTTATTCATGATTGCTCAGATTAGTTGTCCAGATAGTCTGCGAATGCTCGTCGGGTCTGTTTAACAATGCGATAGCCGGTTTGCCAGTCTGGTACCTGGCCTTGCTCCCACTGTTCCAACCCTTGCCGACAAAACTCTCTCAGGGCTTTCATACCAAAATTACCCGCGGTGCCTGCATAGGTGTGAAGCTGTTGTCTGATCGTGTCTGCCTGACTGTCGTCGATGTCTGCCCTGTCTGTCACTGAGAGGGTTGCTTCGTCCATAGCACGAAAAAACGCAGCGGCTTCGTCAAGTCGGATCAGCAATCGTTCTGTCAGAGCGTGGAACGCACTATCCTGTTCCGTATCAGCGCCTGGGGTTTGCTGGCGATAGCCGTCAAGGTGAGCCGTATCAATGATCAGTTGCTTCGAGGTTGTCGCCTGCCCTGCTTTGTCAGTCCGTGTTTTATCAGTCTGAACTTTGTCAGTCTGAGCCAGGTCAGTTTCATCAGGCGGGTCTTGCGGTGATTCGGTCGCTGATGCTTGTATCAAGGCCATTAAGCGTGTCATATCCAGCGGTTTTTCCAGTACGCCATCCAGACCGACGCCTGAAACACGTTGCTCTGTGTCCGTGGTTAAGACGGCGGTTAATGCAATAATTTTTGCCTGTTCGGGTAACTGGCGACGGAGTTGCACCGCGAGTTGCAGACTGTCTATATCGGGCAAGTGAAGATCGAGCAACACCAGATCAAACACGCCTCGGGTTTTAGAGAGGTTCAACGCCTGAATCGCATCAAATCCGGTCGAGGCTGCTTCAACATTGAAATGAGCGTCCAGTAACAGGTTTCGGGTGTATGTTTGATCGATCGCTGAATCTTCCACCAGCAATACCCGGCCAGACTTGCCATGTTTCGCCTGTTTGTCGTGTTGTTTATAAGTCCTGGCTGTCGCCGCTTCCTGCGCCAGGTGGCGCTGGCCTTCGGTATGTTGCGGTAAGGTCAGAACAAATTCACTGCCAACACCGGGTTCCGAGGTTACTGCAATCGTACCGCCGTGGGCTTTAATCACATTGTCACAAAACGCCAGCCCAAGGCCGTTTGCGTCGGGTTGATGATCAGGGGATTCACTGTAAAACGGGGTGAAAATCTTGCGTTTAATATCGTCGCTCATGCCAACCCCGTAATCGCGCACAGTCAGGAAAACACGGTCTTTATCACAAGTGACGGTGACATCTACCGAGGTGTGTTTATCACTGAATTTAATGGCGTTGGAGAGTAAATTAACCAGCACCCTCACCAGATAGCGCTCATCGGCATATATCGCCTGGTCGGCGGCAACAACCCGGTTTAGTTGTATGGCTTTTGCAGTGAATTCAGCGTGCAGAATATCCGCAGCCTGACCGATCAGAGCATCCGCTGAATGCCAGTGAGCCTGCAATGTTAACTGGCCTTCGAGGTTTCGTTCTATATCCAGCACATTAGCAATCAGGCGTTTCATTTGTTCTACGCTGATTTTTACCAGTGAAGTCCACTGACCGGATTGTTCAGTCAGCCCATAATCAATGGCATTGAGGGGGGTTTTCAGATCATGAAGAATAAAACTTTGCATCCGCTGCTTATAATCAGTCAGTCGCTTTAACTGATCATTCTGTTCAGATAACGCCTCATTTTGCTGATGGATTTGCAGGGTTCTTCTGGCGACTTCGGCTTCAAGCCACAGCGCCCGTTTTTCCTGTGCTTGCTGGTATTTATGACGGCTCCAGAACAACATGCCGATAAGCCATGCGGCGATCAGCAAATAGGCCACATAAGCGTAAGTGCTTTGCCAGATGGGCGGCGCAACGTCTATATGCAGTTTGCGATCAGAGACTTGCCATTCACCGTCATCATTGGTCGTCTGAATTGCCAGGGTATAACGACCCGGATCGAGATTGGTGTAGGTTATCAGCCGGTTATCACTGCGACGTTCCCGCCATTCATCATCATAACCATCCAGTTTTACCCGAAAAGTCATCGAATCCGGGTAACGAAAGTCGCTACCAGATAACAACAGTGAAAATTCGTGATCAGGATAGGACAGTGAAACGGTATCCAGATAATCGACGCCAGGCAAACTATGGCGGTGATCCAGCCTGTCGTTGCCACGCCAGAAGTGAGTGATTAATACATGGTGTTGCTGTGACATGGTCATCAGTGCTTTGGCGTCAAACCGGGTAATGCCGTTAATCGTGCCGAAATAGAGCTGTCCGTCAGCGCCTTTACTGAACACGCCCGAGTTAAATTCGTCGGACGAAATACCGTGTGTCATGTAGTAATTTTTGAATCGTTGAGTCGCGGGTGAAAAGCGGCTTAATCCCTGATTAGTACCCAGCCACAAATTACCCAGTTCATCATTCATCACGCTGTATACAATGTCATTAGATAAACCGTGCTGAGTGGTAAACACTTCGCTTTGACCGGTGAAGCGATTAAACCGAACGAGGCCGCTACGGGTCGCTATCCAGAGAATATCGCCGTCTACCTGGCTACTGTAAACACTGGTTGCTGGTACTTTTACCGTGCTGGCGGGCGATGGGCCAAAACGTTCTACGATTTTAACGGTTTCAACATCGCCAGATTCATCCAGCGTTATCGACATTAAACCGCGGTAGCTACTCAGCCAGAGCACGCCGTCGTTGTCTTGCGTAGTGTGGCGGAAGTATCGCCAGGGCAACTTCTGCTGTTTACCGACAACGCGCTGTAACGATGATTGACCCGGCGTTTTGCGATACAAACCACGGCCCCAGGTACTGACCCAAATCGTGCCGTTAGTGTCTTCAAAGGAATGAGAAATGGCTTGTTTCAGGGATTTATCAGGCAACTGGTAACGCTTACAACGTCGAGTGTTCTCCTGCCATTCAATCAAACCCTGGCGGGTGCTCAGCCAAAAAGTGCCATCCCGGCTTTGAGCGATATGACCAACTGTATTACTGGCAGTGAGAAATTCACAACCTGTAGCCGGGGCGTAAGCAACCCCTCGTTCGTCCATTCGCATTAGCAAACCGTCCGATGAAAACCAGGTATTTCCGGCTTGATCGTTAAACACGCCAATAATATTGCGTTGTGGGGCGTGTTCGCTGTCTAAGGGTAAGCGACTGAACTGAAATTGCCCCGGATCGAGTTGATAAACGCCTTTTCCGACGGTGCCGATCCAGAGTAACCCGGCATTATCAACCAGAATGGCTGACAACGCCGCTTTGGCAGAACTGGCATTTAATTGTCGCAGCACGATGCGGTCAACGGTGAGTGAGTCGGGAGAGACGCGAAGTAAAAATCCTTGTGATGTAGTTAGCCAGATATTGCCTGATGGCCCTTCCGCGATATCGGTAATGGTCCATTCGTCGGCTATTCCAGGGACTTTATTAAACACGCCGTGTTGAAGCAGATATAAACCGGATTCGTGAGCAAGCCAGAGCTGTTGCTGTGATTGCTGCTCGGACACCAGCCAGTGACTGGTTTTACCGGATTGAAAACCATCAACCGGTACTGGTTGAAACATGAGTTGATCGTAGGACACTGACGCATTGGTTTTAAACACGCCATCACTGGTCGCCAGCCAGGTATTGCCATTAAATGAGGTGATGGCGTAAACGGATTTTGCGGGTAATCGGTAAGTTGATTGTCGGTTGTTGTAGGTCGCCTGTTCGTCGGTAGCCAGTTCATGGACAGTCAGACCGCTGGAATAATAACCGACCCAGAGCCTTGACTGATCATCCAGATGCAAACTGCGTACAGATCCAATTCGCTTTGGCGTCAACGCGGGATTGTCCGGATGATTAAACACACCGTCCTTCAGGGACAGGTAGTTAACACCGATTTTATCCAGTCCAATCCACAGATCCTGTTCATCACCGGCCAGCAGCGTGAAAATATAGCCGTATTCTATTTGATTTCGAATTCCCGCAGCCGACCGATACGCATCAAAGTGATAACCATCAAAACGATTCAGACCATCTTCTGTGGCTAACCAGATAAAGCCGTTTTCGTCCTGCACCAGGTCATTAATTGATGACTGAGACAAACCGTGATGATAATCGAACTGTTTGACGTAAGCGGTTATCACCTTGTCAAACGATGCATCGGCGGCTTTACTCGCCAGGCTGGTTAACATCAGGGTTAACAGGGCAACTAACTGAATTATTACGATATAAGTAAAACGACTCATTACAGCGACTACATTAACCTCTACATCAATTCTTAGCGGCTTATCACCTGACATACCGGTCATCTGACATTAAAAATGCTGATAACCCTTACTTTTTTACAGGTACTTGTTAACAAGTACTCCATAAGCCGAAGAAAAAAATCTACACTACCCATCAGCGACATTTATTCGCATCACAGCACCACGACCTGAAACGTCATCAGCGCTGGTATTAACTTAGTCGGAGCGCCATGAAAGATAATCAATCAACGACACACATCTTCATCATCGAAGACGATGAAATCATGTTTCACGGACTTGAACTGCTCTTGTCCGGCCAGGGTTACCGCGTCAGCGGTGCGCATTCCGGCGAAACGGCGATTTCTGCGATTAACACACTGCAAACTTCATCAACCCCCATCGATTTACTGATCTGCGACTGGCGACTACCGGATATGACCGGACCAGACATCGTTCGTCGGCTCCGGTTACAACACAATTTCGGTATCATCATGTTTACCGAAATGAATGAAGATGCCGACAAAGTGACTGGCTTTCATGCGGGCATCGACGATTATGTTGTTAAAGGCACATCCCCTCAGGAGCTGTTGTTACGCATCAAGGCGCTGCTGCGACGAACACCCGGTCAGCAAGACACGGTATCGCCCGTTCTCAGGTTTTCAGATTTTCGCTTTGACCCGGACAAACGGGAAGTTCGACTCCCCACTCATCGTAAAATCTCGTTAACCGAAGGGGAATCCAGTGTATTACACACGCTGTGCCTGGCTAAAGGGGAAATTATGGACCGACAAACACTGGCCAGTCGCTGCGGCCTGTCTTCCCCTCAATCTCAAAGCCGTACCATAGACGTGCTTATTTCCCGTTTGCGACGAAAATTACACCATTCTGACGAAAACCCGGTGATATTGTCGTTCAGAAGCAAAGGGTATCTGCTAATTCATTGAAAAATTGATTTAAACTTCTGACTTTTGTAAATCAATGTTAACCAGCAAAGTCATGATTTTACGCAATTTTGTCCGGAAGTATCCATCTAAAATTTCATGCGTTAATAATATCGGATATAACCGCTTGTTTATTAACATCTGAACGCGAAGAATAAGCACTGAAGGACGTGCAAAGGGCCCGTTATACCTTAATAATTGCCCAGGTTGCGGGTTCCTTTTTAAACCTTTCTTGTATTTTTAGTGTTCCTGAAACGCATTTCAGCATATTGAATCAAACAGGATGTTTGACGCTACCCATTAATATTATGCTGCAACGGCTAAGGATCACTTCCTATTCGATAAGCGACTTGTGCGCCTGCTAAACTTCCCGCAGGCGCTTTTTTTTGCCTGTTATTCATGGTTTCGGCCCCGCTATATCAATCGCTGTGTGACAGTCTTTTCATGACAACCTGTTCGGCAACAGATACACTTCGCACATTCATTTCAAGGAAAAACCATAACCATGCAAATCTGGGTTGATGCCGATGCGTGTCCTGTTGTCATCAAAGACATTCTTTACCGGGCCGCCAATCGCACCGAAGTTCGATTAACACTGATCGCTAATCAGGCACTGCGAGTGCCGCCATCGCCACATATTCGAGCCATAAAAGTAGAAAAAGGATTTGATGTTGCAGACGATGAAATTGTTCGTCGCGCTCAGGCGGGCGACTTAGTGATCACCAGTGATATTCCACTGGCCTCAGAAGTGATCGATAAAGGCGCAACGGCATTAAGTAGTCGAGGTGAACTGTTCACCAAAGAGAATATAAAAGGTCGGTTGAATATGCGGGACTTTTTCGACACTTTAAGAGCCAGTGGCATTGAAACCGGTGGTCCACCAGCCCTGAGCCAGAGCGACAAAAAAGCATTTGCCGACCATCTTGACCGGATTCTGGCCCAGCGTTGAGTCCAGGTGAGCCGTCTGTATCACCAATCAGAGCGGGTTGTCTGAGCTAATACGCTGAATTAGTAAACTGAATAAGTAATCTGAACCAAATAAACAGAGTGAGTAAAGTATGCGGGCTTTATCCCTGATTTTGTCACTAACAGCATTCATGTTGCCGTTACGTAGTCTTTCAGTCGAATTCAGTCCCTCACTGATGCTGACAGGTGGCAAGCTGAAAGCCTGTTCCTCAACCTCAACCCTGTATTGTCACAGCGACGCAATAACATTCTTCGAACAGCAATCAAGTTACAAAACTCTGCCAGAATACGCGATTAACAAGCAAACATTGCAAGCACTGGAATCCGCGACATTCTGGTCCGAGTCAGCACAAAGTCAACGCGCCCGTTCATCCGTTATCAGTACGCTAAAACAAATTCAGGCCGAGCGTTCCACCGACACACTGAATCGTGGGCAACTCAATACCTGGCTGGTGAATTACAAGCTATCGTCTACCCTGCTCGCGTTACCTGACAACCACTTTGACCAGTTCATTGATTATCTGGAACAACCATTGGTTGATGCTGATGGTAATCGAAAGATCGAATATCCGGATCTGGCCCGAACTGAACATGCGGCGTCGACACAGATTTACACCCGATTTGTCCAGGAAGCAGCGAAAAAACGAGCCGCAAAACGTGTGGATAGCGCCGCTGAAAAACCGTTTATTCTGGTAATAACTGCCTCAGCTCGCGATCCATTTGAACCCGTCGATTTATATACCGGACTGTTGCAACAGGCCGGTGCCAATGTTGAATGGCTCCCCATCGACGCCACCTTGCAAGCAGCCTGGCAACAGGCAAAACAAACCGGTGATTTAACAGCCGCCTGTCATCAGTTACCCACGCTCAGACAAACCGTTCAGGGCAGTGCGGCCCGAGAGCGCATCTATCCGGATTTAACGCAACAACAGTATCAACTGTGTTTACAACCTGAATTACTCAGCCAGAAAATCGCCGCCGCTGACGGGGTTTTTATCAATGATGGCAATCGACAATTATTACTACATGCCTTCAATGACTCGCAGGGCAAGCCTTATCCGATATTGCGTCAGATCCGTGAACAACTCGCCAGTAATAAACTGATACTCGCCAGTTCAGATGCTCGTGTCCTTGCTGATCATCATCCAACCACACAGCAAACATTACAGCAGGCATCACACAACACCGCTAAGCTGGGATTGTTTAACCAGGGCTTAATTGAGACGGGCTGGAAAAAACGAAACAACCCCGAAAAACTACGACGTCAGTTAGCCGCATCAAACCAGCAATGGGCCTTTGGCATAGCCAAAACAACCGCACTGCTTATTGGCTGGAACAAAAGTGAAGGGAAAAAAACGGACGATCAAACCTCAACGCTTCATTTTTCCGTTATCGGTGAATATGGTGTACTTATTCTGAATAAAAACAATGAACACACCAGTCATTATCTGACCACCGGTGATTCAGGTTCGATCATTAAGCAGGGAAAAGAAGCGCGTCTTGTTGTTGAGAAGTTGTAGTAGTACGCGCTTGCTTGTAAACCTTAAACTGATTAAACGTTCTGCCTTAGCAGTGGAACATTCCCCCCTACTCAGGCAACCACTCCTTTCGTGTCGGCGTCCCATACATACATTCAAAACCTGGAATATTTCGTTCCCAACGGGGAATGTCTTCTCCGATGTAGTCTTTCACTGCATCAAAAAACAACCGGGTTCGAACGGGTAAATCACGGTGAGGATAAACGGCATAAATTGCTGCAAAATCAAGTAGTTTCATATCGGTCATGATTGGTATCAGTTTACCCGAGGTTATTTCATCATGAATTTGAAACGCCGGGGCCAGATAATAAGCCGTACCTGACAAGGCTTTTAATTTCATCATGTCGATATCATTCGCCAGGTATCGGCTGTTCATTGGCATTTGCATCACCTGATTCTGATCATCGACATAATTGATGTAATCCGCTCTGATACGCTCTCCCATGTAACTGGCAGCGGGCAATTTTGCCAGTTCTTCAACGGTTTTCGGCTCGCCATAACGTTCAATGAACGATGGCGTTGCGAGCAATAACAGACGATTTCTCGCCAGATAGCGGGCAATCAGCGTCGAGTCTTTCGGGTCGCCGACTCGAAAAGCGAGGTCAAAGCCGTCACCGACCAGATCAACAAAACTATCCCCAACCACCAGTTCAATCTGCACATCCACAAAGCGATTCTGAAAGTCGTTGATGACGGGCTGAATCATCTGATGAGCGACCGAGGCACTACAGGCAATACGCAGAACACCTTTTGGCTCGGAGTGGTAGTGACCTGCAAGTCGCGTCGTTTCATTTAACAGTTCACGCAGTTCCCGCGCTTTGCGCACGGTTTCGTTGCCAGCGCCGGTCAGCGAGAAGGTTCGGGTTGTTCGGTTTAACAGCCTGACGCCCAGTTCTTCTTCCAGTCGGGCGATCTGTTTTGACACGACTGAACGGTCAATATTTCGATGTTCCGCCACTTTCGCGAACGACCCGCGTTCAGTTACGTCAAGAAACATCAGGAGACGACTGGAGAGATCCATCGTTAACTTCCTCAAAAATAACAGTATTTACACCATTGGTGCCATTTAAGCATCACTGTGTTTATTTATATGTGATTTAAAACCACCAATCAACCCCCTATCATTCACGCCAGCAATAAACTGGAGAACGAATCATGCGAAACCGATTGACCTTAACGGCGGCAGCCATCAGCTTATTTATGTTATCTGGCTGTGGTGAACCTGAGATTGAAACGATGCAACCACCTGCACCAACCATTGATGTTGCCACCGTTTCAGCGCAAAACGTGCAAAACTGGTTTACTTACACCACACGCCTGGAGTCACCGGAAATCGTTGCACTTCGTCCCCGTGTCTCTGGCATTGTTGATTCCATTGAATTTACCGAAGGCCAGCAAGTCAACGAAGGCGATTTGTTGTTTCGGCTGGATGCACGGCCATTCGCCGCAGAAGTTAATCGGTTGAAAGCGCAAATCGTCAGTGCCGAAGCTGCATTAAGCCTGGCTGAAAGTGAAGAAAAACGTGCAGTAAGATTGAGTAAACATAAGGCTATTTCTGAAGAACAAGCTGAAAATCGTATTGCAACGGCACAACAAAAACGGGCCGATCTGCTGGCGTTACGCTCAGCGCTGCGAGCGGCTGAACTGGATCTTACCTTTACCGACGTTCGTTCCCCTATCACCGGCATTATCTCGCGCGCTGAAATCACACGAGGCAACACGGTTATCGCCGGTCAAAGTATGCTGACCAGCATCGTATCCAATCAAAAGATGTACGCGTATTTCAATATTGATGAGCGCACCTGGAACCAGGAGTTCAACCAGCTTACACCGGAGGCGCACCTGCCCGTGTTATTAAATCTGGCTGGCACCGACCAATACCGACACACCGGTGAAGTCGATTTTATTGATAACGCAATTGATGCTTCAACCGGCACATTGCGCGTGCGAGCTACTTTTTCTCAGCAGCAAGCAACACTAAAAGCGGGTGCCTTTGCCCGTGTTCGACTGGCGGCTGATGAAACCCACAGCAAGGTACTGATTCCAACACGTTCGATTGGCACAGATCTGAAAAATAACTTTGTGCTGACCGTGAACAATGACGATGTACTGGAGTATCGACTGATTGAGGTTGGTGAACGTTTTGGCCGCTTCAGCGCTATTAATACCGGCTTACGTGCGGGTGATCGCATCGCGGTTAACGGTCCGGCTAAAGTGGGTCCGGGTATGCCCGTTGTGCCCAACAATGTCGATCTTGACCTATCCTCCTTACAGTTAACGTTAAAAGACAATCTGGCAAACGACACCTTAATGACCGCCAGACAACATCCGTCTTCAACGATCACACAATAGACGAATCAAGCACGATTCAACTTGCACAGAAAACCGGGTAACAAAGCACCATGAATTTCTCACACTTTTTTATCCAGCGACCCATCTTCGCTTCGATGATGTCGCTGGTGATCCTGATTGCAGGATCAATCTCACTGTTTTTACTGCCGGTGAGTGAATACCCCGAAGTGGTTCCTCCAACCGTTGTAGTAACCGCCAACTATCCAGGGGCTAACCCGGAAGTCATCGCTGAAACCGTTGCGTCTCCGCTGGAACAGGAAATTAACGGCACCGAAAACATGTTGTATATGTTTTCCCAGGCGACCAGTGATGGACGTATGACGTTAACCGTCACCTTTGCACTGGGCACCGATCTGGATAAAGCGCAGGTTCAGGTGCAAAACCGGGTCAACAGTGCGCTACCTCGCTTGCCTGAGTTAGTGCAACGACTGGGTGTAGTTGCTGAAAAAGCTTCGCCTGATTTAACGATGGTTGTTCATTTGTATTCACCAGATGAATCGCGGGAAGTCAGTTACCTGGCGAATTACACCAATTTGTATATCAAAGATCAGATTGCTCGTCTGGGTGGTGTCGGCGACGTTCAATTGTTTGGTGGCGCTGAATATTCAATGCGGGTATGGCTAAATCCAGACGAAATTGCCTCCAGACAACTGACCGCGATGGATGTGGTTAAGGCTATTCGCGCTCAAAACCAGCAGGTCGCCGCAGGTTCGCTCGGTGCGCAGCCCACCACAGCGGATAACGAATTCCAGGTATTACTGAACGTAAAAGGTCGTTTGTCGTCCATTGAAGAATTTGAAAATATCATCATCAAAGTCGGTGACAATGGCGCACTAACACGCCTGAGCGATGTCGCTCGCGTTGAACTGGGTCAGAATAATTACGCGCTTCGCGCTATGTTGAACGGCAAACCAGCCGTTGCAATGCCGGTCTTTCAGCGTCCAGGTTCAAACGCGATTGAGCTATCTGACCAGGTGCGCAGCACCATGGAGAGATTATCCGCTGATTTTCCTCAGGGTGTGCAATACAAGATTGCTTATGACCCGACGGTGTTTGTTCGAGGCTCAATTGACGCGGTGATCCACACACTATTAGAAGCGATTGTTCTGGTAGTTATCGTGGTGATTCTGTTCTTACAAACCTGGCGCGCATCCATCATTCCACTCATCGCCGTTCCTGTGTCTTTGATTGGCACGTTCGCCATCATGCAGTGGATTGGTGTATCCATTAACACCTTGTCATTGTTCGGACTGGTACTGGCTATTGGCATCGTGGTCGATGACGCTATCGTGGTCGTCGAGAACGTTGAACGAAATATTCACGATGGATTATCGCCGCTGGAAGCGACGCGTAAAGCCATGACAGAAGTTACTGGCCCTATTATCGCGATTGCACTGGTGTTGTGTGCGGTCTTTGTTCCAACTGCCTTTATTACTGGTTTATCAGGTCAGTTTTATAAACAGTTTGCGCTGACGATTACGATTTCAACGCTGATCTCCGCGTTCAATTCACTCACGTTATCACCGGCACTGGCAGCACTGTTACTGAAAGGAAAAGACGAAAAACCAGATGCCCTGACTCGGTTATTAGACAAGGTATTCGGTCGCTTTTTATTTAATCCATTCAATCGCTTATTCGACCGTGGTGCCAATGCTTACCAGTCTGTGGTGCAAAAGCTGATTCGTTTTTCAGTCGTGGTATTAATCGGTTATTTCATGTTACTGGGCGGCACAGCATCCTTGTTCAATGCTGTACCGGGTGGCTTTATTCCACAACAGGACAAACAGTATCTGGTTGCTATTGCGCAGTTACCGGATGCCGCCAGCCTTGATCGTACTGAAAGCGTTATTCGTGAAATGGAGAACATTGCGCTCGACACCCCGGGCGTCGCACAAACAATTTCTTTTCCGGGATTATCGGTTAACGGATTCACCAACAGTCCGAATGCAGGCATTGTCTTTGTAACGCTGGAAGACTTTGATAAACGTCAATCCGACACTTTGTCAGCAAACGCCATTGTTGGCGCACTGAATCAACGTTTCTCAGTTATTGATGAAGCTTTCGTGGCTATCTTCCCACCGCCTCCGATTCAAGGGCTGGGTTCAACCGGTGGTTTCAAACTACAAATTGAAGACCGTGCAAATCAAGGGTTTGAAGCATTGTATAACTCGCTGCAAAAAGTGATTCAGCAAGCGCAACAACGACCTGAATTGATCGGCCTTTACTCTACCTTCCGGATTCAAACGCCGCAGATGGACATTAATGTTGACCGGGAACAAGCCTTAATTCAGGGAATCCCTCTGGACCGGGTGTTTGATGCGCTGCAAGTGTATCTGGGTTCTTTGTACGTCAATGATTTCAACCTGTTTGGCCGTACTTATCAGGTGAATGCACAGGCGGATGGTTCGTTCAGAAGCGACGCAAAACAAATCCTGAACTTTAAAGTGCGTAATGCTGCAGGCGACATGGTGCCACTGGGTTCAGTTGTTGAGATCACCGCAAACACCGGCCCGGATCGAGTCATGCACTATAACGGTTATGTAAGCGCAGAGCTGAACGGTAGCCCGGCACCTGGATTCAGCTCAGACCAGGCACAACAAGCGATTGAACAGGTACTGGCTGAGAATCTGCCAAAAGGCATGGCTTATGAGTGGACAGACGTGACATATCAGCAAATCCTGGCAGGTAACACCATGGTATATATCTTCCCGCTGGTCGTGATTCTGGTATTCACCGTGTTGGCCGCACAATATGAAAGCTTGCGTCTACCTCTGGCAATCATATTAATCGTACCGATGACGATTTTCTCTGCCCTGGCGGGTGTCTGGTTAATCAGTGGTGATAACAACATTTTTACTCAGATTGCCTTAATAGTTTTAGTCGCGCTGGCCTGTAAAAACGCAATTTTAATGGTCGAGTTTGCCAAAGAAATTCAGGACAACAATCAAACACCGCTACAAGCAATTATCGAAGCGTGTCGCTTACGTCTGCGTCCAATTTTAATGACGTCTATCGCTTTCACAGCGGGTGTCATTCCTCTGGTATTAGCAAATGGTGCCGGTGCAGAAATGCGTCAGGCAATGGGTGTTGCGGTCTTTAGCGGCATGATTGGTGTAACCGTGTTCGGTTTACTATTCACCCCTGTGTTTTACATGTTGGTGTCACCGCGCAGCGCTGCCGCTGTCGGCAATCATGCTGAATCTGTCATCAGAGACGAGCTGCCCTCAACCAGTCACGATGAATTAAAGCAGTAGTTCCAGGAGATGACCCAATGAAACACAACACCATGAAAGCCCTGGTTCAACAGGCTCCAGGACAAGACTTTGTTCTGAGTGAGATGACGCTGCCCGTGCCGACGCCCGGCCCGGGCCAACTACTGGTCAAAATTGATCAGGTTGGATTAAATCCGGTTGATACCAAACTGGCTTATGGCGGGCATAGTGCCTGGCAATGGCCACATATTCCAGGCCTGGATGCAGTTGGCACAGTCGTGGACAGCCACGATAACAAGTTTGCATTAGTTGGCGAGCGCGTGATGTGGCACGGTGATTTAACGCGTCAGGGCGTGCTGGCGGAATACGCCGTTATTGAAGCTCATGCAGTAACACCTCTGCCGGCCTCTGTTAGCAGTTATGATGCGATTGCATTGTTATGCCCGGGTATGACAGCGGGGTTGTCACTGTGTCGCCTGAACATCGAACCGGGTCAAAACCTGATGATTGAAGCGGGTTCTGGCGCTGTTGGTCAACTGGCGATCCAACTGGCTAAACTGAAGAATGCCACCGTGTTTACCACGGCTCGCCAGCAACATCACTGCGCATTGAAAAAACTGGGTGCCGATGAAGTATTTGATTACACCGATCCAGCCATTGAACAAAAAATTTGTCGGGCGCTGGGCACTGATCAGCTGGATGCCGTTATTGATTCAATTGGCGGTGAAACTACCGCCCGAAATATACGGCTGATGCGATTCAGCGGCCAGCTTGCGTTGCTTAATGGCATGCCAGACATCGATCCGGGTTTGCTGTTTCGCAAGGCACCTTCGGTTCATATTATTTCGCTGGGTGGCGCGTGGTTGTCTAACGATTTATGCGCTCAACAACAAATGGCACTTAAAGGAAATCACCTGGCAGATCTGCTCAGTAAGAAACAATTAAAACCACTGACCAGTCATGTGATCCCATTTACCGCCGATGATGTAACCCGGGCCATGCATCGGCAGATGGAATCAGGGCTCTTCGGTAAGCAAATAGTTGATGTTGAGGCTGCTGACCTGTCATTGTAATTTTTGCAGTCGTTTGTCGCGTATTGATATCAGGCTTCAGGTTGCTTAGCCGGAATCCAGCTACTCTGGCAATGCAACCTGAAACTCAATAGCGAATAGCGGCAAGGGCTGTTCATGCGGTCGTTTAACAATTGAACCGATTCATCTCATTAACCAATGAAACAACAACTTTATTATCAATCACGCCACCTGGACCAAAGGTTTAAATCCACCATAGACCATACGACTGACATCAAAAATAACCTGGTCTTCATGCGTTAATTCGCCAACTAAAGCAGACATCCCCGGGTCCAGCGGCACTTTTTCATTCGCATCATCCCTCACCACTTTTGATGGAAACACAACCCAGCCGAATATCACCACTTCGTCATCCTTCACGTTAAGCGCTTCCGGAAAAGAGATGATGTCAGGCATAACGTCATCACCCACAAACTCTACATATTCAATCGCGCCATATTTCTTCCAGATCGCCGCGACTTGTTCCGCTACCCGCTGATAATCAGCGAGATACTTACCGGGCACAGGAAAAACAAAACCATCAATATAATTTTTCTGTTTGTTGTTCATTATCGTGTTCTCGTTGGGTTACTGACATCAGAGACTGAGTTGTAGCTGAAAACGTCACGTAAAACAACAAGCTAAAATCGTTCATATAAGCAACAACTTAATAATATAGGCGCACCATTGTCAGCGTTCATTGTAGGTCCATATAATTTATTTACATTATTACAACAAAGGATAAACATCATGAGAAAACTAACTATCAGTACTGGTTTAGCTCTCGGCGTTATTGTTTCGTCTGCTACTTTTGCGAATACCCCTTCTTTGATTCGCCATGATCAAACAACACAACGCTACCTCATTCAGTTTGATCGAGATTTAACACAAACAGACACTGTAATGCATGTGCTGAACACCTTTGATGTTCAACCTTTAAGACAGTTACCCAGCGTTCAGTCCGTTGCGGCCATGCTGACACCTGCCGCCTATAAAGCGCTGAAAAACCACGAAAATGTCATCGCTATTGAGAAAGATCCGGTGCGTCATCTCCAGGAAGATCAGACGACTTACGGCATTACTGAAGTTCAGGCACCGATGGTCAGTGATTATGCAACCGGAAATCGAAAAGTTTGTATTATCGATACTGGTTATGCGCTGGGTCATGAAGATTTGATGAATGGTGAGCACGTTACTGGCGAATCCATCGACAGCACCAACGGCCAGGATCAACTGGGCGCATGGTCTGCCGACAGCTATGGTCACGGCACGCATATCGCCGGGATTATCTCATCGGTAGACAATCACTATGGATTAGTCGGCGTCACCCCCGGCAATCGCATTAACCTGCATAATGTCAAAATCATTAATAATCCCAACTATTGGTCCATCTGGGGATCGGATGTCATAGCCGCCGTTGAAGCTTGTTCACAAGCGGGATCTCACGTCATTAATATGAGTATTGCCGGTCAGCATTACAGTGATATTGAAGAGCAGGCGATGCAACAGGCAACCGATCAGGGCGCTCTGCTGTTTGGTGCGTCAGGCAACCGTGGCTCCGGTGTTTACTTCTACCCCGCCAGCTACAAAGCTGTGGTTTCAGTGGGCGCAATCGATAGTGATCGACAAGCCTGGCGCTACACACAAGCGAACGATCAGGTCGAGCTGGTCGCTCCGGGTGTCGCCATTAAATCAACGATTCCGGGAAACCAGTATGCTGAAAAAGACGGCACGTCAATGGCTACAGCTTTTGCATCAGGCGTCGCAGGCCTGGTCTGGAGTCATTTCCCCGAATGTAGCAGCATGCAAATCAGATTTGCCATGACATCAGCAGCAAAAGATTTAGGTAACGCAGGCAGGGATGACACGTTCGGCTTTGGACTCGTCCAGGCCAAAGCAACTCTGGATTTACTGGAACAAGGTGGCTGTGATGCAGGGTTGGCGTCTTCTGAGCCTGAAGATCATTTTTAGTCAGTTAATAAGGTCTGTACCAAGCATGAAACTCGTTATTGCCACAGTAACGAGTTTCATCACAAAAACGTTGCTAAAACACTTATAAGATACACATTAATAATATAACTGCACCATTGATAGTACCCACACCAGGTTTTATCATCCACGTCCCTTTAATAACACCATAATTATTTTAATGAACATTTTCTCTTTTAATACTTTGCTGGCTGCCGGACTGCTGACATCATCAGTAACTGTTGCTGCAGCTGCAGCCCCCACCCTCACTCACCATGAACAACACGCACAACGTTACCTGATCCAGTTTGCGCAACCGCTTGCGGAAAACCAACTGGCATCCAACGCGGCCATCACGGAAACTTTACAACCCCTCGGGATACAACCTCTGCGTTACCTGGCGAATGTAAATGCGGTCGTCGCCACCCTGACACCAGACCGGGTTCAGGCCCTGAAAAGTCATCCTGACATCGCGACGCTTGAACCCGATCCCGTGCGGTATCTGCAAGATGACCAGACCACCTGGGGCATCACACAGGTGCAGGCACCACTGGTCAGCGACAGTGCAACAGGCAACCGGAAAATTTGTATTATTGATACCGGTTATGCGCTGGGCCATGAAGATTTAATGAGCGGTGAGCACGTTACTGGCGAATCCATCGACAGCACCAACGGCCAGGATCAACTGGGCGTCTGGTCCGAAGATAGTTATGGTCACGGTACGCATATCGCCGGCATTATTGCCTCGGTCGATAATAATTATGGGCTGGTTGGCGTAAATCCGGGCAATCGGATCAACCTGCACAACGTTAAAATCATCAACAATCCGCATTACTGGTCTATCTGGGGCTCTGATTTGATTGCCGCAGTGGATGCCTGCACCCAGGCTGGCGCCCATGTCATTAACATGAGTATTGCCGGTCAGGACGCCAGCGCACTGGAAGCACAGGCGATGCAACAGGCCGCAGACCAGGGCGCATTATTATTGGCGGCCTCCGGGAACCGGGGCTCTGACAGTTATTATTACCCGGCCAGTTATGACGCCGTGGTTTCGGTCGGTGCCATTGACAGCAATCAACACGCCTGGCGCTACACCCAGTCGAATGATCAGGTTGAACTGGTCGCCCCCGGCGTGGGCATTAAATCCACCATTCCGGGTGATCTGTACGGCAAAAAAGACGGCACCTCCATGGCAACCGCCTTTGCCTCCGGTGTGGCCGGTCTGGTCTGGAGTCATTTCCCACAATGCAGTGCCACACAAATCCGTCAGGTGCTTACCGCCGCCGCGCAGGATCTGGGTGAAGCCGGTCAGGATGATACTTTCGGGTTTGGTCTGATTCAAGCCAAAGCTTCACTCACCCTGCTGGAGCAAGGCGGTTGTCATGCGGGCGCAGATACCTTCCCCTCCTGCAACGCGATTCTGGAAGCTGGCGGTAGTACAGGCGATGGTATGTACACCATTGATGTCGATGGTAACGGTCCGGTAGCACCCACCGAGGTCTATTGTGATATGACGCATCAAGGTGGTGGCTGGACTCTCTACGCTCGACACAAAGATGGCATCGCCACGGTTCAATCAGTTAACCCAGTTACTCCATCAAACTGGGGTGTAATAGCTGACCCATACTGGGTTCATCTACGAGACTCAATGAGCGTAGGTATGATGTTTCTGGACGAGTTCAATCGGGTTAGCCTAATCAATCGTAACAAAATTACTTCTGGTAATTGTCACTCGGTGCAAGATGTCGACAGTTTAACAAGTCTTCCAGGTTGGTCTCGATGGGCAATTTGGCATCAAGAAGCATCAGGTTGCGGTATATCAGGTCTTGATTACTCTAATATAGTGCTTGTAGGTTCCAGTTATGGGAGCTACGGTATCAGTGGAGCTGCTCTATATAACTGGACATCTCCAAAATTTGACATTTGGCCATATAGTTCAGCTCGGAGTTTTGAGCAACAAGATGAAATGCTCTATTTCATCAAATAACCTGTTGGCCTTTTAACAAAAAAAGCAGCGCATAGCTTATCCACCATGCGCTGCTTCTTTTATCCGTCATTGATAAAACAATAAAGTCCTAACCAACCCCCACGCTCGACTTACTCAAATACAACCGTAAAAATCGCCAGTAGCCCTGGATCACAATCGCATTACTTTGATAAGTCGTGGATTGTGCGATCTGTTGATGTAACGCCTTGATGTTGTAAAAAGGCACAGTCGGAAACAAATGGTGGCTCAGGTGATAGTTCACACCACGAGTAACCACAAACAGGTCATCGAACAGGTTGTTCATGATTTCATGGGTGCGGAATTCCAGCGGGACTTGCTGGTGTTGTTCGCTGGGAAAATGCTCAGCTAACATACGAAGTTCGTTGATAAACAACCCCCAGGTAGCAATTGGCACAACCCAGTACAACAGAAACAACGTCAATAGTGTCGGTGCAAACACAGCCAGCAATGCGACAAGCGTTATGCCGATCACAATGTGGAGACGGTCCTGGCTGCTACGCTTGAATCGACGACGTAAAAACTGCTGGGTCAGAAACAAAAAACCAATACCGGACAGTAACCGTAAACAGCGAACTTTGCGGTCGTAGATACTGCGCTCGTATGCAGTTTCGTAGACATTAGCGTCCGGATCACCGTCTTTACCGAGATATTTATGATGTTCGAAGTGGCCTTTTCGGTAACTGTCAAAGCCAGTAATCAACGGCAGAAATAAGATGATATTGAAGAATTTCGCCACCTTATCATTCAGGGCTCTGTCTTTAAACATCATCCAGTGGCTGGCTTCATGCAAAGCAATGGATGCAATACCGATCAGCCGCGCACCGATAAACATCACGGCGATAATATAAGTCACCGGATGCCAGTACAGTTCAGAAACCACCGCCACCAATGCCACCAGCATCAGATCAAACGCAATGTAGCGGGCTGCGGTGGTGTTATCTTTATCACTCAGTTCGCGCAGTGAATCAGCATCGATCATACCGCGCACCAGATTCTCAGATGTTGCCGACTGACTCATGGTTTACCTCCTTTCAGACTTCAGGTAATTCACATCCAACAGGCATTAGCTGTCTCGTAACGCTTCATCCGGGTGGATATCAGCGGCCTGTTTTGCCGGGATCATCGCGGCAATCACAATAAACAACGCCAGGCTGATACTGACGCCGAGATAAACCCAGACGTTATTCGGATTGATGCCCACTAATTGAGATTGCAGGCCGCGAACCAACACGACAGCCAGGCCGAGTCCGGCAACCACGCCCAGTCCAACCTGAATCATTAAACGTTTTTGAATAAACAAAATGATGTCGAATTTCTTTGCACCCAGCGCTTTACGAATACCGAATTCCCGGCGCTGTTGCGAAATGGTGAAGAACAGGATGCCGACAATACCAATCAACGATAAAAACAGCGCAATAAAGGCAAATCCAATCATGATTTGTGATTGCAAATGGAAATAGAATTGACTGATTTCCTGCCAGCGGGTAACAGTGCGTTGCAGGTTAATTGAGATATCCCGGTCTTGCTGACTCACCAGTTTCTCCACCACAGGTGCGGTGTTTTTACCACCACGACCACGAGTCAGAATAACCACGCCGCCTACCGGACTTTGCGCAATGGGTTCGTAAATGATTTCTGTACGGCGGCTTCGGCCTAAGTCGCCCTGGAAATTCAGGTAAGGCATCACACCCACAATGGTTCGCCAGGGTCTGGAGTCATCCACTCCAACCCGAACTTGTTGCCCGACGACATTGCCGCCCGGCGCGAGTTTTTCAGCCAGCGACTGGCTGACAATGGCGACCGGTTGTGAATTCAGATGATCGGTGTCATTAAACATTCGGCCCTGTGTCAGGGTAATGCCCAACGCGCTGTCGAATCCTTCACCGATGTGAATACGTTTAGCAATGGGATGATCGGCGTCTTTATCGTAGGTTTCGCCAAACTCAGAGTAGTAATACAGTGGCGCAGCTGCGCCTGGGCGAACGGAACTGAAAGAAAATGCAGCGATTTCTGCTTCATCACGCAGTCGTACCGATAACTCACGGTAAACGCGGGCTTTGCCTTCATCCTCAGCAAACTGATCGCCGGTCAGCGACACCATAGTGGTTAACACGCCCTGTTCGTCAAAGCCTGACGCTTTGTTTTTCAACGTCATGGAGCTTTGCACCAGGAATACCGCGCCGACCAGCAGCGCACAACTGAACATAATCTCACCGATAATCAGCGCAGAAATAAACTTGTTCTTCGCTCCACCAGACACAGCTGTAGCATTGGCTTTTAACGCGGAATTGATATCTGGTTTTGACATTTTTACTGCGGGAACGGCACCAGCGACCAGGGTTGAAAACACCAGCGCAACCAGGGCAAACCAGAGCTGATGCAAATCGTCCAGACCAAAAGAAATGCCCTGACTCATCTTCTCTGCGATCCAGAACGGAACACTCGGGTCATTGCTAACAATCATTTCGCCAACAGCCTGACTGATATACAGACCAATCCCAAACCCAATAATGCCGCCACTGATACAGACAATCGAACTTTCCAGCAGGAAACGAATAATCAGGCGACGACGTGGCGCACCCAGGGCTGACTGCACGGCCAGTTCCAGCGACCGTTTATTACCCAGCGCCAGAAACAGGTTAGCGATGTTGGCACAGGCAATACCAAGTACCATCACACTGGCCAGAAACAGGGTATACACCACCGTTGGAATGTGATCGCCAATAAATTCAATAGTGTATGGCTGAACGTAAGCCGTGAAATTCTCATAAGCTTTGGGGTAGCGAGCCTGCATATTACTGACCAGCGCCCGGGATTCATGTTGCAAGGATGCGATTGTCGCTCCGGCTTTCAGCGTGGCAATAATATCGACAGAGGGGGTTTCATTGCGTCCGGTCAGGCCGTTGAAGTGAGTATTCAACGGTATCCATAATTGCTGGTTTCTGGGGTATTTGAAATTCTTTTTCGTCACACCAATCACAGTATGCAACGTTTGATTGATACGAATTTTTCGGCCAATCAGATCAGAGCGTCGCTCATAAAAATCGCGCCAAAGGTCATAACCCAGCACGACCACCGGCTCTGCGCCCGCTTGCATGTCCTGGTCGGCAATCACCCGGCCTAACAACGGTTTAACGGCTAACATCTCGAACACGGATGCCGTGACTTCAGCCCCTTTAAAACGGCGAGATGATTCAGCGCCGCCGATGATTAAATCTTTGGCTAAGAACGCACCGCTGGCATCGACGTTATTCAGTTGTTCTGAGAATTCGAGATATTCCTCAACCGTGGCATCCCGTTGTCGGCTTTGGTTATTTTTGTCAATAAAGCCGAGGTGGACAAATCGATCCGGCTCATCAACCGGTAATGACGTCAGGTAATTCTGACCGCCGACATAAATAAACGTGGTCGCACCAATACCCAGCGCCATCGCGACTACCGCCAGAAACGACAATACAGGCGACGCTTTTAAGCCTGACCAGGCATTGGCTAATTCAAACTTTAATTCTTCCATCATGTAACCTCTGTCTCTCGTTAAACCGGGCCGGATTACACGACTTTACCGTCGAATAAGTTGAACTTATTCTGCGCAAAATCCAGATAACGAGAGTCATGAGTTACCATGCAAATCGTTGAGCCTTGTTGATGAAGTTCAGCCAGTAATTCCATCACCGCATCACCATTTTTTGAGTCCAGGTTACCCGTTGGTTCATCCGCCAGTAATACCGCTGGCTGGCCTACCAGCGCCCGGGCAACGGCTACCCGTTGCTGTTGACCACCGGACAATTGCGACGGTAAGTGATTCTTACGGTGAGACATCGCCACTTTATCCAGCGCCCACTCAACTCGCTCGGCACGTTCTTTTGTAGAAAGCCCTTTGCGGTAAGTAAGCGGTAACTCAACATTTTTCTGAATGGAAATATCACCAATCAGATTAAACGCCTGAAAGATGAAACCAATTTGCTGATTACGGATTTCAGACCGCTGATCATGATTCAACGCAGTGACTTCACTGCCCTGTAATTTGTAAGAACCGGATGACGGTAAATCCAGTAATCCCAGAATCGACAGCAAGGTCGATTTACCGCAACCGGACGGGCCACTGATCGACACAAAATCGTTCTGTTTTACCTCCAGGCTAACCCCTGACAATGCATAGGTTTCCATTTCATCGGTATAGAAAACCTTATTGATATCAGAAAGTTCAATTACGCTCTTATTACTGCTTGTCATGAGTCCCGTCCTTACACCTGAATGATTATTCGTTGTCTTTGTTTATTGTTATTGTCCTGGCGTCGTCGCTCGTTAGCGGCGTATCGCCAGAGTGTCGGCATCTGCCCATTCGCTCAAATCTGACAGAATCACCAGCTCGCCCGGTTCCAGCCCTTTCACAATCTGAATGCGATTGAGTGAGCTTTTACCAAAACTGACGTTACGTTTTTTCGCTTCGGTCTTGTCCTGATTCAACACAAACACCACAGCGTTCTCGCCATCACTGAGACGTGCTGGTCGTTGAATATGAACCACATTGTCAAACTTCTGGAGCTGGATGGTGCCGTCGATATTAAGGTCGGCCCGAGCGCCTTCCGGTAAGGCTTCATCCAGTTCAATATCAACCTGAATCGTGCCGTTTTTTACCAGTGGCGCGATACGGTAAACATGGCCTTTAACCACGCCGTTGCGGGTATCGATTGATGCTTGCAGACCGGTGGCAATGTCTTTACCCCGGGTTTCGGGAATCTGGATTTCTGCAATTAAATCGCCTGGTTTGGCAATACTGGTCAGGTCTTCACCTTTGTTGATTCGCTCGCCCGCCTCGACCAGCATGTCCTGCACAACCCCGGCGATTGCACTGCGAACATACAGTGATTCTTCCTGCTGCTGTTTGTGTTGATAGGAAAATTTCAGCTCTTCGATCACCGCTTGCTGGGCATCAAGCTGAGCGTTGTAATAGGCATCAAAGCCGTTGAGTTTGTTTTCAAATAGTTCGATTCGCTTGGCGAACATTTTGAATTCCAGCCTGGCGGCCTGAACATCAATGCCAGAGACAATGCCTTCGTCTTCCAGCTTTTCGTTTGCCTCTACTTTCAGCGCGGCAATGTCGTATTCAGAACGTGTGCCTTCCAGCGTATTCACCAAATCAATGCGTTCGTTATCCAACTGAGCTTTAAGTGATACGCCCTTTGCTTTTTCCGCTTCGAGCTTCAGGCGATATTCGTTCGCCTGCTGCTTCACATCCGGGTTAAACAGCTCAATCAATACATCGCCCTGCGCGACGGTATCGCCGGGTTTGACATAAATTTTTTCAATCCGCCCTTCAACGTTTGACGCCATGCGGCGTAGTTCACGGGGTCGTAAAATCCCGGAGCCACCCACTTCCAGTGTCAGTTCTCCTTGCTTTACTTCATCAAACCAAAAACTGTCGCTTTGAATCTCCGGCACTTTGGGTGTTAACAGGCCGGTTGCAAGCCACATCACCAGTAACGCAACCGCGCCGTATATGAGTGGCTTTTTCTTGCCCAGTTTTTTCAGGTTGGACGTTTGTCGTACTTTATCCAATGGATCACCATTTATCGTTTGTTGATAGTTTCATGTCAGGCGCTGTTACCATCAGCATTAGCCATTCAGGCCATGCAAACAGACGCCTTGTGTTTCTGGTCACGCGCCTGGCTTATATTCCACATCAGCCCAAAGCGTGGGTTCGCTCATCGCAGTCAGAACCCGGCGTTCGCCTTCGAAGCTGCCACGACCATGCGTGCAAAGCATGTTATCCAGCATCAGGACGTCACCGGTTTCCCAGTCAAATTCGACCTTCTCTGATACATAGGCATCGCGTAATTCGTTATATACGTCGTCTTCAATCCGGCCACCATCGCCATAAAAGGTCTGATTGGGTAACTCACTTTCACTGAAGGAATCTTCAAACATTTCTTTGGTGTCCGGGTCCAGCGTGGAAAGATTGAAGAACGTACAGTGATTGAACCAGCAGATATCGCCAGACACCGGATGCACTGATGCCACCGGGCGCACCTGATAAGTCGATAACGCACCGCCTGGCTCCCAGCTGAATTCGATTTGATTGGCACGACAATACTCTTCAACCTCTTGCTGGTTGTCTGTCTGGAATGCCTTTTGCCAGGTCATGCTCATCATCGGCCAGAAGTAGCGTGAGTATCGGTATTTACGCTGTAAAAACTGTTCGCGGGTTTGTTCAGAAATGCGGTTGAAAATCTTGCGAGCATCAGCAATCGGTGTTGTGCCGCCTTTCTCTGCGGCTGTTTCGCAGAAGAAGAAAATTTTCAACGGAAAAGCGAGGTTATAAGACTGCTCAGAATGCAGGAAAATCTCTTTATCGGGTGGATGGTCCGTTGAAGTGTAAACTCTGCCGCCCACATTACTGCGTGGCGATGATTGTTCGGTGTACTTTAACGGCGTACCCGAGGCTTTTTCGACAAATTGTTCAAAAGCATCGGATGAATCAACATTAAAGCCACGGAATAACAGGCCGCCGTATTGAGCCAGCAATTCGGTCATCAGTGCCTGTTGCTGTTCGACCATCTGATTTAAATCAACATCGCCTGACAACGGGGTGATCACCAGCGGCAACACCTGATCGTCGGACACAAAACTCGCCTGAACACCGGCACTGTTCAACCGGGCCTGAAAGTCATTACTTATCATAGTCATTCCTCTTTAGTGGTCGTTTCAGGCCGCAGGCTCGTTAGCCGGGTCGATGCTGTTATACAAATCGGTCATCGCAACCAGGATTTTTCGTTCACCGGTAAAAGGGGAGCGACCGTGCGCAACCAGGAAATTATCCGCTAACATCATGTCGCCTCGTTGCCAGGTGAATGTGGAGGCATTGTTGCGATATAAATCACCCAACAGTTTGATGTACTCGTCTTCGATCATTGAGCCATCGCCATAAAACACATTGCGAGGCAGACCTTCAGCAGTGAATTCTTCGATTAGAAATTCCAGCACGTCTTCTGGCATGTTTGACATGTGAAACAGGTGAGCGTGGTTAAACCAGACTTCATCGCCCGTTACCGGATGCGTGGCCACCACCTGGCGAATCGCCACGGTGCGAAGGTGATCATCTGAAATCCATTCAAACTGGGTATCCGTGTCTTTCAGGTACTGTTCCACCTGGGCTTTATCGTCGGTGTTGAATGCTTCTCGCCAACCCATATCAATGCCCAGACCAAAATTGCGGGTATACATGACTTTCTTTTCTTTGAACTTTTGTTTGATGTGGTCGGGGATCATCGCGTAGATTTTTCGGTCATCGACTAACGGGGTATAACCTTTGGTGAGAGAGGGTGTTTCGCAGGCGAAAAAGAGTTTGCACGGCCAGTTATTGCTGTAGGACATCTCATGATGTTGTGGAATAAATTCTTCTTTGGCGTACTCAGTAGACGTAAAGACATTCTTGCCCATCCGGATACGGGGCGCTCCGCGCTCGACGTAATCCAGCACTTCATCGGAATAAGAGTAAACCACCTTTTCCAGTCGTTCAGCCGTGCCAATGTCAAAACCAGAAAAGCGAATAGCGCCGAAACGATATAACAGGGTATCAACCAGATTTTTTTGTTGATTGATCCAGTCGGCTAAATCAACCTCGCCAGACTGTGCATAAATCACGAATGGAAGTTCAGAGTCACCAAATCGGACATCGCCCTGAGCTTCAGTTCTGGTTTTTAAATCAGAGAGATCAAAGTCCAGTAGCACCTGAGACAAAACTTGAGAATTCATAATACGCTGACACTCCTTTTTACAACAATACGTGGCAATTTTTAGCCCAGATAGCTGACCCATACCCATTCAAAACCCGGGCTGTCTTTTCATCATTTTTCATCACCCACACAGAGTAAATGCGATGATAACAATGATACATTTTCATAACAATCAATAATGTAATCACTTTCCGTGCTATCCGACATAAATTGCCATTTGATATTAAAATCATCAAAAGAACCATTTGGAAGTTATCAAATAAAATGACCGATTAACATCCAAAAATCAAATTTAAATCGTTATTTTTCATGTATTTAAAAACACAGAATTAAATCAGACACGACAAAACCTGCTGCTGACATTAATGCCAGCAGTCCAGATTAAGCTATAATTGCCATTTGATTACATCCGTTTTCAGGTAGTAAAGCGACGCAATTTAATTAACATTTAATATACATAACGACAGTCAAAAAAGAACACAATCTACTACCTGAAAGATACGCTGTTTGCTTCAGCGATCAGGGAAGAAATGGCGGAAACTTCCTCGCCGTGAATCAATCCCATGTGATCACCTTCGATATACTTCACAGTAGCGGATGCTGTCTGTGGTAATGCAGTAACATGTCCCAACAGCTCCATATGACTGCGGCTGTCTTCTGCAAACACCCAGTTCAGATGTTGAACAGATGTATCATGATTACGATAGTCAACGAATAAGCGATTCTGGTGCCGATACAGGGCTTTAACCCGGTCAGTGAATTCCACGTCCGCCCGATTACGAGCAGCAACAGAAATATCGAAATCATCAACCAGTTCATCAACAAAACCAATCCAGGTATCCAGCAACCAGGCACTTGCCGGATACTGTTGTTGATTAAGCAACTTCATCATTTCCAGCGCGAGTATGCCGCCGTATGAATGACCAACCAGAATCACGGGTTTTCCCTTCAGCGCCTGAAGTATCACATCGACAAACGCTTTCGCATTGCTCTCGACATCCGGCCAGGGCTCACCATCAAACAATCCTTTATGATTGAACGCTTTAACTGCAAACCCTTGGTTATTCAGGGCTTCTGTTAGTTTGAAATAATCTTTTGGCATCCCCGCCATACCCGGAATACACAACACAACAGGCTGCTCGTTGTTGGTATCTACGGGCAATTCACCTAAATCCGTCAATTGCTCGCGAGCCGTAGTTGTAGCCCTGGTTGCAGTCGCGGATTCGTGACCATCAAGCGCACGGGATAACGATCGAATGGTTTGATGCATCAGTAATTGTTTCACCGGGATATCCCGCCCGGTTTGCTGGCGGATCACCAATGCAAGATGCGTGATCAGTAATGAATGACCACCGACCGAAAAGAAATTCGTGTTTACCGTCAGTGCCTGTTCATCACAGCCCAACACGGTCGCCCAGGCATGAATTAATTGCTGTTCAAATGGCGAAGTGTCTAACGTGGAATCCGACGCGGACGCGGCCAGTTCAGGCGCAGGTAACTCAGATTTTTGCAGCTTGCCATTAACCGTTAATGGCCAGCCAGCCACAGCGATCAGGTGATCGGGAATCATATAATCCGGTAGTACATGCTGAAGCTCAGTTAATACCTCATCTCGCATGGCCTGCTGTTGTGCCTCGTTCAATGAATCTAACGGTGATTCAGGCTCAAACCACACAACTAACTGTTTACCGGTCGGTAACTGATGAACATCCGCAACAGAGCGTTTAACGCACGCGAGCTGATTAATTTGATATTCGATTTCACCCAACTCGATTCGATAACCTCGAATTTTGACCTGGTGATCTTGTCTGCCTAAGCAAACCAACTGGCGATTAGGTAACCATCGCGCTAAGTCACCGGTTTTATATAGCCGATCAACACTGACTGCCGGATTAGAAATAAACGCCGCTTCAGTCTGTGCTTCGTCATTGATATAGCCCGCTGCCAGTGTGTCACCTGACAAGTGCAATTCACCGATCACGCCGCGTGGACAAGGGTGTCCGTAACGGTCCAGTACATAACAATCCAGGCCAGAGATGGGTTTACCGATTGGAATATCAAAACATTTAGGGGTTAACTGCGGTACTTCCTGCACCGTGGCTATAACAGTCGTTTCGGTCGGGCCATAGGTGTTTAACAAGCGAATATTACCTGGTGCCAGTTGTTGCCAGCGTCGAACCGGTTCAGTCCCCAGCTTTTCGCCGCCGACGATAATTAATCGAACACTTGCCAATAACGGCAGATTCTCTTCTGTGATGTATTCACATAACAGATGGAAGAATGCGGTTGGCAGCGTCAGCACACTGGTTTGTGCGGTCGCAATGTAATCCAGCAATTCTGCGATATCGGTTTTGTTCGCGGTATTGCGTAGTTGCAACGCCGCGCCGCGACACAGTGAACAGAAGACTTCTTCAATGAAAATATCGAACGACACGGATGAAAACTGCAGCATGCGATCCTGTTCGTTCATCAAATAATGTTGGTTGGCACCACGCAGATAAGTATTCAGATTACGGTGGCTGATCATCACGCCTTTTGGTTCACCCGTCGTTCCTGATGTGAACGCGATATACGCTAAATCGTTTTCATCCAGTTCGGTTTCGCTTACGCTCAGATTCTCAACCGATTGTGTTGCCAGCTCCTGACGAAAACCCGGGTGATCAATCTGTACTAATTCCATTGATGACGACGATGCCAATGTATTAAGCGGCGTAGCGGAGATTAAGAACGCCCCATCGGTGAACAACCAGCGAGAATTCGCTTTGGTCATTGCAGCCTCAACCCGCGCCGGTGGTTGCGCTTTATCCATCGTGATAAAACAACCGCCCGCTTTGAGCACCGCAAACATTGCCACGATCAAATCAGGCTGACTGTCCAGATACAGAGTAACCGCGCTGCCTTTGCCAACGCCTTTCGCCACTAGCCAGTGCGCCATTTGATTAGCTTGCTGATTTAATGCCTGAAAAGTCAGATTGCCGCTATCGGCAAACAGTGCGGTTTGATGCGGAAGACGGCTAGCCTGAAATTCGAGTTGTTCAAACGCCAGTAATGGCCGTTTACCGCTTTGCACATAATCCGTCCAGACAGGTTGTGCTGGCGGTAACAACGGGATCGTCGACAGCACCTGGTTTTCAGTCGCAACAAACTGTTGCGCCAGCCAGGTGAAACACTCCGCCATGATTTCAATACTGTCATCATTAAACAGCGCCGTACTGTAATTCCAGTCAATCAGGCATTCTCCACGGTCAATCATACTGGTGACTGACAAATCAAATTTTGCCTGATGGGACGCATAATCGGGTCCGTCCTGCTGCTCAGGATTGACGAATTCAGTGCCACTGCCGGGATCGGTCTCATCAGACACATGGCTGAACATCACCTGAAACACTGGCGAATAACTGGCGGAACGCTTGACGTTTAATGCTTTGACCAGATAATCGAACGGCACGCTTTGATACTTAAGCGCGTCAGTACAAACTGATTTTGCCGTCGTTAATAATTCATCTCTGTCTGTGCTGGCATCGAATGAGAAACGTAGCGCCAGAGAGTTGACAAAAAACCCGATAACCCCCGCCGCTTCCTGCTGTTCACGGTTTGCGACTGGCGTTCCAAACACCACATCTTCTTCGCCACTGTAACGACTCATAAACCAGGCAAATAACGCACTCATGCCAGTAAACAACGAAATATTATGTTGCTGACACAACTGCTCCATGCCCGCAAAAACATCACGCGGTAATCGAGTTAAACGGCTTCGACCTTCAAACGTTTGCGCAGGTGGCCGAGGGTAATCCAAAGGCAGACTGTGAACATCAGGAATATCCGTCAGCTGACTAAGCCAGTATTGTTCATGAGCTTTACCCTGCTCTCCGGCAAAGTAGCTACGCTCCCACAGTGCAAAATCAGCAAACTGAACCGTGAGCGGCGGTAATTCAGGCACTTCTACGCCGCAACATTGCAGGTAAAGCGCTTTCAGTTCGTCACGGAGAATTTTCTGCGACCAGCCGTCGGACACAATATGATGAACATTGAGCACCAGGTAATGACCATAATCAGGTGAGCGGATCACTGTTACGTTTAACAGCGGCCCACGTTGTAAATCAAATACCTGATGGTCAATCTCGGTGATGTGTTGATTTACCGCCCGATGCCAGCGCTCCCGGGTTGAAGGATTCAGATCTATTGTTGTGATCTCAAGCGGTGATACCGCATTAACCCGTTGATAAACCGTGCCTTCCAGCTCAAAAAAGGTGCTGCGCAAACTGTGATGGCGCTCTGTTAGTCGTTGAACCGCCTGTTGCATCGCATCGATATCAACGCCCTGCTCCATAAACTGATAATCCACGACGTTATAGTGGCTGCTGCCACCTTCCAGCTCATGTAAAAACCACAAACGCTGCTGAGAAAAACCAGCGGGTGCCAACGCGGCATTGGATGTCAAACCATAAGTTTGCAAACCCTCGATAATCGCCTGCTTATCACGGGCCAGTGATTGCTTCAGTTCATCAGTCAACAACGAGTGATTGGTCTTTATTGAGAGTTTCCCGCCATTCAGTTCAATAATGACTGACTGAGTACGGTATTGAATTAGCTGTTCGATAATATTCATTTCATTAACCTGTAATTGGGCATTGCCGTTCGACAGTGGCCTAAATTTCAAACTCAGCATCCATTTCCAGAGAAGAAGCTGTCATCGTTGTCTGTGCTGAGGCGTCAGACTGACTCGTCATAAATTCAGCAAGTTGTCGGACCGTCGCATGGCTAAACAAATCATTGACCCGAACGTGAATACCAGTCTCAGTACTGATGCTGGCACATAGTTTGATAGCCATCAGTGAATGACCACCGGACTCAAAAAAGTTGCTGGTGACGCTTAAAGCGTCGGTTTTCAGGAAGGACGACCAGATTGCACAAAGCTGATGCTCCAACGGAGTTTCAGGTTGTGTTCGCTCGGCATCATCGAATGACTGCGTCGTTGGTTCAGGCAATGCCTCGATATCCAGTTTGCCGTTCGCATTGACTGGAATGTCCGGCACGATAGTGATGGTCGATGGCAACATATAATCCGGCAGGTCATTCGCCAGTTCATTGCGCAATTCTCGAATGATTCTGGTCTGTTGCTCTTGTGAATCAGCCATATGAGAAACGTCGGAAGACACCGATTGTTCAGCCAGGGTGATCCAGGCTGCAAGCTGGCCATCAACCGGCAATACAACCGCCTGGTTCACTGTCTGGATATGCATCAGGCGTTGCTGAACTTCACCCGGCTCAACCCGGAAACCGCGAATTTTGACCTGTTTATCAACCCGTCCCATGTATTCAAACTTGCCGTCCTGACGATATCTCGCCAGGTCGCCCGTTCGATACAAACGTCGCCAGTATGTCGGCATACCAACCCGATACCAGGGGTTTTCAATAAAGACTTGTTCGGTCTGTTCAGGTTGATTCAGATAGCCGTTCGCCAGACAAACACCGGCGATATAAAGCTCACCGTTAGCACCCGGAGGTTTAAGCTGTAGATGTTCATCCAGCACTAACATCGCGCTGTTTGCAATCGGCTGACCCAGGGTGATGTCATCGCTGTTAGTGATTTCTGTCATTGAGCAACAGATCGTCGCTTCGGTGGGTCCGTAAGCATTGATAAATCGAGCATAAGGCAACCAGCGGCTGGCCAGCTCCACATCACACGCTTCGCCACCCACAACAACGGTTGACAGCGCCGGTAAAGCCCGTGGTGTCACCATGCTGAGCATAGACGGCGTCATCATCAGATGCGTTACGTCCGGCCAGTCGTTCAGCTCACCCACGAAATCTTTATTCGTCGCGACAATCAACTGACCGCCGGCCATCAATGTGCTCCAGATCACCCAGGGTGAAGCATCAAAACCAAAACCGGTTGATTGATAAAATACGGAAGACGCATCAATGTTGAGTTGCTTCACCGTATCTTCCAGCACATTCACCAGGCTTCGGTGTTCAACCACAACACCTTTTGGCTTACCGGTAGTACCGGAGGTGTAAATGACATAGGCCGGGGTCTGACTGCGGTCAGGCGATGATGAATGCTCAGGATTAGTGCCCGGCCAGGCGGCCAGTTCCAGCACGGTATTCTCTCCACCCATCACGAACATTGGGCACGAAACGTCCGTCAGCGTTTGTTTTGCGTCTGATTCACCAATGAGTAAGGCGACCTGAGCATCCTGCAACATGTAGGCAATTCGTCCTTCCGGATAACTCGGGTCAACCGGCACATAAGCTGCGCCAGTTTTCAGAATCGCCAGCGTCGCCACGATAAAATCAATGCCACGCGGCAGACAAATGGCTACCCGATCACCGACATTGATATGAAATTGATTGATCAGGTGATGAGCCAGTCGGTTCGCTTGCTGATTCAATGCCTGATAAGTGACTGAGCCATCAGCGGTTTGAATCGCGATTCGTTCCTGACTCTGACGCGCCTGATACTCAATCAGCTCACTGAGTAACACCTGCTCAGAAAATGGCTGTTCCGCACGACTGGTTAATGCCAGCCAGTGTTCAATCTCAGCATCGCTACCCGCTGGAATACTGGCTAAATGACTGCGAGGCTGCATCAACACCGCATCCATTAACTGCACCATGCTGCTATGCCAGTGTTCGATGGTTTGTTCAGTGAACAAATCCATGTCGGCACTCCATTCCAGAACCAGTTGTTGCTGGTAATCAAATACCGTCAGCGTTAAATCAAACTTTTCTGGATTATCACCATGCCAGCCAGATGTCACCTGACGTTGCTCTGCATTACCCATTTCACGCAGGTTAAACATCAGTTGAAACAGTGGATCGAATGCTGTACTACGACGAACTTGTAACTTCTCAACCAGTAAATCGAATGGAGCTGTCTGGTGTCGGTAAGCATCTGCCAGCACGGTTTTACTATGAAGTAATTGTTCCAGCAGTGTGGCGTCAGGGTTGATGACATTACGCAGTACCAGGGTATTCACAAAACAGCCCAGCATGGTCGCAATTTCCGGGTTATCGCGTCCGGCAACCGGAATACCCATGATGACATCATTTTCGTTACTAAAGCGTTGGATAAACACGGAGAAAATGGTTTGCATCACCATAAATGGGCTGGCGTCATGCTTCTTCGCAAACCGTTTTAATGCTTCACTTAAACCCGGCGGAACCAAACCGCGATACTGTTTGCCCTGATAACGTCGTTCCGCAGGGCGCTGTTTATCTAACGGCAAACGGTGTAATGGTTGGATGTCCTGCAACTGTTGTTGCCACCAGTTCAGTTCCTGTTCAATCACATCACCGGCAACTACCTGTTGCTGCCACACCGCATAGTCTGCGTACTGTAACGCGGGTTCTATCATCACTGGCACTTGCTCAACAGCAAACGCATCACAGGCTTTGACCAGTTCTTCTTCAAACGTTTTCATGGACCAGCCATCGATAGCGATATGATGAATCACGCCCGCAGCGCGAATCAGACCGCCGCTGAATCGAACCAGTGCGACTTTGATCGGCAGTTCAGTGGACATATCAATATGAGCACGACAAACAGACTGATAAATCGCTTTGTATTGCTGCACAGCCTCGGCATCCGACACCGTCGTCAGGTCATGTTGTGTAACTGGCAGGCTGTAGTTTGCCTGTATCGCCTGAAAACCTTCACCATCGCGTTCACGATACGTCGTTCGTAGAATTTCATGTCGATTAATCATCCAGCTAAGCGCACTGCAAAACACCGCCTCGTCAACGCCAGGTTTAAGCGTTAACTCCCATTCAACGTTATATACGTCGCTTTGCCCCTGAATTTTGTCGATAATCCACAATCGACGTTGAGAATCTGACAGCGGCATTAATGGCTTACGCTCAACCGCCGTGACTGGCGGTAACTGCGTTTCATCAGCTCCGGATAGCATCGCCGCCAACTGAGCAATAGATGGCTGGTGGAACACATCGCCAATTGTCAGGGTTTTATTCAACTGCTTTCGCACCTCGCCGATCAAACGTGTAATCAGCAAGGAGTGACCACCCAGCTCAAAGAAATTGGCATCAATACTGAGTTGCTGTTCTTCAATGTTGAGTAGATCAGACCAGATACTGACCAGGGCTTGTTCGGTATCCGTCGTGGCCGCACGATAGTTACCTTGTCCCTGGGTCAAATCGATATCCGGTAATCGCCGGACATCTAACTTACCGTTAATCGTCACCGGAAATTCAGGCAACAACATAAAGCCCACAGGCATCATAAATTCCGGGATTTTCTGCGCTAACTGTTGCTTCAAAGTCTGTAAATACGCCGACTCTGTGGTCTGAGACAACACAGATTCATCTGCCACAAGCCAGGCCAGAATCCGCTTTTCGGTCAGGGTTGAGCCTGTCGATACGGCTTGCTCATTTGTTCTTACCTGAACCGTGCATTGCTGCACGCCCGGGCATTGCATCAAATTCTGTTCAATTTCAGCCAGTTCAATCCGGAATCCACGGATTTTAATCTGGTTATCAGCTCGTCCAACAAAATCCAGGCTGCCATCTGGCAGATAACGCACCAAATCACCGGTTTTATACCAACACTGACAATTGTCGTTCTGGCTGTCACTCAAGCCATCTTTCAGACCCGTGACAAAGCGCTGTGCCGTTAGCTCCGGCTGATTAAGGTATTCCAGTGCCAGACCTGCGCCGGAGGTATACAATTCGCCAACTGCGCCAGGTGGTACAGGGGTTAAATCGTCAGCCAGGACACGTACTGAAGTACTGGTTACCGGATAGCCGATGGGTACTTGTGTGTCACCCGAAAAATCAGCGGGAATACGCAGACAACAGGTAAACGTGGTGTTTTCTGTCGGGCCATAACCATTGATGAACTGAATCTGAGGATACCAGGCGACCGCCCGGCTGATCGCATCCGGATCTAACGCTTCACCACCGCATAACACTGTATTTAGTGCTGGAAGCGATACTCGCTCCAGACTCCACTGATTAAACAATGAGGTCGTCAGCCACATTGCCGAAACCTGCTGGCGATAAAGCAGATCGTTCAACAACGCCAGATCGAAGTATTTTTCTGGATACAGAATACAAGTGCCGCCGTTCAGTAACGGTCCCCAGACTTCCAGCGTCGCCGCATCAAATGCCACGGAAGACGCATGTAAAAATCGGGTTTCATGATCCAGCGTCATGAAATTACAGTGTTTAACCAAACGAATTACGCCGGAATGAGGCACGACGGTTCCTTTCGGTAATCCGGTCGTTCCAGAGGTATAGGTGATATACGCAGGCGCTTGTTCTGGCGTCACCAGGCTGGCTGACAAATCCACCAGCGCCTGATGTTGATATAACGCTTCATCATCAGCAAACAGGCAGGTTTCAACCTGAGCCAACGGCGACAATGCCGCGTAATCTGAATGTGTGATAACTCGTTGAACGCCGCTGTCACTCAGGATGTGTTTCAGTCTGGAATCCGGATAAGACGGGTCGATCAACACGCTCGCCGCCCCAACTTTAAGCACGGCCAACATAGATACGATCATTTCAATGCTGCGATGCTGACACAAACCAATGAATTCACCCGCCGATGCACCGGCTGTTTGTAAATGCCAGGCGAGGCTGTCAGCTCGTTGATTCAGCGCCTGATAACTCAGGGTTGTCTCGCCACATACCACCGCAATGGCGTCAGGACGATCTGCAACCTGTTGATTAAAGCAATCGATAATGCCCTGAGTGTCAGGCATCACCGTGTCAGGGTTGCCCCATTGTTCCAGCTGCTGAATTTCCTGTTGCGACAGCAAATGCCAGTTAGCATCACTCGCTGGCGATGCAATCGTATGGTCAACAAAATTTGTTAGTTGTTGCACCAGGTGATCGGCCAGTTGTCGAACGTGATCCGCCGTAAAAATAGCGGGGTCATACACCCAGTTAAGTCGGGTGCCGTTATCGGATTCACTGGCGTACAACTCCAGGTCAAATCGAGATGCAACCTGACGTTGTGTTAATTCACGAAACTGTAAGGCTTTATCCGCTGAGATTGTGTCTTCATTCGCCTGTTCACCAGCCTTATCAGTCGCCTGGTCGCTTTGCGCGGTTTCCAGTGCCAGCAGAATCTGAAATAACGGCGAATGTTGCGCGTTACCACCTGCTTGTTGTAATTCAACTAATTGCTCAAATGGCACATCCTGATGCGCCTGGGCATCCAGATTGACCTGGCGGATATGTTGCAAATAATCCTGTACATTTTGTTGCGAAGTATCAGTGCGCAACACCAGCATATTGACAAAAAAGCCAATCAACGGAGCCAGCTCCGCTTTAGTCCGGTTGGCAACTGGCGTACCAATAACAATATCCCGGCTACCACTGTGAACCGATACCACTCTCGCCAGTGCGGCATGTAACAACATAAACAACGACATGCCTTGTTGTTTTGCCAGCGTCTGCAATGCTTCAGTGTGTTGATGGGTAAGCTGAGACGAAAGTGTTGCGCCTACAGTCTGCTTACGCGCAGGACGATTAAAATCAAGGGGTATGTCATGAATACCCGGCGCTTCATCCAGTTGCTGTTGCCACCAGTCGAGCTGCTGTTTAATCACCGCTTGTTGTTTCTCAGATTGCTGCCAGGCGGCATAGTCTGCGTACTGAATCGTTAATTCTGGAAGTTTTGCAGCCGAACCTTGTAATAGCCTCTGATATAACTGCATGAATTCACGAGCAAAAATATCTGTAGACTGACCATCAGAAGCAATATGATGCATCGTCAGGAATAACACGCCTTTGCTTTCCGTTCGCACCACAAATCTGGCGCGAATCATCAAATCCTGACTCAGGTCAAACGGCAGTTTACGTTCACTGGCTAACCGGTCAGCGATGCATTGCTGCCATTGTTCTTCCGTAAACGCTCGTCCATCCATCACCGTTAACTGGAATGCGGGTTGAGTCTGAATCACCTGCACCGGCTGATCATCCTGCATCAGGTAACAGGTGCGAAGCACTTCATGACGTTGAATCAATTGTTGCAACGCCTGTTCAGCAATCGCAGTATCAAATTCACCCGTCACCATCCAGCCGGAGACCATGTTGTACTCGGTACTTTGGCCCTGCAAGGTATCGATAAACCACAAACGTTTTTGTGCCTGTGAGAGCGGTAATCCTTCGCCCGGTTGTCGTTCAGTCCGTTGAATGGCACTCGAATCCGTGACCGCCTGTTCTTGTAAAAACGCCAGTAATGCCGGTTTATGTTCTTTAATCATCGCGGCCAGCGCCGGTGTTACTGCACCTTTCGGTGCATCCACTATCAGACGCTCTCCCTGCGCAGATAACCGAATATTCAAATCAGTTAATTGTTGAATCACCAGGATAATATTCATTAAAACTCCAGTTGTTCGAAATCATCTGTCGGACAAGAATCCACCCCAGTGGCGTTCTCGCTGGATTGTCGGAAATCAATAAATGCCGCAAGCGTCCTGACCGTGCCATATTGATAAACCTGACGTAGTTCAAGCTGTAGTCCTGTTTGTTGCTGTAGCAGGCTAATAAGGCGTATTAACAGCAGCGAATGGCCGCCCAGTTCGAAGAAATTACTGTCCAGCCCGATAGCATTCAGTTCGAGCCCTAATAACCCGGCCCAGATTGCCGCGACGGTTTGTTCCGTTTCGCTTTCTGGTGCAGCCAGTGCTGCGCCCGATTGTTCAGAAGGTTCAGGTAAGGCTTTACGGTCAATTTTGCCGTTTGGCGTCAATGCAAATTCATCAACAAGAAGTAAAACTGAAGGCACCATGTAAGCTGGTAAACGACGCTCCAGTTCGATCATCACCGTAGTGATTAACGCACTGGCTGACGATGTATCCGGTTCAACAGGCGTTTGCTCAACCACGGCTGGCTGAATCCAGCCAACCAGTCTCGCAGGCTCCTGACCGTTTTGATGCAAGGCCACACAGGCCTGTTGCACGTTCGGCAACTGCTGCAACGTTCGCTCAATTTCACCCAACTCAATCCGGAAACCTCGTAACTTGATTTGGTTGTCCACCCGACCAATAAAGTCAATCGAACCATCGCTGGCATAACGCACCAAATCGCCGGTTTTATACATACGCTGCGCCCCGTCATGCGCGAACGGGTTGCGAACAAATGCCTTTGCCGTTTGCTCAGGCTTGTTGTGATAACCCAGCGCCAGCCCTGCACCTGCGATGCACAATTCCCCCAATGCGCCATCAGGCGCGGGTAGACCGTGCGGGTCCAGCACATAAACCTGAGTATTCGCCAGTGGGAAGCCAATACTTTGCTTAAAGGCCGGATCAACTTCACGAATCAAGGTGTCAACCGAGTATTCGGTCGGGCCGTATGCATTGAATAATCGAGGTTTTGGATCAGACAATTCGAAGAATATCTGTACCGCTTCTTCGCTGAGTTTTTCACCACCGACCGAGATCATGCGAATGCAGGACGCGGGTTGTCGGTTGTTATCCGCCATTAAGGCATGGAAAAAAGAGGTAGGAAGATTCAGTACTGATGCCTGATATCGCTCACAGTACTGCCAGAATGCATCACCAACCTGCATCCATTCGTCGGACCGTAAAATCAGGCCGCAACCATTGCATAATGCGCCAAAAATCTCCTCGACTGACATGTCAAAACTGAACGATGCAAACTGAACAACACGGTCTTCAGGCGTTAGCTGATAGCGTTCCTGTAGTGAAATCGCGAGGTTCAATACCCCTTGATGCGGGATCGCGACGCCTTTTGGTTGCCCGGTCGAACCCGAGGTGTAAATCATGTAAGCAACGAGCGTATCCGGTGATTCATTCAGCGTAATCGCTGATGTGGGATACGAAGAAAGATCGAGCGTGTCACTGAAACAACAGGGAACAGACTGTGCAAAGCTCAGTTGATCAGTAAGATCCTGTGCCGTCAGCACACGTTTCAGTCCGGCATCAGCCGTGATATACGCCAGTCGTTCTTGCGGATAAGCGGTATCCAGCGGCACATACGCTGCGCCCACTTTCAGAATCGCAAACGTCGCAACCATCATCGGAATACTGCGAAGATGATAAATGCCGACAAAATCACCTGGCACAATTCCCTGTTCTTTCAGGTAGTGAGCCAGTTGACTGGATTGGTGATCCAGTTGTTGCCAGCTCATGGTTTCATCTTCATGCCACAGCGCTATATCATTCGGCTTTTGCTGCGCGATGCGTTGGATCTGGTCCTGAATCAACCCGTCAGGTAATGACACACTGGTTTGATTCGGTTCATGTACCAAACCATGCCATTCCGCAGGAGAGAACATCGACATATCACTGATTTGAGTGTCGTGTAGCGTCTGTTCACCGTCCAGATCAGCAAAACCCGTGAGTAATTGCAGGTAGTGATTGCACATTTGGGTCATTTGTTCATGACTGAATAAATCCCGGTCATAAATCCAGCTTACGGTAAATCCATCACTACCGCCGTGAACACCAATATCCAGATCGAACTTGGCGACGGTATGAGTCAGGCCGTCCGTTGCTTCACGAGAAACACTGTTAATCCCGGCAAACTCAAGCCCGTCGAGTGATACATCCTGTTGCTCACCGCCAACTGACGACACTGAACCGGTGGAATCGTAGCTAAACATGATCTGAAACAGCGGCGAATGGTTGAGCGAGCGCTCAGTCACACAATGTTCAACCAACTGTTCGAAAGGAATATCCTGATGGGTTTGTGCGCCAAGATGTGTGTCCCGTACCTGACGGAAGTAATTCGCTAACGTTGTATTCTCCGTATTCAGACGTAACACCACCGTGTTGACGAATAAACCGATTAACGACTCAACATCCTGATGCAGCCGATTGGCGACAGGCGTTCCCATCACGATATCGGTGCTGGCTGAATGACGAGAAAAGACTAACGCCAACACGCCATGAAATAACATAAACGGGGTGATTTGTAGCTGACTGGCCAGGGTTCGTAATCGCGCACTGACATCGCTCGTCAGCGCGGTTTTGATTTGTATCCCCTGATAACGCTGGTCAGCCGGTCTGGAATTCGCCAGTGGCAAGCTGTGAACACCCGGTACGTCATCCAGTTGCTGCAACCAGTAGCTGACCTGCTGCTGTAATACGTCACCTTGTAACCAGTTCCGTTGCCAGTTTGCATAATCCAGGTATTGAACAGCCAGCGGTGGCAAGAGTGTATCGACATCATCACGCTGCGATTCATTTGTCGCAAAATGACGATAAAGACGAGTAAATTCCTGCACCAGTCGTTGATTCGACCAACCATCAGAGGCGATATGATGCAGGTTTAACAGCAAGACAAAATCGTTGTCAGCCAACTGCACAACACTGGCGCGGATTTTTAACGGCGTTGCCAGATCAAAACAGAACTGTCGTTCAGCGTTAATCAGTTGTTCGATTTGCTTCTCTTGTTGCGGCTTGCCCGTTAAATCAACCCGTTGCACAGAAAACACCACGTTGTCAGCAACGCGCTGCACTATCAGATCGTCATGATTGTGGAATGAGGTTCTCAGGGTTTCGTGGCGCTGCACGATAGTTTGTAATGCCTGTTCAACGGCGTCGATATTCAACGGACCGGAAACCCGCCAGGCTTTCGGCATGTTGTATTCCGGACTGCCGCCTTGTAAGGCATCGATATACCACATCCGTTGTTGGGCAAACGAGGTGATAAACCCCTGCTCCGATGCCATCGAATCCTGACGACTTACCCGTTCAATGTCACCGCGAATGAAACCGCCTTGTTGTTGTTCACACTGGTTTGCAAGCGCTTGCAATGTCGCCTGTTCAAAAACCTGTTCGACCGTTAATTCAATATCCAGCAAGGCACGAATCTGAGACAGCAAACGGATCACCAGTAAAGAATGTCCACCCAGCTCAAAGAAGTCACTTTGACGATGAAGGTCCGCGACCGGGATAGTCAGTAACACCGACCAGATTTCCGCGAGTGTCTTCTCAGTGTCTGTAGCGGGTTTATCAACGTCTGCGTGATCGATTGCTGAACCTGGAACGATGGCTGGCAGTTGACCACGGTCCAGTTTGCCGTTGGATTTAAGCGGTAATTTGTCCAGGCAAACGACCTGTGCAGGCACCATATAACCTGGCATTAGCCGGGTTAACGCCTGACGAATCTGGCGCTCATCAGCTTTATGCTGAGTAGCTGGAACAACATAAGCCACCAGGGTTGATTGCGGCTTGTTTGCCCCATCACGATGGCCAACCTGATGACCGTTAACAACGACAGCACCCTGCGCGACCAGCTCACACTGATTCAACCAGTACTCGACTTCGGCCAGCTCTACCCGATAACCACGGATTTTCACTTGTTGATCGATACGCCCCAGGAATATCAGTTCGCCCGATGGCAGTAATCGTACTTTGTCGCCCGTGCGATAAAATCGCTCAGCCGGTGCATCAGTAAAAGACGTTGTTACAAACTTATCTGCGGTTAACGATGGATTGTTTAAGTATCCCGCAGCAACACCAGCACCGCTCACCCATAATTCACCCACAGCCCCTGCAGGTAATAAATCACCGGATTTGGATACCACAACACCGTGTTGTCCGGGCAGAAATTCACCCAGCGGCATCAACGCAAAGTCGTCGTCCAGTGTGAGTTCAGTAGCGCAGCAACCAATAGTGGTTTCAGTTGGGCCGAAATGATGAATCAGCCGCGTTGATGACGGGTTATTCGTCGTTTGGTTATGTTGTAGACAATGTTGTAGAAAATGTCGTAGCTTTTGCTGTGTCTGGCTGTCGGATTTCTCGCCGCCAATAATCACCGTATGAGCGAACACAGAATCATCCTGTGCCGGATACAACCCCGCAAAGTGAGACGGTGTCATTTTGAGTAAATCCAGCGGCTGACGACGGAGATAATCCTGCATAAAAGTCGCATCAACGATTTGTTGTTCGTTGAAAACATGTAAAGTGCCACCGACCATCAAACTGAGGAATAACGCGGTATTACCGAGATCGGTTGCGATACTGGTCACCAGGCCGTAGTTCAGACCGTGCGCGATATTGAATCGGGCTTGCATTCCCAGGGTGTAATTCACCAGATTACGGTGAGTGACCAACACACCTTTCGGCGTGCCTGTGGTGCCAGAGGTATAGATGATGTAAGCCACACGGTCATTATTTTCAGCCAGCTCAATGGCTTGAGATGACTGTTCCGCCAATAAATGTTGAATCAGCGGATCGTCCAGATTAAGTTGCTGTGTCGCCGTGCAGCCCACAAATTTTGCCGCCAGCGGCTGATCCGTGATCACAATATCCAACCCGGCATCCTGCACCATCCAGTGCGCTCGTGCTTCAGGTAATCCGGCATCAATCGGCACATACGCCGAGCCAGTCTTTAACACGGCCAGAATACTTAACAGCGTCGCAACGCCAGGTTTTACGCTAATGCCAATTCGACCATTATCCGTTGCGCCAACCTCGATTAAGTAATGAGCCAGTTGATTCGCACGTTGATCCAGTTCTGCATAACTCAGTGACTCATCGCCCACCACCAAAGCTCTGTCATCGCCCTGTCGTTGAGCGTGTTTTTCAAACCAGCGTTGTACACCAAACGCGCTGTCGGCGGGCAATTCAGCCACGGATTCAACCTCGGTGTGAATCGAGGTAATGTCAGTAGAGACGGGAAAGAGTTGTTGCAAAGAGGTCGTTGCTACCGTGTCAGGCGAAATCGCCAACAAGCGATCAATCATCGTCAGCAGATAGTCATTGAACGAGGTAATGGTTTGCGCGTTGAACAGTCGGGTATCAAACCGCCAGTTAAGTTGACCACCCTGTTCATGCAATTGCGCTTCAATCGTTAAATCAAACTTCACCAGTGCCTGCGATTCCAGCGCCTGACTACGTTGTTCTATTCGTTGACTTGCACTGGTCGCCTGGCCGGTGTTATCTGTCGTTAACATTAACTGAAACAGCGGATTGTGCGCCGTTGTATGTTCAGGCTTGAGGGTTTCAACCAACATATCAAACGGAATATGCTGATGCTGTTGTGCGGTTAAATGCGTCGTGCGCAACTGGTCAATAAACGCCGAGACTGACGTATCAGACAATTTGTCTTGCGGGATTTGAAGGCGTAACACCAGGGTATTAATAAAACAGCCCACGATGTCCTGCATTTCGGCAGTTTGACGATTCGCCACTGGCACGCCAATCACGCTGTCACTGTCGCCACTGAAACGCGCGAACACCAGAGCCACCAGACCATGCAATAACATAAACGGTGTTACACCCAGTTGGTTCGCTCGATTGATCAAGGTCGAACACGTTTTGTGGTCCAGCGTTTGGGTTAACAACGCGCCCTGATTTTGCTTGCGCTTCGGTCGCACATAATCCAGCGGTAAACCATGAACGGCGGGTAAATCAGCCAGTTGCTGTTGCCACCAGGCAAGCGATGTCTCAAACGCGGGTGTATCACGCAATGCATGTTGCCACAGCGCAAAATCCGCATATTGCAAGGTATCTTCTGACGGCGTTACTACGTCTCCGGCAGCCAGTTGCTGGTAAATCGACTGAAACTGCTGATGCAATGTGTTCATCGACCAGCCATCGACCGCAATATGGTGAATACCAATCACCAGCTGTCGCTCACCGTTTTTAGTGGTGATTAATGCTGCTCGAAAAGGGATCTCATTGTCGAGTTGAAACGGCTTTGCCAGGAATGTTGAAATCCGCTCTCGCGCTGCCTGAGCATCAGACACCATAAATTGCGCCATAGTCGGTACATCATCAGTAACTATTTGAAAAGCTCCAATAATGTCTTCCCGATAAACAGTCCGCAATGCGTCGGATTGTCGCACTAACTGCACCAGCGCCTGAGCAATAAGCTCATCCTTCATTGATGCCCCAACTGGCGTAATTAACGACAAATGATACTCAGGGCTGGCCCCATTCATGCGGTCAATAAACCACAAACGCTGCTGCGACCAGGACAAAGGAATTCGTGTCACTGAATCCCGTTGCCGTGTTAACGGTGGTAAAACCACCGGTTCCGCTATCGCTGTTTCCGATTGAGCAAGCGCTGATAAATGCGGCACCAGCGCCTGCTTATTTTCCCGAATCAAGGTTGCCAGTTCAGGGGTGATCGCGCCGGGTTCGGCGCGAGTTTTCAGTTTTCCCTCGTCAACGAAGACCTGAATGCCAGCCTGGGCAAGGGTGTTAACAAGTTGATTCATGGCTACCATTCGATTTCTTCCATAGATGAGTTATCAGATTGAGTAGTACCCGGACCTGTTGATGTACCCGTGTTGCTGGATAAATCACGTTGTTCGTCGATATGTGCCGCTAATGCACGAATATCCGGATGAACGAACACGGCCTGAATACTGATGGTGAGAGAAAGTTGTTTAGTGATTTCTGCAACCGCACGGACGACTGACAGTGAGTGAGCGCCGAGGGCAAACAGATTGGCGGTTACGCTGATATCTTGCGCAGGTTTTGACAGGATTTCGCCCCAGATAGCACACAGGGTTTGCTCAGTATCGCTGGTAGGTGTGACATAGCCACTATCAGCCAGCTCCGTCACATCCAGTGCCATCAAGGCTTTTTTATCAACTTTGCCGTTCGGCGTGAGTGGTAATTCATCCAACACGATGAACACACCTGGCACCATATACACAGGCAAATTGACTCTGAGTTCAGCATCAACCCGGGCAATCAGTGCTTGATCGCTGATGCCGTCGTCAGACGAATCAGCATTTGGTTCAGCGACCAGATAACCCACCATGTACAGGCTGCCCGCCGCATCAGTTTTTGTGACAACAGCGGCTTCTGCGATGACATCGCTTTGTAACAGGCGGTTTTCCACTTCGCCCATTTCAATCCGCATACCTCGAACTTTCGCCTGTTGATCCAGTCGGCCCAGATATTCAAACAGGTTATCCGGCGACAATCGCACCAAATCACCTGTCCGATACATCCGCTGCGGCGCTAAGCCCGGCAAACTGACCGTGACAAAACGTTCTGCCGTGAGTTCGTCACGATTGAGATAACCCGCAGCCAGGCCATTACCCGCCACGTACAATTCACCGACACAACCAGCTGGCACCAGCCGTTGATGCTGATCCAGCACAAATAACTGCGTACCAGATACCGGACGTCCGATATTGTTGTAGCCACCAGGCTGACGGTGAGAACAAGTGGTATAAGTGGTATCTTCCGATGGGCCGTACAAGTCATAGACCCGTTGAACACCCGCATCGTAAAGCTGTTCAACCAGCTGTTGTTGTAACAACTCACCCGCCAGATTGACGGTGATTAATGAAGCCGGTAATGCGCGTTGTTCAAGCAACGCCTGAATTGCTGAAGGCACCGTGTTGATCAGGGTTACACCGTCAGCCACATTCTGTTCTACCAGGTCCAGAATCGAGCGCACCATCACAATGCTGCCACCATGACTGAGCGGCACAAACATTTCGAATATCGAGAGATCGAAACAGACTGAAGTCGTTGCCAGTACGCCCGCCAGCTCTTCACGACTGAATCGAGTTGCAGCCCATTCCATCAGGGCAACAGCACTGTGGTGACGGATCACAACGCCTTTCGGCTTCCCGGTAGACCCCGAGGTGTAAATAACATAGGCTGCTGAATCTTCAGCAACATCAACCGGTGTTGTAATTGGTGACGCCAATGAAATTTGCTGTTGCACAGCATCATCATCCAGCGCAATACCGGTGATAGACTCGTTAAGTCGTGACAGCAGAGACGTTTGAGTCAACACATGACTCAGGCCGGTATCTTCAACAATAAAATCGATCCGGGACACCGGGTACTCAGGATCAAGCGGCACATACGTTCGCCCGGCTTTTAACACCGCCAGGATGCTCACGACCATGTTGATACCACGGTCCATAAACACACCAACAAACTGTGCACGATCGTCCAGTTGTTGCTTCAGATATCCCGTAAGCTGCTCAGCACGATTATTCAGTTCAGCATAACTCAGTGTTTGCTCACCAAATCGCAGCGCCGGGCTGTCCGGTTGCTGCTGCACCTGTTGTTCAAAGAAGTGTTGCAGAGGAACATCGCTGACCGTTGCCACACTGCCCGAAACTGCCATCAATTGCTGTGATTCAGCCGCTGGCAATAACGGTAAACGACACGCCAGGTCAGGCGTTTGCTGCGATGTATCCAGCGCATTCAGCAACTGAGTCACCGCCTGTTCAAGATAAGCATTTACCCGGTCAGCACCAACCTGCTCTGCGATTTGCGCACTGAAACTGACACGGGTGCCATAATCATTGACCGACAACATAAACGGATAATTGGTCCGTTCATGACCACCAAATCGTTCGATCTGAACCTGTGACATAGCGCCGTCTTCACCCTCCGGCAGCTCCATATGTCGGTAATTCAACAAGGCCGAAAACAGCGGCATATCTGCCGGAACTGAGCTGTATTGCTTCACTTCGTACAACGGCGCATGTTCATACTGCATAACATTCAACAAGTTATGTTCGACATCATGCAGTAACGCTGCCGCAGGCTGAGCCAGATTTACCCGTAGTGGTAAGGTGTTCATAAACAAACCAACAGAGTCTGTTTTATTATCGCTGTCGAATGAACGGCCCGATAACACGGTGCCGAACAACACATCATCCCGATCACTACACCAACCGACGACCATCGCCCAGGCTGCATGGAACAGAATGGCCGAACTGGTTCGCTGAGCGCTGGCGTGTTCGCGAATGCGAGTCGTTAGCGCTTCAGACAGTTCTAATACGGCTTTATCAATATGCTGTCCACTGCCTGCAACATCCGTCAGGCCAAACGGTAACGTTGGCTCATCAACCTGTTGTAGCGTGTCACGGAAATATTCCTGATAAGGCTGCTGTGTGGCCTGATGCTGAATCCAGGCAATGAAGTGGCGATACTGGCGCGGTTCATGGGTTGCGACTATGCCGCGTTGTAAGAAGTCGCCTACTTCCTGATGGATATTTTCAAAGGAAATATGGTCGATAAAGATGTGATGACACTTAAGCGCAACATAGAATTTGCCAGCTGCATTATCGGTAACAACCTCCATCGTAATGCCAGGCTGACAAGCCAGATCTAACCACTGTTCACCTGGGGCAATCAGTTGTTCCACCTGTTGTTGCGGTGTCAGATTTTCAGCCCGCTCCACAAAGTTAATAGTGACTCTGGCGCGGCGAAGCACGACCTGAACGGGTTCGCTCAGTCCATCATGCACAATCACGGTCCGCAGCGTGTCGTATCGGTCCATGATGTATTGCATCGCGTTGACGAACGCATCCAAATCCTGTTGCTGACTGAATGCATACATTGACGTCAGTACATACGGATCAAACTTCGCGCCGGCCATGCGATAGTGGTAATACAAACCTTGCTGTAACGGCGCTAACGGATAGATATCCTGAATATTTTCAGCTTCTTGTGTGTCATCAGCGTGTAACGACGATAAGCCAGATACTTGCTGAATAACTCGCTGAAGTTCAGCATCAGTCAAATCAATCAGGCTCAACATGTCCGGTGTAATGGCAGTTGCATCAGCCGGGATACCGTTCTCAACCGCTTCAAAGGTGAACTGACACGGCACCATGCTTTTCGCCAACTCGGCCAAATCCTGGGCCACAAAAATCTGCGTCAGGTCCAGTTCAAAACCATAACTCCGTAGTTGATTCGCCAGCTTAATCGCAATTAATGAATGACCACCCAACGCAAAGAAATTAGCCGTAACACTAATGCTGTTCGGGTCACGTTTCAGCACGTCGGCCAGCCGTTGTACTAACAGGCTTTCCTGCGGCGTGGATGGACCTTGATGATCCTCAGCTAGTGCAGAGAAATCAGGCACAGGTAACGCTCTGCGGTCCAGCTTACCATTCACCGTCAGCGGTAATTCCGCCAGTAACATGATCGCCGCCGGCACCATAAAACCAGGTAACTGAGCGACCAGATAGTCACGAATACTGGCTTCATTCACGTCGGATTGTTCGACTGACGGGTCAGCAACCACGTAGGCCACCAACTGCTTATCGCCCGTTTCAGTCACCTGCAATACCACCGCACTCTGACCGATTGCATCCAGTTGATTCAGGGTATTTTCGATCTCCGTGGTTTCAATTCGGAAGCCACGCAGCTTGATTTGTTGATCGGCCCGGCCAATAAACACCAGGTTGTCGCCTTCAATGCGTACCAGATCACCAGTACGATAGAAACGCTCTGGCTTATCGCCCGCTTTAATGCCGCCAGTTGACAGTTCAACAAACTTCTCAGCCGTCAGTTCCGGGGCATTCTGATAGCCCAGTGCCAGTCCATCACCACCAACGATCAGTTCACCAGCCACACCTTCCGGTGCAAGACCGTTTTGCTCATTGATGACATAACCAGACGTACCGTTAATTAACTGTCCAAGTGGAATACTGTCGGTTTCAGACCAGTTTGCCGGAATCGGATAGACCGTCGTGAACACCGTGTTTTCAGTTGGGCCATAGCCGTTATAAAGTTGAACCTGAGGATGTTTCTGTTGGCACTGAACCACCGCAGATGGCGATAACACATCACCACCCGCCAGTAAGTGACGCATACTCGGTAATTGAGTATCGGATTCAACCCATTGATTAAACAGCCCGGCAGTCAGCCATAACGTGTTGACCTGCTGTTCATTGATCAACTGATTTAATCGATCAATGTCCGGTAAGCGCTGTGGATACATCACCGCACAACCACCGTTCAGCAATGGTCCCCACAACTCGATAGTTGCCGCATCAAACGCAATGGATGCCGCCTGCATAAACCGTGTTTCTGGTCCTAACGATAAGAAATCATTGTTAATGACCAGACGAATAATAGCCCGGTGCGGCACGACCACACCTTTCGGTTGACCCGTCGAACCCGAGGTATAAATCACATAAGCCGGGTCCATTGCAGCGCGGTCTACTACGTCAAAATCATCAGGCAAGGCGGCATTGTGTGCCGTTGCCTGCATCATGACCGCCTTAATGTTTCCGTCAGCCGCAACCGGTTGGAATTCCGCCGCGATACTGTCATCCACTAACACCGTGTTGATCGCGCTATTCTGGCAAATATATTCAATTCTGGACGCTGGATACGCCGGGTCCAGCGGTACATAGGCCGCGCCCGCTTTAAGAATGCCCAGCATCGCAGCTGGCAGGTCAAACCCACGTTCAGCAAAAATACCAACAAAATCACCCGGCATTACGCCTGCTTGTTGCAACTGATGGGCAATACGATTCGACGCCTTATCCAATGCCTGATAGCTTTGTTCACGGCCATCAGCCACCACCGCAATGCCATCCGGATACTGTGCCGCCATTGCCATAAACTGCGCTACCGTGGTTAATGTCGGTGCATACGTTTGCTGGCCGATTTCACCAAAACTGCGTAAACGAAGCTGCTCTTTGTCACACAAGACGTTCAGTCTGGCAGCCATCGTGTCGCCACCGGCATCCAGATCGTTCAACAGTTGAATCAGCGCGGTTTGCAGGTAACGGCATAACGCTTCTGGTTCCACCGTATCTATCGTATGTACGACACAGCTGAAACCAGATGGCCGCTCGTTAACTGACATGGCGAAGGGATAGTGAGTAATTTCCCGAGTTTCCACTTCATCCACCCGGAACGATTTTTTACGGCCCGTTACAGCAACGTGACCGCTGCTATCGTGGTCATCGTCCTGTCCCATGTGACGATAGTTAAACAGCGCATTAAACAGTTCACTGCCTTGTTCTAACTGAGAACTCGCCTGCACATCAGCCAACGCGACATGTTCACGATCCATCAACGCCACCAGGCATTCACGGGTTTGCTGAAGCAGCGCGTCACTGGATAACGTCAGATCCAGACAAAGCGGTAAGGTATTCATAAACAGGCCGATTCGAACATCGCGCTGACTAATGCCATCGAAACGTCCGGCAAGCACAGAACCGAAAACGACTTGCTCCCGACCACTCAGTTGCGATACCACCATCGCCCAGGCGGCGTGAAAAATGACCGCCGGAGAGATTTGTCTGGCTTTTGCCAGATCCCGAACATGCTCAGCAATTTCATCCGTGAATGTCAGGCCACTGCGACGCGCATTGCCCGGCGTAAACTCATGCTGATGAATATCGTAGATCAGCGTTGGCTCTGACACATTCGCCAGTAAATCGGCGAAAAACGCCATGTCATCATCCGATTGCACGGCATTTGCCACAAAATCGCGGTAGGACACAGGCTCAGGCAAACGGTGCTGTTCACCAACGTTGATCAGTGCGATTTCCCGATACAATTCGTCCAGCGACAAGTGATCCATAAAGACGTGATGCCATTTCACCACCAGGTACACCTGGCCATCGCTGCAATCACCACGTTGCAGTTGTAACACCGGGCCTTTGCTCAGATCCTGAGTCTGTTTGCCTGGCTCCACCAGTGCTTGCATAGCAGACACCAACGCTTGATCACTGTCGGCATGAATCATCTCAACCGGCAATGACACCTGACGTTGAACCACCTGAACAGGCTCTGGTAATCCTTCACTCAGAATCACGGTTCTGAGAATGTCGTGACGGTCTGTCAGCACGGTCAGTGCATCAATGAAATGTGCCGCCGAATCATGGTCGTCAAACCGCAATAAACTACCCAGCACATAGGGATCACCCGCCTCGGTGCTGGTTTGATGATGGAAATACAGACCTTGCTGTAATGGCGCTAACGGATAGATATCCTGGATGTTCTGGCTGCCACCGGCGACTGACGAAGTAATACGATGAATCGCCTGTTCCGTCAGAGACACCAGCGGCAGCATATCCGGCGTGATCAATGCACAATCGACTGGAATTCGAACCGCTGACGGTGTACTTTCAGCATCAGACTCAACGGGCTGCATTAACTCAGCCAGTGCCGTCAGGTCTGTCACCGTAAACAACTGAGCAACCGTTAGTCGCCAGCCTCGTTCACGCAACTGAGCAACGGCTTTCATGACCAGTAACGAATGGCCTCCCGCCATAAAGAAATTATCATTCAGGCCAAACCGCTCCAGCTTCAGAACGGTTGCAAAGACCTCACACAACGCCTGTTGCTGTGGCGTCTGTGGTGCAACATAATCGTCTCCGGTGTTCATCTCTGGCGCTGGTAGCGCGGCTCTGTTTAGCTTTCCGTTTACCGTGAGCGGTAACCGCTCCAGAACAACCCAGGCGACAGGGATCATATAATCAGGCAGTTGGTCCGTTAGCGACTGATTTAACGCAGTAATAGCATCATCACTCGCCGGTTGTTCACTCACCAGATAAGCCACCAGACGCTGATCACCCGGGTTATCTTCCCGCACAATCACCGCGGCATCGCTGATCGTTAGATCAGACAACTCAGTCGCCAGAATGGCGTGACGAATTTCACCCGGCTCAACACGTAGGCCACGGAGTTTGACCTGTTCATCTGCTCGTCCCAGATACACCAGTTCACCGTCGGCTGACCAGCGCACGATATCGCCGGTGCGATACAAACGCTCGCCACTGTTTACCAGGCCAGATGCACCTGATGAACAAGTAATAAAGCGTTCATTGGTTAAATCGTCACGTCCCAGGTAGCCTTCCGCCAGATTCTGACCGCCGATGTATAACTCGCCACGAGCGCCGAATGGCACCGCGACCTGATGCTCATTCAGGACATATAAACCGGTATTTTGGATTGGCTTACCAATTGGAACTATGCCTGTGTCTGGCGAAGTGAAAGCTGCCTCAGCTTCCAGACCAGCACAATCAAAGTAACTGACATCAACCGCAGCTTCAGTCGGCCCGTACAGGTTGTGAATCGCCAACTCAGGCGACTGCTGTTGAACTTGCTGTACCGTCGATACCGGCAACGCTTCACCACTACAGAACAAATATCTGACCGATGGTGCAAACGTCTCAGACTGCACAAACACATTCAGCATGGATGGCACGAAGTGAACCACAGAGATCTGTTGCTCATGCATTAATGTGGACATATATTCCGGATCTTTATGACCATCCGGTTTCGCCAGCACCAGACACGCGCCTTCACGTAACGGCCAGAAAAACTCCCACACCGACACATCAAAGGTATACGGCGTTTTCTGCAATACCTTGTCCTGCCCGGTTAGCTGATATTGACGTTGCATCCAGTCCAGACGATTAACAATGGCCTGATGGCTCACCTGCACACCTTTTGGTTTGCCTGTCGAGCCAGAGGTATAAATCACATAAGCCAGTTGTTGCGGCTCTTTGTTATCAGAATTCTGGTCATCAGAATTCTGGTCATCAGCGTTCGGGTTATCAGCCGTGGTTTTAACAACTGTTTCACCATCCTCGATGGCCTGCGCCACCAGGACACCAGCCTTAAAATGTTCAATGCTGGTTTCATCAGTCAGTACACACATGGCATCGGCATCCGCCTCTATTTCAGCGAGACGTTTTGCAGGTGCTTGTGGGTCAAGCGGTAACCAGGCAGCTCCCGCTTTGACGATAGCCAGTAGCGCCACCACCATGTCGATACTACGAGGTAAACACACAGCAACGATGGCGTTAGACGTATTATTCACTGGCTGATCGTTTTGTTGATGCTGGCCTGTGTGACTCGATATACCGCTGGCACGAAGATAGTTCGCCAGCGCTTCAGCTTGCTGATTCAACGCCTGATAGCTAACCGCAGCGTCACCTAATCTGACAGCGATAGCATCCGGATTAGCAGCAACCTGTTGCTCGATTGCCTGATGCAGAGTTTGTGGTGTCTGTTCGACTGTTTCACCCTGAGCCAGCGCCTGCAATTCGTTTTTATGCGTCGGCGTCAATAATGAAATCTGATTCGCTGCACCCGTTTGCTCGTCTGACTGCACGCCGTTAAGTAAGCCATCAACGGCCTGACGGTAATATTCACCGATACGTTGTGCGCCAATGGATGCAGGCACCTGCACGGCAAAACTGAACCCGTCAGCCGCTTCATTCACTGACACTGAAACCGGGTAGTTAGTCCGTTCAAAACCAGCAACTTTCCGAACTTTTGACAAGCTGGAAGCGGCTTCCTTATCGCTTTGGGTTGCAGTCTCCTGACGCGCTTGCTGGCTTTGCTGATGACGATAATTTAAAACACTGTTAAACAAGGCAGACTGACCACCCGCCGGTGTTCGCAAGCCAGAATGACTGATAGCGTCCGACAATGGCGTCTGTTCAACACTCATCAAACCAACCAGTCGTTGTTGCGCCTGACGAATCAGCTCACTCGCGGATACATTTACATCGAGATTAATCGGTAACGTATTCAGATATAAACCAACACTTCGGGCCGCATTTGTTTGTTGTTGACGGCCAGAAAACACCGTGCCGAACACTGCATCTGCACTGCCCGCACACTGCTGAACAACCAGCGCCCATGCCGCATGAAAAATCGCGGCTGGCGTAATGCCTTGCGCTTTAGCGTACTTACGTACCGCCAAGTTCTGCTCGTCGTCCAGCAACACCAATGCATCTTCAATGGTATTTTGCGCCGTGCTTTCAGCCGTCAGATCAAACAGGTTGCAGGCTTCATCCACCGTTGACAGCATGTCAGCAAACACGTTCGAACGTTGTGATTGATGTGATTGCTCCTGAACGGCATCGCTCTGCAAGGTTGCAGCAACAAAATCACGATACTGCGACGCGTCTGGCAATACCGGATTCGGCGAATCCATATAGGCTTGTAAATCGTCGATAAAGATATCGAGACTGATGTGATCAGAAAAAATATGATGAAGCTGAACAGCCAGATAATAGCGACCAGATTCTTTATCTGCCGCCGCAAACAACCGAATCCCCGGCGCTTGCTGTAAATCCATAAACTGTTTGCCCGGCTCCACTAACTGTTGCAGTTGTTGTTTTGCCGAGGAATCTGCCGACGTTTCAATAAAGACAGGTGACAGCACCACATCTCGCAACACCACCTGAAGTGGCTGACTCAACGCATCCCAGAAAATTGCGGTGCGCAGCACATCATGACGAGAAACCACACGTTGTAATGCATCAAGGAATAATCGGGCGTCTGTCTCACTGTCGAACTCATACATTGAACCCGTAACATACGGATCGTTCTGCCCTTCGGCCATCCGATGATGGAACAACATACCGGCCTGAAGTGGCCCAAGCGGATAAATATCCTGAATGTTTGCTGCGCCGCCCGGAACCTGCGCCGTCAGACAGGCCAGTTCAGCGTCTGTAACGGTCGCTAACGTCACCATTTCTGGAGTGATCTGGTTGCAATCGACCGGGATCAGATTCTCTGGGATTGAACGCTCAGCGGTAACAAGGTTAATCTGCGCTGCCAGTTCAGCGACTGAGCTGGCACGATAAACATCATAAAGTTCAGCATGATAGCCACGCTGTCTTAACTCACTGGTGAGTTTAATGACCAGCAACGAGTGACCGCCCAGTCGGAAGAAATTGTCGTTTAATCCTACCTGCTCCAGGCCAAGTACTGAGGCAATAACATCACACAACATCTGTTGTTCAGCGGTTTCCGGAGCGACATAAGCCGACAATTCCGCACCAGGTTCAGGTAAGGCTTTGCGGTCTAACTTGCCGTTCGTCGTCAGTGGGATTGCATCCAGCCAGACAAACGCTGACGGCACCATATAATCCGGTAACTGCTGACCAAGTTGCTGACGCATTGCATCTTCAGACACGTCAGCATCTGAAACCAACCAGGCAACCAGTCGCTCATCACGCACCATCACCACCGCATCGGTAATGCCTTCACAGGCCAGACACTGATGGACGATTTCGCCCGGTTCAATCCGCAAGCCATGCAGTTTCACCTGATCATCGGCACGGCCCGTAAACACCAGATTTCCGTCAGCTAATCGACGCACTAAATCGCCGGTGCGATACAGGGTTTCATTCGCTGCAAACGGATGTTGTACAAAGCGTTCAGCGGTTAATGCTGGCTGGCCAAGATAGCCGTTTGCCAGGTTATCGCCACCAATATATAGCTCACCGATGGCACCGTCTGGCACTAGGTTCATCTGATTATCCAGCACCAGTAACGAGGTATTCTGAACAGGCTTACCAATCGGCACACTGCCCGAGCTGAACGGGCCAGAATCATTCGCAAACAACTCCGAACAGGCAAAAGCACTTACATCAATTGCCGCTTCAGTCGGACCATACAGGTTAAACATCGCAACATGGGGCGACTGTTGTTTAACCGTCTCGACCGTCGCAGTTTCCAGCGCCTCACCACTGCAGAACAGGTAACGCACTGACTCTGCAAATTCAGTCTGCTGCATAAACACGTTCAACATGGAAGGCACGAAGTGCAATACGGAAATCTGTGCATCGTTAATCAAAGAGGACAGATAACCCGGGTCTTTATGACCGTCTGGTTTTGCCAGCACTAAACTCGCGCCTTCACGCAGCGGCCAGAAGAATTCCCATACTGAGACGTCAAAGGTATACGGGGTTTTCTGAAGGACGTTGTCCGACGCTGTTAAACCATATTCACGCTGCATCCAGTCCAGACGATTCACTATCGCGTGGTGACTGATTTGCACGCCTTTTGGCTGTCCGGTCGAACCCGAGGTGTAAATCACATAGGCCAGATCCTCTGGTGTCAGGTCGGATATCTCAGGATTAGTAATGACCGCTGAACGACTGGCATCAGATTGAACATCGCTTACAAGGACACCCATCTTAAAGTGTTTGATCCCAGCGTCATTGGTCAGCACCAGTTTCGCACTGGAGTCGGTTTCAATCTGCGCTAACCGCGCCTGAGGTGCGGCGGTATCCAGCGGTAAATAAGCCGCGCCAGCTTTTACAATCGCCAGCAACGACACCACTAATTCCACACTGCGCTCCAGGCAGACAGCCACGATATCGCCCGGCAGCACACCGCGAGCAATTAAACCGTGTGCTAACTGATTCGCCTGTTGATTCAACTGTTGATACGTCAACACGTTATCGTCAAATACAACAGCGACTGCGTTCGGTGTTTGTTCGGCTTGCTGTTCAATCAAACCGTGTAGAAGCGGTTTATCGTCTGCAACCTCAACAATTGCTGGACGTTGTAGCAATGCCGCAATTTCTGCAGACGACAACATCTGACAATCGCGCAGCTGCGTTTTCTCTGTGATTTCACGCGTCGCCAGGTCCTGCAACAATTGAACATAGTGATCAAACATGGCGTTCATCATTTCGTCGCTGAACAGTGCCACGTCATACGTCCAGCTCAACGCAACCTTGTTCGTTCCGGCATAGACTCCAATATCGAGATCAAATTTCGCGACCGCAGACGCGTTGTCATCCGTCTGTTCAGTCTGCATCCCGGTAATCCGAGAGAAAGACAGGCCTGGAATTTCCAGCTGCTCCTGTTCATCCTGAGAACCCGCGCTGTCGTAGTTAAACATGATCTGGAACAGCGGTGAGTGTCGGGTCGAACGTTCTGCAGCGCAATATTCCACTAACTGCTCGAACGGAATGTCCTGATGAGCCTGCGCATCAACATGCACCTGACGAACGTGTTTAAAGTAATTCAGTACTGAGTCGCTGCTGGTATCCAGTCTAAGTACCAGGGTATTTACGAAGAAACCAATCAACGCTTCGATATCTTTATCCTGGCGGTTAGCTATCGGCGTTCCGATCACGATATCTGAACTGGCTGAATGTCGAGAAACAACCAGTGCCAGCACACCCTGAAACAGCATAAATGGCGTTAACTGAAGTTTGGTCGCCAGTTGTTTTAGCTGATCGCTGACTGCGGTGCTCAGTTCACGTCTAAGTTGAGTGCCTTTGTGCTGTTGAATCTCGGGTCTTGCCGCTTTCATCGGTAAACTGTGTACCGTGGGTAAATCGGCCAGATGTTGCGTCCAGTAATTCAGCTGTTGGTCCAGTACCTCTCCAGTTAACCAGTTGCGTTGCCAGTGAGCATAATCTGCGTACTGCACTGATAATGGTTTTAAATCAATGGGTTGCTGCGTACTAAAATGACGATAAAGCGCTGTAAACTCCCGCAACATCACACCCAGTGACCAACCGTCGGTCGCAATGTGATGCATATTGAACAGCAAAGCGCCCGATGTATCTGCCAGGCGAATAAAGCGCATTCTGATCATGACATCATGCGATAAATCAAAAGCTTCGCTGTATTGCGACGCTACATTCGCAGCAAGTTTTTCTTGCTGTTGTTCGCTAGACAAATCGCGCCAGTCGATCACTTCCAGCGAATAATCAACCTCGTCACGAATAATCTGCACCGGAAAATCATCTTTTTCGATAAAGACAGTACGCAGCACTTCATGACGTTGAATCAATGCCTGAACAGCCTGTTCCGCTGCAACCAGATCAAATTCACCTTCAACCCGGAACGCTTTTGGTGTGTTGTAGTGACTACTCCCGGACATCAATTTGTCGATAAACCACAGTCGCTGCTGCGCGAATGAAACCGGCATGCCCGCCGGGTCACGCGGTACAGGTTTGATCTCACCCCGTGAAGAAACCGCTGCATCTTCGGCATCGTCATCCTGGTTCAACTGAGCGCTGACCAGAGCCGCCTGTTCTTCAATACTGGGCGCTTCAAATAAACTTTTCAGCGAGAAATCAACGCTGAAACCTTTGCGAATATGACTGGCTAATCGTGTCGCCAGCAATGAATGGCCGCCACTGTCGAAGAAGTTACTGGTCACACTGATTTCAGTATCTGGCAATAAGCCGAGCCAGATTTCCAGAATGCGGCTTTCGACCTCGTTACGTGGGGCGATAATGTTACTGTTCACATTGTGTGATGGCAGGTTCGCTAATGCTTTTCGGTCAACTTTGCCGCTTATCGTCAGTGGCAAGGCGTCAATCACTGTGAATTCATCCGGCAGCATGTATTCCGGCAGACGGCTCAATAACATGTCTTTGAGCAATGCGACATCGCCAGCTTCCGACAAAACAACGAAGGCGTGGAGTCGGCATTCTTCGCCTTCACCCTCAGTGATCACCGCTGCATCCAACACGGTGTCACACCATTTCATCGTGGATTCAATTTCACCCGGTTCAATGCGGAAACCACGAATTTTGACTTGCTGGTCAATTCGCCCAAGGAACATGATGGAACCATCAGCCTGACGTACAACCTTGTCACCCGATTTATAAAGACGATAACCCGTAGAAGCGTCGGTGGTTGCAAATGGGTCCGGAATGAATCGCTCAGCCGTTAATGCCGGTTGATTGAGGTATTTAACCGCTACGCCAGCACCCGCAATCCATAATTCTCCCGGAACTCCCACAGGAGCCAACATGCCGTGACCATCAACTACGTAACATTGAGTATTTGGCGTGGGTAAACCAATAGGATAACGAGATAAACCTTCATCGTTTTCAACTTTCCAGGTGCAGGCTGTGATCGTCGTTTCCGTCGGTCCATAACTGTTGTATAGCGAGACAGGTTTGTCTTTGATTCGTTCAAACCACTGGCTCACCAGACTGCCGTCCAGCACATCACCACCACTAATCACTGTACGAAGTTTGCAAGCAATCCAGGCTTCGTCACTCACCAGGCCAGAAACCAGCAACGACAGATATTGAGGCACAACATGAATAACGCTGATCTCGTGCTGAATGATATAAGCCATCAATTCATCCGGCTCATTCATATCACCCGGACGGATCACCGCCTTTGCACCGGCCACTAAGGGGCTGAATAATTGACTGATTGATGCATCAAAGCTCATCGAGGCAAAACACAACATAGTGTCATCTGGCGTTAATTCATAACGCATAGCCATGCTCGACAGTTTCTCAGCGACATTACCGTGACTCACCAGAACGCCTTTTGGCATCCCGGTAGAACCCGAGGTGTAAATCACATACGCCGGTGAATCAGCCGTCACATTAACCGGTTGATATGTTGCTTCAGTTGCTGTCACCTGCTCCAGACTAAGCACAGGAATGTCAGTTACAGGTAGCTGATCGACCAGATATTCCTGAGTAATTACCAGACTGGCGTTACAGTCATCGAGTAAAAAGCTGATCCGCTCATCCGGTAACGCCGGATCTAACGGCACATAAACCGCAGCGGCTAACCAGATACCTAATACTCCCGCGACCATTGTTGTGGTTCTGTTCGCGCTCAACACCACAACGTCGCCCTGTTTAATACCAGCTTGTTGCAAACTGGCTGCCACGGATTCACTCAAGGCCTGCAACTCAGCAAATGTCAGTGATTCGTCTTCTGTCAGTACAGCACACTGTTCGTGGCGTTCTGGTCGGAAAATCTGTGTTGGAACACAGGCAAACGAGAAATCTCGTTGCAGACCGGGTGACTGTTTCAGTGCCTGTTGTTGATCAACCTTGCTCATTAAGGACAGCTGATCCATTTGTAAATCCGGACCTGCCACGATGTTGTGTAATAACGTGGCAAAGTTGTCACACACCGTCAGAATCGTTGCTTCATCAAACAACGCCAGCGAGTAACCCCAGTGCAAGGTAATTCCGTTCTCATTTCCTTCGGCATGAATCGAAATATCAAAGTTACTGGTCGTCTTCTGATGTTCTATTTGCGGGCTACCGCCTGACTGGAATTCAATGCTGTCTCGTTCCTGATTATCGAAGGTAAACATCAGCTGAACGATGGGGTGTAAACCGGGTTGACGCTGCGGATTTAATGTTTCCACCAGGATTTCAAACGGGAAGGACTGATTTTCTAAATCCGATAATAACAAAGGTTGTTGCTGGCGTATCAGGTCACTGAAAGACTGCGCCGGATCGAAGTTAGTACGAACCACGATAGTGTTCAGGAAAACCCCAATCAGCGACGACAGTTCTTTTTGTTTACGGTTCGCCACCGCTGTACCAACCAGCACATCGTTCACACCGCTGTATTTTGCAATCGTCAATGCGAACGCCGTTTCCAGCAACATAAACAGGGTAGTATTCAGGCTACGCGCCAGTCGGCTCAAATCACCTGACAAAGAAGCGGATAATTTCTGCGTGTGTAACTTACCGGAGAAATCATGATCATTACGGGGTCTGTCTGTCGGGAACTCATGTTCCAGGGGCGCATCATACAAACGTTCCATCCAGTAATTCAGGAACTTCTCCCTGGCTGGTCCCCGATAAAAGTCTTGCTCCCATGCCGAAAAATCCAGGTAATCGATTTCCAGTGGCTGCAACGTAAGCGGCTTGTTATAACGGTACGCGGAGTAACACTGATTCAACTCATTAATGAATACCGACATCGACTCACCATCGGTTGCGATGTGATGCAATAAGCCACACAACAGATATTCATCGTCAGTTACTTTGAACAGCGTGCCTTTGATCATGAAGTCGCTACCAAGATCGAAGGTAATACCGGCAAAGTCTGTGACCTGACGTTGTAGTTGGGCTTGTCGCTCATCCGTTGAAACACCCGACAAATCCACCACTGTCAGCGTAAAGTCATCAGCATTCAGCAAGCGCCCAACCGGTGCTCCTTCAACTTCCTGATACACAGTTCGAAGTGGCGCATGACGATTAATGATGGTTCGCAGCGCTTTTTCCAGTGATTTAATACACAGCGAAGCATCAAAATTAACGGTCCGAAAAATCGTGTAAGACTTGTTATAAAGCGTTGAATCCAGCCAGATCCGCTGCTGAGCCATCGACAAAGGAACTGTGCCTGATAAATCGATCTCAGCTTTCGTTATCACCTGCTCATCATCAGACTGAGACCCCGATAACAAATCAAGCAGCGCTGCTTTGTTGTCTCGCAACAAATGCTTTACGTCATCCGCGATTTTTCTGGTAGCACGAACAACCAGTTGGCCGTCGTTATCCAGCGACAGTGAAATTCCCTGCTCTTGTAAAAACTGTAATAAATCAGTGACTTTCATATATATAACAAGCCTTTATGATGTGGCTGTCGATGCGCAACAGACAGCCATAAACAAACTAAACATCCTTCCCGGTTTTGTATCGGGCTTCCCCCACTTCAATCATTTGATTGAATCTCTTCAGTCGTTCATTTAGCCAAATGAACGGCCTGAACGTTGTCGCAGCATTGCCAGCATGTCCTTGTCGAATTCGTCCATTCGATCTTCGAAATATTCTTCTTTAAAGCCGTCGATACGTTTTAGTAACGTCATGCTGCGCTGGGTAAATTTGTGAGGTTCAACCAGGGTGACCAGTTCACATTCCTTATTTGCGATCATCGGTTTGATGGTTTCTTCCACCTTGTCGAGGTCTTCTTTAAAGTCCTTTTCACTGTTGGTTGTGTTGTGGAACAGCATCATGCCGCCGTTATCATTAAGGTGTTGGTAGGTCTCTGAATAAAAACGGAATTTATTACCAAAGTCATTCCATGCAAAATCAATCGGTCGGTATTCTTCCGGAATGTTTTCCGCATAGTCTTTAACTCTGGCACCTGCATTTAATGAGAACAGATTAGATAAATTCAGCTTGTCGATCAGGCGCACCAGCTTCTGAACATATTTGTCCTCTTCCGGTAGCACTTCGAACGAGAATAAACGCGGCTTGTAATCCTGTAGATAGAAAGATGGAATCGGTAAGATCGGCTCGCGACCATATACATCCTGCGTCACCGGATCAGCCCACCAGTCCTCAATATCGTCGTATTTATTCCGATTCGGATCAGACAGTTGCTTGTGATATTTCGCTGCTTTTTTCTTCAAAATACGCTGATACATCTGGTGATCTTCCATGTTGTCTTTCAGCGCTTGTAAAATGAATGGCGTGGTATAGCCCGTGCCAAACTCGACGACAGATTGCGGTCGTAAGAAGCGAATCAGTGAATACAGCGTGACCGACACGTTTTCGGTGGCCGACAAATACTGATAAGGTGTCACGTCTTCTAAGATGGTTTCGATGAATTCTTCGGTAAGACCCCACTTCATATTCTTGCCCTCTTTAATTTTAAGTTATTGTTATTTCTAATGAGTTCGCTACAGCACGAACTCATCGACCACATTGTCATTTTGATCATCAGCAGAATCGCTGGTTGCGTTAAGCAGGTACTCCAGTACCTGCGCCTGCTCTTCAATACTTGGCGCTTCAAACAGGCTTTTCAGGGAGAAATCCACACTGAAGGTTTTACGGATATGGCTCGCCAGACGGGTCGCCAGCAGTGAGTGACCACCACAGTCAAAGAAGTTGTCCGTCACACTGATGTCCTGCGCCGGCAGTAAGCCCTGCCAGATAGTCAGCAACTGTGTCTCCAGTTCATTGCGCGGACCGGTCACCGTCTCAGCAGCAGCCGTCATGTCCTGATGTGTCAGCGCATGTCGGTCCACCTTGCCACTCACCGTCAGCGGCAGCGCCGACAGGCGGTGTAACACCGACGGCACCATGTAATCCGGCAACACAGCCGATAACTGACCGGTCAGCTCAGCCATCAGCTCAGGTTGGTCATCCGCCAGGTCCGACACCACATAACCGGTCAGCGCCCGCTGTTCACCCTCACCGGTCACCACCACCGCCGCATCCGTCACACCCGGCAACGTCTTCAGCAGGGCCTCCGTCTCGCCCGGCTCAATCCGGAAACCACGCAGCTTGACCTGATTGTCCAGCCGGCCCAGGAACATCAGCGAGCCGTCCGACAGCCGCACCACCCGGTCGCCGGTTCTGTACACCCGGTTGTCCGTGTCTGTCGCTGACGACGCATGTGATGCCAGGAACGGGTCCGCCATAAAGCGCTCATCCGTCAGTCCCGGCTGACCGTGATAACCCGTCGCCACACCGGCACCACCAATCCACAGCTCACCCGCCACACCGTCCGGCACCAGTCGCGGCGTCAGGTCAGCCGGCGCACAGTCCACCACATAACACCGCGTGTTACGGGTCGGGAACCCAACCGGATAACCCGCATAACCCGCCGGCGCACCCGTGGCCGGCACCGGATACGTACAGGCCGTGATGGTGGTTTCCGTCGGGCCATAACTGTTAAACAGCGCCACCGGCTGACCGGCACCCGCCGTGCGGGTAAAGAACGTCTCCGCCAGCGTCGCTTCCAGCACATCACCGCCACTGATAACCGTGCGCAGCGCACTCGCCTGCCACGCGTCATCACTCACCATCCCGGACACCAGCAACGACAGGTACTGCGGCACCGTGTGCATCACCG
>CBFHMJ010000054.1:0-215607 GCA_965656875.1 Alteromonadaceae bacterium
AGTTCAGTGGACTGAATTTGAACGGTTTTTTACGGGGTTGTCAAAAAGCCCGGCTGACAGTGATGAAACTGCACAACATTTCATCGAATTAACCCAAAATGGGAAAAGATGTGATTAAGAGACAGGCGCTCGCGGGGGTTAACCGCCACAACATCTGAGCTTCTTCGTGCTCGTTGCGTCTTCCCCGCGCTCGCGGGGGTTAACCGAATCATTACAAATTACAGCGTTTTCAAATACTGTCTTCCCCGCGCTGGCGGGGGTTAACCGTTATTCCACCGGACCGCCCGCGGCCAATCGGTGTCTTCCCCGCGCTCGCGGGGGTTAACCGTTTTTAACTTTACTAACTGATTCTATGGTTGAGTCTTCCCCGCGCTCGCGGGGGTTAACCGGCATGAATAACTTCACCATGGGTCTTGCTGGTGTCTTCCCCGCGCTGGCGGGGGTTAACCGCTTTTTAGCGTTACATTGCCCTTTTTACCGCCGTCTTCCCCGCGCTGGCGGGGGTTAACCGTAAATGTATTAGATATAGATGATGTTATATTAGTCTTCCCCGCGCTCGCGGGGGTTAACCGGTGTAACAGCCACTGACGCCGCTATCCTGCTCGTCTTCCCCGCGCTCGCGGGGGTTAACCGCATAGGAAACAACTATCGGCAACGCTTGATCAGTCTTCCCCGCGCTCGCGGGGGTTAACCGGTGAGGAATTTATCTTTTACCTTTTCTTTAATGTCTTCCCCGCGCTCGCGGGGGTTAACCGTGCATCAAGGCTCTTTACCAAAGGCGTTACATGTCTTCCCCGCGCTCGCGGGGGTTAACCGGCCCACCGCCCCGACGCCAACAAAAATTAATGGTCTTCCCCGCGCTCGCGGGGGTTAACCGATTTTCTTTATTTGCTTGGATGTGCATAACTGGTCTTCCCCGCGCTCGCGGGGGTTAACCGGTTGATTAAATTACGACACTGTTTTAGTGTCAGTCTTCCCCGCGCTGGCGGGGGTTAACCGATTTGGGACCGACCGTCCCATATGTCAGAAAAGTCTTCCCCGCGCTGGCGGGGGTTAACCGTGGGCTTATTATGAGCCGCTAAAAAGAGATGTGTCTTCCCCGCGCTCGCGGGGGTTAACCGTTTCAATCGACCATCAAACAGTTCGTTGTTTAGTCTTCCCCGCGCTCGCGGGGGTTAACCGCATATCGCGATAATCAAATCCCGAATTGTCTTGTCTTCCCCGCGCTCGCGGGGGTTAACCGGTTCCACTTGAACGAATAGCACCTTGATAGTTGTCTTCCCCGCGCTCGCGGGGGTTAACCGTCTTCGTCATCCGTTTCGTCGATATGGTTTTTGTCTTCCCCGCGCTCGCGGGGGTTAACCGAACAATTATTCACAATAATTTTGAAATCATGAGTCTTCCCCGCGCTCGCGGGGGTTAACCGCGATCAATAATTCTGGTGCTAAACGTTTCACGAGTCTTCCCCGCGCTCGCGGGGGTTAACCTCACATGCGACTAATTCACGGGTTTCAACCTGAGTCTTCCCCGCGCTCGCGGGGGTTAACCGAGGCCTTTATTAGTGAATTCTTAAGAATAGAAGTCTTCCCCGCGCTGGCGGGGGTTAACCGATCGAAAACCGTTTCCGCGGTCATCGTGTCAGGTCTTCCCCGCGCTCGCGGGGGTTAACCGGTAATACTCTAATTTGCGATCTCGCATTTAGAGTCTTCCCCGCGCTCGCGGGGGTTAACCGCTGCTGAAACAGCCCGTCCGACATCATTAACTGTCTTCCCCGCGCTCGCGGGGGTTAACCGTGTCTTATGAGAAGCTTCTTTTGGCACTATAAGTCTTCCCCGCGCTCGCGGGGTTACCTAATTTAACAACAAAGCTCGCTGTAACTTACATCCCTGTAGGTGTATTCCTGTCGGCCGTCCTGGCCTCCACCTCCTCAAGCCCGTTGCAGTGCAACGTTCTTTCGTCGCCCCCTTGCTCGCGGGGGTTAACCGCAATATCTAATTAAAGCTCGCTGTAACTACCATCCCTGGTGGTGTATTTTTCAGAAGCTCGCTGTAACTGCCGTCCCTGGCGGTGTATTCCGGTTCGACCATCCACGGTCTCACGCTCAAACCTGCAATAGCAGTGCTATTTCTGATTTTCGCCCTGGCCTCCACCTCCTCAAGTCCGTTGATTTTTGAAGGTAAGGCAACGTTCTTTCGTCGCCCCCTTGCTCGCGGGGGTGAACCGTTTCAACTAATGGAATCTCGCTGTAACTACCATCCCTGGTGGTGTATTTTTCAGAAGCTCGCTGTAACTGCCGTCCATGGCGGTGTATTCCGGTTCGACCATCCACGGTCTCACGCTCAAACCAGCAATAGCGGTGCTATTCCTGATTTTCGCCCATCAGGGCGCTGTACTATTCACACCTCCCGGTGTGCTTTAGGAAATGGGTGCAGTGCTTGGATGCAAAGTGAATAAACGCTGGATTCAATAGTAAATTCTCCACGCCCTGACGGAGGACCATCAGGGCGAGGGAAATAAAGGCTCGCTGTAACTACCGTCCCTGGTGGTGTATTTTTCAGAAGCTCGCTGTAACTGCCGTCCATGGCGGTGTATTCCGGTTCGACCATCCACGGTCTCACGCTCAAACCAGCAATAGCAGTGCTATTTCTGATTTTCGCCCAGGCCTGCACCTTCTTAAGTCCATTGCTTTTTGAAGGTAAGGCAACGTTCTTTCGTCGGCCATCTACCGGGTGCGGCTATCGCCCATTTTTGCGTTAAAAATTATCCGTTTTTTTCATATCTTATCCTCTCGCTATCCAATCGGTTCTATTCCTTCCTTTCTCCATTCTCTTCACTGTTACCACACCAGAGCAATAAGCACTTTCTTAACTGGTTATGTGAATACCGCATGTGAAGTATTCGCTGTATTTCCCTTAAATACCCCGCATGGGTTAATTAAATGTTTATTTTTATGAATCATTCGACTGCTTTTAACACCCTCATTTAATTCACACTGTATTGTCCAAATAATTACCAAATGTTACTTAGTGTTTAACATAGATACGTTTGCTCATTAATTGCTCGGTTACCAATTGTCTCATTGGTAAACTAATGATTAACAAATAGCCTAATGATAACCTTAAATATCCAATTTTGAGACTTAACAAACGGTTACAAGCATTTAAGCTTGTATACTCCAGGTTCTATTTGTTACATTCCTGTTCTCCCAGTGTGGTTATATGTAGTATTTGAGTTGTAATAAGGAAGTAGTAGGTGAAAGGTTTTAATAATAAGTGTGAAAATTGGGAAGAAATGGAAATTAATAGGCTGGATAAATGCTCATTAAATCAGCTATTAAATAATCAAATTTCATATATAAGAATACCTGGCTTTGTTAATGCCGCCGAAAGAGCATTGCTGGTCAAATCCATCGACGAACAGGCGTTTGGTTTTTACGAAAATGTTGAGCCAAAGATTGACCGGATTGGTTGTACTGTTTTCGAGTTTTTCCGAGCAGAGCTGGATAGCTATTTTGACGAAAGTGAACGTCAGATTGCGATCAGAGACAAAATCTTCAGTGGTTCTGTTGATGTATTGAACGCCATTATCAACATGATCGCGACCAATGCTGGTATGAAAGTCGGTGTGGCACACAGTGAATCAGGTAAGCCGTACTACGCGGGTCTGATGAGAAAGATCGAACAGGGGACTGAGCTTCATATCGATTTTGCTCCAGCGGAACAAAAAGGCTGGGAAGTGTGTGATGTAGACAGCCAGCTTGCATTCAATCTTTATTTACAAACACCTGACGATGATAGCGGCATGACCCGTATTTATGATCGCGCCTGGACGGAACAGGATAATGAACTGAAAGATGGTTTTTATGGTTTCAGTGATGACGTGATTAAAGACGCGGGTTACGTTGACTTTAAACCTGAAGCGGGCGACCTGATTCTGTTCAACACCAAAAACTATCACCAGGTATTTCCTTCCTCGCAAGCCCGACTGACCTTTTCATCTGCCATCGGCAGGCTTCCCTCTAAAGAACTTATTATCTGGTCATAACAATGATTACTGCTTACACCTTGAAAGGAGATAACTCTCCTGCTGAGAAAATTCAGCTTGAAAAACCGACGCTGACGGACGGCGAAGTCTTGTTGCAAACCCTGGTGACAGAAGTTTGCGGTACTGATTTACATATTCAGTCCGGCGCGATGAAAGGCATTCCTTATCCGGTGATCCCGGGCCACTTTATGGTTGGTCGGGTTACTGAAGTCGCGGGTCATAAAAAAGATATCAATGGTACGTCCATCGAGCCGGGTCAAACCCTGGTGTTTATGGACGTTCACGGTACGTGTGGCACTTGCTGGAACTGCACCACGGCGTCGTTACCGACCAAATGCGGCAGTCGTGAAGTGTACGGTGTTACGCATCCGGTTTCAGCCGGTCCTCTGGGCGGCTGGTCTGAACATGTCTTGCTGAAAGCAGATGTTCATTGTGCGGTTTTGCCCGACTCAGTAACGCCTGAGCGTTATATCGCGGCGGGTTGTGGTTTACCGACGGCATTACATGCGGTCGAACGTGCGCAGATTCAGTTATTCGATACGGTACTGGTTCAGGGCGCTGGCCCGGTTGGTATGAGTATCGCGATGTTGGCGCGAGCGTCCGGCGCAAAAAAGGTCATCATTATTGATCGCAACGATGCGCGTCTTGATAAAGCCAGAGAGCTTGGGTTTAACCATCTGGTGTTAAGCGCTGGCAATTTGGAAGCTGACCAACAGGCTCTGCGCGATATCGCCGGGCCGACAGGTGTGGATGTGGTGCTGGAAGCGACGGGTTCACCAAAAGCGGTATCTGAAGGGCTGTCTTTGGTCCGTGAAGGTGGGCGTTATGTCATCGTGGGTCAGTATTCTGATAACGGTGATGTTGAAATCAATCCGCATTTTCAAATCAACAGAAAACATATCTCAATCCATGCCGTCTGGGGCATAGAACTGAGTCATTTCCGCAAAATGATCGACATCCTGGGCACTGAAGGTGAAACCTGGGACCCGGTGATCATGGATCAGCTGGACATGAAGTTCTACTCACTGGATGAAATCAATCAGGCATTGCTTGATGTGAAAGAAGGCCGACTGACCAAGGCGGCAATTCGCGTTAGTGAGTAATTCATTCATCGAACATATCATATTGAATAATAAAGATTAATTGCCGTATTTGGCTATGTATACCGTATCGCCCCTGGGTTGAGGGGTTATACCGTCAGGCATTCTTGTGTCGCAAATTGCTGAACAGATGTCGTGTCGAATATCAGAAAAGTTGTTAAGGAAAATTAATGAGCAACAAGCAGTTTTTAACAAACGAGTCAGGAGTTTCAACCGTTGGGCAGCTATTCGAGAAAAATGTAAACAGCTCACCGGATGCTACCGCTATTCGCTGGAATGGCACCAGTTACAGCTATGCTGAACTGGATAAGCGTGTTGGACAAATCGCCCAGTCGCTGATGAACAGTGGGGTAGAGGCGGGATCAGCCGTCGGTGTTTTCCAACCGCGTTCTTTTGATTTAATCGCTTCAGTACTGGGGATCATGCGAGCTGGCTGCGTGATGGTGCCACTTGACCCGGCTTATCCGGCACCGCGCACGCTGCAAATTATTCAGCAGGCGGGTTTGAGTACCGTATTGAGCCAGGGTGATGTTAAAAACACGTTGCCAGAATCGGTGAGTGTGGTCGATGTTAACACGATTGCAGCCGATGCAGCGGCGTTTAACGGTGCGGTTGAAACGGATGCTGACCAGGTGTCATACATGATCTTCACGTCTGGTTCGTCGGGTGTACCAAAAGGTGTGATGTTGCCTCAACGCACGCTGGTTAACCTGATGCATGCTCAGCTTGATCAACATGACAGCTTTGCTCAGGCGATGACGACCTTGCAGTTCACCTCATTGAACTTCGACGTTTCACTGCAGGAAATCTTCTCAACGTTATCGTTTGGCGGCACCCTGGTGTTGATGAACGAACAACAACGTAACAATTTCAAAGACATGCTGGCGTTGATTAACGATGAAAACGTGGCGCGTGTCTTCATGCCTTACGCCGTGCTTCAGGGCTTAATTGATGCCGCTGAACAATACGGTATGAGCCTGCCTTCGTTGCAAGTCGTGGTAACGGCGGGCGAGCAGTTAAAAATCACTCCGTCTATCCGTGAATTCTTCAGTCGTCATAACGACGTTGCATTAATCAACCACTACGGCCCGACAGAAACGCACCTGGCAACCTCTTATGTGTTGAGCGGCGACGCGGCTGACTGGGCGGATTTACCGTCAATTGGCGGCGCGATCACTGGTGTAAAACTGTATGTGCTGGACGAAACGGGCGAGCCGGTTAAGGCAGGCGAAACGGGCGAATTGTTTATTGGTGGCGCTCAGGTTGGCCTGGGTTATATCGGCAATGATGAACAAACAGCCGCAGCGTTTGTGAACGACCCGTTCGCGGGTGTTGATCAGGCGGTAATGTACAAATCTGGCGATTTGGTTCGTGTTGAAGCAAACGGCGAGCTGGCGTTTCTGGGTCGTAACGATGACCAGGTGAAAATCGCGGGTAATCGGGTTGAGCTGGGCGAAATCGAAATTCAGCTAATGAAAGCGGAAGGCGTTCAGGAAGCAGCAGTGGTGGCACTGACTTCTGAAAGCGGTCAGCGTTCACTGGCAGCAGCGGTTATTCCAACAGGTACAGCAAACTGTGAACCAGCAACGTTAAAAGCTCAACTGGCGGACATGTTACCGGCTCATTTGATCCCGGGTCAGTGGCAGTTAGTGCATGCGTTACCAAAAATGCCAAACGGCAAACTGAACCGTAATGCGATTGCGGAAGAATTTGGCGCGCCTCCGGTGGCGACTGCGGCAGCTCAGAATGCTGAAACCACGCTGGAAAAACTGGCGGCCATCTGGTGCTCAGTACTGGAACTTGAAACGGTATCGCCGGAAGACGATTTCTTCGATATCGGTGGTCACTCGTTCTCAATGATGAAGTTAAAAGTTCAAATCGACGCTGTATTCGGTGTTGATATCGGTGAAGTCGAGTTTTTTGATAACACGGAACTTGGATTATTAGCGGCATTAATCGACACCAAGCTTTAAATCTCATCGATTTTTATAAATTTACATTTGAAATGTTGAAACACATAGAAAAGGAAAACAGGAAACAACTATGAGCGATGCAACGGTAAAAAAAGACTTCTCATTAACGGAAGAGGAGCTGGCGAGTTTTAAAAAGAACGGCTACATCGGTCCATTCACTTTGTATGACGAAGACGAAATCAAGGCAATCTGGAAACAGGTTCGTCGTGAACTAATCAACGGTGACGACAGTGCTTATGGCTTCGCTGATAAATCTGTGGTTGGTGGCATGGTGAACTATGACCGTCACCTGGACATTGAAAACTTGTCTGATCATATTTCTCGTCCGGAAATCGTTCACCGTGTTCGCTCTATCCTTGGCGATAACCTGAACTGCTGGCGTTCAGAATTCTTCCCGAAATACAAAGGGGATGAAGGCACAGACTGGCACCAGGCGGCGGTATTTGCTCACTCAACGGGTAAACCTCAGGTTGTTTGGCCAGAAGAAGAGCTGACGGATCACCTGGGTGGTGCGATCAACGTTTGGTGTGCGTTTACTGACGCAACGAAAGCAAACGGCTGTTTACAGCTTATGCCAGGTACGCAAAATACCATGTTCTACGATGAGTCAAAGCAGATTGACTATCAGGAAGATCGTATTAACAACGTGGTTAAAAACGGCGTTAAGCGTGGTTTCTTCGGTTATGACAACCGTGAGCGTCAAATCTCTGCGGACTGGTCACCAGACGAGTCACAGGCATTCCCGGTAGAAATGAAAGCGGGTCAGTTCCTGATCTTCTGGTCTACCTTGCTGCACGCATCATTACCTCACACCAGCACGCAAAACGACATGCGTCTTGGCTATGTGAGCCGTTATGTTCCGACATCGGTTGAAATCTACCCGGATTCAGACGAAATCATCGAGCACGGTGGTGTGGCGTCACTTGAGCGCTACGGCACAGTGTGTGTGTCTGGTGAAGATACTTTCGACCACAACAAAAAAGCAGAAACTGATCTGAAAGGTCGTCCACTGACTCCGTGTGAGTAAGTCGGCCACCAGGTGCTGTCAGGCTCAAACCTGAGTCAGCACCAACACAACATGGCGTGATGTGCGCCATGTTGTCTCTCGCGAGTTACGTCACCAGCTACACGTAATCAGCAACAGAGAGTAACGGATTAATAAATAACAATAATATGAATGGGTTGTGAGGTAAGGCATTGGTTATTGATAAGCAACGAGCTTATTTTGTTTGCTTGTTTTTGTTCGTGTTACTGGCGCTTGGCGCGGTAAAAATAGCGACGATCACCAAACAAATGGTTCCCACTCTTTTTGAGCCGCAATTAACACTTTCGTTTTACTGGCCAAATCATAATGCCGACGAACTGGAAATTCGCATTGTCGAACCGGTTGAACGAGAGCTGGCATCGGTCGCCGGTATTAAAGAGATTGTCACATCCATTGAATCTGAAAACGCCAGTATGTCGGTCACGCTGGAGCAAACCGGGGATGTGTCCTATTACGCTGGTTTGATTTTGCAACAGCTTTCCAAAGTTTCCACGTTACCCGAAGATTTAGTCGGCCCGTCTATTGAGATTGGTGGCGACAACTACGACATGCGTATCGCGACGTTCTTGTTAACGACGCAGCCCGATCACCCGCTGGTGAGCTACGCTGAGATGATCGGCGCGATTGAGAATATTATTGCACCGGAATTTCGTTCGATTCCCGGTGTTGCCACCGTTGATTTATCCCTGGCGCGTCGTCAGGAGCAGGTCAAAATCCTGACTGATTTTACCCGTCTGGCTTCGTTTGGTTTGACCATTGAGGATGTGGAAGACGCGGTTATTGAGCTGAAAGACAGCAAAGCCGGTGGCACGGTTATCCAGGATAAACATAGTTTTAGCGTGATTATTCAGGGTAAAGAACAAGTTAGTGAATTAGAAAACATCATTATTTCGGCCGATAAACAACGCCTGGTTCGCCTGAAAGATGTGGCGGTTGTGGTTGAAACGTTCGACGAGCCGTTTAGCTGGATCTGGTTTAACGGTAATCCGGCGCTGTATTTCTCGGTTAAACGGGTAGAAGGCGCGAACACGGACGCGATTCTGGCGGCGGTCAGAGAAAAAATTCGTCAGGTCAATGAGAACGTATTACATGCCGAGGGGCTGGACTTACAGCTAAGTCTGGATAATTCAGTCAAGATCAATCAGGCCGTCAACCTGGTTCAGAGTGCGTTACTGGTCAGTATTTTCTGTGCAGTGTTGGTGATGTATGTATTCACCAAAAACTGGCACAGCTTGTTGTTGATGATCATCAATATTCCGGTGTGCTTGCTGACGTCGATTGTGGTGCTGGATTTGATGGGCCGTTCCATCAACATTATCTCGCTGGCTGGTCTGGCGTTCGCTGTCGGTATGGTGCTGGATGCGTTTATCGTTACGTTAGAACGGATGTGGCAGTGTGCCGATGAGATAAAAGCCGGACGAGAAAAAGAAGTACTGCGTCCGTTAATTATGGCGCTGGCGGCTTCAACCGCGACCACGATTGTGGTGTTTGCGCCGATTGCGGTGGCAGACAATATGATCGGCCAGTTGTTCGGTGACCTGGCGATTACTATCTGTGTGTCGCTGGTAATGTCGTTATTGTCAGCCTGGTATGTGTTGCCGTTGTGTTTCAAGATCCTGCAAAAGAAACTGAATCCACCGAAAGTCGAAGGCAACCGGATGGAAACCATCGCACACTTTGTTGATTCATTGTGTCGTGGTCGCCGGGCGTTTTTCTTTGCCGGATTATTAGTGATTGCGCCTATCGTGGCGTCGGTCAGTCTGGTGCCAGAACTGAAGTTACTGCCTGATGTGAAAGCGCAGAATGTTCGGGCAACCTTAATCTTTCCTAAAGGGGCCAATCTTGAGTGGTTAAAAGAAAACTACGGCCCGATTCTGAATCGTGAGTTACAACCGCATATTCGCAGTGAATCGTCACCAGAGGGCTTGCTGACAAAATACAATCTGGTGGTGTTGTCAGAAGTGGCGTTTGTGGTGGCTTATCCTGCACCGGGCGTGGAATCACCGTATCTGGTTGACTGGTTGCGTGAACTGATGGCGGAACAGTTACCGGATGTGCGTGCCTATGTGTCTCAGGATTCATTATTGTCACTGGGATTAAACGGCGCAAATAGCTTCAAAATTGATATCAGTGGCTTGCCGATGACCGAAATGGCGGCAGCGGCTAAGTTTATTCAACAAGAATTATCGACGACTTATCCGGACATCTGGACAGATCTGGCACCGAGTCAGGATCAGCTTCATGCCAGCTATGAAATTGAGTTCAACAGCAAAGCCATTTTATCGTCGGGCCTTAGCAACAGCATTATCGAGCAAACGGTAAAAGCGGTATCTGGCGAGCTGTTCCTGGGGTATTACTCGGATGGCAGTAAAGCCCGTAGTCTGATCATGAAGTCAATGGACACGGTGTCGTCTGAAGAATTGCTGGCAACTCCGATTTATTCGCCAGTCTGGGGCGATCAGCTACTCAGCAGCTTTATTGCCATTAAACCGAGCGTGTTTTCACCTGCGATGATGCGAGTGAATGGCGCGAAGAGTTTAACCCTGACAGTGATCCCACCGGATACGCTGGAGTTGTCGGAACTTCAAACCTTTTTCACCTCAGAACTGGCGAGCAAAGCTGTAGACCAGTTTGGCGCAGACCTGCGTATCAGCTTCCGGGGTAGTATCAATCAGATGGACGATATCGTGGATTTCCTGATCCAGAGTTTCCTGATTGCGATAGGTATCCTGACATTTATTTGTATCGTGAGTTTCACGTCTTTCCGCGCAGCATTTGTGGTGTTGCTGTCATTCCCGTTCAGTATTTTCGGCGGCATGTTGGGGCTGCATCTGACCATCGGCATTAACGGCCAGAGTGCAGACATTCTGGCATTTGTAGGTGGGATCTTCCTTGTCGGCTTGTGCGCTAATAACACCATTCTGTTTATGACGCAGTTCTTACAGCATTTCAAATCCGGGTTGACCCGTGATGACGCGCTGGAAAACGCCATTTTAGAGCGTTATCGGCCAATCATCATGACCTCGGTCACCAGTATTGTCGGCATGTTGCCGCTATTACTGATGCCAACCGAAGAAGCCCAGATTTACCGGGGATTAGCGGCCATTGTTGTGGGTGGCATGGTCATTAATGTGCTGTTCGTGCCGTTACTGGTTACCAGCCTGTGCCGCTTAATGTTCCCGGAAAAATCCGCCAGTCATCAACCTAAAGCCGCTTAAAAGGATAAGAAAAAATGAGGCTCAAATTATTGCTAAGTCGGTGTGTCGTTATTGCTGCCTTCTCCAGTTGTTCACTCAGCGCGAATGATGTGCTGGTAACAACGACACCGGTGGTTATTAAAGATGTGGCTTATGACCGGGCATTCCCGGGCAAAGTGAGTGAACGAAAGCCGGTGCGAGTAACGGCACTGGTTGACGGCATTCTCAGACAGTTAGTGGATGAAGGTGATTATGTCGCGCAGGGCGATGTGGTTGGTCGGGTTGAATCGACTGACCTGGCGTTTCGTCTGGTGGAAGCGAATGCGGCAATCGAAGAAGAGCGCCATCAGTTACTGGATCTAAAAAACACCCTGAAAAGCACAGAAGATTTGTACAAGAAGAAACACGTTGATGACAACTTCTATGAGTCGATGGCTTACAGCGTAGAACGCAGTAAAGAGCGTTTAGCTCAGTTAACGGCGTCACGAGATTTGATTAAGCACTTGATGACAATGCAGGAATTAAAAGCGCCGCGAAATGGCGTAGTGACGACGACTGAAAGCTTTGTGGGTGCTTATGTCAACAAAGGTGATTCGCTGCTACGACTGAATACCTTCGATACGCTCAGAGTTGAAGTGTTAGTGCCTGTTTACTTACGTGACAAGATCAAAACGGGTGATGACGTCGCGTTAACCGTGAATGCGGTAAACGGTAAAGGCAAAGTTCAATCGGTGTTCTCTGATAATCCGGACGATTACGGCATGTTGAAAGTGATGGTTGAACTGACGGACATCCCGGCCTCTGCGGTGATCACTGGTCAGGATATCAATGCGACGTTCACCTTTGTTGACCCGGATTCTGCCCTGGTGCCATTCAGCGCCATTGTCTTTAAAAAGCAGGGCAGCATGGTGTTTAAAGCCGTTGACGGCAAGAGTATTCAAACGCCGATATCCCTGGTCAGAAAAGTCGGTTCTCTGGCATTAGTAACGGGTGAATTAACCGAAGGTGAGCAGATTATCAGTGCAGGCGCAGAATTTTTGGACCACATGACGCCGATTAAACATCGCAAAGCGCCAGCGATGGCGAATCAGGAATAACAGGACAATAAGTAGTATTTATTTTTTATGGACATGATTAGCAGTATCTTCAGCGTTTGTAAGGAACAACCTGAATTGACGGCGGTAAACGACTGTCAGGGAGCGATCAGTTATGGTGTGTTGGGGGCGAATGTTGCGCAACTGACTGACCAACTGATTGAGAAGGGAATCGGAAAAGGCGATGTCGTGGCGATTTACGACCAACGCCGATTAGATGTGATCGTGGCACTGATCAGCATTATGAACGCCGGTGCCGCGTACACCATAGTTGAAGTCAGTGATAATCCAACCCGGGACCTGGCGCGATTAGCTGATTTACAGGCGGACCTGGTGGTGAGTCCAACGGCTTACCGCGAGATGTTGCTGCATGCTGACTTATCCCGAACAGACTTAGCGCGTGAAGACCGGACTTGTAAAGCGTTGGCAAGCCTGGGGTTTGATGTTGATCGTCACGCATCAGTGGAGCGGTGTACTCACCTGGTTCGTCCGGTAACACTTGAGCCAGATGATGTCGCGTATGTGTTATACACTTCAGGTTCGTCGGGCAAACCAAAAGGCGTGGAAGTTACGCACGGCAACTGTCAGCACTATGTTGCGGGTTTGTTCGAGCGGTTATCGCTGCGCAGCGGACTTTCTTATGTCCACGTCAGTAGTCTGGCGGCCGACCTTGGCAATACCTCTATTCTGGCGTCGCTCAGTAGCGGCGGCAATCTTCATATCATCTCCGACGAAGTAAAACTGAATGCAGCGTTATTTGCTGACTACATCAAAACTGCACAGATTGACGTGGTGAAAGTGACGCCGGGTCACTGGCGTTCGTTGAGCTCGTCTTTATCGGCTTTCCAGTCGTTGCAGATTCCTTATCTGATCCTGGGCGGTGAAACGCTGACCCTGGAATTCGCTCGGGAAATCTTAACGGCGGGACATTGCCAAACCCTGATTAATCATTATGGTCCGACGGAAGCGACGGTTGGTGTCAGTGCCTGTGTGATCCGTCAACTGGCAGATCTTGAGCAGTTTGCGGGCGATTCAGTGCCAATCGGAAAACCGATGGGCGAAACCGTCATGCTGGTTAAAGACTCGCAGGGCCAGTTACATACGACAGACGCAGAAGGCGAGCTGTTTATTGGTGGTCCGGCGGTTGCCAAAGGCTATCGTGACGAGCCAGAACGAACAGCACAGAGTTTTGTAACGGATTTAGCCGTTGCCGGGCGTTTTTATCGCACGGGCGATGTGTGTGTGATCGATAGTCATGGCTATTTAACCTTTAAAGGCCGCCGTGATCTGCAAGTGAAAATCTCGGGTTTTCGGATTGAATTACCACACGTAGAAACGGTGTTAAATGCACAACTGACTGATATCTCAGCGGTAAGTGTTCACGGCATTACACTGAAAAAGAACAAGAAATTAGTCGCCGCATTATTGCAACCCGGTTTAGCCACTGAGATTGAACTGGCGGGAGTAACCCAAATCGCAGCGATGCGTGAGCAACTGGCTGATCATTTGCCTGATCATATGGTGCCGTCGTTGGTGGTGAATATGCAGGCGTTTCCATTAAATGCGAACGGTAAAGTGGATCGCAAAGCGTTGGAACAGCGGATTATTTCTGCACTGGCGCAAACCGATGACAGTGATCTGTTGGCCGATGACAGCTCAGAAAATCAATTAACTCAGGATATTCGCCTGGCCTGGCGCAATCATCTGGAACTGGGGCAGTTTGGTAACGATGACAGCTTTTTCGAGGCGGGTGGCAACTCAATTGATGCGATTCAGGTTATTTCTGAATTACAGGTGAAAGGCTATCACATCACCACACATGCGTTTTTGAAACAGCCGACGGTGAATGGCATTGCCGAAATTATTCAGCAACAACAAGCCGATTCAGACCAAACTGGCGTTCACACTGCCAGCCATTCACTGAAAAACGACAGTGATACCTTTGTGTCATCGCAACAGTGGTTTTTACAGCAGGATTTTGTCGAGCCGAACTACTGGAATCAGGCGCTGGTGTTAACGTCTGAACGGGCGATTGATGTTGCTGCTTTTTCAACGGCTCTGGCGCAGGTTATTGCCAGCCATCCGATGTTGGGCGCGGCCTTTACAGCGTCTGAAAACGGCTGGTCGGCGGCTTGTCAGTCGATTAACCCTGAGAATGTATTCAGTGTGGCGACTATTGCCGCAAACGAGGCGTTTGAATCTTACCTGACTGACACGGCGACCCGATTAAATCAACGCATTAATCTGTCGGCTGGCGAATTGTTTTTTGTTCATCTGGCGCAAAAGCCCGACGGTGAAACCCGAATTCTGTTTATTTGTCATCATCTGGTTATTGATGGTGTTTCCTGGCGTGTGCTGTTGGATGATTTATTGTTCGTTTACAAAATGACACTGGACAATACCTCAGTCACCTTGCCGCAAAATCGCCAGTCATTCTGGGACTGGGGCCAGCATGTCACCGAGCATTACAGCGAGCTGGACCAGGATTTAGCGTACTGGCATCACTTACCGGCTGCTGATACTTGCTACCAATTACCGGTCAATGATGAGCAACCGAATCTGGAAGCTGATGCTGAATCGGTGTGGTTCAGTGTGTCGCCTGAGTTAAGTCATTTCCTGGAAAACGATTTGTGTCGCCGCCTGTCGGTTGCGCCACAATCGCTGTTTCTGGCGTTATGGGCAGCGGCTATCGCGGAACAGGGCGAGGTTGCGGTTGATATTGAAGGTCATGGCCGGGTGTTATTCGACGAGTCGATGGATTTATCCCGGGTTGTTGGCTGGTTTACCTCGATGTTCCCGTTAGCATTTTCGGTGTCTGACAATCTTGAGCAAGTGATTTCACAGGTTGATGAACTGCTGGAGCGCATTCCGAATCAGGGCATTGCTTATGGTGAACTGATTCCTGATGCCAGTAAAACCAGACCGCAAATTTGCTTTAACTTCCTGGGGAATTTTTATCTCGGCAAAGCGCAGGAACTGGGTATTGATTTCGCTCGTGAATACGTTGGCCCAATGCGCGGCGCGAGCAATGCCAGAGTGCATGACATCAAGCTGACGGTCAGACACATGTTTGGTCAGTTTGTGATGGATATGTCCTATAGCGACAAGCGATTAGCGGCGAACGAGGTTGAGCGTATCACCTTGACGTTCCAACGTTTGCTGGATCAGCTTGCTCCGCATTTTGTCACTCAGTCAGCGAATAGCGGCGACCGATTAACGTCATTAACGCAACGTGGTTCTTCTACCGGGTTACTGACTTACGCACCCGCCGGACTACAAACCGGGCGCTCGACACGAGCAGCGTTACAGCAACGTCCGACCTATCAACGTATCTTATTAACCGGCGCAACGGGTTTCCTTGGCGCGTATATGTTGCGGGATTTACTGGCTGAGACAGCGGCTCGTATTGTGTGTCTGGTACGGGAAAAAGCCGGGCATGATGGGAAAGATCGCCTGTTGGCGAATTATCGTTATTACTTTCCTGATGATGATTTGCAGGCATTTAATCAGCGGGTTGAAGTCATTATCGGCGATGTATCACAACCGGAATTTGGCCTGAGTACGGCGTTGTACGATGAGCTGAGTCGCACACTCGATGCGGTATATCATTTTGCGGCGGATATTCGTTTGTTCAGTGATGTTGAACAAACTGAGCAACAGGTACTGACACCGGTTAAAACGCTGATCGCGCTGGCAGGCAGTTATCAGCAGACTTGCATTCATTATATGTCCACGCTGGCGGTGTGCGGCATTAATGAGTCGCCTAATGTTATGCGATTTAACGAGAAAAGCCTTGATATAGCTCAAGATTTTCAGAATGCCTATGAGCGCTATAAGTTCGATGCTGAAGTATTGTTGCGGGAGTATCACGCCAAAGGTGGCCGGGTCTGGATTTATCGTTCTGGCAATGTGTCGGCAGACAGTCAGACCGGCCGATTCCAGCGTAATGCCGGGGATAATCGCTTTGTACAGTTTTTACAGGGCGTGGTGAAAAACGGTGTATTACCGGCTGATATGGCACATCGCATCGTACTTAGCCCGGTTGATATTGTCACCAAAGGGATTGTGGCGTTATCACTGGCGGGTGACAGCACGCAGCTAACGTATCATGTCGATAGCATGTATCCGGTGAGCTATCAGTCAATCTTCGCGTGTTTTGAACAGCAAGGTTTTGCTTTTGAAACAGGCGAAGGCAGCACGTTTGAGCCGTTACTTCGTGACAATCATCAGGACCCGGCGGTTTGTATCGCTTTGTTCTGGTCACGCCGTAAACCGCGTAATGTCGAGTATGACAACACACTGACGTTGAACCTGATGCAGGATTTGGGCGTTGAGTTTCCGGTGCCATCTCAGGCCTGGTTACAGCAGTTTGTTAGTGATCTGACTGAGCATGCTTTCCTTCAACCAGCTGCGGCGCTTAAACCAGCTACGCCAACTCAACAGACGATGGCACACAAGCCACTTAAGCAAGGATAGCCTGGGCCATGAAGAACTTTTACGCGCTGTGCGGCACGCAATTTCTTTCCTTATTAGGTTCCAGCATCACGGCTTTTGCGGTGTCGTTGTCGATCTACATGGAAAATCAGTCGGTACTGGATTACGCGATCATGTTGCTGTGTATCGAACTGCCGCACATCGTGTTGTCGCCTTATCTTGGCAAGCTGGTGGACAGTTTTGAACGCCGAAATGTAATGATTGCAGCGGACTCACTGGCTGCACTGGCGAATGTATCCTTGCTGACTTTGTTGCTGGTGGCAGAAGCCGACCTGGTTTATATGATTTTGTTTGCGGCGGTGGTCGGTATCGCTAAAGCGATTCATATGCCTGCTTACAGTTCATTGATTGCGGTTATTGTTAAACCGAATCAACTGATGAAGGCAAACAGCATGGTGGCTGCAACCGAATCATTAACCGATTTAGTTGCGCCAGTGATGGCGAGTAGCTTACTGGTTTATATCGGCTTGAAGGGGATCTTGTCGGCTGACCTGGTGTTCTTTGTGATTGCGGTAACCTTGCTACTGTGCATTCGATTTGTGCCAGTCAATCCACCGGAAGAACTGGAGACGGTTAACACCGACAAGGACGATAAAAGCATTGCTCAGGCGTTCGCCTTTTTCCGGGAAAAACCGGCGATGCTGAATCTGGTGTACTACCACATGATCGCGAATTTCATTTTCGGCTGCTTCAATGCTGTGTTAGTGCCTCATGTGTTGAATTATTCCACTGAAAGCGAATTGGGACTGGTGATGTCCGTAGGTGCCGCAGGCAGCTTGTTCGGCAGCATTCTGGTGAACCGGATTCGCTTCAATCCGTTTTACATGGTCGTGACAACGTTCGTCTGTCATATCGCGATGGGTAGCATGATGTTAGTCACAGCGGCCAACGATTCTATGGTTATTCACGCCATTTCATTATTCATTCTTTTCGCCCAACTTCCGTTTATCTTCGCCGTCAATCAGTCGATCTGGCAGATGGTCGTGCCTCAGTCAATCTTTGGCCGGGTGATTTCGACTCGTCGGATGTTGACGTATTTCCCAATTCCGGTCGCGTTGATTATGGCCGGGGTGTTGGTCGAATTTGTACTGGAGCCCTGGTTTGAACAGGCCAGGCCACAAGCCAGTCAATGGTTATCGTTCATCGGTTACAGCGCAGACACGCCGCTGGCACTGGTGATGTTCAGTGCAGGCCTGGTGATGTGCCTGAATGCCTGCCTGTACGCCGTTGGATTTTATCGACGTCATGGACGTGTATTAGTCCAGGACATCAGCCGCCGAATGTCGTTGACGTCATAAGTCACGTTACCGGCCTGGCTGAGCAAAGCGCTGTATTTAAGAAAGTTTTTAAGAAAAGTATTCAGGAAACACAGGAGCCAATTATGAATCATCAGGGAAAAACCATCATCGTATCCGGTGCCAGTTCAGGTATCGGTAAAGCTGTGGCAGAAAACTTTGTGAAAGGTGGTGCGACGGTGATCGCTAATGCCCGCCGCGCCGACAAACTGGATGCGCTGGCAGCCTCATTACAAGACGCTGCGGGTGAGCTGACTGGCTGCACGGGCGATGTCACGAGTGACGATGACTTGCAGCGTTTGTTTGCCTTTAGCGACGCAGAACTGAATAAGCCGCTGGACGCATTTGTACTGTGCGCCGGACATGGTTTACCCGGCTCATTACTGACATCGGACAAATCGAAATGGCGTCAGCTATGCGAAGTGAACTATCTCGCGGCGATGGAACAGTTACGTCAGTGTGCTGAGCTGTTGATCAAACAAATCAAAGCCGGAGTTGCTAAACCGGTTCAGGACATTGTGGTGATTGGTTCGACTATCGGTCGCAATGTGTCTGCTTTCAATCCGGTGTATGGCTCTACCAAGTTTGCGTTGCATTCACTGGTGGAAGGACTGCGTCAGGAATTATGTGAATACAACATCCGTGTGACTTTGATTGAACCGGGTTTTGTTCGCACCGAATTCCAGGAAGTCGCAGATTACGACATGAACTGGTTTAACGAAATGGAAGCGCAAATCGGGCCGTTTCTGGCACCGGAAGATATCGCTGAAACAGTCAGCTTTGTTGTGCAACAGCCCAGTCATGTTCACGTCGATAATATTCGCGTGCGTCCAACGAAACAGAAAGTGTAACTGACACGAAACAACGAAAAGGAACCTCCCGGCGTATGGCATTCATGCGGATAATCATCTCCGCGATACGTCCGGGCTGATGGTGTAAATGTGAACCTGAACAGGTCAGGTCAAAGATTGAGTCTGGTTATGAATTGTATCATTTCTTCATTGAATCAAATGGATAGCGGCAAGAAAGAGGCCGTAGCGTTGCAGTCGGTAGAGCAGTCGCTCACGTACCGACAACTGGAAGAAAAAGTCGAGGCTGCGGCTGCTTACTTGCAACACAAGCATGCTGTATCGGCCACTAAAGCGGTGATGATTTGTGCAACACCTTCTGTGGAAAGCATTGTTGTCTTACTGGCGTTAATGCGTCTGAATGTGCCCTGGGTGCCATTTAATGTGGATTCGGGCCGGGCGCGTATCGATCACATTAAAGCAGAATGTCAGAGTGAACTGATTATCAGCGATAAACATAATCTGGCGGCGTTAACTGCACTGTTTTCTGATCAGGCTGATGCAGGTCTGGTGCTGGCGTCTGATGTCTTCACCGGTGATGCAGCATTGACCGACCGTGGTGTATCAGATACGCCAGTGACTGACGCAGAACATCCACTGTGTGTCCTGTTTACTTCCGGCTCAACGGGCAAACCCAAAGGCGTGAAACTGACCGCTGATGGTGCAATGTATCGTATTCAGCAGCTATTCAACGAGCAACCGTTTGCTGACGATGAAACGACCTGTTTTGTTCATACCCGATTTACGACTGTCGATGCGTTATGGGAATTATTCGGCCCATTGTTGGCCGGACGAACGGTGATCTGTGTCGAACCAGCTGTTTATCAGGATTATCCTCAGTTGCTGGCGCAGTTACGTCAGCAGGATATTCGTCGAATCTGTCTGGTGCCGGGTTTACTGAGCTTGTATCTGGATGTGTTAGAAGCATCTGATTTGACGCTACCGGCATTAAACACCTGGGTCGTGAGCGGTGAAGCGCTGGATAAAGCCTTGTGTGAGCGGTTCTATCGGGTATTGCCTCATGCGACACTGTTTAATCAATACGGTCTGACAGAAACCACGGCCGACATGACCAGTTTTGATACGTCAGTATGGTTTGTTGATGGTCAGCCAACCGCTGAATGTTTGCGTCATAACGTCGTCCCTGTTGGTCATGCGTTCGATCAGGTGAAGCTGTATCTGCGCGGAGATGACGAGGTGATTCGCCCGTTTGAATCCGGTCAGCCACAGGAAGGTGAACTGTTGATAGCCAGCCCGGGTATTTGCCCAGGCTATCTGGATGACACGCAAAACGACGACAAATTTGTGACTGTGGCGGGTGATCGCTTACTCGTTACTGGTGACTATGTGTCGGTTGCTGCTAATGGCGATATCACCTGGCGTTACCGGTTAGATGAGCTGGTGAATGTTCGGGGTTACAACGTTTATCCAAAAGAAATCGCGTTATGTCTGGAAGCACAAGCCTCCGTCACAAAAGCGGTTGTTACTGAATTCAACGGTAGTTTTGTCGCGTATTTTCAGGCCGAAGCATCAGCCAGTGATGATAAACAGTCTTCTTATGAACACTGTGTTGCGCATTTACCGCAATACATGGTGCCAACCTATTTTGTGCAGCTTGATGCCTTTCCGCTGACGGAATCCGGCAAGGTTGACCGCAAAGCATTACCGACACCGAGCGATGCCGATTTAATTCGTGCCGAACATCAGGCACCTGAAACCCCGGACGAACAACAACTGTTAGCCATCTGGTGTGAACATTTCGCCGTGGATGCGTTATCCACGCTGGACGATTATTACGCCCTGGGCGGTGATTCTGTGTCTTTGCAACAACTGGCGAACGCGGTTAATCAGGCGTTTTCTCTGGCGATCCCGGCCAACCGTTTTCAGCGTCATTTAACCATTGCAAGCCAGGCCAGCCTGATTGAAGTTGAACGAGAAAATCAGCGTCAGTCTGAAGTCGATGTGCAACAGACCTTACAACAACAAATGCCGTCGATGTTGCAAAAGGCGATGGTGTTTAATGAACAATTACTGGGCAATAACAGCGTGTATTTGCTCAGCCATGCATACCAGTTTAACCGTTCAGACATAAACGCCGATTTGTTGGAACAGTCGCTGAATCAGGTGATTGCAGCCAGTGAGCTGACTCATGGCTTCAGCATTGAAGACAGTGGCGATCTGGCGTTTGGTGAGGCTAAACCGTTTACGGTGAATCGCCGTGAACTGACTGGGTCATTGACCGAGCCGATGTTGCAAGCAACGCAGCAAGGCATCGACATCATGAACGAAGCGCCGATTCGAGTTGATATGCTGAGTAATCAGCAGCACATGTTGGTCGTGGTGAGTGCTCATCATGCAATGTTCGACGGGCAGTCATTCATTCTGTTGTTGGATGCGGTATCCAGCGTTTATGAGGCACTGTTAAATAACCAGACTGTGCCTGAATCCATCATTGCGGAACATGGTCTGGCGACTTATTTGCAACGCCATCAGGCATTTTTATCTTCGACAGCAGCGCAGCAACAAGCGGCTTACTGGCAGCAACAACTTGCAGGGTTAACCGCGCCGGTAAGTTTAACAACTGAACAACAAGCGCCTTCAGATGATCTTGCTAAAGATCACGCCGCACAACTGCAATTGAGATTTTCCGCCCGAGAAAGCCAGCTAATAGAGCAGTTCGTTAACCAGCATTCGGTTACGCCATATCTGTTTTTCTACCTGGTGTACGGCCTGACTGCAACAGCAATGACCGGACGTGAATTACTGATCGGTAGTGTTCGCAATAAACGTGAAACGACTGACTTACAGCGGGTTGTCGGACCGCTAATCAACAACATGGTGTTGCGACTTGATCCGGCACATTATGCGGCGACGGGCGCAAACCAGTCGTTATCAATCAGTGATTGTGTAGCAAGCATGAAAGATCGCCTGGCTGAGATGATTGCTCACAGTGATCTGCCCTGGGCAACCGTCGCCAGTGAAAATTTTGGTCGTCAGGCCAGTGATTTTGTTCGCTTGTTTTATATCTTTGATGATGTGGCAGAAAAGCGTTTCACGCTGGCTGATCACACCGCTGATTATCAATCTGTGCCGGTACAAGCGTTAGAGTACGACCTGGTTGTTCGGATTGAGAAAGACCAGGGGTTTGTGGTGAATGTGGAGTATCTGGCACAAAAAGTCGGTGATCAGACGGCGCAGCAGTTTGTTCGCGTATTTAACGACTTCGTCCAGGGACTAACGGCTGAACAACATGATTCAGTGACCGCGCTATTTAATTCACTGGCTGATAATCGCCCGAACCCAATGACCTCCGATGCGTATGACCCGGAAGCCGCGTTTGTGTTGATGGGTGACAACCTGGTCCCAACACCAGATGAATTAGCCGATAACTGGTTGGTCGCGTTTGACCAACAGGTCGCCACTCAAGCTGATGCACCGGCTGTTCATTGTCAGGACGCGACCCTGAGTTATGTCGAACTGGATCAGTTAAGCCGCAGGATGGCCGTTCATTTACGAGCGAAACAGGTCAGTGCGGGTGACATGGTTGCTGTCAGTGTCAGTCGCCGGGTGGAATTATTGGCCTTATTGGTTGCCATTCACCGTGTTGGTGCGGCCTTTTTACCGCTTGATCCTGCATTCCCGCTGAAACGTCGTCAGTACATGTTGGATGATTCACAGGCCGCTCTGGTCGTGACTGATGTTGAATTTGAGGGGACTGAATCTGAAGGGACTGAATCTAAGGAAATAAGCGCTGAGATTTGCACGCTTGCGTCTTTACTTGAGCCAACAGAACAGGCATTGAGCGAAGTCGGTATTGCTGCCGACTCTCGGGCTTATATGATGTATACCTCGGGTTCAACCGGTAATCCGAAAGGCGTTAATGTCTCCCACGGTAATATCGTTAATTTACTCACCGACATGAAACAGCGCATCGGTATCACTGCAACTGACCGATTGCTGGCGGTGACGACCTTATCGTTTGATATTTCGATTCTGGAATTGTTTGTGCCACTGATGGCGGGCGCTGAAGTTGGTATCGCTGACAGTGAAACTGCGGCTGATCCGTTATTGTTAAAACAGCAGCTTGACCAGGGCCAGTACACGGTGATGCAAACCACACCGACACGCTGGAAAATGTTACTGGATGCTGGCTGGACACGACCGGAATCATTACTTGTGCTAACTGGTGGTGAAGCCTTAACTGCACCTGTTTTACAGCAGTTAGCCACACATGACGCTGCTATTCTGAATGTTTACGGCCCGACGGAAACGACCATCTGGTCAACGTCGGCCTGGTTAAAAGCTGACGACGAGGTGATTATTGGTCAGCCGTTGTCAAATACTCAGGTCTATATTCTGGACGAGCAGGGCCGGGTATTACCTCAGGGCGCAATCGGTGAGATTGGTATCAGTGGCGCAGGTGTGACTCAGGGCTACCATCAACGCGATGAGCTGAATCAGGCGATGTTTATCGCTAACCCAACAAAGACCTCAAGCGGTGATGCCGTTATCTATCGCACCGGCGATCAGGGCCGTATTAATCAGGATGGTACCCTTGTGTGTCTGGGCCGGATTGATAATCAAATTAAAGTTCGTGGTCATCGGATTGAAGCCGGTGAAATCGAGCAATGCTTAACGGACAGCGGTCAGGCAGAACAAGCGGTTGTGGTGGTGAATGACCAGGAGCAATTGATTGCGCATGTTGTTCCTGCTCGCGCTCAACAACAGGCTGATACAGCATTTAGTCTGTTCTTTTTCTCAACGTTATCAGATAGTTCTGGCGACCAGCCTTTGTATCGTCTGGTGATGGATTGTGCGCAATTTGCTGATCAGAATGGCCTTAGTGCGATCTGGACGCCAGAACGCCACTTCCACCCGATGGGCGGTGCCTTCCCGAATCCTTCCGTGATCAGCGCAGCGATTGCAGCAACAACATCCAATATTGGTATTCGAGCGGGTAGTGTGGTGATGCCGCTGCATGATCCGTTACGGGTAGCAGAAGAATGGGCCGTGGTAGATAACCTGTCTAACGGTCGCGCCGGAATCGCTCTGGCGTCTGGCTGGAACCCGAATGATTTTGCGTTCTACCCGGAAAATTATCCGAAACGTCGGGAAATGCTGAACGATCAAACAGCGATGCTTAAATCCTTGTGGCGCGGTGAAAAAGTCACTCGTACCAATGGTAAAGGTGAGCCAATCGACGTCGGGGTTTATCCACGCCCGATCAATTATGAAATTCCTATGTGGATCACCTGTGCTGGTGGTATCGAAGCGTTTCAGCTTGCAGGGCGACTTGGACTGAATGTGTTAACACACATGTTGAGCCAGGAAACCGGCGAGCTGGCCGACAAAATCGCTGCTTATCGTGAAGCGTTGAAATATGCGGGTTACAACCCGGATGCGTTCAGCGTGACCCTGATGGTTCACACTTTTGTCTCAAACAATGACGATGCGGCCAGAGCCGCAGCCAGACCAGCATTTAAAGAATACTTGCGTGGCTTCTTATCATTTGAAGCCTTAATGAATGTAACGGAAGCCGAACAGAAAGACATCGAAGATCAGTATGAAGACATTCTGGATGTTGCCTGTGACCGTTATATCGAAAAAGCATCATTAATTGGCGGCGTTGAACAGTGTGTTGAGCGAGCGAAAACCTTCACCAGTATCGGTGTAACTGAGGTGAGCTGTCTGGTTGATTTCGGCGTCGATGAGCAACAGTTAATCGATAATCTCTGCTATATCGCCGATGTTAAGAACGCCATGAAGTCTCGTAGCGTGTTCATCGAAGCAGAAGCGAAAGCACATCTGGAACAACAGTTACCAGCACATATGCGTCCAGTGGCGTACCAGATTCATGATGAATTCCCGCAAACCCTGAACGGAAAGATTGACCGCAAACAGTTAGCCAGCATGAATCCGGTGATGCTACAGCGCACTACGGGTGAATATGCGAAACCGGATACGCCAATGGAGCAGACTTTACTGGCTATCTGGCAGGACATTCTGGGCGGAGATACCGAGCAGATGTCGGTGGTGGATGACTTCTTTATTCTGGGCGGTCATTCCATTCTGGCTGCACAAATAGTTAACCGGATTAATCGCCAGCTCACGTTATCTCTGACGGTTCGTGATTTATTCAATCACGCCAACATTCGTGAATTAGCCGGATATATCGACGGACAAAACGATGCCGAGCGCTGGCCGGATATTGTGACCGCCGATCCTGCCTTGCCTGTGCCGCTGTCGTTCTCGCAGCAACGGGTGTTTTTCTTCAGTGAATTTAATCAGAACAGTGCGATTTATAACACGCCGTTGGCTCTTGGCCTGAATGGAACATTAAATCCGGATGCGCTGGATATGGCGTTCAGCGGTTGTATCGCTCGTCATCAGTCATTGCGAACTGTCTTTAGAGAGGGTGAACAGGGCCATGAGCAGGTCATCATTCAACCTGAACCAAATCAGTTAACGCGCATTGATTTATCCGGTTTATCCGCAGACGACCAGCAACAGGAAATTGCGCGATTAAAACGGGAAGATGCATTAACTCCGTTTGCGCTGGATGCAGACGTTAAATTACGCGCCAGTCTGATCATGCTGGCGGCAGATGATTATGTGTTGTTGATTACTGCGCATCATATCGCGACCGATGGCTGGTCGATGGGGATTGTGATGCAGGAAATCGGTGACATGTACGCTGAACTGATTGCTGCAAGCGATTTTTCAGCGATGCCAGTCACTGCATTACCGTTCAAACCACTGGCAGAGGATGCGATTCAGTACACTGATTATGCCGTATGGCAGCGCCAGTGCTTCGCCGAAGGCCGTTACCAGCGTGCGCTGGACTACTGGAAGCAACAACTTCAGGACTTACCTGAGATTCATAATTTACCGTTGGATCATGCTCGTCCGGACGAACAATCGTTCGAAGGTGCCTTGTGTCAGCGAGTGATCGACGGCAAAGCTATGACCAGAGTCTACGAGTTCGCTCGTCAGCGCGGCGTCACGCTGTTCATGGTGTTACAAGCTACGTTGAATATCTTGTATGCCCGCTGGAGTCGGGATGAAGAAATCGTATTAGGCACCCCGGTTTCAGGCCGGATCAACCAACAGGTTGAATCGGTCGTGGGTTTCTTTGTGAACACCCTGATATTACGCCAGTCAATTCAACCGAATCAGACATTCGAACAAGTGCTGGATGCAGGCAAACAAACTCTGTTGACGGCTATGGACCACCAGGAAATGCCATTCGAATTACTGGTGGAAACATTGAACCCACACCGTTCCATGTCGTACAGCCCGTTATTCCAGTTGATGCTGGTGTTACAAAATCAGAAAGAAGAAGACCTGGCGCTCGACGGTATGGCGGTTTCCACGCTGGAACCGGCAAATGTGTCGGTGAAGTTTGATATCACGCTGAACGTTGAAGAGTTCGACGACAAACTGGTATTTGGCTGGGAATATTGCGCGGCAATTTTTGAACCTGAAACCATGAATCAGTTGGCGGATGGCTTCTTGTTACTACTGGAACAATTGATTGCAGCACCGGATAAAGCGATTGACCAAATGCCAATGGCAACGGCTCATGACCTGGCAAAAATGCAGCAATGGAACCAGACTGACAAACCATTCGACCCTTCACGCCGGATCACGGATTTATTCGCAGATTCACTGGCACGCACGCCAGATGCACCGGCGATTATTACCGATGAACAACAGCTGAGCTTTGCTGATGTTGATGCCAAAGCTAATCAGCTTGCTCGCCGTATACACGCAGAAATTGCTACTGATGCTGACGCGACAGAACAGCCATCAGTCGGTATTTGTATGGCCCGATCACCAGAATTATTAATTGCTGTATTGGCTGTCTGGAAAATCGGTGCCTGTTACGTGCCGCTGGATTCAAAGTATCCGCAAGAACGCCTTAATTACATGATTGAGAATGCGGGTATCAGCCTGGTTGTGACTGACGCTCATAAACAGCCGTTGTTGCCTGAGATCGACTGCGCAGTGATGAGTCTGGATGAGCAACAAGCCGCAATTGCAACCCTGGCGACAACACCTGTTACCTGCGATCAGGATGGTACCGCGCCGGCGTTCGTTATTTTCACTTCTGGCAGTACTGGCGCACCAAAAGGTGTTATTCAGACTCATAAAACTATGGTGAATGTTGCACTGGCACAGGCAAGTCGTGGCGCGATTAACACGCCGTTACCGACCTTGTTCTTTGCGGCACTGAGCTTTGATGTGTCGTTACAGGAAATTGCTACCGCCTGGCACACGGGTAGTCCACTGGTTGTCATTAATGATGCGGTGAAAGATGACCTGACGTTATTGCCGGGCGTGTTGCAACGGTTCTCGGTCGGACGTTTCTTCCTGCCGCCTGCGGTACTGAACTGGCTGGCGACAGAAGTCACAGAAACGGGCACTTATCTGGCTGATTTACGCGAACTGCTGACCGGTGGTGAAGCGTTACAAATCTCAGGCACGTTGAAGTCCTTCCTGCAAACACATGAGCATGTTCGTTTGTGGGATCAATACGGTCCGGCAGAAACCCATTTGACCTCGATGCATGAAGTGGATCGTTGGTCTGATGCTTTGTATCAAACGATTGGACCACTGCAACAGAACGTCAAAGCTCTGGTGCTGGACGATGCGGGCAACATTCAGCCTTTAGGCGTCGCAGGTGAGTTATACATTGGCGGCAACGGTGTTGCGCTGGGCTATGCCAACAATGCAGAACTGACAGCCGAACGATTCCTGGATGAACTTCACGCTGAGCAGGTGCCGGGACGTTTCTATCGAACGGGCGACCTGGTGCGCTGGCGTCGTGACGGTGAACTGGTCTTTATCGGTCGCACCGATTATCAGTTCAAGTTACGGGGCTATCGGATTGAAGCCGCTGAAATCGAATCAACCTTGCTGGAGCATCAACAACTGAATGAAGCGGTTGTTATGCCACAACCGATGGCAAGCGGTGATGCGATTGTGGCGTACCTGACCATCAAACCAGGCCAGACACCGGACGAATCGGTGTTAATCGCGGAATTGTCTCAGCTACTACAACAATCGTTACCGACCTACATGATGCCGGATGCGTATGTGTTCTTGCGAGAATTGCCTTTCTCCATTAACGGCAAAGTAGACCGTAAGGCATTGCCCATTCCTACCTCGACGGTGAATGACGCGCTGAATTATCTGGCACCTGCGACAGCAACCGAGCAGACCTTACAAACTATCTGGGCTGAATTGCTGGATATTCAATCGCCGGGTTGTGATCAGGACTTCTTCGAACTGGGCGGTCACTCGATTCTGGTGACTCGCTTGTTGAGTCTGATCAAACGTGAATGGCCGTTACCGGTCGAACTGCGGGTGCTGTTTGAGTTCCGCACGATTGTCGAACAGGCAAAACACATCGACAGCCTGATCGCGCTGGAACAGTTAGCGACGGCCAACGATGCCGCCGACAGCAGTGATGAAGAGATGCAGGAACTGACGTTTTAGTCCTGCGTCGCATTCCTTCGACACAACAGGCCCGAGAAGAAACAAGCAACAACATGCAACAACCAGCAGTACCAAATGGAAGCAATCATGAACAAGCGGGGTATCTTTGGTGATAACTGATTTACTAAAGACGTTAAATGAACGATCAGTCTCGTTGTCAGTCGACAACGGCAGCCTGAAGGTGTTGGCACCTAAGAATGCTATTACGCCAGACATTGCAGGCATGATCAGGGAAAACAAGCAGGCGATTATTGACCTGTTACAGGCTGCACAGGCCAGTAAAACCTTAACACCGACGAAACGTCAGGCCGGTGATACACCGCTACTATCATTCGCACAACAACGAATGATCTTTCTGGAAGACATGGCCCGGGCCACCGATGAAGCCAGTCACCAGTACAATTTACCGATCGTGCTGGCGCTCAATGGCACGATTGATTCGTCTCGATTAGAGGCCGCATTACGCGCCATTGTTGAACGTCATATCCCGTTGAGAACCGGTGTTGATGCCGAATCCGGGGCGTTGTTGTTCCATCACAGTCATGATTTTTCGCTGACACAGGAGCAGTGCGTCAGTCAGGCCGATGCGCTGCAAAAGGCGGAAGTTTGTTCACGACAAACCTTTATGTTTGACCAGGATTTTATGCTGAAAGCCCGGTTATTCACCGTGGCAGATGACCAGGCAATTTTACTGGTGAACTTTCATCATGTGGCGTCAGATGGCTGGTCGTTAGGCGTATTTTTGCAGGAGTTACAGGCATTTTATAACGGTGACGACGTAGCACCGCTGGCACTGGATTATCTGGATTATGCGGCCTGGCAAGCTAAGGTTCTGGCCTCAGACGAACTGGATCAACAACTAAATTACTGGCAGGAGCAACTGGCCGATATCCCGCCAGTTCATCATTTACCGCTGTCTTTTCCTCGTCCATCGACACTGACAACCGAGGGTGCTGTTTACACCTCGGACATCAGTTCTGGTGTCAGCAGTCAGTTAACCCATTTTGCCCGTGCGCGACAAACAACGGCGTTTACGTTATTGCAAACCGTTTTCAGTTTGTTAATTGCTCGCTTAAGTAATCAGTCCGAAGTTGTGATGGGAACGCCTCATGCGGGCCGTGATAACGAAGCCTTTAACGGCTTGATTGGCTTGTTTGTAAACACCCTGGTGTTACGTAGCCGAATTGACAGTGAACAGTCATTTGATGAAATGTTTCGTCAGGCGATTGAGGCCAGCAAAGGGATGCAGGCGAACAGCCAGGTGCCTCTCGACTTGTTAATTCAAACGTTGAATCCACCACGTAGCGAGGCTTATGCGCCGCTGTTTCAGTTGATGTTTATTTATGAGCCGTTAGCTGACAGTGATTGTCAGCTGCAAGGCATGGATGTGCATCTGGTGGATATTGATGATGACGCCGCCAAAGTAGAACTGTGCTTACGGGTTGTGGAACAGTCAGACGGATTGACGCTGAACTGGGATTACAACACCAGCCTGTTCGATCAGGCAACAATTGCCCGTTTTGATGCTTGCTTCCATGTGTTGCTACAACAAGCTCTGAACCATCCGACTGAAGCGGTATTCAGCTTGCCAATGCTGGACGACGCCAGTATGCAGCAATGCCTGCAAGACTGGGGGCAAAACCCGATGTCGTTTGATGACTATCCGTCGATTGTGGCGCTCTTTCAACATCAGGTAAAACAACAACCTGATGCCACTGCGATTATTGCTGAGGGGCAGCGCCTGAGTTATCAGCAGCTGGATCAGCAAAGCGATGTATTGGCGGCGTATTTGTGTCGTCAGGGTGTAACCGTCGGCGATATTGTCGGTATTTATGTGGCCCGTGATGAGTCTTGTATCCTGGCGTTACTGGCGGTATTGAAATGTGGCGCAGCTTATCTGCCACTGTCCACTGAATACCCGGATGAGCGGCTGGACTACATGGTCAGCAATAGCGGCGCGAAAGCGGTGATTTATCGTGAAGGGCTGAAACCTGCGTTCGCTAACGCGGTCCTACAGATTGAACTGACAGCCGGATTGCACGGTAGCGCTGATGCTGAAGACACAGCGTTAAGTGACACGGCTGCTGAACGACCAACCGGAGACTGGAACGACAACACGGCTTACGTGATTTACACCTCGGGCAGTACCGGTAAACCCAAAGGGGTGGCACTCGCGCATCGTGGTTTAATTAATATGGCGCAGGCCAAAGCCATCGGTTTTCAGGTGGGTGCGGGTGACAACGTATTGCAATACGCGGCGTTTAGTTTTGATGCGGCGACGTCTGAATGGGTAATGGCACTGTGCAGCGGTGCAACACTGACGATGGTGAGTGAAACGATTCGACTGAATCCGGAATTACTGACGCAGTGGGTGCAACAACAAGCTGTTACCCATGCGACGATTCCGCCAGCCTTACTCTCTGTGCTGGACAGACAACGCTGGCAAGGCGTTAAAACACTGATCAGCGCCGGTGAAAGCGTGCCTGCATCAGTTGCCGACCAATGGGCAGAAAACCGTTTATTTATCAATGCTTATGGTCCGAGTGAAGCAACGGTTTGCTCAACCTTGAAACATTATCAGCCGGGCAGTCCGTTAACAATTGGTCAGCCACTGGCGAACATGGAATGTTATGTGTTAAATCGCTCAGGTCAGCTTCAACCGACCGGCGTAATTGGTGAACTGTATGTTGGCGGTGTTGGACTGGCGCAGGGCTACTTGCATCAACCCGAACTGACGGCTGAAAAGTTCGCCATGCATAGTTTCAACAAGGTGTCAGACAACTATGGTTTATCCTCGACAACTGCGAAAAGACTTTATGCCACAGGCGATTTAGTCCGTTGGTTAGCGAACGGTGAACTGGAATTTATCGGCCGTGTTGATAATCAGATCAGCCTTCGCGGTTTTCGGATTGAACTGGGCGAGATTGAAGAGCAGCTGGAAAAAGATCCGGGTGTTAAACAGTCGCTGGTGTGGGTTGATACGCCAGAAAACGGCAGTAAAACCCTGGTGGCTTGTGTGGTTCGTTCGTCGGACAACCAATCGCAGGATGACAGCACCTTTAGCCGTCAGTTACTTCAGTCCGTTGCAGGATTTTTACCTTCGCACATGGTGCCACAACACTTGTTTGTGCTGGATGAATTACCGCTGACGGTGAACGGTAAAGTCGATAAATCGCGCTTACCATCGCTGGAGTCGATCACCGAGCCTTCAGGCCGTCAGCCAGCAACCTCGACAGAACAGGCGTTAACCGCGTTATGGGCTGACGTACTGACAACCGGTGTTCCTTCGGTTGAACATACCTTTTTCCAACTCGGTGGTCATTCGCTACTGGTGGCGAGTTTAATCAGTGCGATTGCTCGTCAGTTTGATGTGGTGGTCGCTGTGCCGGATGTTTTCCGATATAACACCGTTGAATCATTGGCGGCACACATTGATCACTTGCTGGCAAATAACGCGGGATCACACCGATTACCGGCGATAACGCCGCTATCTGGTGCAACGCCTCGATTGTCTTATCAACAACAACGTTTATGGTTCCTGTCTCAAAGCACCGGCAGTAATGCGAACTATAACGTCGTGGAAGCAAAGTACCTTCATGGTGTGCTGGATACGGCGAAACTGGCATTCAGTTTACAGACGTTAATCGCGAATCATCAGGTGCTTCGCACGCTGATTACATTGGATGATAACGGTGAACCTGCGTTACAGCTTCAGCCCGAAACGCAATTTACGCTGGCGGTTCAGGACATATCGAATCTGAGTGACGAGCAACAACAAGCTTGCATTGATACGGCCTTGGAAGCGGCATTTCAGACTGGTTTTGATTTCAGCACTGAGCTGCCGATTCGGGCGCAATGGTTCTGTCTGAATAAGAATCCTGGTCATGAACAGGGCTGTTTGATCCTGACCATTCATCACATTGCGATTGATGGCTGGTCGATGAATGTGTTTTATCAGCAACTGGCAGAATTGTATAACGGTGATGACTGCACAGACTCCAATACAGCGCTGCAATACGTTGACTATGCCAACTGGCAGCAGACGGTCATTAATGGCGATATTGGTAAAAGCCAGCTTAGCTGGTGGCAGGAACAACTGGCCGATATGCCGGGCGTGCATCAGTTACCGCTGAGTAAAGAACGCAGTATCGACATGAACTGGTCAAGTGCGACCCATGTACAAACGTTTGATGCGCAGCAAACCGCTCAGTTGAAAACCCTGGCAACCCGTGAAAACACCACGTTGTTTATGGTTTTGCAAAGCGCGTTTGCGGTGTTACTGAGTCGCCTGCAACACAGTGACGATATCGTGATGGGTACGCCACTGGCTGGACGACCAACACCAGAAACTGAGTCGATGATCGGCTTTTTTGCTGAAACCCTGGTATTGCGGGCGCGGCCTTCTGCGGAATTGTCGTTTGCTGATTTTCTTCAGCAAAACAGCGACTGGGTAATGCAGTCGTTTGAACGCCAGTTATTGCCGTTCGACGAGCTGGTTAAGGCGTTGAATCCGGCGCGAAGTGAAATGTACTCACCGTTATTCCAGATCATGTTCTCTCTGCAAAATAATGCGGCTGATGAGGTGACATTAAACGGCTTACGACTGGAAAGCATCAACACCGAGATATTGAGTGATGCCAAGTTTGATCTGACCCTAAATGTGATGGAAGACGAGCAGGGACTGACGGCTGAATGGCAATACAGTCAGTGGCTGTTTACGGCTGAGCAGATTCAGGCGATGGCCGACAGTTGGTTGACTCTGCTGACTGGCATTCTGAATGACAGCAATACCCAGCTGGGACAGTTGCCGTTGCTGTCGGCAACGACGGATCACCCGATGGCTCGCGCCAACCTGGAAGCGCAGCGGTCGTATGAAACAAACATCCGGTTAGAACAATTGTTCGCACGAGCGGCGGCGCGTCACCCGTACCGAATTGCCGTTAAATCCACAGAACAACAATTAACATTTGCTGAACTGGACGCGAAAAGCACTGAATTTGCTGCGTACTTACAGGCTCAGTTAATGGACAAGTCAGCGGTATCTCAACCGGTTGTTGCCATCTGCTGCGACCGGGATATCAATCTGATTGTCGCTATGCTGGCGGCCATGAAAGCGGGCGCGACATATGTGCCAATGGACCCGTCGAATCCTGTCAGTCGTTTACATTATGTGATTGATAACGCAGGCGCATCACTGGTTATCAGTGATCAACATCATGCTGACTTGTTCGCTGACAATAGGTGCAAGGTTCCGGTTTGTCGGGTTGATTTGACTGAGCACTATACTCAGGGTGCGATTTCGACAAACGCGCAACTCTCAGCTGATCAACCGTTGTATCTGCTGTACACCTCAGGTTCAACTGGCCAGCCAAAAGGGGTGACGATCACCCATCGTTCAACAGTCAATCTGGCACACGGTATGGCGGAATTAATCGCTGAACGACTGGATGCTGACTCACAAGGACACGCACAGGCAAATGTCTGGGGCTGGGTGGCATCGGCGGCGTTCGATGCATCAGTGCAGGGAATTACTCAGTTATGTCTGGGTCATACTCTCGCGATTATTCCGGCTGAATCACGCCAGAATCCGGCGTTGTTAGCGCGTCAGCTTGACGAGATGTCGGTCAACATCATGGATTGCACGCCAGCGATCGCAGAATTACTGGTGGAACAACCGGAATCCTGGTGGCTAAACACTTCACTGGCGTTAATGTTTGTTGGCGGTGAGAGCATTCGTGCGGCGTTATGGCAATCACTGGCGGCACGCCGAACGCTTAATCATGGTGTCAAGGTCGTTAATGTTTACGGACCGACCGAATGTACCGTGAACAGTACCTTTGCTGACGTTCTACCTGATATATCACCGACAATCGGTACCCCGTTACCTAATGTTGCCTGCTACGTGCTGGATGAACATCATCAGCTGGTTCCAGTTGGTGGGTATGGTGAGTTGTACATTAGCGGTGCAGGCGTTGCCAACGGTTATGTTGGCCTGGATGAAATGACCCGTGAGCGGTTTATTACCTTATCGATTGCCGGTGGCGAACCGCGTCGTTTATACAAAACCGGCGATATCGTGGTCGCGCAGGACAACGCGGATCATACACAATTGACCTTTATTGGTCGCAATGACGACCAGGTAAAAATCCGTGGCTATCGGATTGAACTGGACGAGATCGCCAACGGTATTCAACAACACCCGGCGGTAAAAGAGGTCTGTGTTCAGGTGAAAGCGCCGAATACACCAGCGGCCAGTCTGGTGGCGTTTGTAACGGTATCTGATGCCGAACATAGCGCTGATTCTGAGCAAAGCCTGGACAATGAAAACACTGAACTTCAGGCTGGCATTATCAGTTTTATGCGCGACCGTTTGCCTGAATACATGTGTCCTCAGTCGTTGCATGTACTCGACAGCTTCCCATTAACTACCAGTGGTAAGGTAGACCGAAAAGCCTTGTTAGCACTGGATGCTGATGCGGTTAAACCTGTTCGCTATCATCAGGCAGAAACACCGGAAGAACAGGCTCTGCAAGTGCTGTTCGCTGACGTGTTATCACTGAGCGATTTACCCGATACACGCACGGGATTTTTTGAACTGGGCGGTCATTCATTGGCCGCAATTCGCCTGATTAGCCAGATTAATCAACAGTTTTCGGCCCAGCTGTCTGTCGTGGATCTTTATCACGGCGGCACCATCCAGCGGCTGGCTCAGACATTAACGTCCAACAACATCAGCGACGATTCACGTTCTGCTCATCGTTTACTGGCGGAATTAACACCTGTTGAATCCCTGACGCATGTCACATCAGTGTCAACTCAGCGATTGTTTGTGATCCCGGGAGTGGGTTCCACCAGCATGAGTTTCAAGCCGTTGGCCGAACATCTGGCCTCTCAGATGCGGGTTAGCGCTTTTACCGTGGCGGGATTAGAAAACGACCAGCCGGAATATCAGAATTTGTCGGTGTTGTTGACTGATTATGCCAATGAGATAACAGCGGTTCAGCCACATGGCGACATTTTGCTGGCCGGGCATTCCCTCGGCGGTAAACTCGCGCTGGCACTGGCTGATCGTCTGATAGCGTCAGGCAGAACCGTGAAGGTACTGACGCTGGATACCATTCTTAATGCAGATAATCCGGCGTTGCAGTTACCAGCAATTAACCTGCCGGAACAGCGAATTAGCCAGGCCCGTGAGCGTGTGTTAGCGGTGCTTGATTCCCGGGTTGATTGCAATTCGGCGACACTGACTGACTTTATTGAATTAATGGTTGCGACAGATGTTGCATTGAGCGATGTCGATCTGATTCGTCGCCTGTACCGTCATTTCATCGCTATGCAGCGAATCGATGCTCAGTGTGCTGTCACTGCATCGCCTCATCATGAAAAAAGCCGCGAACACCTTACTGTGTTGCTGGCTTATTCCACTCAAACGTTGCCGGACGACCGCCGTTTACACGCGGTGCTGGCGGATTACAGAACGCTGACTCAGGGCAACATTGAGACAGTGGCCTGTGATGAAAATCATTTTGACATTGTAGCGTCGAGCGCAGTTGCTCAGGCCTGCGAACGTTTAAAGGAGTTGTAAGTGAATACGATCACAAAAAGCGTTAAAGAGAAGTTCAATATTGCTCACTTTGAGGACTGTGTTGTTATTGACGAAGGCACAGATTTCCTGGCTGGATTCGATGCAGAAATCCGTGAGTACGCCAAACCGGAAGTGGAGAATTTCCCTTTTGTTATGCCGGAAGCATTGCAGGCCGAATTTACCAACGCAACCGGGTTGAAAGAGCATGTTGGCTTGATCAACAGCCTGGTGCCGATCAGCAATAAAGCGATTCTGGAATGTGGTGCGGCTTATCTGCAATCACTGAAATCCGATGAATCAACGACGCCACTTGAGGGCTTCCTTGGGATGGAAACGCTGATTACGCATTACATCGGCACCCATGATGATGTGAGTTTTTGTGAAAAGAACGATGCGTACTTCGGCACGTTTCTGCACGTATACGAAGGGCCACAACCGTCTTATGAGATCAGAGCCGGATCTGGATTAAAACGTGCTGAAACCGGAAAAACCGTGTTTATCAATGACGAAGTTAATCATTCAATTTTACCGACTAAAACCGTTATTGACGGGGTAGACCCGATCCTGATTGTGATCCTGAAACTCTACAAAAGTCAGGCACACGAAAACATGGTGCCTGTCACGCTATGAGCCCATTGATTAAAACACCCAAACCGAAACCGGATGCCAGCGTTCGTTTGTTTATCCTGCCTCATGCAGGCGGGAGTCCAACGGCCTTTATGCCCTGGTTGCGACGTCTACCTGAAGATATGGAACTCAATCTGCTGGCGTTGCCTGGCCGGGATTATTCACCGGACGTGTCACTGGTAACGAATATAGAAACGTTGCTGGATGATTTGTTGAATGCATTTGAAACCTTTGATGATACCCCCTGGATTTTCCTGGGTTATAGCAACGGTGCGGCGATTGGGTTTGAGTTAGCGCGCCGACTTGAAGCGCGTGGCGACAATCGGGTGAAGCATGTCTGTGTTGCTGCAAAGTCAGCACCGCACCTGGCGAGTCAGACGTTTGGTCATCTGCCGGATGACGAACTGGCCGACTGGTTACGCGGCTACGGCAACATGCCTGAAGAAATGCTGTCTGATCCTCAGATTCGTAAACCGTTTTTTCGGGTGTTACGTGCAGATTTAGGCCTGGTGGAAAACGTGCCTTGCGATACGAAAACCAGGCTTCAGGCATCAATGACGGTTTTCCACGGCACGGATGATCCCACCAATGACCTGGCGGGCATGCAAGCCTGGCAAGCACTGGTTGCTGACCCGATTACCTTGCATCAGTTTGATGCGGGCCACTTTTTCATGCAAAGCCACAGCAAAGACATGATTAGTGCGCTCAGTCAGTTAGGTGAGGAAACGAGCGTTTAATCAGCACGATAATTACAGACACCAGCAGAGTAAATAATGCAACGCGCTCTATATAACAAGAAACTGTGCTGGTGAACATTACTGCGCGATAAGTTCTTCTTAAAGCATAAGATTTTCAACACATAAAGCCATCACTTAAGAGCCGCTTGTGCGGCTCTGACGGGGGAACTTTGGCGTTGAAGTAAAACAAAACAGGTCCAGAATTTCAGGGCTTTTATTCAAATGAGTAAAAGGTCAGCCTGGTTGTTATGGCAAAGCCACATAGCCGCTGGCCAGCGAGAACCGTAAATACCGTTAAAAGGAAAACGTCATGAACTTAGTAGAGAAGGTAAAACAAAGCGACCACGATGCAGCCATTGAGCTAATCAAAGACTATTTACGTGAACAGGCGGCTGAAGTGACTCAGCAAAATGTCGCTGATATTCGCGACGATGTGTCGTTTGAAGATCTGGGATTTGAATCCATGGAATCGGTGGAATTTACACTGGAAATTACGGACAACCAGGGACTGGAGGTGGACGTGCCTGATTTGTACAACAACCCCAGTATCAACGAGTTTGCTGTCTATTTGCTGGAAATGATTAACGGCTGACAACTGCACAAATCGGTAGCGGTTATCACGCTCTAATTAACTGTTGAGAGATGAGTTATGGCACAAGGAACAGATTCAAAGATAAATAACAAGGGTGACCAGGACATCGCGATTGTCGGCATGAGTTGCCGACTGCCGGGTGGAATTAACAGCCCGGCGCAGTTCTGGCAATTTCTTTGTGAAGGACGAAACGCATCAGGTATTTTTCCAGAACATCGTTTCGCGTTAAGCCCCTGGTTTGATGCTGACAAAGGCGTTGAAGGTAAGACTTATACGCTACAAGGTCACTTCTTCGATCAGCTCGCAGGGTTTGATCCGTTGTTTTTCGGGATTTCAGGGGCAGAAGCCGGTGAAATGGACCCGATGCATCAGCTGGTGCATACCTGTAGCTGGCAAGCGCTGGAAAACGCCGGGATTGTGATGGAAAAAGGACGAAAGTTACCTGGCGGTATCTTTATGGGTCTGAGTCAGGATGACTTCGCCAACATCGTCAATAATGCGGACAATCTGTCGGCGATTGGTCGTTATGGTTTGTTAGGGAGTAACCACGGTGTCGCGGTGGGGCGAATTGCCTACTCACTGGGCCTGACAGGACCGGCTATCGCAATGGATTCAACCTGTTCATCGTCACTGGTGGCGTTGCAACTGGCAGTTAACAGCTTGCGGCAACATCAGGTGGATTTTGCTGTGGCTGGTGGTGCGAACCTGATGCAGTCACCACAGAATCTGATCTTACGATCACAGTTAGAAGTGTTATCACCGACCGGACAATGTAAAACCTTTTCCAATGCAGCAGATGGTTATGGTGTTGGCGAAGGCGTTGGCGCCGTGGTGCTGAAACGTCTGACCGATGCTCAGCGAGATAAGGATAATATCCTGGCCGTGATTAAAGCGGCTGAAACAGGTCAGAACGGTGGTGGCAATGGCTTACAGGCACCAAACGGAAAAGCTCAGCAGCAACTGATTGAACAAACTATTGCCCGCTCGGGCCTGGTTGCGTCTGATATTGATTATGTCGAAACCCACGGCACCGGCACTAAACTCGGCGATCCGGTTGAGTTGAAAGCGATTGCTCAAACCTATGGTAAACGAGCCGACGATGGACAAGATCTGCTATTGGGGGCAGTGAAAGCCAACATCGGCCATCTGGAAAGCGGCGCGGGTATTTTAGGTTTGATTAAAGTGGTGCTTTCACTCACGCATAAGCAATTACCGCCACAGCCGCCAATGGGTGAACTGAATCAGCATGTGCCCTGGCATAAGTACGCCATGAAAGTTGTTGCTGAGCCACAATCGTGGCCAGACACCGGCCGGGCTGCTACTGCTGCGGTCAGCTCATTTGGTATTAATGGCACGAATGCCCACGCCATTATTCAGCAATATCAGGCTGAACAGCCGGAACCAGCCGACACTTCTGCTTCCCATTATGTATTACCGCTTTCTGTCAAACAGACAGGGCAGGCAGACCGTTATATTGCCGACTGGATATCCAGGTTACGTGACGAACAGTATTCACTGGCAGCCCTTTGCGCGACAGCGGCCTGCGCCCGGGTTCATTACAAACACCGGGTTGCTCTGACGGTTTCTAATGAGGATGCATCCAGACAAGCATTGATTGACCAGCTTCAGGCGCTTAGCACCGATGACTTTGTTGAAGCGACAGACGGTAAAGCCATTCTGATGTTTGGTGGTCAGGGTAGTCAGCGAGCCGCGATGGGCGAGCAGTTATACCAGGCATTTCCGGTATTTGCAGCCGTGATTGACCGCTGTGATGCTTTTTATCGAACACAGCGAGACCACAGTCTCATTGAGCTGATGTTTAATGATAAAGGCCGGTTGAATCAAACGCTTTATGCGCAACCGGCGATTTTTGCCTTTGAATACGCGCTTGGAACCTTGATGCTGGCATTTGGAGTAACACCGAAAGCCGTCCTGGGACACAGCATTGGCGAGTTTGCAGCAATGTGTCTGGCAGAAATGTTGACGCTGGATGATGCCATGACGCTGGTGTTAACCCGCGCTGATGCCATGCATCAGGCTATTGCTGATGAGTCGCAGTCGTCAGGCGCGATGTTAGCGGTGGGTTGTGGTCTGGACAGAATTCGTCAGCCACTGGCGCAACAATGGCCTGAGATTGCCGTTGCTGCGATTAACAGCCCGGAAAGTATTACCCTGAGTGGCGATCCGGCGGCGCTAAAAGCGATTAAAGCCTGGTGCCAGGAACAACAAATCAACGCGATTCCACTGAACGTTGAGGGCGCATTTCATTCTTCCTTTATGCATTCGGCCCGTGAAGCCGTGCTAGTTGCCGGGCGTAACGTCACGGTCAGTGAGGGGCGGTTCCCTGTTATTTCTACGCTGACCGGACAGGTTATTACGGCCAGTGATATTGGCGAGGATTACTGGGCAAGACAATTGTGTGAACCAGTCAACTTCGCGGATGCCGTCGCCAGTGCGGTGCAACAGGGGAGTGCCAGACAAACGCCTGTCGTTATCGAGATTTCACCAAAGCGCAGCTTACCGCGCTATATCAACGAATGTGCTCAGGCAATGGATCTCGCGGTTGAGGTGATCGCACCGCAGCCACGAATGGCTGAACTATCAGTGCTGATGCAGACTTGCGGAAGCTTATTTAGTTGTAATCTGATCAGCGACTGGCAATCACTGGTTCACTACTGGGGTTCGCCTGCAAAAGTTATCACGCCAAATCAACCACTTAACGAAGTGCCTTTCCTTTCAGAACGCTATCAGTTCAGCCAGTCTCAGGCTGCAACGGTTAGTGAATCGCCGAGTGTCAATGACAGAGAAACTGACGCAATGAATGCATTTTTTGAACCGAATCAATCAGTGCAGACGCCAAACAATGTCCGGGTGGAACGCCTGACACAGCTGGTGGCTGACTTATTAAAATGTGCGCCCCATGATGTAGATACGTCGGCATCATTCTTAGCATTGGGCGCAGACTCTTTTACCCTGGTATCGTTACGTCGTCAGATTCAGGACGAATTCGGTGTTGAGCTGGATATCCGGGATATGTTCGAACATTACGACACTGTTACTAAGCTGGCCCAGTGCCTGTCCGGGAGTCCTCTGGAAGACACGCTACCAGAAACCTCAAACGACGACCAAATAGCGATTCCCGAGCAGTATTTCAGCAATAACCCGGCATTAGACAATCGTCCGGTGGTCGATACCGTAGCCGATATGCTGGCAACATTACTGCGTTGTACGCGCCAGGATATTGATCCACAAGCGAGTTTCCCGGCTCTGGGGGCTGATTCATTTACCCTGGTGTCGTTACGTCAACGACTGCAACAACAATTTGATGTGGATATTGATATCCGCGATATGTTCGAGCAATACGACAGTGTTGTGCGTATCGCAGATTATCTGGCGACACAGGTCGCGCCATCGCAATTAGCGGCCAGTATCCCTGCAACGATGGACGATGCATTGTCTGTATCAACATCAACACCAACAATGCCTCCTGTTACGTCATATCAGCCGCAACCAGCGAGTACAGGTTCAACGGGTGTGGATACCGGATTTGTGCCGCCCTCCTTTTCGACCAGTACGCCAGTGTCTGCAACAGCAAAAGCGACCGCGACAGCATCACGTCTGACGCCGGAGCAACAAGGATATATGGATCAGTTTGTTGCTCAGTACAATCGTCAGACGGCGGCCTCGAAAAAAGCGGCGACTGACTGGCGGCAAAAGCTATGCAACAACCGCCGTTCTTCGTCAGGTTTCCGGTTAGAAACCAAAGAGATGAATTATCCGATTGTGGTGAGTCAGGCTAAAGGGAGTCAATTGTGGGATGTAGATGGCAATGCTTACGTTGACCTGGCGATGGGTTGGGGCTCAACGTTATTCGGTCATCGTCCTGAGTTTGTTCAACGCACGATGGAAGCCCAGTTAAACAAAGGATTTGCTGTCGGACCGGAGAGTGAATATGCCGGTGAATGTGCTGAACTGATGACAGAACTGACCGGTAGTGAACGCGCCTTGTTTGTTAACAGTGGCACGGAAGCGGTCATGACGGCGATCCGGATCGCCCGGGCAGCCACGAAGCGAGAAAAAATCGCGATTTTCCATAATTCTTATCATGGTCACAGTGACGCCAGTCTGATAGTGCCGGATTTGAGCGGTGAACCGGGCAAAGCCGCGGCTCAGGTGCCAGGCATTCCCGAATCTATCCTGAAAGATGTGATTTTACTGCCGTATGATTCATCGCAAAGCCTGGAGTTGATTCGTCAACACGCTCATGAACTGGCGGCGGTGCTGGTTGAACCGGTGCAAAGCCGATTCCCGGACCGACAACCCAAAGCCTTTTTACAATCGGTACAACAGTTAACACGCGCTCATCAAATTGCGCTGGTGATGGATGAAATTCTGGTTGGCTTCCGGGTCAATGCCGGTGGCACCAATAAACTGTTTGGTATCGATCCGGATATTAGCTTGTTCGGTAAAGTTGTCGGCGGTGGTATGCCAATCGGTGTTGTCACCGGTAAAGCCTGGTGTCTGGACCTGGTTGACGGTGGTCAGTGGCAATATGGCGATACCTCGATGCCTGATGAATACACCACATACACCGCAGGTACTTTCTGCAAACATCCGCTCACGATGACGGTTGTGCGTGAAGTATTAACGCAAATTAAGCAACAAGGTCATGCCTTATATGAACGTCTGAATGGTCGCACTGATCGCCTGATGAGTATTTTGCGTCAGGTGTTTGAGCATCATCAGGTGCCACTGAAAGTGGTGAACTTTGGTTCGTTCTTCCGTTTTTCTCAAGGGGCGAATCTAAGCTTTACGTATCAGCCACTGGAGCTGGATATCTTTTTCTATCATTTGCAGATGGAAGGGATTTATCTGACCGAAGGACGCACCTGCTTCCTGAGTGTCGCGCATACGGATGCGGATATGGATAAGATTGTTCAGGCAGCTAACACGGCGATCATCCGCATGAAACAGGCGGGATTCTGGCAAGGACATTCGGGGCCGGGTAAATCGTCTACGCCTGTTTCAACGTTGACTAAACCTAACTTGCCCGCAGCGTCTCAACTAAAAACAGCGCCTCAGTTACAAAAAGCGTCACCGGTAAACGCTGATGTTCAACATGCCGCAGAACAGCGAATCATGCAGCCGATCACGACGGAACAGCAGCATCTGATGATGCTGGATGACGTCAATGATGGCGGTATGTACACCAATACCATGACGGTCGCATTGACCGTTAAAGGCAGGCTGAATAGTGAGTGGTTACAGCAGGCTTATGCCACAGTCACCACCCAACATGAAGCATTACGAACCGTGTTGGATCGCCAGGCTAATACACAAATCACTGAACCGGCATCGCGCTTTATTTCCCGCTTATCCATTGAGCAGCATGATGTGTCTTCAGACCCACAAGGACTGGAAACCTTGTTGAACAACGAAGCGCATCGTTTGTTTGAGCTGGACAAGGTACTGCATCGGATTTTGTTTGTGCAGGATGGGAGCCAGCAGCATCTGGTGTTCAGCGTCAGTCATCTGGTGTGTGACGGCGTGGGGCTGGGCATTCTGATTCAGGATTTAGCTGAACTGTATAACCGGGCTGCGGCGGGTCAGGTACTGACACCGCAACCGCGAGCTGGCATGAGTGAATTGCTGAACTGGCGTGAAAACCAGATGAAGCAGACCGGCATGCAGGCACAAAAAGCGTTCTGGTTGAACGCTATTGAGCAGAGCAATCATGTTGAACTGCATACTGATAATGTTCGCGGGGCATTGCGCACGTTCAATGGTGCGACCTGTGTTCATTACATCGGTGCTGACGCGATAAGCAAACTGCATAACTTTGCTCGCCATCGTAAGTTGACGCATTTTATGGTGTCGTTAACAGCGTATGTGGTGCTACTGAATAAAATGAGTGGTCAGCAAACGATTACGGTTGGCGTGCCATTTCATGGCCGGACCATGCCTGGCAGTATTGGCAAGCCGGGCAGCGAGACCACAATCGGTTCCTGCGCCAATATCTATCCTCTGGTGATCAAACTGGATGAACAGGACAAGATGAGCGATATCCTGCGTCATGTTCAGGGCCAGTTATTACAGGCATTTGAACATCAGGATTTACCGTTTTCAGATCTGATTACCGATCATCTGACAGACCATGATCCGAGCCGTTCGGCGTTTTTCTCCGTGGTGTTTAACTGGGATAAGCTGGACTTGCCGTCGTTTAATGGTGTGCAATCACGCATAACGCCGGTTAAAAAACATTATATTAATCATGATATTAGTTTTGATATCACCGATTGTGATCAGGATCTGATTCTGAACATAGATTACAACTCGGATTTATTCACCGCTGAGACAATTGCGTCATTTGCCACCGCCTATGAAACCGTGTTGCATCAAGTGGTAGCTGACGTCGATAACCCGGTCAGCGCAATTGCACTGGCGAGCGTTGAACAGCAACAAACACTGATGACTGATATCAGCGGCACTGATAAACCCTTGGTTGAAACCACCGGACTTGATGCGCTGTTTGAACAGCAGGTGAGCCGGACACCAGAGAAAACTGCGTTAGTGTTCGAGGGCGTTGCATGGACATTTGATGCGCTGAATCAGCGAATCAATCAGTTTGCCCATTACTTAATCGCGCAAGGTGTAAAACCGGGCAATATCGTTGGCCTGTGTGTGCCGCGTGACGCCGAATTAGTAGTAGCGATTTACGCAATCTGGAAAGTTGGCGCAGCCTATGTGCCGATTGATTATGAACAGCCGGTTGCCCGGGTACATGATTTATTGCATGAAGCGCGTGTGGATTACGTGTTAAGTCATGAAATGGCCGACATTTCCTATCCGTCCGACATGACTGTGATTGTGCAGCAGCACGAATCGATTACGGCTTTTAGCACGGATAATCCGGCGTTAATGTCACTGGAAGCTTGTCGTCTGGCCTATGTGTTGTTCACTTCGGGGTCAACAGGCAAGCCGAAAGGCGTGATGGTGGCGCATTCCGGCTTAATCAATATGTGGCAGCACCTGTTTGATCAGTTTGAGCAATTGGGTGTGTCTCGTAACGGCGTGCGGGCCTGGAACGCTTCTCATTTCTTTGATACTTCGGTGGAATGTCTGGTTGATTTGTGTCACGAAACCACACTGCACCTTATTCCTAAATCGTTACGACTGGATATTCCGGCGTTGCTGGATTACTGCCAGCAACATCAGATCACCGTGATGGATGCAACTCCCAGTGAAGTAACGACCTTGCTTGATTGCGCTCAGCGTCAGTACACCGGGTCTCAGACCTTACCCAGCCTGATTATTGGTGGTGAGGCGATTAATCCGGATTTATGGAATCGACTGGCGGATCATTTTGACGGTTCAGACCGTCGGGCGATTAATACCTATGGCATCACCGAATGTTCTGTGAACTCCACGCTAACGGCGATTATGCCAGGCAGTGTGCCATCCATTGGTCGTCCGTTTGCCAATGTGCGTTGCTATGTGCTGGACCGTCATGGTCAGCCTGTACCGGCGGGAATTCCCGGCGAATTGTATATCGGTGGTGTCAGTGTGACTGAGGGTTATCTCGGAAACAGTGAGCTGACGTTGCAACGATTTGTGCCAGATCCGTTTTCGGGTAATGCCAGTGGCCGTTTATTCCGTACTGGCGATAAAGTGCGATGGAAAAATGATGGCAATCTGGATTTTATCAACCGGATTGATGCACAAATCAAAGTGCGTGGATTCCGGATTGAGCCTGGCGAGATTGAAGCGCAGATGCTTAGCCATGACGGCGTGAAAGATGCGGTGATCAAGGTGTGTGATATCAATGGGATGAACACTCTGGTGGCTTATCTGGTGCCAGACGTGCCGGGTAATTCGCTGGTGGCATCGCTGCGAACCTGGTTAATGAGCCGCTTACCGGAATATATGATGCCTGCGCATTATGTTGAACTGGATGAACTGCCGTTAAATCGTAGTGGCAAAACTGATATGGCGGCGTTACCGCTGCCGGATATATCGGTAACGGCTGAGGCCCGGATTGAAGCGCCAGCTAATGAACTGGAACAGCGTCTGGTTGCTATCTGGCAGGATGTGCTGAATCTGGATTCGGTTTGTGTGCTGAGTAGTTTCTTTGATATTGGCGGCAATTCGTTGCTGGCTTCCCGGGTGGCGGTGGCAATCAGTGAAGCGTTTGCTATTCGATTCTCCGTGAAGTTCTTGTTTATGGCGAAGACGATCCGGGGGCTGGCGGAACATATTACTGAACTGGTGGCGATGCAACAGCCCGAACCAACACCAGTGCAATCAGAACAAACGTTGGATACAGCGACTGAAGAGGGCGTGTTCTGATGAAGCCACAAAACATATTGCAACAAGCGCGAAGTAAACAGGTTGAATTGTTCTTAAATGATCAGGGCCAGTTGGCGTTTAAAGCGCCACCAGGCGCACTCGATGATGGGCTAAAGCAGCTCATTCGCGACAACAAACAAGCACTGATTGATTATTTGCACCTCTACAGTGATGTCGCTACCGAAGTTGTAACCGCCGATATCGCTGCCGTTGATTTATCCGTGAGACATCCTTTGTCTTTTGCACAGCAACGTATCTGGTTTGTTGAGCAGCTTCAGCCGGATGTTTCTCGCTATAACATGGTGATGGCGTTTGATTGCCGGGGAGCATTATCGGTTCGCCGCTTAACAGCGGCACTTCATGACATCATCGAACGCTATACCACATTAAGAACGCGATTCTTCAGTGATGACGATGGCGTCTGGCAACAGGTTAGTACGAGCTGGTCATTCGAGTTGCCAGAAACCGATTTAACCTCGTTTGATCCGGCTCGTCAGCAACGTTTTCTGGATGATGCATTGGCACAGGAAGAACGGCATCATTTTGATTTACGCCAGGATTTACTGTTACGCGGTGAGGTTTTCCATTGCTCAGGCGATCGGTCGATGTTGCTGTTGAACATGCATCATATTGCATCTGACGGTTGGTCGATTGATCTGTTCCTCGACGCGTTAAGTGCTGGATATAGCGGGACATTACCAGCAAAGACTGACGCGCTGAATTATGTGGATTTTGCTCGTTGGCAGCAGGAACAACAAAGTGGTGCAGACTGGCACCGTTCGCTGGACTACTGGGTTAAACGCTTAGCGCCGCTGCCGGGATTACACAGTTTACCGCTGGATAAACCGCGCCCGGTTAAACCGTCACTGGTCGCCGGACGCCATGTACAACGCCTGGACGCGAGTTTACTGACGCAACTGGAGCAGTTAGCCAGTCAGCAGGACGCCACGCTGTTTATGGTGTTGCAAAGCGCGTTTGCACTTTTGCTCGCTCGTTATGCCAATGAACAACACATGGTCATGGGAACGCCGGTCGCCGGACGAACCATGCATCAATTGCAACAGGAAATGGGCTTGTTCGTGAATACGGTGGTGCTGGATAACCATATTCAGGACGGACAGACATTTAGCCAGTATCTGGCTGCTTCACGCGATATGGTCATTGATGCTTTTGTTCATCAGCATGTGCCGTTTGAGATGATCGTAGACAAACTGGGCGTGGATCGGGGCCTGAGTTACACCCCGGTGTTTCAGGTGTTGTTCGCGCTGCAAAACACAGATAACACGCCGTTACGGTTGGATGGTCTGAATGTGGAACTGGTGCCTTCAGATAATCTGGTGGCGAACTTCGATCTGTTCCTGGATATCGCTGTTGATCATCAGGGGTTACAGCTCGACTGGGTGTTCGCGAATGATTTGTTTGAATCTGCTTCAATCGCACATCTTGCCGACAGCTTTTCCGCCTTATTACAGCAGCTTGTTACCGGTGCTGATCCTTTACTCACTGAAATCAACTGGCTGAGTCAGCAAACTCACGGGCTGACCGTGCAGCAACAGAATAGCCCGCAGACATTAAAACACGGGTCATTAGTGGACTTGTTTACTGCAACGGTTGGAATTGCGGGTGATCAGATTGCTGCGGTCGCAGGTTCCCATCGAATGACTTATGAACAATGGGATAAACGGTCTGATCGGTTAGCGCAGTATTTAGTATGGAATTACGGCTCACTGAAAGGAGAACGGATTGGACTGTGCATGGATAAACAGCTGGATATGTTGGTGGCTTTGGTGGCGATCATCAAATGCGGTGGAATTTATGTGCCGATGGACCCGGGATATTCCAGTGAACGATTACAGGCGATTCTGGATGATGCTGATTGCAACGTGATCCTGACGCAAGCGGAGTATCGTGGCTTGTTCACCGCCGTGAACGCAGAAAAAATCCTGACGGATATGGCTGTCGCGGTTAATGGCAAACATGCCGTATCCAGCCAGGATAGTGCCGTGGGTGCTGTATCGTCCATCAATGCAGATACACCTGCTTATATGATTTATACCTCGGGTTCTACCGGGAAACCGAAGGGTGTTTGCATGCCGCATCGAGGCATTGTGAATACGCTCGAAGCTCAGATTGATGCAGAGCCTTTGCTCGGACAGGGCATGCGCACGCTGCAATTTACCTCGCTTAATTTCGATGTGTCAGTCCAGGAAATCTTCAGCACCATTCATACGGGCGGTGTGTTGTATCTGCCTGCGCCGGATGTTCGTACCGACATGGCGAAGATGCTTGGTTTTATTCAGGACAATTATATCGAGCGGATCTTTATGCCGTTTTCGGTGTTGCGTCTGTTACTGGCAGAAGCACTGGCGTTGAACATGGAGCTGACGTCGCTGCGGTGCATTGTGACAGCCGGAGAACGATTGGTGACGGGCGATGCGTTTGCGGCGTTTTTCCGTCGTCACCCCAAAGCTCGACTGGTGAATCACTATGGGCCATCTGAAGCTTTTCTGGTGACGTCATATGCATTACCTGCGTCGGTGAATCACTGGCAAACCGTTCCACCGATTGGGCGGCCAGTGAAAAATGTGACGGGTCTGGTAATGAGCCGTGATGGTGTCGCTGTGCCACCAGGTGCGATAGGTGAATTGTATGTGGCAGGGTTTGGTCTGGCGGATTGTTACTGGCGCGATGAAGCGCGTACCGCAGACAAATTTGTCAACCTGACGGTCAACGGGGCAAAGCAGCGTTTCTATCGCACGGGCGATCTGGTGCGTTGGGACAACAAAGGCCAGCTGCATTACGTAGACCGGGCCGATGAACAAATCAAAATCCGTGGTTTTCGGGTTGAACCGGGCGAAATTGAATCAGCGATTGAAGCATCTGGCCTGGCGAATAAAGCCGTCGTTGCGGCGGATAAGTCGAGTGATGGTCATGCTCGTTTACTGGCGTTTATTACGGGCGTGGATAACGGCGATGCGGTCGATGAGGCTGAGCTGCGTAAAACGCTGGAAGCTGTATTGCCGGGTTACATGGTGCCAAACCGCTTCTGTCTGGTTGATGTATTCCCGATGACACGCAATGGCAAGGTGGATAAGAAAGCACTGATCGCGCAAATGCCTGCCGATGTGAGTGAATCGCCGGTATTACCATCGACGGATACCGAAGCAATCTTGTTCAGCCTGTGGCGTGAACTGCTGGGCGGTGCTGTTACCGGGATTCACAGTGCATTCTTCAGTGTCGGTGGGCATTCGTTGCTTGCCACTAAACTGATCAACCGCATTAATCAGGAACTGGCATTGTCGCTGGGAGTCGCGGTGTTATTTGAACACGGCACGATTGCGGCCCTGGCGGCACATATTGATGAACTAACGCTGGCCAGCCAGCTAACCGGTGGACAACCGCGAGAGCAACTGGATTCGGACGAAGAATTGACGTTTTAACCCGGTAAGGAATGAACTGTGTTAACTGAATTTATGCAAAAACTCGCGCACATGAAGGCAATTCATGGCGCGGATGCCCTGAAACGGGTGGAACAAATGATCGAAGATCGTCCGGAGAATCGACAAGATGGTCAGCAACAATCGAAATGGATTCTGCCAGGGTTATCGACCACGCCCTGGTTATCGCCGCGACAATTTGATCGTTATATTCCGCTGGTTGACTGCCTGGAACACCATGCGGCGACCATGCGGTCAGAAATGTTGGGTGTGATTAATCGCCGATCATCGGGCCTGGTGAACTATGAACATTATCTGGGAAAACAGGATGACTGGCAGGCGGTGTATTTATTCAAAGATGGCAAGGTAACGCATTCTTTGCGGGATGAAATGCCAGTGACCTGGCAGGTGTTTGATTCGGCTATTCGCGCTGAATTATGCCCGTTACTGGAGTGCCATTTTTCGATTCTTGACCCGGGTACTGAGATTAAACCTCATTGTGACCTGTGGAACTTCTCGTTGAACATGCATCTGGCTATCGACATTCCCGCGCAATGCGGTATTGAAGTAGCAGGTGAGCAACGGCAATGGCAAGCAGGGCAGTGCATGTTGTTCGATTATTCGTTTTTGCACCGGGCGTGGAATCACGGCCAGCAGCAGCGTATTTGTCTGTTAATGGATTTGTGGCACCCGGATGTCACTGCCATTGAACGAGAAGCACTGAGTTACTTTGTGGACTCGCTACGAAAACTGGTGGATTAACCGATTAATTGAAAGGAAAACAGTGATGAAAGACGTTGTTATTAGTGGTTCGGGTTTTTATGTGCCGCCGAATCTTGTCACCAATGAAGCGTTAGTTGATGCGTTTAATCAGGATGTTGATCGGTATAACCAGCAGCATGCCGCGCAAATTGATGCCGGTGAGCTGGAAGCACGAAAGCATTCCAGTGCGGCATTTATTGAAAAAGCCTCAGGTATTAAAAGCCGATATATGGTGTCGTCCGAGGGCGTGTTGGACCCTGAACGTCTACAGCCGAGTGTAGTAAAAACAGAAGGCGAGTTGTCGCCTATCATGACTATGGCGCTGGAATCAGCAAAAAAAGCTCTGGCTCAGGCCAATAAGTCTGGCAGTGACATTGATTTAGTGATTGTAGCTGCGACTAATGCTGAACGGTCTTATCCTGCCAGTTCAATTGAATTACAGCACTTGCTGGGTACGAAAGGGTTTGCGTTTGATATGAATGTTGCTTGTTCATCGGCAACCTTTGCCCTGAGCCAGGCGGTTAACACCATTCGCGGCGGTATGGCGCGTTGTGTATTAATCGTGTGTCCTGAGTATTTCACGCCACAGCTTAATTACCGGGATATGCAAAGCCACTTTATTTTTGGTGATGCCGGGGCTGCGATGGTGGTTGAAGCAAAAGAGACCGCAACCAGTGACAACTGTTGGCAGGTTCAAGGCATGAAATTACTGACACAGTATTCGACCAATATTCGTTGCGACGCGAGTTATGCCAGCCATTGTTATGCCGATGATGCACCGGAAAATCCGCACTTTCGACAAAATGGCAGTCAGGTATTTAAAGAGCTGGTGCCGATGGTGGCAAAACAGGTGAAGGGCTTAATGGCCGAATTATCGCTTGAAGCGGGTGATATCAGCCGATTATGGATGCATCAGGCGAATATCAATATGAACCGTTATGCGGCAAAGAAAATACTGGGCCGTGCGCCATTACCGGAAGAAGCGCCTTATGTGCTGGAACATTACGGTAACACCGCCGCTGCCGGTTCTGTCATGGCGTTTAACCTGTACAACGGTGATCGTCCGCCAGGGGATATCGGATTTTTATGTTCGTTTGGCGCAGGGTATTCCATCGGTTGTATTGCGCTGAAAAAGGTGTGATTTGATTTAATAAAAAGCCGGATCTGAACAGTCAGTTCCGGCTTTTACCGTGTGTAGCGTTTGTTAACCGTTGCAGGTGTAATTACCCGCGTTAATCAATACACAGATCGGCCATCATGTTTTCGTCAATAATGCCTTCTTCCAGCAAGGTGCTGTCAGACGGACCATTGTAGATGGTTCACACAGCGATAGTAAATTAACCAGTCAAAACTAAATGGAAATGGTACTAGTTGGACTTACCAAAATATCTCATTATTTGCTTTTTACTAGTAGTAAATTCTCCATTGTCGAAACGCTCAACTTTTTTACAAAGCGTTTCAATAGCAGCATTTACTAGTTTTTCGTCTTTACTTACAGCGTTACTTTCAAAGAAATGCTTGGCCTCGAAAGCTATTATTGAAATAGCGTTTATAGTCGCTAAACATGCTCTGTAATGATTAAGTGAACATGCGTCATAAGGCTCCTTTAATTCGGCTAGATTCAATACATCTGCACTAGCCTTGTCAAGCATGTCTGAATACTTGTCTCCCCAAGCTTTTGCAAACTGACCATCTCCTGATTTGTTGTTGATTCTAAAGATATCTCTTATCCCAATAAAACTAGGATCTATGTTATTGCTCATGATTTACCTCTTTTCAATATGCGTTTATTTAATAATGTTTTATCGCATCCAAAATTAATATCAATTGTGAAACAAATTTACTTAGATACGGCATTGAACGATAAACACTAACGCTCAAAAGCAAGCTTTAATGCAAAGGTACATAAAATACGGTTGATGGTTTAAGGCGTGTGAAAGTAATAAAAATTCATTCTGGTCGAGGTTGGCTTATGGCACAGAATTCCTGTCCATAAGTAAATTCACCAGCGGCTTGAACCGCACCAAGTCCCCAGGAGGCTTTTTCAGCCTGAAGGTAGCGCTGTTGGTCGGGTTCTACCAGATTAACCTGAGGTAATTCACGAATTAGCTCGGCTTGAGTCTGACTCATCAGCACTACCGAGCCTTGTATTGAAGGTAAGTGGTTGATTATTCTCGCACCAATCTGACTTAACTGGTGGTTCAATCGTTGATTATCCGTCTTTGTTAATCCTTGTCTGGACAAGACAATGTAACGTTGTTGAGATTTGCTAACTGGTGCGGGGTTTAAATTATGCTGTCTTAACTTGCCACCAGTATGACTGGCAGCATGTAACGACAGTGAGAACAGGCCGCTGACAGCGGCAATAAACACAGTGATGATCACCGAAAATGGCAATATAAACCGTGTGGTTATTGAATAATTCATAAGACCTCATTCGATTCATTTTTAACGCATATGGACTGATATGCGGAACAAAAAATAACGAATTGAGATAGTGTGGACAAGTGAATTATTTATAAAAAGCAATATATAAGTTAATAATAAATAACTAATTTAATTAATAGTAGTAAACAGTGTTGTGTGCGAAAAACAAACAATTGAAAAGCGGTACAGTGAAATTATTAGTTAAAAATCGTCAGGTTAGTGTGTATTTCGGTGTATTAATAAATCTGAAACTTTTTTGTTGTGGATCAAAAATAGCCGTTGCAGTAATTACCGTTTTTCGTTACATTTTGTTTCGGTTAGTTTTTAAACACTCTAACCGTTTAAAGAGGAATACAGGAGCAAAATAGTGAAAACGCCTTCTACTCGAAAATCGGCAAATTCGAGCTGGATGTCAGCAGAAACCAGCCCGTTACGCCAGGATCGCGCACAGTCTGTTACCTGGACGATGAGTGATCACGCAAGCAATGATTTTGTAATGAGTCCGGCGTTAGGTAGTTCGCTCCAGGATGGTGGCCTTGCAGATACGGAGTTTTCTGGTTTATGTGATGACTCGTCTGTTGATCGCTCATCAGTTCTGATTTAATCAGAACATGAGTGATTAAAAATCACCGTTAACGATGATTGTGATCCAATAGCCTGTTGTATGAGTTATTGAGCAATGTCGTTGTTAAAGACAGTTAATTGATTTGAAGTTGAAAAACGCCTACCTGGGAAACTGGGTGGGCGTTTTTGTTGGTATTGAAGGACGGAGTAACTACTATGGATAATTTTTCCAAAATATAGCTGGTTCAGCACTCTTGTCGTTAACTTTCCCATATTCCCCCGAGTTTAAACCCTCCAGATTCCTACAATGTCGATATCAGAATAATTCAACAGTTTTACATGAAAAATAGGAACGAATGTACGCACTATGTTTGGCGATTCTGCTGGAAATTCAAAAATGCGTTTGTTGATTGATGTTGGTACAGGTGATTTGTATTTGAGTGAGCATTATAAAAATTTGTATAAGCTGTAAATGTAGTTTGCAGTGTTTTCCTAAATAGAAGTAGTCATTTAGGTAATATTTCATTGAATAAAATACCCGCTTTAAAAGCAACTAATAGGTACTAGTCAATCTGATTTGTCGCTATTAGTTTAACTGATGTCGTTTTTAGCCATTTTAATATTGGTGATCTGGGACTATGATTTTCACTAATAAGTAATCGTCTTAAGCATTAAAGCCGATAGTGAAGTACTTTTGCTGGCAGGATTACGTCGTTATAGTTTTATTTTAATGTCTTGTTGCAATTGGGTACAGAACGGGTATTATTGGTCGCAGATAATAAAATGTTAATGGAATATTAAATAATGAAATTAAGAATAGCTTTATTTCTCTTGGCTGTATTCTCTATCTCAGCCTTTTCAACTATAGAAATGGAAGTATTGGAGAAACAAGGGATACAGACAGTTGGCAATGGTGGTGATCCTTTTGATCCTCCAAAAAATACAGAAAGTGTTTTAGATTCGTTACTAGAAGTTTTAATGGGCTAGAGTAGCTGATGAACTTTCTGCAATTAAGAAAATAACTAGATCAAGATTTGTTATTTTCTTAATTGTTATAACAATTTATTGTTGACAGTCGAATGCATTTAGCAATTTAGGATGAGAAAGTCCTCTTACACCTACTAAGTAATCACACCCGCCTATATCTTTGAATAATTCTTCCATTTCGATTTGATAGTTACCATTGCCTGGAGAGTGTAGAATTAGGCCTAAAGCATTGAGTCGTGCTCTTTTAACACTAATAGCAATATCTCCATCTTTTGCCCACTGATAATTACCGTCAGATTTTAGGCTGTTCTTCAAGTCAATTTCTTCCAACAATTTTAAGGCTGATTTAGCATCATCAGAATTATTTTTTATGTCTGCAGATATAATCTGTAGTGAGGCTAAATGAAACAAATAGGTATTTTTGTCATTTCCAGAAAGTAGTTTTGCTTCAATAAGTCTGTAATTCTCCAGTGTGCTGAATAAGCTCTGCTTGATATTGAATAGAATTTTTTGCTCGTCAGCAGGGTTAGCACCGAACCGATTCCATTCTTTTATAATTATCTTTGCATCTTTATGATACGTGTGAAATGCAACTCTATTGTTGTACTCATCAGTTTTAATGTTTAAATACTTAGCTGAAAAGTCAGCAAAAACTTCGGCAGGTAGATATTTTAATACAAGAATTAAAATGCCTGGTGCTCCAACTAAGATAGAAAACCATTTCCCCATAGACTTTCTATCTCTAAAGAAATTTGCTACTAACTCCAAAATTGAATTGAATAGTGTTGAGTTATCAGACATCGGCACTCCTATCTTTAAATACAGAATTAAATTAGGTAGACATTGCTACTACCTATAATGATGACTGAAGACGTGAAATCAAAGATATCCTACTCCATTTTATTCATGTGATATCAAAGGGAATAAATTAAAGACATTAATTTTTTAATAACATTTAATTGCGTAGTGATTTTAAAGGCCACTAAAAAATTAACAGGAAGGTGTAAATTATATTGTTGAAGAAGATAGTTCGCTAATATTTAATGTAAATATTGTTTTACAGTCTTAGTAGCTTAGCTCTAGATATAAAAAGGTATAAACGATAAATTCTGTATACATTTTGTGTTTCAAAAAATAACCTATAACTAATTTCTCTATTTGTTAAATTTGATGAGCGAGACAGATATTTAGCCAATACTAATAGTTATATAAATAGAAGCAACTTGACGGTCATATCTTTAAATAAACCTGCTTTTGTAATTGCTAACTATTTAAGAAATATATAATTACTTCAACCTCTCTCCCAAAAACTCAACCACTAACCGGACTTTGGGTGACAAGTTCCGGTTATGTGGGTACAAGGCCCAGATTCCTTCTTTATCATCGCGATATTCATTTAGTACTTCGATTAATGTGCCTGAATCCAGCGCCTGCTGAACGTAATATTCGGGTAACTGTACCAGGCCAAGGCCGCGTTTAGCGGCGTCTAACAGGGCAAATCCAGAATTGCAGTGAATGCGTCCGCTGACTCGAATGGATTTTTCAGTGTGTTGGGTTTTAAAGCGCCAGTGATCGGATGAACCGACGAGGCAGCTATGGTGATCAAGGTCGGTCAGATTAGCTGGTGTGCCGTGTTTTTCCAGGTAGTCGGGAGAGGCACACACAAATAACTGGCGGGAGGCAAGGCGTTTGGCGATATGAGTTGAGTCTTTGAGGCGGCCGAGGCGAATGGCAACGTCGATGCCTGCATCAATCAGGTCAACGGTACGATTAGTCAGGTTCATATCCAGTTTGAGTTGGGGATAGCGTTCAAGAAATTCATTGAGCAGGGGGACGATATGAGATTCGCCATAAGCGACTGGTGCAGTCATTTTAAGCAGGCCATGAGGTGAAGCTTGCATCTGTGAAACAGCGAGTTCGGCGGTTTCCAGGCCATCGACCAAATTACGGCAATGGCTGTAGTAAATCTGCCCGGCTTCGGTTACGGAGACTTTACGAGTGGTTCTAATCAGTAATTTTACCGCCAGACGTTGCTCCAGTGTGGCGACTCGTCGGCTGATTTGTGCGACGGATGTTTTTAATTTTCTGGCGGCTCCGGTGAATGACTGAGTGTCCACCACGGCGACGAATTCGGTTACACCTTCCCAGTTTGCCATTGCTGATACCTGTAATGAGTATGATGTGTAAAAGAGGCTTATTATTACATAGTTGCAAAAGTGATTTTCATAATTGTCGTATTATCACAAATGAGTGATGAATCTAAAATGCGTGAACAATATCAGCATTGGGCACTTCATCACTGTTGGTGAGGACTGCCGATGTTATAACGACTACGAGGGAAATCATTATGGCTCTGGATATTAAACCTGGTCAGGAATTCATCAAATCAAAGGCGGCAGTTGCCTGGGCTGTCGGCGAACCATTGAAAATGGAAGAAGTAGATGTGCAATTGCCGAAAAAAGGTGAAGTATTGGTGCGCATCGTTGCTACGGGTGTGTGTCACACCGACGCGTTTACGTTATCCGGCGATGATCCGGAAGGTATTTTCCCATCAATTTTGGGTCATGAAGGCGGTGGTATCGTGGAAATGGTGGGCGAGGGTGTCACCAGTGTCGCGGTAGGCGATCATGTGATTCCGTTATACACCGCAGAATGTGGCGAGTGTAAGTTCTGTAAATCGGGCAAAACTAATTTATGTCAGGCAGTGCGAGAAACTCAGGGTAAAGGATTAATGCCGGACGGGACGACGCGTTTTTACAAAGATGGACAGCCAATTTATCACTACATGGGATGTTCGACATTCTCTGAATACACGGTTCTACCGGAAATTTCGCTGGCAAAAGTGAATAAAGAAGCGCCGTTAGAAGAGGTGTGCCTGCTGGGTTGCGGCGTTACCACGGGTATGGGGGCTGTGTTGAATACGGCGAAAGTTGCAGCCGGCGACACTGTGGCTGTGTTTGGTTTAGGCGGTATCGGTCTGTCGGCTATTATTGGTGCTCGGATGGCGGGCGCGAGCCGTATCATCGGTGTTGATATCAATGAGAGCAAATTTGAACTGGCGAAACAGTTGGGGGCGACTGATGTGATAAACCCTCAAACACTGGATAAGCCGATTCAGGAAGCGATTGTTGAAATGACCGATGGTGGCGTTGATTACTCTTTTGAGTGTATTGGCAATGTCAATGTAATGCGTCAGGCACTGGAGTGCTGCCACAAGGGCTGGGGTGAGTCGGTCATTATTGGTGTAGCTGGTGCGGGCCAGGAAATTTCAACTCGTCCTTTTCAGTTGGTTACGGGCCGGGTATGGCGAGGCAGTGCATTCGGTGGTGTGAAAGGCCGTTCAGAATTACCTGGGATTGTAGAGCGTTACCTCGCGGGTGAGTTTGGGTTACAAGAGTTTATTACGCATACCATGAGCCTGGACAGAGTGAATGAAGCGTTTGATTTGATGCATGAAGGGAAGAGTATTCGGACAGTGATTCATATGGATGGAAATTCATAATATCTTGAATATGCCGGGATTTTATTGTTATCTCAGTTAGGGATTAACGCAGGCTTGAGAGAAGCCTGCGTTAATTTTATGGATGTGAATCACACATGTTTTACATTGCAATGACATCCTTGTCGCTTAAATCTTTATATTTTTTCAGTTACTCAACTGTTCAGGCCAACAGACCTCAAGAACCTATTTACAACTCTCAACCTCTTCAGAAAATGCCCAATGAATATCAGACACAGTAACGTTTGCCGGACCGGAAGCGCCCATAATGAACGGGGTGTCTACCTGTTGTAGTTGTTCTGGTTGTTTCATCAGACAATGAATCGGGATTTCAATGGTTTGCCATTGCCCGATAGTGTCAGGGTCTGGGGTGTATTGGTGAGTATTCTCACAGTTTTCTCGGCAGTTCATGCCAAACCAGACTGGTGTGCTGGTGTCATTTTTCAGTGAAAGACGAATCACGGCTTTGTCTTTACTAAAGCGTTGAAAATCTTCCGGGAATGGGTTGAACAACGCAAAAATACGGGCGTTGCTGTTGTTCCATTGAATGGCTAATGCATCTTCCTGCACGTCTTTATCGGTGGTTCTGACACTAATATCAGCTTGTTTCAGTACATTGGATGTCATGGGATGCCACTGATTGTTCACAAATACGCCTGCTTTCCAGGGGGCTTTCACCTGGCGGTCGAACAGGGCGTATTCGGCATTACTATCCCGGTCGGAGTGCCAGACCTCGGGTAAATCATTGGCGAGTTGATGAGCCTGGCGGTAAGTCAGGCCATAACCAAAAGGAAAGAGTGGTGGATTAGTGGTGTAATCGGCTGCGCCGACATTGGCTGTTGCCTGATCCGGATTTGCGGGCCACGAGAAGGAAAGTCTGCCGGTGAAATCGTGATTGATCGTCCCGGATGGTTTGGTCAGCAGAACATCCGCAATACCCTGGCCTTCTGTACCGGGTAACCAGGCGGCAACAAACGCATCTGATGCGTTGAGTTCCGGGTTGATCCACAAGGGCCTGCCTGAGATAAATACGGAAACGGTGGGAATACCTTGTTCTTTCAGGCGTTTGAGCAGGGCAAGATCTCTGGCATTACTGCGTTGATAATCGAGATTGTCCAGATCGCCGTTGCCTTCTGCATAGGGTTCTTCACCAAAAACAACAATGGCAACATCCGGACGTCGGGTAAAATCTCCATCAGCAGCGAGTTCTGCCCGGCCGCCAGCGTTGGTGATGGCTGTTTGTAAGCCTTGCCAGATGGAAGTTGCACCCGGGAAGTCTTCATTACTGTTTCCCGTGCCTTGCCAGGTGATTGACCAGCCGCCGGATTGTTTACCGATGTTATCAGCCGCATCTCCTGCAACCAGAATATTCATGGCGGGATCTAACGGGAGCAATTGATCATTGTTTTTGAGTAATACCAGTGACTGACGAACGGCCTGACGTGCCAAATCACGGTGTTGTTGCGCGCCAATCAAGCGTTGATTATTAGCTAAAGGACGTTTGGCGGGTGAAGGAGCGTCAAAAAGCCCGGCTCTGATTTTAACTCTGAGTACCCGGCTAACGGCATCATCCAGTCGTTCAAGGGGGATCTCGCCGGATTTTACCTGAGCGAGTGTTTCTACCAGCAAGGTGCGCCAGGTGTCGCCGGGTGCCATATAGACATCAAGCCCTGCATTGATTGCCTGCGGGCAACTTTCATTACTACAACCTGCGACCTGACCATGACCACTCCAGTCACCAACGACAAAGCCGTCAAAGCCGAGCCGTCCTTTTAAAACATCAGTGAGTAAATAGCGGTGTCCGTGTAGTTTTTTACCATGCCAGCTGTTAAACGAGGCCATGACGGTTTGAGCGCCAGCGTTCAGGCCGCCGATATAACCCTGAGCGTGTAATTCGTAGAGTGACTGTTCATCACTCAGGTTATTGCCCTGATCGTCACCGTTTTCAGTGCCGCCATCACCAATAAAGTGTTTTACGGTGGCAATGACTCTATCCGGCGCGATGGAACCTTGTGTCACATCACCTTGCAGCCCTTTGACGATAGCGGCGGAGTAAGCGCGAACAATGTCAGGACTTTCTGAATAGCTTTCATAGGTTCTGCCCCAGCGGTCATCTCTGGCGGTCGCGACGGTTGGGGCGAAAATCCAGTTGATGCCGGTTGCCTGCACTTCTTTGGCTGTTGCGATGGCGATTTGTTCGATCATGGCTGGATTGTTTGCTGCGCCAAGGCCGATATTGTGTGGAAACAGCGTGGCACCGATAACATTGTTATGGCCGTGAACGGCGTCAGTTCCCCACATGGTGGGAATGGTGGAGCCATCGAGAGAATCGTCGATTGAGGCGTGGTAGAGATCGTCAGATAGTTTTACCCAGTCGGCAACGGTGGCGTGTTTATCATTATTGGGGAAGGCTCCGCCGCCATTCAGGACAGAACCAAAGCCGTGGCGTCGCATGTCTTCGACGGTCAGATCGCGAATTTCAGGTTGAATAAGCTGGGCAACTTTTTGTTCCAGCGTCATATCCGCCAGTATGGCTGCGACTCGGGCTTCGGTATCGGGTTTATCGGTGACGATTGAAGAGAGTGCAGGCCAGTACGCTGGAACAGGTTTTGATACGGGTTCTGGTGATGTAGTGAGTTTGTTTTCAACAACTACGTTGTTTGATTCTTGATTTTGTCCTGTGGAAACGGCACATGCCTGCAAGATCAGGGTAGATAACGACAGTGCGAGCAAGGGCGTCATCGCATACTTGCTCGATTTATGTGATCTTGAAAAGGGAGATAGTTGAATCATGCACTGACTTCCTGTTGTGTAGATGAGCTGGTGGATACAATGTTTAGCAGACCAAAGTAACCAATGAAGATGTAACAGGCCATCGGTAAGATAAAGGACAACTGCACGCCGACGATATCTGCAATCATACCTTGTAATACGGGGACAATCGCGCCACCAACGATGGCGAGGCAGAGTAGACCAGATGCTTTGCCAGTATGTTCACCGAGCCCTTGTAAAGACAAACTGAAAATCGTTGGAAACATAACGGAATTGCATAATCCAACTGCAAGAACGGCCCAAACTGCGATCTGGCCGGATGTCAGCATGGTGAGCGCCAGCAACACAATCGACATACCGCTGTTAAACGCGAGTAATTTTCCTGCTGAGACTTTTTGCATGACGGCAGCGCCAATGAAGCGTCCGATCATGGCTCCAGCCCAGTACCAGGCAAGATAATTGGCTGCGTCGTGTTCTGCCATACCTGCTACCGAGGGTAAACCGAGAAAATTAACGATAAAACTGCCAATAGCGACTTCTGCGCCGACGTACAGAAAAATCCCGATAGCGCCCAGCGTCAAGCGAGGAAAGGCCAGGAACCAGAGCGCAGAACCGGGTTTGTTGCCTTCCGCTGTGTCAGTTTGTTGTTGTGGTTCGGGGAGATTAAATCGCGCAAAGGTAATACCAATAATTATCAGAGTGGCAGCCAGCAGGGTATAAGGCATGACTACTGCGTCGGCCCCTTTATCTGACATGTTATCTGCAAATAACAATATTCCGCCGGCGATGGGAGCGATAGTCGTTCCCAATGAATTAAACGCCTGAGTAAGCGTTAATCGACTGGATGCAGTTTCTGGTTTTCCTAACAGCGTGACGAGCGGATTGGCCGCAACCTGAAGTAAGGTAATGCCTGACGCCAGCACGAACAGTGCCGATAAAAACATCCAGTATTCCTGGATGCGGGCAGAAGGTATGAACAGTAAACAGCCTCCTGCCGCTGTCAGTAATCCCAGTGCGATGCCTTTGCGATAACCAATGGCACTGACCAACCGACCTGCCGGAACAGAAACCAGGAAATATGCACCAAAAAAGCACAACTGAACAAGCATGGCCTGGGTGTAATTCAAATCAAATACACGTTTGAGATGCGGAATTAACACGTCATTCAGAGATGTAATAAAGCCCCACATGAAAAATAAAAATGTCAGGGCGAGTAAAGTAAACCGGTGACTGGCGGCGACTGTTGTTGAAGAATTATTCATCGCTAACTCGCTGTTTAGTATCATTATGGGGATTCAGTATAGAAACCCTTTTTGCAAATGTAAACGCTTACATTTTGTGATCGTGGTCATTTTAACGCAGGGTATGTACGAATTAGCGAAACTCTGTTGTGTCTTTATCAGGGAATATGATGAAGATATGATTCAGAAACAGGCTGTGCGGGTGGTCAGCTATTCAAAAGTCTTAAGTCCCTCAAATAAAACCGCTTGCATTCCCTAAAAAATATCATTAGTTTAAATTAATGAAAGCGCTTACATGGATTTTGGTTAACGATATTATTTCAAGTGATGGTTGCTGGTTGATGAATCAATTTTCATTGATTAGTCGTGACTTCTCATGGACTTAAGTGATATCTCATGGATTTGAGTGAGTACGTCTGACTGGAAACCGTAAGTGCGAAAAATAGCAGGTAAGTTTTGATTCTGGTTTGCGTGGTATCAGATAGAAACAACGCCTGTTAACAGCAAGAAACGAATTCAGGATTTGGTATTAACGTTGTAGCAGGGGATGGGTTAGGCTGCACAAACCTGGTGCGCTAATGACCTGAAATGCAAACGTATGTGCTCATTTTTGTTCTTAACAGGTTAGTCATTCCTGTTATAACTGATTCGATGATGGGCCTGATGACCGAATTAAATAAACAACCATTAACAGGAATGGCGGGCAAAAGTACTGGCTGGGCTTACCTTGTTTCAGGGCATTTTCCGGGTTTTTGAAACGGGGTAAGCTCCTTTTTGTCCACATCTAACGCAGAAGCACTGAGATTGCTGGTAGTTAAATGTCTACTAAGTATCTGAGGAATAATAATATTATGGTAAAACCGTTAGTTACATCTAATCGTGCTGAACAATTTAAAAAATCACGTCTGGCGTTGAGTTTATCGCTCATTCTGACAACAGGATATTCATCGCTTGCGCTGGCGGAAGACGATGAAGGAACAAAGGAAGCGGAAGAAAAGAAAACCGAAGTTATTGAAGTTCGGGGTATCCGTAGCAGTTTAATTCGAGCAATGGACATTAAACGAAGTTCAGATGGTGTGGTTGACGGTATATCTGCGGAAGATATTGGTAAGTTTCCAGATACTAACCTGGCAGAGTCATTACAGCGTATCACCGGTGTTTCTATTGACCGTCAAAATGGTGAGGGAAGCCGGGTTACGGTACGGGGATTTGGCCCGGATTTTAACCTGGTTACATTGAATGGTCGACAAATGCCAGGTGCGTCGATTGAAGCGACAAACGCATCGGCTTCCCGGTCATTTGATTTTGCGAATCTGGCCTCTGAAGGCGTGTCAGGCGTTGAAATCTTCAAAACGGCGGTGGCGAAGCATCCTACCGGTGGTATCGGCTCGACGATCAACATTCTGACGGCACGACCGTTTCAGAATCCAGGTTTACAAGCCAGCGTCGGGCTGAAAGGCGTTTATGACGACTCGGATCACGACGGCGATGATTTGACGCCGGAAATTTCCGGTATTTACAGTAACACCACTGACGACGGTAAGTTTGGTATTTCATTAACCGGTAGTTACCAGGAACGCGATAACGGCTTTTCCAGTGCTGAAACATCCAGCGGCTGGTATACGATTAAAGGGCTGGATGGTGACTGGGGATCATTACCGACCGACGGCAGCATCACCAATCGCCCTCAAGAAAATGACGTGTATGCAGTTCCTCGTAACCTTCTTTATACCTTCAACAATGTTCAACGTGAGCGAACTAATGGTCATTTAGTTTTTCAGTACCGTCCAGTTGATAACATCACCACGACTTTTGAATACATTTATTCGGAATTAAAAGTTGCTCAACAGCGTCAGGAATTATCGACATGGTTTAATGGCGTGCCTACAGGTGGTGAATTCACACAGGGTACGAACACAACAGGCTCGGTCGTTGCGCCAATTATTTACACTGATGGTACGTGTTGTGATGTCAGCCTTGGTACAGGTGACTGGGCGACAAAAAATGAAAACAAATCAATGGCGTTCAACATGGAATGGCAAGTCAATGATCAGCTGTCGTTGACATTTGACTACCATGATTCTGAAGCCGAAGCAGGACCGGACAGTGAATGGGGTAGTAATAACGTAGTCAGCGCGGTGCAATTTGATCGGGTGAGTACAACGGTGGATTACTCCAAAGAATTTCCGGTCATGGATATTACGTTTGCAGACGGCGTAGCTGGCTTAGATCCATCTCGAATGATGACGTCGGGTACTGTGTTTCGTAACAGTTTTATGAAAACTGAGATCGAACAGGCTCAATTCTTTGGCAACTATGTGTTTGATGATGGCATCGTTGAAAGTATTGATTTCGGTTTAGCACTGACTGAAGTTAAGAATCGTTCAGCATTTGCGAATGCGCAGCGCGATACCTGGGGCGGCTATGGCTCGCCGGACGATTATCCCGATGATATTTTCCACCCACACAGTGTTCAGGATGCGTTCGATAATATGGATGGAAGTGGTGATCCAAATCTGACGCCGACCTATTACTCCGCCAGCATGCAGGATTTGATCAATGCGATTTCTGGTATTGCAATCGCCAATGGCGATTCGCTGGGACCGTGCGGCACAACCTTGTGCGCTGATCCAAACTTCACGACTGACCGTCGAGTAAAAGAAGATCAAACGAGTGCTTTCGTTCAGGTCAACTTTGTTGATGACTGGTACGACATGCCAGTTAAATTCAATGTTGGCGTTCGCTGGGAAGATACGGATGTCGATTCCAGAGCCCTGGTGCCGCAGTACAGTCACATTGTCTGGGCGGGAGCGAATGAGTTTGTCGCACAGATTCAGGGCGAGAGTTTCTCTGAATTGTCCGGTAGTTATGACTACTGGCTGCCGTCTTTTGATTTCAGTATTGAACCTGTCGATGACGTGATTCTACGTGCTTCTTACAGTAAAACACTGACGCGGCCAAGTTATTCCGATATTCAGGGCGGTCAGACTATAGGCCAGCTTCTGCGCTTTAACGGCGGAACCGGCAACAGTGGTAATCCTGATTTATTGCCATTCGAATCGAAGAATATCGACTTCTCTGCGGAATGGTATTACGAAGAAGGGAGTTATGTTGCGGTAGGTTATTACGAGAAAAAAGTAGATAACTTTATCGGTCAGTCAACCTTTGAAACCACGTTATTCGAATTACCACATCCGGCTCAGGGGCTTCGTTATCAGGAAGCGCTTGATGCAGTTGGCAACGACGGTGCGGCCATCCGACAGTATTTCCTCGATCAAGGTTGGGTTGATGAAAATGGCGATATCGTGGGTATTCCTGGTGAAGATGCATCAGCGATTTTCACCATGATTCAACCGGTGAATGAGAAAGAAGCCAAAATCGATGGGTTTGAAATCGCTTTCCAGCATTTGTTTGGTGAAACTGGTTTCGGGACCATCCTGAACTACACCACTGTTGACGGTGATGTGGACTACGACGATTACAACACGAATAAAGGACCGGACGCGGTAAATCAGTTTGCGTTACTGGGCTTGAGTGATAGTGCCAATGCGGTGTTCTTCTACGATAAGGACGGGTTCCAGGTGCGATTTGCCTATAACTGGCGGGATAAATTCCTGACGGCAACCATTGACGGTAACGGTGAGCGTAATCCGGTATACACCGAATCTTACGGCCAGTGGGATGCTAATATCAGCTACGATGTGAATGAACAACTCACGGTGTTTGTTGAAGGTATTAATATCACAGACGAAAACCAGCGTTTGCATGGACGGCATAAAAACATGGTGATTTCAGCAATCCAGTCCGGACCGAGATATAACATCGGTTTGCGATATAAGTTTTGAGCAGCAGGTTTGATTGACCTTAAATTGACCTAAAGAAGATTATTGCTTTCAGTCCTGGGGAAGCACTGGCACCGATTAAACGAATTGCTTTATTGCAATAATGTTCACAATATCGTTACACTGTTTTGCCGCTCGGGGACTGGCTTACCGCTAGTTTGTCGGAGCGGCTTTTTTCATCTTATGGAGCTGCTATGCCACAACCTGTTTTGCTGAACAATGTTGACCATCTCACCCTGAAAGTTGATACCCGTCATTTGCCCGAATATGGTGATAATGTGTTGGCGTCACGGGTTTATCCGTTAGAATTTCGCCACTTACAACCCTTCTATCCCATCTTTTTACAACCGAATACTGAAGGTGAAGGCTTTCAGCCTGTTGCTTTATTTGGTGTTGAACAACAGGAAAATGTGTTTTTATCCGAGCAAGGCTGGCAGGCGAATTACATCCCGTTGTTATATTCCCGAGGGCCATTTTTAATTGGTCAGCAGCAATCCAGTGATTTGGTGATCCATGTTGATATGGACGATCCTCGTGTGAATAGCGCTGAACTCTCAGACGATAAACCCTGGCTGAAATCGGTGTTTCTCCCGCATGGTGGTCATTCCCCTTATATCGAAAATATTGCGTCAGTATTACAGGCAATTCATCAGGGCGAGCAGCAGTTACCAGCTTTTTCAGCTGCATTGACTGAGCTGGACTTAGTTGAATCTTTTTTCCTGGATTTGGAATTACCGGGCGAGGGCACTAAACGTTTGTCCGGGTTTTACACCGTTAGTGAAGATAAACTGGCTGCGTTGGATGGTGATGCGCTGCATCGCTTGCATCAGGCGGGCTGGTTACAAGCTATTTATATGATGTTGGCGTCGCATTCGCAGATCACCACATTAATTGAACGACGCCAGTTTAAGCAATTGAACAGAGGCTAACGTGCAGCCTGTTGATGAGATTGAGCAAGACGAACTGCCAGCAGCGTTAGCGGCTGGTCGTCCGGTTATCATTCGTCAGTTTGCCAGTCACTGGCCGCTGGTTCAGGCGTTTCAGACCAGTGAAATGGCCGGGATGGAATGGCTTCAGCAGCAGGCACAGCCTGTTTCGGTGGATGTGCTGAGCAGTGCGCATAATAATGGATATTATAGTTATCAGCGTAATGAAGAGGGTGGATTAGCCGGGTTTAATTTTAATCGTGACCGGACAATATTGCCTGAACTGTTGCAACGTTTTACCACCGATGAGATTCAACAGCCTTGTTATGTTGGCTCAACCAGTCTGGCTACCAGTTTTCCGGCACTGGCTGATCTTGTCATCAGCGATGTGATTCCAGCGCAAGCGCTGACGTCAATCTGGTTCGGTAACGAATCCTGTATTCCGGCTCATTTTGACTGGCCGGACAATATCGCCGTCAATGTGGGCGGTGAACGTCGTTTTACATTATTCCCTTCCTCGGCCATTGCTCACCTTTATCCCGGACCTTTTCATCCTACCCCTGCAGGCCAGGTGGTCTCGCTGGTGGATTTTCGTGATATTAATCACCAACAATTTCCAACGGCAGAACAAGCATTAGCCGTGGCTCGTGTTGGCGTGCTACAGCCGGGCGATGCGATATTTATTCCGTCAATGTGGTGGCATCAGGTTGAAGGGCTGGCGAGTTTCAATGTGTTAGTGAATGCCTGGTGGCGAGAAGCCCCTGTTGGTGATAATCCATTACATGCACTTATGCACACATTACTGGCTTTCAACGGTTTGCCGGAACAAGAGAAAGCCCATTGGCAATCGTTATTTAATCATTATGTGTTCAGTGATGATGCAAAGCGTTTTGATCAGGTGCCTGATGAACTTCGCGGCGTTACCGGCACGTTATCTCCGGAGCAACGTCGCCAGTTCCGTAGCTTATTATTAAATCAGTTAAACCGATAGTGGAGAGTCCGATGGAAAAAGCCGTCAAACAGGTTGTGATTGCAGGTGGTGGCACCGCTGGGTGGATGGCCGGAGCTGCATTAAGTAAATTGTTGGGTAGCCAGATTAATGTGACCCTGGTTGAATCTGATGATATTGGCACTGTTGGCGTTGGTGAAGCGACGATTCCGACGCTGGTATTCTTCCATAAGCTATTGGGGATTAATGAAGCGGCATTTATGAAAGCCACTGATGCGACCTTTAAACTGGGTATTCAGTTCGAACACTGGAAATCTTTGGAGGACGATTATATTCATGCGTTTGGCGTGACCGGAAAAGATTGCTGGGCCGCTGGATTTCAGCATTTTTGGTTAAAAGGCCTGGAAAAAGGCTGGAGTGGTGAATTTGGCGCGTATTGTCTTGAACAACAGGCGGCTAAGCAGGGCAAGTTTGCTCATTTGCCAAATAATGGTCTTAACTATGCGTTTCATCTGGACGCCGGACGTTATGCAGCCTTCTTAAAATCATTTGCTCAGCAGCATGGTTTAGTGCGCAAAGAAGGGAAGATTAAAACGGTTCAGACTGATCCGAGTTCGGGTGATATCACCGACCTGATACTGGATTCCGGTGAGACGATAAGCGGTGATTTCTTTATTGATTGCACGGGCTTTCGTGGCTTGTTAATCGAAAAGACTTTGCACGCCGGATACGAAAACTGGGGACACTGGCTACTGAATAACAGTGCAGTCGCGATGCAAACGACAACGACTAAAGAGCCGGTGCCATTTACCCGATCTATTGCTCATCATGCCGGGTGGCAGTGGCAAATTCCATTGCAGCATCGGGTGGGAAATGGACTGGTGTACGCCAGTGACTATATGACGGATGATGAAGCAATAAAGCTGTTAAATCAGCAGGTTGCAGGTGAACCGTTAACGGAACCCAGAGTGATTCGATTCACGCCCGGCCGACGGCGAAAACAGTGGGTGAAAAACTGCCTGGCACTGGGATTAGCCAGTGGTTTTCTTGAACCCCTGGAATCGACCAGTATTCATTTGATCCAACAGGGCATCGTGCGGTTTCTGCGATTGTTCCCAACCGCAGGCGTTTGTCAGGCGGATATCGATGAATTCAACGCCCAAAGTGATTTTGATGTCGAGCATATCCGTGACTTTATTATCCTGCATTATTGTGTAACCGAGCGAAACGACAGCCCGTACTGGCAGTATTGTCGCAACATGGAACTACCGGAATCATTGCAGCATCGTATTGAGCTTTTCAAACAAACTGGCAGAGTGTTTCGTGATGGTAGCGAACTATTTGATGATTCCTGGCAACAGGTGATGATCGGCCAAGGGTTACGTCCGCAAAGTTATCACCCGATTGTGGATGTGATGAGCGATCAGGAATTAGAACGATTTTTGATGCATATTCGGCACAACATCGAAAAAACATTAGCGGCAATGCCGACGCATGAGCGTTATTTGAAACAGTATTGTGTTTAATTCTGTTTCAATCCATTGACTTATAATCATTAATCAAAGACTCTCCTCCTGTCGTTTGTTACAGGAGATGCTCTGGCCGTGCTTTCTTTTCATCAGGTTAATTTATCGTTTGATCACCGGGCGCTGTATCGCGATATGTCGCTGGAGATTAATGAACGACGATTGTTGATCACCGGACCGAATGGTGCAGGTAAAACGACTTTATTGCTATTAGCTGGTGGTTTGCTGGAACCTGACAGTGGCGAGATTACCTGGCACAATTCCCCCGTTTCATCGCTTTCCTGTAAACCCCGCATTGGGATCAGTGCCAGTAAAATTACCTTACCAGGATTTATGACGGTGCGGGATTTACTGACATTCCATAGCCAGCAATTTGCTGTTTCGCTCAATCAGACCCTGCTTGAACAAACCGGGCTGGATCAGTTTACGGCGACTCGCGTGGATGATCTCTCGCTGGGTAACGCGAAAAAACTGAGTTTAATGTTGGCGTTGAATCATCAACCTGAATTGTTGTTACTGGATGAGCCGGGGAACGGGCTGGATGTACAAACCCGACAAGTGCTGGATGACATTATTTATAACTTTGATGGTCAAATTGTGATGGCAAGCCATGAAGAATCCGAACTGACGGATAACTGGCCGCAGTTATCGATTGAAGATATCGCTATTGCACGAGCAAAAGGATAAATGACGGCATGAAGGTAGCAGGGAGAAACATAACGGCTTCGGTTTTGGCACAAAAACTGAGTTATGCCAGATGTCGTTTGGGTTTATATCATGATGCGCTCAAACAATGGCTTACCGCACTACGACAAATTGGCCTGGGGCTGATTACATTATTTCCACTGGCGTTACCTGCGCTGGTTTTTATTCCTTTCTTATCACTCGGTATCCTTGCCGATCCTGACACTGAAACCTCTTTGTATCTTAATGTTTTGTGGGGTTATTCATTATTACTGGTGTGTTGGATTTGGCTGCAAAGAGAAGGCTTACTGGCTCGAACGCATCATTTTTGGTTGGCTTCGTTACCGGTTTCCGAGCGGCTTCGACGTGTTACTGACCTTATGTTGTTGGTTTATGCAGGCAATATCTTTTTGCTGGGGCCGTTAGTGGTATTGGCCTCCATTCTGATAGAACAACCACAAAAACCGGGATTTAACGGCGATTTTGCCAGTTATTGGTCGTTGATGGAGAATGCCGTGCCATTACTTGGCGTTATTGTACTGAGCTGGTATTACAGTATGTCCACATTATATTCTGGTGCTACGGGAAAACGTGGATGGAAATCGCAGGAGAGAAAGTCGATTCCGTGGTTAAGTCTGCTGGTGTTGCCTGTGTGCGGGTTTCCTTTACTATCTGCATTGGCGGTTAACTTAAGCAAAATTCAATGGCTGGCAATCTGGATGAGTTGCATTGTTGTTGAGCGTTGGTTGTTGTTACCAGGCTGGACAATAAGCCGGTGGTTTACAGGTTACTGGCGATTACTGGTCGAAGCGGATATTGAGAATCCAATCGGTGATGTACTTCGATTTGTGGCTTTATTACTGGTGCTGGTTTTAGCCCGAGTTACGTTGGCTGAAGTTAATGACGATGTGGTTCCTTATATTGCCAGTTTTGTCAGTGGTGTGGCAGCGATTATTCAGGGTAGCGCTATGTTTAACGCAGAAGCGACCAGGAAACAACATCAGTTTTATCTGTCTTCGCTACCTTTATCGATGCAGTCTGTACGGCAAACCAGCTTATTGTATGTATCGCTGAAATCTGTGCCGGGCATTTTACTGTTGCTATCATTAAACGTTTTTGCCGGTTTTCAGTGGCTGCTTTATGTAGCTTTTTATCTCAGTACATTAATGGGGATACTGTTCACGTCTCGCTGGTTTATGGCATGGCCGTTTGCCACTGGATTGATTTTGTTTTTCACCATGAAACTGCTGGATGGCTAGGAAATGCTGCCTTTACGTAGCGATTTTCCAGCAGGTTTTCGTGTGTTTATTGTTCGAACCTGAATAGAATTTCATGTAAATCGCGACCCCTTTTATGCTCACTTTATCGACAACCCCTAAACGTCTATCAACTATTTATAACAACTGATACTTTACAAATAGTTGAAAGCGCTTACAATTATTCGATTGTTCCTCATATGATAACTTGACTATGACCAAACCTGTCTCTGGTATTGCAGTACCAGCGCATTCACTTTTACTGGATAAAGATTTCATTTTTGGTGTTGCTACTTCTTCTTATCAAATTGAAGGTGGTACCGATAAAGACTGGCCGTGTATCTGGGATAGCTTTTGTGAGCAACCTGGCGCCATTCGAGATGAAAGCAACGGTGGAATCGCCTGTAAGCATGTGGATTACTGGCGTACTGATACAGATTTGATCAGTGATTTAGGGGTTGATGCCTATCGATTATCAATTAGCTGGCCTCGAGTAATGGACCCGGAGGGTGAGTTAATCGCTAAGGGTATTAGTTTCTATCGACGTTTATTATCCCGATTAAAGCAGAAGGGGATTAAAACCTGGGTGACGTTATATCATTGGGACTTGCCTCAGTATCTGGAAGATCATGGAGGTTGGTTGAATCGGGATACGGCATTTGCATTCTTTCATTATGCAAAAAGAGTGACGGCAGCGTTGGCTGATCTGGTTGATAGCTGGACGACACTTAACGAACCATTTTGTAGCGCTTATCTTGGTTATGAAATTGGTATTCATGCGCCGGGAAAGCTAGGAAAACAAAACGGCAAAAAGGCAGCGCATCATCTGTTACTGGCACACGGTCTGGCGATGCAGGCAATGCAGGAAACCGTGCCAGATACACCTAAGGGCATCGTACTGAATTTCTCTCCTTGTTATCCGGCTTCAGATAGCCAACCGGATCATTATGCGGCCCGTCTGGCCGATGATTCTTTCAATCAATGGTATATCAAACCAATTCTGGAAGGTGAGTATCCGGAATTACTGTCTGATGTGCCGGAGTCATATCGTCCGGATATTCAATCAGGCGATATGGATATTATCTCTCACCCCATTGATTTTATTGGTGTTAATTATTACACGAGAACCATTTATGCCAGCGATGGCCATCAGGGTTTTAAGGAAGTTAAACCAGGCCGTAATGTTCAGGTAACAGCTATGGGTTGGGAGGTGTTTCCGGATGGATTACGGGATTTGTTGACGGATTTAAATAAAAGGTACACTCTGCCTCCTGTTTATATCACAGAAAATGGTGCTGCTTTTCATGATCAGGACACTGTTGGTCATGTCCATGATGAACAGCGAACGCACTATATTAATCAACACTTTAATGCGGTGCATCAGGCTGTGGAGCAGGGCGTGGACGTTCGGGGCTTTTTTGTCTGGAGTTTGATGGATAATTTTGAATGGGCTGAAGGATATACCCAACGGTTCGGCATTATTCATGTCGATTACCGAACACAACAGCGTGAGTTTAAAACCAGTGCGCTGGCTTACCAGCGGTTTCTGCAACAACGAGCCGCGATGACTCTATCAGAATAATAACGATAACGTCACACTACGGACGATTAGTTGCCGCATGAAGCGCTTGATCAGAGGTTTGATTATTTGATGCTTTCGGTAAAAGAAAAACTGGCTTATGGCCTGGGTGATACAGCAAGTAATCTTATTTTTCAGACAGTCATGTTGTTTCTCACCTGGTATTACACCGACATTGTCGGGATTTCACCGGCATTTGTCGGCACGATGTTTTTAATCGTAAGACTCGTGGATGCAGTGACTGATCCAATGATGGGAATTCTTGCGGACAGAACACGAACACGTTTTGGAGCGTATCGTCCTTATCTATTGTGGTTGGCTATTCCGTTTGGTCTGGTCAGTGTATTGGCGTTTTCTGCGCCTGAATTGACGGAAACTGGTAAGCAAATCTGGGCATTTGCTACTTATACCTTGCTGATGTTGACGTACACGGCCATCAATATTCCGTATTCAGCGATGGGTGGCGTGTTATCTACCGATGTAAAAGAACGGGTCAGTATTCAAAGTTACCGTTTTGTGTTCGGTATGTTGGGCGGACTGATCGTGGCGTTGCTAACGCTTCCGCTGGTGAACTGGTTAGGAGGCGGGGATAAAGCACTCGGTTACCAACGGACCATGATGTTGTTAAGTGTAACGGGTACAGTCATGTTTCTACTGTGCTTTGCTGGAACAAAAGAGCGTTTACCTCCGGCGAATGCGCTAATGCTGAGCATTCGGCAGCAACTCGCCTTGTTATGGAAGAATGATCAGTGGCGAGTGTTGTGTCTTGTTGCTGTTTTCTTACTAACCGGATTGATTTTACGTAATACGCTGGTGATTTATTACGTCAGCTATTATCTGGAACGTGAAGATTTAGTGACCTTGTTTGTAACCTGCGGCATGGTTGGTAACATTGTTGGTTGTTTATTTTCCTGGAAAGTCGCCGCGCTGGTGAGTAAAGACAGGGCTTATCGGGGATTACATTATCTGGCAGCAACATTTTGCTTTGCCAGTTTTTTTGTTCCTGGTGATGAGGCGTGGCTGGCGTTGGTTCTTCATGTGTTGTGGTGCGTGTCACTACAAATGACGACGCCTCTGTTATGGGCGAAAATTGCTGATACGGTTGATTATGGCGAGTGGCAGTCTGGCTATCGTCTGACGGGTATTACCTATTCGACCGTCATTTTTTTCATTAAACTGGGGCTGGCAATTGGCGGTGCAATGGCTGGTTGGTTACTGGCTGCTTATGGTTATCAGCCTGATGTTGAGCAATCTGAATCTGTTAAATCAGGTATTGCTCAGCTATTTTGTCTTTATCCGGCGGCTGCCTCTGTGATTGTTGCATTAATCATGCGTCACTATACGCTCAATAATCAACGAGTTGATGAGATCCAGCAGGCACTAAGACCGGATCAGCCAGAATCTCTGGAGACAACAAGACAATATACGACAAGACAATATAAGTGTGGTTAAAGTTTTTGGCAGAATTCAACATGGTGACAGGATTGGAGTTGAAAGGGAAACGATATGGCAACAATAAAACAAGTCTCTGAATTAGCGGGTGTTTCCTCTGCTACCGTATCCAGAGTGATTAATAAAACGGGTGTCGTTAAAGAGAAAACGTATGCAAAAGTAGTGGCGGCGATGGAAGAGCTGGGATATCGCCACAATGTTATTGCAGCATCTCTGGCAACTAATCAAACAAATACAGTGGGTTACGTTGTTCCAGAGCTTCATGGTTCTTTCTTTGGCGCAATGATGTCCGGGTCAGAGGGCGTGTTGCGTGAAGCGAACAAACATATGTTTATTGCAGCAGGGCACAGTAACGAGGCGATGGAAAAACAGGCCATCGATGTACTGTTAAGTCGTCGTTGTGATGCACTGATTTTACATGTTGAAGCAGTCAGCGATGAATACCTGATTGATTTAGAAAAACAGGATGTGCCAATTGTGGTTGTAAATCGTTCCGTTGACGCGATTCGAGAGTGTTGTATTGCGATGGATAATAAAACGGGCGGTTATCTGGCAACTCAGCATTTGATCGAACAGGGCCACACCAGTATTGCTTATATCTCAGGCCCAATGTTTAAAGCAGATGCCAGAGATCGTCTTAACGGCCACCAACAGGCATTGGAAGAATATAAATTATCATTCTCTGAGTCACTGTTGTATGAAGGAAGCTTCAGACTGGATTCAGGTATTGCGGGTATGCAGGCGTTGTTAAGTCAGGAGGTGCCATTTACGGCGGTGGTTTGTGCTAATGATGAAATGGCGGCTGGTGCATTGAATTATCTGCATCGTAATAATTACCGGGTTCCTGGCGAAGTATCAGTTGTTGGTTTTGATAACATTGAATTCAGCTCGTATTTGACTCCGGCATTAACAACCATCGATTATCCGATGCAACAAATCGGTGAAATGGCAGCAAGGCATATTTTGAACCGAGCGTATCGAAAAACACAGTTTGAGATTGTTAACCAATTTAAACCAGAGCTGATAAAAAGGGACAGTGTGCAGTATCGATAATGTGGTGATATGTCGCCACAAGTGTATCGATAAAGAAACAAGGCGTGAAGTAATCCGGTGAAATGACCTCTCTGTTTTTGAACCATTCCTGACGCCAGCCCTGTCATACTAATGTTTATCTCGTATATGATACATTTAATACCCGTATTGGTTACTGGTTGATTTCGAAGTAAAATTTTAATACGTCAGATTGGATGGCAGCTTTTTGTTTATCATTTTGGCTGTGCTATCCTTTGCGGCAATTTGTGGACAGATAGCGTTTTTCGCAAGGTGTACTGTAATAAATGATAAACGAGCAGGTTCAATTGGGAGAGTTTGTTTTAGACGTAAAACAACAACTTCTGCTTAAACAGAATAATGAAGTATCAGCAGAGCCCAAAAGCATCGAACTTCTGACATACCTGCTTAACAATCGTGAGCGGTACGTAAAGCTGGACGAGCTTCATACACACGTCTGGCAAGGCCGCATTGTTAGTGATACCGCTGTTAGAAATACCATAAAGAAACTTCGAAACGTTTTAGGTGATACCGATCTCTCAGATTCTCGCTATATAAAGTCCGTTCCAAAACGTGGTTATAAGCTGGTTTGCGAAGTAACTTCACTTCTTTCTGAAAATATCCCTTCTGAACAATCTCCGGCAGTATCTGACGACAACTCCGACAATGTAAAAAGCGATAAAGCGCAACAGTCTCCACTGGAACCGTTCGTTGTTTATGAAGATAAACAAGCGGTAGATCAGATTCTTAACACGTCTGGTGGTTACAGTCAGACCATGGAAATGCCAGCCAGTCCGATCTGGTCCACGCCTTTGTTTAAATCCCTTGCTGCGCTGTTTGTTGTTGTGTTTGCTGCAGTGACGTATATGTCGGTAGCCGATTCTGATGGCGCAGAACCGAAAGTAGAAGTGTCAGACAATCAGGTTAATCCACTTAATCTTGAAATATTGTCGAACTTTCCTGGTGAGAAAACCGGGATCGCCAGCTCTAAAAACGGCAAATTAATTGCTTTCACCGGACGACCTACTATCGATCAGGAGAATCAGGTTTACCTGTTCGACACTACGACGGCCGAGATCAAACAACTTACCCATCATGCTCGCTATGCAACCGATCTAATTTTTGCTAACGATGATACGGCTCTCATTTATAACGATACGGTTTACGGAGATATGTCGTTAAATCTGATTGACCTCACTAATGTAGAGCGGTCTCCAAGAAAGTTACTTGGCGGGCAAACCATTATTGGCAGAATGGCTGAAGGAATCAGTCCTGATACCCTGGTGTTTCCACTGAAAAGCACTATAGATACGGCCATGATGATTTATCAACTTGATATCAAAACCGGTAAGTTGTCACGGTTGTTGACCTCAGCCAATACCGAGCAAGTGGATTATATGATTGCGGTCAGTCGGAATAAATCTTTACTGGCTGTTGCTCGACGTCAGGGTAAAAAAGAAGTCATTTCGATTAAAAAGACTGAAGATTTACAAGAAGTTCAATTTTTATCCCTTGAGCGACGCCTGATCAATATATTGTGGAAAGATCCTCGGACGCTGGTGTTGATGGACAGTCATGCGCTGTGGGAAATGGACATTTACAGTGGTGAAAAACGGCTGTTAACCCCGGGTATGAAAGATTTGATTCAAAATGTCTCAATGGATGCTCAGGGCGTGATATCTCTGTTAAAAAACGCCAGTGTTTTCGCTGATCGCTTTTTTGTGGAATCTGATCTGACGATGGACAGTAGTTCAGGTAGCCGCATTTATGAAGTCGACAGCACCGTCTGGACAATGGCATACCTGGATGAATTCAGTAATTTTCTGGTAACACGCCGAATTGAAGGGGTCTATGACCTTTATACTTATAATCCTGCCAGTCGTTCAATGAAATCCCTATTGCCTGATATTGGTGCATCGTCCATGCAAATTCTGGATGTCGCTAATCAGCATCCGTCTGCGTTGGTGTCTTTGGATGGTCGTCTGGCGGTGGTTAACACCTCTACCGCAGAACTGGTGTATCTAACCAATTCTGAACAAGTCGTTAGCGATGCCGTGTTTACACCGGATGAAACCAGTGTGGTGTTTGGTGAAAAAGTAGCGGGTAAATGGGGACTGTATCGAAAATCATTGACGGCAGGCTCCTTACCTGAACCTTTCCTGGACCGATTTAAAACCCTGCGCTTCTGGCGACATGGTATCGTCGTATCAGACGGCTCTGGCAATTTATATCAACTGGATGACCAATTTGGCTCTCCCAGGCTGTTAGAACACCAGATTGACAGTGCGCCGATGACCAGATGGTACGTTGAAGGCACGACATTAATCTGGACAACTCTCGATTTTCAGTTCACTTACTTCCATACGTTTGATCTTGAATCAAAGCAATACAAGGTACAAAAAGAAAAATACAGCAAATTACATCCCACACTCTTTATTAATAAAATGGGCACTAAAGTCTTGTATCGTTATGAGAAAGCCCATCAAACCAGTATCCAGCAGGTAAATGATAACGATGGTGATACCAACGGTGATAATTAAATGATTATTTAGTGTTGGAAAAGAGAAATTTTGGTTAACGAATAACCATTGGTTCGATTTTTAGAGTTGCTGCACCTCAACAGACGGAGCAGCAACAATGACAATTAAAACACTAACAAAATCGACACTTTCTTTTGCACTATTCGCTTTAATTACAGGTGCGCAAGCAGCAGACATCAGCACTGATTCAAACTCATTCTCGCTCAGTTCAGTCACGCTTAAACCCGGAGATATACGTCCGACAAGTTCATGTGATTACCCAATGCCATGTCCTCGTACAGTACAGTTTTCTGACCACTCTTTACCTCAATAATAGGTGAGTCTAACCGATTAAAAAATCGGTTCGGATGCCTGGGCCCCGTATCCGAATGATTTTTTGACACTCTTCCACTCTCGGAAGTACGATCGAAACCCGGTTTTTACTGATGTATCGAGATACCCCCAGTATCACTTCGTCACATCTAAGCTATTGAAATATAATGGTTATATTCATGGTTATAGAAAAGTGATGTACAGGTTATTGGTAAAAGCCGGGTTTTTGTTAAAAATCGTCCTACCTAATTTTTGTGCTGGACAGTAAGACCAGCCTTTCACGCCAACAGACAAGGTTCTGTCACATTGACACATGGCATCATCAGGTTTCGTATTCATGTCGCTACAATTTTTTTATCGTAAAGAAGCACTGAATCATCGTTTAGAAGCACAGCAATATGGTCAGGTTGTTCTGAGTCAACCACGCGTAATTTCACATGGATTGATTGCCTTACTCATGAGCCTGATTTTTGTTTTAGTTGTTTTCTTTATAGTGCCTGTAAATACCTCATTTGAATTAAAGGTGTTTATGGCGCAATCCAATTTCATGCCCATCGTTTTCCCTGACGATGCGATTGTGGAGCGGCACTATATGTCGAACGGTAGTTCGATCATGCCAGGTTCATCAGTTACCCGAGTTCAGTTTTACCGTGCTGGCGAGCATACCTCTGTCAATCAAACTCTCGTATCAGATATCCAGGGCGTGTATTTTGCCGTCGCCAAGCAGGGTGAACAAGTTAAGGCCTATGAGCCACTAGCGAGGATTTTACGTCTTCGCGTCAGTAATGAATTTGAGTTTGTATTGACAGACTCAGCATCAGAGCAGTTATCACGCGGTCAGGAAGTTTTTCTGATGAGTAATGACAATAGAGTAACGGGAGTTGTGCGTCACATCGATACAGCGGAAGGCGAGAGACCTGCCAGAGTAACGATAAAATTGCGAACTCCCTATGATGTCAGTTTGCTGGCGCCAGGCGTGCAATTGCAGTTGATGGTTAAAAATCATCGCCGCAATTTGCTTTCATATTTAAGGGATGTCTAATGACTTTGTTCAGTTTTCTTCCGTCATTTAGCCGAAAGCTACCGGTCATCGTGCAAAGTGAAGTTGCAGAATGCGGGATTACCTGCTTATCCATGATTGCGAATTATCACGGATTAAAGACCAGTTTGATGGCAATGAGACAGCAATTTCCTACCGGGTCTCAGGGTATTACTGTTCGTCAGATTATCAATATTGCTAATGAAATTGGTTTTTCTGCCCGGGTACTGAAGATTGATTTGGAACAACTGAGCAAAATTAACAAACCCGCCATCCTTCACTGGAACTTCGATCATTTTGTTGTACTGTCAAAAGTGACCAGTAAAGGTATTACCATTCACGATCCAGCCAGAGGTGTTGTATCGCTCAACTGGTATGAAGTATCCGATGCGTTTACCGGTGTTGCGATAGAACTATTACCGACGTCTCGATTTACCAAAGCCGAACAAACTCCAGGTATTAGTTGGAAGCAAGTGATTTCTAACGCTACAGGCTATTGGTCTTCAGTGAGTAAGGTTTTCGCTATCACGGTCATTTTTCAGGTATTTATCTTGTTGGTGCCTTATTACTTGCAACTCGCGATAGATCGTGGGGTTGCAGAGAAGGAACTGGATGCTATCTGGTGGGGCTTCTGGGGCTTTATGTTTATTGGATTGCTTGCCGCTTGTGCCCAGGCGTTGCGGGGGCTTGCCATTCTGTATTTAAATAAGTCACTGGTTTTTCAATTAAAAGCCGGTATTCATAAGCATCTGGTCAGTCTGCCGCTCAACTATTTTGAGTCCAGACGAACCAGCGATATTAAAGCGCGTTTTGATGCTATCGATGATGTTCAACAATTTCTAACTCGGGATGCCATACTCGGAGGACACTACGTCCTGCTAATTTTAGCCGCACTGGGCGTTATCTTCTGGTATCAACCCATTATGGCGATGGTTTCCGTGTCTTTACTCATGGTGATGTCTTTTATGCACTTAATGATGATGCAAATAGGCAGTCGCCAGCTTGACGACTCACGCGAAAAGCAACACAAAGAGCACTTATATTTCCACGAAACACTGGCACAAATCCGCTCAGTAAAAAGTTTTGGTCGTGAACAGCATCGAGTTTCGGCCTGGTTAAATATTTTCGCGGAGTCGATTAATGCGGGTATCAAGCAGGAAAAAATTAAAGTCTCTCAAGACGCGATTCAACGATTTTTATCGACGACTGAGATTCTGATTCTGATGCTGGTTGGAAGCCAGTTAGTGATCGCTGAATCACTGTCGTTAGGTGGATTATTCGCAATCCTGGCGTATCGTCAGCTAATGAGCGAAGGGACTAAAGAATTAATTCAGTGTTTTGCACGTTACCGTAAAGCTGATAACCAGCTAAACCGGTTGGCTGATATTGTGTTAACGCCAGCTGAAACCCGTAGTGAAACTTCGCCTGTCACAATCGAGCAATATAGTATTTCGGTCAGCCAGTTATGCTTCCGTTACAGTAAACATGCAAACTGGCTGCTGAATGGCTTGAACTTTACCGTGCAACAAGGTGAATCTGTCGCGCTTGTAGGGCGAACAGGCATTGGTAAAACGACGTTACTGAAGTTAATGGCGGGTCTGTTAACGCCAGAAGAAGGTCAGGTGTTTATTGATCGCTATCCCTTATCACAAATGCCAGCCGACCAGAAAAGACATGTACTGGCTACTGTGTTGCAACATGACTGTTTATTACGTGGCACTATTGCAGAAAACATCGCATTTTTTGACAGTTCACCGGATATGGAGCGCATTAAAGAAGTGGCTAAAGGCGTAACCATTTGGGATGAGATTAAAGCATTACCGATGGGATTACATACGCAGGTTGGCGACCCTTGTACTGTGTTGTCAGGTGGCCAGATTCAACGAATTCTGCTTGCCCGGGCCGTCTATCGTTCTCCGTCGATTCTGTTACTGGATGAAGCAACAAGCTTTTTAGATCTTGCTACTGAACAGCATATTGATAGCTGGCTGAGATCTCAGCGCATTACCCGTATTTTTGTCAGTCATTGCGAAGAAACGGTGCAGCGGGCTGATCGAATTATCAACCTGAGTGAATTAAGTACATCCTCTGATATTATTCCGTTGTTTTGACCAGGCAACAAGAAAGTCATCGTTGCCATCCCCGCCTGTCATGTTGTTCGATATCAACATTGCTTGATATTTTCCTTAACGAGATTGAATACGTCGTTTATTCGTCAAATAAAATACAGTAGAGTATCCAACGGTCAGTTTTGACTGCTTCCAATTTATATTTCAATTCTTGATGCAACATCATGTTTAATCACAAGGAACGTACCTATGATCTTTATTATAAAAGTTGTTCTATTAATCGGTCTCGTAAAATTATTGCTGCAAACAGAACGTCCGGATTGGTGTACTGGTCTGTATTGCCTCATTATTTTCTTGTTGTTTATGGGTTTTGGTGTGCCGTTTACTGCCGCTGCTACTGCTACCTTGTTGTCGGGCCTTTTTGCTTTTGCTTACTTCTGGTTGTTGGATCGCTTTCGTGAAACGACCATTTTCTGGATCGTGTTAATTAGCGGTCCTCTGATCGGCATAATTTAATACGCTCTGGATAGTCGTTACGGAAGCTGTCTGGTTAGCAAGTGATGCTGAATGGTTAAATTATTTTGATAACTCGGTAGTTGGGTCAGGTTATTACGTTTTTCCTGACCCATTCGGTTGCTTACGGTGCGGAATGAGTTTTCTCGGCATTCGCTGCAATCCACTGACCTATTTGTAGTCGCTCTTCATCGGTCATCATCGTTTTGTTCATAAATGGCATATCATGGGTTTGCACCGACCTGGCCATAATACGATCCGACCATCGTTGAATATCATCCGTATTGTTAAACATTACACCACCAGGCGCGGTTGTAAATTGATCATCGGTGGGTGTGGCGGAATGACAAGTAGCACAACGAGCCTGAATAATGGTTTGAGCTTGCGCATCTGTGATGATGGTTTTACCAGTAACACTCAGGTCAACAGGTTGTGGACGAATAACCCATGCAAGCGCGGCGAATGCAGCAAATGCACTGATTAGAATCCAGGGGCGAACGATGCCGTGATGACGAAGATTGAAGAAATGTCTTGCCCATGCACCGATTAAACCGAGTGCCGCAAGGACCAGCCAGTTATGACTGTGACTGTAAATCATTGGGTAATGGTTGCTGATCATAATAAACAGCACGGGCAGGGTAGCGTAATTGTTGTGAGTCGAACGAAGTTTTGCATTCAGACCGTAATGAGCCTCTGGCGCACGGCCTTCCTCGACTGCCGCAACCAGGGCGCGCTGGCCTGGAATAATGGTCCTGAACACATTCAGCGCCATGGCAATGCCAACTAACGCGCCGATGTGGATAAACATACCGCGATCGCTAAAGACCTGAGATAAGCCGTAGGCAATGACGGTAAGGATGATAAGCATAACCGCGCCGAAGGCGAGGCCATTGTTAACCAGTGGCGTTTTGCAGGCGGTGTCATAAATAAACCATCCGCCAATAATTGTACCAAGACCGATGAGAATCGCGGTGGTTTGCGAAATATCGGCTTTGCTGGTGTCTATCAGGTAGCTGTCAGCACCGACATAAAACATCAGTGATAACAGGAAAAACCCTGTTAATGCCGTCGTATAGGCTTCCCATTTGAACCAGTGTAGCGTGGTTGGCAGTTTTTCAGGCGCGAGCTGATACTTAGCCACTTCATAGAAGCCACCACCATGAACAGCCCACAAATCGCCTTTTATACCTTTGTCCTTTTTCCATTGTGGCGGATCTTGCAGATTATTATCCAGCCACACAAAGTAGAACGACGAGCCTATCCAGGCCACACCTGCGATTAGGTGTAAAAATCGAATCAATAAATTTAACCAGTCAACAACATACGGGTCCATGCATTACCTCTTATGTAGTCTGACGATGGTTCGTTAATCTGTTGATTGCATACTCTAATCGATCAACAGATCTCACCCTCCGCCAGAGAATCACGATGATGAACGCGTTGACCAAATGACCAGGTTTCATAGATTGCACGATCATCACCCAGCATTGTTAAAACGAATAGCTTTTCAAACAGGGTGTTGCAACGTTCATGACGGAAAGCCATCAACGGTGTTGCTGCCAGGTCAGTAACAATAAAGTCGGCTTCTTTTCCTGGCTGGAAATTACCTAAAGTGTTTTCCAGATCAAGCGCTTTTGCGCCGCCGAGAGTAGCAAGATACAGGGATTTAAACGGATCGAGTTTGTTACCGCGTAATTGCTGAATCTTGTAGGCTTCACTGATGGTTTGTAGCAGTGAGAAGCTGGTGCCACCACCAATATCGGTAGCCAGACTGATATTAATGTCATGGTGTTCCATGTGGGGCAGGTTGAACAGGCCAGAGCCTAAAAACAGATTAGAGGTTGGACAATGCGCAATAGCCGCGCCAACCTGACCTAATCGTTGATATTCATTCTCTTCCAGATGAATACCGTGTGCGAATACGCTGCGACGGGTAAGCAGATTATGGCTGTCGTAAACATCGAGATAATGTTCGGACTCTGGGAATAACTGTTTTACCCAGGCGATTTCATCGGCGTCTTCGCTTATATGGGTTTGCATGTACACGTCAGGATATTCCTGAAGAAGTTTTCCTGCCATCGCCAGTTGTTCACTGGTGCTGGTTGGTGCAAACCTTGGGGTGATGGCATAACTTAATCGACCTTTGTTATGCCAGGCTTCGATTAATGCTTTGCTGTCGTCGTAACCGGACTGAGGAGTATCAGCAACATTATCGGGTACGTGTCGGTCCATTAAGACTTTACCGGCGATCATACGCAGGTTTTTTTCCAGTGCTTCCGTAAAGAAAGCATCAACGGACTGGCGATGAACGGTGCCAAATACTAATGCGGTAGTGGTGCCGTTTTTAAGAAGTTCTTGTAAGAAGAAGCGGGCGATTTGCTGAGCATGTGCCGGGTCTTCAAACTTAGCCTCGGCAGGAAAGGTATAGTTTTCCAGCCAGGTTAATAGTTTTTCGCCGTAAGCCGCAATAATTTCTGTTTGCGGGTAGTGAATATGAGTGTCGATAAACCCCGGCATAATTAATTTATCCGGGTAGTGATGTAGTTGGGATGTTGCAGGTAAATCAGGAAGAAGCGTTGCGGCTTCCCCAAACCCGATAATTACACCATTTTCAATCAGCATTAAGCCGTCTTCAAGGTATTGCCATGCCTTGTCACCGTCTTTTGCAGGATCAGAAAGGAAATGGAGCATTTGTCCGCGAATCGCGGTCAGGTTAGTAGTCATGTTTTTTAGAAATCCACCGTAATTTCGGTTTGGTAATCATCAACGAGCATTACTTCGTCTAAGTTGTGTCCCTCGCCACCGCGATCAACCACCAGAAAATCTGAGGGCTCTTCCAGTGTTGTGCAGTAATGGTGCCAGACACCTTTGCGGAAGTTAAATCCTTGTCCAGGTTGGGCGATAAACACCTCGACCTGAGTTGGATCGAACTCTCCCGGTGGAGCAACCATGATCAGACAGGGCTTTTGTCCCAGCGGGAAAAATGCCTGGCTGCCTATCGGATGGCGCTCCATCATACGTATTGTGAAGGGGAGTTCAATTGGCGAAGAGCGAAAGATGTTAATTATTGCTTTGCCGCCGTCAGCTTCAACAGTTGCTAACCGATGAAAACGAATCGTTTTGTCTTCGTTGATTAAAAACTGATGAGCGTTGTCACTGGCTTCAATAACGTCGCCAAACGGTGCAAAGTCTTCGACAGTGAGTGGTTTTGGTGCAAGCGTAAGTGTTTTCATGAGCGCTTCCGTCAGCATGTATTACCCGTGGCATGTAGTCATACGACAGGTAACAACCGAGTTAACTGCCGCGATAGGTTGAGTAACCAAAAGGATTCAACAATAGCGGAATGTGGTAGTGTTCACCGCTTCCCGTAATATTGAATACGACATCAGCCCAGGGGTAAAACACGCTCTGGCCGGTCGCTTTAAAGTACTCCTCGGTTTGAAACACCATTTTGTAGGTGCCGGCGGGCAGTGTCTTGTCAGCGGCTAACAGATCACCAATTCGTCCATCCTGATTTGTTTTTCCTGCGGCCAGCGTTGTCCAGCTATCATCAGCGTTGAGCGCCATTAGCTCGATGGTGACGCCTTCGGCAGGTTTACCGACAGACGTATCCAGAATGTGCGTGGTGATTTGGCTCATTAATCAATTCTCCCGGATTCAGGCAGCGTTGGCTGAATCTGTTATTAATTTATCAATTCGAATCGCGGTAATTTTTCGTTGTTCTTCGGCGGCGTTACTGATTTCCTGTGGTCGGGTATTAACGACGCGGTGCTTGAGTAATTCAAGCATTTCAGCGGCGCTTTTGCCGGTCGCACAGACAATGAAAATAAAGCCAAACTTGTCCAGATATAATTTGTTGTAGTGAGCGAGGCTTTCGATAATGGCATCACTCGCCTGATCCACACCGGACTGTTCGCCGCTGGCCAGTGATTTAGTGTTTGCGTATTTGGCTTTGAGGGTGTTTACATCCCCAATTTGAGGATGACCATCAAAGGCTTGTAAATAATCAGCTTCGTCCAGGCGATGCCAGATAATATCGGCTATTTGCTTTAAATGTTCTGTCGATTGAAAGGGGCCTGCTTCAGATAACTGTTCAGCCCAGTTATCTGAAGTACAACAAGTGAGTAATTCCGCTTTTTTACTTGCGGTAGCAAGTGCATTAAATTGTTGAATTTTCATTGAGTTAAACCTGCGTTTACTTACTCCGGATAGCCTAACAGTCGCATACGACTCACACCGCCGTCTGGATAGATGTTCAATCGGGCGTGAGTATAGGACTGACAGCTTACTGATGAAGCCAGTGAAAAATAGTGTTGTCGGCTGGCATACAGTTTGGTTTGTGGAATGGCCTGGAACCATTCTGCTTGCTGATTCTGTACTTCTTCATCGGTGGCGTTACAAAACTCCAGCGAGAAGGTATCCGGGAAGTTACCTTTAAAATGGTTAGTATCAATTTCAACCCGGTGTAACTGACCAGGTTTCGCAAGGCGAATAATGGCCCAGTCGTATCCAGGACCACGGCGACGTTTGGTTTCCCAGCCATCACCCATGTTTTTCCCTCGACCTGGTGCCAACAGGTTATCGATTGAGCTAAAAAACATATCGCTACAGGCAAGAGCTGACGCGCCATTAACACTGGCTGCGAGGTCTATCAGTTCACCTGGCAGAAAGGCGTTCCAGTCAACGAACGGCTCACCATAAACACGTAAGCGAGCAACACCACCATCCGGATAAATATTCAAACGAATATGAGTCCACGGTCTGTCGTCATTGACGTCAATCAGGTTATGACTGTTCGGATTAACGGCTGTGTCACTCAGAATTTCGTACCATTCTGTATGAGCGCCAGGCTCGTCAGTTTCGAAGCAGGCGTCGATTGATACTGACGCTGGAGCATTCCCGCGAAAATGTGTTGTATCGACATTAACTGTTTTGACTGTACCAGGAATACCGAGACGCAAAATCGCCCAGTCGTATCCACCATCACGACGACGACGAGATTCCCAACCATCCATCCATTTACCGCGCTCCGTGTATTTATCATCAATAAATATCGGTTCGCTGGTTTTACACAGGTTGTCCTTTTCCGCAAAAAAATCATCGCTACAACTGAGTGCCTGACCGCCGTACTTTTCTGACAGCAAATCGATATACGGCGCACTTCGGAATGATATGGGTTCTGCGTTCATGGTGTATGGGTTCTCTCTAATAGGTGAATTAACGATAGGTTTTTAGCAGCGTCTTACCTCTTGCGTTGCCATGAAATGTTGGTGTGTCCTGGTGGTTGGAATAGACGCGCTGACCAGAAAGCCAGGTTTCTATCACTTTACCCATGACAGTTTTGCCCTCATAGGGCGTGCCTTTGTGTTTGTGCTGGATAATATCGGGTGTAATCGTCCACTGTGCGGTGTCGTCAAACACGATAATATCGGCTTGGAAGCCTGCGGCGATTTTGCCCTTGATATGACCTGCGCCGATAAATTCAGCGGGATTTTCGCACATGAGTGTTGCTAAGTCGGTTAAAGTCAAACCGTGCTTGCGGCCTTCATCCCAAATCAGGGGTAAGCCAAATTGCAGTCCGGAAATTCCACCCCAGGCTTGCTCTAAATCACCGGCTTCCAGTGCTTTAAGGTGGGGTGTACAGGGAGAATGGTCAGACACAACGATGTTCAGAATCTGATCTTTTAAACCTTGCCATAGCTGATGACGGTTATCATTGCCACGAATCGGCGGGCAGCATTTATAGTAGGGTTGTCCGTCAGGAATTTCTTCTGCGAACAACGTCAGATAATGCGGACAGGTTTCAGCGGTTAATCCCAGCCCTCTGGACTGTGCATCGGCAATCATCGGGATTGCTTCTGCTGATGATAAATGCACGATATGTGCTTTGGCTGCGATATCTTCCTGCTGCAATTTTTCCATCACCCGGATAACCATCGCAATTGCATTGTTTTCCCAGCTACAGGGACGTGAGTCTACGAAATGCTGATAGCTGGTAGGATCAAAGTCGTCTGGTTTTTCGGTGGGATGTTCCAGTTCCGCGTGAATCAGGTATGGCAGATCGTAGCGTGCCAGCACACGCATTGCTGCTTCCATCTGGGATTCATTAACTTCTGGGAATTCGTCGATACCTGAGTGAATAGTGAATGATTTAACACCAACCACACCGGCCTGAAGCAATTGCTCCAGCATGGCCGGGTGATCCGTGTTTTGTGGAATTGCGCCGCCCCAAAAGGCACAATCGACCCACAATTTGTTGTGCAACTCATCCAGTTTGGTTTGCAGCGCTTCGGCTGAAGTCGTTACTGGCAAACAATTGAGAGGCATGTCTACCAGGGTAGTGATGCCGCCTGCTGCCGCTGCATGAGTTGCTGTATCAAAACCTTCCCAGTCAGTACGTCCAGGTTCGTTGACATGAACATGGGTATCAACCAGGCCGGGCATTATTAGTTTATCGCCAACATCGTGCAGGATGTCGGCCAGGTTATCTGCTGCATCTCTTAATGCCTTTCCGGTAATAACCTGTTCGATGGTATGGCCATCTATCACGATGATCGCGGGAGTAATCTGTTGATTAATGACTACTCGTTGACTTTTTAACGCGATGCGTTGTGTGTCTGGTGCGTGAATATCATTACTAACAGAAAGTCGCGTCATGGATTTAGCCTTATTGCGATTCGTTCAGCAGCATTTTCATGTCCTGCCACTGAATACCTTGTTTAGAATGTCGGGTTTCACTTGCTGTTGGCGTTGCTTCTTGCTGATTTAGCTGATGATAACGCCGTATTAAATCGCCGCACACAGAAACGGCAACTTCCATCGGGTGCTTACCAGGCACGTCTGGTAAGCCTATTGGGCTGTGCATCGTATCAATAGTTGCCTGGTCGTAACCCCGATGTTGTAATCGTTGTATAAAACGTTTTGCTTTGGTTTTTGATGCAATCACCCCTAAATAACCGCTGTCATTACGTTTCAACACCTTTTCAACGATGTCGAAATCCAGACCGTGATTATGGGTCATCACCAGATAAAACGTGCCAGCCGGGAATTGTTTAACTTCTTGTTCTGGCTGATCACTAATTATTTGTTGTACGGATGGTGCAATGTTATCCGGGAATTCTTCAGCCCGGCTGTCAATCCAGGTCAGACGCATCGGCAATTGCTCTGCAATAGTGGCTACAGCACGACCAACATGACCTGCGCCAAATAGCACTAACTGAATCCCGGTCGCTGCAAAATATTCAAATAGCAGGGTGGTGTGTCCACCACAGCACTGACCCATTTTAGCGGCCAGCGGAATGTGTTCGAATGCTTGCTGATTCTGGTTAAACGCGTCATTGGTTTGAGGTGACAGGTACTGGCGAGCTTTTTCAATTGCTTTAAATTCCAGTTTTCCGCCACCGATGGTGTCCCAGGTGTGTTCCGCTGTCACAATCATCTTACTGCCTGTATCACGCGGTGTTGAACCATGTGTGCCAATCACCGTCACCATGACATAAGGCTGTCCGGATTGTTGCAGTTGATGTAATGCGTTGTGCCAGCGAATCATGGATTAAGCTCCGGCACTCTCAGCACGAACTTGCTGACAGGCAAACAACACACGCTCTGGGGTGGCTGGAGTGTCAAGGTCCGGGCTAATGGTGTAATTGCTCAGGCTACTGATCGCATCTCTTAAGGCTGACCAGACAGACATTCCCAACATAAAGGGTGGTTCACCAACCGCTTTTGAACGATAGATGGTTGCTTCTTTATTCGGAGAGTCCTGAAGCAGGTTCACATTGAATATCGGTGGAGTATCGCCGATAGCCGGGATTTTATATGTCGCAGGATTATTACTCATCAGGCGACCGTTATCAGAAAATTTAACTTCTTCAGTCGTCATCCAACCCATGCCCTGAATAAAGCCGCCTTCAATCTGACCTTTATCAATATCCGGATTCAGGCTGCGGCCTACATCATGCAATAAATCAGCGCGTAAGACGCGGTATTCGCCAGTCAATGTATCAACAATTACCTCTGATACGGATGCGCCGTTGGCGTAATAAAAGAATGGACGACCTTTTGCGTTGTCGCGGTCATACCAGATTTTTGGTGTTTTATAAAAACCGGTAGACGAGAGAGAAACTCGCGCAAAATAGGCTTGTTGACATAGATCCGGGAATGAAACACTGAGTGTTCCTTCCGCAGTTTTTACATGAACATGGCTGTCAGCAAACTGAATATCATCGGCGGCAACGGCATGTTTTTCCATCAGGAAATCAATCAAACGTTGCTTGATGATTTGTGCGGCTGCCTGAGCTGCTTTACCGTTCAAGTCGGTGCCTGATGATGCTGCTGTCGGTGATGTGTTAGGTACTTTATCGGTACGCGTTGCCGTCAGGGTAATGGTGTCGATATGCACCTGGAACTCTTCAGCAACGATCTGTGCAACTTTGGTATTCAGGCCCTGGCCCATTTCGGTGCCGCCGTGATTAACCTGAATACTGCCATCTGTGTACACATGAATCAGTGCGCCAGCCTGGTTAAGATGCTGAGCAGTAAAGGAAATACCAAATTTAACCGGTGTTAAGGCGAGACCTTTCTTTAGAATCGGTGATTGCTGATTGAACGCTGAGATCTCTTCACGACGTAGACGATACTCGCTGGATTCAATCAATTGATTTAGCAACAGAGGTAAGGTTTCTGTCTCTACCGTCTGATCGTAATGGGTTTTATCAGCCCCCGGACGATATAAATTTTGAAGTCGAACATCCAGGGGATCTTTGCCAACGACACGCGCGATATCATCCATCGCTCGTTCAATAATCATCATGCCCTGCGGGCCACCGAAACCACGGAACGCGGTATGAGAAACCGTATTGGTTTTCAACCGGTTTCCAACGACTTTTGCCGTTGGTAAGTAATAGGCATTATCACTGTGAAACATAGCTCGATCGACAATAGCGTCTGACAAGTCGGGTGAGTGTCCACAAATACCATTTACCGTGATGTCGGCACCCGCCAGCATGCCGTCTTTATCAAAACCAATATGGTATTGATTAAAGAAGTCGTGACGTTTGCCCGTCATGGTCATATCGTCCTGGCGAGCTAAGCGGCATTTAACGGGTTTTCCAGTGTGATAGCACAGCACTGCAGCTATGCAGGCCCAGGGAGCAGCCTGAGTTTCTTTTCCGCCAAAGCCGCCGCCCATACGACGAGTATCAACCACGATGCGGCTGATCGGTTGATTCAGTACTTCGGCTACAAGCTTTTGTACTTCAGAAGGGTGTTGGGTCGAAGACCAAACCGACAATCCGCCATCCTCGGCAGGAGCAACCATAGCGATTTGGCCTTCGAGGTAGAAGTGCTCCTGAGCACCAACGTATTGCTTAGCTGTTAGTTGGTGATCAGCGCTTGCTATCGCTGCGGCAACATCGCCACGAGTTTGCGGTGTCGGTGTATCTCTTACGAATGATTCTTCAGCCAGTGCCTGTTCAGCATCCAGCATCGGTGTGTGTTGTTCGTATTCAATCTCAGCTAACCGTACTGCTTTTCTCGCCAGTTCATAACTGGTTGCAGCAACAGCAAATATAGGTTGACCAGCGTATTTGATCTCATCGCTGGTCAGAATCGGGTCGCCTTTAAAGACAGGACCGATATCAGTGTGACCGGGTACATCTTCTACTGTGATGACTTTTACGACACCGGGGGCCTGCTTCACTTTATCCAGATTCATCGCTGTAATCCGGCCTTTCGCGATGGTACTGAAACCGACGGCGGTATGCAGTAAACCACGCGGCTCTGCCATGTCATCGATATAAAAGGCATTACCGGCGACATGCTTATGCGCACTGTCGTGTTTAACGGAATGCCCGGTATGACCAGGACGTTTGGTAACAGGGGATTGAGTATCAATAAGACTACGCATGGTGAACCTGTGTCATATAAGCTGGAGTCGATGATTCGTGAAACACACGAAGTAGCAGGTTTTTTGCAACCTGGCGACGATAATGTTCTGATGCCCGGACATCGGATAGGGGATTGAAATCCTGGTCAATGGTATCCATCGTGGCGAGAATGGTGTCTTCGGTCCACGGTTGCCCAATAAGTGCTTTTTCCAACGTAACTGCACGTTTAGGTGTGGCGGCCATGCCACCGAATGCGACTGATACTTGCTTAACGGTATCTTGGTCAGTGGTCACGGTCATCGCAAAGCAAACCGCTGAAATATCATCTTCCAGTCGCTTGCTGACTTTGTGCATATGGAATTGCTGCTCGTCCGTGAGCAACGGGATTGTTGTCTGTTCGATAAATTCACCGGGTTGCATAACCGTTTCACGGTAGCCAGTGAAGAAATCATTAATATTGACGACACGAGAACCGTGTTGGCTTCTCAGATGTAATTCAGCATTAAGTGCAAGCAGGGCAGGTGGCGTATCACCGATCGGCGATGCATTCGCAATGTTACCGGCAAATGTTGCCTGGTTTCGGATCTGAAGAGAGCCGATACGGTCAATAACATCAGCGAATGCTGGAAGGGTAGAACGAATCGCAGGCAGACACTGGGTGTAACTCATTGCGGCACCAATGACTAGTGAGTTGCCGCGAATACTCAGACGGTTCAATTCCTGAACCAGCCCGGTGTAAATCAGAATCTCCAGTGTTTTTAACTGCTGCGTTACTTCCAGCGCCAAATCGGTGCCGCCTTTTACCAACCTTGCAGATGGATACTGTGCATATAAATCAGTTAGCTCCTCTAGTGTTCGGGGAGCGAAAAATAATTGTGTGCCTTCCTGTGTTTGATAACGAATAGCCGGACAATCGGTGCTGTCAGCGGTCTGTTGATTTAACGCTACAAGTTGCTGTGCAACATTCATCGAACGTTGGCGAAAAGTGTCATCAATTGAAGGTTGAGATAGCAGCGCTTCAGCTGCTTTGTAGATTGGGTTGTAACCTGTGCAGCGGCACAGATTACCTGATAACGCGATTGCAATATCTTCGCGGTCAGGGCTTTCTGCTGCTGTTGTCACATCGGCTCGTTGTAAATCATCAACAAACGCAGCAAGCGACATCACAATACCTGGTGTACAAAATCCACACTGTGACCCATTGTGATCCACCATCGCCTGTTGAACCGGATGCAATTGCTGACCTTGTTGCAAATGCTCAACGGTGATCAAGTGTTTACCTTGTAATGTGCCAACGAAGGTAATACACGCATTAAGGCTTTGGTAATGTAATTCTCCATCGATCAGTTGACCAACAACAACTGTACAAGCACCACAGTCACCAGAAGCACAACCTTCTTTAGTACCTGTCAGTGCCTGATGCTGGCGAACATAGTCCAATACCGTTGTATTGGGCGAGATATTGTCCACGCTGACCAGTTGATCGTTAAGAATAAATTGAATCACGATGTCCTCATAGTGTTTTTATTATGTTTGTTATGGTATTAGACACAAAAACCTAACCAATTGGTCAGGTTTTTGTGTATTAAATGAGAATTGATAGCAATAGTCAACCATTATCAACAAACCTGTTGCATATACCTTAATGAGAAACGGAATTGAATGGATATCAGACGGTTAGTAATAAAACTGATTCTACCAGGGGGTAAGTAGTTAAAATTCGGCGTAAATTAGTTTAATCTGTAGCGAAATTTACAGGTCTCAATGACAGTTTTGAAAAAATACACAAACGTTATGTCTGGAACCAGCTATTCAACAAAACGACGAAATTATCGTCCGGGTAAAATTCGCGAAGCGAATCAGCTTCGTATCATTTCTGCGGCAGAGCAAGAGTTTGTTGTTCACGGCTTTAAGGGTGCAACAGTCAATAATATTGCGTTACGTGCCGAACTGCCAAAAGCCAATATTCATTATTACTTCAAAAGTAAACTTGATTTGTATGCGGCGGTCCTCGAAAACATCCTGAGTCTGTGGGATGACACATTCAATGAATTATGTGCTGAAGATGATCCGGGTATTGTGTTGAAAGAATACATTCATGCGAAAGTGATGTTCTCACAAACCAATCCACTGGCTTCCCGCATTTTCGCCAAGGAAATTATCAGTGGTGGCGAGCATCTTTCTCAGTTTTTTCAACAAGATTACCGCGACTGGTTTAATGACAGAGCGGGTGTTTTTTGTGACTGGGTGGCACTGGGTAAAATGGACCCGGTCGATCCGATTCATTTGATTTTTATGATTTGGTCAACCACACAGCATTATGCTGATTTTTCTCCTCAGATATGTGCGGCTCTGGGTAAGAAAAGCTTGACCAATGCTGATTTTCAAAAGGCAGCCGATACCTTAAGCACCATCATTTTAAAAGGCTGTGGTATACAACTTCCCAACGCAACTTCGACTGAATAAAGGGAACTCTCCATGTTAAACAGTAAAGAAATTAAGCGTTACAGTCGCCATTTACTGCTCAGTGAAATTGGCGAAGAAGGTCAGATTAAACTTAAGAATTCTCATGTACTGGTGATTGGCCTGGGTGGCCTGGGTTGTCCGGTTGTCCTTTATCTTGCGGCGGCGGGTATCGGTAAATTAACCTTGGTTGACGCAGATAAAGTGGATTTAAGTAACTTGCAGCGCCAAGTGCTTTACCGGATGAATAATGTTAGTCAGCACAAAACGGACAGTGCAGAAAAAACTATCTTCGCATTGAACAGTACAGTCGATGTAAAAACCGTCAATGCAATGATTGATGAATCCAATGCTGACCAACTGATCAGCAATGCTGATGTGGTGCTGGATTGCACTGACAATGTTGAAGCTCGGCATCTGATTAATGAAACCTGTCTGAAGCACAAGAAAACCCTGATCAGTGGCGCGGGTATCAGAGCAGAAGGGCAGTTACTGGTGCTCGATCACGCGAATAATGATGACTCGCCTTGCTATAACTGTATGTTCCCTAAAGACGGTGAAGAACCCGTACTGAATTGTTCGAACAGTGGTGTGTTCGGCCCTATCCTTGGCATTATTGGTAGTATGCAAGCCCTGGAAGCGATTAAGTTTCTGACAGGTAAATCATTAAAATCGCACGGAAAACTGAAGATGTTTGATGGCATGGCAATGGAATGGCGTGAATTCAATTTAATGAAGAATCCGGATTGCTCTGTTTGCAAAAAAGTATAAATTGACAATGATATTTGAAAATGCATAAAACAGCTTTACATCTGTCGGCGGTAGTGTCTTGAAATCTGTGTCATTGCAGTAATATTAAGAAAACAGGAATGAGACATGGCTCAATCTTTCGACTTCAACAATACATTAGCTGAACTTCAATTGGACTGGGCATGAGCTATAGTGATATCCGTAGTCACGTTTAAGAGATGTAAAGCATTGAGATATCTGAAGCTACTATTACATGTCATTACCAGTTAATCCTTGAACTTAAAGCCCGGCAGACTCTTAGTCTGGACATCTTGTATCCGATTAACTGGCTTGATGTGATCGCGGAAGAAAATGGACACAATGTCAGCAAAGCAGCTTATACAGTCCGGGGCATTAACATCGTTGGCCTCAAAGGATTTCCTGAAGCAATAGCCATTATCTAACCTGAAAATGAAGTTAAACGGTGCGTTTTACACCAAATACCGTGTGGTATGAGGCTCAAACACCAGAAAGCCTTTATGACTGGTTTAAAGCCAGTTTATCATGCAGTGACGAAAGATGATGATGCAGCAACGCTGGATGAACTCGAAGCTACATGAGGCTGATCATACTCAATAGCCGTCGAGTCGTTGCGGCGAAAATGCTCAGAACTATGACCGCAGCTCTGAGCATGTACAACTGGCTAATTATCAAAAGGAATTAGCCCTAAAAAAATTGAAATGATGTATGTGAATCACACACCTGATTATGTTCGTAAGACGCTTTATATGACCAATGCCAATCCATAGTTGGAATCTGATATTTTCGCAATTAGCCATCCACTTCGAAGGTAAGTTAGATGGCATGCTAGATAATTAGTAATTTTGACTGACGCAGAAATCCGAAAATCTTCTCTTGGATTTTATTTTATGCTTCTAATAGACTTGAAACTGAGTCGGATACGTTCTCTGCGCCGCGTTGAATTTCATCCATAACACTATTTACCTGTTCAATTCGTTCGTTACTTTGTTCTACACTTTCGTTGACACTATGCATTTTTTCAGCAGCAGAACCTGCAAGAACTTTATTTTTTTCTACCACTTTCTCAATTTCAAGAGTACTTTGACTGGTTCGACTGGCTAATTGTCTGACTTCATCTGCTACTACAGCAAATCCTTTCCCTTGCTCTCCCGCACGCGCTGCTTCAATTGCTGCATTTAATGCGAGTAGATTAGTTTGATCTGCAATACTTCTTATAGTAGATACAATAGCTTCAATGTTACTTGACTGATTATGAAGCTCTTCAAGAATTCGGGTTGTTTGTTCTACTTCGCTTATAGTTTTCCTGGAAATAGAAACTGTTTTATTGAGTAACTCTACACCTCTGACGGATATTTTTGATGTTTCTTCAGCTGTCGAGAAATAAGTTTCTGCAGCATTTGAAATCTCATGTCTTTCTTTAACTTGATTTGTTACATCAGATGCAAATTTTATAATTTTAATCACTTCGTTTTTTTCGTTATAAATGGGGTTGTAGGTTGCTTCAAGCCATATCATCTGTTTATTCGAATCGAGTCTTTCGAATAAACCAGAAGCGATCTTTCCACTAGATAGCTGCTGCCAAAAAGATGGGTTCTTCTCGTAAAATTCATTTGTACAGAAAATGCGATGATGTTTTCCTTTAATATCATCTAACTCAAATTTAACGGTGTTTAAGAAGTTATTATTTGCAGTAATGATTGTACCATCCGGCTCAAACTCGATTACTGCTGTTGATTTGTTAAGAGCTAACTGTATTGCTTCTAGATAATCTAAATATTCTTTGTCTTTTGTTACATCGTGGGCAATCTTCAATACTTCTGTGATGGTTCCGCTATCGTCTGTAATTGGAATATAGGTAGCTTCTAACCAGATAGGTTCTTTATTCTTTTTTAATCGTCTATATGTTGCTGTTTTAGATTTTCCTGCTTCAAGCTCTTTCCAAAATCTTGAGTATTCTTCCGACGAAGAAAACTCTTTGGTGCAAAATATTCTATGATGCTGCCCCTTAATTTCATTTATGGTATACCCAACTGTAGCAAGAAATAAATCATTAGCGTCTAAAACAAATCCTTGAGGAGAAAAACAGATAAAGGCTACATGCTGCCTTATAGATGTAACTATATGTTGAAACGATTTCAAATTTGACATTAATAAATCATTTGTTTGCTGATTTCGTTTAAATCCGAAAAACATTCCTTACTCCGTTTATATCTTTTAAAACAAGAACCTAATAGCTTGTAAGCGCTTACGTTTATATACAACTTAAATTTATTTTTAACTAGAATTCGATACGAATATATGAATAGAAGGTTAATGTTAAACAAATTACCTGAGATGGCAACAGTTATCTTCTTCACAACTTGCTGTATATGGTTCCCCACAGATACAAATCTATACCTAAAATTGACAAGCTTTAATTTTTTTAAAATGAATACATGAATTTTTTTCGCTTAATTTTGCTTATTTCATGGTTATTTATGTATTTTTATAGTCTGAATTTCTTTGTGTGAAATACATAAATCATAGAAAGACGTGATATTTAAGTATGTTGTGATGTACAAAAATGAAATATTTATGTCCTTTTAATTATGTAATTAAAAGGTTAATGAGGTTAAGTGTGTAATTTAATAACTATAAGAATCAATGATTTTTGTAAAATGGAAAAAATTCTTATTAGTATGGATGGTAAAGATTTATCGTTGATCTGATTGAAGGTAAAGTCGCTCTATCAGGCAGGTGCAGATATCTACGGGCTTTTATCGTATTCTTCAACTATTCTGAGAAATTCAATTTAGGGTATGATGTTCCAAATCCCTTCACCAGACCCCGCTCATTGATTCCGCCACTGATACAACCATTATCCTGCCACGCGAAAATGAATTCCTCGATACGTTCAGTCAGTGCAATGTCGTCCAGTTTTGTTTTTCCTTTCAATGCACACTCCCAGACTGACAAGATACGCCAGCCATCGGCATTCAGTTGTTCGAAGTGGCGGTGATCACGTTCAACGTTGCCCCTGATTTTATTCATCCAGAAACCTGTGCGTGTTCCGGGTACCTTAAATAAATGGCAATGATGCCCGTGCCAGTAACAACCCTGTACGAAAATACAAATACGGTGCCTGGTCAGTACGATGTCTGGTTTGCCGGGCAGGTTATCGAGATGAAGTCGATAGCCTATTCCTGCTTTTTTTAATAACTGACGTACCAGGCGTTCAGGTTTGGTGTGTTTAACCCCAATGGCTTGCATGTTTTTGCGACGCGTCGCTTTATCATGCACATCAGCCATCCGGGATACCTAATTTACTGATTTGTTCCGCAAATTCTGGCGCTTGTTCCATTAGCTGTGCTTTGTACTCTTTAACCGATGGTGGATTGATATAATTCGTTCTGAGTATCGGTTCGAACTTAGGTTTTAATCCCTGAGTGACGGCTGTGGCTTGCTGCTGAATTGTTTGGTGAATTGAAATACTCTGGTCTCGAATCACTTTTAATTCATTGAAGTCAGCTTCCTGTTGAATATAAGCGTCCATTAAATCGGCATGGCTTAATATGGTAGTCAGCACATAGGCATCCCAGGACGGATCAAATTTATTAAATAACCGCTTAAAAAAGCTGGTAAAACTACTGAGCAATACGCTGACACGTTGTATCGGTGGTAAATAATGTTTGCTGATATTTGGAATATAAATCGTCTGATAAACCCGGCTGATAGCCAGACCCAGTGATTCCAGCATTTTATTCTGATCGTTATCAACGCCCAGCTTGTTCAGCATGGTATGGGTCTTTTTTCCAGAGGTGATGATCGTCATCAGAATCAACCCACCGAAAAAGTCAGCCCAGGTTTCTATGGTTTTACCATCGCTCACTGCTTTGTCGTTGTCATCAATATGTCGGTGATGTTTGTTCAGGTAATGTGCGACCTCGTGACAAATGATGACCAATAAAAACATAGCATCATCTGTGGAGAAAATCGGCATTGCACAGACATCCTGAGAAAATCGAATGCGAGCATTATTTGTAGTTGCACCAGTTTCTGAGGAAGAACCAGAAAACATGATGTGCTCGCGTTGATTGGCATTCAGTTCAATTTTGATTTTTACCCTCGCGCTGGTTTTAAACAGTCCTTCTATATCGCTAATGGCATGTTGAATAACGTCTTTTCCGGTCAATGTTGTCATGACTCTTTTCCTTGGTGGTGTAATATCCAGGGTTCTAACAGTTTCGCTACGCTGGCGAAGACCGGAACCACAACGGAGTTACCGAACTGCTTGTAAGCTCGGGTGTCTGATACAGGTTGATGAAAAACGGTTTCTTTGGTTGCAAAGCCCATCAGTCGGGCGCATTCCGGTGGCGTTAAACGGCGAGGGGTTTTATAGCCCGGCTTAAACTGTTCTGGTGTTGCGTTAAACGCTGACATTTCACTGGCGGTTAGCCCTTGATGATTAATGAGAATTTCGGAACCATCTTTAAAATAGCGAGCGGATAATGTTCGGGTAACCGCCTGTGTATTATTGGGATCAACCAAACCATAGCCAAAGCCGTTCCCTTTGGCCTTATGTTTAAGCGCGTAGTTAAACAAATACTTCCACAAGTTTTCCGTCAGCGTGTATTTATCTGCGACGTTATCATCTAACATCATTTTTAATGTGGGCCGTGTTTCAGGCATGTGCTGGTGGATATTGCGAAGTGACAGCCTTGATGCATGTTGATGTTGTTGTGACTGATAAACATCCTTACGCACACCGATTAACACCACTCGCTCACGATGCTGGGGTAAAAAATGTTTTGCATCAATGATGATGGGTTCTGGCCTTCTCCCTTTAACTTTTTTAAGTGCAGCATCAATAGAGCTGTCTTCATCACTGATGTCTGCCAGCCAGTAACCTAATCGATCCAACGTTTTGACAATCACTTCAAAGGTATTGCCTTTATCATGGCTTTTCAGGTTTTTGACGTTTTCCAGCACGAAAAATGGTGGCTTTTTAACGTCCAGGATTTTTTCAATATCAAAAAACAAGGTTCCCTGGGTATCGCAATCAAAACCATGAGCCCGCCCCAGTGCATTTTTCTTCGATACACCCGCCAGTGAAAAAGGCTGGCATGGAAACCCGGCTAACAGCACTTCATGATCAGGAATATGTTGTTGAATCGATGCAATTACTTGTTCTTCAGTAGCATCAGATTGCTGACTCAGCGTGATGTTCTGAATGTTCATAAACGACTGATTCTTTGCCTCGCCACTGTCAGCCGGTTGGGTAAAGTAATCCTGCTCACTCTCCGCGACATAATGATTCGCCAGATAGGTGCGACGAGCGTAATCATCCCATTCACAGGTAAATAAACATTTCCCACCGATGGCATCAAATCCTTTGCGAATACCACCAATGCCTGCAAACAGATCGATAAAAGTGAAAGCTGGATTGTCGTAGTGAGCAGGTTTTGCTGGGAGTAATGCTGATCGAATGGCTGTCTGTTCAGCCATATTAAATGTAATAGGATTACTGACAGGATCTTTTTTCCATTTATTAATGGATTCACGATTGCACTGAATGCCTGATTCATTGAGTAATCGAGCCAGATTCTTTTGGTCGTAAATCGTCAATAACAGCGTAAGCAGGGTGTGTGTTCGGCGTTGTTCGTCTGACAAATGTTGTTCGGCGTGTTGGTCAAAGGACTCGTTATCAGTTGCCAGGGGTTGGGCTTTGAAGCCGAGAGGCTGATCCTTGATGTTCATGCAATCTTTATCGCTGGGAATTTTGTGTGAATGGTAGCGGAATTAGATAAATGGAGCAATGATGAGATGAAAATCAACAGGATATCTTGTACAACCATTTTGTATGTCTCAAAATGATGGACTTTTCAGTATGGCAAACCCTCTGGTTTATCACGATTTTATGAGTAGAACGGTTGTTGTTTTTCTAAGTCTTTTGATGATGTTGAGTGGTTGTTCATCAACGCCTGGCACCATGACGCCGCTGCCTGATTTATACATTGACCATAAATTTGAACAACCCGAAAACTGGATCATCGAAACCCCCACCGATATTTTTCGCATCGACGATGTTATAAAAACACACATCGACCAGACTATCCGTCCAATCACTCATCCAAAAGCCCGTACTCAAACCCTGGTGAATCAACTGTTCAACGAAACCGATCAATCACTGTTATACGATAATTTCGCGAATCTCACCGCGACGCAGGCCTGGCATCAGCGACGAGCAAACTGTTTGACGCTGACCATTCTTGCCTGGTCGATGGCTGAACAGGCGGATTTGACGATGAACTTTCAGGAGATTGAAATACCAGAATACTGGGTGCATCAGGAAGGTTTTAACTTACTCAATAGTCATGTCAACTTACGGGTGGTCGGTGCCAATATTGATGGCGAAGATGAAGCGTTAGGTAAAGATCTTGTGGTGGATTTCGACCCATACTCGCCAAAAAAGATTTTTCCATCCACGGTGATCAGTAAACAACGGATCATTGCCATGTTTTACAACAACAAAGGCGCGGAAGCCCTGGTCAATGAACAGCTTGATAAAGCGTATTTTTATTTGAAAGCCGCAACGCTACAAGACCCGGCTTATCATACACCCTGGGGAAATCTGGGACTGGTGTATCGTGTTCGTGGCTTAATGGATTATGCTGAATCAGCCTATCAACATGCCCTGATATTAAAGCCTGATAATCTCACTGTCCTCGATAACTTACAGATATTATTCAGAAAAACAGGACGTTATCAGGCTGCTGAACAGCTTGCTCAGCGAATTGACCGAAAGCGACAGCAAAACCCCTGGTATCACTATATGCAAGGCAATGTTGCGTTTAATAATGGCCGCTGGCAACAAGCGATTGACCATTACAAACGTGCAATTCGGTTCGACGATAGTATTCACAGCTTTTATCACGGACTGGCAAAAAGCTATTTTAAACTCGGTGAATTAGCACTGGCTCGCCGGTATATGCGTCAGGCCAGACAGCATGCTGTGGTCGATGACGCGATACTGCGATACCAACAAAAACTCGATGTATTGAAACAGCAATAATGACAAAACAAGGATTGTAAAAACAAGAAAGCCGACGGAGAACCATCGGCTTTTCAAGATGTTTCGCTTGTTTTTTTCGCTGATGACGTGTGTCTTCAGCCTGAACAGCCCTTTATCAGTGCGTTACATGACGTCAGGTCAGGCAACTGATCGCGCAATATCGTCGGCCAGTCTGTCAAGGTAGCGAGTAACTTCTTCACTGGCTTGTTCCATCGTGCCAAGGTTTGTGATCATTGATTCCGTATCTCCATCAAGGAAGTTATAAAGCGCCTCAATACCTGCTTCATGAACTCGTTTGTGTGGTTTTTCCAGTTGTTGGAAATTATCCCGATAACTGTATTTAGTTTTACCTTCACCCTGGTAATACCATTGTCCCATTCGGCACCGAGTATGGTCAGCAAAGGAATCAACGTTCTTACTTTTATCACCAGAAATCAACTTGTAAACATCCGTTTTCCAGACGATATGATCCAGTTTCACGGTCTCGATAAAACTGGTTTCTGTGGCATGTTCGATCACATTAGTCATCGAAGCTGCAGACGTTGACAGAAAACCGAAGTTTTCATTCAAGGCCACAGTATTTTCAACGATTTCCTGACTGGTATTCGATAATGACGAAATAGTGTCAGAAACGGATTGCGTATCTGCATTGATTGCTTCAATAAGTTCTTTAATTTCGGCCGTTGTGTTGCCAGTGTTTTGAGCCAGTGAACGAACTTCATCAGCAACAACGGCAAATCCCCGGCCTTGTTCACCGGCGCGAGCGGCTTCAATGGCGGCATTCAGAGCCAGTAAATTGGTTTGATCAGAAATACTACTGATGGTGGTAACAAAACCTGAAATCTCAGACGCCATTTTGGTGAGTGATTCCAGTCGAGAGTTGGCTTGCTGAGCTTCTGAATCAATCGATGCAATTTTCTCAACAACGGCATTTAGCAGAGCCTGATTTTGCTCAAACTGCTCATTGATTGTTGATAGATTCTCGCTTTCTGAACGAATAATTCCGGAATTTTGTGCAACGGTTTCGCGTACACCCTGGACTTTGCCAAGTGACGATAACAGAAGGTTTTTAAGGCGGGTATCCGTATCGGGTTTTTTGTCTGATGCTTGTGCTTCACGAAGGGTATGAAGTTCTCGTTCAAGTTGACTAACCTGAGACTCAAGATCATCAATTCGATCATCTTTGCGAGCACATTGTTGCTGTAAAGATTCAATTTCGATGCTTTTTTTCCAAAACACGTGATTTTCCTCATCATCAATCATCATCCCGTCCGCCGGTGCTGGTGCTGTATTTCTTCAGCGGCTTCCAGCCAGTGACTGGTCCGGGATAATCTTACATCGCTACATCAGGCGATTATTGTTGTTGGTTTATCAGAGCTGTTGGCATGAAACTCAACGAAGTAAGTTGTGTAGCACTCAATATAGAACTGAACTGCTCAACAGCCTGACATTGGTGGCAACCGTTTTTAACGGCTCGTCTATCCTATGACTGGCAATTTGGCCAGAGAACACGCGTTTATAGACAGGCCGTAAACAGCATGCTGAACGATGATCGCCTCGATCCGATGAACGAACATTGTCAGATTTTTGCGGGATGTCGTGTTTTTTATGTCGTGTGTACTGGCGGAAATAGCCGATGCATTACCGCGTTGCAAGTCTACATGATTTTCATCATTGTTATATCAGTAATGTGTGAAAAACCACCAGAATTTGCCAGTTCCTTACGAGACATCAAAGCAATTACAGTTAAATGATGTAACCTTGCTGACAAAATATCCAGATAACCCCATTATTTTATTGATCTTTTTTAAACATCATCCCGATGTGTGGAATGCCATCTTCAAGATAAGGCTCTGTACAGGCGACAAAACCATGTCTGCCATAAAAACCTTGTAGATGTTCCTGAGCTGAGATTTTGATGCTCAGTCCTGGCCATTGTTCTTCACAGTACGCATTACCCAGTTTCATAATGTCATGACCCAGTGAGCGACCTCGAAAATCTTCGGCAATCACCACACGACCAATCGAACAGTAGTCTTCGTAAGTTGAGCCTTTCGGTAAACACCGTAGATAAGCGCCGAGTTTTCCATCCTCATAACCCAGTATATGTACTGCTTCTTCCAGTCTGTCGGCATCATCCAGTTCCGGGTAGTAGCAGGTTTGTTCAACGACGAAAACATCTACGCGAAGTTTCATCAGGTCATACAATTCATCGATTGTCAGGTCTTTAAATTTCTTGGTGATCCAGTTCATCATGTGCTTGTTACTTGCTTTCTCTTTCTTTTATTAGGCGTGTATCTTAGGGTTTGCTATTATCCGCCGCCAGAAACATTTTGCCAGGAGAAAAGGCTTGCTTAGTTATCGCCACAGTTACCACGCCGGAAATTTTGCAGACGTATTAAAGCACATCGTGCTTGTTCAGGTCGTCGATTATTTACAACGAAAAGACAAAGGTATCACTATCGTTGATACACATGCCGGTGCAGGTATGTATCGTTTAAATGAAGAACATGCACAGAAAACTGCTGAGTTTCACGACGGTATAGGTAAGCTCTGGCAACGCGATGAAAGTCCGGAAGCAGCATTGCGTTATCTTGACATTGTGCGCGACCTTAATCAGGACGGAGCGTTGACACTGTATCCCGGCTCACCTGAGTTTAGTGCCTCCTTACTACGTCGCCAGGATAATTTACGCCTGTTTGAACTCCACTCCACCGATTACGTCATTCTCCGGGAACACATGGCGGGTAAACGCCGAGTCAAAGTACAAGTCGATAAAGTTAATGGATACAAGGGCGTTATGGGTTGTATGCCACCCGTTACGCGCCGTGGCCTGGTATTGATAGATCCGCCGTTCGAAATTAAAACTGATTATGAAATTGCAGTAGATACCATCGCAAAGGCCTGGCAACGGTTTGCTGGTGGTACCTATATTCTTTGGTATCCGGTAGTACAGCGCCACTACGTTGATTCGATGGAACAAGCGTTTAAAGACAGCGGTATTAAAAACGTGATGCAAATCGAATACTTACAATCCCCTGATACTGAAGTTCATGGTATGACCGGGCACGGCTTGTTTGTGGTGAATCCACCCTGGGTGCTAAAAGAACAAATGGAACAAGTATTACCCTGGCTGATCGATTGCATGGGTGATGAGCAATCAAGCTGGCGAATTGAACAACTGGTTGCAGAGTAGTGAATTACGCATTAGTATACCTGTTAATTTAAACAGTGCTAATGCGTAACTAACTGAAATCTGTCACGATGCGACTATACATTGCCGAAAAACCCAGCTTAGGACGAGCAATTGCGGATGTCTTACCCAAACCCCACAAAAAACAGGAAGGTTATATACAGGCCGCAAACGGCGATTGTGTTAGCTGGTGTATTGGTCACTTATTAGAACAGGCTGAGCCGGATGCCTACGATCCGGCATTCAAATCCTGGAAGTTAGAACACCTTCCCATCATTCCCATCCAATGGCAGTTACAGCCAAAACCCAAAACCCGTAAGCAAGTCACGGTCCTGAAAAAACTCATCAAGCAAGCCAGTCAAATTATTCACGCCGGTGATCCGGATCGAGAAGGGCAGCTTCTGGTGGATGAATTGTTGGATTATGTGGGGCTGACACAACAGCAAAAATCGGGTGTGCTGCGCTGTTTAATCAGTGATTTAAATGGTCCGGCAGTGAAACGCGCCATTAATAAGCTTCGGCCCAACGCCGAGTTTGTGCCATTGTCTGTGTCTGCGCTGGCACGATCACGTGCCGACTGGCTTTATGGTATTAACCTGACACGCGCCTATACATTACAAGGCCGAAAAGTTGGTTATGACGGCGTTGTATCCGTTGGACGGGTTCAGACACCTATTCTCGGTTTGATTGTGCGCCGCGAGCAGGAAATTGAACAATTCCAGCCAAAACCCTTTTATGAGGTATTGGCGCATTTGCACACCGAACAAGGTGGTTTTTTCAAGGCAAAATGGCAACCAAGCAAAGCTTGTGAGCCATATCAGGACGAGCAGGGCAGAGTGTTACACAAAGGGCTTGCAGAGAATGTCTGCCAGCGGATCACCAACAAGCCAGCGCAAGTTACTAAACTCGAACAAAAGCAACGTAAACAAGCACCGCCACTTACGCACAATTTGTCAGCATTACAAATTGATGCCGCAAAACGCTATGGCATGAATGCCAAACAAGTGCTGGATATCTGTCAGGCGTTGTATGAAAAGCACAAAGTCATCACTTATCCTCGTTCCGACAGCCGATACCTGCCTGTTGAGCATCATCGCCAGGCGTCAGAGGTACTCGCGGCGGTTGCAAAAACAGCCGGACTGCCCGCACAGCAGGTGAATGCAGCCGATACCAAGAGAAAGACCTCGGTCTGGAACGACAAAAAAGTTGATGCGCACCACGCGATTATTCCTACCGCAAAATCTTCGTCGTCGCTCTCAGGGCAAGAACAACAAGTTTATGATCTGATTGCTCGTCAGTATCTTGCACAGTTCTATCCGGATTATCGTTATCACGAGACAAAAGTAGAAGTAACGATAGAGGGTGGCTTGTTCACTACAAAAGCCATTATGCCGCTGGATCAAGGCTGGAAAGTGCTTTTTAAGTCTGCCAAAGGCTCCCAGGCGTCGAGCGACAGCAACAAAGCTGATGACGAGACACAAACTGAATTACCCCCATTAGAGCAAGGTCAGTCACTCCATTGTTCACAGGGCGAACTCCTGGAAAAAATGACCCAGCCACCGCCGTATTTTACCGATGCGTCACTACTTTCTGCGTTAACCGGTATTGCCCGTTTCGTCACTGATAAAGCCATTAAGAAAATCCTGAAAGAAACCGATGGCCTTGGCACTGAAGCAACCCGTGCTGGTATTATCGATTTACTCTTCAAACGTGGTTTTCTTACCCGCCAGGGAAAACAAATTCGGGCAACCGATGCAGGTAAAGGCCTGATCACCAGTCTGCCTGAACTCGCCACCACGCCGGATATGACGGCACACTGGGAATCCACACTCGACGGCATTTGCCAGAAACAAGCCAGTTACCAACAGTTTATGGGCGATATGGAGCAAAAACTGGGCGGCCTGCTCGACTATGCAAAACGCGAATTGCCGGTGGGATTACAAGGTGTAAAGGCTGTTAAAAAACAGCCGTTTAAACGTAGGAAGAAGAGTTGGGGTAAGAAGAAGGCAAGTTAAACCCTGCTGTTTCTTATACGTATATTTTGACAATAATGGCTGGCTAACGAGTTGTAAGAACAGCTTTTGCTCGCCTTATTCCAATTCTCGCCCATACCAATGTAACCAGAATGTTAACTCTAACCTGACAGTGCTATATTACTCCGTCTTATTTTTTGATCGGTTTTTGCACCGAACTTTATCGATGAAGTAATGAGGTAACGTTCATGTCTACCAGCCTGACCGCTTATATTGTTGTATCGTTTTTTACTGTGTTAAGTCCTGGACCTGCGGTGTTATATACCATCACAAATACCCTGAACTTTGGTGTAAAACGCGCATTTATCGGTTATCTCGGTGTTGCGGTGGGGATTCTGGTTGTGGCTGCGGCTGCTACGTTGGTGGTGTTAGGGCTGGCAACATTAAGCCCCCTGGTGTTAACCGGAATGAATATCGCGGGTGGTTGCTTCTTTTTACATCTGGCGATTAAAAACTGGCGTTCTGCCTCGTCGATTCAGGCAGGTGATCTTGATGATGATCGTAGTCACTCCAATGTCTTCTTTCACGGTTTGATGATCAGCCTGATGAATCCCAAAGCTCTGGTATTTTTCCTCTCGGTTTTTCCGTTATTTGTTGCCGCCGCAGACGCCAAAATTCAGCAATGTGTGGTGCTTTCTCTGTTGTTTTTTATGAATGTCATGTTCGTTCATTCCGGATACTGTCTGGCGTTTAAAACCATTGGTAAAAAAGTACCGTCGCAACATGTTGGCCGTTATACGTCTCGCCTGTCCGCACTGATTTTTCTCACCTTTTCACTGTTGATTTTTAATCAGACATTAAGCTGATTTATTCCTGTCCTTAAACGCTGATCCTGCTTATTTCAACATTCACTGAATGGCCTGACAGATTTTACCAGGTCATTCAGCCATGAACGCAATAATCCTGCATCACTACTGTTGTCACTGAATCTTCCTTTGAATAAGTTGATGCTGTTGAGACTTGATTCGCATTAACTCTTTTTTGCTCATCTTAATCGTTAAAGGATATGACGTTTCTCGTCACAAATTACCAGATACTACCGTTTACATATTAATTACATGCTAATCCGGTAAATTGTATATTGTTTCTGACTAATACACATATGCATGAAGGAAGTTCCATTCTTTATACCAGGTACTGGCGTGTTGTTATGCCTGTTTATCATAAAAATTTAAAACCCTAAACATAATATACATTTTTATTACAGTCTTCGATGGTGGTGATGTTCATCGAACTTAGAGTGTGTGTTTGATTGATTAAATATGTACATTCTCTCGTATATGATGTTAATTAATCTTTGTGTAATGATGCGTATGCGACAATTTGACGCACCAAAGATTAATTTTTATTCCGTATTTTTAGATATTTCTGCATTAGATACGGGAACACCCGTTGGTGAGCAAATATCGACCAGATAGACACATATGAGTTGATTCAAGTACATAGATATAGGTATATTTCCGGGACTTTGTCGCGTTTTAACACCAGTTCCCCGGATTAATATGCACGATAAAGGGACATGTCGTTTGTCATAAAAGTGAGCAAGTTGATGCTGTTTGTTGATGCGTCGATTTAAATCAACACGCTCCGTTTAGATCAGTCCATTATTGAACTGGTTTAGTGGAGGAGATCCGGAATAGCTCAAATAAGATTTCGGAATTCTTCTTTACTGCTCTATTTTGTTTATTAAATAAACGAATGGTTAATTGCCCGTAATTAATTAACCTGATTAATACACAAAGTTTTCACAAAATTTGGGGTTTTACGTCTTTCCTCCATTTCTATCACCCACAATGGAGGAAGTATGCCCGTTTCCAGGCTACAACAACCCGGATCTGCCGAATCTTGTCTGTATAGCCATGCTTTTTGGAGCATGTGGTCTTTGTATCAAGAAAAATTAACCCGCTGTTGTTATAAATGGCTGAGGAGTGACATAGATAAAATCGAAGACGCCATTTCACAAACTCGTGAAAAAGCGTTCAAATCATTTGTGGACAGCGAAGGTGATATTAGTAACCAGTTTGCCTGGTTATGTCGCATTGCCCACAACATCTGCATGGATGTACATCGAGCTAACGCCAGACAGCTTGATCTGATCAATCAGGTCAATGAACTTCCCAATCACTTTTTTTTTGCTGACAACGTTTCCAACCCCCTGGAATCAGAACTCATGAACAATAATCTCTATGAGCGTGTGCTTCAGGAGATTGATTACCTTCCCCCCGAACTCAGGCAAGTCGTCCAGTACAAATTTATGTATGAAATGGACTACTCGGAAATTGCCTCCACCATGAAACTCAGTCAGGAAAATGTCCGTAAACGTGTTCAACTGGCGCGAAAAAAACTGGTTGCACTTAAAGAAGAATTTTTACTGGCATAACTGAACGAACAAGTCCGAATAGCACATCGTTCAGGTAACCAGTTCAGCAGAGGTAATCAGAAAATGATGTCTGATTACCTCTGGTGTTCTGAAAGTATGAGAGCCGAGGAAACTGTTTCTATAAGTGTTTCTTTTCTTTCGTTTCACACCTTTCAGGCACCACCGTCTTTACACCTGAATAGTTGATAACTGCCGCTTTTCATCACCTGTTGGGACTGATGCGGCGAAGCGTGTGAGAGTATTTATGAGTGACGTCCGACGTTGGCATGTGGTTTACACCTGGCCCAATGCAGAAGCGAAACTGGCAAAACAAATCGAACAAAAACCAGGACACGGCAATGTCTTTTTGCCGGTTAAAGAAGAAATCCACCAATGGAGTGATCGTAAAAAGCGTATCAATGTTCCCCTGTTCAAATCTTACGTTTTTGTTCAGGTCAATGATGACGAATATCACAGAATCAAGAAGTTATCAGGATTCGCTCATTATATTCGATTCAGTAAACAAGCGGCCGCAGTGCCAGAATCTGATATCGAACGCATTCGACTCACGCTGGCGTCCGGTTATGAAGTAGAAACCACGCAAACATCATTGGTGGTAGGTGATCAGGTTGAGATTAATGCGGGATGCCTGAAAGGGTATCAGGGAGTGTTGATGGCCCACGAAGACGATAAAAAAGTAGCGATTGAAGTGCAGGGCCTGGAGCAAAGTCTGTTGATCACCGTTCCTGCCGATTTACTCACGCTTAAGTCGTCAACACCGGAGGCTTGTGCATCGTGATTCATCCGTTAACGACAGAACAGCTGTTCTCATCTTTCTCTTCAATCGTCACTGACTTATCCGGAGTAATCCATCGTGACTACTAACATACAAGATCCAGGTTTGAATCAGACGCCTGACAACGCCCATCATTCAACCCGAAATCCGGCAATGGACGTCAAAAACACCGTTCAGGCGATGACAAACGATACGGCGGTGTCACCGAGTCCAGCGTCATCTTTTTTTGAACTGGAACAACAACTAACTCACCACTTTGTAGAGCTTGGTCATGATCTCAAAGAGGAAGGTGCTGTTGATGCCATGACCCGTTTTCACGCATCCCTCGATGCATTTATTGCTCATTCACGTTTTCAGAAACTGGCAGACTGGTTTGAACTGGAGCCAATAGAATTACGCATGATTGCTCTGGTGTACATTCAACAGGTGGAACCAGACAGTGTTGCAGTTTTCCTTGGCACCAGCTGGTTTGAACAAGGGCCAACACTGAGTCTGGACAAGCTGTTACTGCTGGTTCATCACTATGATGATAAACATGTGCTGCTGGAAGCTGACGTATTCCGTTCGGTGTTGTTTCAATACGGTTTGATTCAACAAGCAGAAAATCGTCCGGGCTTTACCTTGCCCTGTTTTCTGGCGCATTTTCTGCTGGATTATCTGTCCAGTGACAATGCTTCACCATTAACAGACACCATTTTCTGCTTACACGCAAACTACGAACAGGACCCGGTTTATCAGGCTTGTTTCCAACAATCTGCACATATTCATCAAGCATCCGATCTCAGCAATCAGTGGATTCAGTTGTCAGATACCGATAAGCAGCATGCGTTATGGTTCACCGAGCAGCGCAGTTGTTTAGCACGCCAGCTGTTATACATCTCACAAGCGAAAGCTGAACATCACTACACCAACCGACAGTTACTGAACTGGTTAGCGCACTTGATTCTAAGTGCTGAAGGTCAGCCAGTAGCAATCTGGTGGCCGGATTTTCCAACCCTGATTGAATGGGACTATGCGCCATTTATTCAGGCACTGAAGAATCACCCCAATATTCAACTATTTTTTCTTGCACCGTCCAGCAACAACTGCCCTCAGTTGCTGTCGATGACTGATTTTCCGTTAGTGTCTCCAACGTTGGATCAGATTGCACATGGTTGGCTCGCGCTGGCTCCACACGATGCGCAGACAAACGTACACCAGGCAAAATCACTGGCAGAGCGCTATCCGGTTGCGGTTCATCGAATGGCAGATCTGGCAAGAGGTGTCACGGCACAAGGTAAATCCGGCGAGTCATTCTGGACTCAGTTGCAGCAAGCCTGTTTAGAGGAACAGAGCCGTCATTGTGACGAGTTGGCGCAATTGTCACACGCTCGCTATGTACTGAGTGACATGGTGTTGCCAGGTCATATTCGTGAACCATTGAACGAACTGGTGGCGCGCATTCAGTATCAGTCCGATCTGGCTCAGCGATTACCACGTTTTGATCGGGGGGTGAAAGCCTTGTTCTGGGGGAAACCCGGCACTGGTAAATCTATGGCTGCTGAAGCTATCGCCGGTGAACTGCAATTGCCGCTGTACAAAGTGAATCTGGCGAATATTGCCAGTAAATGGATTGGTGAAACAGAAAAGCATCTCGCCAAACTTTTTGATTCTGCACAGAAATATAACGCAGTACTCATGTTCGATGAAGCTGACGCGATTTTTGCCAAACGCAGTGAAGTGGAATCCAGCCACGACAAAAACGCCAATATGGGCGTGAGTTACCTCTTGCAACGGATGGAACACTATGACGGTTTACTGCTGTTAAGTACTAACTTCAAATCCAACCTGGACGATGCCTTTTTACGTCGTTTTCAAAGCGTTATTGAATTCACTCAACCGGGAAAAACTGAGCGATTGTCGATCTGGCAGCGAGCGCTGGCAGATAACGGTGATGCAATGCTAATGCGTGACCTGAAAGGTCTGGCAGACCGCTTTGAAATCAGTGCCGCACAGATCCTGAATATTGCATCAGCCGCTCTGCTGTTGAGTCTGATGGACCAACGTCCGGCTATTAGCAAATTAGATATTGCCAAAGCGCTTCAACGCGAATTATCCAAACAACATGCCGGGTTTATGGCCCAACAGGAAATGAATCAATGGCTTAAAGGAGATCATCATGGATCCAACCTTATTACTTAACCTGCAACAGGCGCTGGATATGTTTCTGCGGGAGCGCATTATCCTGCTCAATGAGCAATCTCAGATCATCCCGCCAGGCGAGCAACAACAAGATCCGATTCAAATCAGTTTTGTGCCGCCAGGCAAAGACTTTGTTGAAAAAGTCCTGACAGACGTGCCTGCGATTAACTGTTATCTGGTCGGTATGGCGGAAGACTTACCGCGTCGTCAGAGTGAACCGCCGCGCACGCAAATCAACGACGCACAAACCGCTCGTGTTTATATCAAAGAACCGCGATTTGTTGATCTGACATACATGTTAACCGTGTGGAGCAAGGACGAAGAACGTAGCGCCGAGATTGAACACCTGATTCTCGGCTACTTACTGGCGGGGCTTGGTGGCTATGACTTTATTCCCGACGACGTGTTGGAAGAAAAAGGCATCGATCCGGAACCTTACGGCATTCGGGCGCAACTGTTTGGTAGCCCGCAAAGTGACAAGGTAAGTGGTCAGGTCTGGCAAGCCCTGGGTTCGACACCGAAACCAACATTGCTGTATTCACTGTCTGTGCCTGTACCTGTTCATGAACGCATTGAGGTACCTGTGGTTCAGGAAATCAACCGACTTCTCGAAAATACATCAACCTAATTTCTGGCAGAGTAATCATGAAAAATTCCCTAATCAAATCTCAAATCAAAGAATACTTTCAGACTGGCGATATCCCAACAGAAGATGAGTTTGAAGAACTCATTGAAGCCGCAACGGATATAAATGCGACGCTTACCCTTGCTGCGCACTTATTTGGTGATTCCGTTGATGTGGCTATTGCCGAATCTCTGCCTGATGTCAGTGGACAGCTTGATGCCTTTATTAATAACTACAACCTGCAAGCAGGTCAGCGAGTTCTGTTAACGTCTCAGCCTGATACATCAGAAAATGGTATCTACCGTGTCGAAGCAGATAACACCATCACAAAACTATCTTATGTCTACGTTGATAACTTCCTGGTAAAAGCCGGTGATGCTGATGATATGAATGGTACGTTCTGGGAAGCTGAACTGGATGGCGATACTTCTCATACCATCTGGACACAACAAAATGGCTTCGATTTACCAGAACATCTCGCTCCTTATCTTGAAAATAACCGCTTTCCAAAAACAATCGACTTAACCCGGAATCACAGCGGTTCAGAAGTAAAGGCCAACAAAGTTTCCGCAACCCAGGGCTCGTTTAGCAATGTATCGGTATCGGCAAAACTTCAGGCAAACAGGTTTGAAGGTGATGGCCAGGATTTAACAAATCTCAACGCCTCTAATCTGGCGATGGGTATGGTGCCCAACGAGCGTTTACAGGAAAATGTTGACCTGACTGTGCCGTATAACAACTCATCTGTTAAAGCCAAAAAATTCATCGGTAATGGTGGTGAATTAACCGGGCTGAATGCGTCGGCATTAACGGGTGGTACTGTGCCGTCGGGCCGCATTCCGTTTGCGTCTACGGCCGACATTGCGGCTGCAAATCCGAATAAAGTCGTGAGTGCGCAACACATCAGCGGTTTAAACACCAAAGCGGAAGCCCTGAGTTTTCCGCAACGTATTGATGCCACGATTGTATGCGTGGAGTCATCAAGCAATATTAATCTGGCGAATCCACCGACGACTATCGACGGCGTCAAACTGCTTAAAGATCAGTTGGTGTTGCTAACGGCGCAAAATAACCTGACGGAGAACCGGATCTGGAAAGTTCACAAAACTGGTCAGGTGCCAAGTCTGGTTGAAGCCACTGAGTTTCCACCAACAAGCTACACCGAAGGGCAAACCGTTGTTATTGATGGTGGGAAGGAACAGCAAGGTTCAGTCTATAAACTAAAAGCCATTTCGGGTGCATCGCCAGAACTGACGTGGGCCACGACTTCAGAAATCAGCCTGGCCGGAATTGGCCTGGTATCGGTCAATAATCGTCTGGATGCCGATCTGGCGCTCGACGCTGATGTAGACCAATCAACCGCTGAAAAGATCGTGGACGCGGCTGTTTTAAAAAGCCAGCTAACTAAATCAGAAGACCAGTTAACCACTGATTTAACCGCACTGATCGATACAGAAAAAGACCGTATTGATGCCATTCTTGCCGCCAGCGATGCGGATAAAGACTCTTTTGCTGAAATCGTTGCGTTGATCAACGAAGTTGATACTGAAAATGACGATGCGTTTGCTGCTTATGTACTGGCGAACGACACGCGCGTTGGTGCTGCTGAACAACGTATTGCTGACGAAGTGACTACACGGGGCAATGAAACCAGCAAACTCACTGAAGACTTAGCCAGTGAAGTAACCACGCGCACCCAGGAAAGTAATGCCCGTTACACCAAAACACAATCGGATAACCGTTACGTACAGCAATCAGGCAGTGTACTGAATGGTGAGTTTAATATTGATGCCGCCACTTTTACCGGTGATATGAGTGTAACCGGTGCTATCACTGCAACGGCGGATGTCACCGCATTTTCCGATGAACGTCTGAAGCGCATGGTCCGCAAGATCGATGCGCCACTTGAAAAGCTTAGTCAGCTTGATGGTGTGACCTTCGAACGAGCCGATTTTAATGATGGCCGTCGTTACACGGGATTACTTGCACAACAGGTGCAACAAGTCATGCCAGAAGCGGTTCACGGTGAAACAGAGTTTCTGTCAGTAGCTTACGGCAACCTGGTTGGTCTACTGGTAGAAAGCGTTAAAGCCTTGAATGAGCAGGTAAGTGAACTACAGGCAAAACTTGCTGATAAGCAAGATAGCTAATTTCACCATCAACTGCTTGTTCAGGAGGACCTCATGACATTACAAACCAAAGGTCAAATTTCCCTGGTCGATATCGGCCAGGAATATAAAGATGCACAGCCACACCTGTTGAGTGAATTCAGCGAACATGTTGAAAAAGCGCCTGGCGATACGATCGCAATTAGCGAGTTTTACGGTAAGTCAGCGAAAACCATTCTTTTGCAGGACAAAACATTTACTGTTTACACCACACGCACCACGGTCATTCCGTTTTCCAATATTCTGGAAGGCAGCTTTGACCAGTACAGTGACGGTAACGACCCGGTAAGACTTATCAATGTCTTTGAACCGGTGCGTGGTCAGGTATCGATCGACGGTGCGACAGTACTGTTCACATCAACAGGTGGCGTTGATCAACCAGCCAGTTTTAAATTTACGGTTGAAAACTCAATCGGTATTCGCAAAAACCATGTTGTGACGATGACGGTAGAAGCGATTCCGCCGATTATTTGTAATCCGGATACCTATAACCTGCAACAAAGTGAGACGTTGCTTTTACCCGCGTCGGAATTAACCGCGAATGATGAAGACCAGTCGAGTTCAGGTCTGAATGTTATTGCTGTCACAAACATCGCGGGCGGAAATGTCACCATGAAAAATGGCAACATTACCTTCGTGTCTACCGGTTTGGCGGGCGAGCCTGCTGAATTTGAATACCGGGTCAGAAACGGGCAGGGCACAGAACAGACGGGCCGTGTGTACATCAATGTGACGCCACTGCCGGAAGTCGAATCCTTTATCTATCGCACAACCCCGGAAGTGACTGAAGCCCGTGCTGGTTACCGTCCACCCTCGGTTCAGGATATTTTTAATACCTGGGGCCGGTTCGATGGCAATAATTTCTATGCCAATAAATCTTCTGCAACAGGGAATGCCAACGCCTGGGAATTTAAGACTAACCCGGATCGGGTGGTTATGCCGTTAAACGTCTCGCCATCGAATGGTTTTGTTTCACTGGAGAAAGTAGATAACTACACGTTGGAAGTTACGCTTTCTTCAGATAGTAGCGATAACGACACAATAGGCCTGGTCGCCGCGTTTAAACGTGAGGGTAGTTTCAATGAAGTTCTCACGATAGTGCTAAATACCGGAGGAAACGATCCCAGAACAACAGGTTGTGGTATTTATCATGGATACTACGGCACAGGCGCGAACACTATGCGGCTATTAAAAGAATATAATATTGGCGTTGGTGGTGGTTGGAGCAATAAAAAAATCCGGGTAAAAGTCCAGCGTCAGGGCGATATCTTTACATTCTACGTCACTAATTGGAATGACACCGCAAACTATCAACCAGCCAGTAAAATGGTCATTGATATCAATGCTGACCCGGCGCTACACCGCTTTAAAGGAAAGCAATCCTACGGTTACATCACTAACTCTCAACCTAACTCAACTTACCTCGATGAAGTCTTTAAAGGCGGGCTCGATACCTCTCGACTTTATGATGTCGAAAGCAACAGTAGCTGGGAATACCGCGACGGTGCCTGGGTGCAGTTAAGCGGAACCATACAAGACAATCTGGGTTACATTCGGAAAACGTTTAACAGCACGACAAAAGAACGTTTCCTGATTAAACAATCGCAAATTCAGTACCTGGGTAAACTTCTGGGCGGCAGACAATTCGACAACGCAAAAATCCTTGATGAACGCCAATATGCATTGATCAAGGGCAATGTCTCGCAAAATGGCGCGGCCAGTGGACTTCGAGTGTTGGCTTTGTACGCACCGGATCAGGAAGAAAAAAACGCCCTGAAAGACAAACCAGCCCTGACCACTAAAACAGCGCACCAGAACAACAGTCCGGCTAATCGCTTTAATCGGGTTGGCGAACGTAACTGGTTCGATGATAACGGTATTGATTTAAGTGCCATTGACTATGTGGGCGGCACAGTTGTATTCGAAGGCCGTCTTGCCGGACGCATAACCGCGATTGGTAATGACGACGGAAATGGCGCATTTATCTTCTACGATGTTCAAAGTTTTGATCTGTTTGATCTGACTGTTTGAAATAAAAACGCCTGATTTTCACCAGTTTCTTTGTCCCAACCCTTTTGCCTGAGTTATCCGCCCTGGATGCTCAGGTGTTTTTTTAGGGGGTGAAAATGGGGCAAAGGCCCTGGATGACTGACTTTTACGGAATTCGTTAGCATGTATGCACATAAACCTGAACAAAAAACGTCGGCCACCAGCGTGTTCTCGCCCGGTCAGGTTTCTTCTGAAAACCATCATAAGCCGCCTGTGCAACGCCATATTCCTGATAATGGCGTTATTCAACGCGTGGGAGAACAAGCATTTATCGACAACCCACAGGGATTCATGACAGACAATCAGCTGTTGGTCAATTTTGCGGGCGGTATTATTGACACCTATGATTTGCCCGTTGAAGCCATTAATGCGATTACTGCCCGACAAGAGCAAGTACAGCAAGAAGTCAGAGCAAAGAACCCGGGTGCCGGTGGAGGGATGACATCCAGCGAAACGATCAGCCGAAAAGCGAATGAATATCTGGTGTATTTATACGATGAGTCAATGAAACACACCAACATTGAAATGTTTACTCTGGCATATCGTAAAATAAAAACCGGTATTTTCTCCTCTCGTGGCCAGTATGTGGTTACACCTATGTTGGAAGCGATTCCACCTACCATTGATGACGACATTATGGTCGCCGCACCGGGTGGCGGTGAGCAAGTAAGCCTTAAAGCGGCACTTAAATCGGTAGTCAGAAAATCATTACAGCCATACGACCGTGGAATCAAAGCCGCACTGATTCCTTATGAATCCAATCCCGCTGATGTAAATGAAAATACTAAAGTCGATATTCCGGCCGGGACAGATATGACCGGACCAAAAATCGCCTTTACTGCTGGGATGAACGGTTGTTCTATTGCCGTGAAGAAAACCTCTGAGACCCAGTTATCGGTCTGGCACTACCCAAGCCCCGGCACGAATGCTGAACAATGGGAGACGTTCAAACAGGACAACGAAATCGTTGATACCTATGACTGGGATGAATACAACAATGACGGCCAGGGAATAACGGAACATGTTACCACCACGGTGTTGATCCGTGATGCCAATGGAGAATGGACGATTAAATCTCAGCAAAGTCGCGGCCGGGTCGGAGGCGGTGATGCGCTACTTCAGATCGGTAAAGTGTACGGCAGACGCTTGAATGTTGGCGAGGAAGAACAGTTTGATGTTTGATCATTGGTCTACAAATGCCTGGTTGGATTTCTACTGTCGAATGATCATCGTCTGGTTGCAGGAATGTGAAGCAGCAAGCTATTTGGATACAGAAAAACCTGTATATCTTGTTCAAATGGGTGTGGGCAGCGGGCAATTTGGCCTTGCATTACTACACAAACTGCTGAAACAGGACAATCATGAGCTGTTGAGGTCTTGCCGCCTGTGTTACGTGTTTGCTGATTCTTGCCTGACAAAATTAAACAGGTTAATTCGCCATCCTCGGTATGTTGAATTGAAAAATCAGGGATTGGTTACTGCTATTCACGGGCTCGTAATCGAAAATAATCATTGGTCTGATACTGATCTGGAAGGACAAATCCTGGACTTTGGTCAGAACCCGATGGCTTTTATATCAAATGACTTACTATCTCAGTTCGATACGATGCGGATTCGATGGGATGGAGAGAATTTACGTACGACCTCATTAGCCGAACAACATTCTACATGCACTTCGGGCCCATTTATCGGGGCTTTATCAACCAGTACTGCAGCAACCAGGACTTCATCAACGACTAAATCTTTTGCTAATACGATTCAATGGTTGAAAAAAGTTAGCACTGGGAATCAATCAACTGCAAGTGAATTTATCGAAGAATTTCAGGCTGTGTCACTTGATACGCTGATAGACGAGTTGAGTGAAGAAATTCAGTCTCCCGTAAGAGAAATGATTCAAACGTTGATACAGGAAAATAACGCTAAGACGGTAACGTTACCGACTAGTTTATTAACGCTGCTAATGAATGTTGACGCAAAGATGCCTGTTGGAAGTTTGCAGTTGTTTGGTGAGGCTGGCGATCAATACGCAGATTGCTCAGTGACGACTGTTTCATCTGGTATTGACTGGATTATGCAGCTAAATGCAGGTTATGTGTTCTCTACTTCAAGTAAATGTAGCGGTGTAACTGACCAGCTTAAAAACATCTGGATGCGTTTAAAAAAACCAGGATTAAACGCATTAAATAAGTCCTGTATCACCGGTATTCAGCAAGCTTTCAAACAAAGTTTTGTAAACCAGTCCCCTCAAAACATGGACATTTTTATCCAAAGTATTGAAGGAAAATCCCAGTATCTATCCGATGTTCAAAAGGCTGCATTCCTTGCTAATCATAATTTTGAACCTCGTATTCTGGCCATTTTTTTGCCTCACATGATTGAAGAAGGTGTGTTACCTGAGCAGCGATTAGCCTGGCGTGGTCGACTCGACAATGTCTGGAATGATTACATTCCCCATAACCTGCAAGATACCTTTGTTTTTCAATTGGGATTGCTGGCAATGAAAATTGAACACTGGTCGCTGGCAAAAATTTGTTTTCAAACACTGATTGAATTAGATGGTCCTGGGCTCGCTTGCTGGCAGAACCTGGCGTTAGTTTCTCAGGCGTTAGGGAATCAGCGCCTGGCTGAAGAATACAGTGACCGGGCTTTGTTGTGTTCTCCTGATAATTCTCAGGCTTTACAACTGAATCAAGTCATTCGTGACTATCGGTTGAGATGTGAGCGACTGGCTTGGTTCGATTCAACATTGTGCCATAAGTGTGAGATGAAAGATGGCTCTCAGTTGATATTAGAACCGCTGGCACAGCATCATTTGACGGCATACCTGGTCCAATATCGAAATCCGACTATTGCGAGTAGTTTACGAGGCCCTGCGATTACGCAACCAGAGCAACTCTATCAACGCTGGAAACATTGGGAGCGAGAAGGGGACGATAACCAACGCGCTCACTTTGCAATTGTTCACGAGCATTTGGGTTTTGTCGGGTGTGTGGTTTTTAACCTGGATTCGACTCAATTAGCACATTTGTCTTTTTGGATAGGTTGTGACTATCAGCAAAGAGGCTTCGGTCGAGCGGGTGTTACCCTGGCAGTTGAACACATCAAACAATTGGCTTCGACGCTATCAGTGTCCCAAATTTTCACTTCAGTATGGAGTCATAATACCCCCTCAAAGCATATTTTGAATCGGATGGGTTTTGAGCATGTAGAAACGCAGTCTAACGATCAAAGCACCGATGAAATTAGCTATTTGTTGAATATTAACACTCCCTGAAAATACTCGTTTTTTTACGTCTGAATATTCTTAAAAATCCTTTTATATCAAATAATAAGGCTCTTTATTATGCAGAAAGAAGAAGATGATTTGAAAGTGCATCATGTCACATCCGCCGCTTCCACGTTCTTTGGTAAGACGACCGGTGCTTCCCCTCAAATTGGAAAATACTATCAATCTTTATCACCGTCTTTTTTGAATCAACCTCTTAATCAGCATTCAGTAGATGAGCTGGTTACGGGTGAAAACAATGCGATTAAACAAAGTCAATTCAAAGACAGAACAACATCAGATTGGTTTGCCCGACTTGCAACACCATTCAGACGTGTGGTTGCTCATCAGGTTGCCATGATAAGTGTTGGTAAAGATCAATACCTGGATAAGTATGCAAACATGACATATCCCGATGATAAGTAGCTTCTTCAATCATATTTATAATTATCCAACTTGATAACAACGCTTTCCTGTCACAGGACATATCAACCCTTTTCTTTGTCCCAACCCTTTGGCCCGCGTTTTTCGCTCTGGAAGCCGGGTCTTTTTTTCTCAACAGGAGGCCTTATGGCAAATACACTCTCAGGCAAACTGGCTGCATTGTCTGCCATTGATGGCGTTAATGACGCTGCAATTCATTCAACAACTCAGTCTGCAAAAGCACTACTTCGTTATGTCGGTATCATTGATCAGGTTCAACATGTTGAAGCCATTGATGTACCAGTCCTGACAGGCTATACCGGCGTCGCAGAAGGTGAACGTGTGTTGCTGATTGCACAGTCAGATCCATCATCGAATGGTGTTTATCAACGCGATTCGGGTGACCTGAAAAAAATTGCACACACGCTGGAAAATGGAAATCTGGTTATTGACCGTGCTAGCAGCAATCCTCAATCCACCATGTTCTATGTGTATGACGAAGCATCTGATGCATGGAACCAAATGCCATTAACAGATGGTGCAATGGCGCTGTAAAAGCATGAGTTGATTCCAATCTAATGGATCAACCGGGATGCTTCTGCACTCATATCATTTGACACATCATTAATCCTGACAAAGTTGGCACGCTTGCTTTTTCTTTGAAGCGGTGTGCCACTTTTTTCATTTCTGAAACGTAATTTCGCTGAGAACGCTTATGTCACTGACTTATCTGGATGTCACTTCGTTATTACGGCGTAGCCAACAGCGCCAGATCGAAGTTGAACGTTTTCTGGGATTTATTGGTTATATTGACTTTGTGTTTGCTGAATCTGTTGATTTAAGCAAACCGACTGACACAGCACTTCGCCTCAAACATGTTTTGCTTTTACAGCAAGCTAACCCCACACAAAACGGGTTATATCTGGTCGATGAAACGGCACACTGGCAATCCATGATTCAGTCACCCGAAATTGGCAATGTGGTTGTTTTGAATCAAGCATGGTGGCCCGAAGTGAGTCAGATCTATCAATTACGCGCTATAACCCATGAGTCTCAAGACTGGCAGTTGCTAACCTTTGATAACTTACTCTCGGCGAGTAATTTCCACCCCATCACAAAGGGAGTTTAAGTCATGGCGCTTACTTTAAGAGAACGACTAAAAGCGTATTTTTCACCTGGGGCTAAGCCAACGGCCGAGCAGTTTGCCGAGCTTATTGACACCTGTTTGATTCAGGGCGAAGACGGCATTGACCGTTCACAACAAAATGCCCTGGCAATTGCACCGGACGTATCGGTTAAAGGTGAGTTAAAAGTTGATGGTCCTTTGCTGGTGGCTGAACACGCTGAAACACCTGCGTCACTCGTGTCGCAAAGTGGTTTGTCGGAACACCTGACAACGACAGTTCAGCCGCTGTCAGTGTTGCCGGAAGGAACTATTTTATTATGGTCCGGCGAGCAATTACCGCCTGGTTTTCAACAGGCCGATGGCAGCAATAATACCCCCGCCATTTCAGCACCAGAGACAATAAACGATTACCCGGTGCGCTGGATCATCAAACGCTAATTCAATCACATTATCTATTCAATGATCACTCAGGCATGGCCTGACAGGAGTATTGCAATGTTTAACTACGACGAAGACATCATTCAAACCTCTCAGACCCATGAATCTGATACGGTACAACGAAACGCAGAGTTCGATCAGTTAAAAACATCAATGGGAAAACAACATGGTGTGGACACGTCGGCACTTCAATCCAAACATAACTCATCGTTTCCCGGCCAGGTGGGTGCGGCAGCAACACTTCAGGGCAGCAGAGCCGAGTTCGGCCCCGGACAAAGCACAAAATTCAATATGAAGCACGAAATTGGTCACTACATCATCAACGCGAAACGCGGTACGCCGCCTAAAGCTGATACAACCGTGAATGGTTTTGCAGTCAATACCACGGATGAAGTTGAAGCGGATAAGATGGCGGCGAGTTAACTATCTACTTTTCCAACGGAGCAAATAGCTATGTTTGACAGCACAAATAAACAAACGCCAGCAACAAAAACATCCAGAGCGATGACAATACAGCGGGTGGATAGTTTGTTGAAACCGGAAGTAAGAAAACTGGATTGGGATGATTTCATCTGGGGGAAACACGCTGATCACTATTCAACATCTTCTAAGGACAATGCCTACATTACTAAAGGCGAAAAAGTTATGGAACGGACCGATAAGAATACCCACACGACATTTGATGCCTGGTCAAACGTTAATAACATCGTTACATCACTTCAGAAGATGAATATTAATAAGCCTCATGTTTGGATGGATAAGCACCCTGGGAAGGATACTGACTTTACAATCCCCGTCAGCATGAACTATGTCGAGCACTCTCGTCTTCCGAATGGCGATCTACATCAGGAAACTGGCACGGGAAGTCCTGTGATACGAGTTCAGCCTGATCCTAAAGGTGTTGGTGAAATTACAGGCAACAGAGAATACAAAGGCTCTGTATTCTACAGCCCTTTCCATTTGCAAGATGTTGAATAATTACATTGCTATCTACCTGCATTAACTGCATAAAATTCAATCAATTATATTGATTACCCAAAATCAAAGACAAAACTTTCACACTCTATGCACCATTGCGTCTAACCAGTACAACACGATTTTCTTTCAACACATCAGCCTGTGACTGATGTGGCGGAGCCGTGGGGAAAAGCGCTCCACACCTTTTGAGAAGCAGGCACGGCCCGCCAGCTTTTCCCCAATTCACGCATCTGGCGGGTAAGCATTCCTGAATGACGTGCCTGCTTCTCAATTCACTATTCTTTGAGCAACTTCGGCATGTTGACGTCGTCGGGTCGATATATCTGCGATTTATCAACGGGATACAGCATGCTTCTGTAATAAGAATGTTTTCACTTAACTGAAGGAAATACTATGCCTCAATACACAACACCCGACGTCTACGTTCGGGAAAAATCCCTGTTGCCACCCTCGGTGGCTGAAGTGGCGACTGCGATTCCTGCGTTTATCGGTTACACGGTAAATGTAACGGATGACAAGCAGCAGTCCATGATCCAAAAACCTTACCGTATTACCAGCATGGTGGAGTATGAAACGCTGTTCGGTGGTGCTTATCTTGAAAGCTTCGAACTGGCGCCTAAAGCAGACGGCTCTGGCTACAAAGTAAAAGACGCTTCGCCTGCGATGTACTTCTTACATCAGGCTGTGTCTCACTTCTTCGCAAATGGTGGTGGTGCGTGTTACATCATCAGTGTTGGCCAGGCAGGTGATTCAAGCGGCCCGGATAAAGAAAAATATTATGACGCTATCGACTTACTGAACGAAGTTGATGAAGTCACAATGATTTCTACGCCGGAAACGATTGGTATGGGTAATGCGGTTGATCATTACGGTGTGGCGAATGCGGCGTTAGGCCATTCTCAAAAACGTATGGATCGTATCGCATTAGTTGACGTATTGACGTCAGACGACATCGATGAAGATGCGGCAACAGCAAGACAGCGTGTATCGCAGGGTCTTCAGTATGGTGCAGCTTATTATCCATACGTAAGAACAACAATGGCGCGTGCTTATGACGAAGCCAGTGTCACGATTGAAGCAACGATCAATGCATCAGCAAAAGAGCTGGCAGCAGGTTACAAATATGTGACTTATACAGCTGACCCGGCAGCGGCTGGCGCGATCAGCGACTTAGGTTGGCAAGATGTTAGCGCGGCAGACCACACTTACATGTCTGGTGCTATGCGTGCGAACAAGAAGAAAACCTTCGTTACTAACGACGACGCGACTTACTACGATATGGCTGGTTTCGCGGTTGAGTTGAAAGACGGCGCATTATCACCAACAGGTGAGTCAATGGAGACGACTGTCTTCACGGGCAACATGACAGCATTAACGTTGCAAAACCCTTCAATGGATGCAGCGGGCGATGCGAATTATGTGCTTTCTTCAGCTGCGGTTTATAACCAGGCGAAAGCAACATTGAACCAAAATTACCTGGTACTGCCGCCATCACCGGCAATCGCAGGCATCATGGCAAAAACAGACGCTAATCGTGGCGTGTGGAAAGCGCCGGCAAACGTTGCAATGGCACAGGTGTTAGAGCCAATGCTGAAAATTGACAACGACGAGCAGGGCGGCCTGAATGTTGATCCAACATCAGGTAAGTCAATCAATGCGATTCGTTCATTTGTTGGCAAAGGCACACTGGTTTGGGGTGCAAGAACGCTGGCAGGGAATGACAACGAATGGCGTTACATCTCAGTACGTCGCCTGTTCAACATGGTGGAAGAGTCAGTTCAGAAAGCAACTGCATTCGCTGTGTTTGAGCCAAATACGCCGTTCACCTGGCTGAAAATTAAGACCATGATTGAAAGCTACCTTGAGAACTTATGGCGTCAGGGTGCATTCTTCGGTGAAACACCGGATCAGGCATTCTTCGTGAATGTTGGCCTGGGCCAGACAATGACAGAAGACGACATCAACAACGGTTATCTTCGTGTTGAAATTGGTCTTGCAGCCGTGCGTCCAGCTGAATTCATCGTTCTGACCTTCTCACACAAAAGCTTAGAAGGCTAATCACCTTATACCTGACGTTCTACAGGTATATCTCCTTTCTTATTTTTTGATATGTAGGAATTCTAATGGCTCAAAAACAAACGCCAGGTGTATACGTGGTTGAAAAATCCACGTTACCACCATCAGTAGCGGAAGTTGCTACTGCTATTCCTGTGTTTATCGGTTATACCGAGAAACATGAGGACAAAGACGAAAATTCACTTCAGTTTACTCCGGTTAAAATCAAAAACATGGCGGAATACCAAACTGCGTTTGGTGGTAAATTCGCTGAAGACTTTGTGATCAAAGTACCTGCTGCTGGTGCGGCTTACGTGACAGAATATTCAGACATCGTTATGACTGACGGTGAAATGGATATGGATAAAAGCCCGAAAGTACCGGCGCTTGCCAGCTACATGATGGCTCAGTCTGTTGAGCATTTCTTCGCAAACGGCGGTGGCTTATGTTACGTCGTGAGTGTTGGCATGCACGGTGCGACTAAAGCGAAAGCTGATTTCGACAAAGCACTTAAAGCAGTTGCTAAAGTGGACGAAATCACGTTGATTTGTATGCCGGATGCAACAAACCTTCCGTCAGTATCTGACTTCTACGGCCTGCAAAACACAGCAATCGACCAATGTCGTAAGCTTCAGGATCGTTTCACGATCATTGACGTGCTTGAGCGTTCAAATGAAACCCTTTCTTCAGCAAGCATTGCTAAAGATGCTGAAATCATGCGTGATTCAGTGGTGGGCGACCTGAAATACGCGGGTGCTTATTACCCGAACCTGATCACTCAATATGCGCGTCACTACAATGTTGACTCAGTAAAAGTGATCATGGAAGCAGCAGGCAAAACACTAACGCTTCGCGAGCTTGGCGGTATCGAAGGTGAAGGTTTCACACTGGCTGAATCTGACATTGATACAGCGACATACAACCTGGCGCTTCAGCTGTTAAACAAAAACAGCCTGACGTTACCACCGTCTGCGGCGGTAGCTGGTGCAATGGCTAAAACGGATAAAGAACGTGGCGTGTGGAAAGCACCGGCAAACGTTGCTTTATTAGGTGTTAACGCACCAAGCCGTAGCATTCGTCATGAAGATCAGCAATCACTGAACGTTCACGCTGACACGGGTAAATCAATCAACGCGATTCGTAACTTTAAAGGTAAAGGCAACCTGATCTGGGGTGCGCGTACTTTACTGGGTAACGATAACGAATGGCGTTATGTATCGGTTCGCCGCTTCTTCAACATGGTGGAAGAATCGATTCAAAAATCTACGCATTTCGCGGTATTTGAGCCAAACACACCATTCACATGGCTAAAAATCAAAACCATGATTGAAAGCTATCTTGAAGGGCTATGGCGTCAGGGCGCTCTATTCGGTGAAACACCGGATCAGGCGTTCTTCGTGAATGTTGGCCTGGGTCAGACTATGACTGAAGACGATATCAATAACGGCATTATGAATATTGAGATCGGTATGGCCGCAGTACGTCCGGCAGAATTCATCATCCTGACGTTCTCACACAAAAGCCTTGAAGGCTAATCCTTAATTTTTTCCTTATCTTTTTTAAACAGTTAGCCGTGTTCCCGGTGAAGTCATTCAGGACTTTGCTCAGGCAGGTTGTGCCTGCTTGTTCCATCGGGTCACGTCAACGTAAATCTATAAACGGAGCTATTCATGGCAACTACTAAAGCAGATATCGCAGCTGAATATCCAATCCCGGTCTATCGTTTTGTTGTAAGTTTTGGCGAAGAGAGCATCGCGTTCTCTGAAGTTTCAGGTCTGGATATCGGTGTTGAGACGATCACTTACAAAGATGGTCACGGTAAAAAACACATGCCTGGTCAGAAAACAGACGTAAACATCACGCTTAAACGTGGTCTTGTTCGTCAGAAGAGCCAGTTCTACGACTGGATTTCTTCAATCAGTCTGAACCTGGTAGACAAAAAAGACATCACTATTTCACTAACGAACGAAGACCGTTCAGAGCCATTAGTAACGTGGAAAGTACTTAATGCATTCCCGAAAAAACTAACTGCTCCAAGCATTAACGGTGCTTCAAACGAAGCGAGCGTGGAGTCTTTAGAGATGCTGGCGGACGACATCAAAGTCGAATTCCACTAATCATTTCTGATCTATCTACCTTTCTTTTCAGGGGCATCTTCGGATGCTCCTGTATTCAGGAGTAAGCATGTTAATTGATTCCGGATTACCCATTGTTGGTTATAAATTTGCCGTGACGATTTTTACCACGGGCATTCCTAACTCGATAGATATCTATTTTAAAGAAGTCACTGGCCTGAAAATGGATCGGACCATCAATTATGAAGGGAACCGAATCTCACCCGCGAAAGAAAAGAAAGTTAAAACATTAACGTTAAAACGTGGCGTTTTTACCGCGCCCAGCCCGTTAGTGGTAGAACACCTGGCGGAGGCCAACTACTGGAATAGCCATCTGGTTCGCAAAGATCTCCTTATAACGGTGATGGATGAAAGCGGTATCCCGGTCAATTCATGGACAGTAAAACGTGCGTTTCTGGAGTCGTGGGAATGGGATGGTGTCAATGCGGAAAGTAAGGACGTCATGATTGAAACCATGAGCTTCAGCTTCAGAGATATTGCTTTTGAACCAATTAAGCAAGTCAGAACAGGAGTTTAGTATGGATGTGAAATGCAACAACATTCATGTAAAAGCCCGGTTTTCAGGTGGTGAAGATGCGATTCAGATGATGAGTGAAGGTGCAGACAGCAATTCAGCAGCCCCGGGTAATGCCGGACAAAACGATATGGGACAAAACACAGATTTAGCATCACAAAAACAATGGCTGACGAACGAAATTGCACGCCTTAAGCGCTACATCGACCGCAAGTTTGAACAAGAACGAAATCAAAAAAGGCCCTGATCATGTTGAAATCCACAGGAATGAATTTATCTGGCACGCCGTTGATGGAAGTGTCTTTCTTTAAAAAAGTTGAGAAAGGCGCGGGCAGTCTGATTGAAAAAATCGAACTACCGTATGATGCGGAATCACTGAATGCGAATGTATCGGCTAACCTGCTGGATGTGGATATCATTGGTGGGTTAAGTGGGGAAAGCTACTATCAAGGGTTGAAATCATCTGACCTGCGCGTCACTTTCCTGTTGAATGATACGCTGATCGAAACCCCGGCTGATCTGGCAAAAACCGCCAGTAGCAGCTCCAGTGTTGACGGTGTGATCACCAAACTACTGAAATATTGCTCACTGGTTCAAAGCGAAACGCATAAACCTGCGTTCGTCACGTTAGTACCTTTAAATCAACCGTTAGTTGGCGGTCCTTCTGGCGGATTCGGCGGTATGTTAAATCACATGAAAGTCGTGAATGAACTCGTTGATGACTCAGGCAGCCGCTTAAAAGCCCGGATTGAATGTTGCTTTAAAGAAGTATTATCGCCCAAAGAAGCGGCGAAAAAAGCAGGTATGGCCTCACCTGATATGACACATGTTTTCCAAAATAAAGCGGGTGACAAGCTGGTGGCTCAAGCTACTGAAATCTACGGTTCGCCGCAGTTTTCTCACAAGGTCGCAGCAGCTAATGGCCTGGCGTCCATTCGTCGTTTAAATGTCGGTGAATACATCACCTATCCACCAGTGGAGCGCTAATATGGATTTACGATATTCCGTGCTGGTTGATGGCAGCCCGGTGAAAGACACGCAGGTGATGTCAGTAAATTCTCGCTGGGGCGTTAACGAAATTCCAGAATTGGAGCTGATGATCCGCGACGGCGATTTAGCCCAGGAAAAATACGAACTGACCGACAAAGACTCCTTTCCGCCGGGAAAACCGATTGAGGTTAAAGCCGGATTTGGTGATAAAACTCAGGTGTCGCTGTTTAAAGGCATTATCGTTGGCAACGCGGTTGGCTTTAACGCTGAACCGTATTTGAAAGTAACGGCACTGGGCGAGGCCGCGAAACTCTGCCAGGCACGAGTTACACAGTTGTTTGATCCGGCAACCAAAGACAACGTGATCATCGAAGACATGTTTGCCGCAGCTGGTGCTGCCGCCGACAAAGTAGACCCAAGTGATGTAGAACATCATCAGTATCTGGTGGTGGATCAATCGCCCTGGGCCGTCATCATGGATCGCATGGTCGCCAATGGCTTTGTACTGGCCGCCGATAATGAAACCAACGTTGTAAAACTGGCCGACGCAGCTGGTGACACGCTGGAAATCAATCTGGCGATGGACAACTGCATTGATTTTGAACTCGCTTCTGATGGCAGTTCCCAACTGAAGAAAGTTGAATACAACGGTTGGGGTATTAAAGATCAAAAGAACTTTGCCAACGCCACCGGTGAAGCAGGCACCTTTAAAGACTTAAAAGACGCTGACAAAATTTTTGGCTGGCCTGATGTATTACGCCAGCAAAGTGCGCCAGTTACTGAAGCCGAACTAAAAGCCAAAGCCGACGGTGAAGCTACGTTTCGTGCTGCCGACTCACACAAAGGCCGGGTTCTGATCCGTAATCATGACGACCACTTACCGAAAAAGTTTGCACTGCTTGGCAAGCTGAAGTTGTCCGGTATTGGTAAAACCTTTGGTGGTGAATATCTGGTGACGGGCATTAGTCAGATGCTGGATAAAAGCGGCTGGTTTACGGAATATCAGCTTGGTTTGTCACTACAAAAAACCTTGTGGAACAAAGACGCAAACCTGCCTGCAACACCAATGATGCTGGGGGTTATCAAGCCCTGGGCGAAAGACGAAGAAGGTTTTGAACGTATTCCTGTCGAGTTGCCAAATGCAACCGGTGGTAAGGACGTCTGGGCCAGATTATTGTCTCCGTTTGCCGGAAACGAAGAAGGTATGCAGTTTCAACCTGATCCGAACACTGAAGTCCTGGTTGATTTCATTGGCGGTGATGCCCGTTTCCCGGTGATTGTCGGTTCTGTTCATAATCCAAAAGCCAAACCGAAATTCCCGTATGATGACAAGCTCGAAAATCGCGGCATCTTCTTCAAAGAAAAAGAACTGGAAATCAAGTTCAACCTCAAAGAACCTCAGCTGGAAGTGATGGGTAGTAAAGACCAGACAATTACTTTCGGCCCGAAAGTCGGCTACAAGTTGGCGCAAAAAGATATGGCAACGCTGGAAGCCAAAGAGAAAATGACGGTGGTCAGTAAAGACAAAGCGACCATTGAGCTAAGCAAGAATATGGATTTCAAAGCATCCAGTGGTAATTGCACGGTAACGGCGAAAGCAACAGAGATTAAGTAATTCTCTGAACACCAGCCGTCACCGGTTCATTATCAATACGTGCGTCATCTCCCCCCAATTTAATCTTTAATCTCAAATCTCATTGTGGAGTATCACTATGGCTGAGAATGCCTTCCTGGGTAAGGGCTGGGCCTTTCCCCCACGATTTTCCTCGCCGTCTTCCGGTCCTGTCATGGACGACGGTGATGCCCTGTTGCAGCAAGCAATTCATGTCGCGCTGCATACTGCGGTGGGCGAACGCCCGTTCTGGCCAGATATGGGCTCGGGACTAACCGATTTTATGTTTGCTGACGCGACAACACAGAATATTTCTGCGCTCAGACAAGAGATCTCCACGGTGTTACTGAACAACGAACCCAGAATCACACTGGAAAAAATCAATTTTGATGTCGATGAACTGTATGAAGGCATCCTGAAGATTGAACTGGAATACATCGTGCGCCAGACCAACAGCCGCAGCAACATGGTCTTCCCATTCTACTTGCAGGAGCAATCGATATGAGCCTGAAAAATCCCGCGTTAGACAAAGATAAAGTGATGTGTTTTCCCATTTTTGGCAAAGCCATCGTGTTTGTTCGACCGGGTAAATTCAAGGCATCCGGTGAGATGAAAATAAAAGGGAAAAAAGTCTGTATCAGTGGTGATGAAGCCAATATAGAAATCGCTGATTGTGGCTACATTTCACCGCCGTTCATTGTTCCGGGTAAAGGTAGTTTCGAATTTAAACTGGGCAGCGATCAGGAAGCAAAGAAAGTTAAAAACAAAGAAATGCTCATCATTCGCGGCACATTTATGGATGTGACCTTCAAACCATCCAGCCCGGCAAAAATGCCCCCCAATGCAGGCGGCGCATCGGACCCGGCTCCTGAGTACAAAGGCAAAGCACTGATTCAGGCATCCAAAAGTAAAGTAAAAACCCATTAAGTGATGCTGACGCAACCGGGCGACCGCCGGGACACCTGCTAACTCCACGTTACTCATCTGACTTTAACTATTGATTATTAAAGGCAATCTTATGACTGGAAAGTCAAATTCCTCCACTGAATCGAATGATTTCAATCCCGGGCTCAGTCAACAGGGCAGGGAAAGCACTGCACTATCGACAGATTATTTTAAGCCCGAATCAAGACAGCCAGAAGGCTGGTTGAATTATCTGGCATCGCTTGCTGGTAACGTTCGTTACTTTGATGAACAGTCGATGGGTATTACCGGTAACTGGCGTGATCTTCTGCCGGACCAGGACACCATGAAGGCGTTAGCAACCTACATGACGACCGGTGAAGGTGACGACGATATTAAAGCGTTAGCAGCCCGGCCAGATATGTCGCTATTACTGACGTTTATCGATCTGATGCAGCATTCCAGCGGCCAGTTTAATGATGTGGTAGACCGTCACCTGGATCACTATTACCGCGATGTTCTGCAATTTGTTGAACAGCCAGAAACACCGGACAACGCCCATTTAGTGTTAGCGCTGGAAGGTGTGTCATCTATGACGCTACCGCCTGGCACAGAATTCGACGGTGGAAAAGACAGTGCTGGTATTCCACTTATTTATCACACAACAGAACCTGCTGTGCTGAACGCAGCCGCAATTGATTACATTGCATCGGTCAATAAATCCACCAGCGACGACGAATTCCTGATCAATCGTCAGGTTGTGCTGGACATGGAAGCTGGTGTCGAGTTGTTGGAACCACAACCCACCTTTGGTGTTGACCGCACGGGTGAAGATCAGCAAGCCGTTCAGATCGGCTTTAAACTCGCCTCACAGGATCTGTATCTGATGGGCGGTAAACGCATGATTACTCTGAACTTCGCGACTGATGTCCCGGGTGAGGAAAAGATTGCGCTAACCAAATGGAAAGAATGGTTTGATTTGTCCGTCACCACGGTAGACGGACTGATGCGTCTGACGGATGAACAATGGAGCGTAACGGACGGCAATTCAACAATTGCTATTGAACTGGACCGCTTATTCCCTGCGATTCAGCCGATTGAAGAAGACAACATCGCCGGCACGATCAACTTGCCGTATCTCGCGTTTGTGCTGAAACCAGCGCATTACAAAACCCTGTATGATCCGGCTGAAGTTGTACTGACCAATCAAACGATTCACTATGCAAAGATGTCAGTACTGGTTGAAGATGTTGACGGACTGATTGCCAGTAATGGCGATTCAAACCATGACACCGCCAAGCCGTTCGAACCCTTTGGTACAGAACCTGGCCTGGCGACACGTTTCAACTTTACGCACCCAGAACTGTTGACGAAAAACATTCAGTGGGCTGATGTTCGTCTTGAGTGGGTAGACCGCCCAGCCGATTTTGACGAACATTACAAAACTTACAGCTACTACTTGCTGGAACAGGAGTACGGCAACATCGGCGTTGCTGCACCGGGCGACATGCCTGATTTCACCGTTAACAGCGTTTATTTTGATAACAATGCCCTTTGTGTTGATTCACTGTATCCTGGCGGCGGTGTAGCACTGGCCGGAGAAACTAAAACGTCTGAAGCAGACGGACAGCCAATGCTTGAGGAACAACCTCCTCATGTGTCCTGTTCAGATATCACTGATTTAAGCTTAAATCGCCTGTTCAGTGACGATTGCAATTGCCTGGTCTGGCCGAAAACAAAAGTTAATATTTATCAGTCAGATAAAGAATATGGCGATGAAGCCACTGGCACTGACGGCGGCTTGTTTGAGAACCTGTCAACGGTCGATCTGTTTTACGACTACCAGTTCGCTGAAAACTCCAATACTCCACAGGTATCTTTCCCGATGCCGGTGAACAATGTTGCTACCAACCAGTTCCGTTTTGCTATCGCTGACAACAATACTCGTTACAACTATCAGGAACTGCCTTTTGACCTGTTAGACGCTGAAGAATGGCCAAAATGGTACAGTCTGGAATTCACCAATCACGACCTGGGCCACAATACATTCCCTTACGTCGTTGAATATTTCTCTTATAAAAACGGTGTTGCGCTCACTACACAGGACCCAACAACGTTCACACCATTCCAGGTGTTAGAACCGTATACGCCTGTATTACAACGCATCTCATTAAACTACCAATGTGACAGTTCAATGAGTTCGATGGAACAACCTCTGGGTAACAAAATCTGGTTTGAACACATTGCACCGGTAGGACGCCAGACGATGGATCTGGAAAACCAACACGGTATCGAGTTGTTACCAGAAGTCGATGAAGCCGGATACCTGTATCTGGGCGTTAATCAGGTTGTGACGCCAGGCCAGTGTCGGATTTTCTTCCAGGTTGATCCGGTCGATGGCTATAACATGGGCAATAATCCAAAGTTTGTTTGGGAATTCTTCGCCAACAACGAATGGCACCGTTTTAAACGGGATGATTCTCAAGGGCAGGAAGGTGAAGGCCGTGTCTTACAAGACAGCACGTTTGATTTGCTGGATTCAGGCATCATAGTGTTCCACTTGCCAAAAATCCCAACCGGTAACAGCTTTAATCACGATCAACGCCTCTGGATCAGAGCCAGCATCGAAAAAGATGCCACCATGGTTCAGGCCAATCAGGATACAACACAACTCATGTATCCAATTTACTCCAGATTGAAAGGCGTAAATTCGCAAGGTGTTAATGTCACCCTGAAAAGTAAAGGACATCCGGAAGAACACTATCGCCAACCACTGGCGGCAGAAACCATCAGTAAACTGATTCTGCCAGACCCGAGAATCGGCAGCATCACTCAGCCATTCCCATCGTTCGGCGGCAAAATCAAAGAACAAGGCCATAACCTGAATCGTAGAGCCAGTGAACGCCTGAGACATAAACAACGCCTGTTAACCGCCTGGGATTACGAACACTACGTATTAGAAACCTGGCCAGAATTACACTCAGTCAGAGCAATCTGGGATGCAATTCGTAGTGAAATCGTCCTGGTCGTCATTCCACTGAATCACGATCCAGACGTACTACAGCCAAAAGCCCCAAGGTTCCTGAAAAGAGAAATCTCAGAAACGGTCAGTAAACTAACGCTGCCAGGCGTAAAAGTCAGAGTAGAAGATCCAATCTACGTAGAAGTACAGTTAGAACTCATCGTGAAAATCGATCCAATGTACGACATACAAACCAGTGTTATCGAGTTAAACGACCTGGTCGTAGACACCCTGACTCCATGGAACAAACCGGATCAAGAACTCTCAAAAACCATCTATCTGCCATGCGTCGCTCAAGTGCTCGAAGAGCATCAAGCAGTAGACATCATTCAAGTAATAAGAGCAAAACGCAAAGGCATAAAAGGCACCGAATACAGTCAAGTAACACCAGACAAACCGACCGAAATCCTGGTCCCCGCAAGAAACCACAAAATATCACTCGCAAGTGTCGCCGGAGATGTTTTTGAAGGCATCGGGAAGTGGGAAGTTGAGAATGACTTCGTCGTCCAATAGGGATGCCCGTCGTCTTTCACAGTCTGCCTGTATTGCTGCGTTCATGCGCACCAATCGCATAGGAAACTATGCTCATGGTGACTTATTCACTTGCGGCTTAGGCAGATTGCGAAATCCATAGGGCATGCCCGTCGCTTTTTAAAGTTTGCCAATCACATAGTTCACTATGCTCATGGCAATCTTTTACTTGCGGCCTTGGCACAACATGAAATCTATTGAGTATTTCATATTTGTCGTCTTGTATTGCTGCGTTCATGCGCACCAATCGCATAGGAAACTATGCTCATGGTGACTTATTCACTTGCGGCTTACGCAGATTGCGAAATCCATAGGGCATGCCCGTCGCTTTGACGTTGTGCCCGCGTTGCTACGTGTAATCTTGCCAATCACATAGTTCACTATGCTTATGGTCGTCGTTCCCTTGCGGCTTAGTCGAATACAGAAATGCTTAGGGTAATACGCTTAACGAATGGTGTGATTGCTTAGGCAGATTGTGAAATCCATAGGGCATGCACGTTGCCTTGACGTTGTGTCTGCGTTGCTACGTGCAATCTTGCCTATCCGTCGAATTTCAGCATTCGCCTGTATTGCTGCACTCACGTCAGCCAATCACATAGTTCACTATGCTCATGGCCGTCGTTCCCTTGCGGCTTAGTTGAATACTGAAATGCTTAGGGTAATACGCTTAACGAATTGTGTGGCTTTAAAGCTTACTGGAAACAACGCGTTATTCTCTTTTTACATCTTGTCGGTGTTGCTGTGTTTTGTCTTCTCAAGTGATGCCGTTGTTCTTGCCATCCTCGGTAATGACTCCTCGATTTACATCTTTCATCCGAATCTTCACAGATTCGGGACTATGACGTCTTCGTCTTATCTGTTCGCTAACTAGTCAGGAATATTATGGATTCAAATACTCTCCAGATATCTTCAGATGCGCCCGAAAATCCCGGGCAGGATCTGGAGATATTACGAAATCAGGGTATTGCGCGATTACAGCAATTTGCGCCGGATACCTGGACAGACCATAACCGGTTTGATCCTGGCATTACCATGCTTGAAGTGCTGGCCTTCGTACTGTCAGATCTCAGTTATAAATTAGACTTTCCCATCCAGGACTTGTTGTCGGTTAGTCAGGCTAATCCTGCGCCGCCGACACAGTTTTTGATGCCAGAACAGGTGATGTTCACTCACAGTGTGACTGCTGATGACTATCGCCGTATGTTTCTGGATATCCCCGCGATCAAAAATGTGCATATTCATATGGCACAGGATTTAGCTGGTCGCACAATCCCACGTTTTAACCTCAATGTGCTGTTGTACGATCCTGATCCGGAGCAGTACAACGCTGTTCGGGAAACGATTCGTGAGATGTTTCTGAAGAGCCGATGTGTGAATCATCAGCTTGGCGAGATCACGTTTTACGACACGCAGTCGGTGTGGTTCAACATGGATATCACGCTGAATTCGCCCGATAGTGTGGTCGATGCCATCGTTGAAATCTTTCATAAAATCAGCCAGGAAATCTCCCCAGATATTCCTCGTTATACCCTGTTGGAGTTGTTAGCGACCGGTATGACGCTGGACGAAATCTATCAAGGCCCGGCGCTTTGCAATGGGTTGATTAAGCAGGAAGACCTGGCTCGTTCTGAGAAGAAAACGCATTTATATAGTTCCGATATTCTTTCGGTGCTAAATGGTCATGCCGGGATTGAAAAAGTCGAGAAGTTCCAGTTCGCCGTAGCAGAAGGCGCTCGCAAGCGTGCAGGGTATGAGAACTGGCAAATCGTGGTCGATGATGGCAAGCAGCCTGTTCTTGGTTACGACGAAGAATCGTTCTTCGATAAGCTGAACATTCTTATCAATAAACAACAATATGTTCTGAGTGACACAGAGAAAGCGGAGATTCGCGCCGGGTTAGCGGCGTTGAACCAGGCCATTTTGCCCGCCGAAATGAATTACGCCAATCCGGCCTTGCAGGGAACGCACCGCGACATCAGTCAATACAGTTCGCTGCAAAACGACTTACCAGCCATGTATGCCGTGGGCGAACGCAGCCTGAACCGGACCATTGATTCGGTAGAAAAGGTTCGTTTGATGCAATACAAAGGTTACTTGCATCTGTACGACCAGCTGTTAGCCGATCAGCACAAACAACTGGATATTCTGCCGTATTTGCTGGCACAACCGGAAGTTCAGGAGTTCGAACACTTAGGACGCCTGCTCGACAAAATGCTGGCAAGTGAATCTATCAGCGCCGCTGAAAAAGCCGCTTTCTGGCAAGCCACTAAAAAGATCCCTCGAACTCAGCTTAGTCAGCCAGTAACTGATATCAGTGGCGTGAATCACCTGATTGGAAACCATGTTGACGGTTATCAGGACCGGGGTATTCAGGATTCGCTGGAGCCTCATTTTACGGTGCGCCAGCTAATCCGTTTAAATCAGGCGACTGAACATTTGTTAGCACGTTTCAGTATTCATTTGCCTAATCCTAACCTCATGAAATACAAGGATGTATTTGCCTTTTACGCTGAAGGCATGGCAGACATGGAACAGGATGAATGTTCCTCTGAATCATTATTACAACGCCTGGTGTTGTTACGTACCTGGGTCGATAAATGCCGTTTCTTATGTGAAATGCAATCACTGGGACAAGACCGTTGCCGTGGTTTTGATTACATGTCTCGCCATTTAAAACGAGGCCAGTTAAGCGGCCAGGGCAAACGCATCATGCGTCAGCTTGGTTTTTCTCATCCGGGTCAGATCCCAATGGCGACCCATAACCGCGAGAGCTTCTACCTGGTGGAAAGCCAGTTGTTGTTGGGTGAAAACGAGCAAAAATCTAATCGTATTCTCTACTACGTTTTACCGTCCTGGCCGACCCGGTTTGCCAATGATGAGTACCGTTCGCTGGTTAGCGAGCAAATAAATACGCTAAGTCCGTTAAATAACGCGACTGAGTGCCTGTGGCTGGCTCGGGAAACCATGAGCCTGTTTGAACGGCTTTATTACGCCTGGATGAATTTCTATGGTCAGTTCCAGCGTGAGTTTTATACCGACAGTCCAACCAGTGTTCAGGTACTGGTGGATCGCCTGCGTCGGCTGGTCAATCACTTCCTGGTGAAACCCGATACTCACGGTGAAGACACCCTGGCAGTGTTGATCATCGAAGATGTACAGAAAGGCATGGAAGACTGGGACACGGTTAAAACCAATATGTTGGCGATTCTTAACGCCTATATCACTGCCGATGAGTTTGAACCCATCACTGAACTTGCGGGTGATGATCTGGCATCGATCACCAAAGACGTGCAGAAGATCATCGACAGCAATGAAGAGAGCTTCCCGGAAACCTTTAGCGCCAGCACTGTGTTGTATCTGACGGCGCAGCAGTACATCGATTTGATCTGTAAACCAACGTTACAAAGTGAAGCCGACCGTAATCGTCGCTTTACCATCAGCTACAGGCCACTGGACTATCTCAAACCACTTTTCCCTGTTTCTGTTTCCACCATTAATCCGGAACCCGCAGAGGTTTCAACGTTTATTGTCGCGACTAGTACGCCTAATCAAATTTAACCAAGGAATACACTAATGAATAATCAGTCTGACGCTAAAACGCCGCTAGATCTGGATTCTATCCCTACCGTTGAACCCCAGGGTCGAGACTCGCTGATCGAAGCGTTTGACGACCTGAAAACGCCAACAGGCGACGATTTTGAAGCGTTGATTCGCTCTAGTTTTAACCAGGTTGACGACCCGATGCGCGTTACGGATCTGGATGGTGAACAGGGTATCGAGATCACCGCTCCAGTAACCATTAAAAGCGATGGCGACGAAATGTCATCGCAAACGCATCTGACTTCAACGTCGTTATCGGTCAATGACAAACTGACGGTTGACGAAAGCAGCCTGCAAGCGCACGGCGTACTAACTGTTGAGCCAGGCGCTGAGAAGCCGATGCAGGTTAATGGCGACACGGCAATTGAAGGCTCGCTGTGTGTGTCTGAAGATGGTCTGTTCGACAACAATATTGCTGTTGCTGACACCATTAGCTCAACCAATATGGAAGTGGGTACTGAGTCAGCCCCAATTTTTGGTGCAGGTTTTGGCGAGTCAGAAATGGGTGAGTTCCATACTGACGTATTACTGGATGCTCGCCAGGGTGCAATGGTCAACAATGGCCTGACTGCCGATGAAAGCCGCGTAACCGGTAACGCTCAGGTTGAAGGTAAAACAACACTGAATGAACTGGACGTTGAAGGCCAGGCAACGTTCAAAAGCAACATTGATGCTGAAGATGCTGTTTTCAAAGATCACGTTGAAGCCCGTGACCGTTTAGGCGTTGGTATCAACAAAGACAGCACAAACGCGAAACTACATATCACCAAAACCAGCTCTGACATGGACGCCTTGTTACGTGTTGACGACCGTAACAACGACACCACGCCATTCATGATCGATTCTGAAGGCAAAGTTGGTGTTAAAACTGAGCGACCTGATGCCGACTTCCATATCGATGGCGATTTACTGATTGGCAGTGACCAGCAAAATGTATCGGTCAAATTAAGCAAGACAGGCAACAACGTCATCAACAACAAACTGGCCATCAACAAAGACATGGCGCACTCCGATCTGGATATTGATGGTGGTGCCAGCATTGGTGACAGCAACCGTCCAATGCCAGATGGTGAATTGTTCGTTGAAAACCGTATTGGTCTTGGCACTGATATGCCATCAGCGAAGCTGGACGTTCGCAGCACCACAACCGGCACGATGATGAAAGTCGGTAATGATGAAGTCGCGTTCGTTAAAGTGACAGACACACCAGCCAGCGACGAACGTGCAATCAACCTGAATAAATCGACCCGTGTCGGTGAAGATTTGACGGTTGCACAATCTGTTACGGCGGATTCTGCTGATATCACGCATGACCTGTCAGCCGGTAGCACCACGTTAAAAGACTTAACGGTTGCTGAAACAGCGGTTGTTGGTGACAAAACAACAACTCAGTCACTGGTGGTAGGTCCGGGCCAGATGCGTGTCACGGAAGAAGACAAAGCAGCAGGCGCGTTAGTTAATACTACGATGGTGGTTAAAGATGAAGCCTGGTTCAAATCCATTGAAGCCAGTGAAGACATCGAAACCAAAACCAGCATTATTGCGCGTCAGGGCCACGTAGCAACAACCTTGTCTGTTGGTTCTGATATGCCGGATACGGTGTCAGGTGCGCGGTTATCAGTAAAAGCGCAAAGTGAAGAAAACACGGGTTTACTGGTTAAAGACTACGAAGACAACGCACTGTTACGCGTGAAAAAAGGCAAAGTAACCGTTGGTATCGACGGCCAGCCAATGACAATGGACGTTAACGGTCATACAGAAAGCGACAGTCTTGAAGTTAACGATCACAGTTTGCTACGCACGGCACACATCAAACAAACTATGATGATTGCCGATCCAAACCTGATTCAGGACAAGAGCCTGATGATGGGCGCGAAAATGACGGTGATGGCGGATGAAAACAACAATCATGCGCTAAACATCAGTTATCGCAATGGCACGATGGTATCGCCACTGATTTACACCCAGGCAGAACAAATTGGTTTCTTCAACCAGGCACCACAAGCCAGCCTGCATGTTGGTAAAGATGCGTTATTCGATGCCACAACACGTTTCAAAACTGATGTGAAGGTACAGTCAGATGAAATGATGTACCCGGGTTTCAGCGCAACAACGACACAAACAACGGTCGGTTCAGATACCGCTGAAGCACGTTTTGACGTATACGGTCAGGCCAATATTAACGGCACACTGGCAGTCAATGTTGGTCGTCAGCGTTTAGCTTCCACCAGCGAAACGACGGTATCTGTTAATCAGTTATCAAACGCGCCAGCATTTGAGATCACCAAAGTTGAATCCAATGACGCTATTTTTGCATCGGCGGGCAAACTGGGCATCAACTCACCATTAACAGAAGCCAGTGACAACCTGACGGTTATCGGCACAGCGCGTGTAAATGGCGCGATGGTGGTTGACGGTGCTGAAGACGCATTCAAAGTAATGGGCGGTGCAAGCGTTCGTGACGATTTTGATGTGATGGGTCACTCAACACTGCACAACGGTTTGAAAGTCAGTGTGATGACCAATTCAGCAGAGAAAACCATGGAAGCGCTGTGCGTATCAGGTAATTCATTGCTGGATGGTGATGTGAATATCACCGCAACGATGAACGTTGAAGGCCGCACGGATATTCATGGTCATACCCAATTACACGATACGCTGGGCGTATCACGTTTCGCACAGTTTGACAGCAATGTCACAGTGGCGGGCGACTTCAAACTTGAAGGTAATCAGGTTATTCAGGGCAACGGCGAAGGCTATGCGTTAACGGTTGAAAACGATGCTGCGTTCCGTCAAAGCATGTGGATTGCCGGTAATCTGTCGCTGTCTACGTATGAAACTAAAGCGCGTGTTCATATCGGTAATGAAAACCAGAACGTTCAGGCATTACGCATCGACAAAGCGTCAGGTTCTGAAGCCGCATTAGTCTTTGAACATGACAAACTGGGCCTTGGTGTTGAACATCCGGACTACATCCTGGATGTTGCTGAAGACAGCCGCTTCCGTAAAGACTTAACGGTTGCAGGCCGTGTAGAAGTAGACGACAGCTTACACGTTAATGAATATGCGACTTTCCGCAGCAACGTTAATGTTTACGGCACATCAGAGCTTTACGGTGAAACCCGCATCGGCTTCCCATTCCATGACGAAGAAGAAGTACCATCGATTCCACCGGGCAATGCGCAAGTTAACATCGAACAGAATCACTTCGATAAAGCCTTAGCGATTTACACCGATGGCGGTAAACCTGTCGTTGTTAAAGATGGTCGTATCGGTCTGGGTGTTGAAGACCCTGAAGCTGTACTTGATATCAACGGTAACGTGAAAGTTGAAGGCGACCTTGAGTTTAACGGCATCCTGAAAGGATCGGGTCGTCTGGAATGTTATGACGGCGCGAAAATCTTTGGCGACGTTGAACTGATGTCTGACCTGACGGTTCGTGATGATGTCTGGATGAAAGACACGCTAATCGTTGAAGGTATCTCGACATTCAACCAGAAAGTGACGGTAAACAAAGCGGCTGAATTTAATGACCAGGTTCACCTGACTGATACCTTAACGGTTGATAAACACACGCATCTGCGTGACATGCTTCAAGTGGATAAAGGCACCCGTATTCAGGGCGGCCTGACAGTTGAAGGACTTGAGCAAAACAGCGAAGTGATCCTGAAACCAAACACGCATGTTGCCGGTAAACTGACGGTTCAGGGCGAAGGTGATTTCACGTCGCCAGTTACGATGCCTACGTTAAACGCAACGAAAACAGTCCGTGTTGGCGATGCACAATCTGACGCTAAGTTCGCGATGAACACGGTGCAGGACGAAGCCGCGATTGATGTCACGGTTGCAGGTTCATCAGCGATGATGCTTGATGCAAAAGGCAATCTTGGTCTGGGCACGTCATCACCTGGTTTCAAACTGGACGTAGCGGGCGATGCCTGTGTGTCTGATACCTTGCATGTTGGTAGCAAACTGAAGATATCAGAAGGCGCTCAAATCGACGGTTGCATGGATGTACACGGTGACGTTGACGTTCATGGCCGCATGAGCACCGACTCAGCATTCAGTGCCGCGTCGATGAACCTTGGTAAAGGTCCGGCGGTTAATGAGATTTCTACAGACGGACATCTGGGCGGTGAATTCAGTTCTGACCAGGTGTTACCAACTCAGGCAGCGGTTAAAGCCTATGTTGATGAGCACAGCTGGAAATTTAATCAGGGTCATCGCACGTTTGCGGTTCATAGCCAGCGAGACTTTGATGACGTGTTCAATAATGGGCGTCTGCGTAATGTCACTATTTTGTTATTCCCACAAGATGACCGTGGTCCACTATCGCGTGCTTACATTCTGAATCAAGCGGTAGAAGTGGGTTCTGACGTTAGCATCGTGGGCTTCAATGAGCGTGAAACTCGCATTGTAAAAGCCAATGCAAACTGTCGCTTCATCATCAATGGTGACCGTGAAGCACGCGTTTGTAACGTCAATATGGAAGGCTTCACCTTTGATGGTGGTACGCCGGATGTATCTCGCGACCAGCGCAGTTTCCACGGTAACGGTGGTGCATTCACGCTTCGTTACGCTGAAAACATCAAACTGAACTGTGTGATTGAAAACCACAGTGTGAGTGGCGATGGTGGCGGTGTCTACAGTGAACTGACTGCCTTCAATGTTGAAGCGCTAAACATTCGCAATTGTCGTGCTGACCGTCAGGGTGGAGGTGCTTACGGCCTGAAATACTCGGTCATTAGAACGACAAACTGTCACGCGGAACGTGGTGGCGGTGTGGCTCGTTGTGACGACTGTTCAGTGGTAGCAGTCGATAACACGGCCAGCATGGTCGGCGGTGGTGCTTACAAGTGTGAGAACCTGGTATGTGATGGCTTCTGGCGTAATAACCGTGCTAACTCAGGCGAAGGCTTACATATTTACAGCCAGGGTTGTGAACACGGTCACGGTCATGAAGAAGTTACTGGCTACCACGAAGGTGCTTACCTGTGGCATGCGAAGTATCTTGACCGTCCATTGACGCATATGCATCACTTCTGGCGGAACGATCACTTCTAAGATGGACTTTTATATCAATCAAATCGGGGTGGACATCGACGCCCCGATCGCACTCTTACAAGAAACGGGACAACGGGCTGACGAACTGGAAGCCCAGTTTTCCCGTCTCCTGATGCAGGCACTGAGTCAGCTTTCATTCGACGAAGAAGACGAGTATGCGATGGTGGATCACACCATGTTGCTCCCTGATTTGGCGATAGAACTGCCTGACCTGGACTGGCAGGCGTTCGCACTCGATCCGGAATCTTATTTTGATGTTGAGGTGATTCCGTATTTGAAAGCCGAACTGAGCCGTCAGCTTCAGTTATACCTCAGTGCGCTATCGATTAATAAACCACTGGCCGATGTCGATGTGGTGCATTATGTCTGGCTCGCGATTAAAAAGGCGTTATTACAACGTCAGGGCTTATTTCAACAACTCAAACATCAGCAAGAACTACCCACACAGCTTCTTCGTTGTCTGGCACAGGACAGCAACATCCGTCAGGAATTCATTCAGTTGATGGACTGGCCGGTGTTTGCGACGCGATTGTCGCAACGGCTGGACGATAACGGCTATGTGCTGGCGCGTGCATTCTCGCACCTGATCGGTGTGAATGCGCTGGAGCCCAGATTAGAAAACCTGTTTTCCACGCTTACACAATCCGCAAGACAACGCTTGTGGCAAGGACTCATTCGACTTCACGGCGCTCGACCGCTCAATCATACCCAGCGACTGACGGCGATCCATAACCTGACCTCCGGTTATGAACTTCATGCTTCGGCAGGGGTATTGAATCAGGAAACGCTGGCCCGGGTTGAACAGGTGTTATATCAGAACAAAGCTGGTAGCAAGTTAAACCTGTGGTTTGAACTGTGTGACAGTCCATTAATGACCCAGGACCGGTTAGAAGGCCTGAATCAGATTCTGGATAAAGCGCTGAATACTAACCGTGCGACCTCAACAGCAACTGGTTCAACCGTTGCGCGATTTGCGTCGAAACCAAACCTTGATGGACAATCCGCCGATCATACTGATGTGGATAACGTGTCTGGTCGAGGTTTTTCCGGTGTTGAACTCAGTAAGCGAGCGTTACACCGTCTGATTTACCAGCTCAGAACCCTGTTAAACAGCGATCAGTTGCCATCAGGTTTGCAACAACTTTGGCAACAATTGACGTTAAAGACCGAAGACTATGGCCGCTTACCGTTAAACATTCGCCATGCGTTACAAACGCTGCTAACCAAATCACCCTGGCAAACACCGGAAACTGACACGCCAGACGCTGTTCGTTCACTCGAAGAACAACTGGTGCAACTGGGCGCACATGTTGATGCGAAACCACTGACACCGACCAGTGAGATCATCGCAGAGCTAAAAACACTGTCAGCAACCATGACGATGTTAGCCGTTGTGCCTTTGGTGCTGAATACCCGGTTAAAGCGGTTGATTCAGACTTTAATTGCCGACGCAGGCAACGCTGACATTACTATCGTTAAACCCTGGTTGACGGAAAGCCTGATCTGGACAGAAACCTGGTTACAACGGCACGCCAGACGATCAGAAGCCGTGAAACGTCAGGCGATCACCATGCCGGACCCGGACGCACCAACACGTCGTGGCAAACCCGCTGCTGTCCAGGCAGACGATACACCATCAAGCCCGATGGCAGTCTGGTTTGAACAAACCATTGCTCGTTTGAAAACAGCGCTTGAAGCCTACAAGGCTGAACCGGACAACACGGTAGCTGAATCCCACGTCAGGCAACAGGTCATTGCACTGTTGCCAATCATGAGTGACTCCTTGCGACAGGCGGCTGAACGCCTGATCAAACAATTAAATGAAGAAAATGTAGAAAAACTTTTCACACAACTGACAGCACCTCGTCTTACATTGGCAACGCAACAAATCGGATCATTAATCACACTGAGTGAGATTGACGATCCGGCCCCAACTGCGCTTGACATTGCCTATGATGTTGAACGCAACCTGGTCCGACGGCTCAAAAAGGTTTTTGAGATGTATCGACACCAGGTCACTCCATTGTCGATTTCTGCAGCAACTATGCATTCGTCAGCCAAGGAAGGCGCTTTTTTTTGGCCGGAGCAATGCCAGACGATCACCCGGTTTATCGCAGATATCGAACAACAGTTTATTCATACCCAGCAACACCAACCGGATTACCAACTCATCTGGCAGCAGCTTCAAACCTGGTCGGCAGAACTCGTTACGTTAGCGTTACCGCTGGCGGTAGCGATTGACGAACCGGAGCAGCGGATCTGGTTCAAGGCTTATCAGCAATTAATCGCTGAATGTCAGGCGGTGTCTGACGTTATCACGCAAAGCAGTGATACCTGGGTTGTCTCACAACGCCAACAAACATTCTGGTGGCAACCTGTCTTGCAGGTCTGGCAGCAACAGCTTCAGGAGTTATCACCTGACACATCAGCCGCACAAATCGCGAATGGTGGAGTTGAACCAGATGCTTCTGTGCCATCCGTTCATGCCCGATTACAGGCGGTGATTGCGCAACAACAACCGGAGCGGTTGTTCTGGGCGCAGTCTGGCGATGACGTGAAGCAGTTAATTGAGTCGATGACGGATACGCCTGCCAGACAAGCTGTTATTCCGACTGAATCACCGTCTGAACCTGTCGCTGAAAGCCCTGAACGACATGATGACGTGTCAACTGCGACACCGGTTGGACGGGCATTCGTGCCGGACGAGTCAACGGTTAAGGCGATGAAGGCTTCTGCTCAGTATCTGGATGACTATCAGCAAGCCGTAACGGCGCAGTTAGAAGCGGTTGGAACGAAACAATTACTTCAGGATGCTGAACAAAAACTGGGTCAGATGGCGCAGAGTCAGCAGGGATTAAATGACGACCTGATCAGTGAAGAGGGCGGGTTAGTGGTCGTCTGGCCATTCCTGGCGCCGATGTTTAATCGCTTATCGTTAATCACGACTGAGGTTGACGAAGAAACCGATGAAAAACGCACAGTCTTTGTCGATGAAGCGGCGCAATTGAAAGCGCATCAGCTGTTATGCGCCATGGTGGATCTCGATCCGGAAGAAAGTGCCAGCTGTGTGATCAACGTACTGCTGGGTTTACCACCAGATACACAGGTTGAACCGATTGATGAACTGACTGAAGACGAACTGACGGAAGTGGACGGCATGTTAACCGCCGCGATTACTCGCTGGGAAGCATTACAAGGTATGCCGGTGGCAACGTTTAAAGAGTTATTCCTTAAACGCCAGGCTGAAGTCCTGTTCGGCCAGAACGGTTTCATTATTCAGGTGCAGGAAAAAGCACAGGATATCTTACTGACCAAACTCCCCTGGGGTGTTGGCATGATTCAGCTCCCCTGGTTAGACAAATCACTGATTCAGGTGAACTGGAAATACGGTTTTTAACGAACGGAGAGAATCAATGACCCACGAACACATAACTACTGTTGATGCGTTAATCGCGATACATGAACAACGCAATTCCGCTTACGTACAAACCCGGGACAAGGTCAATTCGATTGCTGACTCGGACAAAAACCTGCGGGCTCGCCATATCGATTATTTATTGTCGCACTATGTGTTGCCCCGTCTTGAGCATATCAAGGCGGAACTGACACAACACGGCTATGCGTCGAACATTAAAGTTACACGCACAATGCTGGAAAACGCCGATCCGACGAATGGTCAGTTGAGTGAAATCATTACGCAACTGGAACTGTCGTTTTCACCGTTACCACTGGCAGATAATCTGCCACCACCGGCGACAGATGACTATCGCATTCTGTTTTTTGCGCGACCGCAGAGCGTTTTTATCAGCTCACGCTATATCACGCCGATTGCAACCAGTGGTGTACAAAGCATCTACTTTGCGGATGATAACGGTTATGGCTATCTGAGTTCGGTTTACGGACAGCAGCAAGGTCAGGTTTCCGCGCAACCACAACTCCCGGGTTTTACGGGTGATGCCGCTGCGGCTGTTGGCACGGGTGTGGAACACAACGCTCAGGCGGAATACTGTCACCACTGTCCAATTCCACCGTGTCACTGGCCGCCGCATCTGCCACCACATCAGGGCGCACAAGGCGAGATCGATGCGATTCTGGCCGACTTTATTGGCCTGACACTGTTGATCGAACGGGCGCAGTTAACGGCGTAACGCTGGATCGAGAAAAGATTTTACAACAAATTGTTCACATATCCCGAGGCAGGACGTCTTAGCACTTACCGACAAAAAGTGATCATCCTGGGGAAAACAACATGGCGGACTATTGTTGCGCTTTTCGACATGTTTTTGGCGAACAAAGTAAAGTAAATATCGATATAAGAAACATAGACACAGATAACCTGAGTTGCTGGCAATCCATGAAAAAGCTTGGATTTTCCATGACGGAAATATATACCTTGTTCCGGCAACTCTATGGCGTTGAAATCTGGCAAGACCTTAAAGCCGACAGTATAGAGGACCAGTTTAGTGCTGATCTGCTGTTTAAAGCGGCAGTTCAGGGCTATTTGTCTCAGTTGTTAAAGGAATTACAGTCCTATTTCGACATCCCCTGTAGCGGAAAAATGTGCAAGCAAACGTTAGCGCTCATTAATCAGCTTGACGGCCCGGAATTTAAAAACTGGCTGTACTGGGGCGTTTCTTACCTGGAAATGCTGGAATCTCGTAAAAATCTCGTCGCGAAAACCTGGCATTAAATGCCTTTTTCAACGCATCAATAATTCAGGCCGGGCAGACGTATGTTTGTCTGGCCTTTTTTATTTGGCAGCAAGCTGCCAGGCGTCAATCCATAAAGAGTCAATTTATAAAGAGTCAATTTATAAAGAACAAATCATGACCGACTGGACCTGCCATCCGGTGAATCAATTGACAGAGGATTTATCGGGAAAATCCGCGACGATTCAGCCTGTTAAGATAAAGCCACCTTGCCCGTTTTTAACATCGTCGAACCGCATCGTTATCCATAGCAGGGTGATTGTGCCAGGCGATGTGAATGTGCAATCGGCTGTAAAAAATATGACAGACAATATCCAAATGCTGGCAGATATGGCAACGCGCGAAGGAGATAGCGACGAACTGGCAATCTGGCAGTGGGCTTTGCAAGACTTAAGTTCACCGCCATTTGGTAGCGCACTCCCGACTGCGACCCGAACACTGGCGAACCAGCTTGTTGCCCACTATCCACCGGATAACTGGCATTACATCATGATGGGTAACAGTCCGGCCTCCTTACTGGCCTGGTGTCAGTTTCATCAACTCGATGTCACTCATTTACCGCTGGGCGGAATCACCGGGAAACGACAACGAACGGGCCGACTACAACAACAACTGTTACAGCAACAGGACAAGCTTGCTGATTACTTTGATCGAATGCTGGCGGTCGCCCTTGCATCTGAAAAGCCGTTGTTGCTGGTGGATTACACCGTCACAGGTAAAAGCCTCAGTCTGGCGCTCGACTTACTCAATGGCTGGATGGCACAACGACATCAGACCCGCCCGCTTCAGTTTTTTGGTTTTAGTGAAAAAACCGCCGAAACTCTGTTGCAGCAGTTTGGAACACGGCATTCCTCTATGCCGTTAAACGATAGGCCGTTAAACGATAAACTGTTAAACGACAAGTCTTTAACCGGAACCCTGGCGCTGGCCACAAGCCCGGCTTCTCAGGTGTTTACCCGTCTTTGTGGCTTAAAAGCCTATAAAAATGCGCTGCAACTCACGGCACCTCGATCACTGGATATGCTGGATTTTCTCGAAAAAGGCCAGGCAGCACTGATCGATCAAAGCCAGAACTGGCAGCGACTGGTCGATGGCTTGTGGCAGTCACTAAACAGTACGCAACGTCACGCTGACGTATCAGGGCCGTCTTAAACACAAGCAGAAACGTATAAACATTTAAAATCACAGCGATAGAAGGTTCAGTTCTATGTTCGCACACAAAGATCACGCTGGTGATAAACAACACGCATCAGCGGCCAATACGGTTGTCCAACGACAACTGGCACAAACCATGGCAATTCCCCTAAATCACCATAAAACCACAGATTACGCAGGATATTCAGGCGTATCGGCTATTCAACGAGTAAAAAAGCAAGCGCAGAATCAAGTGGCCAGTAGCCCGGTTATTCAACTAATGAGACTGAATACACAGCAGTTAGCCCAAACGGCGTCAATGTCGAGTAGCTGGGAGCAATTTGCCGGGCAGACCAATAGCGATGATTACTTATCCGGCGAGTTAGAAACCTTTTGGAGCGTTTTTGGCGGCAATGTAGACAGAGCGGATTCCTTTAGCGGTTTTCTGGATGTGTTCAGTAACCATGTAGACCCTAATGATTACAACAATGAAGATTTATTGATTCTATACGACCAGTACCTACGCGGCGGAGTAAGAACAAGAGCGGAATTCTATACTGAGTTTGCTGAGTCCGGTGTGGACGACCATGGTTATGACACCGCCAGTGATCCGTTAGAAACGCCGCTAGAGTTTGAAGATGAGCCGATGGAAGCGTTCCAGATGAAGCGAAAACCAGGTATTTCCGGGCCGAAGAACTATCCCGGTTATAAAAACATGGAGTTTATGAAAACCACTCCTAATGCCACGATTGACTTTGATGCTGGACGCAACAAGTCCAGTTCTAAAAAGAACAACAAGCCTGGCTCAGGCGTTGACTTAAAAACCCTGCTAACAGGTAAAAAGATCAAACCGACGATTAAAGATCCACACACCAAGAAAAATATTAAGGTGCCAAGAGCGGGTCAAACGTTTGATAAAGCCAATCGAGACCAACACTTTGCGCTGGCCGACACCTTGTACTATCTCAGTCACGGCACAAAGATAAATCGGGCAGGGACATGGACCTGGCACCACCTTGAAACTAAATATCAAATGGTCCTGGTTAATATGTTGGTTCATTCGAAACACGGCCACAATGGCGGTGTTTACCTCTGGTAATTTGAGAAACCATTAACCAGTAAATAATTGACTGCAGCGCCCCGACTTTGTTGGGGCGTTTTTGTATCTGCATGTCGGAAATGTATTGCTCAATGGCGTATGCAGCGCCAATTCAGTTAGCGGAGTCACAAAAAATTTGCCAGCGCGTCCAGATAAAAGAAACTAAAAATATTGTTGTCGATACCGGTTTCACCAGATAGGCGTCATTATCCGAGCGAGATTCAAGAGGTTAAACTATGTATGAAGCTAAAACGCTCCAACAAGAATAACTTGATAAAGGCCTGAGATTTCAAACTCACCCACCACAGTTACAACCGGTGCAACGAACCATCGCACCGACGATTCAGCACAACCAGGTGATTCAACGTTTCACACCCGATGATATCCGCTATATGTTTATGAATAAGATGGGGTTTCGTCATCATGACAGTAACCTGGAAGCCCGGCTGGAGAATCTGCGCGGCACGTCTGGGGGTGATGCAATTCCGATGAATGCGGCCGCTGGCGACCCGGGGAAAACCATGGCTATTATGCGCGGTCAGGTCTCTCAGGAAGAAGCGGAAGCTTTTACCGCTAAAGTATTGAAATTCATCAGACAAAGCCTGAATAGAACCGTGCTGATCAACTTAGGCGTTACCACACCACGGGAAGTCATCACCAACGCCGCTAGCCGCAGTACCTTTTTATTTGTAAACGCAATGCAGGGGACTGACGTACCAAAAGACATAGAAAACAAAGACTATGTTGGCCTGGGCAAAGCCGGTAAACAGAAGATAGATGCTCAGCAAATCGTGGCATTAATGAGCTTTGATGACATCGGTCGAGAATTTATGGAATTGATCCACGACGGAACATTGGATCAGCCCATCAGCAGTAAACCGCAGGGCGAAGAACTGACCGATGATATCGCGTTGTTCTTTTTGGAAAGCGCTAAAGATCAGATTTTTAAACGTCGGACGGGTGGTGAAAGGTTTATGCAAGGGGAGTAGTGTGGTTGGGTATTGAAATGGACCTGCTAAATAAGTACGCCCTGACGATATTGTCGGGGCGTTTTTGTTTGTAACGGTTTTTAAATAGCTGCTGTCAATCACGATATTTTGGCGCAAAACGTCATTCATAATAAGTGGCGTATACGCTTAAAAAATTAGATTGGTGAGGACAGAATAATGTACGGACATAAGAATAAAACCAGCAGTGCGAACTCCGCAGCCAACACATCCATTGTCCATAAATCAAACGACAATCAGATGTCTAAGGTTCGTCAATTACCGATTCAGGCGAAGTTTTTTACTCATACCTTAGTAAGTAAATTGAATGGTCAAACGGGCAGAGTGTGGGGTGGGCGTGGCGATACGGAAACATGGGGTGATGGTCCTGTCTATAAGCTAAAAAATGATATCGGCACGAAAAATAGTAAGGTTGATGCACTATCAAGTGCCGCCAGTAAAGCGGCAGAGATAGGTAAGGAAGCGCAAAACCAGTTGAGCGGAATTCAATGGGCTTCTAATAAAGCTGCAGAAAACTTAGACGTACGTCTTAGCCCTTTTTTACTTAATATCGATGCCAGTTGGTCTGACAATATTAACGACAAGGTGTCATTACGATATCACTTCGGCGGATTTAATAATGGCTATGTTGTTGGTGCTGCAATTGGTGAAAGTAATCTGGCTGCAATGGCGGATAGAAAACCTGTTTCGACTGCTGATATCGGTTTAGTGACAACTTACAGTAATCGTCACGAGAATGCCGACGATAATACCCCGATCATTGATCAGATTGCTCCCCAGGATGAACAACAAAGCCAGCACAACAACGAAATGAAACTGGATGCATTAACTAAAATTGGTGGTGAAGGTGCGCGTTGGCAAGCGGTAAGAAAGGCGGCTGGGAAACTAAGTAATAGTCTGGTTTTTTATGCACCAGATGATAAAGTATCACCATTTAAAGGAATAAAATTCAAGGACTTATGGTCAACCTGGTCAAGTGAGTTTGATAAGGGTTTTAATATATCTGATGACACATTTGCTAAGAAATTAAAAACTGGTGGAACGACATGGAATAAAACAGTAACGACTGAAGGAACTCAAGCAGAAACTATTACTTTAGAGTCGATAGGTCAGATAAAAACTACAGCCGAAAACGGTTATCAAACGGTGTATGAACAGGGTAAAGAAAGTTCATTAAGTGTGCAGATAGAAAACAAAAAAGAAGAGGCGAAGAAGCTTGCCACGGAGCTAAATATAATTTATGACGAAACGCCGGAATATTATGATTTATATAGTGAACTTGATAAACGGCAGCAGGATGTCAAGGAACTGGACTCGAAAAAAAAGGCACTAAAAAATGCGCCTAAGAACGAAAATAAATCGAAACTAAAAGATCTGAAGAAAACTATAGAAAAAATGAAAATTGAGCTTAGCGAGGAGGAAAAAGATGTATTTGGGTCTGATAAAACGCTTGTAGAAAAAATTGCCTTCGCTGAACAAATTATCGAAAAAGATAAACTAAAACAATCACAAGAACAGCAAATTCAACCGCAGCCACAAGAACAGCAAATTCAACAGCAGCCTGAAGAAACCCAAATTAAAGAGAATCAGCCCCAAAAGGAATGAGCTATCAACTTTTAATGAGACATCTAGCGGAATAATGCAATTTGCGAGTGGTATTCAAATTATAGTTATTGTTCTGACTGATCATACTTATTAACTTTATGAAATAGACAAATTCATAAATTACCAATTTAGGTCCATTTACACACTTAAGATATTTCCTTAGTATCCACAAGAGAAACATTCTTCAACCAACTGATTTTTAGTGTGATTTCAAAAACCTTCTCAACATATGATACTAACGGAGTAAATATGAAAGTCTCTAAAGTGCTACTGTTTTGTAGTTACTTAACTGCATCTCCTTTGTTTGCACAAACAATCGTAATTGATAATTCAGATATTAATTTTTCTGTTATCTCTGGTGACTGGTCAGAAAGTAAAGTTGTTTCAGGATATCAAGGTAGTAATTACCTTCATGATGGAAATGTTGATAGCCTTAGTGCAGTTTCGTGGCAAATTGATACCGAGAATAACGGTCAATATGAAGTGTTTGCAAAGTGGACTGCTCACGGGAATAGAGCCAGCAATGCTGGATACACTGTTTTGGATGCTAATGGTGAACATACGGTCTACGTAAATCAGAAAGGTAACAACGGTGAATGGATCTCCCTGGGCGTTTATAAACAACCTCATGAGGTTAAATTATCAAATTTGAACGCAGATGGTTATGTCATTGCAGATTCTATAAAAATTGACCTGGTTACTGAGTTACTTGACGTTGATGGTGATGGCATAACTGATGAGGATGAACTGTCAATTTTATTGTCTAATCCAACAGATCCTTTCAGTCTTGATCCTGAGCAAACATTAAATGATGCTCAGTTTGATTCTGATGGTGATGGTTTTACCAATTTATACGAGATTCAGTCAGGCACTAATCCATTGGATGATCAATCTATTCCTCCTATTTCTACAGCTGAAAATACGTTGGACGGACATGTAACAATTAATGGTGCCATTCTACTTACTCCACAGTTAACCCAGCCATTTGTCTGCTCTTCATTTAGTCGTGGAAGTATCTACTATGATGATCATTTACAGTCCCCCATGATTTGTAATGGTGAGCAGTGGAATGAATTTAGAGGGCCCAAAGGAGATACAGGGGCTCAAGGGATTCAAGGCTTACAAGGCTTACAAGGCATTCAGGGGGTTCCCGGTGAACAGGGCGAGAAAGGAATTCCGGGAGAAAAAGGCGATAAAGGTGAACAAGGACTGACTGGGTTAACGGGACCGCAGGGGCCAAAGGGGGATAAAGGCGAAAAAGGTGATACGGTTGTTGTTAGTCAAAATCTATCTGAAATCTTGCAGCAAGGTAACAATGCTAATAATCAAAAAATAACTGGCGTAGCATCACCCTCTCAAGGAAGTGATGTTGCTAATAAAGCTTATGTAGACAGTGAGATTGCAGCTATAACCAGTGGGATTACAACAGAGTTACCACCTATGGTTTTTGATGTGTATAACAATGACACAACCACATATGCTTGTGTAACTAAAGATATTAAAAACCACTGCGGTGATGGAGATGGTTGTAAAATTTTGTTGTTAATGCAGCATGAAACTTTGCCTAATGATCTGGTAAGAACAATAGAAGAACGAATCTATCTTGAAAGTAACCTATCAAATAATAATGGTGCTGGTGTCCATGGTTGGACTCGACAGCAAGGAAACGGTGATTTCAGTTTTGTATTGGGTGAATCAAGTAATCACAAATATAAGGTTTTTGACCCATGGGCATGGGCATGGGCTTTTAATTATAAGCATTCAAGTTGCAATAATGGAGTGAACGGTCCGGCATTTGTGGGTGCAGATAAATATAAGTTATCTTTTATGTCTCACCCGCTTGTTAAAACAAGATTTATCATTTTCGATAGATAGAATCTGTGAGTAACCGATAACATGTGGTCACGTATACCGATATTAAATCGGTATACGTAGATTTCAAATATTTCGTCTTGATTTAGAAACGAATTTAAAAATATAAACGAAATTGGCTGGCGTTCAAGCCAATAAATTCTTTCCAAGTAAGAACTGCTCAAGAAAAGTATCTTTGGCCTATTTTTCTGGACACTTCGTTTTTATTTCAGAGGCCTTTGATTAACACGAGCTTTCAACAACCTACTCAAACTGTGTAATGTTATGTAATATCCCCGCCGACCCCGAAAAGGGTATATTCTCCTGATCCTGTTTTTACTGGATATGTCTATTAACTTCAATAGCGTATGTGTATTTGTGAATAATTCTTTCACGAGTATTTTGCATGTTCCAATAAATATACGAACGAGTGAATATTATGACGGCCTATTATTTAACTTTACCTAAGGGCACAATTACTAAATCTCACGGAGAAATATACCAAGGATCAGATACTAATGCTGTATGGTCACCGTTTAATCCGTTGACGGTTGGTGGCTGGAAGGAAGGCGATACGGTGGAAATTATGTGTACATTTAACCTTGAACCTGGTCGTACACCTGAAGAAAAATGGCCTCGAGTACGTCGTTGCGGTGGTCTGTTAATTGGTGCTTGTAAAGCATCAGACAAATCGGTTGTCCAGGCGCTGATCAGCAGAGCAAAAAGTCGTCGTCTCGATAATCCTGGGGAAATCCTGAATGATCATATAACAACTGATGGTAGAGATAGCTGTGACTATTTATTCAATCATGCTCAGTCAACAAGCTTGCCTGATACGCCGTTAAGTCCTGAGAGTCGTGGCACTTTGAATCACCTTATCTATGTGTGGAAATTGACTTATAACGCCAAACAAACAGTTGCAGAACCAACAGACATTGAATTATTTTTGGGTTATGGAAATCCAGTGGATTCCGAAGTAGTGTCAGAATCCTGATCAGTATCTGACTATACTCACTACTCATGCGATGAACACCATACCTCCCATGCCATGAGTAGTGTCATCATTTACCAATAAAAACAAGATGGTAGACAAAACTGCAAGAGAAAAACAACCCAATCACTGCTGAATTCCCCCCCAATTCCCGCTACTATCTCTTCAATCTAAAAAATGGAATAAAAATAATGAGATATCTTGTCGCACTTTGTTTAATGCTTGCCTCCGGGTTGGTGGTTGGTAATACGATTGATGGCCTTACACCGGTTGAAACCCTGTCTGTTGATTACAAAGGGTATAAAAAGCCTGTTCTGTTTAATGTCACCTTGCCGCAAAGTTATCGAGAGAAACCCGAAAAACAATACGTAGTGCTGTTTGATTTGCATCCTCGCAGTCAGCCGATGCTAAGTGGTTTGCATGACTGGATGAGCCACAACGGGGAATGGCCCTGGTTAGAGACCATCATTGTGACTAAAGCTGATTATCACGCGGAATTTGGTGAGTCATTTAATGCGATGGTGGATGATCCGGCTAATCAGACCATGCTGAATATCCTGGAAACCACGTTGAATGAAGTGGATAAAAAATATCGGACGAACGGCTTTAGAATTTACAGTGGTTTTATGGGGAATGCTGCTTATGGCGCGTATACCTTGTTAAATCGTCCGGCATTGTTTGATGGTTATATCCTGGCGACCCCTTCATTAGGTAATAATTTTGGTCATGTTGTAAGTGACGCAGCAAAAAAATTACCTGGACTCACCGATAAAATCCGCTTTCTTTATATCGCGATTGGTGAGCATGGTTATGAAAAAGGCAGTATCGACGCGGTAAAACAATTTAACGCAGCACTGGAGCAACACGCGCCGGATACGCTGGACTGGCATGTGGATATGGGCCTGAAACAGTATTATATGTCTCGTCCTGTCATGGCGGTTGTGAAAGGTATCGAAGCCATTTTTGATGATATTCACCAGCATTTACCCGCAGACTCGGCGATTTCCCGACAAGGGCCGGATGCCATAGTTGCGTATTATAAACGGCTGAGTGATAAGAAATATGGTTTTGAAGTTACCGCAGAAGGCTCGTTAAAAAACCTGGCAAAAGCGACGTTCGAGGTCGATCAGGAAAAAGGACTGGCGATCTACCGCCAAACCGCGACCTTATACCCGACATCGGCTTACGCACAATCGGCCATGGCTGATGCGCTGGCAGAAATGGGTCGGATACAAGAAGCGATTGCGTATCAGCAAAAAGCCGTTGCAAATGCTGAAACCATGATTGAATGGCATCAGCGGAATCATGCTAAGAAGTTAGCGGCGTTGAAAAATAAGTTAGATCTTTAGGACGGATTAAATCATTCGCCATAACAACCGTATCCCGTTTCTATGGTGTTTAATCAACGCGAATAAATGCAGCAAGATCAATACGGCCAGTAAACGGGTAGACCAGCTATGAATCCACGCAAAACAATGATTGGTTGGTTCATGGCTAATCAGGCAAGGAATATCGATCCATCCAAAAAATGAAAAACTATTCTCCATCATTAATACCCCGCTGATAAGTACAACGGATACCATAGAATACAATCCGATATGAGCCGCTTTTGCGGCTTTTTTTTGGTTAGCGTTCATTGATGACGGCAAGACAGGTGCTGGATTTTTCAAACGATAATGTATCCGCCAGAAAAATAAGGGAATAAAAATAAGGGTTAAAGATATATTGAATCCAGCTATGAGCTGTTTGGTGGATTCACTGACTAATTGAGTAATGGCTAAAAAACCAGAGATTGTAGCCCATAAAATAACCAGGGCGGAGAACCAGTGTAAAAAGCGACTGGTAGCGCTGTATCGTGTTGCTGGTAGAACTTGTTGCTGTTTATTCATGATGGTTGCACTCGAACTACGGAGAGCGAGAAAGGGCGCATTATACTAAAATTCAGTTTTATGAATATGCGCTCGGTCAACGTTTCATGAAATGATCATAGTTGTGTCGGCTCAGTACTCCTGGGCTTCTTGTTGAATTTTCGCCGCCAGTTCGCTGACGGCAGGGCCGGGGGAGTCGCTGTTGGTCAGAATAAGATAAAGCTGGACCTGGCGGTCGCCGCCGGATTCCAGATCCAGTGCTTTAAGTTGGCCGGATTCGAGTTCTTTCTGAATTTTTAATACCGGTATCCAGGCAAATCCCAATCCTTGAATTGCGGCTTCAATTGAGGTTTGAAAGTTGCTGACGGTAAGACGGTGTTGTGCACCAAGCCAGCCAGCATCGAGGTTGCGACTACCTGAATCGCTGACCACCAGCTGGCGATACAGGCGTAAATCTCTGAGTGACAATGTTCGATTAAGTTGATGTAACGGATGTTCGGGCGCGGCGACGGCAACAAAGTGGATATGCATCAAGGGTGCGCCAATCATGGAGACGGGAATTCGGCCGCTAATGCCGATATCAGCTTGTTTGTTGATCAGCAATTCATCAGTGCCACTCAATACGGTTTGTCGTAAGTTAATTCGCGTGTGGGGTGAATGTTCGCAGAACGCTCGGATGGCGTTAACCATCATCCATTCAGGAAACAGCGTATCCATCGCTATGGTTAATTCAGGTTCTCGACCTGCGGCGTATTGTCCGGCGAGGGATTCCATTTGTCCGGCTTCTTCGGTGAGTAATCGAGCGCGTTGATAGAGGTCTTTACCGACCGGTGTTAACACCGATTTTCTGCCTTCCAGTGTGAACAGTCTGACATTGAGCGTGGTTTCCATTTTACTGATCGCATAACTCACGGTGGACTGGCTTTTATTCAATACCTCAGCTGCGGGGGCATAACCACCATTTTTTACGACGGCGATTAATGTTTGCCACTGATCTAAACTGACTTTTACAGACATGGATTGCTTAACCTATCGAATATTTCGATTTAAAGAGTCGAAATTATGCGATTTATTATCCAAAAAATAAATATGAAAATAGCAGTCATTGAAAACGAGTGAGTAAACAGGACAAGACAATGGCGACATTATTACAGGTAAAATCTTCAATTTTTGGTGACAATGGTCAGTCGGCACAATTAGCGGCGATGTATGTTGCTCAGTGGCAGGAAAAATATCCAGCGGGCGACGTGGTTGTTCGTGATGTTGTGGCGGATAGTGTGCCACATCTGGATTTAGCGACGGTTGGCGCGTTAATGACCCCGGATGATGAACGTTCAGCAGAGCAGCAGGCAATCGTCAATCGTTCAGATGAGTTGATTGCTGAAATTAAGGCCGCTGATCAAATTATTATTGGCGTGCCGATGTATAACTTTGGTATTCCGAGCCAGTTGAAAGCGTATTTTGATTTGCTGGCTCGGGCTGGTGTGACGTTTAAATACACTGAAAACGGCCCGGTAGGACTTTTAGATGATAAGCCAGTGGTGTTGTTTGCGACTCGTGGTGGATTTCATAAAGATCAGGGCGATCACCAAATTCCTTATGTTAAGCAGTATCTTGGTTTTATCGGCTTGTCATCAGTTGAGACCGTTTATGCTGAAGGATTAAATATTGGTGAAGATGTAGCAAAAGCTGAACTGGCTAAGGCGCATCAGGTCATTGCTGAATTGCTTTAATCATTATTATGTTGAATAAGTCAGGCCTGGTGTTCGAAGGAATGCCAGGCTTGTTTATTTTGGTGAGGGGGTTCTGTTTGGGGTTAACTCATTTCTTCTATATCCAAGCAAATAATTGTAAGTAACTGGATGATCTTTGGTGTATTTTCCTCAACAATAACTGTCATCAAAACAGTGTGACAGCGAATGACGCTTCGCACTTTCGTTGAACAGACAGCAAAAACTGAGGTGATCTGATGGCAAAGCATTCGGGGCAATTTAAAGCAGTGGTGTTTGATATGGACGGGTTGTTGCTGGACACCGAAAAGTTGCTGTGGGAGTTGTTTGATAAAGCTTGTCAGGAAGAAGGATTTTATCCGGATTTTGAGACGTACAGTGATACAGTCGGCAAAAATGTGTCAGCGACCCGGGATATCTTTCAGGCAAAATATGGTGCTAAATTCCCCTGGGAGCCTGTTCATGATAAATGGCATGCTTACTATGTTGACTGGGTGGAAAACAAGCCCATTCCGGTAAAAACCGGCGTAACGGAATTGCTGACCTGGTTAAATGACACTGGGATTCCTGCGGCAGTAGCAACCGCGACTCGAAAGCCGTTAGCATTATTAAAATTGAAACATGTCGGGTTAGATCATCATTTTGAGCATATTGTGTCCTGTGATGAAGTGGCGAACCCAAAGCCCGCACCGGATGTGCATTTACATGCGATGAGTTTGTTGGGTGACTGGCATCATGATGACTATTTGATTCTGGAAGATTCAAATACCGGAGCGACCGCAGCCCTGGCAACTAAAGCTCACACTTGTCAGATCCCTGATTTAATGGTGCCGGATACGGCATTTGCAGACCAACCAAATTACTCCAGCCGCGATTCACTTCATGAGGTGCTGCACTGGTTAAAACGCGCCCGGTAGTCGTATTGCGCCAAATAGTTTATAAAAATTCGGTAAATCTGTTCGGGGTGAATTGACAGGATTTTAATCAGGCATTACATTGCACCTCGGGCTGACAGAGACGCCCACCCGCAAAAGATAAATTCACTCTGACTATCCAGAGCGTGTTGACCTTTGTCGATGAATGAAATTTCACCCGCAAAGGTCAACATGCTCTAACAAAATCATTCAAACGGGTTGTGTATTTGCGGCCCAGAACAATGCATGCATAAGCTGGGCGGGGTGCTTGTCGTGCCTTGGAGTAAGAATGATGTCTGATACAGATTCGACGATTGATCGTCAATCCTCCCCTGGTGACTGGCAATTAACCGCACCAGTCAACAAAGCTTTCTGGAAACTCGCTGCGCCGATGATCATCGGTATGCTCATCAATGGTATTCATAATCTGGTCGATAGCTGGTTTGTCATGTCGTTTATCGGTTCTGACGCAATGGCCGCTGTGTCGGTGATGTTTCCTGTCTACATGGTGTTAATTTCTGTTGCGGCAGTGATTGGCAGCGGTAGTGCAGTCAAACTGGCTCAGTTAAAAGGTGAAGGGAAACTCGACGCTATTCCGGATGTTGTGGGTAAAAGCCACGGTGTGATGTGGATAGCGATGATACTAACCAGTGGCTTGTTTCTTGTCGGCCAGTCCTCAATATTAAATCTGTTGAATGTACCTGATGCAATTCGCCCGGCAGCCCTGGATTATCTGACGCCGTTGTTGCTTGGCAGTATCTTTGCTTTTCAGTTGTCGCTTTGGAATGACATGCTCCGCGCCGGAGGTGACGTTAACTGGTTGTTTATCATCATTCTTATTGCCGCCATCGTGAACGCGGTTTGGGATGCAATCTTTATTATTGGTTTTGGCTGGGGCACCAGCGGCGCAGCTCTGGCAACACTGGTGGCTCAGGGTACGGGTTGTGTGATTGCCTGGTCTGTGTTGAAAAATCGCTGGTCGTTATCAATCAAGCGTCCGACGCTGGTGTTTAGCAAGGAAATCGGGCGGCTTGGTAGTGCGAGTATGGCGTCAATTCTGGGCGCAGCCATTATGTTAAGTGTGATTAATCGCCTGATTGCGGACTCGGCTGGCAGTGATCCGACAGCATTAAGCGCATTTGGTTTGCTTAGCCGTTTTAATATGATGTTTTTATTACCATTAATGGCAATGGGGATGGCGTGTCAGACCTTGATTGCCTGGAGTTTTGGCGCACAACACTGGCAGCGAATTCGGCATATTTTTATCAGTTCTTCAGTGTATATGTTTCTGTGGTTGCTGGTCATCGCAGTGGCGTTATTACTGTGGCCGGAAACCTTTATTAATGTGTTTAGTAATGATCCTGACGTAACAAAAATAACTGCCGAATTTTCGCGGCAGATGTACTGGTTTCTGCCTTTGAGCGGCGTGTTTCTGGCGGTGGTGTCCTGGTTGCAAGGGATTAGCCGTGGCTTGTTGGCGGCTGTGTTGCCACTGATTAAAATCTTTGTGGTGTTATTGCCAATAGCCGTGTCGTTAAATCTGATCAATGGTCTGACGGGATTATTCTGGTCGTTCACCTTGGCTGATGGTTTAACCGGGATTGCAGCGTTGTTTATCTACGGGCGTTTGTCGGGCGATAACGTGATGAAGGCGCAGACGGCTGCGTCTGTTGAAACGTCGTCAACATCTCTGTCATCTCAATCTTCCAAATCTGGGGAGGTGTCTCATGGTTAGTCCAGTCGATGCCGCTAAAACCGCTGCAAAAGTATTGAAAAAACAGTGTCTGGCAGGCGATACAGAGGCGACTGCCAGAGTTGCACGGTTCTATCGAACGTCCGAGGAAGCCGTCAAACTGAAACACTGCCAGTTTGTCGTGGCAAAAGAGCAAGGATTTGATGACTGGTCACATTTGAATGATGTATTTGCGGGTTCGTTGCCGCCCGAAGCTGATGTCGGTCAGTTCTGGTATTCAAAAGGTTGTGGCGTGTTAATGAATCACTGGTGTTCAAGCTATGAAGAGGCATTGAGTGTATTGAATGCTGCGGCTGATCGTTGGTTGTTCCCATTTAAAAGGCAGTATGTTGTTGGTGATCTGGATTACATTAAAACTCTCGGACTGGATTCATTGAAAGAAATCGAGACCGTTCGGGATTTTGTAGCAGCATCAGGTTCTTCCTCCTGGTTAACGCTGGCGGCTGTATTGATTCGATATCGGACCGAAGCCCGACCCGTGATATCGGTGTAATCAATCGTTGATTTGATGATCTGTTTTTTTGCAGATCACTGTGCGACTTTTCTGTATCGAGAACTATAGTTAAAGGCATTAACTGAAATAGCCGGAGGCATTCATGCCAGATACAAGGGAGTTTTTACGAAAAGTTCTCGATACGTTAGATACGCATGTGGTTGTAATCGATAAGACAGGAAAGATATTTTTCGTAAACAGAACCTGGGTGGAATTCGGTCAGGATAATGCCTGTGCGGTTCGCCTCAACTGGGATAATTTGAACTATCTGGTAGAGTGCGAACGAGCGGCGCAGCAAGGTGATGAGTTTGGTCGGCTGGCGGGAGAGGGCATTTTAAATGTGATCACCGGGCGGCTGCCTCGTTTTTATCTGGAATATCCCTGTCATGCTCCTGATCAACGACGTTGGTTTAAGATGCGCGTCATTCCTTTCTTCCACAATAACAATACCTGGTACACCATCACCCATGAAAACATTACTGAGCGTAAGTTGTCTGAGGAAAAAGCGTTAGACATGGCGCGAATGGATGGTTTGACGGGTATATTCAATCGACGACATTTCGATGAAACGATTGAGAATGAATTGAAACGCAGTGTGCGTCAGCAACTGAATCTAACGCTGGTATTGATCGATGTTGATCATTTCAAATTGTACAACGATACCTATGGCCATTTAGCGGGCGATGAATGTCTGAAGGAGGTCGCCAGCATTTTAAAGGAAACCGCACAACGTCCGTCCGATCTGGTTGCCCGCTACGGTGGTGAAGAGTTTGTTATTTTACTGGGCGATACGGTTCAATGTCAGGCGGAACAATTAATGAAACGCTTGTCTGACTCTTTGAGTCGCGCAGCGATTGAGCATGAGCGTTCGCCTGTCAATGCTTATGTTACGCTCAGTGCGGGTGTGATAACTGCCGCGCCTGATAGCGAAATGACGGCCGGGAACTTATTAGCTCAGGCCGATAACTTACTGTATAAAGCAAAAGAACAGGGGCGAAATCTCACGCTCTATCGCACGATTTCCTAAACGCATTTTTAATAATCTGCCTCTGATTCAGTACTCGTCTTTGCGTTTTAACCATGCCATTGAAAAGGGCAGATTGTCTTCATCGCGGCCTTTTGGTAACAAGTCCAGGTAATGGTAGGCCGTATTCAACATGTCCAGACCCCGTGCATAACATGAATAAGTATGGAAGATATTACCTTCCTCATCTTTGTAAAAGATGCTGATGCCGGGTGCTTCGTCGTTGTTGAATTCAGTGTAATGGTAGTTATAAAAAACTTTGCCATTTTCACGGGCTTTTTCATCAAACGACACATGAAAATCCTGATTAAAGGTGTTGTTGAGTGAGGAAACCCAGTTAAATCGCCAGCCCATTCGATCTCGATAGCTTAGTAGTTTTTCAATGGGGGCTCGTGAAACAGCAACGACATTTACATCTCGTTGCATCAGGTGAATGATGCTGTCGTTCAGGTTATCAGACCAGAACGAACAACTGGGACAGCCTTCGTCGGATTCAGGACCAAACATAAAGTGATGGACAATGAGCTGACTTTTATCGCCAAACAACTGACTGAGAGGGATAGAGCCATGTTGTCCGTCGAACCAGTAATCTTTATCAAGTTTGACCCAGGGAAGATCACGTCTCGCTTTGGACAGTTCATCCCGAAGGCGTGTGAGTTCTTTTTCTTTGTGTAGCAGTTCGACGCGTTTATCCAGCCATTGCTCGGGTGTCACGACTGGGTGGTTTACCAGTGATTTATCTGAAGTATTATTGGTCATCGGTATGCCTGCTTTGCTTGCGTTGAGTGACTTGTAACAGACTCAGACACTCAGGTGATTAACCAACAAATTTTTACACGAAAGCACCGGAACAGGTACTGTGTTTTTACTCATAACTGGTAGCGCAAAGTTATAAAGCGTAACTACAGGGTTTCGATGGTTCTACCAGTTACAGCTATAAATAGAACCGTATTCTTTCAATTCTTCGAGTAAATCGTTCGCCTCACTATCGCCGTTAGTTGCTGCCCGTTCTAACCAGATCATGCCATTCAGCTTGTCGTTGCGGCAGGCGTAATATTCCCCGAGTATCGCCATACCTTTGGGATCTCTTATGTCGGCCAGTTGTTTGATGACATTTAGCATGGCGTGTTCGTTGATATTTTTATAGTGGTAGATCAGTTTAAGTCCAGCATTGGAATTGTCGTGTTCATCCAGTAAATACTGGTATATATCAAGTTTGTGTTGGCTGAAGTTAACGGCCAGCGATGTCTCCAGATTTCTGAAATAAACTCGTTCAAACTCATCGAGCATTCGTTCAGTTTTTGCAACAGAAAGTGTTTTATAGCGGCCTAAAAAGGTTTGGAATTGTTGATTGAATTCATTATCAGACACCAGTTTCTTAGCCTTAAACAATAAGGCTGATGCTTGAGGAAAACCGTTAGTAAGCAGGTTTTTACCATAGCGAATTGCTCTTTTTTTAGCACTATCGCTGGGTAAGGTGTTGCTAAACAACAAGCCAGAGAGATAAATGGACTGAGCTGGTAAAAATCCTTGTTCTGCCGAGGCCAGAATGAGTTGTTGTGACTGCTCGTAATGTTCGGGATCGGGTGAGCTGTAGAAGTAATTCACCATGTAGGCGTGAAGCAGTTGATATTTCGCTTCATTGTTATTGGCTTTATCAATAACAAACTGTCCAGTTTTGTTGGGGCGAGTTCGAATACCAAATCCGTGTTGCAGGGTGTTACCCGATAAAGCAGCCAGGCCCCGTCCTCGTTCGGACCAGAGGCAGTTTTCCAGGATTTCGCGCCAGCTTTTGTCTTGCTTTACGGCGTCATCGCATTGCTTAACGACGGAATTGACCGCAGCCAAAGAGATACTACTGAAGCTGACACAAAACAGCATTGAAACCGTCAATAATAAACGTCGACTCTTTTTCATTCTTTTACTTACTTCCTGTTTAAACGTTTGTATGCAGGCTATTTATGTATGCTGAATCGCGGATTTCTTAACGGTATAAGCCATGATAAAACAGTACGTTAGCATACATCAGCCGGAGAAGTGAGGCAATGACGCTCAGTGGTGAGTTAAACGATGCGTTGTACTTGACTGAAGTGATCAATAAGAAACAAAAGAGATGAGCGATCAGGATAATGTGATAAACAGTCAATAAACAATTTATAACAAATATTTTTTACTTGTATGGCTTTAGGTATAGACTTAGCAGAATGCCGAACAGGGGAATTCGAATGAACGAGCACAACACCGCTGAAGTGGTTGATATAAAACCTGAAAAATACACCAATCCAAATTCATCCTTAAGTAATATCTGGTTTCAACTTGAAAAAGAATGTAAAGCTATGGTGAAACATGCTTTTGCCAAAGGATTGAAAGTACCGGGTAGTTTGATGGAGGATTTGGAACATCAGTTAACGGTGTTTCGCCAACAACATTTCTCGCAACCTGGCACTCCACAACAGTCCGAAAAAGCGGATATCAATAAACTGACACAAATTCATAATCGATTGACTGAAGTGGTTTTTCCTGCCAAACCTGAATCATTATTATTGATTGCAGAAGAAGCAGAACGAAAGCCGTTTATGTATTTCCTGGGGCCAGTGCCGTTAATTCGCCGCATGATGTTAGTGGCGATCATTTCCTTGTTAACCCTCATCTTTCTTAGTTTGTCTGATCACATTAATAACACCAGTATGACGAAAAGCATGTTCGACATTACTGGTGCGCAATTATTGTATGTGCAGGCCATTTTGTTGGCGTCTGCCGCGATTGGCGCATCATTTGAGTCATTATTTCGAGCGAACAGTTATGTCAGTGCCTGTAGCTTTGATTCGTCGTTTGAGAGTTCGTACTGGGTCAGGTTTGTGGTGGGTTTGATCTCGGGCATTATTCTGACGCAGTTGATTCCTATTGATTTAAATACGATGGCGAGTGAAGTAGGCAAAGCCACGAATCAAGGTTCAGTTAGTCAGGCGGCATTACGGATTTCATTAGCGTTACTGGGTGGTTTTTCTGCGAATCTGGTTTATAAAGTATTGGATCGTCTGGTGCAAACGGTACAAGGTTTGGTAGCTCCACCACGTAAGGATGATCCGGAAGCACTGAAAAATACGTTTAAAAATCAGTTTGATCGGGAAAAGCAAAAAACCGTTCAGGAGATTTTGCTGGAAATGCAAAGCTTGCAGCAGCAAGTGCAACTCGGTAATGCAGATAAGGGCGATGTACAACAAATGCTGGTGGATTTACAAAAACGCATCAGTGAAAAACACCAGGATTAACGAATAATATGAGTCACCCTGCTCAGGAAAAAGCAGAAAGAATTCTTCAGCGAATGCGGGCGTTTGGTGCGGATCGTCGGCATTCGCTGGATGTCCTTCAAGCATCAGTGGATGAATCCAGCGAAAAAAACCGTAGTTTGTTTATCGCCTTTATTGGTGTATTGCTCTACTTCTTAGTATCAACATTCAGTATTACTGATCGAGAACTATTCCTTCCGACCGGGACGATTGTCCTGCCTATTATCAATGTTGCTGTCCCATTACGGGCTTATGGCCTGGTCGCGCCGTTGGCGTTGTTGGTATTGCATTTCAATATTCTGTTTAATCTGGCGGAACACAGTAAAAAACTCCATACCTGGTTAAAACATCCGGATCAAAAAGCGTTTAAAGACAATGAACGTTATGCGCTGTTAAAGCCGTTTGTATTCAATGTGTGGGCGAAAGAACGGTTCGACCATAAAGAAGATGGTGTGTTCACGTTTGATTTGCTTGGCTGGATCATCATGACCTTGTTGAGTGCGCTGCCTTTATTGCTGTTCTTAAGCATGCTGTGGGTGTTCAGTCAGCAGCAAAATGTCGTGGTTGCGGGCCTGACATTTTTATTTGTCGTGATCGATGTGATGATTCAGCTTCGTTACTGGCCAATGATTGTCAGTAATTTTGGCAATGAAATTCGACCCGGTGCCGGAGCAGGCCGGTTTGTCTGGTTTATACCGCTCATTCATGTGGCGGTGTTAATTGCGGCCTTTCGGTTTTTGATGACGGGAATGGTGGTGTTACATCCAACAGCGTTCGCGGCTAACAGTCCGTATCACGTCTTAATGCCTTTTCTGCCAACGCTGAATTTAGAAGGGCAGACATTTCGCACGTTAGATGCTACGACGGATGTCACGGAGCAAATCGCGATGGACAAAGCGATAAGGGAAAAAGAGCGGGGGCGATTAGGGCCGCAATTAACCGCCGTTCATGCGTGCAGTGTGGAGAAAGCCTGGCAACCAACCCGGCTGGAAGATCGCAATCTGATTTTTGCTAATCTGAACAACACCATGTTTTGCAATGGTCAGTTTATTGATAGTGATTTGCGCTATGCAACGTTTGACGGCGCTATAATCGCCGGAGAGTTTACCTGGTCTGATTTATCGGCGACATCCTGGTCTGAAACACGTATTCAGCGCTATACCTCGTTTTTACACAGTGATCTGTCCCGCGCTGATTTTCATTATACGATTGCTAATCATATTGATTTTACGCTGACAGACTTTGAACAGGCGGTGTTTAATCATACGGAAGTCGCCAATAGCCTGTTCTTGCAAAGTCATTTTAATCGCAGCGTTTTTAAGGGCGTGACCACAGCGACGCGGGCGAATTTCATGTCTGCTGATTTTAGTGAGACTGAGTTCTATTATTCAATGTTCTTTGGCGTCGATTTGCGAGATGCGATGGGACTGACCCATACGACCCGGTTTCATGAATCCGGATTCAGACATTGTCTGACGTCCAGCAATGTTGCCGTCAATAATCATCATCTGTTTGCTGACAGCAACTGCAAGAGCGTTGAAGGTGGGTTGCTGAGTCAGCGCCGAGTTTTTTCACCGGACTTTTTACCTAATTCCTTACCCAATACGTTATCTGACTTTTCACCGCAGCTGGCGATGAGTCATGCGGTGGAAACCGTGATTGGATTTAGCAATGAGTCACGCCATTCGGCTTTACCGGGTGAGTTTTCGCATAACACGGTGATGTCTGTGCATCATCAATTGAACGATGAACTCAATGAAATGGAATACTATGCCTGGCGGTATCGGGAAGAGGATATGAACACCCTGGTTAAAGGCCTGGTGAGAGTAGCCAGTGCCGGACGCTCGACCACGCTGGATTTATCGAACATGGGGTTAACTCATCTCCCGGATGAGTTGTTTCGGTTAAAACATATTGAGCAGCTGATCCTGACTAACAATAAATTGTCGGACGATGATTTTCATCGTATCGAATTGTATTTCCCTAATCTGAAAGATGTTGTCACGGATGAATCTGCCGCAACAGCAAAACAAGCGGGTCGTAAAAGCCAGTAATGATGTATTAATGATGAGACGGGGCGGTGTTATTCCGTTACTATACACGGCCTTTTTTCAGACAAAGCATCAGTATTCAGGACGTTAGTGTGGGATTATTCTGGTCAGTGACCTGGCGTGTCAGCCTGGTTATCGTGTTGATGGTAACTGTGTTAGCAATCATTCAGGCGCAGACATCTTTTCTTCAATTGATTGGCAATAATGATTATCACCCAACATTTTTCTGGAGTCTTATCAGCGCATTGTTAGGTGCGATGACAGTATGGGACAAGCGAGGTGCTGTTTTCTTTGTCTTTGGTTATCGCTTGTCATTATCTGATGAACACTGGTTCAGGCTGAACTATCTGATGTTAACACTGTTCGTTGGTTTAGCTTTGATGGGGTTGCTGGTGGTCTTAGTTGCATCTGACGCTGGCTGGGCAACTTATAAACTTTGGGCACAATCTGCATGGCTGGTGCTATGGCCGTTGCTTTGTGCTAGTTATGCTGTTAAATGTTTCAAAAGATAGTGACAGCCTCACATACAAGAGGTTTTCTAATGTTTGTAAACGTAGTAGAAGCGTGCAGCAAGCGTTATTTATGCAATCGTTTAACAAATGATTAATCCGTTTCAATAACCTTCATGTTGTACGTTGTTGATATAGATGTTTAAACCTTCTGAATTGTATTTGCTGAACGCCATTGAAGGCGAATAAAATTTACCTTTAAAGCTCAATAGTTCCAGATTAAATTAACTTTTAAATCGGGTAACGACATGATTCAAATTGTTAGCCAGCTCAATCATTCGTTGTTGTTCTTTTAGGACGTCACTTGAGTCATCTGCTACCGATTGTGCGATATTAAATACATTTTGAATATTGCGGTTAATGTCCTCAGACACGGCTGATTGTTCCTCAGCGGCCGCTGCCATTTCTGTGTTTCGGTTGTTGATATTCTGAATATCTAATTGAATTTTTTCGAGCGTAGATAGCGCTTTATCTGCATCCTGAACACAGCTGGAAGCTTGGCTTGCACTGTTTTGCATGACATTTGCGGATTCATTGGCCCCTGTCTGGAGTTGCTCAATAATGTGCTGAATCTCCTGCGTAGAATCATGAGATCGTTGTGCAAGCGTTCTTACTTCATCTGCAACAACGGCAAAGCCTCGTCCCATATCCCCAGCTCTGGCGGCTTCAATTGCGGCATTAAGCGCAAGTAAGTTGGTTTGTTCTGCAATGGACTTAATGACATCCAGCACATTCCCAATGTTGTTGCTTTCAGTAACCAGGCGTTCCATTACTGACTGGGCATCATTCAGATAACTATCAACACTGGTGATCGTAGCAGTCGTTTTTTCTACTGAATACTTGCTTTGTTGTGCGTTATCACTAACTGCGATAGCATCTTTCGCTGCACCACTGGCATTTTCCGCGACATTTACTGCGGTGACACTCATTTCATTCATGGCCGTGGCAATCTGGTCGATTTCTGCCAGTTGCTGTTGTACTCCGCTGTCGGTTTTATGAGTAATTTCATTAATGGAGGCAACAACCCCTGACACTGTTTTTGTTGTTTCTTTTATCTCGTTGACGATTTGCTGAACGGTTTCAACAAACTGATTAAAGGCGCTGGCTAATCTGGCAATTTCCTGGGGGCCTTTTGTCGGAAGTCGTCTTGTAAGATCACCTTCACCTGTTGCAATTTCATTCATGAGTTCGACGGTTTTATTAATGGGCTTCAATATTCTGCGACAAATTATTTGAGACGCGCCGATACCAATAGCCAGTAATACCAGCGCAAGTACGATGATGCTGGTGCGGTTGTCACTTAATGTTTCTAATTGTTCTGTTCTGTTGCTGGCTACTATTAATACACCGATAGGTTCTCCCGAGAAGTTTTTAACAATATCTGCGATGATTGCATGCTCGACTTCATTGAGTGTTGTCTGCCAGATGATGGATTTTTGTTGATTAAAGACATCTTTTATCCGTTCTGTAGAGGCAAGAGCACTATTTTGCTGAGTGGTCGCAAAGATATCGAATTTTCCTTCGCGCTTTAAAACTAATGCTATTTCCGCATCATATTTCGCTTTGAAGCTGTCGAAAAATCTTTGACCGAAGGACATGCCAAATTCAATACTACCGATGTGTTCATTCCCATTTTTTACCGGAAAAACGCCGCGCATGCCGAGGCTGGCAACACCGACTTCAAGGCCACTTGCAGGCTTTGAGCTCTCATTAACATGCAGTACGGTTTTACGGAAACCCGATAAATCATCCCCATACTTTGCTGGTTTATGGACCCTGAAAAAGGACGTCGCTGGTGGTAAATGGAACTGAAACTGACGAACACCAAACTGATCATTCATATTCGCAAAGCCAGCAACATATTCGTTTTCAAGAATTGTTCGTTCTTGTTGCGACAATGCTGTGATCGTGGAGGGTTTTTTCGCTACGAGGGCAGCCATTGCGGTAGCCAGTCGCCCCTCAGCCTGTAATTCCTGATTGGCACTTTTCATCAGATTGGTCATCGAAAGTACTTCAGATTGCTCAACCAGGGTGTTGGTTGTTTTGAGATTTAAAAATGTCATAGCCAGAATTGAAAACACAAGCAATCCGGTAATAGAAGTATAGAGAATGGTACTAAGTTTCGTTGAACGCATGTTCATGCCCTGCCTGGTTGCGAGTTATGGATAGCTAATACGGCAGAACTTAGCAATCCGATCATGTTTATTTTCATCTTTGTTTTTGTTTTGGTAATGAAAGTACTTATCGAACCTTACTATGGTGTTTCAGGCTACTGGTACTAAATTAAGTTCACATCACTTTCGTAACTCAGCTCTAATGCCTGTTTAGACATTCAATAAGCGACCATAAAAATATCCATCAACTGCGGTTTAAAAGGAATATTTGGTTTCAAATCTGAACCGTTTTCCTTCTCGCTGGATTCCCACTAACGTCGTTATGTCGCTAAATCGTGCACCTACCCACCAGTTAGCCTGAATTTTGTATCTGAGCCTTAATTCGTACCCTTCAAAGTTGCTGGTTGCTACTCGACTGGTGCCATTCTGGGCGAATTCGGCAATCACCCCAAACCGTTCCACATGTAACCAACGGACTGAAGCATCGATGTTGCCCGGCTTTTTGAGGTTGCCGTATTTCAACTGGGCAATCCATGCGGTTTTTTCATTTTTAAATTGATCCAGTACTGCGAAATCATCCAGCGAATGGCCGATATCCAGGCCTAATTTGTAAGGTCCGGCGGCCAATGTAGCGCCAAAGCGAATAGAACGGTTGTCAAACTGGGTGTCGCGAGTGGCATGCTCGGCATTTTCTTCACCCTGATAATCAACAAACCATGGCGCAAGCGTTAATGTGTATTGTCCGACAGGGAAGGTCCAGCGGGCAGCCAGGTAGATGAGTGTACCAACGGTGTCGTCTTTACCATCCAGTGGTTTTATAAACCCGCCGTCAAACCGGGTGTTATTATCCTTATCGTAACGAGCGGTTATGCCATATGGATTTAAATCCATGTCCCAAAACATGTCGGTGTTATGTTTCATTTGCCAGGGAACTTTACCGGCCTGTGTGCTGAATTTACCTGAGCGATAACCGAGGTAATAACGGTTCAAAAAGACATCGTCATCCGGAGAGGGTTGGGAATTAAAGCGGTAAACTGTGATGGCTGGTACATTCTGCTTATTTTTCAACCCTGTGCTTAAACGGATTTCAGAAAACCAGTGTTCTGACCAGTCGCTGTTAAGGCCAATATTAGCAATGACTCTGACTCGTTCTCGTTCTTTTAACAGCCGGTGATCAAAATCATCTTCGTAGCGCAATAAAACAGCACCGTTAATATCATGATGCTGGTCAGCTACAGCTGAAACAGGTAGGGCAATAGAGGTGATAATTACGCTGCAACACAGCCATAAAAACCAAAGAAAAGTATGCAAAAAACTCACTAACGTTGTCGAGTGGTTGTTCATCGTGAACCCTTTTCAGATGAAACCGATAACTACGCGGTGTTATTAATCCTGTTAGTGAGTATAGGCAATATTAAAAAAAGGGAAGATACAAGGGCGTGTTGACCTTAGTCATCTTTCAAAGGCCAACACGCTTTAGTCGATCTTAATAACTTTCTGGACTTCACTTACCGCATAACCATCTTGTAATCGTGACTTGATCAACTGACCTTGCTTGAGCTCTTCAGCACTTTTAACGACCGAATCATTTTCATGGAAGGTGATAGAGTAACCACGCGCCATCGTAGCTAACGGGCTGACAGTATCCAGTTGTCGGCATTGTAATTCCATATCGGCACGTTGATTGGCCAGATATTGTGTCATGGCGCGGGCCAGGCGTGTGTGCAAATCATCACAGATGTGTTTGGCGTTTTCGACTCGTTGACAGGGATCAAAACGATTAAAACGACTGGTTAAATTGGTTAGTGCCAGTCGGGATTGAGCCATATTTTTATCCATTGCAGCCAGCAATCGACGTTGCAACTCATCACTGGTCTGGCTCAGGCGTTGTAATACCTGACTGGGATGTTGATTGTTAAGTTTCTGTTCAAGCAGTTGAATGTGATTGTGTTTGACTGATAGTTGATTAACGGTTGCCTGAAATAGTCGTGTTTTCAGGGTTTGCAGTGTGGTTATCAGTTCACTCTGATCCGGACTGACCATTTCAGCGGCAGCAGATGGCGTTGCAGCCCGATAATCAGCTACAAAATCACTGATGGTTACATCCACTTCGTGGCCGACTGCACTAACGACGGGGATTTCACTGGCAAAGATAGCCCGGGCGACAACTTCTTCATTAAAACACCATAAATCCTCTAATGAACCACCACCGCGACCAACGATCAACACATCGACTTCTCGACGGTGATTAGCTACAGCGATTGCATTGGCAACTTGTGACGGCGCTTCCTGTCCTTGTACGGCGGTCGGATAAATGATGACTTGTAGTGTTGGCGCTCGTCGTTTTAATACGGTGAGAATATCGTGTACGGCAGCACCAGTCGCTGAGGTAACGACACCGATTGTGCCAATAGTGTGGGGTAATGGCTTTTTCCAACCTTGATTGAACAAGCCTTCAGCCGCTAGTTGAGCTTTGAGTTGTTCGAATTGCTGTTTGAGTAATCCGTCCCCGGCGGGTTCCATTTGTTCGACGATTAGCTGGTAATCACCACGAGGCTCGTACAGGCTGACACGACCACGCACCATAACTTGTTGTCCATTACCCGGTTGCATACGTACTGAACGATTATTGCCTCGGAACATGGCGGCTTTAATCTGTGCGCTTTCATCTTTTAGAGTGAAATACCAGTGACCAGAGGCGGGTGTGACAAAATTTGATAATTCACCCATCACCCAAATGCCGGTAAAAGTCGATTCGAGGTGTTTTCGGGTTGCCTGATTCAGCGCAGAAACAGAAAAAATATTGGCCTGGGTTTGCATAATCGTCACTGTATGGAGAAATCTGGTGCGGATTTTAAAGCACTTTCGGTGATTTAACGAGGGCTGCGCGAGACTTCTTCTGGAATCGTTACTAAAGTTAAACGAATGAGTTGTTAAAAATTAAGATAAATGACGCAAATATTCTGTATCAAGCTGGTGTAAACCGAGAAATTGACCATAATTTTGCATATTCGTAGTAATTAATGATTTACCCCCCGGCGAAAAACCATTAGAATTGCGCCGCAACTTGAACCCCGTTCTCTACTGAAATTAGGTGATGTTGCAATGCTGAGGATCGCACAAGAAGCACTGACTTTTGATGATGTGTTATTACTTCCTGGTCACTCGACCGTCCTTCCCCATACTGCCAATCTTAAAACTCGTCTAACGAATTCTATTGAGCTGAATATTCCGCTACTGTCTGCTTCTATGGACACAGTAACTGAAGCTCCGCTGGCTATCGCGCTGGCGCAGGAAGGTGGCATTGGCTTCATTCATAAAAACATGCCAATCGCTCAACAGGCTGAGCATGTACGCCGTGTAAAAAAATACGAAAGTGGTATCGTTTCTGATCCTGTTACTGTTGAACCACACATGACTATCGCAGAAGTGGTTGAGTTATCTCACCGTCATGGATTCTCAGGTTTTCCGGTTATTGATCAGGACAATAATCTGGTTGGTATCGTTACTGGCCGTGATATCCGCTTCGAAACAAATCTTGATCGCCCACTATCAACGGTGATGACGCCTAAAGAACGTCTGGTCACGGTACATGAAGGTGCGGCGAGTGAACAAATTCTTTCCTTAATGCATGAACACCGAATTGAAAAGATTCTGGTTGTTGATGATGCATTCAAATTAAAAGGTCTTATCACGGTTAAGGATTACCAGAAAGCTGAAAGCAAACCTAATGCCTGTAAAGACGAATTCAGTCGTCTTCGTGTTGGTGCGGCTGTCGGTGTTGGTGGTGATTCAGACGAACGTATCGAAGCTCTGGTTGCAGCGGGTGTTGATGTATTGTTGATCGATACTTCTCATGGTCATTCGCAAGGTGTTATCGATCGTGTTCGCTCTATCCGTGAAGCGTATCCAGATGTTCAGTTGATTGCAGGTAACGTAGCAACAAAAGAAGGTGCTCGTGCATTAGCTGAAATTGGTGTTAATGCCGTTAAAGTTGGTATTGGTCCGGGTTCTATCTGTACAACACGTATTGTAACGGGTGTTGGTGTTCCACAAATTACAGCAATCGCTGATGCGGCTGAAGGTGTCAAAGAATTTGGCATTCCAGTCATTGCAGACGGTGGTATTCGCTATTCAGGTGATATTGCTAAAGCGTTAGTCGCCGGTGCAAGCTGCGTTATGGTTGGTTCAATGTTTGCGGGTACAGAAGAAGCGCCAGGTGAAGTTGAACTTTATCAAGGTCGTTACTACAAATCATACCGTGGTATGGGTTCTCTTGGTGCGATGAATCAGAAAAATGGCTCATCAGACCGTTATTTCCAGGATTCTAAAAACTCCGACAAACTGGTGCCAGAAGGTATTGAAGGTCGTGTGCCATATAAAGGCCCGATTTCTGCGATCATTCATCAGCAAATGGGTGGTTTACGTGCGTCTATGGGCTTAACGGGTAGCGCAACGATTGAAGAAATGAACACGAAACCGCAATTTGTTCGTGTGACATCAGCGGGTATGGGTGAATCTCATGTTCACGATGTACAAATCACCAAAGAGCCACCGAACTATCGTTTAGGCTAATCAGGCGTCTGCATCAAACAGACTTTCTGATTAAGCAAAATCCGGGTTGTCAGGATGAACAGACAACCCGGCTGATTAACTGGCTAACAGGCCAGCAAGTCGAATTTTATAAAGCACCCTGATGTTAGCTTGTCTGACATCTATAAGAACAACTTCACTTCTGCGAGATAACAGCCATCATGAGCAAAGATATTCATGACCATCGAATTCTAATTTTGGACTTTGGTTCTCAGTACACTCAACTTATTGCACGTCGGGTTCGTGAAATAGGTGTTTATTGTGAGTTATGGGCCTGGGACGTAACTGAAGAACAAATTAAAGACTTTAATCCTACCGGGATTATTTTATCGGGTGGTCCGGAGAGTGTGACAGAAGATCAATCACCTCGTGCGCCGGAATATGTCTTTAATGCTGGTGTGCCTTTGTTGGGCATTTGTTATGGCATGCAAACCATGGCTGAACAACTGGGTGGTGCCGTACAGGGCGCGACGGATTCCAGAGAGTTTGGTTATGCTCAGATTGAACTGACTGAGACATCAACATTATTCAAGAACATTGAAGATTCAGTTGGTGAAAATGGCAATGCGCTGTTGGATGTCTGGATGAGCCACGGTGACAAAGTAAGTGCTATTCCTGAAGGCTTTACGACAGTTGCTACCACGCCTAATTGCCCGCATGCGGCAATGGTTAACGAAGACAAACGCTGGTACGGAATTCAGTTCCATCCGGAAGTAACACATACTCGCCAGGGTTTACGTATTCTTGAACACTTTGTGGTTGATGCGTGTGGTTGTGAAAAACTGTGGACACCAGGCACGATTATTGAAGATGCGGTTGAGCGTATCAAACAACTGGTTGGCGACGATGAAGTTGTTTTAGGCTTATCTGGTGGTGTTGATTCATCCGTTACGGCCATGCTGATTCAACGCGCTATTGGCGACCGACTAACATGTGTATTCGTCGATAATGGTTTATTGCGTTTGAACGAAGCACAGCAAGTTATGGAAATGTTTGGTGATCACTATGGATTAAACATTGTTCATATTGATGCAGAGCAGCGCTTCTTAACTGAAATGGCTGGCGAGAACGATCCAGAGCAAAAACGTAAAATTATTGGACGCGTATTCGTTGAAATCTTTGATGAAGAAGCGAGTAAGATCCAAAATGCGAAATGGCTGGGACAAGGTACTATTTACCCTGATGTCATTGAGTCTGCGGGTTCTGCAACCGGTAAAGCGCATGTGATTAAATCTCACCATAATGTCGGCGGTTTACCGGAAGACATGGAACTTGGTTTGGTTGAACCATTACGTGAGTTGTTTAAAGACGAAGTACGTAAAATTGGTCTTGAACTGGGCTTACCGTATGACATGTTATTCCGTCATCCGTTCCCGGGTCCTGGTTTAGGTGTTCGTGTGTTAGGTGAAGTGAAGAAAGAATACTGTGATTTACTTCGTCGCGCAGATGCTATCTTTATTGAAGAACTCCACAAAGCGGATTTATATCATAAAGTTAGCCAGGCGTTTGCCGTATTCCTTCCAGTAAAATCAGTTGGTGTTATGGGCGACGCGCGTAAATACGATTATGTAATCGCATTACGTGCTGTTGAAACAATCGACTTTATGACAGCTCACTGGGCTGAATTACCGTATTCATTACTGGGTCATGTGTCGAACCGCATCATCAACGAAATCGATGGGATTTCTCGCGTAGTTTACGATATTTCAGGTAAACCACCAGCGACGATTGAGTGGGAATAACCAGCGTTATTGGCTGAATTAACCCGTTATAAGCGGGCTTAATCAGCATAGAGAAAGGCATCCAGTTGGATGCCTTTTTGATCTCAGAGTTTTTCGAATTCTTTTTTCACCTGATAACTGCTATCGGTGACGATGGATTCCAGCACTTCAACACGTTGTTTTAGTTCGTTGATTTCTTTTTGTTGGCGTTCAAGTTGTTCTTTGTCTGCTTTGGATTGAGACTTTTTATTTGCGCTCAGGTAATTTACGGCGACAATGCTGCCACAGATGATGCCAGCCAGTGCTATAACTTTGTCCATGAATGTTCTCATCAAATTTGTTTTGTGATGGTGTTATTCAAAACCAGGCTGTACAAAAACTCAAATATTTAATTTCAAAATCAGGTAGATAAATGCAACAAACCGTTTATAACGACGAATACTGGATGAAAAAAGCGATGGAAGCGGCTGCAAAAGCCGAAGCTGTTGGAGAGATCCCTGTTGGCGCTGTCGTTGTAAAAGATAATACATTGATTGCTGAAGGATGGAATGTGTCGATTACTCAACATGACCCGTCAGGGCATGCTGAAATGATGGCAATTCGCGAAGCGGGGAAAATCATTGAGAATTATCGTCTGGTTGATTGCACCCTGTATGTTACGCTTGAACCTTGTCCTATGTGTGCCGGTTTGTTGGTGCATAGTCGTATTCAACGGCTGGTTTTCGGTGCTGCGGATTATAAAACAGGGGCTGCGGGTAGTATTATGGATCTGACCCGGCATGAGCAGTTAAATCATCAAATGGAAGTCACGGGTGGAGTCATGGAAGAGGCGTGTAGTGAGATGATTTCTGCATTTTTTAAACGTCGCCGGGCTGAAAAGAAAGCAGCAAAAAAGCAGTTGCTGAATAATGGTGATTCAACAAACTGCCTTTAGTGGTGCTTCCATCATATAGATCATGTTAAACATCTTACGGCGATTGATCACGCGTTGATGAATGTGCTTTCTTCTGTTTCTTCGTCTTGCCAGTGACATATGAGACTTTTTAGCTTTTAAGAAAAAACGTCTTTTCTTCATTATTTCCTCCAAATTTTGGTTTAACACATGACTCGATTCCTTCTTATCAGGTGCTATTGACCAGGATAGCGTGTCTGTATGACATCATTGTTACTGCCTTTTCGAATAACCGATACCGGGGGAGTTTTCCCCTTCATCATGTTCAGACACTAAAATTGCGTTAATTTCGACCTTCGTTGAAAAATTTTTTATTACGTTGAACTGAAACTTTCAGGTGAATAAAACGATAATGGAAAGTTAACAAAACGCGGGTTGAAACTGCGTCGAACGGCCGATAACAACTATTATTAACACATTTTGATTATAAAGCGATAGGTTTCTGACCGTGTGGTCAGAAAAAATGTAAAAAAACGCATGCGTGGATGGCTAAAAAATGCGCCAAAACAGGTTGAAAAACACTCGATTGTAATGAAGGAATTCACAGGGACACTATTAAAAAGCGGCTAACCTTCTTCTATAATAGCGACCCAATTTAGTCGCTCCTCCATTTTACTTTTTGGTGAAAAATCTATGTTGATCCTTCGTGGCGCACCTGCGTTATCTGAATTTCGTGTTCAAAAACTTTTAAGTCAATTTAGAGATCTTAATCTCCCGGTTACATCCATCTATGCTGAATATGTTCATCTGGCTGACACAGCATCAGAACTAACCGGTGAAGAGTCGAAGATTCTGGATAAGCTGTTAACTTATGGTCCGGCGATTCCAGAACAATCACCAACCGGTAATCTTTTCTTCGTCACTCCCCGCCCTGGCACTATCTCTCCCTGGTCATCTAAAGCAACAAACATCGCACAAAACTGTGGTTTAACATCAATTAAGCGTATTGAGCGTGGGCTGGCCTGGTATATCGGCACAGAAGCCTCATTAACGGGTGTTCAACTGGAGTCTGTTCTGGCTGCGATTCATGACCGTATGACGGAAAGCGTATTTACTACGCTGGAAGAGGGCGAAAACCTGTTTATTGAAGAAAAACCAGGTCACTTCACCAGTATAGATGTGTTGTCAGGTGGCCGTGGTGCATTGGAAGAAGCGAATGTTTCACTTGGTTTAGCGCTGGCTGATGATGAAATTGATTATCTGGTGACCAGTTTCAAACAACTGGGTCGTAACCCAAATGATATTGAACTGTATATGTTTGCCCAGGCGAATTCTGAACACTGTCGCCATAAGATTTTTAATGCAGACTGGACAATCGATGGTGTCGTACAGCCGAAATCTCTGTTCAAGATGATCAAGAACACCTATGAAAAGACACCGGACAATGTTCTGTCAGCTTACAGTGATAATGCTGCGGTTATGGCGGGAAGCGAAGCAGGTCGGTTCTTCCCTGATAATGATCGAGAGTACAACTACCACCACGAAGCAATCGACATCCTGATGAAAGTCGAAACCCATAATCACCCGACTGCGATTTCTCCATTCCCTGGTGCGGCTACTGGGTCTGGTGGTGAAATTCGTGATGAAGGCGCGACGGGTCGAGGTTCTAAACCAAAAGCAGGTTTAGTCGGCTTTTCAGTATCTAACCTGAACATTCCGGGTTTTGAGCAGCCGTGGGAAGTGAGCTACGGCAAGCCTGACCGCATCGTTTCTGCGCTGGATATCATGACGGAAGGCCCGTTAGGTGGTGCAGCATTTAATAATGAATTTGGTCGTCCGAATATTCTGGGTTACTTCCGTAGCTACGAAGCGGATGTCAACAGCCACAATGGTCAGGAAGTTCGTGGTTATCACAAACCGATCATGATTGCTGGTGGTTTGGGTAATATTCGCCGTGATCATGTTGAAAAAGGTGAAATTCCAGTCGGTGCGAAACTGGTCGTACTGGGTGGTCCGGCAATGAATATCGGTCTTGGTGGTGGTGCTGCTTCCTCAATGACCTCTGGCCAGTCAAGCGCAGATCTTGATTTCGCGTCGGTCCAGCGTGATAACCCTGAAATGGAGCGTCGTTGTCAGGAAGTTATTGATCGCTGTTGGCAAATGGGCGATGACAATCCAATTGCCTTTATCCACGATGTGGGCGCGGGCGGTTTATCCAATGCATTCCCTGAGTTAGTAAGCGATGGTGGTCGAGGTGGCATTTTTGAATTAAGAAATGTGCCAAACGATGAGCCGGGCATGTCGCCACATGAGATCTGGTGTAACGAATCTCAGGAACGTTATGTCATGGCGATCCCAGCTGAAAAACTGGCGGTCTTCGAAGAGATTTGTCAGCGTGAGCGTGCGCTCTACGCGGTTATTGGCGAAGCGACAGAAGAAGAACAATTGGTATTGAATGACAGTCATCATGACAACAAGCCAATTGATATGCCGTTAGATGTGTTACTTGGTAAACCACCCAAAATGCATCGTGATGTCACCACTGCAAAAGCAGAAGGTGATGTATTTGATCCATCAGTGATTGATATTGCTGATGCTGTACAGCGTTTATTGCGATTACCGACCATTGCAGAAAAAACATTCCTGGTAACGATTGGTGATCGAAGTGTAACGGGTCTGGTTGCTCGTGACCAAATGGTTGGTCCGTGGCAGATCCCGGTTGCAGACTGTGGTGTTACCGCTGCGGCGTTTGATACATATGCGGGCGAAGCAATGTCGATGGGTGAAAGAACGCCTGTGGCATTACTTGATTTTGCAGCATCTGCTCGTTTAGCGGTGGCCGAAGCGATCACGAATATCATCGGTACTGATATCGGTGATATGAAGCACATAAAACTTTCGGCTAACTGGATGTCTGCCGCAGGTCATCCGGGTGAAGATGCCGGATTATATGAAGCCGTTAAAGCGGTGGGTGAAGAGCTTTGTCCGGCACTGGGAATAACGATTCCGGTGGGTAAAGACTCAATGTCAATGAAGACCCGCTGGCAAGATAACGGCGAAGAAAAAGCGGTGACTGCACCGATGTCTTTGATCATTTCTGCTTTTGCAAAAATCAATGATGTCCGTAAGACCGTGACACCTCAGTTAAGAACGGATAAAGGCGATACACGCCTGATGTTGATTGACCTGAGCAGCGGCAAGAACCGTTTAGGTGCATCTTGTCTGGCGCAGGTTTATAACAAACTGGGCACTGAAACCCCTGATTTGGATAGTCCAGAAAAGCTGGCTGCCTTATTCACTGTGATGCAAGAGCTGGTTAAAGACGAGACTATTCTGGCCTGGCATGATCGCTCTGACGGTGGATTATTTACCACAGTTGCTGAAATGGCATTTGCCGGTCATGTCGGTGTTGAATTGACACTGAACAATATTGCAGACAGTGATAACGCATCGCGAGTAGCCGCATTATTTAATGAAGAACCAGGCGGTGTATTCCAGCTTAACGCTGAAGATGTCGAACGTGTTACAGCATTGTTCGCAGAGGCTGGACTTGCTGACAACCTGATTGATTTAGGGCGCCTGACAGATGACGATAATGTATCCATTATTTATGGCGGCGAACTGGTTTACCGAGAGTCACGCAATACATTGCGTGGAATCTGGGGTGAAACCACATTGCAGATGCAAAAACTGCGTGATAACCCGACGTGTGCGGAACAGGAATATCACGGCAAAATTAATGCAGCGGACCCTGGACTTAATGTTCAACTAACGTTTGACGTCAATGAAGATATTGCTGCACCGGTTATCGCTGCGAACATCAATAAAGGGGCTGCGCCTAAGCTGGCCGTTTTGCGTGAGCAGGGTGTTAACTCGCATATTGAAATGGCCGCAGCTTTTGATCGAGCAGGTTTCTCTGCGGTTGATGTACACATGAGTGACATTCTTGAAGGCCGTTTAACGCTTGAGCAATTCCAGGGCTTAGTGGCGTGTGGTGGTTTCTCTTACGGAGATGTGCTGGGTGCTGGTGAAGGTTGGGCAAAATCGATTTTGTTCAATGAGATCGCTCGTGAACAGTTCTCAACATTCTTCAATAATCCGGATACCTTTGCGCTGGGTGTGTGTAACGGCTGTCAAATGTTATCCAACCTTAAGTCTCTGATTCCGGGAAGTGAATCATGGCCGAGATTTGTTCGTAACGAATCTGAACGATTTGAAGCTCGTTTTAGTTTGGTTGAAGTTCAACCGAGCCCGTCTTTATTCTTTACGGATATGGTTGGATCGCGTATGCCAATCGCTGTGTCTCACGGTGAAGGTCGTGCTGAATTTAACTCGGTAGAGGCATTGAATGGTGCGTTGAACGGCAACACCGTAGCGATGAAGTATGTGGATAACTTCGGACATGTCACGGAACAATACCCAGCGAATCCAAATGGATCGCCGCAAGGTATTACAGCGATGACGACAACAGATGGCCGTGTAACGATTATGATGCCGCACCCTGAGCGTGTATTCCGTACTGTGTCCAACTCATGGCATCCGGAAGACTGGCAGGAAGACAGTGCATGGATGAGAATGTTCAGAAATGCACGAGTGCATATCGGTTAATGTATCGAAAACTGATAAGTAATTCTCATTCGACATATCATTGATTTTTTTACTACTTAAAAATCAATTAATTAGGTACTTAATTGCGTGAGATGCCGTTTTTATAGTAGGCAAATCGGTTTGATTTATATACAATGCTAACTGGTCTAAAGGCCATTTAAGATGTAAATCTTTGAGCTTAAAGCCAATCTCACGTAGTTTCATGGATTAGGGTAACCGACCTGGATGGTCGGTTCCCTGAAGAACTTCCTTCCTGATTTCTCCATATTTCAATACATCTCTTTGCTAAATTTCTGACGCATCAGTTTAATTTTTTGTGTTACGCGTTATCCACAACATGTGGCATGGGTTTATGTTCCAGGCTGGTATGATCTGAAAGTGATCGTTGGCAACATGGCCTGATCAATGGGCGGGAAAACAAAAAGATCACATCCTTGTGAGCGTTTGAGTGGGGTTAACGCCTTTCTCCGGAAGCTACGAACATCCTTGACCGGACAGTGGACTATCGCTAAATGATAGAGGAAGAGAATCTGGTAAAGTTAACGCTATAAATCTTCCGGAGAAGTATTCTGAACATTTGGCCAGAACGAATTTGCTTCATCTAAATGAGTCGGGATGTCTTCAGACCAGGCTTTCGCGACCGAAACATTCTTATTGACATATAATTTGCCGTCTACGATACGGAAAGCTTTACCATCAATTTCAAATTTCTTACCAAACGTCATGCCATAGGCACAAAAACCACCATAGGCTGGTGCATATTTTTCAGGGTTTTTACGAAACAGGTCACGATTTTTTGCTGAGCTGAAGCGATAGATGGCGTCATTATGGACAGCCGTATACTTACTCAGGCCTTCAACTGGCTTACCAGCGGTGAAATAAGCAACGGCATCGTGTCCGGCAAGAATAACGCCATTGGCGTCTGTCTCTGTGTCCACACCTGCTAAGCTTAATGATGAAAATAAAATGCTGCCTGCTACGGTCATACTTTTAATCACTGAGGTCAGTTGGCTTGCTTTACGTTGTTTCATATAAATTTTCTCACATGTTTCAGGTAATACCTGTGGGTTGCTGATGTGATAAATAGTAAAGCGGACGGTGATTGATAAGTATGTCTGAAACAATCAGAAGTATGTCACAAACTATTGTTCCTAAATTAAAACAAGCAGATAAAAGAAATTGAATTAATGGATGCACTTACACAACTCTTCTCAACATTTAATGTTAAAGCCAACATTTTTCATAATGGTCAGTATTGTGGTCGATGGGCAGTTGATACCTCGGGATCGGGTTTTATTACTTTTCATGTCATTGCGCACGGTCAGTGTTTACTGAAGGTGTCAGACGGTGATTCGGCTATTTCGCTAAATAAAGGCGATATGGTGTTGTTTCCTCGTGATGTCACGCATTGCCTGACAACTGACGACACCTTTGAAACTGCGAAAAATCAGGCAACGTCCCGAGGGTGGACTGACGGCGAACAGGCAGACAGCACCGGACTGGTTTGTGGCATCTTTGAACATCATCATCCGCTGGTTGAACATTTTATCCGGGAATTACCGGAATATGTGGTGATCCGAAGTAACGACGAATCGACTCTTATTACCCGGTTAATGGAGACGTTAATAGACGAGTCAAAGAAAGGTATGCAGGGCGTTGATTACATTATTAATCATCTTGCAGACTGCATTCTGGCTGTATTGCTACGTGAACATTTGTCGGTTGATAAAGGGATGTTGGCAGGTTTGCTCCATCCGAAACTTGGGCTGGCGTTACAAGCGATTCATGAGAAACCCGTAGCGAAATGGACCATTGAAACCCTGGCAGCCATATGTCATTTGTCTAAAGCACAATTTGCTGCACAATTTAAACAAACGCTTGGATTAACACCGATGGAATACGTCACACAGTGGGTATTTTCAAATGCTTACCTGGCGCTGGAAGCGCAAGAATCGACACTTGCTGTGGCGTTAACTTGTGGTTACGACAATGAGTCGTCTTTTTCCAAGGCATTTAAACGTGTCATGAAGGTTTCCCCCGGCGCTGTCAGAAAAGCGGGTAGTGAGGCCGCGTCGGTGAGCTAATCTTCTGGTGGAGCTACCGGAAAGGACAACACAAACTGAGTGCCGACATCTGGCGTACTGGATGCACTGATAGTTCCTTTGTGTTTTTCAACTATCGCATAGCTGACGGACAAGCCAAGCCCGGTGCCGACACCAACGGGTTTGGTGGTAAAGAATGGTTCAAAGATGCGAGTCAGGTTTTCCTGTTTAATGCCGCAGCCGTTATCTTTAATCGTAACGATTACTCGATTGTGGGTGGCATGGCTGGAGACGATGATTTTCCCTTCCTGATCGCAGGCTTGCCCTGCATTGACCAGTAGATTGGTAAACACCTGAGTGAGCTCATTACTGTTAGCATTGATCGCGGGAATCGGGTGGAGGTTGGTTTCGACTTCAACTGTGTACTTTAACTCGTTGTTCACGAGTTTTAGAGTGCTTTCAAGTAATTGATTGACGTCAACGACAGCAAACTGATGATCACTGGCCCGTGAAAAGTTCTTAAGTTCAGCGACAATATCACGAACTTGGGTTAAACCCTGCCTGGCATCAATAAAGATGTCATTGATGTCTTTTTGCAGGTAAACCAGGTCGATGTCATCCGCCAGCTTTTCTAATGTTTGTTGGACCTGCTCGGGTAATTGATTAGTGTGTTGACGTGATGTGCTGATATAACAGGCTAGATCATCAATATAGTCCTTCAGAGTATCGATGTTACTCAGCACATAGCCAACTGGATTGTTGATTTCATGAGCGACGCCGGCGGCCAGTTGGCCAATGGATGCCAGTTTTTCGGATTGCACGAGTTTGTCTTTGGTGTCCTGTAACTCCTGATAGGCCTGTTCGGTTGCTTTCAGGTTGTCCCAGGCTTCTCGCGTTTTCTCATCCAGTAGTCGTTCAGCTTGTTGTCTCGCCTTTTTTTCTCGTTCTAACGCTCTTTTGTAGGCATCCAACTCATTCATAGGCAGTCTTTAATCAGAAATATTATTCAAAGGATAAATGAAGCTTGCAGTGATCGGAACCTTTATGCATACAAACCGGGTGGTCAATAGTCAATGTCGCATCAAAGTGACTGGCTGCGCCCTGAAGTAGCCCTTCACATAAACGGCAGAGTTTACGTTTTGACTGATAGATAAGTGTTAAACCATTTTCAGTTTCTTTTTCATAGCGAAACATGGGTAAATAGGCATCAGGATATAATCGCTTAACTTCAACGTGGATCACGGAATCCACCATTTTGATCAATTCTTTACAGCTTTTTACTTCTTTTAATGGGGTGGGGCTTGCGTCGTATAGTCGCCCGAATAAGTAAACGCCAAACTGGTAGACTAAATCATTAACTGGAACGCCTGTTTTTTCAGATAACGCGCCCACGAGGGAAAATAATTCACCATCTTCGTATTGAGCACCTGTGGTATAGACGCCTTCCGTTGAAGGCTTAACATCATCCAGCAGCTCCTCCCAGACAATGATCCCCAGTTTTTCAACGACCATGTCTGAAAAAAAGCTAAAAATTGATCCTTGCATTGAATTAACTCCGGATTAATGAGGTTTGATTGTTGTGCTTTTCTCAGTATATGCCAGAATTTCAATGAAAATTACATATTGACCTGAACTTACAAAAAAGAAACTGATATATGTTTGAACCAGATAAAATAAAAGTAGGCATAAGCGCTTGTTTAATCGGTGAAAAAGTACGCTACGATGGCGGTCATAAAACATCAAATTTTTGTAAAAACCAGTTAAGTAAGTGGGTAACTTACGTACCAGTATGCCCAGAAATGGCTATCGGTATGGGTACGCCACGTAAGACGATTCGGCTGGTCGAAGAGGACCAAAAGATACATGTCAGGGCGACAGACGGTAGCTTTGATGTAACTGAAAAAATGGAAGATTTTTCTGCAAAGAAAACGGCGGAACTGGATTATTTGAGTGGCTACATTGTGTGTGCAAAATCACCATCGTGTGGCATGGAACGGGTGAGTGTATTTCGTCAAAACCCTAAAGAGAAATGGTTTGACCAGGATAAAGCGGGCGTGGGCGTATTTACTCGTAATTTGATGGAACGATATCCATTACTGCCTGTGGAAGAAAATGGTCGCCTGAATGATACGCATCTTCGTGAAAACTTTGTCACCCGAGTGCTGGCTTATCATGACTGGATGCAACTAAAGCATGCAGGCTTTACCAGGCAATGCTTGATTGATTTTCATAGCCGATATAAATATTTGCTCATGGCCCACCAGCCATCGAAGTACCGTGAACTGGGGCCGATTCTGGCTGATATTCAGGATATTGAAGAAACGGCTGAAGCGTATTTCACCGGCTTTATGACGGCACTGAAAACACCTTGTACGCGCAAAAATCACACCAGTGTACTGCAACATCTACAGGGATATTTCAAAAAACAGCTGAACTCCTCACAAAAGCAGCTACTCGCCAGTAACATCGATAAATATCGACGCGGTTTGTTGCCATTAATGGTGCCAGTGACGTTGATTCGTCAGTATTTAAATGATTACCCCAATGAATATCTGAGTAAGCAAGTTTATCTTCAGCCTCATCCCGAAGAATTAAGCCTGAGATACGATCATTAATGATGAATAATAATCAATTAGTCTGGTTTCGTAGTGATTTAAGACTGGCAGATAATCCTGCATTTTATAATGCGTGCGCTCAGGCCAGACAAGATGGCGGTAGAGTATACGCCATTTATCTAAACACGCCGGAACAGTGGATTCAGCATCAGGTCGCGCCCGTACAAGTTGACTTGATTCAACGAACGCTGGGGGAGTTAACTGCGTCGTTAAATGCCAGAGGCATCGAGCTTATTACGCTGACCATTCCCACATTCGACGATATCCCAACGTTGTTAGCAGACATCACACAGCAACTGAATATTAAAACCATTCATGCCAATGTCGAACCGGAAATTAATGAGATCACCCGTGATCTACAAACGTCTTCATTAATCACCGGTTTTTCTTTCTATGACGGACATTGTGTTTTTGCACCGGGCACGGTGACTAAAGCTAATCAAGAGATGTTCAAAGTGTTCACACCTTTCAGAAACCAGTGGGTCAAACTGGCGATTGAACAAGGTGTTGAGCCTTGTGTGTTATCGGACTATTGTCAATCGCCGGAAGCAGATGATGACAGTATTGATTTTCCGGCGAACGATTTTGATATCGATGAATACACCGCGATGTTCAGCCGTGTTCACGGTTGTGAGATCCAGTCGATGGCTTATTGTCGTGCACACTGGAAAGGTAGTGAAGCCGATGTGCATCGGATGATGGAGGAATTCATCGACTCAGCAAGTGGTGATTATAAGGAGTACCGGGATTTTCCTGCAAAACCAGCGACCAGTCGTTTGTCACCATGGCTTAAGTTAGGCGTCATTACTTCAAGACAAGCACTGAGTCAGTTAAGACGGCGATATCCGAACTGTATGACCAACAAATCCAGCCCGGGTTTCTCCTGGTTTAATGAAATTGTCTGGCGAGAATTTTATCGTCATTTGATAGTGGCGTTCCCGCAATTGTGCAAAGGCAGAAATTTCAACGCGGCGGCTGATAACGTTCAGTGGGAGCCTTCGTCTGGCGAAAGTTTTAAACGGTGGTGTGAAGGCCGTACGGGCTATCCGCTGGTGGATGCCGCAATGAAACAACTGGTTGCAACAGGCTGGATGCATAATCGTCTCAGAATGGTGGTGGCCAGCTTTTTAACGAAACATTTGATGATTGACTGGCGGGCAGGAGAAGCCTTTTTCAATAAACACCTGATCGATGGTGATTTGGCGGCTAATAATGGCGGTTGGCAGTGGGCGGCCAGTACAGGTTGTGATGCTCAGCCGTATTTTCGAGTTTTTAATCCGACCACTCAAAGTGAAAAATTTGATCCGGAAGGGCAGTTCATTCGTCAATGGATTCCGGCACTTAGGGATGTCATCGGTAAAGCAATTCACCAACCTGGTGCAGCGGGATACAACATGCCCATTATTGAGCACAAATTTGCACGGGCGAGAGCGATTGAACGGTTTGAGACAGTGATGAAAAACCGTACAACGGGCTGAGATAAGAGTACAAAAAGTATTCTGCAACAATATTTTGATAGAAAAATATTGCAGAACAAAGGGTTGCATGATTCCATCTAACGTCTGAATTAACGTTAATAATACATAAGGAAGCATGATGAAAAAAATCATTTCAGGCACAATAATTGCCATCAGCTTTGGCTGTTCATTTACAACACTGGCTGAATCAGACAAGGAAATCAAAGCGGGGATTGAAGCTGCGGTCAGTGTAGATGGTTTTTTCAGCCCAGAGATTGCCACTTTTCGTATTCAGGGCGTCACTGAAGGTAGCCCGGCAGCGCGAGCCGGACTTGAAGGTGGTGAAGATGTACTGGCAATCGAAGACTGTGAAATTCCGGGTTGTGAAGCCTCAATCGCTAAAAAGTTGATGAAGCGGAAGGCGGGTGAAGTATTAACATTGCGGATTAAAAAAGACGGAAAAGAACGTCTGGTTACGATTAAATTTTAAAATATTATGTTCAAATGATGCGGAACTACCCCGACGTAATACGTGACAAAGGGTGGAGACGCTGATTATTTTGCGCTAAATACAGGAGGCAGCATGCCACATTGCATTATTGAGTATTCCAGAGAATTGGAGCCGACACTGGATTTAAATGAACTGCTAAACAATGTTTATCAGGGAACAAGTGATTCAGGATTATTTGGTGCATCGCAGATTAAGACTCGCGCTATTCCTTATGATCATCATTTGACTGAAGCCGCTAAAGCCGATTTTATTCATATTGCGATTCGTATTCTTTCTGGGCGTACTGATGAGCAAAAAGAGACATTGACCGCCAGCGTGCTGGGGAAGGTTAAAGAAGTTCTTGATGATATCCCGGTGACAATTGAAGTCGTGGATATTCATCGAAGCAGTTACGTGCAATACAACCCACAGCTTTAATTCCGAACATTTCCTGGTCATTGCAAGTGAAGCTTTTATAACGGTGAACACCTCGATTACTGCTTAAAAAAACTTCGCCTGCAATGGCCAGTACGTTCAGCTGAATCTGGCGTGAAGCCTGGTACTGGCTGAAAATTGCAATACAGCTAACCCGCCAAAAAGAATTAGCAACCCTACCAACTCACCTTGTAAATCATTGATATTAATATTTAAAGTATTCACAGGTGCTAGTAGTATCCAGCCTGTTACGAATGCAGCGCGTAAAAACAGCGTAACCGTGAGTTGTCTGATGCTTTCCGGGCTTCGGTCTTTGGGTACTTCCTTAAATCCACTCAACCAGCTTCCCGGTGTGCCTTTTAGCAGTAATGTACTGCTCATCAGGGCGATGCAGGTGATTATCAAAATAACTGCAGCTGAGTAAGGCGTGACGGGTTGAAGAGTAAAAAACAGGTTTAACGGTGAATCAATCCCTGATTGTTGCACGACAAAGAACAGAGTCAGCATAATCAGCCGAAACAGCACGAAAAAACCAACATCGCCAACTGCGATAAGACAGTTAGTGAAAAAGGGGCGAATCCTGTTTTTTTGCGGTCGTTGATGTAACAAGACCAGTTCATTACGGTTAAACAATTTAGGCAACAGAGTATTTTCATCCCAGCGAAAATAGCGGTAAAGCCAGCGCTTACACACTGGATTGGGAGGTGATTGTTCTGTGCTGTTGTTTGCCTGTTGATGGCATTCGATCAGGAATCTGGCAATAGCCAGACTAACGGCATCAAACAGCATTAAATCTTCCAACGCTTCTTGTTGCAGCAGTTCTTCCCATTGGTCGAGACGAGTGTCAGGATCATATACCAGCGTTTTGGCGTGTTGAATCAATGGTTTAATACGTTGTGCGAGCATATCATCGGAATAATCCACTTGCTCTGAATAATCCGGTGGTGAGTGTTGGAATTGCTGATTGTTTGCTGGTGCTGATTGCTTGCTAATCTCACCTGTTTTAACGGAAGCAAGGGCTTGTTTATAAGCGTCATGAAGCGCTTTAAACGATTCGCTGTCCTTTGAGATATCAAGATCTTTTAGTTGCTGACTGTATGCTCGTTTAATTGTTCTCGAATCTGAACCGGGTAGTATGTTCAGTAATGTCCAGGGATCAAGAGGTGGTGGATTCATAAATCAATCAAGACTTTTAAAATAGATGGTGTTTACTGAGCAGAACATCCTTGTTCTGATTTGATTATTCATCTTGTTCTTTATAACGCTTGAGAAATAAAAAGCGATTAACCAGCCCCATACCAATGATCGTTACGGCCAGGCCAAGAAATCCACCTTTACCGAAGTTGAGAAAAAAGAGGGTGATAATAAGACTCTTAGCGGCAAAATGATAAAGGACTCTGGTGGTTGGGAGCGTAAAGTCATCTTCATGCATAAAACGAATATTAAAGAACTTCATACCCAACGTTTGGCCTTTACGTAATACAAACCAGTAGTTATAGCAAAGATAGCTAATGATAAAGCTCATTGGAACGAGTTTAGTTCGAATGAACGGATCTTCATTGTAGCCAGTGCTGGTCGATATCATGATGACAATAACGCCCATGATGAATCCCAACAAAGCAATCAAAATGACATCGACACCTTTTGATAGCTTTGAGTCCCAATAGCCAATATTTTCAGTTTGCTCGTTTTCCTCTTCCTTCACCATAACGTTATGGGGGATCAGAATCAGAAAGTCTTCCAGGCTAATTTCTCGTTGCAATGCACCGTCAGTACGCCAGTGAAATTCATTGTCGAGCATTTTAATAATGTCTTTGCTGACTACCGCGCCTGGCGGATGAATACCCCACTGATTTTTTTGTAGGTTCAATAACCGAACAAAAATCTGATAAGACAGATGTGGGCGTAACATAATATCAAGTAACAAATCATGGTTGATCAGGGGTTGCCAGCAGGCTGGATCATTAAACCGTTTTCGATCTGTTATCAGCTCATCCAGTTCGGCGATCCATGCGTTGTACGCTTGCTCAAATTGCTCTTGTTCTTCCTGTTGAGCTTGCTGTTGGGCCAGTTGTTGTTCGATGTGGGCTTTAAGTTCTGCTGCCTGTTGTTCATCGACTGGATGCTCAGTGGCAGTGTCAGATGCTTCAAAGGCATAAGATGTTTCGGTCGGTTCTTTATTGCCAGCTGACGAATCGATGTTATGCGTTGAAGATTCAACGGAGCTATTCGCTGCAACATCAGTATCTTGTAGAGCGATGTTGTCGTCTTCATCTTCGTCATAAAACTCAGCGTTGTCGGCTAACCAGGTTGCATTATCGTAAGCGTCGCGCAATGCCTGAAAACCTTCAGGATCTTGATCGGGTTTGCACGTTTTTACTTTCTTTGAGTAGGCTCGACGAATAGCCTTTTTATCGTCAGTCGGCTCAATGCCGAGTGTTTCCCAACAGTTTTCTATTTCCACCAGTCTCTTTCCATGTCAGCTACGATAGGTTCCAGTTCTTCGCGAACGACTTTGATTTTCTTTTCATCCTGAGTATTGAAGGCTGCATCGAGGTGTCGACTTAGTTTGTCGATATAATCACGCTGCTCACCAATCGACATCTCATAAAGCTTCTCAAGCCGGGCCTGAAGGTTTCTGTTAACCAGGGTATCACGTGGGTGAATTTTAAGTTTCCCCAGTTTTTCCAGTGTTTTAGCCTTTTCTTCATCAGATAAATCCGTATTGGTTTGCTCGAACACTTTGTTGATGCGCTTGCCCGTGCTGTTAACTAATACGTCAACATCCAGGATACCGTTCATGTCATAACTAAAGCGCACATCAACGGTTTCCTTGCCCGCATCATTTTTAGGCACTTTAACCTCAAGACGCCCAATTTCGGTGTTATTACGAACGAAGCGACTTTCTCCCTGGTAGATGTGAAACTGAATGGTTGTCTGATGTTTGTGAACCGTGTAATAGGTTTGAACCCTGCTTACGGGCACGACGGTGTTGCGATCGATAATAGGGGAGAAAATATCGCCAACTTTGTCGTATTCATCTTCAGCATTATGAATACCAACACCCAGGCTGTAAGGTGTTACATCCGTTAAGACGACTTCTTTAAATGCTTCGTCATTCGCAACCATACCGGCTTGAATACCCGCGCCAATCGTTACCACTAAATCCGGGTCAAGATGGGATTGTGGTAACTGTCGTAGCATCTTGGTGATGGCCTGTTTAAAAGCAAACATGCGAGATGCGCCGCCGACAAGAATGACTTTATGAATATCAGCCGGTGAGAGATTTGCGTCTCGAATAACACGACCGACGGGATCGATGATTCGCTTAATCAAGTCCTGGGTGATTTTTTCAAATTCGCTGGCAGTGTAGGCAATGTCCAGTGTTTGATCATTGAATTTGACCGTAGATGTTGCATCACGACCAGCAGCCAACTCAAGCTTCATCACTTCCATAGCGGCATACAATTGTTGTTTTTGGTGGTCATTGATAGCTTTTAGCTGGTGCTGCTCTATGACTTTTTTAACCAGCGCATGAGTGAAATCTTCTCCACCCAGATGGTTATCGCCTGCGGTTGCATGTACTTCCATCACGCCATCGAAGTATTCAAGTAAGGTAACGTCAAATGTTCCCCCACCCAAATCCAGCACCAGATAATGCACATCATCAGCCTGATCGGATAATCCATAGGCGATTGCTGCGGCTGTTGGCTCATTGATGAGTCGGTCAACATTTAGTCCAGCCAGTTCTGCGGCAATACGGGTAGCTTTACGTTGTTGATCATTAAAGTAGGCTGGAACACTGATAACAGCGTTGGTGATAGGTTGATTTAAAAAGGCTTCAGCGTCCTTTTTTAATGCACTCAGCAAAATGGACGATAATTCAGTAGCATCAAAATTCTTATCGGCCAGTTTAAAGCGTTTTGCACTGCCCATGGAGCGCTTAAATTGTGAGACAGATCGCTCCGGGTGAGAAATTAATCGTGCTTTTGCAGGCTCACCAACCAGCACGTCACCGTTTTCGTCGATGCTGATTACTGACGGGGTGAGTTTATGGCCAAGGGCATTAGGAATGGCGACGTGCTCTCCATCTTTCCAAAATCCAATACCACTGTTTGTGGTGCCTAAATCTATTCCAACTATCATCCGTTGTCCTTTTTACCTTGCAATCACTTCATGGGCTAAAAAACCTGATTTGGCGCGAAGCAATTGACATCAAATACTGAATTTAAAACGCGCGAATTTTACACGAGAAACTCGGCCTTGAATATCCTGATATGCTGCCTGATTGATAGTGAATGCTGTTTAAACCACGAAAAAATATAATTAACACATTGAGTTTTCGCTGTTATCACCAGAACGGAAAACAGAATCCAGACTATGAAATAATTTAAATAACTTAATTTAAATCCTCCCTGGAATTCATGAAAATTAACCTATACTTAATTTCAGGTTGTTGACTGATATTGCAAACTTTAGAGCGACTGGTGGTGAAAAAGCTCAATGATAATCAGTGATATCAGATTAAAAGTCGGCAACCCTTCAAGTTGAGTGGGTGAAAATCATGAAGATAAAAACTGTAACGCTAGCCGGCTTATTGTTGTTGTCACCGGCCTCTTACGCTGATGTTTCTGCCACCGTAACAACGGTGAGTGATTATTTGTTTAATGGTGTCTCTCAGACACAAGAAGATCCGGCAATACAAGGAAGCCTCGACTGGGCGGGGGATTCTGGTTGGTATGCTGGCAGTTGGGGTTCTACGGTTGACTTTAGCGAGGTCGATATAGAATGGGATTTCTACGTAGGACGCTTTATGCAGTTAACGGACAACCTGTCGGTTGACTTGGGGATTGCACAGTATACCTATCATGGCGATGGTGGCTCATCGGATTTTAATTATCCGGAGGTTTACGCTAAATGGGGCTATTACAACAGCGAAATTAACTTCTGGTACACATGGGATTACTTTGGCACAGGGGCGGGTCACTACATTGTTATGTTCAATCAGCACTTTCCTGTTACGGATGATTTTTCAATTATGGCTGGCGTGGATTTCTCTCAAAGTATGGATAGCGACAAGTACGTCTGGGAACCTGGCGACAAGAATTATTTCCACTGGCAGTTAACGGGAAACTATAGCTATGGCGGATTTGATATGTCTTTGGGCGTGCAGGGAACGGATATTGATACGTATGGCGATACCACCATCCTGTTCACGATAGGTCGGACATTTCAATTTTGAGTGTTTGGCCTGATCAATATATTCAACGTTTAAATACCCAAAAAAATGTCCAGTCTGACTGCTTGATAGTCTGATGGATTAACAATAATTAATTATTCGACAATAGGATTGCTGTGGGCGATAAATTATGAATAAAGACTCGATTTCATTTAAGGTCATTACGTCAGCATTGATCGTGATAACGGTCGTATTGGTTATATTCGGTGTATATGACTATCTCACACAGAAGGACCGATTAAAGCAAAGGCAGGCTGAACAGATAACGCTGGTCGCTGATCGTCTTCAGTTAAATTTGCCAAAGGCAATCTGGAACTTTGAAGAGGGACGAATAAAACAAGTCCTGTCGTCAGAGCAAAAAGCGGCGGAAATAGCACATATCGTTGTGTTTGATGATCAGAACAAACCTGCATGGCAGTCAGCAGGGCAGTCAACAGAACATAGCGAACGCGTGTCGCTGAAATACATGGAAGATGGTTCGCCAACCAATGTTGGCGCGGCAGTTATCTATATCAATGACGAGGTTATCAATTCTAATCTGTCATCACTTGCCGGATCGATTACGGTTAAAGTGCTGATTTTAAACATCATATTGATGTCGGTGCTGGTGGTTATCATTAGAAAGTTTGTGACAGTTCCACTGTCTGACATTGCTGTCGCGTTAGAAAATATTTCATGTGGTGAAGGTGATTTGACGCAACGACTCCATAAAAACAGAAAAGATGAAATTGGACGGGTTGCATCGTCATTTAATATCTTTGTTGAAAAAATACAAACCCTGGTTCAATCGATTCAATCGTCTGTTGATTCAAACGCCATGACGTCAACACGAGTGTTTGAGACGGCGACAATGGCCTCAGAATGTCTCGATTCACAACAGGCTGATACTGATCTTGTGGCCGCAGCGATAACTGAAATGTCGGCATCCGCACGTCAGATTGCTGATAATGTGAAGATGACTGCCGATGCGTCGGATCAGGCAAGTGTAAAAACTCAGGAAGTATCGAACATTATTCATAATTCAATCGATTCAATCGGTGCATTATCGACTCAGTTAAACGAGGCATCTGATGTCGTTAAATCACTGGATAGCGATGTAAATGGTATTGTTTCTGTGTTGGATGTTATCCGGGGTATCGCTGAGCAGACTAATTTGCTGGCACTCAATGCAGCCATTGAGGCAGCTCGCGCTGGTGAACAGGGCCGTGGATTTGCAGTTGTAGCAGATGAAGTACGGGCGTTGGCCAGTCGAACCCAGGAAAGTACGTCTCAGATCCAATCGACGATTCAACGTTTGCAAGAAAGTGCTCAGTCGGCAGTTTCTGTGATGGAAAGTAGTCAGCATAAAGGAGAGGAGAGCGTGGAAAATGCGCGATCTTCAGGTGCATCAATTACCAGTATTCTTGAAGCAACTGCACAGATCTCATCAATGGCGTCAGAGATTGCATCAGCCGTGTCAGAACAAAGTACGGTCGCTGATGAACTCAGTGGCAATGTCAATCGAATTGTCAGTGCGGGCCATGACACCCAGGATCAACTGGCGGCTATGACATCCATTAGTGACGAAATGAAACGTAACACTGAGGATGTTAAAGATTTAACCGGACAGTTTAAGGTTTAGCTAGTCGTCTTGTCAGAGTGATTTGTCAGCGTGATGTTACCTCGATTTTCAGGATTTAAAGAGCTGGATTAATCCAGCTTTTCCCTGATCCAAAGATACTTTCGATGAATATCGTCATCATCAGTTGTTTGTAATATTTGTTCGACATAAAACAGCGCCTTTGCATGGTCGGGTTGATGCAATCCATCGCCATGCTGCCAGTACCTCACTAATTTTTCTAATGCCTCGATATGATTCTCAGCGGCCAACGCGGTTATCCAGGCCAGCTTTTGCTGGTGGAATTGTTCTCGTTGTTCTATGAAGTGTTCACGCGGTAATCGTTCGCCCTGAATCAACGCCATATATTGCTCATCGCTGGTGCTGAATAAACTAAGTTGCGCGTCTTTTGAACCCGCATGAGCGGCTCGCAGCATTAGTGGTAACCAGGGGCGAGTTGGAATAAATCCATTAGCTTCACACCATTGAAAGCGTTCGTCCGTTTCGTCAATTAAATCTGATGACTCGTTCAGTCGAATAGCCTCATCTTTCCATTGTTGAAGTGCTTGCTGGTTTACTGGCAAATGACCGCAGCGCTTGAAACCACTGGCTTGTCGCCATAACAAATCGATGTGATTGTCCGTGTTTCCAGATGTATCTTCCGGCTTAGCAGAAAACGCCTGACCATGATTCATTGAATTCGCTGGTGAAGCAGCAATTGCGTCTGGCTCAGAATTATCAACGGGCAAAGATAGCGGTTCTGCAATATTCGCTTCAGGTGTTGATGAAAGCAAACTGGTGTCAGCGGGTGGGGTTGTAAAGAAATGCCAGATGAGCAATGACAGCGTGAAAATACCCAAAACAATCGATAGGTAATTGATAATACGAGACATAAAAACAAAGCTTTGTAAAAACGTAATGCCGTATATTGCCTGTTTCTATGAGTAATTCAATGTAAAAAAGAGTTCGTATGACACGAACTCTTTTTAAGTCTGCTAACTTGATGTGTTTCTATTCGCAAGCTTTACCGCAATCACCCAGTGTTACGACTTTTTGTGCCATGTAACTGGCAATGTTGTAATTGTGATTGTACGCAATGGCGCCTATATGCTGGCCATTGTATAAAATACCCGGAATCCAGCTATTGCTGTGCCATGAGCCATTACTGTATGCATACCGATTGACATGTGACGCGCCAGGCGCTGATGCTGAATAGTTTCCGCCCCAACCAGCAGTAATCGTTGGTGCAGTTTGGTAAACGCCAAGTTGAATCTGGTGTGCATTAGTACCATTTTTATTGCGATGAACACTGACGAACATATTTACGCCTGTGAACAGGTTGTTGATCATGTCGTCGATGTCAATTTCAAGTCGCCCTTCAATTTGTTCAACAGGTCCGGCGATTGATGGTTTGTCCAGAATTTCCTTCACGCCAAACAGATCTTTCATATTGATAATGTCGGTATACTGCCGTAGACCTGCTTCGACCATATCATCGGCTTTAGCTTCAGCGTAATCATTGGCAAAAATACTAACAAGTTGGCTCAGACCTGGAATAGAAAGAATGCCGCCGGAACAGCTTAAATCGATGTTGTTTCTGTAGTTGATATCAAGATTGGTTAAAGCACCCGTATAGTAGTTGTAAGATGCTGTTGGGCGAAGATTACTTAATGAAATGGTTGCCTTTACGGTTGGGCATAGAATGTCTACACCATCAAACTTCGCCTGAGCCTTCAAACTGATGCTACCTACAGTCATGCGTACTTCTTGTGGTGCAGTACCTGAGAATGTAGCAACCAGTCGATCAGCATTAACGTCAATATAAGAGATGGATTTTACTTGATCGATGTTGCTAATTTCAGCGCGTAATTTAGATTCAATATTTAATTCCATTTGTTTGAGATTTGAGAACAATCCATCAGCATAACTGCCAACGTTAATGGTAAATGCATCTTCGACAGGTGAAGGAACACCAGACGGTTTTGATAGTTTAAGGTCTGTTTGAGCGGCTGATAATGATGATGAAAATAACGCGACAGAGGTAATGAGTAGACTTTGTTTTAAAAACTTCATGTGTGATCCCCAAATAGCAGTATTTAAATAATGTAACGACAGTGAGTCGTCATTGCTTCTTGTGCAGGCAATACGCTACGGGTTTAAGTTTTCAAAATGGTTACAGGGATGTGAATGTTCTTTTTTGAAGGATATACAAACAACCGATAAGAAATAAGAAGCCACCCGATTGGGTGGCTTCTAAAGAACAACTAACAAAATGTCTAATTGAAAGTTAAACCATCAATTATTTAGTGTAGCTCCATGCCAGGTCAACACCGCTGAATGCTGAGTAAGCGCGGATACCGATGTGCATGTCACCAGCCGCAGGGCTGTTGATAGTACAGCTTTCGTTGTTACCTGATTTGTAAGGACGGCAATCATAGTTTGAAGTCGTTGGTGCAGAACCTTGACGAACATAAAGGTCAGCATCACCAGTACCACCTGAGATATCAGCAGTGAATTTGCTCACACCTGAAGGTAGTGCTACTGACTCACGGTGCCATTTACGACGGCTCTTAGAAATATTGTCTGTAGAACCTGAAGTTACGTCGCCCGGACCTGTTGTGCCACAAGATACGCCAACTGCTGCGAAAGCTGCTGTTACGTCAGCTTTTGTGTAGCCTTTATCGTCTGCTGCTGATTCAACACCACAAGCGCCCTGGTCAAACGTAGAGTTTGCAGACCAGTATACCTGGTTAGCCAGTGAGAAGATTTCGAACGCTTTACGTGTAGTCCATCCAGAAGTTGTAGCAAGCGTGTAGAATGCTTTGTTGTATACACCTGAGCTGTAGTGTACGTCCATACCGCTGGTGTAGTCATTTGCGTGACCAATTGAACGACCATCTTGTGGAGGGTTGTTCATGTAACGAAGTGCGCCAGATGCTTTAAAGATATCAGCACCAACTTGCCAGTCGTTTGAACCGTGCATGAAGTTTTCAGCTGCTTCACCCGCCATATCTGAGTATGCTTCGTTCATACCACCAGACTGAGCGCTGTAAACAAGACCTGAGTTTTGTTCAGTGAAACCGTGAGCAACCTCGTGCGCAGATACGTCAAGACTTACCAGTGGGTAGAACGTAGAAGCACCGTCACCGAATGTCATCGCTGAACCATTCCAGAATGCATTTTCATAGTTGTTGCTATAGTGAACACGCATTGTTAGCTGGAACGTAAGTGGTGGTGAACCAACCCAGTCGTTGAACATATCGAATACAACGCCACCGAAGAAGTGAGCGTCATTTAGTGGAGCATAAGCGCCATTGATTTGCTTAGTGGTGTTACGAGGACAAGTGTAGCTGAATGCTGATGAACCTGATGTGCTGTGGTTAAGGTTTACTGTCTTAACGTTAGCGTTGTTCATCGTACAAGTGTCGCCACTTTGTGCTACGTCCATTTTACCGAAGTCAGTACCGTACTCGTATTGACCAGTTTTTGAATTACCGCCAGGGCCTGTACCAACTAGTGCGTGGTTAATACCTTCCCACTGCTCGATGATTTCACCAGTGTTTGCATCAACAACTGAGAAAGGACGAGTAGGTTGTGGGAAATCTGAGTAGTAAGACGTGATGTAAACCAGACGTGCTTGATTGTTTTCGTCAAGAGCAACCCAAAGCTTGCTTTGTTCATTTTCAGTTTTTACAAGCTTTTTGCCTTTCTTTTGGAAAGCCATCAGGCTGTCATTTGAATTCTTAGCTTTTTGAAGAGCATCTTTTTCTGAAATTTGAGGAGAAACAGAAGCCAGGTCGATGCTGATGTTTTGAGCAAGGTCACCTACAAGGTTAGACACAACACCCATATCAGAACGGCTTGCTGCAATAGTGCGACCAAATACTGGAACGCCCTGGTAGTATTGTTGATAACGAACTTTAGTTAAACCGTTAGAAAGCGTTACTTCTTTAACTGCTTTTAGTGAATTACCACTTCCCAGATTTACAACTGAGTTAATGTCGCTACCGCTAACGGCATTAGTGGTTAGTGATTCAACAGAAACAACGTCTGCTGCATTAGCTGAAAAGCCCAGAGCCAGGGCAAGTGCTGCACTTAGTTTAGTAAGATTTTTAGCCATAATTCTCTCGTTTTATATGTTGTTTTGTCGTGTTCTTAACGACACGACGTGATTGTTATCAACTAGCTGCATTGGCCAGTCGTATACGTAGCAATTTGTAATTTATTGTTATTTAAATATTCATTGTTGTTACATTTTTAACAACGGAATTCATACTAGGACAGCAAATATAAATTTACAACCCCAAAAACCGAACAATCGGTAAAAAAATTGATAAATACATATAAAACAATGGGATATGATCTTTATTTGAAAGGCTGAGAATTGCGAATGAAATATAAACGCATAAATATGCAATTATAACAGTAATTCATGCATTTTATTGTGGTTGTTTTTTGTTCATTTGCGAGGGTTTCTTGTTAATAGATTAATGTGATATATCGTCCTTATAATGATACAAAAACGACAAATTCAACGAATGGCGACACCTGAATTAGCATTAATTCGTTCTGAATATGGTTACATGGAAGGGATGTCGGAATTTTAACAATAGATGTCCGGATTATTTGAACAGATATGAGCAGTTAAAAATAGGGTAGATTAATAAATGACCAGCCCTGATCCGCCTAATGTGAATATTAAATGACAGTTTATTCACCAAATGGAAATATGAGGGCAATTATGAGGGTAATAAAAAGATATTGAATAACGGCCAGGAATTTAATTCACCAGCAATATCTTCTGATGGTGAGTATGAATTTTGTTTTGTCAGGAGAGTGTTTAATGGCGCTTTGGTGGGGCTAAAAGATTAGTTACAAGTTTAAAGCAGTGAAGCCCGTTAAACGGGCTTCACCAGGTGTTCGGCATTTATACAAAGAGGATTGCATCATCAGAAACGATGCCTGTTTTGCTATTGCGCTGTTGCGATTGAATCCATGTTAGCGGCTTGCAATGAAGCATTGTGGCGAAACATGGGTAAAGTATCGGTGATATCAAAAACATGTCGGGATAACGATGAAACATCATCACTCATGATAAAAATAAAAGCAGGACGACCACTATCAGCTTCAAACCATAACTGATCAGCATCAGTTTTTCCGCAATCGATTTGGTAATTGGCCTGGCTGTCAAAAATTAACTGATAAGCTCTGTCTGATGTTACTGATGGTAAACAGCTTCCTGAGTAACGACTCTCACAGGTATCACAATAAGGAGAATGATTGCTAACCAGTACGTTGCCTCGTTGATCTGATTTTGCACCGCCAAATTCAAACAATTTTTCCTGACCACATAATGTAAAGCCAAAACCAGGTGATTTGTGTTGTTTAACACAAGTTTGTGATGTCAGGCATTTTCCAACTTTGTCATACCAACTCATCAACAACGTATGTTTATCAATGACCACATTCATCGCTGACGTTGTCATTGTGAGTTCGTTTGCGGATGAAGAAATAGTCGTATCTTTAGTTGGTCTGAAAAAGCTCAGGGATTTTCTGACGGTACTTACGCTTGGTAAGTCTTCTTTTGCGATATAAAGTACTTCAATCGCATTTTGCGTAAGTATTGATACCCAGATCTCGCCCTGGTTTGTTTCAATTGTTAAACGACGTTTGTCAAAAGAAAAACCTTGATAACGTAAATCAGGGTGATGGTTGTTTAGTCTTTCCTCAGTTGCGTTCATCTGCGAGACCTCCTTAATCAGGATCTATTATTTTTATTACTGTGTCGTGTACTCACCAACAACACGCCTGGTTGGTTTTTACTTAAATTCACAACGGTTTCCACATTGTTGCTGTGAACAAGCATCACGGTATTAATTCATCACCCACGCCATGAATGATAGTTAATACTGGTTCATTAAAAGAATTATGAACGCTTTTATCATAATATTCATTCAAAAATTACAAATAATTAACCTTACTATATACCAAACAGAGATTTTTACGGTTTAAACAGCATTTAAGGTACAAATAAAATGGGAAAGAATAAAGTAAATAAAAAGAGAGCGCCTTGATGACGCTCAAAAAATCAGACATAAAATCAAACTGATTAACGTTATATTTATGTAGATAGTAGTACAGGCAGGGAAAAGCTGATCACCAACATCAGAACAAAGGCACTCAACAGCAGAACAATGTCCCGAGGTTCGAGCAAACTGGTTGATTCAGCAGGCTGGTTGGCGGGTAATGATGGATCTTTCGGCGTATCGGACTGTGAGCACGGTTGAGCTTTTATTAATGCTAACATCAACCATGAAACCCCCAGGGTGACTGCCAGCCCAATAAAATTCCACCAGAACCAGAAAACATTCGGGACATAGCGCCAGAAGATAACGTTAACCAGAACGCCACATACGAGACCTGGATTTACATGTTTGCCGGACAATCGCTTATCCAGTACCGCCAGTAGAAAAATCGCCAGAATCGGACCGTAGAATACCGAACCTACCTTATTAATTGCTTCGATGACCGTTGCAGCAATATCTCCGCCAAAAAACGACAACACCAGGGTAACAAGCCCCCAGAATAACGAAAGGTATTTAGCGTTGCTGAGGTACTCTTTATCTGAAAACGTCTTACCAGACAGTCGTTTGTAGTCTTCAAGCGTTACGGCGGCCAGGGAATTAATGGTTGAACTGAGAGATGACATAGCGGCAGACAGTATGGCGACCACCAACAGGCCAATCACACCATGAGGTAGATAATGCAAAATGAACATGGGAATCATCCAGTCGGGCTTATCATCTGGGATGAGTTGACCAAATTCTGGCGTTGTCATAGCCAGTGTGCCTATAATCAGGCCGGAAAAACAATAGAGGAGTGTGACAGGAAAACGAAAAAGACCATTCGCCATCAAGGTAAATTTTAACTGCTTTGGATTGCTGGCGGATAAGGCTCGTTGTGCTTGTGTCTGGTCACAGCCATAGTAGCTGGCGTATAGCACAATCCCACCAAAAATCATTGGAAGCAGACCAAAGCTGTCACCGGAAAATCCAAATGAATCAGGCAGAATTGCCTGAACTCGTGTTTGATCAACCTGAGCTACAAATGCATCAACACCGCCGAGTTGCATCAGACCATAGTATGCACAAAGTCCGGTGCCAATGATGATGATAACCATTTGAATGACATCACCATAAACAACCGCTTTCATCCCGCCCTGCCATGAATAAGCAACCGTAATGACGCCGATAACGATGATAGATTGCCACAGTGTGACATCCATTGTGGTCTGAAGAATCATTGACACTGCATAAATCATAATGCCGGTTGAGAATGCTCGACTGAATTGAAAAATCACACTGAGCAGCACACGAGAGGGACGGCCAAAGCGTTGTTCAAGATAGTCATAGATACTCACGACGCCAGATCGATAAAGAGCAGGCATGATGGTGCTAAGCAGTAAGATCATCGCCAGAGGAACAGCCAGTTCGTAAGACAGCCATTTTAATCCGCCATCTTCCCGCAAGCCTACAAATGCAGGCGCAGAAACAAAACTAATGGCGGAAAGCTGTGTAGCCATGACTGACAGTGTCAGGGATTTCCAACTAAGAGAACGGCCCCCCAGAAAGTAATCCTGACTGGAAGACTGGTGACGCAACATATATCCCATGCCCATGAGCAAAAAGAGATAGGCGGCAACTAAAGAGTAATCGAGCCAATTCATGATGTGTTCTTATTCTTGTTCATATTGTTGTTAACTGTTGAGATTAAAAATCGTACCGGATACGCAAGGCGTAACGTCGGGGTAAAATCGGCCGTCCAACAAACCATTGATTATCGACTGTTTGATTATTGCCCTGGCGAGGTGAACCTTCAGTAATGCCATCGTCATCAAACAGATTAAAAATACTAACGCTGGCTCTGAGTTGTTTTCCATCACCCATTGACCAGGTATAACCCGCGTCAAGACGGAACAGATTAAATGAACTTAGACGGACGGTGTTTGCGTCATTCGCGAAGTTATCACCATGATAACTGTGATAGATGGATGCATCCCATTCGCCGTCATCGTATTTGATACCGGTATTAACAAGCAAATCCGGTTTTCGTCTCAGTTCCTTACCAATCACATCTGGATTGGCATCGTAGTCTTTAAACTCGTGATCCTGCCATGTCAGGTTAGCATCTACCTGAATGGTATCAGTCAGCTGATATTGTCCGGTCAACTCAACGCCCCAGGCATCTGTGGATTGCGTGATCGGGATTTCAACGACGCCACCCTGATCATCATTCACGAAGTCAACGGTTTTACGATTGTCCAGATTGGTAAAGAAGACGGCAGCGGTGCCTATAAATTGATTATCAAAGTACTTTAAGCCCAGTTCACCCTGACGAATGATTTCAGCTTCGTAACTGCCAGGCTCGCCGAGACTGTTAAACCGAACACCACGGATCTCCGGGAAGAAAAACCCGCGAGATAAGTTTGTGTAGACATTCATGTTATCCGACAAGCGGTAAAGTGCGGCCCCTGAAATTGCCCATTCACTGGCTGTGACCTCACCAATAGTAAATAAGCCATTACCTGCTCGATTTCGGCGAAGATTAGGATGTAACGTAATATCTTCTGATAATGTTACCCAGTCGCTGCCTTCCTGATGAATGTCGCCTTCTATATGCTCCCAGCGAACACCTAAGTCGAAAATCCAGCGATCATTTTCAAATTGATCAGCCAGGTAAAAGGCATAGCGGGTGGCTTCCAGTGTTTTGTTGCTGTAACTAATGCCAGGGCCAAGTAACCCGTTCTGTGAAACGGTTACGTTTGTTCCTTCAACGCCAGAAATACTGCCATCGGTATCAGTTACTGTGAGATTGACCAGGCGGGGAGTATTATTGAATTCAGCCAGGTAAGTGGTAATGACATTATCGTCATCGGCTTCGGCTTTGGAAAAATAGCTGCCGAACGTAATTGTGTGATCAAATTCAAACGCTTCTAAGGTTTTAGCCAGATTGATTTCGGCTGAAAAATCCTCGGCAGGACGATCTCTGTCAAGAATTCGATTAGCGAATAACAAGTAATCAGCCGGCAATGCTTCACCAGTATCTGCCCAGGTAAAAGCCGCATTAGCGATGCCGGGTAATCCTCTGTTCGCCAGATATTGCGCCTGAGTTTCGGGGATATTAGTAATACCATCACCGTCCAGGAACAAGTTAAATTCATGGTCATAGTCGGCGTAATGTGCTTTGGCATTAAGTGACAAGTCGTCAGACAAATCTTTATTAAATTCAATGGTAATCGCGCCACCTTGGGTTGTTACCCCGTCTTCAATGGGCGTATCGTACTGCCCGGTAGCGGTCTGATAGGAAAGCGCTGATGCATGATGTGTCTGTGTGGAATAGACGGAACGGCCATCATTACCCTGTGCGCGACTTTTGTCCTCGCCGTTGAGCGGGAAGGGCAGGAAGAACTGTACATCGTCATCGATCAGTTGGGTATAAACCGTAAATGAACCTGTGCCATCCTCAAATTCTTTATGGATATTACCTCTGAACTGTCCACCTTTAGTTTCTAATCCGGTGTCGATTGGGCCTTCATCGTAACGATAAAACCCGGATACTGCGTAATATAATCCCTGGTCATTGAGCGGTCCGCTATTGGTAAAATCGACACGAGTTCGACCTTCTTCCGCGACTTCAAGTTGAACTGTGCTTTCAAACTCATCTCCGCCTTTCTTCGTAATATAGTTAATAATCCCGGCAACTGAGCCTGGTCCAAACAGGTTGGAGACACCGCCCCGTACAAATTCTAATCGTTCAATGCCAAGGTCGTTGCGGAAGTACACATCAAAGGCTGATGAATTCAGACCAAAAGTAGAAAAAGCTGGGCTGCCATCAATGAGAATCGGTGTAAATTGAAATTGCCCTGCGGAGGGTAAGCCTCGTACTTGTAAATTAGTTGCTACTTCACCGCCTCCGCCTTCAACTTTGACTCCGGGAACGGTGCGTAAAACATCAGCCTGGCTGCTAAATGAAAGCTTGATTAAATCGTGTGCATTAATTTGGGTCACTGACATGGGAGTATCAGCAACAGCACGCCCTTTACTGGTGCCTGTCACAATGATGCGTTCAATATTTTCGTCTGATGGCTTAGCTTCTTCAGCGATTACATAACCTGAAAAGGATGCTGTCATCAGAACCATAGAAATTGTTTGGGCAAGAATTGTTTTTCTCATGGTAACCACACTTTTTGTTTTTATTTTTAGCAACATATCAACATTTACGGTCATACCTGTCCGGGAGTAAACGTCATCTCTGTACGGTATTCGAGCATCAGTTAATCACATTAAATTTAGATTAACAACTCAAAGTGGGTGTTAATATTCGATCAAATATGATTTATTACAGTGCAAAAGACTCACTATGAATATTAAAATATGCAATGCACTGAATTGGCGCGAGTGGTCTGGCGGTCATCAGTCTGCTTAAAGGAACTACCATGATAGATAATCAGCAACGCATTGAAAATGCGAGAAAAATTTTAGTAGAGAACGATATGGGTGGCTACACGGTGCCAACGCATGGTTTGTATCCGTTCCAGTGGAACTGGGATGCAGCGATCACTGCACTGGGCTGGGCTACCTTTGACGAGGCGCGTGCCTGGGAAGAAGTCCAATATTTACTTAAAGGTCAATGGGATAACGGAATGATCCCACATATTGTTTTCCACAAAGAGGTTGATACGTATTATCCAGGCGCTGATGTCTGGGGTACTGACGGCTCACCCAGAACAACATCCATAACTCAACCTGCCGTGTTGGCCAGTGTAGTGAAACAACTTTATGACAATGCCAATGACAAGCTTTTAGCGTCTCAACAACTAAAAGAACTCTTACCAGGTATTATTGCCTGGCACGAATGGTGGTATCGGGAACGTGATCCTGAAAATACCGGGCTGGTGGTGAGTTATCACCCCTGGGAATCCGGAATGGATAACAGCCCGGCCTGGGATTTCGCACTGGCTGAAGTTCCACCGGTTTCCTGGCAGTATGAACGTGCGGATTTGACTCATGTTGATGCTGAACAACGGCCTCATCAGAAAGAATATGATCGATACTTATATCTGGTTGATTTCTTTAAGCATAATAACTTTGATAGTCACAAGATTTATCAGGATTCACCTTACAAAGTTCAGGATATTTGTCTGATCGCGATATTACACAAAGCGACCAAAGACTTACTGGCTGTCTGTAAAGAAAGTGGTTTTGAGCATGCGGGGTTGAACGGACTGGCAGAAAAAGTGGTTAAAACTCAGGCAGCCATCGCATCATTGTGGCATCCGTCTCAAAAAAGTTTCCTTAGTCGCGACGTGGTTCACAATCGATGGTGTGAAGAAAGGACCACAGGTACACTGATGGCACTTTATGCCGGGTTGATGGATCAAAAACAAGCTGAAATGACAAAAAGTTTGTTGCAAGATTGGTTAGCAAAAAGTAAATATGGTATCGCTTCAACCTGGCCCGGAAGTCAGTCGTTTGAACCTCAACGGTATTGGCGTGGACCCGTCTGGCTTCACATCAACTGGCTTGTTTGGTTAGGTATCAAAGAATATGGCTGGCAAGACCTCGCTGATGAGGTTAAAGCAACGTCAACAACATTAATCACTAAAACTGGATTTTACGAATACTTTAACTGTGACACCGGTGAAGGGTGTGGCGGCGATAAGTTTTCCTGGACTGCGGCCATTGCGATGCACTGGTTGTTATAGCCAGAGCAGGGTGCTTCAAAGAACAGAAAAGGTAAATCAGTGCCCGACCACGGTAACATCGCACTGATTTGCCTGAACCAATAAAAGAGGCATTGTTATGTATCCCGACTTTGACAGTAAACAATTCTTACGTCAGCACATCGACAGCATTTTGTCGTTTTACGACCCTAATATTGATGATCCAAACGGAGGCTTTTATCAGAATTTCAACGATGATGGCACTGTTTACGATTATCAAACCCGCCACTTAGTCAGTTCCTGCCGATTCGTGTTTAATTACGCAAATGCCTGGTTACAATTTCGACGTAAAAAAGACCTGAGTCGGGTGATGAATGGGGTGTCTTTCTTGCGGCGACATCATCTGAATCCTGAAACTGGTGGCTATGCCTGGCTACTGGACACGCGCCATGGTCACTCTATTGTTAAAGACGGGACGAATCATTGTTATGGTCTGGCATTCGTTTTACTGGCTTACAGTTATGCACACAGAGCTGGAATTGCAGGTGCTGAAGAGTTTATCGAGGAAACATGGCAAACCATGAACCGTTATTTCTGGGATGAAAAACACGGCCTGTATAAGGACGAATATAACAGTGATTTCAGTGTGTGCAGTACCTATCGTGGTCAAAATGCTAATATGCACAGTTGTGAAGCGTTAATTGCCGCGTATAACGCAACAGGTGAAGAGAAGTTTTTGACTCGGGCATTTACCATCGCTCATAACATTGTAAATACTCAGACCAGTAAAACCGATGGCTTGATTTGGGAGCATTACAACGAGAACTGGCAGGTAGACTGGGATTACAACAAAACCGATCCGAAGAATCTGTTTCGTCCCTGGGGTTATCAGCCGGGACATCATACGGAATGGAGTAAGTTGCTGTTAATGTTGAATCAAATCAGACCTCAGCCCTGGTTGGTTCAGCGAGCGCAGGCCCTGTTTGACCGAGCGATGGCGTTGGCCTGGGACAGAGCCAATGGCGGTATTTGTTACGGATTTTCACCTAATGGTGATATTTGTGATGGAGATAAGTATTTCTGGGTGCAAGCTGAAACGATGGCTGCTGCATCATTGTTGATGCGGGAAACTGGTCATCCAAAATACCAACATTGGTACACTCAAATTTGGGAATATTGCTGGGAGCATTTGATTGATCACCAGTATGGTGCCTGGTTTCGTATTTTGAATCACAGTAACGAAAAATATGACAACCGGAAAAGTCCGGTGGGGAAAACGGATTATCATACCCTCGGCGCGTGCATCGATGTGCTGACAAAAGGGCATATCAGTCAACTGACGGATCAGTCCCACAGTTTTGTCGCATAAATAGTCGGTGATTGATCACGTTATAATTCGTTAAAACGGAATACTGATTTGATAATGCACGCCGCGTCCGGGAGACGATTCAACATGAACATGCCCGTTTAATCGTTGCGTGACCAGGTTATACATAATATGGCCGCCTAATCCAAAGCGGCCACTATATCGTTCTGTGGTATAAAAAGGCTCGAAAAGTTGTGCCAGTTCCGATGGGTCCATGCCTCGCCCGGTATCCCGATAATCAATGTTCAATTTATCTCCATCCAGCTTACAATCAATCACGATGTAACCTGATTCTGCATCTTTAAATCCATGTTGCAGAGAATTACTGATCAAGCCATCGATCACCAGAATAAAAGAATCCTGATACGTTTTTACCCGCAGTTCTGGTGAACAAGTCAGAGTGAGTTTAATCTGTTTTTCATCCAGTTCTTCCTGATAATCAGCAATGGCCTGAGAAATTGCCTGTCTGACCCCCATGTTAACTTTGTCCTGGCTGCCGGAGCTGGTGCTTAATAGTTTGAAATTATCGATCAAGGAAATCACTCGCTGAACGTTGTTAACCACCAGCGTGTTGTAATGGATCACACAATTGATATGAGCGGTTAGTTTTTGTTTCGACAATGTGTTTTCATCTAATTCCTTCGATAACAAGGTCAGTTCATCCAGACAACCTGAGGAGGAAGTCAGAATGTTACCGGCCGGTGTGTTTATTTCGTGCGCCATACCGGCAACTAATGCACCCAACGATGCCATTTTTTCCACTTCGATCAAATGTTCCTGTGTCTGTTGTAACTCTGTAATTGCTCGGGTCAGAGCCGTGTTTGCGGTCTTCAATTGTTGTGTTCTGTCTTCAACTCGTAATTCAAGCTTGTCATTCAATATTTGCAGTGATTGTTCAGCGGCTCGTCGTTGTGTAATTTCCTGCTCCAGACGAGTAATGATGGTTTGTTGTTGGCTGGAGTGATCTTCCAGCAACCGTTGACGCTCTTGATGGAAAGACACTTTCTTCAACAGTTCTACCGGAGGCATATGAAGCCGTGCCAACACATTGCTGTAGTACTGAGACAATGCTTCTCTGTCTTCAGCTCTCATTAGTCCGCTTGCTTTTAACGCTTTGGACGCAGCGGCGATACCGATAACGCCAGCTAGTTTGTTGATCAGATAAGATTCGAATAATGCCAGTTGTGTGATTGGCATTTTCATACATGGTTTGAGTTTTAATTGGCTCAGACATTCATCAACCAACTCATGCGCTCTGGCATTTGGCATATATTCAGACAGGGTGGTTATTGCCAGTGTCGATTTTTCACTGGTTGGAATGCAGTTAATTTGATCATTCGCGGCAGCAAGTTCCATGATGCCATCACTTTGTTCATCATCGGCATCCATCGGTTCAAATTGGTTTGCATGGTGGTGTGAACGTTGCCCGGACAACGAAGAAACCAACACCAGAACTACAATATTAACCGTCAGGCTCCAGAGTAAACTGTGAGGCAGCGGATTTAAGGCAAGACCGAAAAACTCTTTGGGGTTGAGTGCGGAGATACCGAACGGACCGTCGGACAGTAACTGAGAATTAATCAGATTGCTTTCAATGAAAGTGGGTAAAACTGAGGTATAAGCCCAAACCAGCGACCCAAGCGTGATGCTCCAGAAAGCGGCCTGTTTTGTTGCCTGGTGCCAGTAAATACCCGCGACCAACGCCGGAGCAAACTGTAGAACGGCGATGAAAGAAATAGTGCCGATTTCTATCAGTAGATAGTTGTTTTCGATGACCTGATAATAAGACCAGGCACTGATCAAAACAAAAAATACTGAAAGCCATTTAAGTTGCAAGGTATAGGGTTTTAAGGCGCGTAACGCCGGAAGTCGTTGGATAATGGGCGTAAGCAAATGATTCGACATCATTGTTGCTAACGTCATGGTGCTAATGATCATCATGCAAGATGCTGCTGCAAACCCACCAATGTAAACCAGCACCATTAACAGTGGCATATCGAAATGGGCCGGTAGTGCTAACAAGGTTAAATCTCGTTGGGCTAAATCCGGCAAGAAATACTGACCAGCCAGCATGACGGGCAAAACGAACAAGTTGATCGCAATGAAGTAGATGGGCAATTGCCAGGCAGCCTTGTCGATAAATTGCTTATTGCTACATTCAACGACAATCACATGGAATTGGCGTGGCAAGAGTAAAATCCCAAAAAATCCCAGAGTAAACATGGCAAACCAGTCACTGGCTGGTGGAATAAGTTGGGTTGATAATGTGGTGTCGCTTTTCGAGTAGTTAGTGTCGAGTGTATTCAGGATGTTACTCATATCCGGCAGAAAGGTTTGAAACAATACAAAACCGGCAAATACTAATATAAATAGTTTTACGACACTGGCTACAGCAATCGCCGCTATCATGCCGGTGTGTTGTTCGGTTGGATCAACTTTCCGTATCCCAAACAGAATAGCGATGGTTGCAATCAACAGAATAAGGACCAGTGCAAGGGACTCATCTATGGCTGTCTCAGGTAGCTTTAGCGCGTCAGATAAAAACAATGAGCTTTGCGTGATCGATATAACCTGAATTGTCAGGTAAGGAATTATCCCGGCGAGACTGATGATGGTGATAAGTGCGGCGAGGGATGATGACCGATGGAATCGCGCTGATAAGACATCTGCTAAGCTGGTGGAATGGTTTTTTTCTTTCAGTGTTATCAGGCGTTTAATCAAAGGACGTAATAATAGCAATCCGAATGTCGCGCCTATATAAAGTGCAAAAGGTTGGATTCCCTGCTTGCTGGCGAGGCCGATATTGCCATAGAAGCTCCAGGCTGTGCAGTAAATCGCGATACTGAACATATAAATCGTGGGCGATTGCCTGATGCTTGTTGCGCCTTTTGCTTCACCCCAACAGGCAGCCCAGAAAAAGCAGATTAAAAATGGAATGGTGAATAACAGGGCAAACATAATAACCCTTTATTCCGGTTGCTCTGACGAAGACGTTGTTGTCTCACAGGCATTCAAAGCTACTGTTGCTGCCCAAACAACAAGTAGCCAGGTGACTAGTGGAAAAAGCCAGATGACATAAAAGCTGGTGTTCCAGGTGGTCAACACGGGCCAGCTGATAAGACACAATCCAATGATTGCGAATGTTACCCACAACACAGTATTGCTCTTCATCGTTTTTGCCCCGAAAACTCTCACGAAACTATAGTGTAGTTCAATCAGAAGTGTAGTTTATTCAGACAAGACGGCAAAAATCCCCACAGATTACACACTGCAAATTTGATTCACGACAATATATAGCGCTTTGAACTAAGCAGATTGATGAGCTGTTGGTAGTCTTAGGTATCTGTAAACAAAATAGAACCACTATGAAGATTATTACCATCCCGGTGACTCGCTTTGAACAAAACTGCACAGTATTGATCTGTGAACAAACGAATAAAGCTGCCATTGTTGATCCTGGTGGCGATTTACCTGATATTCGTCAGGCAATAGAAGATGCTGGCTGTGATATTGAAAAGATTCTGCTGACCCATGCTCATATTGATCATGTCGGTGGTGCCCGAGCACTGGCAACGGAATACGGTGTAAAAATCATTGGCCCACAAAAGGAAGATTCTTTTTGGGTTGATCGATTACGTCGCCAGGCAAAAATGTTTGATTTTAAAGGTGCGCTGCTGTTTCAGCCTGAACAATGGCTGGAAGATGGTGATGAGGTTACTGTCGGCGCACAAACACTGAAAGTACTGCATTGTCCGGGTCATACCCCGGGTCATATCGTTTTCTATCATGAACGGGATAAACTCGCGATTGTAGGCGATGTGATTTTTAAAGGCTCAATAGGACGAACTGATTTTCCAAAAGGCGATTTTCGCGAACTTAAGAAATCGATCACGGAAAAGCTGTGGCCGCTAGGGGATGATGTCAGTTTTATTTGCGGTCACGGTGAAGGCTCAACCTTTGGCGTTGAGCGAGAAACAAACCCGTTTGTTGCTGACTGGGCTATTCATGTGTTTGATTAGTGGTTTGTTTTAATGATAGATAACTTCGTTAAGTCGTTATGACGAATGATGCTTCCTATTATGTAAAATATAACAACCTGAAAAAGCTCCACTTAGCTAATGAGGATATGTCGTCAGTTAAGTTAGAAAGTAAAATCAGACAAGTGTCAGGCTGGGTTTGAATAGTACAGTATCTTGTTCTAATAATAGCTCGAAACAATGTAAATTATTGATTTTAAGAATATATTTAAAAGTAAAGTTCCACCATATTTAAAAACTATCGCTTTACTCTCTTGTTCGACATTGCAAGCGAACAGGCTGCTTAAACTGAGTATTAACGTAGCAAGTTTCAGAAATTCACATTAATTTTTGTTATCACATGAGTTTTTGTTATGCAGTATCAATACCTTGCTGGTCAGCATGAATTAGTCATGCCTTATACAGTATTTACATCGTTCAAAAATTCCGTTAGATTCTCATCCCTCTATTTGTTTAGATTGATTTTTGAACAGGTTGAGAACGATTTGTAAACAATATATTGATATTGAGGATTG